>NZ_JACHES010000001.1 GCF_014201585.1 Anoxybacillus tengchongensis
GCATGCAAAGACAAATATCACGAAAGTACGAAATGAATAAAACAAAAACAGAAGGAGGTGAATTCCGTTACAGAAAAACGGAAAACATCAAGAAAATTGAATTCCTTGTTTTGAAAAAACGCCGAAGGCTAAAAAATATACAACTTAACTATACCCATCACATCACAACGACGTTGGTGAAAGCCAAGCCAACGTATGTCGTGATGGAAGACTTGAACACAAGTGGCATGTTAAAAAATCGCAAGCTATCGAAAGCGATTCAACAACAAACATTCCACGAGTTTAAGCGGCAAATGACGTACAAATGTGCATGGCAAGGTATCGAGTTGATCGTCGTAGATCGCTTTTATCCGTCAAGCAAAAAGTGTAGCCGTTGCGGTCATGTGAAAGACCGCCTTTCTTTATCGGAACGGACGTACCGTTGCGAAGTGTGTGGGTTACAAATGGATCGCGATCTCAACGCGAGCATCAACTTGAAACAATATGCCGAATCCATGATGTGACATGACCATGTACCCATACGTTAGTGGGGAAGTAAAGTCTTCGGAGCGCCAAGCAAACGAGAGTAGCTTTTTGCGAAATCGGGCGCGATGAACAAAGAAGGAAACGAAAACTTTATAAATAATGAATAGATGATTTATAAAGTTTTGTAAGTTTTCTGTAACGGGAGAACCGATGTATCAAACAATTGTTATGACATGTGGTGTATCGTCATTAATGAGAACAAATGTGTTTGGAAAAAGAAAAGAAAATTTGCTTCATAAGTTGGGAATGAGCGAAGGAGAATTTTCTCAATTGCTTAATAAACACACCGTTTCTGAAGAAATAGATAGAGCGATTTTGAAGTGGATAGATGAAATGAAACGACATTTTAAAGAAGTGAAAGAAACCCCAAATTTTGTAAGTGCAGAATATTCGATGATGTATGAACTACAAAAACAAGGGAAATTAGGGAAACATCCACGTGTAGAACTTATATTGACAAGTACTGTTGGTGGGAAAATTGTGGAGCGATTGCTTAGCGCTTTGTTTAAGGAACATTTTTCTGCAACGGTTGGATGCTCATATGTGAATATCGACGTAACTGAAACGAAGCGAATGAATCGAACGTTAGGGGAATATATGCAAACAGTCGGTGAAAAGTTGTCGCAAGGAGAGCCATCATCCACG
This sequence comes from Anoxybacillus tengchongensis, assembly GCF_014201585.1. Taxonomy (GTDB): domain Bacteria; phylum Bacillota; class Bacilli; order Bacillales; family Anoxybacillaceae; genus Anoxybacillus; species Anoxybacillus tengchongensis. Next base: position 1,171 of record NZ_JACHES010000001.1, read on the forward strand.
TGCTTTGCTCCCATTGGTGGATATAAAGTAATGACGTCACTTGGATATATTGTTGGTTCGTTTTTAGGTTATCCCACCGCTTATTTACACGAAAATAGTCAAATTATGCACGAAATCCCTCCTATTCCGATTCATCTTGATGAGGGGTTTGTACAGAAGCATATTGCTCTCTTAAGACGTTGTCAGCGCCATATTGTATGTATTGATGAACTATCGCATCCAGAAAAACAAGTCATTTCAGCTTATTCATCCATATTCCAACAAGAAGAGGGCTACGTCTATTTGACGCCTTTCGGTGAATTTTTGTTTGAACATGAAAAATATAAACATTTATTGGATACAAAATATTTGGCAACGAAACAAGTAATAAAAATGATGGAAGGAAACAAGAAGTTTGTTGTAGATCAACTTAAACAATTTGTGAAAAAACTAAAGTATGAAGAAGGAATCATTTTTAATTTACAACATGAAAAAGAATTCGAGAAACTCGATCAAAAAAGGGTAAAATTTTATTTATATAAATCATCTACTGGGGACGTGTTCCGTCTCGCTTATCAGTATGATGAAAAAGAAGATGTGCTCTTTGCCAATTATTTATGGTTTGATCATAATCAATACGAAAGAGAAGCAGCTGTTGGAATTGGACTTTATGAACAGCATTCTGAATTTGAGGATATTACAAATATAATCGTTGGACATAAGTGAGGGGAACGATAATGAATCATTCAGCCATTTGCAAACGGTCATATGATATGCAACTAATTACCCCCCTCGCCATGCATGGGGCGAATCCGAAGCAACAGGCGGAATTTCGCATCGCATCGTGGCGTGGTGTGTTGCGGTATTGGTGGCGAACACTTCAGGAAGAATTTAATAAGGAAACATTGCTAAAAAAGGAAGAGGCATTATTTGGTGGGACGATGATGGAAAAGCAAAAATCACCTGTTGCTTTTGTGCTAGAAAAAGAGATGGTGAGTGCAAAAAAAGAAAATGTGCTTCCACATAAACAAGGGACTGCTGTTCCAGCGATTCCGAGCGGCTGCTCTGTAACGGTGACGATGCAAGCGCGCAACCGCCATGAACCGTACGTACACACTTATGATTTGTATGTGCAATATATGCTTCATCTTGCTGGTATGGGACAGCGAGCACGGCGCGGATTTGGTGCAATGCAATGGACGGAGCACAGATGGGAAAGCGTTGCTCAATTTTCGGATAGTTTACAACAAATTCTTCAACAGTTGCGCGTAAGTGATGCGTTTACGTTTTCACATGAAGGATGTGTAGTAAAACGAAAAAGGGATGTAAAAACAAGCTATCCGGTATTGTCAGCTGTTTGGATTGGGAAAGGAGAGCAATCTCCACAAAGTATATTAATCAAGTTCGGGAAAGCATCGCACGAAGCGAACGGTCGAGGGGATCTTGGATGCGTGCGCCCGAAAAAATGGGCTTCGCCGTTGTGGTGCACCGTAAGAAAAATGGGTAGCTTATACTATCCAATTATTACAGAAGTGAAAGCAAATGATGAACGATATACGAATAAAAACTATGAGCGTCAACGAGACGAGTTTTTGAAAATAGTCGGGGTGAAATTATGACGAACCGCCATGTCGTGATTTTTACAATTGGTCCTGTGCAGTCATTTATCGCTTCCGCGCGAAGAACAGAAGATTTGTGGAGCGGAAGTTACATTCTTTCTTATTTAGCACGGGAAGCGATGAAAGCGTTGTATCAAATGGATGAAACAACGGAAATGGTATTTCCGAAAGTTTCGAAAGAAGAGTTAAATAAGCCAAATGTAAAAAACTTTCATATTGCGTCCATTCCGAACCGTTTTACTGCGATCGTCCAAGGAAGTGCAGAGCAAGTGTACGCTCGGTTAAAGGAAGTGGAACAAAGCGTACGCAACATTTTTACGGACTTTTGTTTTCAAGCGATCGAAGAAGTGTTTCATTCTTTAAGCGACGAAGAAAAAGAAAAATTAAAGCGCTTAACCGAAAAGCAAATTCGCTCATTTTTAGAAATATATTGGGTAATTGAACCGTATGGAGATGAACCATTTAACAAGGTGCGAGAGCGGGCAGAGAAACGCCTTGGAGCGTTAAAAAACGAAAAAACGTTTGAATATGTGCCGCAAACAAGTTTCGTTTGTACGATTTGTAAAGAACGAGAAGCGCTTTGTCTTGATGACATTCATCCGAATGATCGGTACGGTACGATTAAGCAAAAGTTAGTTAAGACGTGGAGTAGACGCGCTTACGAGTACAGAGAAAACGAAGAAAAACAAACAGGAAAAATTAAAGATTCAGAGTTTTTATGTGGCGTTTGTTTAGGAAAACGAGCAGCTCGCTCTTATTTTGAGGAGAAGTTTAAACAAGCAGGAGCGAAATTTCGCTCATTCCCTTCTGTATTGGACATCGGTCACGGAAACTATTATGCCATCATTATGATGGATGGAGACAACATGGGAAAATTGTTTAGCGGCGACAAAGAACATGCGTATAGTGAAGTGAGTGAAAAACTTGCGCGTTTTGCGCAACAACATGTTCCACATATTGTCGAAAAACATGATGGCAGGCTCGTTTATGCGGGCGGAGATGATGTGCTTGCGTTTGTCCCTGTTGACAAAGCGTTAATAATCGCAGAACAGTTACGCTTTGCATTTAGCGATCAAGAAAAGGGACTTGGCAAGGAAGCAACCGCTTCGTTTGGCGTGATCATCGGGCATAAAAAAGCACCACTTCATATGTTGCTTGATGGGGTGCGCAAATTAGAGAAAAAGGCGAAAAGCTACCGAAAAGAAAAAGATGCGCTCGCTCTTTCGATTTATATGGGAGCAGGAGAAATTTTAGAAACGGTGTTGCCATGGAAAATTGAACATGAAACAACGTCGCAATTATTACTAAAATTCGTCGACTTGCTTCATACGACATTATCATCGACGTTTATTTATCGCTTTTTAGAGGCATTTTCCCCGTTATTAGAGCAAGGAGGAAAGTGGAAGCAAAACGATATGCTCCGTCTCGAGCTTTATCGTTTATTACACCGCTCGAAGCGTGAAGGAGCTAAACATGTCGATGTTCGTCCATACGTCGAAGATTTAATGAAATTGCACGACGTAGCAAAAACAGGATATGACTTTTTATATTTGTTAAAGATGTTGACGTTTTTTAGAAGGAAGGAGGGGGAGAAAAAGTGAGATTGTCATTACAACCAATTGACACGTTTTTTTTCAAAACACATCACGTGACAGAAGCAGGGGAGCATACGGTGATGGAATCGATGTTTCCACCGCGTCCAAGCACCGTTTACGGTGCGTTGCGCGCAGCGTACATTCATGCTCATACGTCGTTTGACGAATTTGCACAAGGGACGAATGAACAGGTGCGTCTGTGGATGGGGACACCAGAGAGTTACGGAGAGTTTCGTCTCCAATATTGCACGCTATACCGAAATGAGCCGTTTTTGCCGCTACCGCTTGATTATCAATTGATCGAAGAAGACGGTAAACTATCAGCTCACTCTCTTCAACTATCAAAAGACCATAAATTATCATCTATTTCCAATCCGTGGCGTTTAATTGCGACAAAACGAGCGAAGACGAAAGACGCGAAACATCATTGTGTAAGCATGACACATTGGAAACAAGCGTTGCTAGATGGAAGAGAAATGACAGACATTATCTCGTTATCTTCCATCGTTATTCCGGAAGAAAAAGTGGGCATCCAGCTTAACACATATGCTCGGACAACAGAGAAAGGCCAACTATATCGTGCGACGCATTACCGTTTTCACGATGGATGGGAGCTTGCGGCATATGTTGAGAACGCCCCTGATTTTTCAAACGTTTCGTTTGCGCGCATCGGTGGAGAAAATCGTCCATGGGTCGTGCAGCAACAAAATGATTCGTTCTCATTGTGGAATGAAAAGGAAAAAGAAAAAATAGCAAGTCGCATTCGTCAAACGAAAAAAGCGAAAATCGTATTTCTTTCCCCTGCAATTTTCGCAGGTGGCGCTCGCCCGCGCCAATTTGACGGAGAATATGTAACGTTACCGAACGGACTCAAGGTGAAGTGGCTAGCAGGCGCAATCGGACGTCCAGAGCTTTACGGTGGCTGGGATATCGTTCGTCACCGCCCGAAAGAGCGCATGCCGATGATTCCGGCAGGTTCTGTCATTTACGTGGAAATCGACAGTGAAGAACATATTCCACGTCTTATGGAACTAGCAAACGGTATGCATTTTACGGATGAAAACGCACACGAAGGGTTTGGTTTCGCTATGATTACAAGCGCAAATGAAAGCAAGGAGGAGTTATAACATGTATTCAATCGTACAACCATTTTTATTGCACGCAGTTACATCGGTTCATGCAGGAAGCGGAAGTGAAATTGGATTAGTCGACTTACCGATTCAACGCGAAAAACATACAGGATTTCCGAAAATTGAAAGTTCTTCCTTAAAAGGAGCGCTTCGCTACCATATGAAGCTTTCCGCAAACGGAAACAAAGACGAAGAAAAAAAGTTAGAAATTATTTTTGGTGGAGAAAAAAGCGATGAAAACAATACGGTCGCGAGTGCCACAGCGTTAAGTGATGCGCGCATCCTTCTTTTCCCTGTCAAATCGATGCGCGGTGTTTTCGCTTGGGTGACATGCCCACAAGTGATTCAACGTTGGAACTATGAGATGAGCATGCATAAAAAAGACGCCCTTGCTCTCCCTGTTCCGAAAGAAAATACGTGCAGCACAACGAAACTGCTTGTTGGAAAAAGTGAACTCGTGCTCGAAGAATATACGTTTTCTGTTCAAGTGGATGAAAATACAAAAGCGATCGCTCAACGAATTGAACAATGGCTCGGGGCGCACGTATGTATCCCTGTTGTCGATCGCCTCGTTGTGTTGTCCGATGATGATTTTGCTGACTTTGTTCAATTGTCAACAGAAGTCAATGCGCGCATTAAAATTAATGACGAAACAGGAACAGTGGACGAAGGGGCGCTTTGGTACGAAGAAAATGTGCCCCCAGAAACAATTTTTTATAGTTTTTTATATGTCGGCAATCCGCGCAAAAAAGACGAGCGTGTAAAAGATGCCGAACAAATTCATACGTACTTAGTAGCTGAGCGCAAGTTTCCAGAAGTATTTCAATTAGGTGGAAATAGCACATTAGGACGCGGAATGATGAGAACGATTTGGCTAGGGGTGTGAGAGGGATGAAAACGACACGTGTTGGAATTGAAAATGGCCGTGCTACATTTGCGTTTGAGGCAGTAAAAAAAGCGAAAGAAGGCGGAGTGAAAGATTTTAAGGCGTATCGGTCTTATGTGAAAAAAATGCCTTCGCTTATTCAAGTGAACGGCTTTGGACAAGCGCTCGCTTTTTGTTTTCAAAAAGGGAAAGAAAAAGAATATGGTGCTATTTATAACACATTGCGAGATTGGTTAAAAGAAAAGTATAAAGGCAAATTCGAAGACAAAGAGTTTGTCGAGGTAGTGATCAGTTTATCAAGTGCTGAATATCGTGCATGGACGATGGAAGCGTTAGCGTTGTTAAATTGGATGCGCAAGTTTGCAGACGGCATGGCAAAGCAAGGAGAGTGAACTTATGAACAAGCGTCACCCCGCAAAACAACAAGTACGAGAAGAAAAATATTTTCTTCCAAAGGATACGCATGCGATTTTTCGCGCTGCAAACGATCAGCAACTAACCCATTTAGCTTATCGTTTACATTATGGGCTATCTCATGAGTTTGATGAGAAAAAAGGTTGCTATAAAGTGGCGAAACGTCTTCCTGTCGTATCCATTCATCCAGACGTTCAACAAGTGGCGAAACAAGCACTTCTTCATCGTGAGCGTTCGTTTGTTTCTTTTGCGCATATCGCATCTGTTCGGAAGCTCAAAGCTACGCCTGTCGGAAAAATGGTTCACGGGCTCGGTGCCGGTCACGTTCGCGAAACGTCGCTAACGATTCATCCAACGTACGGGATTCCATACATTCCAGCGTCAAGTTTAAAAGGTGTCGTGCGGCAATGGTGGATCGAAGCGTACGGGGAAGGAAAAGAAGCCGCAATCGAACAGTCTAATGAAGCAACAGCGATTTTCGGTACACAGCAACGACGAGGTTGCGTGCAGTTTTACGACGTTTATTTAGTGAATGGGTTGCAACTCGTTCCAGAAGTAATGACGGTGCATATGAAGAAGTACTATGAAACAAAAGGTATGCCGACAGATGATCAATCTCCGACACCTGTTTCGTTTTTTACAGTGAAAGTGACGGACGTCGACATTTATTTATCTTGTTTACATCTTGAGCAGCAGGCGGAGCAGTTGTTAAAGACAGCAACGGAGTGGACGATGCGGGCACTTGAGGAATTAGGAATTGGCTCAAAAACATCGTCAGGATATGGCTATTTTCGTAACGTGCGCGACGTGACAGAACAAGAATTTCTTCCGCTTATGAAGCAAGCGAAAGAGCAAATCGAAAGCGAGATGCAAAAACAACAGCAACAAAAAGAAGAACAATACCTCGCTTCTTTGTCGCCGGAAGAACGATTAGTCAAAGAAATTGAACGATTAACAACAAACGAACAAGACCAGCAAAAAAGCAAATCGGAATTGTACAAACAAGTCATTGAAACGAAAAATAAAGATGCTGCTCGTGCGCTGAAAGCATATTGGGAAAAAATCGGCGAATGGAACGTAAAGCCAAAACAAAAAAAGCAATATGAGAAAGTACAAGCCGTTCGTGCATTGCTAGAATAGTTATCATGACATGCCATCGCTCTCTCATAGAGATGCGGTGGCAGTTTTATAGTTTTATGCAATACAATTTCTTTCTCTGGTATTTTTTGACTTTATTAAAGTAGGAATTTTTTGAGGGGATATGTTTATGGCGTATGAAGCACTTATGTTTGATCTTGACGGTACGTTAGTTGATACTTCAGCAATAAAAACGTGGAGAGAAAAAAGATTATGGCACGAGTGTATACGGCATTTCCGCTTTACTCGTTTCAATCCACATGTACGTTTGTTATTAAATAATATACAAAACAAAAAAATTGGAATTGTCACAAATGCTCCGTACATGTATGCTGAACCGCTTTTAAAATATCACGGTATTCGTTATGATGCACTTATTTCCTATGAAAAAAATCGAAACAACAAACCATATCCAGATCCATTATTTCGTTGTGCCCAACATATGAATGTTCACATTAAACATTGTATATACGTTGGAAATGAAGCGATCGATATTGCAGCAGCGAAAGCAGCAGGCTGTACATCTGTGGCATATGTGAATACATATAGTGAAATCGAACAATTGCTTGTTCATATGCCTCATTTGATCATTAATAATTTTTTAGATTTACAGCATATACTAACCGAAGAGAAAGAGATGAAGAAAACAGCTCAAAAACGTTTTGAACAGGCATTAGAGGAAAAACACAAGGGGAATGGCTCGGGATATTTTCGCTATCTCAGAGAGGCAAGCGATCAAGGACATGGACTTGCACAGTATTATCTTGCTAAGTTGTTACGCAAAAACCCCCATCTTCTTCACGAAGGGAAAAATGTACACGACTTGTTGTGGAGTGCTGCAATGAAAATGATACCAGAAGCCATTTTTGAACTTGGTCAATTGTTTGAAAAGGAAAATGAATGGGAGAAAGCAAAACATTTTTATCGTGTTGCTGCTCATATGGGTTACGCTCCCGCACAATATTTTTTTGCAAAGATGAAATTACGAACTCCGTTTTCACACATGAAATTGCATATTGCTTATCATTGGATAAAAAAGTGTAGTGAAAAACTTAACCAAACTCTCCCTCTTTTAAACCAAGTGGAGAAAATTGTGCAATTTGAAAACGACCTAAGACAGCATTTCCACTATGACAAAGGAAATGAAATTTTTTTTATATGCAACTACCTTCCAAACGAAAAATATAAAGATGAATATTCTATGCGTATATTAGGTGTAAAGGAACGGAAGCAGGCGGATATTGCCTATTTTTGTGAGCGTATTTCTCCTCTTATTTCAGACGACATCGTAATATGTTGCTTTCCTTCTTCAGATCATCGTAATATTTTGACAGGCATACGTGAAATTGCTCAATTTGTTGCACAAGAGAAAGGGATAGATGGCACGGATTGTCTCGTTAGATGGAAAAGCCGTGAGAAAAGTTCTTATGGTGGAGAAAGAAATATACAGTCACATGTGCAAACAATGAAAGTTTTTAAGCGAGAAAAAATTGTGGGAAAGCATGTGCTCCTTTTAGATGATGTTACAACATCAGGAAGTTCACTTCGGGCGGGTGAGCAGTTACTTCTTGAATCAGGTGCCTTATATGTGACAAAACTTGCCCTCGGAAAAACGAAATGAGGATAAGGAAGGGGAACGTCATGCGAACATTATGGTTAGCTTTCACATTTGTTCGAGGCCTTGGGGCAAAAAGAATAAAGAATATATATGATACGATGCCACAGTTAACGGAAAATTATTTTCATGATGATGAACAAAAGCATATATTAATGAAAGTGATTAAAAATAAAAATATTTTAGATGTTTTATTTCATGAAAAAACAATGAAAGAGTATATAAAGCAAGCACAAGAAGTAATATGGCATCATCAAAAGCAAGATATAAACGTCATTACAATTGGAGACGAGTATTATCCAAAATTATTGAAAAAGCTAGATGATCCTCCGATTGCTCTCTACTGTAAAGGAAATATTGAATTATTACAAACATCTGATCATATTGCTATCGTCGGCACACGCCATCCAACGGAAATCGGGAAAAAGTTTGCACGAAGGATTGCAGAAGTATTTGTCGAAAAAGGATATTGTATTGTTAGTGGGCTAGCTATAGGAATTGATACGGAAGCTCATATTGGTACGTTAGATGCGAAAGGAAAAACCGTTGCCGTTTTAGCAGGTGGTCTTCATTCAATTTTTCCAAAAGAAAATACAAATTTAGCACACCGAATTATTGAAAATGGGGGGGTGCTTATATCCGAGCAAGCGATTGGATCCCCAGCATTTCGAGCTGCATTTGTACAAAGGGATCGCATTCAAAGTGGATTGTCTTTAGCTGTTTGTCCAGTACAGACAGATATCGAAGGAGGGACACAAAACACCATTCAATTTGCACGCAAACAAAATCGCTTATTGTTTTGTCCTGTTCCAATTGAGAATGTCCCAGCAACTCGTGGAATTTTTAAACTATTAGAAGAAGATGCTATTCCTTTGAAGACTTCAAGTGATCTGCCCTATATTATACAAAATATTGAAAACAAAAAGGTTGAGCTACTTGAAGATAATAAACAAAGTAGCAAGCCGATACTTAACTGCAAGACAGTTGAGCAATTAAATTTGTTTGACTAATCTTCCGGAAAGGATATGTTTTTTGTATGGTCAGTCAACTTGATGAAATGATCAAACTTATTAATGCTGGAAATTTACAAGAAGCAAAAAAACAGTTTTGTGAAAAAGCTAGTTCATTGAGCAAATATGATTATTTTAAACTGTCAAAACATTTATCAGAACGTGAATACCACTTGGAAAGCATGAGCGTGCTAAAAAAAGGTTTAGAGTATTTTCCGAAAAATGAATATCTTATTCGGAGTCTCGTTCCTAAAGTATATAAGCATATTATTCGTCGTTTTTATAATGAAAAGCATATTCCAGAAGAACAATATACAGCAACAATTGAATATATTGATCGTATATTAGAAGAAATGAACCGAGGGGAGTACAGTTATATTTATTTAAGACATGTGGACTATTTACTAACAAAACAAAACGTAAATAAGGAGATAGTCTTAGCTTATTTACAGCGTCTCAAAGGATTTCCGTTAAGCAAAGATGCTTATAAAAATGGAGAACAGTCGTTTCCATCCCCATATGAAAAGTGGGTGACGAAAACGGCAAAGCTTCAGTTTGAATTAAAGCAATACACACGATGTATAGAGACCGTGAATGAGGCATTGAAAGCTCCGATTTCTTGGCATTATCATAACGATATTTGGCTTTTACGATTAAAAGCGCGTTCTTTGTGCTTTCTTGGAGAAATAACCGATGCGGTTCGCATATATGAAGAATTGTTACTTAAACATCCAACGTGGTTTATGTATCGGGAAATGGCTGAGTGTTATGAAAACATAGGAGAGCGACAAAAAGCGTTGTATTATGGAGCGAAAGCTTGTTTAAGTCGTGATGCTGAGCCAATGAAATGTGGAAAGTTATATACAATGATGTATGAATGGCTTGTTGAAAGTGAGGAGTATATGGCGTTTGTACATATAGACTATATCATTCAAGTCTATAAGGAAAACGATTTTCACGTAGATGAAAAAACGAAAAAATTACATGAACGCATATGCCAAAAATACGAGCAGCCAAAAAACATTCGTCAAACGTTAGAAAGGTTTTGGTTTCATATCATTGAGAGGATAATACCACGACACGAAGGAACGATTTGTAAGCTTCTTCCTAATGGGAAAACAGGATTCATTGAATATGGCAATAAGCAAAAAATTTATTTTAAAAAATCTGATGTACGTTTTCCAAAGAAACTTGTGCAAGAGGGAAAAAAGGTGACGTTTTTTATCGAAGAGTCGTTTGATTTTGCGAAAAATCGGCGTTCGCAAATCGCACAATATATTTGTGAGGTGAACGATGAAGAACATTGCCCCAAAAGCATTCCAATGTCCAAATGACTTGTTTCATGAAATTGAAAAAAGATTGCACACGCATGAGTTAGTTATATACTCTAGAAAAGATCATCCATATCATTTTATTTTAGAAGTGGGAACGAAAGAGAGAAAAATTGGTAGAATAAAGTGTCATTACAATAAATTTTTTCGTTGTACATCTGTGGAGATGATTGATGCTATGGATGACATTTATCCTTTGCTTGTTCAGCTGTTTCCAATAAAAAAGATAAAGGATAATCAAGTCGATGAACTTGCTCGTTATTTAATAATTAACTACCATTTCGAAGTTCATATTATTCATCGTGATCGTGTAAGAACATGCTACGAAATTCGTTTTAGGGATCAGTTCATTTGGGTAAATATAGAAAACAAACATGAAAATTCATGCACATATGTACAAGGTGATTTGGATTTCTTTGACGAAGTGTACCATATTTATATTGACTTTGAACGTATCATAAGACAAACACAGTAAAATCCACTTATTGTGAATTTCTTCACAACTGTCGTCGACCCCCAATCGTGCAAAAACCCCGGGGGATCGACGACAGTTTGTATGTTGCAATTTTTTCAGTTGTATCAACGGATATAGACTATTGACTGAATTTTCGAATGTATGTATAATATCAATGTATAGCTTTTCCATGTGTTGATTTATCAACATTTTTTTGGGGTTTGTATCGTACCTATGAGGAATTGAAACATTGTATAGCGCTGATCTGGCCGTTTTCTGTATAGAAGAGTTTGTATCGTACCTATGAGGAATTGAAACTCGGGTCAATAAAGAAAACTATTTTGAAGTTGAAAACGCGTTTGTATCGTACCTATGAGGAATTGAAACTTTCAGTATCGCTGAATTAAGCCGTTTTCACTTACTCCCAGTTTGTATCGTACCTATGAGGAATTGAAACATCGTATTAAACGCGGAGATACATGTACGATTGAAGCAGGTTTGTATCGTACCTATGAGGAATTGAAACTCAATCTTTTTCAAGCGTTCAAAATAAATCGGCATCGGTTTGTATCGTACCTATGAGGAATTGAAACTGATACAACAAGATTGCTGAAAAAAATGTCGAAATGGTTTGTATCGTACCTATGAGGAATTGAAACACCCACGGCGCAGGACAATTTTTTCTGGTGATGTCATGTTTGTATCGTACCTATGAGGAATTGAAACGGACTTGACTTAGACACGTTGATTCTAATCATTCTGTTTGTATCGTACCTATGAGGAATTGAAACTGTTCTGCGACGACTAAAAGGCCCTTCTGCCATCCGTAGTTTGTATCGTACCTATGAGGAATTGAAACGCGAATACAATCGTGTATTCGCCGTCCGCAACCCATTTCGTTTGTATCGTACCTATGAGGAATTGAAACGATGCTTGCAATCGGAAGAGGAGGTAGCTAGGTGGATAGAGTTTGTATCGTACCTATGAGGAATTGAAACATTTCGATACAACTTTTTGAAGCGTGAAAAATCCTTGTTTGTATCGTACCTATGAGGAATTGAAACCTAAAAATTTCATTTTTACTTCCTCCTTTGTTTGTAAGTTTGTATCGTACCTATGAGGAATTGAAACAAGTTATCTTCTGTTGTTTTTTCTATTTGTACTTCAACCGTTTGTATCGTACCTATGAGGAATTGAAACACGACGAAAGATGGCTTCTCTTTCGTCGACTTCTCCTGCGTTTGTATCGTACCTATGAGGAATTGAAACATGAAGATTTTTCAATAATTGGAATGAGAAATCTCAATGGTTTGTATCGTACCTATGAGGAATTGAAACTATGAATGGGTGTGGATAGATGACGAAGCAGGCCAAAGCGTTTGTATCGTACCTATGAGGAATTGAAACTCGCTAATTTTCCGCTCAATTTTTCTGAAGGTATGGTTGTTTGTATCGTACCTATGAGGAATTGAAACGTGCAGAGGCGTACAAGCATTGGGCTGTCCTGTTGGAGTTTGTATCGTACCTATGAGGAATTGAAACTCCACTCCGTCACGATTTGTAAGAACGCTTGTGATTTTTGTTTGTATCGTACCTATGAGGAATTGAAACAAGGCAATGGCTGATATATTTGATAGCATTTCGGATGTTTGTATCGTACCTATGAGGAATTGAAACCGCCCATCTTCTAAATTTTTCAATCCGCTTTTCCATTCGTTTGTATCGTACCTATGAGGAATTGAAACCCATACCAAACAACATTCCACGCAGCATACCCGATTTCCGTTTGTATCGTACCTATGAGGAATTGAAACGCAGAAATGCAATATTCGCTCGCACGAGATGAAGAAATTTGTATCGTACCTATAAGGATTAAAAAAGCTGTTCCGAAGTGTTGTTCGGAACAGCTTTTATGTTGTTTATACGTTCCAGAGACCTTTCTTTTGTTGGCGTGCTTTTCGTTCAGCCTCAAGAAAACGTTGTTGATACTTTACATTTGGTTGAATCGTCATCACACGTGCGTATCCGTCTTTGACGAGCGTTTCGTTGTAAAGCTCTTTTCCAATCCAAACGTATGCTAGGAATCTGCCGTATTTATCTTTTATTCCTACATCGAACTCAAGTGTAACTGTTTGATTAGTCAATCGTTTTTTTGTGTAATTAGATGCTTCTTTTCCATATTTCTCGACTGGTTTTTGAGGATGGACGGTTTCTGGTGTATTAACCCCAATGAAACGAACTCGTGACGTTGCGCCGTTAGAGAAGCGTACATCGATCGTGTCGCCATCTACTACACGAATGACTTTTACGATATGTTTTGAGTTCACACGAATAGTAGGGACACTCGTGGCTTTACTTTTTTGGCGAATAATGTTGCCATTTTTATCATGATAATGATACTTTCCCGTTTCTAGCCCCCATTTTTCACAATTAGTTCGACAAGTATGTCCACCATTTGCATCTGTTTTTCCTGGATGGGCGTATGCGGAAGAAGTAAATAAAAAAATGAAAGCAATGAGAAAAGAAAATATGGCTCTAAACAAAATGACTTCCTCCTTCGTCCTCTATATTTTTTGCTCCCGTTCCTATTATTTGTATATTTAAATATTATGTCAAGAAAATGAAGAAGATAGATGGATATTTGGGAGCTTCTGATTTCGAATTTATTAATATAATGATTGAATATGTCATGTTTTAAATTATGAAAATTTATTGAAATTTAGTTTTATTTGACAAAAAACGACAACATTTTCTTTTCTTTTTCGGTAGAATCGTTACATAGGATGAGATATAAAAATATCTTTTTAGACAAAATTTATTTTTATGCTATTTTGCACTGAAGTAGGTGGTTGCTATGATTAAAACTATTTACTCTCTAGGTCATAAGTATATGATCGATGAAAATCCTTCTATAGTACAAGCTATAACGTTACCGCTTGAAAAGCCGGATGATACTATAAAATATGCCGTTATCATCGATCTGTCACTGCAAACGAAAAAGGTTCAACTGTCCCTAAAAGAGATCGGATCATCTACTTCTACCGATCTCTTGTGGATCGGAACAGCAGATGGAGCAGCAAGCCCGCAGTGGTACGGTACTGTAAGAAACATCGAATATTTACTAGGACAAACAATTCCGAACTTACTTGAGCGCTGGGATCGAGAAGACTCTTATTATCGTCTTCTAAAAGAAGCTCATCAATTGTTCTTTCTTGATCTTGGCGCTACTAAAAAATCAGATGAGAGATATCGTTATGTGTTTAATCCAATCTATATTGGCGGTACGTTGACGGAAGTAGACGGAAAAAAAGCAGTTAGTGAGGTAGCTAAGCAGTTTCAGCATTTTGTTGAAAAAGAAGCACACGTAAACAGCAAAGATGTTCTTTTATATTCTTTAGCTATTGATGGCAAGCTTATTGTGAAGCAACCAGAGTACGAGAGATTGGTGATTTCTGAAAAGTTTAGTGTATTTAAGGACGCAGAAGAAGGTATATGTGCGCTTACAAATAAAAAAGCTCCTGTTACGGGCGAAACTACAAAATTAAAGTTTAACTACTACATAAATGATAAAATCAGCTTTGCGAGTGACTTGGATAAAAAATCGTTTGTAAAAAATTTATCAATTTCCAAAGAAGCCTATCAAGCAATTATGGCTGGGGAAGCATACATCCTTAGAGATTTTAACACCCGCTTTAGTGGCCTCCCTTGCTATATTATCCCAGACTTTTTATATGATGTTCCATTTGCGAACACACCTCTCCAAGACATTAGTGAACGTATCCGACGATTCATTCGTACAGTGAAAACAGTTGAGACAGCAGAGTTTTTGTATAGAGATATTGAAGATTACAAGTTATTTGAAGAGCAAATGGATAATTATATTTCTCTACATTTTCTTTTTTATACAAAATCGAAAGCTTCTCTAAAGATTAACAAACTGATATCCGACGTCCCTTTGACTTATCTACGAGCTCTGGGGAGAGGAATGAGAAATGTTGAAGATATTGGGCGTCGCTTTTTTAGTAGTGGAAAATTTAATTTAGGGTTAGATGCTATTTATTATTTAATTCCAATGCGTACCCAACGAGGAGAAAACTTAGAAAAACGAAAAATATTGTATGTTTATGAGTCTTTGTTAACAAATAAGTCTATTTCTTATCAATGGCTTGTCACGCAATTTGTGCAATTGGCTAAAGTTCATATGTATGCAAATTACGACCTTTATCAATATAATAGCAAAAAAGAATATAATGATTTTCAACTTATCGATTCGATGATACACGCACAGTTATTTTTGAAGCTCTTGTACAGGCTTAATTTAATAAAGGAGGGAAGAGAAATGACAGGTATTTTATATGATTTGCCTGATGCAGAAATGGCGGAATATATGGAAACGATGAACTATATGACTGCACAAAGAGCGTTATTTTTGCTCGGTTATTTAATTGCTCGAATTGGGGCAGAACAGGTTAAGAGATCTAACGAACGGTCAGAAGCTCTTGGACAAGCTAGAGCAGGGAAAACAGCGAGTAAACCTATTTTATCAAAAATTAATTACCATGGAATGAACAAGCAAAAAGTGATGATGCTTTCTACTGAAGTGTTTGAAAAACTTCGCCAACTGAAAATTGCGTCTTTGTATAATGAGTCGATTTATGCAGCGCACAAGCATTTACTAGATGTAGCACTACGGGAAAAATGGAGTTTGTCAGATCGTGAAAGCGTCTTTTATTTACTGTCTGGTTATGCTTATGGAACAAAACGAATTTTAGAAAACGCCAAAAAAGGCAAGACAGAATTAGATAATGAAGAATAATGTCGAAAGCGAGGAGAAGATGCGATGAACAATAGTGATATTTTATTTCTTTATGATGCGAAATTAACAAATCCAAATGGTGACATTGATGAAGAAAACCGTCCACGCATGGACTATGAACGCTCGATAAACTTAGTAAGCGACGTTCGATTGAAGCGCTATATTCGTGATTACTTTGAACAAATTGGGAAAGAAATTTTTGTAGGGAAAGTGGATGGGGAGACGGTAAATGCGACAGAACGGATTAAACGTTTATTTGAGAAATACGATGGTAAAGTAAATATTAACAAATTATCAAAAGAACAACAAACATGGATGCTTGATCAATTGATCGACGTTCGAGTATTTGGAGCAACAATGCCATTGAAATCTGAGGATAAGGGAAGCTCCATGACTTTTATTGGTCCTGTTCAGTTCAACTGGGGATATTCATTAAATAAAGTGACGCTTGTGGAGTCAGCAAGTATTACTTCTCATTTTGGCTCGGATGATAAAAACGATGGCGGCAACATTGGAAAAGATTATCGTGTATACTACTCGTTTTTAGCATTTCATGGGGTAATTAGTGGTCATCGTGCAGCACATACAAGGCTTACAGATGAAGATATTCATCTTTTTGACAAGGCGGTTATCAAGTCTATTCCATTAAGTGCGACTCGCAGTAAAGTCGGTCAGTATCCACGCCTATATGTACGTGTGGAATATAACTCTCCGGAATTCCTTGTAGGGGACTTGCGAGATTTAGTGAGTTTAGCAGAAACAGAAGGATTGCGAAGCATTTCAGAGGTGCAACTTCATGTGGATGCGCTAGTAAACAAGTTGTTAGAAGTGCGTGATGAGATTGCGTATATTCATTACTGGCAGGATTCTAACTTATTGTTAAGTTATGAAGGGCTGCAAGGAAAATTGGTTGATCTTATACCGACTGAGTTGGCTGATAAGCTTGTTTCAGTGTTGTAAAAAAGGGTGACATTTATGAACATGCTTATTTTTGATTTGGTTGGGAAGATGGGACATTTTCGAAAGATAGATACGAACTCATCTTCTCTATCATATTTTTTTCCGCCGCGAACAACGGTTATAGGAATTATTGCGGGTATTTTAGGAATGGAAAGAGATAGTTATTATGAGCAGTTTTCAGAGAATCAATGCGATATCGCACTTTCTGTACGTACTCCCGTCCGGAAAATGGTTCAAACAGTAAATTATATGCTAGTAACATCTAAAAGTCATCTCAACAATAGTAAGGGGCATACACAAATCCCACTTGAGTTTGTTTTACCTAGGAAAGAAGAAGTACATTTGCGATACCGCATTTATTTTTCACATGATGATTCGTTTATTTATGAAAGTGTGAAGAAGCGAATACAAGAAAATCGCTATATTTATCCTCCATACTTGGGACTTTCTGAACTTATTGGGCAATTGGAATGGATTACCGAGGTGGAAGGGGTACAAAATGAGGCAGGTAGGTTAGTGCCGATTCATTCTGTTGCTCGCGTTTCCCAGTTACGTGAACGCTCAATTCAGCTATCTAATGAAATAAGGATTGTTAAAGAGTTCATGACTCGCCACTTCACAAAGGAAAGAATGATTCAAGAAACCGATTACTATTTGTTAGAGCAATCGCGGCAACTAGTAGCTACTCCCGAGGTACCGTATGTTACTGTCATGTACGGTGGGGAAAAAGAAAACGTGTTATTTATGTAGCGCAGCGACGTTCGAATTGCTGCGCTATTTTTAAGGGGGCGAAAACATGTATCTATCCCATACAAACCCGGATAAACAATTAGTTGTTCATTTATGGGAAGTGTATGAGTATTCGAGTGATATGCTGAAGCACGTGCCGTTATCCGAAGAAAATCGGGAAGTATTGCTATATATCAATAAGATTGTTTCTTTGACTCACGATTTTGGCAAATACTTATCCTATTTTCAAACCTATTTAAAAAACGGAGAAACGCAAGGGGACTTGCATCATCATTCATTTATTTCTGCTTTGTTTGCAGCTCACCTTTTATGCCGCTCAAGTTTCTTGGTAGCTTCTTGGTCTGAATTTGCTCCATTATTAGGATATTTTATAATTATGCATCACCATGGGAATCTGCGCGATATAGCATTAGATGTAACAAAATCACGAGATATTTATGAAGATAGTGTACAAGACTCTCTTCGCTATCGTATTCGTATTTTGAAGGAGCAGATTGAGGATGTAAAAAAACATGTATCAGATATCACAAAGGATCTGCGTCCGCTATGGGAGAAGTTATGTGTCCCTCTCTCGTTGGAAGAGGAACTTCAAGACTTTACGCGGGACTACGAAAAAAGCTTTGATGAGGTATACCGTCAATACTATTTTATTAAGAAGAAAAGGAGAGGAGAGGTAACGGATAATTTATACTACTATACCTTATTGCTATATTCAGTACTAATTAATGCTGATAAACTGTCAGCTGCAAATATTAAAAGACAGCCACGTGTCCACATTCCTTCAGATCTTGTTGATCAATACCGTAAAATCCATTTCAATACAGAAGTAATAGAAGGGACGAATGGATGGCGCAATCGAATGTACAATGTTGTAATGGAGCGACTCCAATATATTGCGAACACAAAGCCAGAGCAACGATTGTTTACACTAACGGCACCAACTGGCGCAGGAAAAACATTGTTGTCGATTTCAGCTGCTTTGAAATGGAGAGAATATGCCGAACAGCATGAAGGCTATACACCAAAAGTTATTTATGCATTACCGTTCACAAGTGTTATTGACCAAAACGAGAAAGTCATTCACGATCTGTTAAAACAATTGGAGGATTTTACATGTAACGAACAGCGATATCTTGTAAAGCACCATCATTTGTCTAATTTTCAGTATCGTACAAATAATGAAGAATTACCTGTTAGGCAGGCACTGTTGTTGACGGAAAGTTGGGAAGCTGAGTTTATTGTAACAACATTTGTGCAATTATTTTATACATTGATCGGTTATGAAAATAGAGCACTAAAGAAATTTCATCAAATTGCAGGAGGCATTATTATTCTTGATGAAATACAAAATGTACCTGTTGAATACTGGCCTCTGCTTCGCTCTGTATTATACAAAATGGCTGAATTATTTAGTTGCAAAATTTTATTACTAACAGCTACACAGCCTTTAATTTTTCCAAAAGATGAGACAATAGAGCTTCTAGAATCTGACATGATAAAGCCGATTAACTTCTTTAAGGAAATGGAGCGTGTGGAGCTTCATCCGTTTAGAGGAGAAAGAGGATTTTGTAATGTGGATGAATGGATTGAACAGTTTCAACTTCGATTTGAAGAGGGAAAAAGTTACTTATCCATTTTTAACACGATTAAAACGTCAATTGATGTATATGAACGATTAAAAGGTTGGCTAAAACAGTACGGCTATCATGTGATATACCTTTCTACTAATATTGTTCCTTACGAACGTAGGCAACGGATTGAAACAATGAAGCAACTTTTAAAAGATAAGAAGAAGGTAGCTGTTATTTCTACACAAGTAGTCGAAGCTGGAGTAGATGTTGATTTTGATATTGTTTATCGTGATATAGGTCCAATTGATGCTATTGTCCAAGCTGCAGGTCGCTGTAACCGGAACGGAAAAGCAAGGGAGTTTGGCAAAGTGTATATTGTTCCGGTAGAAAGAAACGGAACTTTAGAATCGCAGTACGTATACGGATCTGTTCATACGAAAATTGCAAAAGAATCGTTGCCGAAAGAGACAGTTTCAGAGCATCAATTTTTTGGTATTATTTATCGGTATTTTGAGAGTGTACAAAATGCTAAATCATTTACTGTATCAGAAGGGATTATACGGGCGATAGAGGGATTGAGATTTGATGCAAAAGAAAAGAGCGAGTTCGACTATGTATCAGACTTTCAACTAATTAAAGATGTTCACCAGGCAGTAGATGTATTCGTTGAAGTAGATGAGCAAGCAATGGCTATTTGGGAAGAGTACATTTCAACGGTAATTGAAGAAAAAGATTTAGAAACAAAACTTGAAAACTATTTACACTTGAAGAAAGAGGTACGTCAGTATGTCATTTCTGCCCCAATCCAGCTTGTGAAAAATTTAGATCGTGACTTGTACGAGAAAACTCGAATGCTCCGATTACCAAATGACATATTAAACCAATATTATCATTGCGAATATGGATTAATTCGCTCAAGTGAGATGGTGGATGCATGGACTATGTAATGGATGTAAATGGTACACATATTTGGTATTACTTTATTTGCAAGCGTGAAGTCTGGCTTATTGTGCACCAAATAGCAGCTGATCAAGAAGATGATAACCTTGAAATAGGGCGGTTTATTTCTGAAACAAGTTATCAACGTCAGAAAAAAGAAATAATCATTGGAAATATTAAAGTGGATCGTGTACGTCGTGAAGGGAATACACTTGTTGTCGGTGAAGTGAAAAAATCATCCACTTATGAAAAAAGTGCATATTATCAACTCTTTTATTATCTTGATACACTTCGGAAAATGGGAATAACAGCTCAAGGAGAGCTTTTGTTTCCAAAAGAGAAGAAAGTGGTTAAAGTGGAATGGACAGAAAAAGGGAAGCAAGTATTAGAAGAAGCCATTGCTGATATTCGCAGCATCGCCCGTTCACCTGTACCTCCAGAGCCGAAAAAGATCGGATTTTGCCGTAGTTGTGCTTACCGAGAATATTGTTGGGCGGAGGAATAGAAATGAAAAAAACGCTTTATATTTTTCAAAATGGAGAGTTGTTTCGGAAGGACAACAGTGTTTGTTTTGAAACATCTGAGCGGAAACGTGTGTTGCCTGTCGAGGATATTAACGATATTTACATTTTCGGTGAAGTGAATGTAACGAAAAAGTTTTTGGAGTTAATGGCACAAAAGCATATTTGTATCCATTATTTTAATCATTATGGTTATTACACCGGGACATTTTATCCTCGGGAGCACTTAAATGCGGGGCATGTTGTTTTGAAACAGGCTGAAGCGTATTTGCATCCTGAAAAACGTCTTATTCTAGCGCGAAAATTTATTGATGGGTCTATCGGACAAATGATTCAAGTGTTGAAATATTATCAAAATCGCATACAAGAGAAAAATGATAAATTCAAGGAAATGATTTTAGATTTTCAGCAGAGCTGCTCCAAGCTGGAACAATGGACTAGTGTTGAAGAAATGATGGCAACAGAAGGGCATGTACGTGAGAAATATTATCGTATGTTCGATGACATTTTGAACAATCATCCAGACTTTTTGTTTGAAAAACGCTCGAAGCGCCCACCTCTAAATCGTTTAAATGCGATGATTAGTTTCGGAAATCAGATTTGCTATACGATGTGTTTGAGTGAAATCTATAAAACATACTTAGATCCACGAATTGGTTTTTTGCATGCGACAAACTTTCGGCGGTTTTCACTTAATTTAGATGTTGCAGAAATTTTCAAGCCGATTATGGTAGATCGTTTAATTTTTACGCTTATTAATAAGAAAATGATAACGAAAAAAGATTTTGATAAGCATATGGAAGGAATTTTATTGTCTGAAGAAGGACGCAAAAAGTTTATTGAAGAGTTAGACAAACGGATGAAAACAACAGTTAATCATCGGCATCTCGGGAAATCCGTATCCTATCGACGGCTTATTCGGTTAGAGCTTTATAAAATTCAAAAACATTTACTCGGTGAAAAAGAATATGAGCCATATCGCTCATTATGGTAGGTGTCGATATATGTTTGTTATTCTTGTCTATGATTTTGATAAGAGAAGGGTTTCAAAAGCATTGAAAATTGCACGTAAATATTTATACTGGGTTCAAAACTCAGTATTCGAAGGGGAGATTTCTGAAGCGAACTATGTGAAGTTAAAAGCGGAGCTGGAAGACATTATAGATCCAGATGTTGATTCAGTTATTTTTTATACATTCCGCACGCAAAAATATTCGAAGCGTGAAGAGTTTGGACTGAAAAAAGGTGGAGAGGAATTCATTTTGTAGAGAGGAAGACGGAAATGCGTTTAACGATTACATTACGGGGAACAGACGGAACGGTTATATTGCCACTTCATTATCAGCAATATTTACAAGGGCTAATATACCATTCACTCAGCGATGAGGCATTTGCTCACTTTTTGCATGATCGTGGATTTCGCAAAGAAAAGCGATCGTTTAAAATGTTTACATTTAGCCGCTTATTTGGCGAACATTACATTCAATACGATGCCAAAACGATTACTTTTGTTGATTCGATTCAATGGCACATTGGCACTGTGCTTCCTGAACTGACGCAACAGTTAGGGGAATATTTATTGCTTCAGCCATACGTAAAAATTGGTGATCAGCATGTCATCGTTGAGCGAGTGGAAACCGAGAAACGAGCAATTGAGCAACGTGAAATTGAAATCGATATGTTGTCGCCGATGACTGTATACAGTACGTACGAAACGGTGGATGGGAAGAAAAAAACACAATTTTTTGACCCGAACGATGAAGTGTTTCCCCATTTAATGGAACGGAATTTTCATAACAAATATGAAGCATACTATGGGGTTCCACCGAGCGATCGGTTACTCATCGAACCTGTCGATGTTCGAAAAAACGATCGGATCGTAACGAGCTTTAAAGGCTTTTACATTACAGCGTGGAAAGGGCGGTATAAGCTTATTTCTTCTCCAGAAAATTTAACGTTTTTGTATCGTGTAGGTATCGGCGGACGAAACTCACAAGGATTCGGCATGTTTCGTATTGCAAATAGAAAGTGAAGTATTTCACAACTGTCGTCGACCTCCAATCTTGCAAAAACCTCGGGGGATCGACGACAGTTTGTATTTTGCCACTCTTTCAGTTGTATCAACGGATATAGGCTATTGACTGAATTTTCGGATGTATGTATAATAACATTGTATAGCTTTTCCAAGTGTTGATTTATCAATACTTTTTTGGGGTTTGTATCGTACCTATGAGGAATTGAAACTAAGCTGGTTCAATATCTTGACGGCGAACCTTATAATAGTTTGTATCGTACCTATGAGGAATTGAAACATGATATGATAGACAGCATTCATTTCTTTTTTTACAATGTTTGTATCGTACCTATGAGGAATTGAAACAAATCAGTAATACCGCTATTACCAAAATAAAAGGCTGTTTGTATCGTACCTATGAGGAATTGAAACGAGTTTTCGTATCCCGACCCGAACGCAACCGAATCGCAAGTTTGTATCGTACCTATGAGGAATTGAAACTCCTCAATCCACGTCTTTCCATCCCAAATAAGCCACTGTTTGTATCGTACCTATGAGGAATTGAAACTCTGTTCGGTGGAAAAGATGAATCCTCGCAAGACCTCGTTTGTATCGTACCTATGAGGAATTGAAACTTAGGAGGAAAAGATAATGGCACAAATTAGCTTCGAGGGTTTGTATCGTACCTATGAGGAATTGAAACCAGCTTGAAAGAAGGTGTGAAATGGTGGTAGATGCGTTTGTTTGTATCGTACCTATGAGGAATTGAAACTTTGCAAATACATAACCAATCTTTGTTTTACCAATGTTTGTTTGTATCGTACCTATGAGGAATTGAAACGAACCATTGAAACTCGACGGGAACGAGCGAGCGATGATTGTTTGTATCGTACCTATGAGGAATTGAAACTGGTTTTTCAACATATTGCTTACTTGCAAATCCTCTACGTTTGTATCGTACCTATGAGGAATTGAAACAAGTTTTCAAGGAGCGTTTCTGTTAGAAAGGTTTTCAAAACATTTCTAGCGGGAGGTGAAAGTCTTGCCCGTGCATAAAGCGTATAAGTTTCGCATGTACCCGAACAAAAAACAAGAGGTGCTAATTAATAAAACGTTCGGATGCTCACGTTTTGTGTTTAACCATTTTCTCGTCAGATGGAACGACACATACAAAAAAACAGGGAAAGGACTGTCTTATCAGGCGTGTTCTTCGCAATTGACCAAGTTGAAAAAAGAATACACTTGGCTCAAAGAAGTGGACAGCATCGCACTTCAAACCTCGCTGAAACATTTGTCGGATGCATTCACACGATTTTTCCAAAAACAAAACGACAAACCTCGTTTTAAGTCAAAGAAGAACAAGGTGCAATCGTATACAACGAAATACACGAAAGGAAATATAGCGATTGTAGGTAACAAAATCAAGCTTCCGAAACTAGGATTCGTTCGTTTTGCCAAAAGTCGTGAGGTAGAAGGACGTATGTTATCCGTCACCATTCGACGCAATCCAAGCGGAAAATATTTCGTATCCATTCTTGTAAAAACAGATGTGCAACCACTCCCAAAAACACATACTGCTGTTGGTATCGACATGGGTTTAAAGAACTTTGTCATTCTTTCAGACGGAACAACGTATGCGAATCCAAAATTTCTTCGGAAACTTGAAAAAAAATTAGTCAAAGCTCAACGCATTCTTTCTAGGCGCAAAATCGGGAGTTCGAATTGGCATAAGCAGCGAATCAAGGTTGCGCGCATACACGAGAAAATCACAAATTCCCGAAACGACTACTTGCACAAAATCTCCACCGAGATCGTCAAAAACCACGACATCATCGGGATGGAAGATTTGTCAGTTGCTAGCATGCTCAAAAACAACAAACTCTCCAAAGCGATCTGCGAGGCGTCATGGGCAACGTTCAAAGCGATGATCGCATACAAGGCCAAGTGGTATGGGAAGCAATTGGTTGTGGTGGCGAAAAACTTCCCATCGAGCCAGTTATGCTCCCATTGCGGATATCAAAATAAAGACGTGAAACATCTCACTTTGCGTGAATGGCAATGCCCAAATTGCCATACCCGTCATGACCGAGATGTGAACGCAAGTATCAATATTAAGAATGAAGCCGTTCGGCTTCTAACCGCAGGAACTGCGGGGCTAGCCTACTAAATAACTGAAGGGTGCTTCGGTGTTTGTAGGAATCTCCTGCTTCAAACAAACCGTAAGGTTGTTAAGCGGCGAGTAGTTCAATTGAACGTAGTGGGATAAACCCTCCCCCTTTCACTTAATTTTCACCATCGGCTAGTACATTTACGATATACGGTAAATGATATGTGAATGCGGGGGATATGTGTTGAAGAAAAATATTGTAAAAATCATATTAGATGTATCGTTGGCGATTATGTTTGTGTTGTTAATGAATCCGAGGGTGTTTAATGGGTTGCCGTTTCATGAAGTGACAGGGTTAGTGATTGGTGTCGCTATTTTCGTTCATATTGCATTAAACTATAAATGGGTTGTCAATACGGCGAAAAAAATGTTTGATCGTTCACTTTCAGGGAAGACGAGATTTAGTTTTTTGCTAAATATATTGTTGTTTATATCGATGACGGGAATTATTGTGACAGGCATTCTTATTTCCAAAGTCGTTTTTCCGCATATTGCAGGTGGGGAAAATCACGTTTTGCGAGAGCTTCATGATGTTTTTTCGAATGCGACGCTTGTGCTTGTCGGCGTTCACATTGCGTTACATTGGCACTGGATCATGGGTGTGTGGCGAAAAATATTTAAGACAAAAGAAGGGCATTGGCGGAAAGGAGTGCTTGTGGCTTTCGCGTTGGTGTTTGCGTTATTTTTCGGAAGCATGCACTGGCTTGCGGTTCATGTAAAGCCGAGCGAAGAGGCGTTCAAGTCGAAATTTAAACATGAAGTGGCTCATGTGGGAGATATGCCTGCACCGCCGAAAAAGTTTCGCGAAGGGGAGTTTCCTCATAAAGAACGCCACGGCAGCAGCCATCCGCTACTTGTTATTTTTGGTCACTTTACATTTTGGGCAGTTGTTATTGTTCCTGTTTACTACATAGAAAAGCGAATGCGTCATAGACGACAGGTTCGTGTGTGAAAAAAGGTGTCCCAAGTGTGTGGGACACCTTTTGTTCATGATCCTTTTTTTCCTTTATCATGTTTATAACATTCATGAAATAGCTTCATTAATGCACGTTTTTCGATACGTGAAACGTAGCTGCGAGAAATGCCGAGTTCTTTGGCGATTTCGCGCTGGGTGCGTTCAGGTTGCATGTTTAAGCCGAAGCGACTAACAATGACTTGGCGTTCACGATCGTCAAGGACGTGCAAATGTTGGGCGATGTTTTCAAGCTCATTATTTTTTTCAATCATATCGCTAATGTCCTCATCTTCCGACTTTAATACATCTAGCAAGCTAATTTCGTTTCCGTCGCGATCTTGCCCGATTGGATCATGAAGAGATACATCTTTTTTTGTTTTTTTGAGCGAACGTAAATGCATAAGTATTTCATTTTCAATACAACGCGCTGCATAAGTGGCGAGTTTCGTTCCTTTTCCGGTTGAGTAGCTTTCGATCGCTTTAATTAAGCCGATTGTGCCGATTGAAATTAAATCTTCTGGATCTTCTCCGGTGTTTTCAAACTTTTTTACAATGTGCGCAACGAGACGTAAATTATGTTCGATTAGCTTATTTCGGGCGTGTTCGTCTCCTTTAGCCATCTGTTTTAAATACATTGCTTCTTCTTTTGCATCGAGCGGTTGTGGGAAGGCATTGTTTTTCACATAAGAAACTAAAAAGACAAGCTCTTTTATAAACAAAGCAAGTGCAGAAAAAATAGTGCCCATCATCGTTCACCTCACAGGTGGTCATTTGTTGCTTATGTATGTATATGCATTAGAAAACTTGTTCGTGTTTGGACACACGATTTTTTTTGTTTTGTGAAAGAACATGACGTATAATTGGAAACTGTAAATATACCTAAGAAAGAAGGATGAATCGTGAGAAGGGCGATGATGAAACCGTTAAAACTGACACCGCCGCAACTATTAGCGTTTATGTTTCTTTTTCTCGTCGTTATTGGTGGGGTGTTGTTGAAGTTGCCGATCGCAACAAATAAACATATTAGCTGGCTTGATGCATTCTTTTTATCCACGTCCGCCGCGACAGTAACTGGACTAGCACCAATTGATCCCGGCTCTACGTTCACGTTGTTTGGGGAAGTCGTTTTAATGGTGCTCATTCAAGTGGGTGGGCTTGGGATTATGACCTTTGCGGTGCTCGTTGTCATTGTGCTTGGAAAAAAAATCGGAATGAAGCAGCGCATGTTGATGCAGGAAGCCCTAAATCAACCATCGCTTGGCGGCGTCATTCGTTTGGCGCGCAATTTATTGTTGTTTGCTTTATTCATGGAAGTTGTCGGAGCGGCGTTGTTAGCGATCGATTGGGTTCCGAAAATGGGGTGGGCAAAAGGATTGTATTACAGTCTTTTTCACACCATCGCATCGTTTAATAATGCAGGGTTTGCATTATGGCCGGATAATTTGTCACGTTTTGTCGGTGACCCGATCGTCAACGTTACCGTTTCTTTGCTCGTGATCATCGGAGGTCTTGGTTTTACCGTTGTGTTTGACGTATTGTATCAACGGCGTTGGAGAAAACTGTCTCTCCATACGAAACTCATGTTAATCATGACGCTTGTTGTGAATGTTGTGGCGATTGTTGCCATATTTTTATTTGAACGTCATAATCCGAAAACGCTCGGTTCACTTTCGCTTTTTGAACAGTTATGGGCTGCATATTTTCAAGGCATTACACCAAGAACGGCAGGATTTAATACAATCGATATCGGCTCATTAGAGCAACCAACAGCGATGCTTATGATTTTTCTTATGTTTATTGGAGCAGGAAGCACATCGACCGGTGGAGGAATTAAACTGACAACATTTGCGGTCATCGTGTTTGCGGTGATGAGTTTTCTAAAAGGAAAAGAAGAAACAGTGATTGGGATGAGAACGATTCGCCATACGATCATTTTGCGTGCGTTAGCGATTGCATCGATGAGTATGTTGTTTATTTTTGTTGTGACGATGATGTTGACACTTACCGAAGACGCCTCGCTTCTTGCTCTTTTATTTGAAGTAGTATCTGCATTTGGGACCGTTGGACTCTCGATGAATTTGACGCCACATTTATCAACGGTTGGGAAAATGCTCATTATTGGCGTCATGTTGTTTGGAAAGTTAGGTCCGTTAACGCTCGTGTATTCGATTGCGAAACCGAAAAAAACAAATATTCGTTATCCGAACGGAGATATATTGACAGGATGAAAAAAGCGAGGGAGCGTCCCTCGCTTTTATTGTGCTGGCTCTTGTGGCATAATTAAAATTTCTACACGTCGGTTTTTGGCGCGTCCTTCTGGTGTGGCGTTGG
This sequence comes from Anoxybacillus tengchongensis, assembly GCF_014201585.1. Classification (GTDB taxonomy): domain Bacteria; phylum Bacillota; class Bacilli; order Bacillales; family Anoxybacillaceae; genus Anoxybacillus; species Anoxybacillus tengchongensis. The sequence continues at coordinate 29,365 of NZ_JACHES010000001.1, forward strand.
AAGCGATCGGTTTAAATTCACCGTATCCTTTTGCGCTAAATAATTGTGGATTTAACTTTGTATTTTCAAGCAACAGTTTCATAAAGTTAACGGCGCGCATGACGCTTAATTCCCAGTTTGAAGCAAACTTCGCATTGTTGATCGGTACGTTGTCCGTATGTCCGCTAATGACGATGTTGCGCGGTGGATTCATGACAAGCAAGTTTGATATTTTTTTGGCGACATCGCGATATTGCGGTTTAATGTCAGCACTGCCCGAATCAAACAGCACATCGTTTGCGATCGTAACAAGTAATCCTTCCTCTGTCATCGCTACAGATAATTCTCCACTCAATTGATTCGTTTTGACGTATTCGTTAAATTTACTTTGAATCTTTTTTAATTCCTCGTATTCTTCTTTTGAAATTTTGACATACGGTTTTTGATTTGGTGAGTCTTTAATGACCGAGTCCATTTCTTCCCGCTCAATCGGGCTTAAATATTGCAGCGCCCCTGTACCGCCTGTGAATACACTATTAAACGCGCGCGCAATTTCCATAAACTTTTTTGAGTCAATTTGACTACTTGCGAACAGTACGATAAATAGCGCAAGCAACAATGTCAATAAGTCAGCGTACGGAATGAGCCAGCTTTCATCGACATGTTCTTCATGATGATGTTTTTTATGCTTTTTCGCCATTATTTTGAGCTCCTTGTCCTAAAAGTTTTTGACGTTCGCTCATCGGTAAGTACGAAGCTAATTTTTGTTCAATCGCCCGCGGTGCTTGTCCTTCAATAATGGAAAGCACACCTTCAATCATCACTTGTCGCACTTTAATTTCTTCTTTTGATTTCCGTTTTAATTTGTTCGCAAACGGGTGCCAAAGAACGTATCCTGTAAAAATCCCCATGAGTGTCGCCACGAACGCCGCACTAATCGCATGACCGAGACGCTCAATATCAGACATATCTTGCAAGGCAGCGATCAATCCAACGACGGCCCCAAGTACCCCGAGCGTTGGGGCATATGTGCCGGCTTGTGTAAAAATGGTAGCGTTCGCTAAGTGTCGTTCTTCCATCGCTTCAATTTCTTCCGTCATGACATCACGAATAAATTCTTGTGACTGTCCGTCAATCGCTAAACTTAATCCGTTGCGCAAAAACGGATCATCAATTTCAGCCACTTTTGCTTCTAACGCTAACAATCCTTCGCGGCGAGCGATGTTTGCCCATTCAACAAACAGAGGGATGAGTTCTTCAATTTTCGGCGTTTTTGACTCTTTGAAAATAATCCCAAATAATTTCGGCACTTTCGAAATTTCTTTTGTTGGAAAGGCGATCGTAACAGCGGCCGCTGTCCCTAATAAAATGATTAAAATCGCAGCAGGGTTAATGAGCACAGCTGGGCTTACCCCTTTAAACACCATTCCGACACCGACAGCGATAATGCCAAGAATGAGCCCAATTAAGGACGTACGGTCCATGATATCACCTCTAGTTGTAGTTGTAGATTGAAAAATAAATCCAAGTTTATCATATAATTTATCCGAATGTTTGAAAAGGGAAATTTGTACGAAAAAAACCCTTGAAGTGGAAAACTTCAAGGGTTAAATTTTCTTTAGCTTGAATGGACCAACCATTAAAAGAGAAAGCGTAAAAATAATAAAAATAAAGACATAAGGCGGGAAGTAATGAATCGTTAAATAGCTGAGCGTCAATAAACAACCTGCCGCTGTAATCGGCAAACCGGTGAAATATCCGTTGCTTTCAGTAATGTTAAATCGCGCTAGGCGAAAGGCTCCACAACCGATATAAAAAATCGTAAAAAATGAGCCAGGTGCACCAAATTCGTGCAATAATCCTTGATAAAGTAATAGTGCAGGTGCTACTCCAAATGATATAATATCACTCATTGAGTCCAATTGTTTCCCTAAGTCCGATTCGATGTTCATTTTCCGAGCGACTGTCCCGTCAAAACGATCGGCAAGTGCTGCTAAAAAAATAAATAATACAGAAACGTTCAGCTGGCCTTTCACCGCAAATAAAATTGCGAAACCGCCTAAGCTTAAGTTTGTTAACGTCAATACGTTTGCCGTATGCGCTTTAAGTTTTTTAATGGTATGATCAATATAATCCGATAAAAACATATAAATTCACTCCTTTATTAAAATCGTGCCGACCCACTTGCCAAAAATATCACTCGGTTACTAATATTTTATTGATAATAAGCAAACTAGTAAAGGACATTCTTTACTTTAGGAGGGAAAGTCGTTGGTGAAGTGGTTATATCGACTATTTATTGAATTGACAAATCAGCCATTGACATCGAAATGTCTCGCTTCGTTCACACGTTCGAAATGGAGTCGGTTAGTCATTCCATCTTATGCGAAAGTATATAAAGTTAATGAAGAAGAAATGGAAAAAAAGTTGCACGAATACGAAACGCTCCAACAACTGTTCGTTCGCACATTAAAAGAAGGTCTTCGTCCAGTTGATGCGCATCCAGATAGCGTCGTCAGCCCTGTCGATGCAGTCATCGAAGATGTCGGCATCATTACGGATCAAAAAGAAATCATCGTCAAAGGGAAAACGTACTCCATTCGTGAAATGCTCGGCGATGACCGAATAGCTGAAAAATATTTGCATGGAACGTTTATTATTTTGTATTTAAGTCCGAGTCATTATCATCGCATTCATAGCCCAATATGTGGGGAGGTTGTAAAGCAGTGGGAGCTCGGCAACAAGTCATATCCGGTAAACCGCCTTGGATTGAAATATGGCAAGGCGCCCCTTTCTAAAAATTACAGAAGAATTACGGAACTGTGTACAAATGGCATGTATACGGCTATTGTGAAAGTCGGGGCGATGTTTGTCAACAGCATTGAATTAACGCATGAGCATGATTACGTAAAAAAAGGAGAAGAAATCGGATATTTTTCGTTCGGTTCAACCGTTGTGTTATTGTTTGAAAAAGATGTATTTACGTTAGACGAACAAATCGTTCCGCCACTTGAAGTGAAAATGGGACAACGGATCGGTTTTTTGACACAAAAGAAAAAGAGCCAATAAAGGCTCAAGCCGATGATGATTGTTTTAGTTTATGTTCAAGACGGCGACGGAAAATTTCACGTTCAATCAGTTGAATAAACTCTTTACTTAATTGCAACTCTTTCGCTTTGTAGTATGATTCGATTAATAAGTCGTCAGGCAAACATTTCATTTTTTTCGCCTCCTAAGGTATACATCAATACATGTATACATATAATGGTAGGTTTATCTTCACTTTACCATAAATCAAAAATAAGAACAATTGTTCTAATTATCCACAGGTGGCGGTGGATAAAGTGTGGATGGATTGTTCATAACATGTAGGAAAAGTTGATAAATATGTGTGGGTAATGTGTATAAAGTTATCCACAATACACGAAAGTCGTCGGATTTTGTCGAAAAATTTTACAATTTGTTTATTTATGTAAAAAACAAAGAAGGAATGAGGAAGTATGTTAAAATATTTTTTGCCAAACGAACATGCGAAAAGTATTTTTGAAATTACCCCAGAGCATTTGAAACAAAAAGGAATAAAAGGGATTATTACCGATTTAGACAATACGTTAATCGAATGGGATCGCCCGCTAGCAACGCCAGATGTTGCTCGTTGGTTTGAACAAATGAAACAAAGCGGCATTCAAGTAACGATCGTATCGAATAACAATAAAAAGCGAGTTGAAGCGTTTGCGAAACCGCTCGGTATCCCGTTTATTTTTGAGGCGCGCAAGCCGTTAACGCGAGCGTTTCAACAAGCGCTGCGCGACATGAATCTAAAAAAGGAAGAAGTTGTCGTCATCGGTGATCAGCTTCTTACCGATGTATTTGGCGGCAATCGCCTCGGATTACATACGATTTTAGTCGTTCCTGTTGCGCAAACAGACGGCTTTTTTACTCGTATAAATCGAAATATTGAACGAAAAATTTTAAATATGATGCGAAAAAAAGGTATGATTCATTGGGAGTGATGATAATGAGTGAACGAATGATTTGTATTGGGTGTGGAGTAACAATTCAAACCGAAGATGAAACGAAAATTGGATATGCGCCTCCTTCAGCGCTTGAACGTGATCCAATGATTTGCCAGCGCTGTTTTCGATTAAAACATTACAACGAAGTGCAAGATGTATCTTTAACGGATGATGACTTTTTAAACATTTTGCACGGCATCGGACAAGCGGATGGACTTGTAGTGAAAATTGTTGACATTTTTGACTTCAATGGTAGTTGGTTGCCGGGCTTACATCGATTTGTCGGAAAAAAAGATGTGCTACTTGTCGGCAATAAAGTTGATTTGTTGCCAAAGTCTGTGAAACATGAAAAAGTCACGCGTTGGATGAAACAAACAGCGCGTGAACTCGGATTGCAGCCACGCGATGTCTTTTTAGTCAGCGCCAATAAAGGTGATGGAATGAAGGAAGTGATGGTTGCGATTGATGAGTATCGCAATGGAAAAGATGTATATGTCGTCGGCTGTACAAACGTCGGAAAATCAACGTTTATTAATCGTATCATTAAAGAAGCGACAGGAAAAGGAAACGTCATTACGACGTCATATTTTCCGGGAACGACATTAGATATGATTGAAATTCCGCTCGATGACGGATCAGCGCTTTATGATACGCCAGGCATTATAAATCATCATCAAATGGCACATTTCGTCGATAAAAAAGATTTAAAAGTCATTACGCCGAAAAAAGAAATAAAGCCGAAAGTATATCAATTAAACGAACAACAAACGTTATTTTTCGGCGGACTTGCCCGGTTAGATTATGTGAGCGGGGGAAGACGTCCATTTGTATGTTATATGTCAAATGAACTATTTATTCATCGAACGAAACGTGAACATGCAGATGAATTGTATGAGAGACATCTCGGTGAATTGTTGCAGCCGCCGCGCAAAAGCTATTGTGATCAATTGCCACCACTTGTTGCCCATCATTTTACGTTAAAAGAACCAAAAACAGATATCGTTTTTTCAGGGCTCGGTTGGGTGACATGTCACGAACCGGGGGCACAAGTCATTGCGTATGCGCCAAAAGGTGTCGGTGTGATGTTGCGCAAATCGCTCATTTAACATAAAAGGGGGAGAGGGATTTGAAACTATTTGGACTTATTGGCTGTCCTGTTCATCATTCGTTATCGCCACTTATGCATAACGATGCGTTCCAATCGTTACATATCGATGCGCATTATCATGCGTTTCATGTCGAGCCACATATGTTAAAAGAGGCGGTAGAAAGTTTAAAGGCGTTACAATGTGCCGGGTTTAATGTGACGATCCCGCATAAGACAGCGGTGATGGAATATATGGATGAGCTTGACGAAACGGCTACACAAATAGGGGCAGTGAATACAGTTGTTAATGAAAATGGGAAATGGGTTGGCTATAATACAGATGGTGAAGGATTCGTTCGGGCGTTATGCGAGCAAATGAACATGGAATTATCCGGCGCAAGCATACTCATTGTCGGTGCAGGTGGAGCCGCGCGTGGCATTTATTTTACTCTTTTAAAACATCAAGTGTCCGCTCTTGATATATGTAATCGCACACTAGGAAGGGCGGAAGCGTTTGTTAAAAAAGAAAAGTCAGCTGTGTATTCGCTTGAACAAGCGGAAGAGCGTTTAGGAGAGTATGACATCGTCATTAACACAACGTCTGTCGGCATGTATCCGAATGTTGATGCGATGCCAATTTCCCTTCGAAATTTAAAAAAAGATACAATCGTCAGCGATATTATTTATAATCCGCTGATGACGAAATGGTTGCAAGAAGCGAAAGAAAAAGGGGCGCGCGTGCAAAACGGCGTTGGGATGTTTGTCTACCAAGGGGCGCTAGCGTTTGAAAAATGGACAGGCATCTTCCCCGATACGAAACGAATGGAACAACTTGTTATTCAACAGTTAGGAGGAAAAACATGTTAACAGGAAAGCAAAAACGATTTTTACGTTCTTTAGCTCATCATTTAACACCAATTTTTCAAGTAGGAAAAGGCGGTGTCAATGACAATATGATTAAACAAATTGCGGATGCGCTTGAAGCGAGAGAACTCATTAAAGTGAGTGTACTAAAAAATTGCGAAGAAGAAAAAGAAGTAGTTGCAGAGCAATTAGCGAAAGGTGCAGGGGCGGAAATCGTCCAACTGATCGGACATACGATCGTGTTATATAAAGAATCACGTGAACATAAACAAATTGTGTTACCAAAATAGGAGCGACGCGGTGAAAAAAGTAGGCATTTTAGGTGGGACGTTTGATCCGCCTCATTACGGGCATTTACTAATTGCGGATGATGTACGAACGGAGTTGCAACTCGATGAAATATGGTTTATGCCAAACTACATTCCGCCACATAAAGACAAAAAAGTGACAGATCATGTGCATCGCGTCAATATGTTGCATGCGGCGGTTGCCAATCAGCCGCACTTTCGCATTGAAACGATCGAACTTGAACGAAAAGAACGGTCATATACGTACGATACGATCGTTTTGTTAAAGAAAAAACATCCTCATACGATATTTTATTTTATTATTGGCGGGGATATGGTCGAATATTTGCCACACTGGTATCGTATTGATGAGCTCATTCAGCTTGTGCAATTTGTCGGCGTGAAACGACCGGGTTATTCGCTTTGTACGCCGTATCCGATCATTGAAGTCGATGTGCCGGTGTTTGCAGTTTCTTCTTCGCTCATTCGTCAACGTATACAAAGTGGAAAAAGTGTGACGTACTTGTTGCCCGAAGCCGTTCAATTATATATAAAGGAGAATCGGTTGTATGAAACGTGAAGAAGCGTTAGCGATCGTGCGCAAGCAATTAAAAGAACAACGTTACATTCATACAGTAGGCGTGATGGAAACAGCGATTGAACTTGCGAAAATATATGGTGCTGATATTCAAAAGGCGGAATTAGCCGCGATTTTTCATGACTACGCTAAATTCCGTACAAAAGAGGAAATGAAGCGCATCATTATCGAGCAACAAATGCCACAAGATTTGTTAGCGTACAGCCCAGAGTTATGGCATGCGCCGGTCGGGGCATACTTAGTTCAAACGGAAGTCGGCATTCAAGATGAAGACATTTTACAGGCGATTCGTTATCATACATCAGGAAGACCGAATATGACATTGCTTGAAAAAATTGTATATATCGCCGATTATATTGAGCCGAATCGTTCGTTTCCAGGTGTTGACGAAGTGCGGGCGTTAGCACGAGAGCATTTGGATCGTGCGCTTTTTCGGGCGTTGCAAAATACGATTCAATTTTTAATGGATAAACGTGAACCGATTTATCCAGATACGTTTCATACGTATAATGATATAGCACAAAAATTGAAGGGGGTTTCATCATGACGGAACGAGATATTTTACGTATTGCTGTACAAGCAGCTGATGAAAAAAAAGCAGAGAACATCGTGGCATTAAATATGAAAGGTATTTCGCTTGTCGCCGACTACTTTATGATTTGCCATGGCAATTCAGATAAACAAGTACAAGCTATTGCGCGCGAAATTAAAGAAAAGGCGGAAGAACATGACGTTCTAGTCAAACGTGTTGAAGGCTTTGATGAAGCGCGTTGGATTTTAGTCGATTTAGGGGATGTTGTCGTCCATGTATTCCATAAAGAAGATCGGGAATATTACAATCTCGAACGGCTATGGGGCGATGCGCCACTTGAACAAATTGAGAGTGATCTCGGAGCATGACGTACGAACGATTTGCGAGTTGGTATGATCAATTAATGAGCGATGCCCCGTATGACGCGTGGTGTGCACTCGTTGAACGAACGGTTGCTTCCCATCACGTTGGAAAACGGCTACTGGATCTCGGATGTGGTACGGGGGAGCTTGCGATTCGGTTAGCAGAAAAAGGGTTTGAAGTGACCGGTGTCGACTTATCAGAGCAAATGCTAGCTATTGCACAAATGAAAGCAGAAGAGCGCGGGGTCGCTCTCTCGTTTTTTCAACAAGATATGCGCGAATTTGGCCCGTTCGAGCCGTTTGATACGATCGTTATTTTTTGCGATTCACTCAATTATTTATTACAGGAAGAAGACGTGATTGCCACATTTTCACGTGCATATGATCAATTGCGTTCGGGTGGATTGTTTTTATTTGATGTGCATTCTTTATTTAAAATGGAAAACGTCTTTTTACACCATAGAACGTTTGCGAGCAACGATGAACAAGTGAGCTATATATGGAATTGTTACGAAGGACCGTGGCCGCATAGCGTCGAACATGAGCTCACGTTTTTTGTTCAATTAGAAGAAGGCGTGTATGAGCGAGTTGATGAAATGCACGTACAGCGAACATATGATGTGGATCGATATGTGATGTGGTTAAAACAAGCTGGTTTTCGCCTATTACATGTATGGGCGGATTTTACAGAACAGAAACCGACAAAAGAAAGCGAGCGCATTTTTTTCATTGCGCAAAAATAACGTCCCAAAAGTGTTTGCTTTTGGGACGTTTTAATTAGAAGGAGTTTTTTTGTTAATCGCGAATATTATCGATTTGTTGGCGCACCTTTTCCGTTTCTTCATAAAACTTTTCGTGCGTTTTTTGGAAAACATGGACAAACAAGTCCCCAACTTCTTTTTCTAACACGTCAATGCCAGCCCCTGTAATGCCGCCTTTCACGCATACTTTTTCCTGCAATGTTGGTAGTGTATATAATTGTTGTTCAAGCAATGCTCCTAGCCCAATGATCATGTTTGTCGCTAACGTTGTTGCTTGCTCTTTCGTAATAGATGTTTGTTGAACAGCTGCATCGATAAACTTTTGAATTAAGTAGCTAAAAAAAGCAGGACCGCAGCTTGTTAAATCAGAAGCGATGCGCGTAATAGGCTCGTCTATGTATATTGGACGAGAAATGGAACGGAATAGCTGCTCAATCGTTGTCCGATTTGCCTCTGTGCAACGTTCACTTACAGTAATTAACGTACTTCCGGCGAGCGCCCGATTTGTAATGCTCGGAATGACGCGGACGACATGACATGGCACGAGTGATTCAAGTTGCTGCACGGAAATCGGGCTCGTAATCGATACGATACAGTGATGACCAGTCAAATGTGGACGTAGTTGCTTTAAAACGGCAGGCACATGCAACGGTTTTGTACAAATAAAAACAATGGTCGCATGTTTAGCTACTTCTTCATTTGTCGCCATGACGTGAATGTCTGGGTAACGCTTTTGTATATTGTACGCTTTTTCAAGCGTCCGGTTCGTAATGAATAGTTGTTCTGGTTTTACCGCATTTCCGTTAATAAACGATTCAATTAAAATCGTTCCCATGTTTCCTGTTCCAATAAACCCTATATTCAACGGTATTCCCCCCTTATCCGTCACCACTATACGTCATATGTATGCGCGAATAATGCTTTTTATGAAAGGATGAAAGCATGAAGTGGATAAAAACATATGAACGTTGGATATATGTAGGCTCGATTGTCATTGGAGCGATCATTTGGATCGTTCAACAACAAGAGGAAACGCCGATACAACCGCTTCCTTTCGAACAGGTAGAACAACAAGAACAGCAAGAAAAGCAAGTAGAGGAGCAATCATCCGTTGTTGTCGATGTGAAAGGAGCAGTGAAACGAGCGGGAGTATATGAAGTGGCGCCGACAAGTCGTATTCATGACGTTATTCAACTGGCAGGAGGATTAACAGACGAAGCAGATGAGACGAAAGTGAACTTTGCAATGAAAGTGCATGATGAAATGGTCATTTACGTGCCGAAAAAAGGTGAGGATATCCTCGTGGAAACAGCTAGTCAAACGAGCAGTTCAAGTGGAAAAATCAACATTAACACAGCAACGATTGAACAACTACAAACATTACAAGGAATTGGTCCTGCGAAAGCATCTGCGATTATAGCATATCGCGAGGAACACGGACCGTTTCAAAACGTCGAAGATTTGTTGAATGTTAGTGGAATCGGTCCGAAATCGCTTGAAAAAATAAAAGAACAAATTGTCGTTCGTTAAAATTGACGATAAACTAAAGGCATAATGGACAAGGGGGAGAAATAGATGGAGCGAATTACATGGGATCAATATTTTATGGCCCAAAGCCATTTATTAGCGTTGCGTAGCACGTGTACGAGACTAGCTGTCGGGGCAACAATTGTGCGCGATAAGCGTATTATTGCCGGGGGATATAACGGTTCGATCGCAGGGGGGGCGCATTGTATCGATGAAGGATGTTATGTGATCGACAATCATTGCGTGCGCACTATTCATGCAGAAATGAATGCCATTTTGCAATGTGCAAAGTTCGGTGTGCCAACAGAAGGGTCGGAAATATACGTCACCCACTTTCCTTGTTTACAATGTTGCAAAGCGATTATTCAAAGCGGGATAAAAGCTGTGTATTATGCGAACGACTATAAAAACCACCCGTTTGCTTTGCAATTGTTCGAACAAGCGGGGGTAACGGTAAAACACGTTCCGTTTGATGTTAACTCGATTCCAACATTTTTACACGCAAAGGGGAGATGACGTATCGTTTACGTGGCGATGGCGGCCGTTTTGGCCGTCTTGTCTATGCTAACGAAATCGCCTGTTTGTTTTGTATTGTCATTTATGTACAGTTTCTTTTTACTTTGGAGGAAGCGGGAGTTGTTTTTCGCTTGTATATGTTGTTATTTGCTTTTCTCGTTATGGAGCAAATGGGTGGATGCACATAATGTGACGGCGCTTTCAGGTAATGAAACGACATTTTTTGTCCGATTTATTGCCCCGATTTATATTGACGGCGATCAAGTGAAAACGATTGTCCAATGGCAAAAGGAACGATTGCAACTCGCCTACCGTCTTCGAACAGAAGAGGAAAAACGAAAATGGGAAGACATTCAAATTGGGACAGCGTGCTTATTAAAAGGAACGATTGAACGCCCTTCTTTACCAACAAACCCGTATGCCTTCAATTATCGTCGTTATTTGTTTTACCAACACATTCATTGGATCGTTCGCCCAGCTTCACTTGAACGTTGTACGCGTACAAATGTGACATGGATAGAACGATTACAAATGATTCGACAACAAGGCATTCGCTACATTCAACATTATTTTCCAGATGGCGTAAGTGCGTTTATGCAAGCGTTGATTTACGGTGAACGGAGTGATATAGAGCCAACGGTGTTGGCGAGTTATCAAAAGTTAGGGCTTATTCATTTACTTGCGATTTCAGGTTTGCATATGACGTTGCTTGTCGGTGGTTGTTTTTATTTGTTTATTCGCTTCGGCATCCCGAGGGAACGAGCGACGGTGATATTGCTTGGATGCATTCCGCTATATGCTGTTTTAGCTGGTGCTGCTCCGTCGGTGATGCGCGCGGCCATCATGACAAGTTGTTTTCTCCTTTTTTCATCTCGTCTCCGTACACTTGATACGTTAAGTATCGCTTGCCTCGTTTTATTAGTAAAAGACCCGTATACAGTATTTCATCTCGGTTTTCAATTATCTTTTCTCGTTTGTTTTGCATTAATCATATGCTCTACATTCATTCAAAACGAACCATCTGTTGTGCGTCAATTGTTCATGACATCCTTTATTGCACAAATAAGTACATTACCGCTTTTGCTTTATCATTTTTACGAAGTGTCTTTTTTATCTATTCCGTTAAACATCATTTTTGTTCCACTTTACTCGTTTATTATTTTGCCGCTTTCCTTTTTAGCGTTGCTCATCCACTTGTTTATGCCATTTGCTAGTCCCCTCATCATATATGTACTAGCGATTGTCATTGAACATGCGAACGCCCTTGTTGTTGCACTAGCCGATACATTCGTGCTTACGCTCGGTCGTCCGCCACTATTGTTGCTTGTTGCTTATATCATCTCGATTTTCCTTTTTTTTCTTTCTTTCGAATACGGAAAGTGCGCGGTTATTTTTCGTTTTTCATTTATTTTTGTTATGATCGCACATTTTATTTGGCCATTTTTTCGCCCGACTGGTGAAGTCGTGATGTTAGACGTTGGACAAGGAGATAGTATATATATTGAGCTGCCATATCGAAAAGCGGTTTATATAATTGATACGGGTGGAACGATGTCGTTTAGCGATGAACATTGGAAAAAACGGAAGCGATCGTTTCGTGTTGGAGAAGATGTGATCGTTCCATTTTTAAAGGCAAAAGGAGTTCGCACGCTTGATGCGCTCATTGCAACACATGGTGACTTCGATCATATAGGGGATGCAAACGATATATTCGATGCCGTTCGTGTGCGAAAGCTAATCGTTGGTATGCAACGAAATGATTTCATCCAATCGGTGATGAAGCAAGCGATAAATAAAGGAACACATGTAGAAATGGTGAAAAGTGGTGATCGTTGGACAGTGGGAGAAGCTCGATTTTATATTCTTTCTCCGTTTGGAAACGAAACGACAACAAATGATGGTTCTGTTGTATTGTATGTGTTTATGGGAGGGGCATATTGGCTATTTACCGGCGATTTGGAAGAGGAAGGGGAGCGGCGAATAATAAGCACATATCGGTCATTGCCTGTTCACATCTTAAAAGTAGGGCATCATGGGAGTAAAACGTCAACATCTGAACCGTTTTTACGACATATACGTCCGAAATGGGCGCTTATTTCAGTCGGACGACGTAACCGATATGGTCATCCGCATCGTGAAGTCATCGAACGTTTACGTCGCTATGACGTGCACATATTTCGAACGGATGAACAAGGAGCGATCGTGATTCGTTTTCATAAGCGGATAAGCACCATTCAGACGTTTTCGCCATAACATACAAGAAAAAAGAGACTGCAACAAGCAATCTCTTTCGGGCGTTCATTATGCACCGAAAAATTTTACAAGTGTGGCGATAATGAACATAGTGGCGAAAAAGCCGAATGATACGATGAAGCCAACTGCCGAGTCAACGGCATCGTTGCGCGTACATTGAACGTTTTTTTCAAATTCGTTCATGACCATCCCTCCTATTTTCTCACCATTAGTATAAGGGAAAAATGAAAGAAAATCTACATCGTTGACAACAGTTGTCACAAATAGTTCGCGCCAGATCGGAAAAGATAATGATACCCGTTGGACAAATGAGTTCCTAGGGCTTGTTTTCCAACGTTTAAATAAATGGGAGTTGGCAATTTTCGTTTGCTAACTCCCTTGTAAAATGCTCCGAAACGTTGTATGTTCTTTAAAGAAAGTCGATAAAGAATGGGGAAGGGAACATGGAACAACTATATGTCATATATGGTACGGAGCATTTTTTAATCAAACAAGCGCATGAGCAAATCATTCGACGAGCATTATCGGATGAAGAGCGTGAATGGAACGTTAGTACATATGATTGCGAAGAAACGCCGATTGAAGTAGCGCTTGAAGACGCAGAAACGCTTCCGTTTCTTGGTGAACGAAAAGTTGTGATCGTCAAGCAACCGTATTTTTTAACGGCGGAAAAAGGAAAAGAAAAAGTAGAGCACGACGTGAAACGGTTAGAAGCTTACATTGAGCAACCAGCACCGTTTTCAAGCGTCATTTTTGTCGGTTCGTATGAAAAACTCGACGAACGAAAAAAAGTGACGAAAGCGTTATTAAAAAAAGCGCATGTCATTGTTGCGAAACCGTTAAATGAAAAAGAATTAAAACAATGGGTGAAAGGGCAATGTCAAATTGATGATGATGCAATTGATGTATTGCTTACATTAGCGGGTACTGACTTAGCGACATTATCGAATGAAATCGAAAAGCTTATGCTTTTTGCTGAGCGTCGTTCCATTACAGCTGACGATGTTCGGTTGCTTGTATCACGTACACTTGAACAAAACGTATTTACCCTTGTAGAGCAAATCGCTAGGCGCAACATTTCAGCTGCATTACAAACATTGCAAGATTTATTGCGCCAAAATGAAGAGCCGATCAAGCTTGTCGCATTATTGGCTAGTCAATTTCGGCTTATATATGAAGTGAAAGAATTGATGAAAACAGGGTACGGACAACAACAAATCGCCTCGATGTTAGGTGTTCATCCGTTTCGTGTAAAAATGGCAGCAAGTTATGCAAGCGGGTTTTCAGAACAGCAGTTGATGCACATTTTATATGATTTAGCTGAAACGGATTACGCACTAAAAAGCAGCGCGATGGACAAACAGTTGTCGTTGCAGTTGTTTTTCTTAAAGTTACAGCGGTAGAGAAGAAACTACCGCTTTTGTTGCAATGCATCGACATCAATGATATAGTAGCATTTTCCTCAATGAAATATGTGTGGCTCCCAATAATGAAAAAACAGCTTGCCGCGTATGACAAGCTGTTTTTTCATTATGCTGTAATGCTGTTTAATTTTTTCGCTAAACGTGATTTATAGCGATTTGCAGCATTTTTGTGGATTAAGCCTTTGCTAGCTGCTTTGTCGATTTTTTTCGTTGCAAATGCGAAAGCTTCTTTCGCTTTTTCCACGTCTTTTAATTCAACAAGCGCTTCGAATTTTTTAATTGCAGTGCGCATTGCTGATTTCATAGATGCGTTATGAGCGCGACGCTTTTCGCTTGTTTTTGCACGTTTAATTGCTGATTTAATGTTTGCCATTTTTTTCACCTCCGTTAACCGATCGCCAATATATACGTTCAATACGCGACAGTTCGATGAACAATAAGAACAAGTGATATTCTACCAAACTGCTCTTAATTATGCAATAGGGCAAATCCGGAAAAGTACGATTGTATGAAAAAGGAGGAAAATGGATAAAACAAATGATAAAAAGTAATGAAAGTGATAAGTGATGGAGGGGATCGCATGATCGATTTACGACCGTATAGTGTACGAACGGATTTAGCGATTGAAGCGCATGAAATAGCGATTGAAGAACGATTGCAAAGCAAGCAGGAAACTTCGCTTGAAGGGGTATTGATTCACGATTGGGAAGAAGATGGTGTTCATTTTTCATTTGTAGAAGTGACGGAAGAAGGCGCAAAAACGTTGGGCAAAAAACAAGGAAAGTATTTAACAATTGAAGCGCAAGGCATTCGAACGCAAGATACTGACTTACAACAAAAAGTAGAAAAACTATTTGCGAAACATTTTCATGCTTTTTTACAGCAGCTTGGTATTCCTCAAGAAGCCAGTTGTCTCGTCGTTGGGTTAGGGAATGCGGAAGTCACCCCTGATGCGCTCGGTCCACTAGCTGTGTCTAACTTATTGGTGACGCGTCATTTATTTCAGTTACAGCCTGAAAGTGTTCAAGACGGATTTCGCTCGGTGAGCGCCCTTGCCCCAGGAGTGATGGGAATGACCGGAATCGAAACGAGCGATGTTATTGCAGGTATCGTAGAAAAAATTAAACCGGATTTTATCGTTGCTATTGATGCATTAGCTGCCCGTTCAATTGAACGAGTAAACGCCACGATTCAAATTTCAGATACAGGTATTCACCCAGGATCAGGAGTAGGAAATAAACGAAAAGAGCTAAGTAAACAAACGTTAGGTATTCCTGTTATTGCTATCGGTGTACCAACTGTTGTTGATGCCGTATCGATTGCAAGCGATACGATTGATTTGTTATTAAAACATCTCGGTCGCGAGATGAAAGAAGGCAATCGCGCAGCGCGCGCGTTGGCCCCAGCTAATCTTGTATTCGGGAAGAAAAAAAAGTTAACGGAAGGAGATTTGCCAAATGAGTCCGATCGTTCTGCTTTTTTAGGCATGGTCGGTATGCTAGATGAAGAAGAAAAGCGGCAATTAATTTATGAAGTGCTTGCTCCGATCGGTCATAATTTAATGGTTACACCAAAAGAAGTGGATGTCTTTATCGAAGAAATGGCGAACATATTGGCGAGCGGGTTGAACGCTGCTTTGCATCATCGGATTGATCAAGAAAACGTTGGGGCATATACGCATTAGTTTTTCGTTCTATCTTTCAAAGCGTTGTCATATTGATAGAGTAGACAAGCTTTGAAAGGGTGAAGTGATGAAAATGATGGTGACCGTTCACGGGGCAAGTATAAAAAAGTGGCTTGTATTTATTTTGTTTACATTTATGGGGACGTTGACAGTTGTCGCTACGATGACAGCGACATCGACATATCGCCTTTCTTCTTCTTCTGTTCATGAAGTGACAAATCGGTTTTCAACGGAATCGCTTGTACACTTGCTCTCTTTTGAAAATGTGTACTTTCGTCACATGTTGCCGAAAGATAAACAACAATGGCCGTATTCTCAATATTTTTTTCAAATGACGACAAGTGTCAACTTGAATGATCCTCGCAGTTTGCTTGGACGGGAACTTCCGGGTTTTTCGTTGTATGATAGTGAAATTATTTTAGCTGGAGAAGGAACGGACTTTACAAACATCCCATACGAATCGCCCCCTCCTTTAGAAGTGCTGCTTGCTGAGCGCGAAGCTGCCCAAGAACAGCTTCAAGAGGAAGAAACGCCACCTGCTCCTGCGCCGTCACAAACGACAGGAGGAAAAAAAGTAGTCTACATTTATCATACACATACACAAGAATCGTATTTGCCAGCGTTAAAAGGAGTTACGAATCCAAACTTTGCCCATCATCCGACTGTGAATGTGACGAAAGTTGGCAAAAAATTAGGAGAAGAGTTAGAAAAGCGTGGCATTGGTGCGGTTGTAGACACGACCGACTTTATAAGCAAATTATTAAAAAGCAATATGGAATATTATCAAGCGTATGATATGTCGCGTAAAACGGTCGTTGAAGCGATGGCGAACAATCGTGACGTGCAATATTTAATTGATATTCACCGTGATTCTCGTCGCCGTAATGATACGACAGTGACGATTAATGGAGTTGATTATGCACGAGTGTCGTTCATTATCGGCGGGGAAAACGCGAAATATGAGAAAAATTTACAGCTCGTAACGAAATTGCATGAGTTGCTTGAAAAAAAATATCCAGGGTTAAGCCGTGGAACGTTCGAGAAAAAAGGGGTCGGCACAAATGGAAAGTTTAATCAAGATTTATCAGAAAACGCCATTTTAATTGAATTTGGTGGTGTGGATAACACGTTTCAAGAATTGTATCGAACGGTGTCAGCTGTTGCTGACGTGTTTAGTGAATATTATTGGCAAGCGGAAAAAGTGAATGCGACACAACCAGCAGAAAAAAAGTAGGTGAGTAAGATGGTGAAATTTACAATTCAAAGTTTACTCATCGCCGTCATTTTTTTAGTCGGGGTATTGCTCGGCATGCAACAAGCAAACGAAGGAATGCGAAAGATGAAAGGGTATAACGATCCATCGCTTGAGCGGGTTGTACACGTATCAAAAGATGAAACGATCGTCCTTGGACAATCCATCGAAGAGAAAAAAGAAAAACTGCAACAAATTGAGGCGTTTAACATGTTTTCAAAGGCAGGTCAAAAGCTAGCCACGCTCGTTCATTCGCTCGTTGAACATATGCTTTCATTTATGCAAAAGGCAGGATAACGATCCGCCTTTTCTTTTTTTGCGTTGAATATTGCAAACGTTGTTGTTATAATCAAAGCTAGCGTATTTCGGAATTTATAGGAGTGGAATATAGATGAATCGTGAAGAAAGATTAAAAAGAAGGGATCGCATTCGTAACTTTTCGATTATTGCACATATCGACCACGGAAAATCTACGCTTGCAGACCGCATTCTTGAAAAGACGGGTGCGCTATCTGAGCGCGAAATGAAAGATCAAGCGCTTGACTCGATGGAGCTAGAGCGTGAGCGCGGTATTACGATTAAATTAAACGCTGTCCAGCTTCATTACAAAGCAAAAGACGGCGAAGATTACATTTTACATTTAATCGACACGCCGGGGCACGTCGATTTTACGTATGAGGTGTCACGCAGTTTAGCGGCGTGTGAAGGTGCGATTTTAGTCGTTGATGCGGCGCAAGGTATTGAAGCACAAACGCTTGCGAACGTATATTTAGCGATTGATAACAATTTAGAAATTTTGCCCGTTATCAATAAAATTGACTTACCAAGTGCAGACCCTGAACGTGTTCGTCAAGAAATTGAAGATGTGATCGGTCTTGATGCATCCGAAGCGGTGTTGGCATCAGCGAAAGTTGGCATTGGGATCGAAGAAATTTTAGAGCAAATCGTTCAAAAAATTCCTGCTCCATCTGGCGACCCAGATGCTCCGCTAAAAGCGCTCATTTTTGACTCGTTGTACGATCCGTATCGTGGGGTTGTCGCATATATTCGCGTCGTCGAAGGAACGGTCAAAGCGGGTCAAAAAATTAAAATGATGGCGACAGGAAAAGAATTTGAAGTTGTTGAGGTCGGCGTATTTACACCGAAAGCGAAAGTTGTAGATGAATTAACGGTCGGTGATGTTGGTTATTTAACGGCTTCGATTAAAAACGTCAGCGATACGCGTGTCGGGGATACGATTACGCATGCGGACAATCCAGCGAGCGAACCGCTTCCAGGGTATCGCCGATTAAATCCGATGGTGTTTTGCGGATTATATCCGATCGATACAGCGCGCTACAACGATTTGCGTGAGGCGTTAGAAAAATTACAATTAAACGATGCAGCGTTGCAGTTTGAGCCGGAAACGTCACAAGCGCTCGGTTTCGGCTTCCGCTGTGGCTTTTTAGGACTTTTGCATATGGAAATTATTCAAGAACGATTAGAGCGCGAATTTAACATTGACATTATTGCAACAGCGCCAAGCGTTGTATATAAAGTATATTTAACAGACGGAACAGAGTTAGCTGTCGATAACCCGTCAAACATGCCAGATCCGCAAAAAATTGAACGTGTGGAAGAGCCGTACGTGCGTGCGACAATTATGGTGCCAAACGATTACGTCGGCCCTGTCATGGAATTATGTCAAAAGAAACGTGGCATTTTCGGAGATATGCAATATTTAGACGAGCGGCGCGTCACATTGACGTATGAATTGCCACTTGCTGAAATTGTGTACGATTTCTTTGACATTTTAAAGTCGAGCACGAAAGGATACGCATCGTTTGACTATGAGTTGATCGGCTATAAGCCGTCTAAGCTCGTCAAAATGGACATTTTATTAAACGGTGAAAAAGTTGACGCTTTATCGTTTATTGTCCATCGCGATTCAGCATACGACCGTGGAAAAGTGATCGTTGAAAAATTAAAAGATTTAATTCCGCGTCAACAGTTTGAAGTGCCTGTTCAAGCAGCCATTGGTAATAAAATTATTGCCCGTTCAACGATTAAAGCATTGCGCAAAAACGTATTAGCGAAATGTTACGGTGGTGACATTTCTCGTAAGCGCAAGTTGCTTGAAAAGCAAAAAGAAGGGAAAAAGCGCATGAAGCAAGTCGGCTCTGTTGAAGTGCCACAAGAAGCGTTTATGGCTGTATTAAAAATGGATGATCAAAAATAAACCGCAGAACGATTCTGCGGTTTTTTATATAGAAAAGGGTGAAACAAGTGATTCAAGCAGCATATATTCATATCCCGTTTTGTACGCACATTTGTCATTATTGTGATTTCAATAAAGTATTTTTACATCAACAACCGGTTGATGCTTATATTGATGCGTTAATCATCGAAATGGAGCGGACGTTTGAACGCTTTCCAACGCCACGATTACAAACGGTATTTATCGGTGGAGGAACGCCGACGTCGCTTAACGCCAAACAACTCGAGCGATTATTGCGCGCGATTCATCGTATAGTTCCACTTGCTTCAAATGTCGAGTTTACCGTTGAAGCGAACCCAGATGGCGTAAGTGACGAACAGTTGCATGTGCTCAAGCAATGGGGCGTGAATCGCCTTAGCTTTGGGGTGCAGACGTTTGACGATGAGCTGTTAACACGCATTGGACGTACGCATACGAAAGAAACAGCGATCGAAACAATCGAACGAGCGCACGAGCTCGGTTTTTATAATATAAATATCGATTTAATGTACGGATTGCCAACACAAACGATCGCTCAACTAAAAGAGACGTTGCACATGACGTTTTCATTGCCGATTCAGCACGTTTCTGCTTACTCGTTAATTATTGAACCGAAAACGGTATTTTACAACTTAATGAAAAAAAGTACGTTGTCGTTACCGAGTCAAGAAGAAGAAGCATATATGTACGAAATTATTATGGAACAAATGGAACAACGTGGGTATAAACAGTACGAACTAAGCAATTATGCACGAAACGGGTTTTATAGCCGTCATAATATGACATATTGGAATAATGAGTATTACTACGGATTTGGTGCAGGAGCGCACAGTTATATGAACGGCGTAAGATATGTAAACGCGGGACCGATTAAAAAATATATCCAACTCATTCAACAAGGCCAACTCCCTTATGTAGATACACATGTTGTGTCAAAAGAGGAGGAAATGGAAGAGCATATGTTTCTCGGTTTGCGAAAAATCGAGGGAATAAATAAAGATGAATTTTTTCAACGTTATGGAAAAACGGTACATGCTGTCTTTAATGAAGCGATTGCGTTGCAAAAACAAAACGGATTACTCGAAGAAACAGATGAAGCTATTTTTCTTACACATCGCGGCAAATTGCTAGGAAATGAAGTATTTCAGTCGTTTCTTGGCGTTTCATCTTGACATGAAAAGTGCAATTTGATACCTTAATAGTAGATTTAGCACTCGCTTTATTAGAGTGCTAACAGAGGTGATAAGCGTTGCTAACAGATCGCCAATTGTTAATTTTAAAAATTATTGTCGATGATTTTATTCGTTCAGGGCAACCGGTTGGTTCGCGGACGTTGTCGAAAAAAGAACAAATTACGTTCAGTTCGGCGACCATTCGTAACGAGATGGCGGATTTAGAAGAACTTGGTTTTATTGAAAAAACACATATTTCCTCTGGTCGCGTTCCGTCTCAAAAAGGATATCGGTATTACGTTGATCATTTGTTGCCACCTTTTCGATTAACACAAAAAGATGTCCAAACGATTCGATCGATTTTTAATGAACAAATATACGAATTAGAGAAGCTCATTCAAAAATCGGCGCAAATTTTATCCGATTTAACAAACTATACAACGGTTGTGCTCGGTCCTTCAGTGAAAGAGCATAAATTAAAAACGATTCAAATCATCCCGCTGAATGCAGAAACAGCTGTTGCGATCATTGTGACGGATACAGGATATGTGGAAAAGCATGTCGTTACACTTCCACCGTCTATTCCGACATCTGATGTTGAAAAAATGGTAAACATTTTAAACGATCGGTTGACGGGTGTGCCTTTAGAAGATTTGACAGATAAAATTCAAACGGAAGTTGCGCATGTTTTGCGTGAACATATCCAAAGCTACGACCACATGTTGCGGATGATTTCTACTCCGTTAGATTTAAACGCGCCTGCACAAATGTTTTTAAGTGGAAAAATGAACATGCTTCGTCAACCGGAATTTAACGACATCGATAAACTTCGTGCTTTATTTAATGTCATTGAACAAGAAAAAGAGTTTTATCGTTTGTTAAGAAAACATAAGCAACAAGGCGTCCAAGTGAAAATTGGCACTGAAAACGACGTGGAAGGAATGGAAAACTGCAGTTTAATTACAGCGACATATTCTGTCGGTGGAGAGAAACTAGGCACAATTGCCGTCCTTGGTCCAACTCGTATGGAATATTCGCGCGTCATTTCGTTGTTGAATCTTGTTGCGACTGACTTATCGAACGTATTAACGATGTGGTATCAAAAAGATTAGCGATGTCAATATTATGGATGGGGAATTTCCCCATCCGCTTTTCAAGTGTTTGAGGGAGGTGAGAAGATGGAGAAAGAACAGCGTACATATGATGAAACGGCTGAACAACACGAAGACATACAAACTGAGCAACAACAAGATGAGCAAATGCAAAGTGGAGAAACAAAAGAAGAAAAAGACGAGTTAGCACTTGCTTATGAAAAAATTGCGCAACTCGAAGCAAAGTTAGCAGAAACAGAAAATCGTTTCCTTCGTTTACATGCTGATTTTGATAATTATCGTCGCCGTGTACGTTTAGATATGGAAGCTGCTGAAAAATATCGTGCGCAAAGCTTAGTTGCTGACTTGTTGCCGATTTTAGATAACTTTGAACGCGCATTACAAGTGCAAGTAGAAGATGAGAAAGCAAAATCGCTCTTACAAGGAATGGAAATGGTTTACCGCGCGTTAATTGAAGCGCTGAAAAAAGAAGGTGTCGAAGTGATTGAATCGGTTGGAAAACCGTTCGATCCGCATGTGCATCAAGCAGTCATGCAAGTCGACGATCAAAACTATGAACCAAATACAGTTGTTGAAGAGTTTCAAAAAGGCTATAAACTAAAAGATCGTGTCATTCGTCCGGCAATGGTCAAAGTAAATCAATAAGGAGGGATTATGTATGAGCAAAATTATCGGTATTGACTTAGGTACAACAAACTCTTGCGTTGCGGTATTAGAAGGCGGTGAGCCAAAAGTTATTCCAAACCCAGAAGGAGGTCGCACGACACCATCTGTCGTTGCGTTTAAAAATGGTGAGCGTTTAGTTGGTGAAGTCGCAAAACGTCAAGCGATCACAAACCCAAACACAATCATTTCAATTAAACGCCATATGGGTACAGACTATAAAGTACAAATCGAGGGAAAAGAATATACACCTCAACAAATTTCTGCGATGATTTTACAATACTTAAAATCATATGCAGAAGCATATTTAGGTGAACCTGTGACACGTGCGGTCATTACCGTTCCAGCTTACTTTAACGATGCGCAACGTCAAGCGACAAAAGATGCGGGTCGCATCGCTGGCTTAGAAGTCGAGCGTATCATTAACGAGCCGACAGCGGCAGCATTAGCATACGGATTAGATAAAATGGATGAAGATCAAACGATTCTCGTCTACGACCTTGGTGGCGGTACGTTTGACGTATCGATTCTTGAATTAGGCGATGGCGTATTTGAAGTAAAAGCAACGGCAGGTGACAACCACCTTGGCGGTGACGACTTTGACCAAGTCATTATTGATTATTTAGTAGAAGAGTTCAAAAAAGAACATGGCATCGATTTATCGAAAGACAAAATGGCATTACAACGTTTAAAAGATGCAGCAGAAAAAGCGAAAAAAGAACTTTCTGGCGTCATGCAAACGCAAATTTCGTTGCCGTTTATTAGCGCGAACGAAAACGGTCCGCTTCACCTAGAAATGACGTTAACGCGCGCAAAATTTGAAGAATTGTCTGCTCACTTAGTTGAACGTACGATGGAACCTGTTCGCCAAGCGTTAAAAGACGCGGGATTAACTCCTGCGGATATCGACAAAGTCATTCTTGTCGGTGGTTCAACGCGCATCCCTGCCGTTCAAGAAGCGATTAAAAAAGAAATCGGAAAAGAGCCGCATAAAGGAGTAAACCCAGATGAAGTCGTTGCAATTGGTGCTGCGATCCAAGGTGGAGTTATTGCTGGTGACGTGAAAGACGTCGTATTATTAGACGTAACACCTCTTTCGCTCGGTATCGAAACGATGGGTGGCGTCTTTACAAAATTAATTGAGCGCAATACGACGATTCCGACAAGCAAATCGCAAATTTTTACAACGGCAGCGGACAATCAAACAGCGGTGGACATTCACGTTTTACAAGGGGAACGCCCAATGGCTGCCGACAACAAAACGCTCGGTCGCTTCCAATTAACGGACATTCCACCAGCTCCGCGCGGTGTGCCGCAAATTGAAGTGACGTTCGATATTGACGCGAACGGTATTGTGCACGTACGTGCGAAAGACTTAGGTACAAATAAAGAACAATCAATTACAATTAAATCTTCGTCTGGTCTTTCTGAAGAAGAAATTCAACGCATGATTAAAGAAGCGGAAGAAAATGCAGAAGCAGACCGGAAGCGAAAAGAAGAAGTTGAACTTCGCAACGAAGCAGATCATCTCATGTTTACAACAGAAAAAACATTAAAAGAATTAGAAGGAAAAGTAGACGAAGCCGATGTGAAAAAAGCGCAAGAAGCAAAAGATGCGTTGAAAGCAGCGCTTGAAGGAAAAGATATCGAGGACATTCGTGCGAAGAAAAATGCGCTTCAAGAAGTTGTACAACAGCTTTCAATTAAGTTATATGAGCAAGCAGCTAAGCAAGCGCAAGCTCAACAAAGCGAAGGCAAAAAAGACGATAACGTCGTGGATGCCGAATTTGAAGAAGTGAAAGAAGATAAGTAAACAAACAAAAAGTCAAAGTCAGGCCTGCCTTGGCTTTGACTTTTTTGCTATGGAAATATCAAATATATTGCGTAATAAGATGAGACAATGATAAAATTACGTTCATGTGAACGAGTCGGGAGTGGGTGATCATGAGTAAACGAGACTATTATGAAGTGCTCGGTGTAAGTAAAAACGCAACAAAGGAAGAAATTAAAAAAGCATATCGGAAGTTATCAAAACAGTATCATCCAGATATTAATAAAGCACCCGATGCAGCAGAAAAGTTTAAAGAAATTAAAGAAGCATACGAAGTGTTAAGTGACGATCAAAAGCGTGCTCACTACGATCAGTTTGGTCATACAGATCCGAACCAGCAGTTTGGTGGATTTGGCGGTGCTGATTTTGATTTTGGTGGGTTTGGTGGCTTCGAAGATATTTTCAGTAGCTTTTTTGGCGGTGGGCGCCGACGTGATCCGAACGCCCCACGTGCAGGGGCAGACTTGCAATATACGATGCGCTTGACGTTTGAAGAAGCGGTATTCGGAAAAGAAACAAATATTGAAATTCCACGTGAAGAAACGTGCGATACATGCCAAGGTTCTGGTGCGAAGCCGGGAACGAAAAAAGAAACGTGCGCACATTGTCACGGTACAGGGCAATTAACGATTGAACAAGCAACGCCATTTGGGCGCATCGTCAATCGACGTGTTTGTCATCATTGCGGCGGAACAGGGCAATGGATTAAAGAAAAATGTACAACATGTCATGGAACAGGTCGTGTGAAAAAACGGAAAAAAATTCATGTGAAAATTCCTGCTGGTGTCGACGATGGCCAGCAATTGCGTTTAGCAGGTCAAGGTGAACCAGGAATAAACGGAGGACCACCTGGGGACTTATATATCGTTTTCCACGTTGAACCGCATGAATTTTTCGAACGCGATGGCGATGACATTTATTGTGAAATGCCAATTACATTTACGCAAGCGGCGCTCGGTGCAGATATCGAAGTGCCGACGTTGTATGGAAAAGTAAAGTTGAAAATTCCAGCTGGTACGCAAACAGGTACAAAATTCCGTTTAAAAGGAAAAGGAGTGCCGAATGTGCATGGGTACGGAAAAGGAGATCAACATATTCGCGTGCGTGTCGTCACGCCAACGAAATTAACGGAACGTCAAAAACAATTATTGCGTGAATTTGAACAACTCAGTCAAGGGAATGGCCAAGAAGACAGCTTTTTTGCAAAAGTGAAGCGGGCATTTAAAGGGGAGTAACGTGAAGGAGGAGTTGGTAGATCATGAAATGGTCAGAAATAAGCATTCATACAACACACGAAGCGGTTGAGGCGATTTCGAATATTTTACATGAAGCAGGTGCAGGTGGCGTTGTCATTGAAGATCCATTTGAACTAACGAAAGAGCGTGAAACGACTTACGGGGAAATCTACCAACTCAATCCTGACGATTACCCCGAAGAAGGCGTCATTATTAAAGCATATTTACCAGTGAATAGTTTTTTAGGTGAAACTGTCGAAGAAATTAAACAAGCAATTAACAACTTAATGTTATATAACATTGATATCGGGCGAAATAAAATTACGATCAGTGAAGTGAATGAAGAAGAATGGGCGACGGCATGGAAAAAATATTACAATCCGGTGAAAATTTCTGAACGCTTCACGATCGTTCCGACATGGGAAACGTATGAACCGGTTTCAAGCGATGAATTAATTATTGAGCTAGATCCGGGCATGGCGTTTGGCACAGGGACGCATCCAACAACAGTCATGTGTATTCAAGCGCTTGAAAAAACGGTTAAAGAAGGAGATACAGTCGTTGATGTCGGTACGGGATCAGGCATTTTAAGCATTGCTGCTGCGATGCTAGGTGCCAAACGTGTCCATGCGCTCGATTTAGATCCGGTTGCGGTAGAAAGTGCCAAATTAAACGTGAAGTTAAATAAAGTACATGATGTCGTCACCGTTTCGCAAAACAATTTACTTGATCGAATCGATGAACAAGCAGATGTCATCGTCGCCAACATTTTAGCTGAAATTATCCTTCGTTTTGTCGATGATGCGTATCGTTTGTTGCGCTCAGGTGGCGTATTTATTACATCAGGTATTATTCAAACGAAAAAACAAGAAGTGAAGGAAGGGCTTCTTCGCGCTGGTTTTACAATTGAAGAAACGTTAACGATGGAAGACTGGGTTGCGTTTATTGCAAAAAAACAATAAAAAGGGTGTTCGTGTTGCAACGATATTTTGTACGTAACGAGCAAATCGTTGGCGATCACGTTATGATTTATGGCGATGACGTCCATCATATCGGACGGGTGATGCGCATGAATGAAGGTGATCGCCTTCTTTGTTGTAATGAACGTAGTGAAACGATGCTTTGTGAGATCGAACAAATTTCCAATGATTTTGTGCGATGCCGTATTATACAATGGATAGAGGCAAACGTTGAACTTCCTGTACACGTATATGTCGCAAGTGGATTGTTAAAAGGAGATAAATACGAACTCGTCTTACAGAAAGGGACAGAGCTCGGGGCGAAAGGATTTCTTCCACTCATAACTTCTCGTTCGATCGTGAAATGGGACGAGAAAAAGGGCGATAAAAAAGTGGAGCGTTGGCAAAAAATTGTGAAAGAAGCAGCGGAACAATCGCATAGAGCCTATATGCCATCTGTTTATGCTCCGATGACAGTTCATGAACTCATCTCATGGGCGCACGATGTCGATTATAAATGTATTGCATATGAAGAAGAGGCGAAAGAAGGAAACCATCGTTCGTTTGCTCGTCTTCTTCAGACGATGAACGACGGGAACTCTCTCCTCATCGTTTTTGGACCAGAGGGCGGACTATCCGAGCAAGAAGTTGCGCTATTAAAAGACCATGGGTTTGTCGCGTGTAGTCTTGGACCGCGTATTTTACGGGCAGAGACGGCGCCGTTATACGCATTATCAGCAGTATCTTATGAATGGGAACTTAAGTGAGGTGATATACATGCCAACGGTTGCATTTCATACGTTAGGATGCAAAGTGAATCATTACGAAACAGAAGCGATTTGGCAGTTGTTTAAACAAGCAGGATATGAGCGAAAAGATTTTGAAAGCCACGCCGATGTATACGTTATTAATACGTGTACAGTAACGAATACAGGGGATAAAAAAAGTCGCCAAGTCATTCGTCGTGCGGTGCGCCGTAATCCTGATGCGGTCGTCTGTGTAACAGGCTGTTATGCCCAAACGTCTCCTGCGGAAGTTATGGCAATTCCAGGCGTTGATATTGTCATCGGTACACAAGATCGCGGTAAAATTTTAGAGTACATTGAACAGTTTAAACAACAACGCCAGCCGATTAACGGTGTGCGCAATATTATGAAAACACGCGTATATGAAGAGCTTGATGTGCCTGCGTTTACGGATCGAACACGTGCATCGCTGAAAATTCAAGAAGGATGCAATAACTTTTGTACGTTTTGTATTATTCCATGGGCGCGTGGCTTAATGCGATCACGCGATCCGAAAGAAGTCATTCGTCAGGCGCAACAACTCGTTGATGCAGGCTATAAGGAAATTGTGTTAACGGGCATTCATACAGGCGGATATGGAGAAGATATGAAAGATTACAATTTCGCCATGTTGTTGCGCGATATCGATGAGCAAGTGAAAGGATTGAAACGATTACGTATTTCATCGATTGAAGCGAGCCAAATTACAGATGACGTCATCGCCGTATTAAAACAGTCTGATAAAATTGTTCGTCATTTACACATTCCGTTGCAATCTGGTTCAAATACGGTGTTAAAGCGAATGCGTCGCAAATATACGACGGAATTTTTTGCGGAGAGACTGGCACGTTTACGCGAAGTATTTCCAGACTTAGCTGTTACATCGGATGTGATCGTCGGCTTCCCGGGTGAGACGGAAGAAGAATTTATGGAGACATACGAATTTATTCGCGAGCAACGCTTCTCCGAACTGCACGTCTTTCCATACTCGAAGCGGACAGGCACACCAGCAGCAAGAATGCCAGATCAAGTTGACGAAGAAATAAAAAATGAGCGCGTTCATCGCTTAATTGCGCTTTCCGATCAATTAGCGAAAGAGTATGCATCAAAGTTTGAAGGACAAGTGCTTGAAGTCATTCCAGAAGAGCTTTATAAAGAAGATCCAACGAGCGGCTTATATGTCGGCTATACGGATAACTATTTAAAAGTGAAATTCCCAGCAACAGAAGACATGGTAGGTAAGCTTGTGAAAGTGAAAATGACAAAAGCAGGCTACCCATATAACGAAGGGGAATTTGTTCGCGTCATCGATGATGCCCATGAAGCCATTCGGTTAAGCTCATAAAAAGAAGTTGACTTATGAACTTGGTTATATTATACTTTGAAAGTACATGTTCTAACATGTGCCAAGGATTAGCGGTTTTGTTCGGAGGGAGGGAAGTAGGATGTCGAAAACGATCGTTCGTAAAAACGAGTCGCTTGAAGATGCTCTTCGTCGCTTCAAACGTGCGGTTTCCAAAACAGGTACGTTACAAGAAGCAAGAAAGCGCGAATTCTATGAAAAGCCAAGCGTAAGACGCAAGAAAAAGTCTGAAGCGGCTAGAAAGCGCAAATATTAAAAGAGGGTGTATTTATGAGTCTTCTCGAACGTTTGAACAATGATATGAAGCAAGCGATGAAAAACAAAGAGAAGGACAAATTATCGGTCATTCGCATGGTGAAATCCGCTTTACAAAATGAAGCGATTAAACTTGGCAAAACGTTGACCGAGGATGAAGAATTAACCGTACTTTCTCGCGAATTAAAACAGCGTAAAGACTCCCTCCAAGAATTTGAAAAAGCTGGTCGCACAGACCTTGTTGATAAAGTCAAGGAAGAGATTACGGTTCTTGAACTTTACATGCCGAAGCAGTTGAGCGAAGAAGAGCTTGTGCAAATCGTAAAAGAAACGATTGCCGAGGTAGGCGCTTCCTCAAAAGCGGATATGGGTAAAGTGATGGGAGCGATCATGCCGAAAGTGAAAGGAAAAGCAGACGGCTCGCTCGTAAACAAACTTGTTCAACAACATTTGAGTTAAAACACCTTACGACATCGTAAGGTGTTTTTCTGTTTTTGAAACTTTTTTTCTTTTCATACGTACATATAAAAGGTGAAGGGAGGAAAAACGATGGGCGATTTCATTATTGCTTTTACGCATCCGTTTCTTGCTGCTCTCTTACTCATCGTTGGCAGCGTGCTGTTTGTTTGGCAGCTATACGATGCGCGTTGGGGATGGAAGGGAACGGGAAGCCTCGTTTGCTTTTTGCTTTTTTTCTCAGCGCATTTAGCGGCTGGTTTAACAACTTTTGGAGCGATCATGTTATTTGCTATTGGTCTTATTTTGTTAGTCATTGAGTTGTTTGTTCCGGGTGGGGTAATTGGCTTGCTTGGGCTCGGGACGCTTGTTTGGAGTTTATTTTTAGCCGCCAAACATTCCCCTTTTATCACTGTTTCTTTAGCCGTAGCTGTCGTTAGTGCGCTCATGATGGGATTGTGGTTAAGTCGAGTCAGTAAAAAGAAGATGATGCTTTTCGAGAAAATCGTGCTTACTGATGAACAGCGAAATGAAAAAGGGTATGTTTCTCACGAAGCGCGTGTTGATTTAATTGGAAAGCGTGGAGTGTCGCTTACTGTCTTGCGACCAGCGGGAACAGCACTCATTGATGAAGAACGTGTAGATGTCGTCACAGAAGGAGAATATATAGAGCGAAATCGCCCGATTGAAGTCGTTTATGTCGATGGGTTAAAAATTGTTGTTCGTGAATGGAAAAAAGAGGAGGAGATCATATGACACCAGATCAATTTTTGTTCATTATTGCACTTGCTTTAGGGCTTGTGTTGTTAGCTGTGTTTTTCTCGTTCGTTCCAGTTATGCTTTGGATTTCAGCTATTGCTTCCGGCGTTCCAATTAGCATTTTTACGCTTATTGGTATGCGATTACGTCGCGTCATTCCATCGCGCGTTATTAATCCGTTAATCAAGGCGAAAAAAGCAGGATTAGATGTAACGATTAATCAGTTGGAAAGCCATTATTTAGCAGGAGGAAATGTCGACCGCGTCGTTAATGCTTTAATTGCTGCACAACGCGCCAATATTAATTTAACGTTTGAACGTTGTGCTGCCATTGATTTAGCAGGACGAAATGTACTAGAAGCTGTCCAAATGAGCGTGAATCCAAAAGTCATTGAAACGCCATTTATTTCGGGTGTCGCAATGGATGGTATTGAAGTGAAGGCGAAAGCGCGTATTACTGTACGAGCAAATATTGATCGATTAGTGGGTGGAGCAGGGGAAGAGACGATTATCGCACGTGTAGGTGAAGGTATTGTATCAACAATCGGCTCTCAAGACGATCATAAAAAAGTGCTTGAAAACCCAGATATGATTTCTCAAACGGTATTGGCTAAAGGATTAGACTCAGGAACAGCGTTTGAAATTTTATCGATTGATATTGCGGACATTGATATCGGAAAAAATATCGGTGCAGAATTGCAAACAGATCAAGCAGAGGCAGATAAGAAAATTGCGCAAGCGAAAGCAGAAGAACGTCGTGCAATGGCCGTTGCGCTTGAACAAGAAATGAAAGCACGCGTGCAAGAAATGCAGGCAAAAGTTATTGAAGCAGAGGCACAAGTGCCACTTGCGATGGCGGAAGCCCTTCGTTCTGGCAAGCTCGGTGTGATGGATTACATGAACTTAAAAAACATTATGGCGGATACGAATATGCGCGATTCGATTGGGAAACTCACGCAACAACCAGATGATGAGAAAAAGTGAGGAATAAATGATGGTGCTAATCGATTGGCTCCTTAACAACTTATTTGTCGTCTTTGTTTTAGTTACATTTGTTTCATGGATTGGAAAACGAATGAAAACAGTAGAGGAAACGATTGAACAAAAACAACAGCAAGAACAACAACCGACCGTCGTTGTGAAAGAAATAGAGCCAGAAACGAGACGTGAAGTGAAGAAAGAGCGAGAAATTATTGTGCCACAGCAAATGATCGAGCAACAAGCAAAAGTAAAACAATTACCGACGCATCCGCTCGTACAAGGTGTCATTTTTTCAGAAGTGTTTGGTCCACCGCGAGCAAAGCGTCCGTACAGTAGAAAATAAGTGATATAACCCCCATTTCGCTCATACATATGAGATGAAAGGGGGTTTTGTTTATGATCGGAAAATGGAAAAACAACATGCGACAATGGTTAACAAATCAAATGGAATTACCCGCAGATGTTGTCGCTGACCTCCCCCGTATTACAATGATTGGGCATATTCATATCTACATAGAAAACCATCGTGGTTTACTTTTGTTTACAGACCGCGAATTGCGTTTGTTGTTAAAAAACGGGCAGCTACTTGTCAAAGGGGAATCGTTTAGTATTAAAACGATTTTGCCAGAAGAAATTTTGCTCGAGGGAAAGATTAGCCAAGTGTTGTATTTGGAAGAATAAGGGGGGGCGAGTGTGAAAAACGAATGGATGTATCGCGTGGCCGGAAATTTGCGTATACGTATTGTTGGAAAAGGATTAGAGCGGTTATTAAATGAATTTACACGACGTGGAATATACGTATGGAACGTGAGGCGAGAGGATGAAAACTCGCTCACGTGTTACATGTTTCTTCGCGATATTCATCATGTGCGAGTAGCGATGCGAAAAAGTGGATGTAAGCTATATGTTCTCGAACGGCGAGGGGCACCGTTTTGGTTGAAAACGTCATGGAAAAATAGCGGCATCGTTGTCGGATTAGTTGCCTTTATGTGCGTCGTTTTTTTATTATCTAATATGATTTGGCGTATTGAAGTAACTGGGGCGAATCCAGAAGTGGAACATACCGTGAGACAACAATTAAAAAAAATAGGGGTTGAACGTGGCGCCCTACAGTTTGTCATCCCTACCCCTGAAGCGATTCAGCGAACGTTAATGAACAATATGGATACGATTACGTGGATTGGTGTTGAATGGCGCGGGACAACGTTATATTGCCAAGTCGTTGAAAAAAAGAAGCCGACACAAACGAAAGCGAATGCGCCACAACATCTTGTTGCAAAGAAAAAAGCGATCATTACGTATATGTTTGTCGAACAAGGTCAAGCAGTTGTAGAAGTGAATGATCATGTTGTCCCAGGACAGTTGCTTGTTTCTGGTTTTATTGGAAAAGAAGGACAAACGGAGATCGTGCCAGCGCGCGGTCAAATTTTAGGCGAGACGTGGTACAAGTCTACAGTTGCCGTTCCGTTAAAAACAACGTTTTATATGTTGACAGGGAAAAAACGGGAAACACATTACGTTCGTTTTTGGTCGTGGAAAGTTCCGGTTTTTTGGAATCATAAAGAACCGTTTTCACAATTTGAAAAACAAGTAGACGAAAAAACGTTTCGTTTCTTGACGTGGACGTTACCGATTCGCTATGAAAAAGTAGTGTGGCGTGAAAAAGAAGTTGCTGTTCGTGAATATTCATATGAACAGGCAAAAACAGCCGCAAAACAAATTGCTCGTGAACAGTTAAAGCGACAATTGCCTGCGGATGCGATCAT
This sequence comes from Anoxybacillus tengchongensis, assembly GCF_014201585.1. Classification (GTDB taxonomy): domain Bacteria; phylum Bacillota; class Bacilli; order Bacillales; family Anoxybacillaceae; genus Anoxybacillus; species Anoxybacillus tengchongensis. Next base: position 62,079 of record NZ_JACHES010000001.1, read on the forward strand.
CCAAGGTGAAAAAGTTTTGCATGAGACGAAGGAGAATGGTAAAGTAAAAGTAGAAATGCATTACCAAGTCATTGAAAACATTGCGACACCACAACCAATTATTCAAGGAGATTGAGGAATGTCGGAACAGTTTGTCACGATTTACCCTAACGTACAAAATGCAGATGAAGCGCTTGCCTTATTTGGTGCGCACGATATTCATTTAAAGCGCATTGAACAAGAACTCGGTGTTTCCATTGTGACGCGCGGAGAGGCAGTCAGCGTTTCAGGAAGCAAACAACATATTGAGCTTGTTGATGAATTGCTTCGTCATTTGTTGTTTGTTATTCGTAAAGGCATCGTTATTAGCGAGCGAGATGTGCTTTATGCGCTACAAATGGCGAAGAATGGTACGATTTCTTATTTTGTAGAGTTGTACAATGAAGAAATTGGAAAAAATGCAAAAGGAAAAGCGATTCGCGTCAAAACGCTTGGTCAGCGTCAATACGTTTCTGCCATTCAGCGCCACGACTTAATTTTCGGTATTGGACCGGCAGGAACGGGAAAAACGTATTTGGCTGTCGTTATGGCTGTACAAGCGTTAAAAAACGGACAAGTCAAGCGAATTATTTTAACGCGTCCGGCCGTTGAAGCGGGAGAAAACTTAGGTTTTTTGCCGGGGGATTTAAAAGAAAAAGTTGATCCGTATTTACGGCCGCTTTACGATGCCCTTCATGACGTCCTTGGTCATGAACATACCCAACGATTAATTGAGCGCGGTGCAATTGAAATTGCTCCGCTAGCATATATGCGTGGGCGAACGTTAGATGATGCGTTTGTCATTTTAGACGAGGCGCAAAATACAACGCCTTCGCAAATGAAGATGTTTTTAACGCGCCTTGGCTTTGGCTCGAAAATGGTAATTACCGGTGATATTTCGCAAGTGGATTTGCCAAAAGGTGTTCGTTCGGGACTTGCGATTGCAAAAGACATTTTAACGAATGTAAGCGGAATTTCATTTGTCTTTTTAGAGCAAGCTGATGTTGTACGCCATCCGCTTGTCGGCAAAATTATCGCTGCATATGAAGATGCCGGAATGTAAATGCGACCTGCGCTCACGTAGGTCCTTTTTGCACTTTAATAAAGAGAGGGAAGAGTATATGTTAATGATTGACTTTATTGATGAGACGAATGAAATAACAGAACAACAAATCGATCTTATTGAACAGTTATTGCAACATGCTGCAAAGGAAGAACACGTACGAGATGGAGCAGAAGTGAGCGTCACGTTTGTTGATAATGAAAAAATTCGCGAAATCAACCGCGATTATCGCGGAAAAGATCAACCGACAGATGTCATTTCGTTTGCGCTCGAAGAAATGGGTGAAGAAGAAATCGAAATTGTCGGTGCAGATTTTCCGCCGGTGTTAGGAGATATTATCATTTCCGTTCCAAAAGCGCGCGAACAGGCAGAACAATACGGTCATTCGTTTATGCGTGAACTTGGTTTTTTAGCGGTGCACGGTTTTTTACATTTGCTCGGTTATGATCATGAAACGGAAGAAGAAGAAAAAGTGATGTTTGCGAAACAAGAGCAATTATTACAACAGTTCGGCTTAACGAGATGATTGCTTATGCGCTGGAAACGATTTGTCGCTAGCGTGTTATATGCTTTACACGGCATTCGTCTGGCGGTTTGTTATGAGCGAAATATGCGCATTCATTTAGCAGCAACGATTGCTGTTATCGTTGCTGCAACGGTGTTTCGTATTACGAAAACGGAATGGCTCGTGTTGCTTTTGACGATCGGGGCAGTCATTAGCTTAGAAATCGTCAACAGTGCAATTGAACGGACGGTCGATTTAGTGACGGACGAGTATCGACCGTTAGCGAAAGAAGCGAAAGATTTAGCGGCAGGTGCAGTGCTCGTTTTTGCGATTATTTCTGTTATTATTGGAATTACCATTTTCTCACCTTATTTGTATGTATTTTTTAAAAATTCTTTACATTTTCATAAATAGTAGTGAAATCGTGTTCATATTTTGGTAAAATAAAAAGCAAGCATATTTTATGCGATGGAGGTTTTTATGATTCGAGAAGAATATAAATCAGGATTCGTAGCAATTATCGGACGACCAAATGTAGGGAAATCTACATTTTTAAATCGCGTCATCGGGCAAAAAATTGCTATTATGAGCGATAAGCCACAAACGACGCGCAATAAAATTCAAGGTGTATATACAACAGATGACGCGCAAATTATTTTCATTGATACGCCAGGCATTCATAAACCGAAACATAAGCTTGGCGATTTCATGGTCAAAGTAGCGCAAAGTGCGTTGCAAGAAGTCGATTTAATTTTATTCATGGTGAATGCTGTAGAAGGGCTCGGTCGCGGTGATGAATTTATTATCGAACGTTTAAAACAAGTGCAAACACCGATATTTTTAGTCATCAATAAAATTGATGAAATACATCCCGACGATTTATTGCCGCTGATTGAGCAATATCGCTCACTCCATTCGTTTGCCGAAGTCATTCCTATTTCAGCGTTGCAAGGCAACAATGTAGAGACATTGTTGCAACAAATTAAAAACTACTTGCCTGAAGGACCGCAATATTATCCTGCGCACCAAGTGACGGATCATCCTGAGCGGTTTATTATTGCTGAGTTTATTCGCGAAAAAGCGCTCCATTTAACGCGCGAAGAAGTACCACATTCCATTGCGGTTGTCATCGACTCGATTGAACGTCGGGAAAATAGCGATACTGTATATGTTGCAGCGACCATTATCGTTGAGCGCGATTCGCAAAAAGGAATTATTATCGGCAAGCGCGGTCAAATGTTAAAGGAGATCGGCCAGCGAGCGCGCGTCGATATTGAAGCGCTACTCGGTTCAAAAGTGTTTTTAGAACTATGGGTGAAAGTACAAAAAGACTGGCGAAATAAAATGGCACAGTTGCGAGACCTTGGCTATCGCGAAGATGAATATTAATACTGTAAAATTTTAAAAGACATCGTGACAGCGACAAACGGGCAAACTACAAGTGAGCTGCTCAATCACCGTCAACTAACGAGAGAAAGGTGTGGTTCGATGCTCGATTTTACCTGGAAGCTATTTAGTCAAACAGGGAATATTGACACGTATCTGTTATTTAAGGAGCTAGAACGCGAAACGCAAGAGCAAGCGAGCGATTCAACGTATCATTTAACTGAACGAGATTATCACGTCCTGTAACTTTGGAAGGTTATGTTATATGTTTGAAAAGTGTGAAGGGATTGTCATTCGAACGATTGACTATGGAGAGACAAATAAAATCGTTACGATATTTACACGCGAATGGGGAAAGGTCGCTGCGATGGCAAGAGGTGCGAAAAAGCCGAGCAGCCGCCTTTCTTCTGTTACGCAAATGTTTACATACGGTATTTATTTGATTCAAAAAAGTCGCGGTGTTGGAAGTTTACATCAAGGAGAATTGCTTTCAACGATGCGCCATATACGAGAGGACATTTTTTTAACAGCATACGCCTCGTATGTTGTTGAATTGACAGATAAAGCAGTGGAAGAAAGACGTCCGAATCCATATTTATTTGAGCTTCTTTTACAAACGCTCACGTATATGAACGAAGGACTTGATGCGGAAGTGTTGATGTACATATACGAAATGAAGCTGCTTCCGGCATTCGGATTGTATCCAAAGTTAGACGGCTGCGCTGTTTGTGAAGAGAAAGAAGGCACGTTTGCTTTTTCGATTGCGCAAGGGGGATTTTTATGTCACCGTTGTTTTGAGCACGATCCATACTGTATTCCGATGACTCCGTCGGTTTTAAAATTACTTCGCCTTTTTTACTACGTAGATTTGTCCCGCATTGGTCAAATCGCTGTCAAGCAGGAAACGAAAAAACAATTACAAACGATTATTTCAGCTTATTACGATGAATATTCGGGCCTTTCGCTGAAGACGAAACGTTTTTTACAGCAGCTCCATACGTTAAAAGGTGAAAGCGGACAAATATAATGTTGTCCGCTTCCCACTTTTGTTTGCAAAATATAAAGATGAATTATAATATGGTCTTATAGTGTAGCCTATTGTAAGGTGGTGAGCGACAATCGAACTCAATAAACGTCAAGAACAAATTTTACAAATCGTCAAAGATCACGGACCGATTACAGGGGAACATATTGCTGAGAAGCTCAATTTAACACGTGCGACGTTACGGCCGGATTTAGCGATTTTAACGATGGCCGGGTATTTAGAAGCGAGACCTCGTGTTGGGTATTTTTATACAGGAAAAACAGGAACGCAACTGCTTGCTGATAAAATTAGAAAAATTAAAGTGAGCGACTATCAGTCTATTCCGGTCGTGATTCATGAAAACATGAGCGTCTATGATGCGATTGTGACGATGTTTTTAGAAGATGTCGGCACGTTGTTTGTTGTGGATGAACAGTCGTTGCTTGTCGGTGTGCTATCCCGAAAAGATTTGTTGCGCGCCAGTATCGGAAAACAAGAATTGACGTCTATTCCTGTCAATATTATTATGACGCGAATGCCAAATATTACGTTTTGTGAAAAAGATGATTTACTCATTGACATCGCCCAAAAGTTAATTGAAAAGCAAATTGATGCGATGCCAGTCGTCAAAAAAGTGGACAAAGGGTATGAAGTCATCGGGCGTATTACAAAAACGAATATGACGAAGGTACTTGTCGCGTTAGCGAAAGAAGACGTGCTTTAAAGGGGGAAAACCATGAGTCAAATCGTATACGTCGTATCCGATTCAGCAGGAGAGACGGCCGAGCTCGTTGTCAAAGCAGCGGCGAGTCAGTTCCAAGGGGCGCTCGTTCAATTTCGGCGTGTTCCGTACGTAGAAGATGTTGAAACGCTATCAGAGGTTGTCGCGTTAGCAAAAATGAACCGAGGTATTATCGTTTTTACATTAGTCATACCGGAAATGCGCCAATTTTTACTAGCCGAAGCAGCACGTGAAGGAGTTCCTGTATACGATATTATTGGACCGCTCATTGAACAAATGGCGAAATTGCTACAAATGACACCTCGTTGCGAACCAGGACCTATTCGCGTGTTAGATGAAGATTACTTCCGTAAAATTGAGGCAATTGAATTTGCAGTAAAATATGATGATGGACGTGACCCTCGGGGCATTTTGCGAGCCGATATCGTTTTAATCGGGGTATCGCGCACGTCGAAAACACCGCTATCGCAATATTTAGCTCATAAGCGTTTTAAAGTAGCTAACGTGCCGATTGTTCCAGAAGTCGATCCACCTGAAGAATTGTTTCAAGTGCCGCCCGAAAAATGTTTCGGTCTAAAAATTAGTCCAGAGAAGTTAAACGAAATTCGTCGTGAGCGGCTAAAATCGCTCGGCTTAGATGATCGCGCCATTTACGCAAACATTGATCGGATTAAAGAAGAATTGCAATACTTTGATGGGATTGTGAAAAAAATTGGTTGTGAAGTCATTGATGTGACAAATAAAGCGGTTGAAGAAACAGCGAATGTCATTATGAATATTATGCGCAAAAGAGAGAAATAAACAGACAAAGCACAATCACAACAAGTGATATGTGCTTTTCCTTTTTCATAAAAACGTTTGTGCATTTGTATAGCCAACTGACGTTTTTTATATTATAATAAAAAATTGTGATAAAACAGGTTTAGACTGAACATAGGACGAATAAACTATTTATAGCTAATTGTCAAGTGACAATGCATCGGGATTTTCGACAATATTTTTTTCTCAAAAAGAAGGATTGTTTCGCGCAATGGAGAATAAAAACATACAAAACAATTGGATCAAAGCCACACGTTTTGTCGAAATATGTTTGGAGCTGTTGAAATATGGGACAACGCATTCCTGAAGAAACGGTTGAGCACATTCGTCGCTCAGTCGATATTGTAGACATCATCCAACAGTATGTCTCGCTTAAAAAACAAGGACGCAACTATTTTGGTTTATGTCCTTTCCACGGAGAGAAAACACCTTCTTTTTCTGTTTCACCAGAAAAGCAAATTTACCACTGTTTCGGCTGTGGGGCAGGCGGAAATGTGTTTTCGTTTTTGATGGACATCGAAGGAATTACATTCATAGAAGCAGTGAAGCGATTGGCACCGCGGGCAAATGTAGATCTGTCGCACATCGTTGATGATCATCCGACAGCCGAGCGGACAGAAACAGCAACGATGATTGCTGCGCATGAGCTGCTAAAAAAGTTTTATCATCATTTGCTTATGCATACAAATGAAGGAGAGGAAGCATTAAGCTACTTACTTCATCGGGGATTTACGCGCGAAATCATCGAACAGTTTGAAATTGGCTACGCTTTGCCATCTTGGAATGCAGCTGTTACATTTTTAACAAACAAAGGTTTTTCGCTTTCTCTGATGGAGCAAGCAGGATTAATCGTAAAAAAATCAGGAGAGGACTCATATTTTGATCGTTTTCGTCATCGCATTATGTTTCCAATCCATAACCATCACGGAGAAACGGTTGCGTTCTCAGGGAGAGCGCTCGGAAACGAAGATCCGAAGTACTTGAATAGTCCTGAAACACCTATTTTCAACAAACGAAACATTTTATATCATTTTCATGAGGCGCGCGTGCCGATGCGCCAAAAACAGCAAGTAGTGTTGTTTGAAGGTTTTGCGGATGTAATTGCCGCTGTGCAAGCTGGCATTTCCCATGCGGTAGCAACGATGGGAACGGCTTTATCAGAAGAACAGGCGCGCATGCTACGGCGAAACGCATCTTCTGTCATCGTTTGTTACGATGGCGACCGAGCTGGAATAGACGCTGCGCTCAGAGCTTCAGAGACGCTTATGGAGGCTGGCTGTTATGTCAAAGTGGCGATGATACCAGATGGGCTCGATCCTGATGAATATGTGCGAAAATATGGTGCCGACCGCTTTCGTCATCATGTGCTTGATGCAAGCTTATCGCTTACTGCATTTAAGTTAGAATATTTGAAGCGCGGGCGTCATTTACAAAATGAAAGCGAGCGACTTCGTTACATTGAAGAAGCAGTCAAAGAAATTAGTCGCTTATCTAATGCCATTGAAGCTGACTATTACTTGCGACAACTAGCGGATGAGTTTTCGATTTCTATGGATGCGTTACGTGAACAAATGACGCTTCATGGGAAAAAGCAACAAACGGAACGGAAAAAACATGAGCGTCGCGAGACAGTCATTCTACCTGCGAAGACAAAATTGTTACCTGCTTTTCAAAAAGCAGAACGGATGTTAATTGCTCATATGTTGCGCGATAAAGAGATCGCATTAACTGTGCAAGAGGCGATCGAAGGCGCATTTAACATCGAGGAACACCGCGCTATTGTCGCTTATTTATATGCATTTTACGAAGAAGGACACGAACCCGATGTAAGCTCGTTGCTTGAACGCATTCATGATCCACAACTAAAACGCATTGTGACAGAGCTGTCGATGATGCTGATTAACGAAGATATTTCATCAGCGGAGTTACAAGATTATATTCAATGCGTGCTCAATTATCCGAAAGAACAGTTGCTTAAGCAAAAAGAAACGCAGTTGCGCGAAGCTGAACGCCAAAAAGATTATGAGCGCGCCAAACGCATTGCTAGCGAAATCATCGCAATGCGAAAGTCTTTGCATTTTGGAAGGAGGGGAATAAATGGCTGAAAAGTCAACACATTCCGATTTAACGTTAGAGCAAGTGAAAGAGCAATTAATTGAACTAGGTAAAAAACGTGGTGTTCTTACCTATGAAGAAATCGCAGAACGATTATCACCGTTTGATCTCGATTCTGATCAAATGGACGAATATTATGAATATTTAAGTGAGCAAGGTATCGAAGTCGTCGGTGAGTCCGATTTAGATGATGAGGATCTAGAAGATCCAGACTTCGATGATTTGAAAGACGAAGAGTTCGATTTAAACGATTTAAGCGTTCCGCCAGGTGTAAAAATTAACGACCCTGTTCGTATGTATTTAAAAGAAATTGGACGCGTTCCATTATTGTCAGCAGAAGAAGAAATTGAGTTAGCGAAACGGATCGAACAAGGTGACGAAGAAGCAAAGCGCCGTCTTGCTGAAGCGAACCTTCGCCTTGTTGTGAGCATCGCCAAACGTTACGTTGGTCGTGGCATGCTTTTTCTTGACTTGATCCAAGAAGGCAATATGGGCTTAATTAAAGCCGTCGAAAAATTTGATTACCGCAAAGGATATAAATTTAGCACATATGCAACATGGTGGATTCGACAAGCGATTACGCGTGCGATTGCTGACCAAGCACGTACGATTCGCATTCCTGTTCACATGGTTGAAACGATTAACAAGCTCATTCGCGTTCAACGGCAACTTTTACAAGATCTCGGTCGCGAGCCATCTCCGGAAGAAATTGCAGAAGAGATGGATTTAACGCCAGAAAAGGTGCGTGAAATTTTAAAAATTGCTCAAGAACCTGTATCGCTTGAAACGCCGATTGGTGAAGAAGACGACTCCCATTTAGGCGATTTTATTGAAGACCAAGATGCGACATCTCCAGCCGAACATGCAGCGTATGAACTGCTGAAAGAGCAACTTGAAGACGTGTTAGATACGCTAACAGATCGGGAAGAAAATGTTCTTCGTCTTCGTTTCGGTCTTGACGACGGCCGTACACGAACGCTTGAAGAAGTCGGAAAAGTGTTCGGTGTAACGCGCGAGCGCATTCGCCAAATTGAAGCAAAAGCGTTGCGGAAGCTGCGTCACCCAAGCCGTAGCAAGCGTCTAAAAGACTTTTTAGAATAACCGTTTACAAGAAATAGTTTACTTCTTACAATAGAAGTAAGCTATTTCTTTATTTAGGAAGGAATGCGTATTCAATGGAACAAAAACGAAAAGAAATTATTATTAACGAAATTAAATATTGGAAACAAACGCGATTGTTGCCGGAACAATATTGTGATTTTTTGCTTGCGTTGTATACAGAAGGGAATCATAACAACGATGTTGGTCAGCCGACGAAGCAAGTCCCGACATGGGCTGTTCGTTTTACGATGATGATGATCGGCATCTTTTTGCCTTTTGCCCTTCTTGTCATTTATTTTACTGAATTGTCGTTCGTTTTGCAAACGCTCATTTTGTCACTTTTTGTCATAGTTTGTTTGATGACCGTCCGTTTTTTTGCACAACATAAAATGCTCACTCATATTTCTCTCATCGTTGGCGCGTTGTCTCTTCTTTTACTTTCGATCCGCGCATGCGATGTTTATTTTTCGGGAAGTACGACCGCATTAGCAATTACAGTAATATGTAATTGCTTTGTTTGGCTATTGATCGGTTGGCGTTTTTCACTCATGTATTTCGTCATTTCGGGTGTTGTCGGCATCATCCTTCTTTTTTCTTCATTTTTCATTTAAAAAAATTTACATACAGGGCTTTTCCTTTATGGGAATTTAAAGTACAATAAAATTGTTTGTAACGTTTTCATTTTGAAAAACATGCTTTATTACATAAGGGAGGGTAAAGTATGAATCGTAATCCATTAATCCCATTTGCACTCATTATGGTAATGGGAATCGGCCTCATTTTCTTTCTGTCTGTAAAAGGTCTCGGGGATATGAAAGAAGTGGCGAAAGAGAAAGAAGGCGGCGCGAAGACAGAAGAAACAGCTGCTGCGGGTCCAGAAGACATTTACAAAAAAAGCTGTGTAGCATGTCATGGTGCGAACTATGAAGGTGGTGTTGGTCCAGCGTTAAAAGGTGTAGGTGACCGTCTATCTGTTGATCAAATTAAAGATGTATTAGTAAACGGTCGTGGAAGCATGCCAGCTGGACTAGTCCCTGCGGATCAAGCAGAAGAGATGGCAAAATGGCTTGCTGAATTGAAATAAACGAAGTAGAAAAGTCCCTTTACCTCGGTGAAGGGATTTTTCGTTTTTTGCAAAACATGATAAACTGAAGAAAAAAGTGTGGTGACTATCATTGAACGAATTACAGCTATCTAAACGGTTACAAACAGTTGTTTCATTCATTCCAAAAGGAAGCGTACTAGCAGACATCGGTTCAGACCATGCTTATTTGCCATGCTATGCATATTTGCATGGATACATAACAAAAGCGATTGCGGGTGAGGTAGCGGATGGGCCGTTTCGTTCAGCAAAGCAACAAGTGGAAAAATGCGGACTTTCTCGTGTCATTTCCGTTCGTAAAGGGGACGGACTACAAGTTGTTGCGCCAAATGAGGTAAATTGTGTCACAATTGCCGGGATGGGGGGTACGCTCATCTCAAACATTTTAGAAGCAGGAAAAGGAAAATTAACAGCTGTGAAGCGGCTCATTTTACAACCAAATGTCGGTGCGCATATTGTACGGCGATGGCTGTTAGAAAATGAGTGGGAGCTAATAGATGAACGCATTTTAGAAGAAGATGGACAAATTTATGAAGTGCTCGTTGCGGAGCGTGGCAATCCTTATCGGCCATATACGCAGCTCCATGTCGAATTGTTGCTCGGTCCGTTTTTATTGAAAGAGCGAAATGACGTGTTTGAAAAAAAATGGGCGCTAGAAATGAAACATTGGCGGGATGTCATCGAGCAACTGAAACATGCAAAAACAGAAGAAGCAATGAAAAAGAAACAACAATTTGTTGAAACATTGCATATGGTAGAGGAGGCTTTAAACAGATGAAAACCCCAAACGGATATGAAATGATTCAACTGTTCGAACAGTTTGCTCCAAAACATTTGGCGATGGAAGGGGATAAAATCGGTTTACAAATCGGTACGTTAAACAAGCCAATTCGACGCATCATGATTACGTTAGACGTATTAGAACATGTTGTCGATGAAGCCATTGTGCATGAAATTGATTTAATTATTGCGCATCATCCACCGATTTTTCGTCCGCTTAAACATATTGTTACCGATCAGCCGTATGGTCGCATGATTGAAAAGTGTATCAAACATAACATTGCTATTTACGCTGCGCACACGAATTTAGATATCGCTAAGGGCGGGGTGAACGACTGGATCGCTGAGGCACTGCAATTACAAAATGTTGATGTTCTCGTACCAACGTACGAAGAGCCGTTGAAAAAGCTTGTCGTATATGTGCCACGCACACATGCAGATGCGGTGCGCAAAGCAATGGGCGATGCCGGTGCTGGACATATCGGAAATTATAGCCATTGTACATTTAATAGCGAAGGCATAGGTACGTTTTTACCAGAAGAAGGAGCAAATCCGTTTATCGGTCAACAAGGGAAGTTAGAAACAGTAGAAGAAGTACGCATCGAAACGATCGTCCCTGCACGTTTGCAACGAAAAGTCATTCGAGCGATGTTACAAACTCATCCGTATGAAGAAGTAGCGTATGATGTATATCCGCTTGACAATAAAGGGACGACATATGGGCTCGGACGAATCGGGACATTAAGCGAAGAGATGACGTTGCAACAATTTGCGGAACATGTGAAAACATCATTGCATGTACCGGCTGTTCGTGTCGTTGGTGAATTGGCGAGTCGTGTTCGTAAAGTTGCAGTCATTGGTGGTGACGGAAATAAATATATTCACGAAGCAAAAATGAGCGGTGCCGATGTGTACGTAACAGGTGACTTATATTATCATGTCGCACATGATGCGTTAATGCTCGGTTTAAATGTCGTTGACCCGGGGCATCATGTCGAAAAGGTGATGAAAGAAGGAGTGGCGAACGTATTAAAAACGATGTGTGCACAACAAAAATTCGATGTCGATATATACGTGTCGCAAACGAACACAGAGCCGTTTACGTTCATATAAAAAAGAGGCTTATTCGCCTCTTTTTTTCACTTTTGGTAAAATTTTGGTTATTGGTACTTTTCGTTCACGCTTCCATGTTTCAGGATTGTTCGGATCAAACTGCTCTAAAAAGTCGATGACTTCTTTTGTAATGGGTGTTGGTGTGGATGCGCCGGCAGTCACTGCGACTTTTTTGGCGTCTTTAATCCATTCGATGTCGATTTCAGTCACGTCTGCAACACGATACGCTTTCGTTCCGGCAATTTCTTCAGATACTTGTGCGAGTCGATTGGAATTATTACTTCTTGGATCACCGACAACGATCGTTACATCTGCTTCTTTTGCTTGTTCAGCAACGGCTTCTTGCCGTACTTGGGTCGCTAAGCAAATTTCACGGTGCATTTCGACGTGCGGATATTTTTCTTTTACTTTTTCCATAATATGTGCCACATCCCATTGACTCATCGTCGTTTGGTTTGTCACAATAATGTGTTTCGATTGAATATTCAGTTGTTCTACATCTTCAGGTTTTTCAATTAAATGAACAGCGTGTGGTGCAACGCCAATTGCTCCTTCAGGTTCAGGATGTCCTTTTTTTCCGATGTAAATGACTTCATAGCCGTTCGCTACTTTTTCGCGAATTAAATCATGTGTTTTCGTGACATCTGGGCATGTGGCATCAATTGTAACAAGTCCTTTTTCTCTTGCGCGCTGTTTCACCTCAGGTGAAACACCGTGGGCAGTAAAAATGACTGTGCCACGATCGATACTTTCTAAAATTTCAAGTCGATTCGGGCCGTCGAGGGTAATAATTCCTTCTTCAGCGAATGCATCGGTTACATGTTTATTATGAACGATCATGCCTAAAATGTAGATCGGTCTTGGTAACGTCGGATCGAGCGCGGCGTTGCGGGCGATAACCATCGCATCAACGACTCCGTAACAATATCCGCGTGGCGTAATTTTAATGACTTCCATAATGGATCGCTCCTTCTTGGCGTGTTTGTCGTATTCATTATATAAAAGAAGGAGCGAACATACAAAAGTTAAATATATAGTTTTGGAATGGATTTCCCTTTTTCATACGTTTTTTCTTGTTTTCGTTCTTTTGCTGTTGGAACAGGACGTTGTTTTTTCGATGATTGCTGTTCAGTTTGTTTTTCGGTTGTTGCCGCACTTATTTCATTTGACGTTTTAGTTGTTTCGTTTGTATTGTCAGTTTGTTTTAGTTCACGAAAAATTCGCATCATCGATGGCACGCTTTTAATGAGTGGACCGTATTGTTGTACCATCGGTGTAATCGTTTGAACCATGTTTAACATTTTTTGTACATTTGTTAACATTGAATCAATACTCGGCAATGCTCCACCAGCACCAAATGCTTGTGTAGGAAGTTGGCTACCGAACAATCGCGAAAACATGCCTCCTTGTGCTTGTCGCATCATTGGTTGTTGCCACATGGGTGGTATCGGTGGACGCGAAGGTGGAAACATAAATGGACGTCGCAATGAAGTTCCTCCTTTCTTTACATGGTAAAGCTTTTTGCTCATTTTATCTATATTACGATATGCAAGAAAGCTCATATAGTTGAATGAACGGTTTATGTTCGTATATAATATGTAACTGGTCTATTTTTTATTGAATGAGAAAGGGGATGAGAAACGATGTTTGAACGTTTTCCGTTTCATCCGTTTATTATAGAGGCGATTCAACATTTAAAGTTTCATAAGCCGACACCTATTCAAGAGCGTGTCATTCCTGCTGTGTTGCGTGGTGAAAGTGTCATCGGCCAGTCGCAAACAGGAACAGGGAAGACACATGCTTATTTATTGCCAATCATTCAGCGTATTGATCCACGTGTAGACGAAGTACAAGCGGTAATTACTGCACCAACGCGTGAATTGGCAACACAAATTTATCATGAGGTATTAAAAATTGTAAAATTTTGTCCGAATGATCACCGCATTACAGCCCGATGTTTTGTTGGCGGAACGGATAAGTTACGGTCGATTGAAAAACTGAAAACACAGCCTCATCTTGTCATTGGTACACCGGGGCGCATTGATGATCTCGTTCGCGAACAAGCGTTATTTGTCCATACAGCCCGCATGCTCGTCGTTGACGAAGCAGATGTTATGCTCGATATGGGGTTTATTGCAGATGTTGATCGCATCGCAGGCCGTATGCCTGAAGATTTACAAATGTTAGTTTTTTCTGCAACAATTCCAGAAAAGTTAAAGCCGTTTTTGAAAAAGTATATGGAGAATCCGACTCATATTCATATCGCACCAAAACAAGTCGCAGCATCAACGATTGAACATATTTTAATTCCGCTTCGTCATCGTGATCGGTTGCAACTTTTACATGATATATTAGTTGCCTACAACCCATATTTAGCTATCGCGTTTGTAAATACGAGAAAAGCAGCTGACGAAGTAGCAAACGGTTTAATTGATAAAGGATTAAAAGTAGGCGTGTTACATGGAGATTTAACGCCACGTGAACGGAAAAAAATGATGAAAGCGATTCGTGATTTGCAATTTCAATATATTGTTGCAACGGATTTAGCGGCGCGTGGAATTGATATTGAGGGCGTCAGCCACGTCATTAACTATGAATTGCCGTCAGACGTAGATTTTTATGTTCATCGCATTGGTCGGACAGGACGTGCAGGTTATGCCGGCATTGCTGCAACGATTTATGAGTCATCAGATCAACATGCGCTAGTCAAGTTAGAAAAGAAAGGCATTCATTTTCTCCATCGTGATTTGCGCCACGGCGAATGGATCGAACTTGATGCATGGAACGGACGGAAAAAAGAGAAAAAAGTTGATGAAGTAGAGCAACTCGTTGAAAAAATAGCGAAAAAACAAAAGAAAGTAAAGCCGGGATATAAGAAAAAATTGCGAGAACAATTAAAAAAACAAAGAGCGAAAAAGAAATAAGGGAGAGAAGAGTGTGTTAAAAATTGGTTCACACGTATCGATGAGCGGAAAAGAGATGCTGTTGGCCGCGAGTAAAGAAGCGGTATCGTATGGGGCAAATACTTTTATGATTTATACGGGAGCACCACAAAACACGAGACGGAAACCAATCGAAGAACTAAACATTGATAAAGGACGTGCCCATATGAAAGAACATGGGATTGATGAAATCGTCGTACATGCTCCGTACATCATTAATATCGGTAATACAATGAATGCCGATACATTTTCTCTAGGCGTTTCTTTTTTACGTTCGGAAATTGAACGAACGGAAGCGATTGGTGCCAAGCAGCTTGTCCTTCATCCTGGAGCGCACGTTGGGGCAGGCATTGAAGCAGGAATTGAAAAAATTATTGAAGGATTAAATGAAGTGATGACAACTGACCAACAAGTACAAATTGCTTTAGAAACGATGGCAGGAAAAGGATCGGAATGTGGCAGTCGTTTTGAAGAGTTAGCGAAAATCATTGATGGTGTGACACATAATGATAAATTGTCTGTCTGTTTCGATACGTGTCATACGCACGATGCGGGATACGATATTGTGAATGATTTTGACGGTGTATTAGAGCAATTTGATCGCATCATTGGGCTTGACCGTCTCAAAGTATTGCATATTAATGACAGTAAAAATCCGTGTGGAAGCCGCAAAGACCGTCATGAAAATATCGGTTTTGGTCATATCGGTTTTGACGCATTAAATTATATTGTGCATCATCCGCAGCTTATGCATGTGCCAAAAATTTTAGAAACGCCGTATGTTGGTGAGAAAGCGTCTGCGAGGCCACCATATAAATTCGAAATTGCCATGTTGCGTGCACAACAGTTCGATCCGAACGTTCGCGAAAAAATTGTTGAGTAGAAGAAGGCTGTCCGTAGGCAGCCTTCTTACTGTATAAATTGGCGAATGAAGTCATTGGCTTGTTTAGCGAGTTGTGGTGATGTGCGATGGGCGAGTTCGCGAATCCATTTTTTTCTTTCTTGTTCATTAAACACATCAAGTGTCTTTTCGCGCATCATTTGAATAATCGTTTCTGCATCTTTTGGCGAGAGCGAAACGTCATATTGTTTTGCATACGTCATTAACTCATTTGCGGTGATGGATTTCATTTTATGTTGAACGATTTTATGATATACATTCACGTCACATCCCTCCTTGTTTACGATATGAATGGGAAAAGGAAGGTGTGCAATGATATAATAAAATAGATGAAGGGAGAGATTGGAGTGAAAAGACAACATAGAAAAGAGACAGTTGGTCATTTGTTGTATCGTCTTGTAATGATGACAATTGGTGCAACGCTCGCAGCGTTATCCATCGAGCTGTTTTTAGTGCCAAATGAAATTATTGATGGTGGGGTAATTGGTATTTCCCTTATTCTTGATCGCATTCTTCCAAATTACACATGGTTGAACTTTGCTACACTTGTTATTTTGTTGAATACACCATTTATGTATTTTGGTTATAAACAAATCGGAAAAACGTTTATGCTTTCCTCCTTGTATTCCATCGTTGTGTTAGCTGTTATGGAACGGTTATTTCACCATGTATCTCCATTTACAACAGATTCCATTTTAGCGACAGTATTTGGCGGAGCTATTCTTGGTGCAGGCGTAGGACTTGTCATTCGCCATGGTGGCTCATTAGATGGGACAGAAATTTTAGGGATTTTAATGACGAAAAAATTACCGTTTTCCGTTGGTGAATTTGTTATGTTTACAAACGTTTTTATTTTTACTTGGGCTGCGTTTGTATTCGGACCGAAACAGGCGATGTACTCTGTTCTAACTTATTATATCGCTTTCAAGACAATTGATACAGTCATTCAAGGATTAGATGAAACAAAAGCAGTATTGATCGTATCGGACCGTTATGAGGAAGTATCAGATGCGATTTTAAATCGACTCGGACGCGGGACAACGAAGCTGATGGGGAAAGGCGGATATACGGATGAGCAAAAAGAAGTCATTTATGCTGTCGTTACTCGCTTAGAAGTGACGAAGCTGAAGTCGATTGTATACGAAATTGATCCAAATGCTTTTATTACCATTATGAATACGCAAGAAGTACGCGGAGCGAAATTCAAGTCTGCTATTCATTAATGACAATAAATGCGCTATACTATGAATCGGAATCATTTTGAATTAAGGTGGTCAAACGATGGACGATATTTTACGTGTTGAGAATGTATCGTTTCGATATGATGATGAAGATGTATTGCAACATATCAATTTTCACATTCCAAAAGGTGCGTTCGTCGGTTTAGTTGGGCCAAATGGCTCAGGAAAATCGACATTGTTAAAATGTATTTTACGGTTGCTAAAACCACAAACAGGACAAATTTTTTTATTTGGCACACCAATTGAGCAGTTTAAAGATTGGCATAAAATCGGTTTTGTATCTCAAAAAGCAAATAGTTTTAATACTGGATTTCCCGCGACCGTGTATGAAGTTGTCGCAAGCGGCTTAACAGGAAAGTTAGGTTTATTTCGACGATTAAACAAACGCGATGAAAAAGCGGTATATGAAGCGATCGATGCGGTTGGCATGGGCCCGTTTATTCGTCGTAATATCGGGGAACTTTCGGGCGGTCAACAACAGCGTGTATTTATCGCTCGCGCCATCGTGTCGCAACCAGAGTTTTTAATTTTAGATGAACCGACTGTCGGGGTCGATGTGCATCATGTACAAAGTTTTTACGACATGCTTGAGCGGTTAAATAAGCAACATCACATGACATTACTCCTTGTGACACACGATATTGGAACGATTACAGAAAAAGTGACACATGTCGCATGTTTAAACAAACATTTACATTTCCATGGCAGTGTGCAACAGTTCGCTCAGCTGAAAACAGAAGATTTAGCATCGTTTTACGGGCATCATCTTCATTTACTTGCTCACGATCACGCATAGAAAGGAGAGGGGATATGCTAGAGGCATTGTTTCAATATGAGTTTTTACAAAACGCGTTTATTGTTGGTATATTGATCGGATTTATCGCCCCTCTTTTAGGTGTGTTCATTGTCGTCAGAAGGCTATCGCTTATTGCTGATGCATTAAGCCACGTAACACTTGCGGGAATTGCAGCCAGCTTACTTGTACAAAAAAAATTTTTAACGTTTGCGACATTAAACCCGATTTATATTGGGATGGCATTTTCTGTCGTAGGTTCGTTATTTATTGAAAAGTTGCGTACGGTATATAAGCATTATCAAGAATTAGCGATTCCAATCATTTTATCAGGAGGCATCGGTTTAAGTGTCATTTTTATTTCACTTGCGGATGGCTTTAATACCGATTTGTTTTCATATTTATTTGGAAGCGTCAGTGCAGTCAGCACAACGGACGTATGGACGATTAGCATCATTTTTTTCATCGTGCTTACTGTCATTTTTCTGTTTTATAAAGAGTGGTTTATTTTATCATTCGACGAAGAATATGCGCAAGCATCGGGAGTGAAAGTAAAATCGCTCCATTTTGTTTTCATTGTGTTAGTAGCTCTTGTCATTGCTGCGTCAATGCGAATTGTCGGCATTTTGCTTGTTTCGTCACTCATGACGCTTCCTGTTGCTGCAAGCATTCGAATAGCGAAAGGATTTAAACAAGCGCTATGGTTGTCTGTTATATTCGGGGAGCTTGCGGTTATTGTCGGATTGTTTCTTTCTTATTATTTGAATTTAGCTCCTGGTGGAACAATCGTTTTATTAGCAGTTTGTATATTAATTGGGGCGATCATGTGGAAAAAATGGAAGAGAGGATGACAAAGCGTGAACGTTTCTGAAGCGCTACGGTTAATGAAAGAGAAGGGATTTAAGTATACAGGAAAGCGCGAAGAAATGCTTGAGCTGTTCGCAAAAACAGATAAATATTTAACTGCAAAAGATGTGCTGGATGTGATGAAAGAGAGGTATCCGGGACTTAGTTTTGATACGGTTTATCGCAACTTGGCACTATTTGTTGAACTCGGAATTTTAGAAATGACGGAGCTATCTGGGGAAAAGCACTTTCGGTTTACATGTAATATGCACCATCACCATCATCATTTTATTTGCATGTCGTGTGGTAAAACGAAAGAGCTTGTGACTTGTCCGATGAACGAATTAATGGAAGATTTACAAGGATACACTATATCAGGACATAAATTTGAAGTGTACGGAACGTGCCCGATGTGCCAACAACAAGCTGACGTGTAATGTCAGCTTGTTGTTGTAAGTAATTTTTCTACTTGTTGTTTCGCCTCATGCCAATTGTACACACGAATGACGCCTTTTGGTAGTGGACCACGATTGTACGGGGTATCAAATAAAATGACGGGAATAAGGCATTGTTCCGCAATGTCGCAAGCGTTATCGTATTTATCTTCAAAAAAAATGTCGATTTTATATTTTTTTACGGCTTCAATTTTATTGTGCGAACCGATAAGCTCAATATGATGATAATGAACACCGTATTGTTGAAACCATTTTTCTGTGACTTCATATAAGTGGCGACCTCGTGCACTAATGTAATATAGCTCATACTCATCTTTCCAGCTATTAATGACCTCTAACGCTCCATTCGCAAGAGGGGCCTCACTATAAATGATTGGTTCATATCGCTCCATCCATTCATTTAATATTTCTTCCGTCGTATCTAAAAAAGGGACTAAATCGTAATCGGTAATATCATCGAGCGTTAAATTTTTTTGGAACGACTTGTTTAAGTATGGGATAAATGTGCTTGGACATGTGACTGTTCCATCAATATCGATGCCAAATCGTCGCTTGATCATGTTTGTTCATCCTTTCTATGATGGGGTTTCTTGCCCATTATAACATTGACATAAAGTAACATCTATAATGACGTATCGCTTATTACATAATAATAGTGCTCCTCATTTTACGAAAGCGAGGGAATTGTCATGGACAATGAACGTCAGCAACAATCGTACGACAATGCACGAATCGACACTGTTCCAAATGTTGAAAGAGATTTTATGGAAGAAACAGCAGGTGAAATTGCTGAACCGATTCGATTTTCTGATCGGGAGGTAAGGCATGAAGAAAACGGTCGTGGCGTCGGCTGGCTTGCGCTTGCTTTATCGGTTGTTTCCCTTTTTCTTATGCCAGTCATTATGGGAGCAGCTGGCATTATTTTCGGATTTATCGCCCGCCGTCGAGGAGCAGAAACGTTAGGTGCTTGGGCGATTGGAATTGGTGCTGTTTCCATTATTTTAAGCTTTTTCGTCCGATTTTTGTAAATAAGAGGGGAATATCCCCTCTTATTTTTGCTTTCCTTTCAATGCATATTCTTCCGCTAATTTATCAATTTCTTTTTTTAATTCTTCGACCATCGTTTCTTCAGGTACTTTGCGGACAATTTTTCCGTGTCGGAACAATAATCCTTCTCCGCGAGCCCCTGCAATACCGATGTCAGCTTCACGCGCTTCTCCAGGTCCGTTTACTGCGCAGCCGAGAACCGCTACTTTAATAGGTGCTTTAATTTGGGCAATATACTCTTCAATTTCATTTGCGATGCTAATTAAGTCAATTTCAATTCGTCCGCATGTTGGACAAGAAATTAATGTTGCAGCGTTCGCAGCAAGACCGAATGCTTTCAACAACTCGCGAGCCACTTTTACTTCTTCAACAGGATCAGCGCTAAGGGATACACGCACCGTGTTACCAATCCCTTTACTTAAAATGGCGCCGAGTCCGGCCGCACTTTTTACCGTTCCTGCAAATAACGTACCCGATTCTGTAATGCCAAGGTGTAGCGGATAGTCGAATGCGCGAGCCGCTTTTTCGTATGCTTCAATCGCTAAACGAACATCGGAAGCTTTCAATGACACGATAATATCTTGAAAATCAAGGTCTTCTAAAATACGGATATGATGCAAAGCACTTTCGACCATTCCGTCTGCAGTAGGATACCCGTATTTTTCTAAAATGCGCTTTTCAAGCGAACCGGCGTTCACCCCGATGCGAATCGGTACGCCACGCTCTTTTGCGGCTTTGACAACGGCTTCGACTTTTTCGCGCTTGCCGATATTTCCTGGGTTAATGCGAATTTTATCGGCCCCGTTTTCAATCGCTTTTAAAGCAAGGCGATAGTCAAAATGAATATCAACAACGAGTGGAATATTAATGCGCTTTTTTATTTCAGCAATCGCATCTGCTGCTCTTTCATCTGGGCAAGCAACGCGAACGATTTGGCATCCAGCTTCTTCAAGTCGATGAATTTGGGCAACAGTTGCATCGACATCATGTGTTTTTGTTGTCGTCATACTTTGAATGACAACTTCATTGTTCCCGCCAATTGTAATATTTCCTACACGAACAGGACGGGTTTTTGAACGATGAATGATTTCACTCACGCGCTAATCGCTCCTTTAACGTATTGATCAAATCATTTTTTATTGTAGCAATGTTTCTCATTTGTTGACAATGTTTTTGCTATTTCCGTTTATATTGTGGAATGCGATATGTTTTTCCAATTTGAAGTGAATGGGCATTTACATGTGGATTTAATGCTTGAAAATCAGCGATGAGTTTATCAATTGGCACAGGTAATTGTCCATTTATTTCACGCTCGATAATGGACAGGAGTGTATCGCCGCGTTGGACAGTTACTTCGCGATACGGTAACTCGTTCGTTTGTTTGTCCGTTGTTTGTGAACGAATCATATGAATCGTTCCGTCTGTTAGATCATGGTAAGCAATCGCACATATAGCAATGAAGATAAGAAATATAAACATGTTTTTCATTCCATTTCCCACCTACTATTTCTTCTTACTTTATTCATATGGCTTGTCCCCATGAGATATGAGTAAAAATTACATTCCCTTTACATCACTTAACATTCACTTAACGTAACATTTATATTTTTTTGGTATTCTTTGTCTGTATTTGTCGAAGGGGGGATGTGTCGTGCGTGCACAAATGAAGCAGCCATTGAAAAATATAAAAACACATATGAGAACATTTCATGCTCAGCTATCACCAAAAGTAAAACAATGGTTATTAAAAATTAGTTTACAAAACCGTTTATTCATTTTATTTTTTAGCGTTTTAATTACTTCGCTGAGCATTGTTGGGATGATTGCTTATCACCAAGCGAAAGAAGCGACGGTAAAAGCGATTGAAAACCGTCTGGAAAGAGAAGCGACGATGATGTTTGAAGTGACACGTAATCTTATGTATATTCATGCAGGAAATGAACAACTATTTGAAAAAAGTTTACGTTCTGCGATCAAACAGCAAAAAGCAGAACTTATGCAAGATGGTCTAAGTGTAGATATATTTTTAATTCGAGATGAGAAAGTCAAAACATTTGAGCGAAATGAGCAACTCCATGTACCGAAATCGATCCAAGAAACGATTGCGAAGAAAAAAAATGGTGTGTCGCATTTGGAGTGGAACGGACGTACATATACATTTGCGTATAAAACGATTCAAGAGTTAAAAGGAACATACGTTGTAGCTGTACCTGATGAACAGTTTATGCAACCTATTCAACAACTCGCCAATCTAACACTTATGGCCATTGTGATTAGCGTTATCGTTGCAACATTTATGATTAGATGGTTAGTTAGTGGATTAACGAAGCCGATTGCTCAACTTCGTCATGCAATGAGCCGATTATCGCGAGGAGATTTAACGGTTGACGAACATATGTATTCGACGACGCCGGAAATCGATTCGCTTGCGCGTAGTTTTCAACGAATGTTGACGAGCATGAAAACGGTCATTCGTGAAATGAACGAAACAACAAAACAGTTAGCTATTACAGGAGGGGACTTAGAGCACGTCTCTGAACATATCATTGAATCAAACGATCAACTCATATCAGCTATTGCAACTGTAAAGCAAGGAGCAGAAGAAACGGCAAATGCTTCAGATGAAAGCATTCATCACGTGGATGAGATGAAAAAGAGGATGCAACATGTGTTAGCAAGTGTACAAAACATTTCAGCAAGTGCGACCGATATGAATGAATCATCGAAAGGTGGAGAAAAGCGACTGGCGCATTTAATTGCTGATATTCATTCATTTGCTGAGCAATTTAAAGAAGTAAATGATACGATTCAAAGTGTGAAACATCATTCTATGTTAATTACAAAAGTTGTCGATGTCATTCGTCAAATTGCCGAGCAAACGAAGTTATTGGCGCTCAATGCAACTATTGAAGCCGCTCGTGCTGGTGAAGCAGGAAAAGGATTTGCAGTTGTCGCTACAGAAGTGAGAAAACTGGCGGAACATGCTTCAAAAGCAACGGAAGAAATTACGTCATCCATTTTTGCAATGGAAGAAGTATCGATTCATGCGACTAACCAGTTTCAAGGGATGGTGACGCATTTACAGCATCAGTTGGCTTCTGCAAATGAAGCGAAGCGTTCGTTTGACCATTTATTAAAAGAGATTCAGCGTGTCAATCGCAACGTGGCACAAATGGAAAGTGAATTAGAGCAGTTTCAGCAATTATTGCCTATGATCGAAACAGTCACAGTGGCGTTTGCTTCGGTTGCTCAACAAACGTTAGCAAGCGCGGAAGAAATGATGTCGGTCTCGTATGATCAAACGAAGCAAATGAACGACATGTATCGTGTTGGTGAACGATTAAACGAATTATCTCAGTCGCTATCTACACTAACTACAGCATTTAAATTGTGAGAAGCAGGCTCATTAGCCTGCTTCTTTCACGGAAGGAAGTTCTTTAATGGAAACAAACAAAATGGTGATAGAAACGAACCAATCTAACGCGACAGCGTATGGAACGACAATTTGTAATGCTTCCATAACGGTAAAAAAGATCGTTGCTAGTGTGATGGAGTAAGCGGAAAGGCTCCACATGTGGCGATATGAGCCACGTTTATTTAACGTGCCGCGAAAAATAAGACCGATAAATGCTAGGACGGTAACGTAAAGAAATTTGCTCGTACATGTGAAAAAGTATAAAACAAAAAACGATAGCGAAATGACGATAGGGAGTAACGATTGTAGCGTGCCCGTAAATTCATATACATCTTTGTTTGTAAAACGCTCCACTTGCATGACACTATACGGATATGATTGAACGTGTCCATTTGCCACAAGTGCAAATTCTTCTTTTAAAAACGCCACTGCATTTGTATAGCGTGCTACATCATCTGTTGTTAGTGTACCTGTGCTATCCAATAACATCGTCACGTCAGGACGTATAATCTCAATCGGTTCTTTTTCATTAGCTATCAATACGCCATCAACGACTTCAAAAGGAGGAAGTTCTTCGGTCAATAGTTGATGCGTTGAGCCGATCATTTTGTTTATACTTATCGTAAAGTAAATAGCAATCGGCAACGTCGCAATAAGCGATAAAAAGAACACGTAACTAATCGCCTTTCCGATCGGATGAAAGCGAAAGCGAGCAATATGTACAGGAGAATAAAGACTTTGTAATAATCGTTTCCACATCATCATTCACATCCTTTACGCATCATCATTTCTCATTCTACTTCTTTTTATGTTCGCTACACAACCATTTTGTTTCAAGTGTAACATGTATTGACGATATGTATCTTTTTTGATAAAATTACCATCGGATATAGTGGACCCTTAGCTCAGCTGGTTAGAGCGGACGGCTCATAACCGTCTGGTCGCAGGTTCGAGTCCTGCAGGGTCCATTTGCCTCGCTAAGTAAATTAGCGAGGTTTTTTTGCAAATAATTTGAAACATTCGTTTTATTTTGGTACTCTTAAAGTAGGTTCACTTATGAAACTTTTCTGTTTCTAAATATAATTTATCCGTTTCATTTGTGAACAATTACATAATAAATGAGGAGGAATGAAGTATGGCATTTGAATTACCAAAATTGCCTTATGCTTACGACGCGTTAGAACCACATATTGATAAGGAAACAATGAACATTCATCACACAAAACATCATAACGCGTATGTAACCAACTTAAACGCAGCGCTTGAAGGTCATCCAGAATTGCAAAACAAAACAATTGAAGAGTTAATGGCCCATTTAGACGCGGTACCAGAAAACATCCGTACAGCTGTTCGTAACAACGGAGGCGGGCATGCAAACCATTCGCTCTTTTGGACTATTCTTTCACCAAATGGTGGCGGTGAACCAACAGGCGAATTAGCTGAGGCGATTAACAACACATTCGGTAGCTTCGAAAAGTTTAAAGAAGAATTTTCAAAAGCTGCTGCTACGCGCTTCGGTTCGGGTTGGGCATGGCTTGTCGTCCATAACGGCCAACTTGAAGTAACAAGCACACCGAACCAAGATACACCATTAATGGAAGGTAAAACACCAATTTTAGGATTAGACGTATGGGAGCATGCATATTACTTAAAATATCAAAACCGCCGTCCAGATTATATTTCAGCATTTTGGAATGTTGTCAACTGGGATGAAGTAGCGAAACGTTACGCGGCGGCAAAATAATGATGAAGAGCTCGGCAAATTTTGTCGGGCTCTTTTTGTATATCGCTATAAAAGAGTAGGCAAACTACTTGTCAAGAAAGGAAGTTTGCTTATGAACAGATGGAAACGGATCATCGTGCACATTCGCGCGCATCGACAATTGTTTCTTTTGTTGGCGATTGGCGGATTGTATTCTTTAAGTATCGCTTTGTCGAATACGTTTGTGAACGTATATGTTTGGAAAAAAGTGAACAGTTTTCATGCTCTAGGTGTGTACAATTTAGCGATCGTTACATGGCAGCCACTGGCGTTTATTGTTGCTGGGCAAATTGCAAAAAAGATTGATCGCGTCATCGTTTTACGCATGGGCGTTACGTTTTTAGCTCTCTTTTTTTTAGTTGTATTATTTAGCGGAAATAAAGCGATGAACCATTTGTTTTTACTTGGCGGGTTGCTCGGTGTCGGTTACGGCTTTTATTGGCTCGCATTTAACGTATTAACATTTGAAATTACTGAACCGAGCACACGTGATTTATTTAATGGATTGCTTGGGGCGATGACGTCTGTGGCTGGAATGATTGGCCCACCGCTGGCAGGCTGGGTTATTGCTTCAAGTGAGAAGTTTACCGGGTATATGGCGATTTTTTTAGCTTCCTTATGTTTGTTTCTTGTTGCTGTTATACTTAGCTTTTTTTTACATCGAAGAGGCTCGTCAGGACGCTTTGCGCTTCGCCCGGTGTATGATGAAAGAAAGAAAAATAAAAACTGGAGAATGATTACGAATGCCCATTTTTTTCAAGGATTTCGGGAAGGAACGTTTGTGTTTATTGTTTCCATTTTTTTATTTATGGCGACCGGAACAGAAAAAGCGCTTGGTGTATTTGGGTTGATTAACGCGATTGTCTCGTTTATGACGTACTCGTTTGCGTCTAAATATATAAAACGACAATGGCGGTTGCGCGCTATTTTATTTGGTGGCTTATTGTTATATGCCTCTGTCTTTTTACTCGTTTTTGATTTATCGTACACAAAGCTGATCATATATGGAGCGCTTATTGCGATCGGCTATCCGATTTTACTTGTTCCATATTTGTCGCTTACGTTTGACGTGATTGGACAAAGCAATCAGGCGAAAGAGTGGCGAATTGAATATATTGTCATTCGGGAATTGTTTTTGAACGGTGGACGTGCAACGTCTGTGTTATTGTTTTTAGTAGCCATTACGCTATTTGACGCAAAAGACGCCATTCCATCATTAATGTTAATTGTTGGGGCAGGTCATTTCATTATTTATTTTTTTGTTCGACGTATTCAACTTTCAATGTAGAAATTTGCGAGCGTTTCTTTTACAATGAGGAGGGAGCAAGTAAAGGAGGTGCTCGCTCGTTTTGAAGCAAATACAACAAGCTCAAAAGGCAAAGAAAAAGAAAAAACGAACGCAGTTGCCATTTCGATTAAATGTATTGTTTTTTGCTGTTTTTTTACTATTTTCTGCACTTATTTTACGATTAGGTGTGATCCAAATCGTTTACGGTGAGCAATATCGCAAGGAAGTAGAGCGTACGGAAAACGTCACTGTCAATACACCGGCGCCACGCGGGAAAATTTATGATCGCAACTATGAAGTCGTCGTTGATAACGAGCCACTCCATGCGATTACGTATACACGCACACAAACAACAAAAGCATCGGAAATGATTGAAGTAGCGAAAAAGTTAGCGATATACATTGAAAAGCCGACGGATCGTGTAACAGAACGGGACATAAAAGACTATTGGATTTTAACGAATGAGGAAAAAGCAAAAGAAAAAATTACAGAAAAAGAATGGAAACAGTTTCGCGCTAAAAAGTTAAAAGATAAAGATATTTATCGTCTGCAACTTGAACGTATTACAGAAGAAGATGTAAAAATGATTAAGGAAAAGGAACTTGAAGTTGTTGCTATTTTTCGGGAAATGAATAGCGGATACGCTTTGACACCACAAATGATTAAAAATAACGGCGTGACGGATGAAGAGTATGCGGTTGTTAGCGAACATTTAGAAGAACTGCCTGGTGTAGATGTCACAACAGATTGGAATCGTCATTATGCATTTGGTGATACATTTCGTACAGTGCTCGGAAATATTACATCGTCAGAAGAAGGATTGCCACGTGAAAAGCTTGATTATTATTTGGCGCGCGATTATAACCGAAATGATCGTGTAGGAAAAAGTTACATTGAAGCTCAATATGAAGATGTGTTGCGCGGGCAAAAGGCAAAAATTAAAAATGTGACCGATAAAGCAGGAAATATTATTGAAACGATTGAAATGTCGCAAGGACAGCGAGGCAAAGACATTGTATTAACGATCGACATGGAATTACAACAACGTGTCGAGAAAATTATTGAAGAAGAATTAATGACAATGAAACGGCGCGGTGGAACGGAATTGCTCGATCGTGCTTTTGTCGTGATGATGGACCCGAATACGGGAGAAATTTTATCGTTAGCCGGAAAACGGTACACACGTGATGAAAATGGGAAAGTAGTATTAAAAGATTATGCTCTTGGAACGATTACGTCAGCGTATGCGATGGGTTCAGCAGTAAAGGGAGCTACTGTATTAACAGGGTTTCAAACCGGTGTTATCCATCCTGGTACAGTACTCATTGATGAACCGTTATATATTAAAGGAACACCGACGAAAAAGTCGCATAGCGGTATTCGCCCAGGACCGATGAACGATTTAAAAGCGCTTGAAATGTCGTCGAACGTTTATATGTTTAAGACGGCAATTGCGATTGCTGGCTCTACGTATCGTCCGCATCAAGCGCTGCCGATTAAAAAAGAAGCATTTTCGATTATGCGAAGATACTTTAATCAGTTCGGTTTAGGAGTGAAAACAGGTATTGATTTACCTGGAGAAATTATTGGATGGCCTGGACAAAGTACGCTTCCAGGACACTTGCTTGACTTAGCTATTGGACAGTTTGATGTATATACACCAATTCAAATGGCACAATACGTTTCAACGATTGCTAACGGTGGATATCGCATTCAACCGCACGTTGTGAAAGAAATTCGTGAACCAATTAGTGAGAAAAATCAAATGGGAAACGTCATTTATTCGTTTGAACCGAAAGTGTTAAACCGAGTAGATATGAAAACTGAGTACATTGAACGCGTGCGTGAAGGATTTTATCGTGTCATGCATGGTTCAAACGGAACAGCGCGTGCCTTTTTCGCAAATGCTCCTTATGATCCAGCAGGAAAAACAGGAACCGCACAGGCGTTTTACGATGGACCGATCAAATCAAGACGGATGACGCCAACGTACAATTTGACGTTAGTTGGGTTTGCCCCTTACAACAACCCAGAAGTGGCGTTTGCCGTCGTTGTGCCTTGGGTATACCAAAATGCAAAAAACCATTATCCGATCAATAACTACATCGGGAGAAAAATTTTAGATGCATATTTTGAATTAAAAAAACAGCGCCAATTAGGACAACCATCTTCTACTGAATCGTTGAATAATGGTGAGGAAACAATGGAAAGATAGAAGAAAGCGAATTTACAAAAGCTTAACATTTGTTTAAAACGAATTTAATACGTGTCCATTATTCTATAATTCGTGAAGCAAAAATTATTGAAAAAAAGTAGGGGGAAATCAAAAGATGAAGAAAAACAAATGGTTTGCACTCGCAGGAATGACAAGCGCTGTATTAGCATTTACAACAGCATGTGGTGGTGGCGCTCAACAAGGCGGTGAAGATGGTGGCGAAGCATTAAGTGGTAACGTTGTTGTTGATGGATCTTCTACTGTTTATCCAATTGTTGAGGCTGCCGCTGAAGCATATGCGGGTGAACAACCAGATGTGAAAGTGTCTGTTGGTTTGTCCGGAACAGGTGGCGGATTTGAAAAGTTTACGAAAGGCGAAACAGACTTTTCAAACGCTTCTCGTCCAATTAAAGAAGAAGAAAAGAAAGCTGCTGAGCAAAACGGCATTCAATTTGAAGAGTTTCAAATTGCGTTCGATGGTCTTTCCGTTTTAGTGCATAAAGATAACGATTGGGTTGATTATTTAACAGTCGATGAGCTAAAGAAAATTTTTACATCTGGCGCAGTGAACGGAGATGACAAAGTCAAGTGGTCAGATATTCGTCCAGAATGGCCAAATGAAGAAATTAAATTATTCTCACCAGGACATGACTCAGGTACGTTTGACTACTTTGATGAAGTCATTTTAGATGGACAACCGTTAAACAAAACAGCACAATTATCCGAAGACGATAACGTCCTTGTTCAAGGGATTGCAGGAGATAAAAATGCGCTTGGTTACTTCGGATTTGCGTACTACATCGAAAATAAAGATAAATTGAAAGCTGTACCAATCGATGGTGGAAATGGTCCGATCGAGCCAACACATGAAACGATCCAAAGCGGTGAATATGCACCATTATCTCGTCCATTATTTACGTATGTGAGCGTAAAAGCGTTAAAAGAAAAAGCGCAAGTGTATGATTTTGCGAAATTTTTGTTAGAGAACGGTGCAGAGTTTGCTGAAGAAGTTGGTTACGTAGCGCTTCCAAAAGAAAAGTACGATGAGCAATTGAAAAAGCTTGAAGAATTGAAATAACAAAACATAAAAAGATGAGAAGCGATGTCATCGTTGCTTCTCATCTTGCCATGAAATTGGAAAGGGGTTTTCATATTATGGCGATGACAGACGGGAATCGTTCATATTCTGTCCGTGACATGATTAAAGAAAATAAAAAAAAGCAAAGCGGACAGCAGTTTGTTGAATGGTTAATGCCAAAATTGTTACTATTGACAGCAACCATTTCTGTTTTAACGACAATCGGTATTTTATTTACATTGTTATTTGAAACGTTTGTTTTCTTTGAACGAGTATCTATTGTTGAATTTTTAACGAGCAAAGAATGGCTTCCGTGGGATGAAAAAACAGGCTCGTTTGGTGTGGCACCGCTTGTGACAGGAACGCTGTTAACAACAGCGATTGCGATGGTTGTTGCGATTCCAATCGGTTTAGCTTCAGCGATTTACTTGAGTGAGTATGCGTCTGAGAAAGCACGAAAAATATTAAAACCGATATTAGAAGTGTTGGCAGGCATTCCGACGATTGTATACGGATTTTTCGCATTAACGTTTGTTACCCCTCTTTTGCAAAAAATAATTCCAAATTTAGGGATTTTTAACGCGTTAAGTCCAGGGCTTGTTATGGGTATCATGATTATTCCGATGGTTGCTTCTTTATCTGAAGATGCGATGAGTTCCGTGCCAAACTCCATTCGTGAAGGAGCCCTCGGTCTCGGTTCAACAAAGTTAGAAGTAGCCCTAAAAGTCGTCCTTCCTGCAGCGACGTCAGGTATTGCGGCGTCATTTATGCTGGCAATTTCTCGTGCTGTCGGCGAAACGATGATTGTAGCAGTAGCGGGTGGTTCATCTCCTGTCTTTACGTTTGATGTAACGAAGTCGATTCAAACGTTAACGGCATATATTGTCCAAGTAACAACAGGAGATGCTGGATACGGCACGACGGTTTATTACAGTATTTATGCGGTCGGTATGACGCTGTTTTTGTTTACATTAGCCATGAACTTACTCGCACAATACATTTCTCGTCGCTTTAGGGAGGAGTATTAATCATGGGAAAATTAATTGATAAGCAACGTGTCGTTCAACATATGAACGGTCGCCTATTACGCAATAACGTGCTAAAGTTTTTATTTTTCTTAGCAACATTGTTTGGGCTTATTGTTCTCGTTGTGCTTCTATATCGGATACTCACTCAAGCAATTGGCTGGCTAAATCTCGACTTTTTAAACAACTTTCCATCCCGTCGTCCAGAGAACGCAGGAATTAAAGCGGGATTAGTTGGGTCACTATGGTTGATGGTTATCGTTGCGCCTGTTTCTCTCATTCTTGGAGTGGGAACAGCAATTTATTTAGAGGAGTATGCAAAAAAAAATCGTTTTACTGATTTTATTCAAACGAACATTTCCAACTTAGCAGGCGTTCCTTCCATCGTATTCGGGTTGCTCGGTTTGACTATTTTCGTTCGTGAACTGAATTTAGGTCGTAGCATTCTTGCAGCAGGTTTAACGATGAGTTTGCTCGTTTTACCTGTCATCGTCGTTGCAGCACAAGAGGCCATTCGCGCCGTGCCAAATCAATTGCGAGAAGCATCGTATGGTATGGGAGCAACGAAATGGCAAACGATTTATCGCATCGTTCTTCCAGCATCGATTCCTGGTATTTTGACAGGTAGCATTTTAGCTTTATCTCGTGCCATCGGTGAAACGGCACCGCTTGTTGTTTTAGGTATCCCAACGTTTTTAGCATATTTGCCACGCGGTATTTTGGACACATTTACTGTAATGCCGATGCAAATTTACAACTGGACGTCACGTCCACAAGCGGATTTCCAAAACGTAGCGGCAGCAGGAATCGTCGTATTGCTCGTTGTGCTAATTTTTATGAACTCGATTGCCATTTTCATTCGCAACAAGTTTCAAAAACGTTATTAATTGCGCGTTGAAAGGGGAACTTACTAATGGAATTAACAGTTGTGAAAGAACGTAAAAATAAACAAGTTGAAGAACGAAGCGAAAAAAATGTTGTGTATCGGACGAAAAACTTAAATTTATGGTACGGGGAACATCACGCGTTAAAAAATATTGACTTAGATATTTACGAAAATGAAGTCACAGCTATTATCGGTCCGTCAGGTTGCGGAAAGTCAACGTATATTAAAACGTTGAACCGAATGATTGAGCTTGTGCCAAGCGTACGTACATCTGGGGAAATTACGTATCGTGGTCGCAATATTTTTGATAAATCGTACCGTGTCGAAGAATTGCGTACACAAGTTGGTATGGTATTCCAAAAGCCAAATCCGTTCCCGAAATCAATTTATGATAACGTGGCATACGGTCCGCGTATTCACGGTATTCGCGATAAGAAAATTTTAGACGAGATCGTTGAAAGAAGCTTACGTGGTGCTGCGATTTGGGATGAGGTAAAAGACCGTTTGCATACGAATGCATATGGACTTTCTGGAGGACAACAACAACGCTTATGTATTGCGCGCTGTTTAGCAATTGAGCCAGATGTTATTTTAATGGACGAACCGACATCTGCCCTTGACCCCATTTCAACATTAAAAGTAGAAGAGCTTGTGCAAGAGTTAAAGAAAAACTACAGTATTATTATCGTTACACATAACATGCAACAGGCGGCGCGTATTTCTGATAAAACAGCATTTTTCTTAAATGGTGAAGTCATCGAATATAGCGACACAGATAAACTATTCTCAAATCCAGATGACAAACGAACAGAAGACTACATTACAGGTCGATTTGGATAAAAAAAATCGTGCGGGTGCGCTCGCACGATTTTTTCAAAATGATAAAAAGGGGGAGTGAATATGTCTGTACGTGAAAAATTTGATTACGACTTACAAACGTTGCGAGATCAATTATTACAACTGGGAAGTTTGACGGAAATTGCCTTAACTCAGTCGTTTGAAGCGTTAAAAACAAAAAATAACGATTTAGCATTGCAAGTGCTTGAAAATGATACAAAAATTGATTTACTTGATGAAGAAATTAACGACTTCGCCATTTTACTAATTGCGAAACAACAACCAGTTGCAATCGATTTGCGCCGAATTATTGTCGCCATTAAAATTGCAACGGACGTTGAACGGATGGCAGACTTTGCTGTTAATATCGCAAAATCAGCCATTCGAATTGGAGAACAGCCGTTTGTTATGTCATTAAATAAGTTAGAAAAAATGCATGAAATGGCAGTCAATATGCTTTCGTTAACGTTAAAAGCGTATTACGAAGAAGATGTCATCGTGGCTAAAAAAGTAGCCGACATGGATGATGAAGTCGATCGCTTGTACGGTGAAACGATTCGGGAGTTGCTAGAGCGCACTAAAGCACATCCAGATGCGATGTCGCAAATTACGCAACTGTCGTTCACAGCACGTTACATTGAGCGCATTGCCGACCATGCGACAAACATTGCTGAAAACGTGTTTTATTTAGTGAAGGGAAAACATTATGATTTAAACGATTAAAGCAAAAGGATGTCCGACGTTGGACATCCTTATTTTGTTATGTTTCGTGCGATTTGTTCATATGACATGTCGCTTGTGACAACATACGTTCCTGGGCGCAGTGCACGCGTTAAGTGATGTGTATCAAGATAAGTTAAAAATGATTGAGCATTATCAATAATATGGGCTTGCTCAAGCCGTCTAGCGATGTCTCGACTTGCTTCACCTTTAGCAATGGTCAGCGTATAAATGTATGTTTCTTTTTTCGTTTCTTTTTTCGTTTCTTTTTTCGTTTCTTTTTTTAATTTTTCTAGTTTTTCAGCTAGTTCATTTCGTTCCGTAATGAGCTGTTCATATTGTTTCTGGCTGATGGCATCGTTTTGTCGCTGTTCATCAGTTATATAATGAACGATAGCCAGTGTTGTTGTAGCGAACAACATCCCAGCCGCAAATGCACGTGTTGTTCTTTTCATTGATCATTCCTCGCGATCATGATATTCACCTCATCTATCGGCATGTTAAGCTTACGAGCAATTTGTTCTTTTGTCCATCCTTGTTTATATAAGTACCATATTTGCTCTTCATTTGAAAATGACTCGATTCCGATAAGCAATTCTTCTTCAAGCACTTTGACTTTCTTTTTTATTTCGTATAATTGTTGCATTGTCGATAATGTCAACTGCTCGACTTGTTCTTCTACTTCTTTGACACGATCTTTTTGAAAAAAAGAAATCAACAACAGTATGATAGCAAAAGAAACGAGCCCAATAAATGTATATTCGATCATGTTTGTCACCCCACTTTATTATACATAGGAATGTAGCAACCATGCATCATTTTCATGTAAAATCGACAATTTTCGTATATTGTCCGCATGTAGCTGTCATGATATGATGGAAAAAAGTGTGCTTTCACTTGGGGGGGATATGTTGTGAAAGCGGTCATTATGGCAGGGGGAAGAGGAACGCGGTTACGCCCGTTAACTTGCCATGTTCCGAAGCCGATCGTACCAATAATGAATAAGCCTGTAATGGAGTACAGTATTGAATGGTTAAAACAATATGGAATTACAGATATTGCTGTAACTGTTCAATATTTAAGCGACGAAATTATTGAATATTTTGGGGATGGACGACGATTTGGTGTACATCTTCATTATTTTGAAGAGACGACACCACTCGGAACGGCAGGAAGTGTAAAACATGCTCAGTCTTTTTTAGACGATACGTTTGTTGTCATTAGTGCCGATACGTTGACGACCATTCATTTACAACAAGCGATAAATTTTCATTTCTCCAAACAAGCATTAGTTACCGTTCTTATGCACCACGAAGCGACTCCTCTTTCATACGGTGGAATTGTGACAGATCGAAACGGAAAAATCATTCATTTTGTCGAAAAACCAAAATGGAATGAAGTATGTAGCGATTTAGTGAATACAGGCATTTACATTTGCCATCCAGCAATTTTTAATTATATGCCCGAACATCCACCTTACGACTTTAGTCAACATATTTTTCCACATCTCATTCAACAAGGGTACCCGATATATGGCTATCAGGCGGATGGATATTGGTCTGACATTGGTGTCATTGAACAATATCATCAAACACATATCGATTTATTACGGCAACGTTTCGTTTCTTCTCACTATAAAGAGATAGCTCCTGATGTATGGGCCGGTGAGGGAGTTCATGTTGCACAAGGGGTAAAATTAGAAGGACCGCTTCTTCTTGGAGATGATGTGCGTATTGATGCACATGCAACGATTGGACCATACACGGTAGTTGGTCCACGTTCAGTTGTTAGCAAATACGCATCGTTAAAGCGATCAATTGTTTGGTCAGATGTGTATATTGATGAGCATAGTGAATTACGAGGAGCCATTGTGGCAAATGATGTGTACATCGGTAAAAAAAATGAAATATTTGATTACGCAGTCATTGGAGCAAAGTGTAAATTAGAAAATAAAGTAAAAGTACAGCATGCTGTTAAAATTTGGCCGAATAAAACAATTACAGAAAAAACAAAAGTGAAAGATTCGGTCGTATGGGGGGGAAAACGACCGAACCTATTGTTTCGTCAAAACGGGATAAGCATGCGTGCACATGTCGATGCCCATCCGCTATTTATCACACAACTGGCTTTGGCGTATAGTAGTCTGCTTGAAAAAGGAAGTCGAATATTAATTGGCTTTGACGATCAACCGTTTTCTAAAGCATTTGGGACGTTGTTTGCTCAATGTTTGCATATGTATGGTATGTACACGAATATATACGATGGAGGATATTTGCCTGCTTTTCGTTATATCATTCCTCACAAATGGTATGACGGTGGAGTATTTATCACAATGAATGAACATGGTGAGGTGATTATTGACATACATGATGAATACGGATTTCCCATTGATCGAACGATGGAACGGGCTATTGCACAACAAATGGAACATGAACATTACATGTTGGCGATCGAAATGGGTGGAGCAATGGACGAAAAAGAAAACGATGACATGTATATTCGCGCATTGCGTGAATGGATTGCTTTTTCTTCATCGGAGCAATGGAAAGTTGTTGTCGCTAGCCCTCTTCTATTTCGGGACATCATTCATCATACACTTCAGTCGTTTGCTATTGAAGTCATTTGGACAGAAAATTGCGATGATGAACATATTCGGGAGCAAATAAAGCATGAACAAGCGCAGTTTGCGATTGTGTTTGACCATTCGGGGGAGCGTTTTCGTATTTTTGATGGGCAAGGGATCACATTGACGAAAGAAGAAATGATTTCACTGCATGTATTAGTGTCTCTTTTATGTAGTGAAACGAAAAAAGTAGCAGTTCCTACTTGGGCACCGTCTGTGTTACACACGTTAGCAGAACGGCTATATGGCGATATTGTGTATGTTAAAGATACGAGACGAGAGTTTTTACTTGCACATCATCATGAACCGTTTCATTTTTATTTTGATGGGCTGTATGCATGTGTACAACTGTTGCATTTGTTGTCTATGGAACGTTGTTCGCTTCGTACCATTGTATCGTCCATTCCAACGATTCATTTATCGTGCCGTGATGTTTATTGTCCATGGGATGAACGGGCGGCTGTTATGCGTAAATTGTTAGAAGAATCGTATGACAAGCATGTAGATTTTACAGATGGCATGAAAGTGTATCATGAAGACGGAGCATGGACACTCATTTTACCAAAAATAGATGAACCGACATTGACCATTTATTCTCAAGCAACGAATGCCCAAAAAGCAAAAGAATATACAAAATACTATATAAAGAAAATTCGGCAATATCAAAACGTATAAAATTCATATGGAAATTGTTTAAGAAAAATGATATGATGGAAAGGTGTGATTATAATACTTTTGTTTGGAGGGAAAGAACAATGCGTGTAAATATTACGTTAGCATGCACAGAATGCGGCGAACGCAACTATATTTCAACAAAAAATAAGCGCAATAACACAGAGCGCCTTGAATTGAAAAAATATTGCCCACGTGACAAAAAAGCAACAGTTCATCGTGAAACGAAGTAAGCAGTAGGATTTTTTTCCTGCTGCTTATTTTTTTATGAAAGAGGGGGAAGGATAATGGATAAGAAATTATTGCGACAACAAATGAAACAGCGCATCTTACATATGACGAAAGAAGAACGTAAGCAAAAAGAGAGAATCATTCAAGACATATTATTTCAGCAACATTGTTGGAAAAAGGCTCATATGATCGGCATTACGATTTCACGACAAATAGAAGTAGACACAATACGTATTATTGAACGCGCTTGGCAAGAAGGAAAAAAGGTTGCAATTCCGAAATGCGATATAGCCGCGAAACAAATGACATTTCGGGAAATTCATTCTTTTCAACAAATAGAGTGCACGTTTTTTGATTTATACGAACCAATTGTAAAAGAAACGAAAGAAGTACAAAAACATGAGATGGAATTGTTATTTGTACCGGGCCTCGCTTTTGTTCGTAAAGGGTATCGTCTCGGTTACGGAGGGGGATATTATGATCGTTATTTAGGCGATTTTTCAAACGATACGATTTCTCTAGCATATGATTGTCAAATTGTTTCTACGTTGCCGATCGAACAACACGACATCCCAGTCCAAATGATTGTTATGAATGAAGGAATAATCATTTGTGAAAGCGAATAACAAAAACAGTATAAGTGGGTTAATGTTATACAGGAGAAAAAATTAACAAAATGTTAATAATTCATGCCCCATAAACTTTGTGAAACAGTGTACAATGTAAGTGTGAAACAGATAAACAATGCACATATTGTAAAATGATATAAATGAAAGGTGGAAGAAATATGTCAAATAAAGTGAATCGTGTTGTTTTAGTCGGGACAGGTTTTGTCGGCTCGAGTTATGCGTTTGCTCTTTTAAACCAAGGGGTGACAGAAGAGCTCGTTCTTATTGATATTAACAAAGAAAAATCAGAAGGGGATGCGATGGACTTAAATCATGGCATGCCGTTTGCACCGTCTCCAACAAAAATTTGGTTTGGCAATTATGAAGACTGCAAAGATGCGGATATTGTTGTACTAACAGCTGGTGCCAATCAAAAACCAGGGGAAACACGATTAGATTTAGTTGAGAAAAATACAAAAATTTTCAAAAATATTATTGACCAAGTAATGGCAAGCGGATTTAATGGTATTTTTCTCGTCGCAACAAACCCGGTTGACATTTTAACATATGCAACATGGAAGTTTTCGGGATTACCGAAAGAGCGCGTCATCGGCTCAGGAACCATTTTAGATACAGCGCGCTTCCGATATTTATTAGGTGAATATTTCGACGTTGATACACGTAACGTACATGCGTATATTATTGGAGAACATGGCGACACAGAGTTGCCGGTTTGGAGTCATGCATTTATCGGTTGCCGTCCAATTGCTGATATGATGAAAGAGAAGCCACAATATAAACAAGAAGATTTAGATAACATTTTTGTGAATGTACGTGATGCAGCGTATCAAATTATTGAACGAAAAGGCGCAACATATTATGGCATTGCTATGGGACTTGTTCGTTTAACAAAAGCCATTTTACAAAATGAAAACAGCGTCCTTACTGTCTCAGCTTACTTAGAAGGGCAATATGGCCAAAACGATATGTACATTGGCGTGCCGGCGATTGTAAATCGTAACGGTATTCGTGAAGTTGTTGAATTACAATTGAGCGAAGAGGAAAAAGAAAAATTTACCCACTCTGCAACTGTATTAAAAGATGTGATGAAACGAGTTGGTTTGCAATAGGTTGTCTCATGACGAGGCAACCTTTTTATAATTTCAACGTGAAAAGGGAACGGTAACAATGAGGAGGGTGATCATATTGAATGGAAAAACATTCATCGTTACATTGATGGTAGGACTTGTTCTCTACCGCTTTCGCTATCGGTTATTGAATGAAATATTGAAAAGAGAAGCGGTTCAAAAGCGAGTTGTACAATGGGGGATGTCCATTCCGTTTATTCGCCATCGCCTAATGCCCACGTTATTTTTACAAAAGTACAAATAGTTGCACTTTGTAAAAGAGTGTGGTAAAAGAAGGGTATGATAGCGAAGGGAGAGGAAAGGTTGAGCATTCGCTTCGATTTTGTATATTGGCAAATGATATTTCAATTTTTACAGGAAAACTATACTATCGTCTATATATCGCCTGATGAACAAGAAGTTTGGTTGCAACCTACGCGTGAACGAAAAGCGCCAATCGTTCGTCTTGTTCGAACGGATATAGATTGGAGCATATCGTTAAAAAACGATATGCAACGTGCGCTCATTGCCGTTGATGAATGGCGGAGAAGCCAATTTCGTCGCCAACTACAAGTCGTCAACATATATGTCATGATGAATCCTCCTGTTGACGATTGGGAATGGTATGTTCATCGTCCGTTTACGACTGAACGAGTACATATGCAAACATTTGTCATGCACAAAAACAATATGTATGCGATATTACATGAACTACATATGTTGTTTCAACACGCATTGAAAATATATGTACCCGATGATTCCCCGATGTTGCAAAATGAGTTACAAGTATTTAAACAACATGTTTTATCGTTTGCAGAGCGCATGTACGAAAATGAGCGTCGCATATTTGAACGTGGAAAAGCAAGATTTACATATGTATTTATTGCTTTGCAAATTGTAATGTTTTTTATTTTAGAATGGAACGGTGGAAGTACAAATACGTTAACGCTCATTCAATACGGTGCAAAATTTAACCCGCTTATTTTGCAAGGGGAATGGTGGCGCTTTTTTACTCCTATCGTTTTGCATATTGGCTTTTTACACTTGTTCATGAACACGTTTGCGCTATATTATTTAGGTCCGCTCGTTGAAAAATTGTACGGTTCGTTTCGATTTTTATTTATTTATCTTTTTGCTGGTTTTGCAGGCTCGCTCGCTAGTTTTTTATTTTCACCATCCGTATCTGCGGGAGCGTCCGGTGCCATTTTTGGATGTTTTGGGGCTTTGCTTTACTTTGGAAAAGCGTATCCGCATGTGTTTTTTCGAACGATTGGAATGAATGTACTAACAGTTATTGGGATTAACTTAGCATTTGGTCTCATTGTTCCAAATATTGATAACGCAGGCCATATTGGTGGATTAATTGGTGGATTTTTAGCTGCAAGCATCGTCCATTTTCCAAAAGAACGTGTTCGTCTCGGACAATGGTTCGCTGTTCTATTTACAGCGGTCGTTATGCTCATTTGCTTATATATCGGCTTTCAACGACCACCCGCAGATCAAGCACAACTCATTCTTGCGCTGTCCAAGCAGTATATTGATGAACGAGAATACGGCCAAGCAGAACACATGTTAACACTCATTCATGAACAAGATGCTGAAGCATATAAAGCAGATTTTTTACGTGCCTATATTCGTATACAACAAAAAGATTATGACGGTGCAAAACAATATTTATATGCTGCGCTCCAGAAAAATGACCGCTTTCATGAAGCATTTTACTATTTAGCTTTACTGTATGCAGAAGAAAAAAATTATGAACAAGCAAAACAAGCTGCAGAACGTGCGCTGCAGCTTCATCCAAATGATGAACAATATAAACAGTTATTTCGTGAACTCGAGCAGTTGTTTTAATATGACGAGCTCTCCGTCTGCTGTTTCTGTCACGACAAATAATTGACTGTAATCTTTTTTAATTAAAATGAGGGGAACGGTACTACCGATTGGTGATTCAATCGAACCGTTCTGTTTTTTTATGCCTAGAAAATAATTTTTGTACAAACCTTCCCATAAGTTTCCGACCATCACTTCCGTCTCATTTGTCGTTAAATCCATAAATGGTTGCTCATTATATTGAACAAGCTCAGGTAAATACAAATGATAATAATCATCTTTTTTTAATATTTTGTCCATTTCATTGGCAGCTTTGTTTACAATCGTTTGCGTTTGTTTATTTAATGTATTTGCCCATGTTTTTTGTTCATTTGTCGTTGGTTTACGAAACGATTGAAGAGGGGCGAAAGATGAGTCGATGACATATAATGTGTCTCCACTCATTTTCTGACTGCTTCGAATATCGTTACCGTTATGCAACTCTCCTTGATGATATGAAATGGCTTGAAATAATCGGCTCCCTTTTCGTTCGAGACGTTTTTGTTGAATAAGGTTTTTCCCATTCTCTTTCCATTTTGATTGCGTGGAAATGAGCCTCCCATTAGCAAACAATAAAGAAATATCTTGCCGTAAGTAAGCGGTTCGATCGAGCGATGAAGTGACGATCCAATCGATTACATAATTGTTTTCTTTTTTCTGGGGTTGTAGTGATAATTTTGTTTCGGCAGTTATAAAGCGAACGGTCGGATCGATCGGAAAAAACATAATCGTCTCGCGAGCAGGCCGCTCAAACGCTTGGACGATGACGATAAATACGAATAGCAATATAAATAGCGATATGAAACGTTTCATCTCATTCCTCCGGTCAAGCATACATTTATAAAAAATGTATGTGTATACAAACCGAAATATGTATGAATGAATATCGATATGTCAAAGATGGATGGTAGTCCATGTAAAGTAGGTGATCGGAATGAAGCGAGTATCTTCACATCTTTCAGAAAACGTTTCATATATGAAAACAAAGCTTGGAGTAGGGAAAAGTTTTGACGTTATTTATTTAGATGTTCATTATGCAGGAAAAGATATGGCTTTATTTATGATTGACGGATTTGTCAAAGATGATATTCTCCATTACTTAATGAAATTGTTGTCTGAATTGCCGGACGGTGCGTTAGACGAACAACCGTTAGATAAATTGTTACGGACGCATCTTCCGTACGTTGAACTCGATCAAACAGACGATTTTGAACGTATCATTGATGGAGTACTTGCAGGCCCGACAGCCTTGTTTGTTGATGGAATGGCGAAAGCAATTTTAATTGATGCACGTACATATCCCGTGCGCGGGCCTCAAGAACCAGATATGGAACGCGTCGTTCGAGGTGCACGTGATGGGTATGTGGAAACGATAGTCTTTAACACAGCATTAACGAGACGCCGCGTGCGCGACCGTTCGTTACGTATGGAGTATATGCAAATTGGTCGTCGTTCAAAAACGGATGTATGTGTTTGTTATATTGAGGATATTGCCAATGAACAGATTGTCGAAGAAGTGAAACAATCGTTGGCGAAAATCGATACTGATGGTTTACCAATGGGAGAAAAAACAGTAGAGGAATTTATTTCTGGCAGACACTTTAATCCGTATCCTGTCGTTCGATATACAGAAAGACCAGATACGGCAGCTGCTCATTTATATGAAGGACACGTTCTTATTTTTGTTGACGGGTCTCCAAGTGTGTTAATTACACCAGCAACATTTTGGCATCATTTACAACACGCAGAAGAATATCGAAATAAGCCAATTGTTGGTGCATATTTACGCTTCGTTCGCTTTCTTGCTGTATGGCTTTCTATTTTTTTATTACCGCTTTGGTATATGTGGATGAAAACACCAGAGCTTGTTCCACATTCGTTATCATTTGTTGCAAAATCAAGTGAAGGAAACATTCCGTTGTTTGGTCAAATATTACTTATTGAATTTGGATTAGATATGTTGCGAATGGCAGCCATTCACACCCCATCAGC
The DNA here is from genome assembly GCF_014201585.1 of Anoxybacillus tengchongensis. Taxonomy (GTDB): domain Bacteria; phylum Bacillota; class Bacilli; order Bacillales; family Anoxybacillaceae; genus Anoxybacillus; species Anoxybacillus tengchongensis. The sequence continues at coordinate 104,423 of NZ_JACHES010000001.1, forward strand.
TTTAGCCACAGCTCTTGGGCTCGTTGCTGCATTAATGATCGGTGGGATCGCCGTTGAAGTTGGATTATTTTCGAACGAAGTCATTTTATATTTTGCGATGGCGACCATCGGGACGTTTGCGACACCAAGTTATGAGCTTGGATTAGCCAATCGGCTCGTTCGCCTCGCTTTGCTGATTGTAACAGCGTTATTTGGTGTTATCGGGTATGTCGTAGGCATTACTGCATGGTTAGTCATGCTTGCACGCATGCAATCGTTTGGCGTTCCGTATTTATGGCCTTTTATTCCATTTTCATACCGTGGGATGCGTGATGTGCTTATTCGTTCCCCAATTCCATTGAAAAATCGTCGTCCGACCGTATTACATCCAAAAGATCCAGATCGGTAAAAATGTGAAAAATATCGCAAAGACATTGTTCAGTTCTTGACGACCTTTTATTTTCCTTATACATTTAAAATATGTAAATTGAAAACGCTTATACACGATAGGTGAAGAAAATGAAATCTGTATACGATGTACAACAATTATTAAAAAAATATGGAACGATCATTTACGTCGGTGATCGTCTCGCAGATTTAGAATTAATGGAAGACGAACTGAAAGAATTATTTCAAGCGCAGCTTGTCGACGTAAAAGATTATCAAATGGCGCTTCTCATTTTACGTCATGAAGCACAAATCGAACGAGAAAAAAGAGAAAAGGAATGAAGGAACAATGGAACAATGGTTAGTTGGTGTAGATTTAGGCGGAACGACAGTCAAATTAGCGTTTGTAAATATGTATGGGGAAATCATTTGTAAATGGGAAATTCCAACAGATAAATCGGAACAAGGGAAACATATTACAACACATATTGCCAAAGCGATTGATGAGAAGTTGCGTGAATTAGATGAATCAAAAGAACGGCTTGTCGGTATTGGAATTGGTGCCCCAGGACCTGTTAATATGGCGACAGGGGACATTTATGAAGCGGTAAATTTAGGGTGGAAAAACTACCCTTTAAAAGATCGATTAGAAATGGAAACAGGGCTTCCTGTTGTTGTCGATAACGATGCGAACATTGCAGCGATCGGAGAAATGTGGAAAGGAGCGGGCGATGGCGCGAAAAATTTAATTCTTGTTACACTTGGCACAGGTGTTGGTGGCGGTGTGATCGTGAACGGTCAAATCGTTCATGGAACGAACGGTGCCGGTGGCGAAATTGGTCATATCACGTCCATTCCAGAAGGAGGGGCATCTTGTAACTGTGGCAAAACAGGGTGTTTAGAGACGATTGCTTCAGCGACAGGTATCGCTCGTATTGCAACAGAACGTTTACAACAAATGAACGAACCGAGTTGTTTACAAGATGTTTGGAAAACGTCCGGAACCGTCACCGCGAAAGATGTTTTTGATGCTGCGAAAGAAAATGATACGTTAGCGCTACAAATTGTTGATGAAGTGACTTTTCATCTTGGTTTAGCGCTCGCTAATTTAGCAAACGGTTTAAATCCAGAGAAAATCGTCATCGGTGGCGGGGTATCAAAAGCAGGGGACATGTTAGCGCAAGCGGTTGCTCGTCATTTTAAACGTTTTGCGTTCCCGCGTGTCGCTGAAGCTGCTGACATTGTTATCGCTACCTTGGGAAATGACGCTGGTGTAATCGGTGGAGCATGGTTAGTGAAAGAAAATATCGTATAAAGACAGACGAGGAGATCGTCTGTCTTTTTTGTCGAAAATTTGTCGGTAAAAAACGTCTTGCCTTTTTGTAAGAAAAGGTGTAAAACAGTCATATGTGGATGCGCGACTTGTCTATTATATCGTTTATAGTTTAAGATAACAGTTGCTTTTTTGTTAAGAAAGTATTAATATTGTCATTGGTTAAGATAAAAAAATGTAAAAAAACGGATGTACCTCGTACAGCATAGAATAAGCATCGGAAGTGGATGGATTAAAGGAGGGAGACATATGAAAAAATACCGTTTCGTTCTTTTCGCGGTATTACTTTTATGGATGAAGACATATTTAGTGTATAAAAATAGTTTTGATATAAAAATTGAGTCATGGAAGCAGGAGTTTATTTTGTTCATTAGTCCATTAAGCTTCCTGTTATTTATTTTTGGGCTCGCTTTGTTTATGAGCGAAAAAAGACGTAATCGCTATATTGTCATTACAAGTTTTATCATTTCGTTTGTTTTGTATGCGAACGTTATGTTTTATCGTTTTTTTAGTGACTTCATTACCATTCCTGTGTTGTTTCAAACGAACAACATGGGTGATTTAGGAAATAGCGTATTTGAGTTGATGAACGTTTCTGATATTTTCTTTTTCCTTGATGTTGCGTTGATTGCTTGGATGGCGTATAAAAAAGTATCTATTGCTCAATATGTGCCGGCGACAAAACGTTTTCGTCGCACGTATTTTCTTATGACAGTAGCCATTGCTTTATTTAACCTAGGATTAGCGGAAACAGAGCGTCCAGAGCTGTTAACGCGCACGTTTGACCGTGAAATGTTAATTAAAAACTTAGGGATATACAACTATCATGTGTATGATATTATTTTGCAGTCACGTTCGAAAGCGCAACGCGCATTAGCGGATAGTAGTGAATTAGCAGATATTCAAAACTACATTAACGCGAACGAAAAAGCGCCGAACAAACAATTGTTTGGCATCGCAAAAGGGCGTAACGTTATTGTCGTTTCGATGGAGTCTTTACAAAGCTTTGTCATTAATAATACGGTGAACGGACAAGAAATTACGCCGTTTTTAAACGACTTTATTAAACAAAGCTATTACTTTGATAACTTTTACCATCAAACAGGGCAAGGAAAAACATCAGATGCGGAGTTCATCATTGAAAACTCGTTATATCCGCTTGGCCGTGGTGCAGTCTTTTTCACGCATGCGACAAACGAGTATAACGCCACGCCAGAAATATTGAAAAACCATGGATACTATTCAGCCGTATTCCATGCAAATAATAAAAGTTTTTGGAATCGTGATGTGATGTACCAATCAATGAAATACGATCGTTTCTTCTCGATGACGGACTATACCATTACAGAGGAAAACTCAGTTGGCTGGGGTTTAAAAGACATTCCGTTTTTTGAGCAATCTGTGCAACATTTAAAAACGTTGCCACAGCCATTTTATACAAAATTTATTACATTGACGAACCACTTCCCGTTTGAATTAGGCGAAGAAGATAAAATGGTTTCGGAGTATACGTCAAATAGTCGGACGTTAAACCGTTATTTCCCGACGGTTCGATATATGGATGAGGCGTTGAAAGTATTTATTGAGCAGTTGAAAAAAGAAGGATTGTATGACAACTCTATCATCATTCTATATGGAGACCATTACGGTATTTCTGAAAACCATAATAAAGCGATGGCTCAATATTTAGGTAAGGATGAAATTACACCATTTGACCACGTTCAATTACAACGTGTTCCATTGATCATCCATATTCCGGGTGTGACCGATAAACATCCGAAAGTGATTTCAAAAGTATCTGGACAAATTGATGTGAAGCCAACATTGCTCCATTTGCTTGGTATTGATACACGTAATCAAATTCATTTTGGTGAAGATTTATTTTCAAAAGATAAACTTGACTTTGTCGTTCTTCGTGACGGTAGCTTCGTAACAAAAGACTACGTATACACAAAAAACGCATGTTACGATAAGAAAACAGGAACAGAAGTCGATGGATCTTACTGTGAGCCATATATGGAAAAGGCGCGCCAAGAGCTTGATTACTCTGACAAAATTGTATATGGAGACTTGTTGCGCTTCTACAATAAACAACAGGAAAATAAACAATAAGCTAGCTCTGACGACAGGGCTAGCTTTTTTTATGCAAAGGGCTCGTGAAAGCCCCTGACGGAGAATATACATACGGACAAATTCATCATTCATACAATGAAGTAAGGGAGGAGAGAGAAATGTACGATTTTTCGACATTGATGCATGATATTGATCAATTGCAACATCATTCGTTTGTTCGCATACATGAAATCGGAAGAAGTGTATTAAACAAACCGCTTGTGGAATTACAAATTGGTGAAGGTGAAACATATGTGCATATGAATGCATCTTTCCACGCGAACGAATGGATTACTTCCGCAGTTGTGATGGCGCTTGTTCGTGACTATGTGCAAGCGTTACAGAACAAGCAGCATCTTCTTGGCTATGATGTACAACGATTATATGAAAAAACAACTTTATCCGTTGTTCCGATGGTAAATCCAGATGGAGTAGATCTTGTGTTACATGGAAAAAAAGCGGCACAACATTATGAAGATGAAGTGGTGCGCATAAATGGGGGAAGTGAAGATTTTTCACAATGGAAAGCGAATATTCGAGGGGTTGATTTAAACAATCAATTTCCTGTAAAGTGGGAAGTAGAGAAAGAAAGGAAAATTCCGAAAGCACCTGCACCGCGTGATTTTCCTGGTTTTTTTTCGCTAACTGAACCCGAAGTGCAAGCGATGGTAGCATTGACAAAAAAGCGGAATTTTTTTAAAGTGCTCGCATTTCATACGCAAGGAAAAGAAATTTATTGGGGATATGAACAATGTGAACCACCTGAAGCGGAAGAAGAAGTAAATGAGTTTGCAAAATGGAGTGGTTATGTACCCGTTCGGTATATTGACAGTCACGCTGGATATCGTGATTGGTTTATTTTCAATTGGAAGCGATGTGGGTATACGATTGAACTTGGTGAAGGGGTAAATCCGCTCCCTTTTTCGCAATTTCCTTCTATTTATAACGAAAGTATCGGCATTTTTGTTACTGCTCTTGCTCGTACGTAAAAAGACGCCAATACGTTGGCGTCTTTTTAATGGGCAACTGGATATCCGTGATGAATAACAGTCATAATTGTAAACCAACCGAATACAGCAATTGTTCCTATGCCGAACAATACGCCGAGGAAATTTTTTTCGCGCAACGAACGGACTACGCCGTAAGCTGCAAGCAACGTGACTAACGTAAAGATCACAACTAAAATAATCCCTGTTGGCATAACTTCCCCTCCTTATGTATACCGATTATTCCTTTTCCATTGTAATCGTTTTTGTTACGTTTGTCGAGGTGCAAAACGTATGTTGTTCGTGTACAATAAAGATAGAATATATGTGGAAAGCGAGGAAATGTGATGAGGTGGGAACGAATTCCTTTAGGACCGTTGCAAACAAACGCGTATGTGCTTGTCCATGAAAATGGGACATGTTTAATTTTTGATCCGGGTAGTGAAGGGGAAAAGCTTATTCAGCATATTGAAGCAAACAGTTGGACGCCACTAGCTGTTTTGCTTACACATGCTCATTTTGATCATATTGGGGCAGTTGATGATGTAAGAAATCGTTGGTCTATTCCTGTGTATGTACATAAAAAAGAACAACATTGGCTAACTGATCCAATGAAAAACGGGTCTTTATTATTTATGGGGGAAGCGATTACTACAAACGATGCTGACGTGTTGTTTGAAGGAGAGGACATGTTGACGATTGGTCCTTTTTCTATTCAAGTGCTTGAAACACCAGGGCATTCGCCGGGCAGTGTGTCATACTATATCGAAGACGCCCAAGTAATCGTATCGGGGGATGTGCTATTTTCAGGAAGTGTAGGTCGTACTGATTTACCTGGGGGAAGTTACGAACAATTGCTACAAAGTATACATCGCAAGCTTCTCGTTCTTCCTGAAGAAACGATTGTGTTATGTGGGCATGGTTTTGAAACAACGATAGGAGCGGAGATGGACACGAATCCATTTTTAAATGGGTTTTAAGCAAAAAAAATTCCCTTCTCTATACAGAGAAGGGGGTTTGGGGGATGTTTTATTTCCTATAATGGGAGGGGATATAGTTAAGCTACTAAATTAACAATATAACAAATTTAACACTATGTCAATAGTGAAAAAGGGTGCGAATAAAAAAATGTTAGAAAAAATGAGAAATAGACGTTTATCGTATGCACAATATATAGAATTGGCATTGTATGATGAACAGTATGGCTATTATATGAGACGAAAAGAAAAAATTGGACGCGAAGGAGATTTTATTACAACGAGCAACGTAGGACATATCGTTGGGCATGTATTCGCGGATGTGTTTATTCGTTTCATAGAAACATATGATGTTCCGCCGCTTATATGTGAAATCGGCGGAGGGACAGGTCGATTTGCTTATGCTGTTTTAGAACAATGGAAACGTCAATCGCCACAAACGTTTTCACAAGGACAATATATAATTGTTGAAACAAGTCCATATCATCGAGAAAAACAAGCGGAAATACTCGCTCCGTTTATGGATCACGTACGTATCATCTCTAGTTTTACTGAACTTTCTTCTCCTTTTTCTGGTATTGTATGTAGTAACGAATTATTTGATGCGTTTCCTGTTCATGTCATTGAGAAAAGAAACGGTCAAATATATGAATGTTTCGTTGTAGTAGAAGACGATCAGCTTGTTGAACAACGTTATGTACTTGAAAACGAGGAGATCGTTCACTATTTAGAAGAGCGAGACATTCAGCTCGCTGATGGTCAACGATTTGAAATTCCGTTAGCGATGAAAAAGTTTATCTTTCAGCTTGATCAAGCGCTTGAGCAGGCGATTATTTTTACGGTCGATTATGGATATACAGATGAAGAATGGAAACATCCTGAACGAAAACAAGGCAGCTTGCGTGGTTATTATCGTCATCAGTTTATTGATAATCCGCTTTGTTATCCAGGGGAGATGGATATCACTACGCATATTCAATGGGATGCGTTACGGTTTTACGGAGAACAAGCAGGATGGACATTTACTCATTTATGGCGCCAAGATGAATTTTTATTGCAGGCGGGCATCTTGAATCATTTGATCGCTCATCATGATCCGAATCCGTTTTCCGAACAACATCGCCACAATCGTGCCATTCGCTCGCTAGTGATGAGTGATATCGGCAGAGCGTTTCAAGTAATGGTGCAACAAAAGAATATGAATATTCCTATTTTTACATAAAAAAGCGATGAGTGCATCTCATCGCTTTTTATTCGCCCATGCCAGGAACCATCATAAATGTTGTCCAGTACGTAAATCCGGCAAAAAAGACCGTTAAGTACGCACCGAAAATGTAAATGTACATTCTTTCCGTTAATTTTAAGTAGCTTAACAAAAGAAAGAATCCTGTTTGGCCGAGGAACAATAATGACGTTGTATGCATATGGCCAAGGTAGAACATGACAGCGAAAATCCCTGTCCAAAATGACAAGACGCGGAACATACGATCCATATGTATCCCTCCTTTTCTGACCGTTTCCCTTACTTATTATAATGTAATTGAAATGGTTGTGTAAACGTTCTATTTTTTAAGAATGGCTTGATACGTGCACGAATTACAACCGGACGGCATAATTTCTTCTGTCACAAGTTCAGCGTTTGTAAATAACACTTCTAGCATTCCTTTTAAAAAGGCGTTATGCATATAGCAAACCGAGTCTGGATGCGTAAAAGCAAGCTCTTTAAACGGGCAGTTGAAAATTTCAAAATAAATTTTCCCTTGATTTTCACTGTAATGGAATGTCGGATAAAATCCAGCGGCTTCGGCTGCTTTTTGTAAAATATTCATTTTTTCTTCAATGCTTAACTGCTCAAGTGCTTGCATCGATTGAACGTGTTGTTGTACAAGTTCTTGTCCGAATAGCTTTCCTGTTTCATACAACGCTTGTTTCCCTGCGTCTCCAAGTTTCATCATCGCTTGGATAGCGATTTTTGATAACAGTTGGTAATCGCGAAATGGAAAATGAAGTTGGATGACATCGTCGGACAGGCGGTATAGTCGGCTCGGTCTTCCACCTTTTCCTGTTTTTTTTGTTTCGGATACAAGCATATTTACATCTTCTAACTTCGTTAAATGAAGACGAGCAACGTTCGGATGAATATGAAAAGCATCAGCGATTTCTTGAACGGTTACTTCTTGATGTTTTCGAGCGATATACTGATAAATGTCGTAACGAGTCGGATCGGCAAGGACGCTTGTAATTTTTAATACTTGATCCATTATGTCTCACTCCTATAGATTCATTCACTTACATTATAATACATGTATTTTCACAATGGAAATGCATATATACAACTTTATTCCTATCTTTTTGCAACGTTCACAAAGTTTTAAAACAAATTACTGTACAAATGTTAAACAAAAGTTATACAATATGTGTAACAAGGGTGGAGAAAGGAGTGTGTTGTTATGCTTACTGTATACATGTATCCAAGTTGTACATCGTGTCGAAAAACAAAAAAGTGGTTATGTACAAACAATATTGAATTTCATGAGCGTCATTTATTTCGTGAAACACCGACATATGAAGAATTATTGCACTTATTATCGTTAACGACGGAAGGGATCGATGAAATTTTAGCGACACGCAGTCAGTCATTTAAGCAACTTGGTGAAAATGTGGAGGACTGGCCTTTATCAAAAGTTGTTGAGCTGCTTGTGAAAGAACCTCGTCTCCTTCGCCGTCCAATCGTCACTGACGGCAAACGGCTCGTTGTCGGCTATAATCCGTCAGCGTTAAAAAACATGGCAAAAAAATATCGTCGTGTTTGTGTCTCGTAACGTTCACCCTATGGGTGAATATTTTTTTGAATTTTTTTACGAAAGAAGAAGGAGTTTGACGAAAAATGTTGAATAATGAAGGCGAAAAATAAAGAAAGGAGGATAGCGTTGCAAACAATCGAGCAGTTGGCGGATCGACTAATTGAAGATGCTTACATTCTTCAAGCTTCTGACATTCATATCGTTCCGCGTAAGCAAGATGCGCTTGTTCAATTTCGATTAGGAGGGATGCTCGTTACAAAAAATGTGTTATCAAAACAAACGTGTGAACGTTTGCTTGCACACTTTAAGTTTCTGGCTGATATGGACATTGGTGAACGTCGCCGCCCACAAAGTGGAGCGATGGAAATGAACGTTGCCCACGCAACTATCCATCTTCGTTTGTCAACATTGCCTACCATTTATGACGAAAGTTTAGTTATTCGCTTGCTTCCGTTACATTCATTTCTTCCGCTCAAACAACTCGCGCTATTTCCTTCAACAGTAAAAAAGTTGCTCGCGTTATTAAATTATTCCCATGGGCTTATTATTTTCACGGGACCAACAGGATCTGGGAAAACGACGACGCTATACAGTTTGTTAAACGTATGTCGCCATCATTTTCAACGAAATGTCATTACATTAGAAGATCCGGTTGAAAAGCGAGCGGAAGATGTGTTGCAAGTACAAGTTAATGAAAAAGCTGGGATTACGTATGCGGCAGGGTTAAAAGCAATTTTGCGCCACGATCCAGATGTGATTATGGTAGGAGAAATTCGAGATGCCGAAACTGCACGAATAGCTGTACGTGCAGCGCTTACAGGACATCTTGTACTGACAACGATGCATACGAAAGATGCTGTTGGAGCCATTTATCGTCTTCTTGAGTTTGGTGTACCATTTCAAGAAATGGCGCAAACGTTAGTTGCTGTCACAGCCCAACGTCTTGTGCAACTGAAATGTCCGTTCTGTGCGGGAGAATGCTCATCTTTTTGCCGACAGTACCGACCTGTTCGGCGAGCTGGTGTTTATGAATTACTATACGGAAGTGAACTGGCGCAAGCGATGCGAGCAGCAAAAGGAGAGCAAGCGACATACGTGTACACTCGGCTAAAAGATGTTATTAAAAAAGGGATTGCGCTCGGTTTTTTACATGAGAGTGTCATCGAAAGTTGGTTGTTAGATGAAGCGACGTTGTAATTGGTCGTTACAAGAGCAAAGTTTGTTTTTCATTCAATTAGGGAAATTGCTTAGTAAAGGGTATTCGCTTGCCCAAGCCATTGAGTTTTTACAAATTCAACAATCTGCTTCCAAACAAAAAGATTTAGATGATTGTATGCATGCATTGCGAGCTGGTGTGCCCATTCATGAAGCTTTTTCACGCATGCAATTTCATTCTCATCTTTTAGGATATGTGTTTTTTGCTGAACAACATGGTCAACTTGCTCACGGATTTATTGAGGCCGGGGAGATCGGACAAATGAGAGCACGTTACGTCGAGCAAGTGAAGCGTATGTTACGCTACCCGTTGTTTCTTTTTAGTTTTTGTATGGCAATGTTTTTCATATTTCAGCAAGTGTTAGCTCCGCAGTTTTCCCATCTTCTTTCTTCGTTTCATGCTCACTCTGCTTTTTCTACCTTCATTTTTTCTGTTGCTGTATGGCTTCCTCGTATATTTTCTATTGTGTTCACGATGCTCATTTTGTTCGGATTGTTTTACTTTTTTTTCATTCGTTCATGGCCTATTTATAAAAAAATGAATATGCTTATGAAAATTCCAATCGTGAGCTCGTGGATCGTTTCCTTCCATACACAAGTATTTTCGTTGCAATTAAGTCATTTGTTAAAAGGAGGGTTATCTATTTATGAGGCGCTGCAAATTTTTGAACACCAATCCCACCTCCCGCTACTGAAAGAGGAAGCGAAAATCATGAAACAGCAGTTATGTGCAGGCGAAAAGTTGGATGAAATCGTTCAGCAACGGAAGTATTACGAACAAGAACTACCTTTCGTCATTCGTCACGGTCAGTCGAATGGGGAATTAGTTCAAGAATTATTTCATTACAGCCAGTTTTCATTGCAAAAACTTGAAAACCGTCTGAAAAAAATTGTATATATCATTCAACCACTGTTGCTTAGTTTTATTGGTATTTTCGTTGTTCTTATGTATATGGCTATGCTGTGGCCTATTTTTCAATTGTTAAATCACATATGATGGGGGATGCATATGCGAAATGAGAAAGGATTTACATTAATCGAGATGTTAATTGTGTTAATGGTTATCACGATTTTAATTTTAATTACAATCCCAAATGTGACAAAACATAACAGCATGATTAACAATAAAGGATGTTCAGCGTTTATCAAAATGGTTCAGTCTCAGGTGAAAGCATATGAAATGGAGCATGGAACGATTCCGACTGTACAACAGTTAGTAGATGGAAAATATATTGAAAGCAATCGTTGTCCGAATGGAAAAACGATCGTCATTACGAATGAAGGGAACGTTTTAGAGAGTGAATGAACGAGGATTTACGCTCGTAGAAATGTTAATCGTTCTTTTTATTGTGACAACCATTACGATTTTTACCGTTCCACCACTTCAACAAGTGTTAGCTGAACGACAACTACAATATTTTTTAGAACAGTTTAGTAACGATATGTTATATGCGCAACAATACGCCATCAGTCGGAAAAAGACGGTAGCTATTATGTTTTATTTTGATACGTGTCGCTATCAAGTAAGAGAAGGAGGAACGTTTGGGAAGGAACTGATCGCTCGTTCCTTTCCATCTCCTTTCCAGTTTCAAATGGCTACACTATCTCCACCGTTGTTTTATTATCCAAATGGTAATATCAACAAGGCCGGAACGTTGCTTATCGCATACGGTGGGAAAAAATATAAAATAGTTTTTCAATTAGGGAAAGGGAGATTGTATGTCCAAAAATTGTAACGGCTTTACATTTTTTGAACTGCTCGTCTCACTTAGTTTATGGAGTGGTTTAATCGCCGTCATCGTTGCTCATTGGACGGTGATTTTAATAGAAAGAGAAAACAAAAAAGTAGAAACGATCGCCAATCAAATTTTATATGAGGCAATGATGAACGAGCGCGTTGAAAACGAAACGGTCGTTGTACGAGATGCACATACATTTTCATTATTTATACGTTCAAATAAGCGATGTGTTCGTTGGGAAGATAGGTTGAAACGAACAAAGGAAAGATGTGAGACATTGTTGCAATGATGCAAAAAGAAAAAGGATTTACGTTAGTTGAAGTACTCATGTCGCTTACCGTTTTCTTTATCATTTTATTTTTATTGACAACATCGTTCCATTTAGCCTCGAATTACACTGTAAAGCATGGAAACTTTCACTATTTTGAATGGCTTGTTTTTATTCAACAAGCAAAAATTGAGCTAAGGGAATCGAAGGACGTTCGTATATACGGAATGACGATTCAATTCGATAAATGGACAGGTGAGCGTGTGACGTACGAAAAATATGGAACGATCATTCGGCGGCGTGTGAATGCTACCGGTCATGAAATCATGCTTCAATCTATTCAACAAGTATCGTATGAACAAGAACAAACAGGCATTCGTATTCGTGTATTAACGGATAAAGGAGAATTATATGAAGCGTTTATCCCATTTTTTCGTTAACATAAAAAATGAACAAGGCGTTATTTTTCCGTTCACCATTATGTGTGCATTATTGATTAGTGCTCTTTTTCTTCATTCTGTTACATTGTACGATGCAGAAATACAGTTTTTTGAAGAGGAAGAGAAATGGTATGAAGCGGATTATTTAATGAAACAAACGCTCATTTATGTGAAACAAGCGCTTGTCAACGCACCAGAAAACGTGTCATCATTAAGCCAAACAATTTTATTTGTTCATGGACAAGCAGCGTATCACGCAACACGAATCGGATCTACGATGTGGTCTGTAACCGTATCATGCGTAACGAGTAGACAATTTCGTTATGACGTTCAATTTCAGTTTCATTCCTTAACGAACAGCATATCGGCATGGAAAGAACTGTACTAGAGAGGAGAGAGAACATGAAAGCGATTTACTTAACAGGATTTATGGGAGCAGGTAAGACGACAGTTGGAAAACGGTTAGGAGAAGTATTGCAGCTACCTGTGATCGATACGGATGCATATATCGAACAACAAGTTGGAAAAACGATTGCAGACATTTTTGCGGAAGAAGGAGAGGGGGTGTTTCGTGCGTATGAACGGGAAGTATTAAAGAAGCTCCCAACGGAACATATCGTCATCACAACAGGTGGCGGAATTGTTATTCAAGAAGAAAATCGCCGATTTATGAGCAATCATGGCATCGTCATTTACTTGCATTGTGAGCTCCATGAATTGTTTCGTCGTTTAGCTGATGATGCGACCAGACCGCTACTGATGGAAAATAAACAAAGTCAAATGAAACAGCTATTTGAACAAAGGCTTCCGTGGTACCGACAAGCCCATATAACAATTGATACAACGAATCGTACGGTCGATGACATTGTAGAAACCATCGTGTCGTTGCTTAAATCGTCTCGTTTTTGACGATACTAGTATCGAGGTGATGAACGATGGCAGGAAACGACTATGTGAAATTTATGACCGAACAAGTCGTAAAATATTTAGACCAACCGAAAGACGAACGGAAAAAACAAAGGCAACAAAAGAAGGAGTTTAAAAAACAACAAAAGCAACCGTTTTTATATCGTTGGTTCGGTGTCATTCCGTATGCTATTATCCTTTTATTTAAGCGAAAATAAGGCTTGTGTTAGCCTTATTTCGCTTGTAAATAAAACAATCCACCATTGATGACTGACATATGAATTTTCGGCTCATATCTTTGGCGCAATGCTTCTTTTTCATTTTCATACTCTTCTTGTTTTTCTTCGATGCCCTCGTAAAAATGTTTCAGTAATGCTAACTCTTCTTTCCAACGCGCTCGTGCTTCATCCGCCCAATGATGCGTTTCAGATGCGATCAGACGTTCAACAAAGGCTTCGAGTCGCCCCAATCCGCTGAGCGGTTTAATCAGTGGAGAAATGGTAAAGCAATAATCTGGAACAGTGACGCCCCATTGTTTTTCTTTTAACACGTTGTAAAATGATTCAACAATCGATCCACTAATGAGATGGATGCCTAATGATAATAGGCGATCTTGTTTCCGATCGCACTCATATGAAAGCAATATGTTCGTATGAAGCCATGGATGAAGAGCGACGGATCGTTCGGATACTTGTTCATACAGGCGAATGAATCGCCCATTCATTTTAGCAATCGAAAAAATTTGGTGAAGACGTGGTGAACCGAAATGAATATATTCCCCTTCTTTCGTAGCTGATGGTTTCGTAATAAGCGACAATTGTAATGGTTCACCTATAGCGCCGATGCGTTCCATGTAATGCCAATAAAATGGACGATTCATTAATTGCTTATCCATTTCGGCGGTGAGTTGAACGCGTATATGTCCATCGCTACGTTCTAAAATATGGCAATGGGTAGCTATAAAAAAGCGTTCGAGAAAAGATTGAATATCATGTTGCTGCATGCGCACTATCCTCCATGTTCGTAAAAATTTCTACAAAATTTTGCATTTTAATTTTTAATTCCCCTTCGCTTTTGGACTGAGCAATCATGCGTTCTAAATGGCTTGAAAATGCAGGAGATTGTAGCTTCATTAAAATATCATCCAGTTCACCAACAACCCGTTCAAATAGACGAATTTTTTCGTACAGTAACGTAAATATATGTTCTTCGACCGTATTGCGCACGACAAAATTATAAATGTGGACATCTTTCGTTTGGCCGAGACGATGAACGCGTCCGATTCGCTGTTCTAGACGCATAGGGTTCCAAGGCAAATCATAGTTGATGACATGATTGCAAAATTGTAAGTTAATTCCTTCCCCCCCTGCTTCTGTGGCGATCAACACTTGAGCACGATGTTGAAACAGTTCTTTCATCCAATCTTTTTTACTTCGTTTAAATCCGCCGCGAAACGGTACGGAAGAGATGCCATGCTGTTTAAAAAACCATTGCAAATACAACTGTGTGGCGCGATATTCTGTAAAGACAATGACTTTATCGTTTATGGTTTGAATGAGCTCTAACGCTTTTTTCGCTTTTGTATGTTCGGCGATGTCATTCATTGTTTGTAACAATGCACCAATTGTTGCTTCAATATGAGGTTGACGTTCAAGCATATTTTTTAGCGTGCAAAAAAGCGCTTCTTTACTGCTACATATTTCACGCAATAACGTCATATGTGACAGCGATGTATCTAACAAAGGAGATTTGAGCTGTCGAATTTTTTCATATACATTTCGCTCAGCTTCCGAAAAATCAATGAAAATCGTTTCAACGTGTCGCTTCGTCCATTCAATTCCTGTATCGTGGCGACGATGACGAATCATTACTTTGCGAATGAGCTCTTTTAAATGGACGTCATCGTGTAATGTACGCAATTTCCCGTATCTTTTTTGAAATTGTTCGGCATTTCCTAAATGTCCTGGTTTCAGTAGGGAAACGAGATGAAAAATTTCTTCGATACGATTTTGAATGGGCGTTGCTGTTAATAGTAAACAAAACTTTTTTTTCAGCCCTTGAACAAATTCATAATTTTTCGTTTTATTGTTTTTTAACTTGTGTGCTTCATCAATAATAACGATATCGTATGATTGGCTATAAATGATGTCCCGATGTGGTTGTTTTTTCGCGGTATCTATCGATGAAACAACCACATCGCACTGCTCCCATACGTAACTTTTCTTTTGGGCAACGGCGGGAATGAAAAATTTTTCATTTAATTCTTGTACCCATTGTGAAACAAGAGAAGCTGGAACGAGAATAAGCGCCTTTTTCACAAGTCCACGAATCATATATTCTTTTAAAATTAATCCTGCTTCAATCGTCTTTCCTAGCCCCACTTCATCAGCTAAAATGGCTTTTCCGTTCATTTGTTCAACCACTTGACGAGCAACGTCATATTGATGGGGTAAAATAGTAATATGCGGCAAATGTTTTGGAGCTTGTAGCCCATCAAACTGAGGGATGGTTAACGCTTTCGTTGCTTCAAGCGCTAGTTCATACAACTCCCAGTTTGACCACGGACCGTCACGTTCGATACGTGTGGCAAATTCATTCTTCCAACTTCTCTCCCAATGCATTGTGACGTTCATAACGCATCCCTCATTTTCCGAACATTTTTAGTTAAAACGAAATAAATTTACGTATTTTATTTATAAAAAGGTGTTGCGACAAACGAGAAGTTATAAGATAATAAAAAACGTAAGAAAGTTTGTAAAATTGTTTCATTATGTGTTTACATGTAGTGTGGCACAAGAATGACAATTGTATACGGGCGGATGAGAACAAGGGGAGAGACTACGGGATGTAGCGCCGAAGGAGCAAGTGGCAACACGAATCTCTCAGGCAAAAGAACTCTTGTTTGACGCGGCTCTGGAGAGCGTTCACAGACGTGAACCACCCACGAGGACACCTATGCAATGTAGGGAAACTTTCAGGTGAAAGGACAGAGACTACCATATGACAATATGGGGGTCGTCTGTCTTTTTTTATGAACGAGGAGGGGAGCATATGTTACAAAGAACGCCACTATTTCCTCTGTATGCAGAGTATGGCGCAAAAACGATTGATTTTGGCGGTTGGGAGTTGCCTGTGCAATTTTCTAGCATTAAAGAAGAACATGAAGCGGTACGGACGCGCGCAGGATTATTTGATGTGTCGCATATGGGTGAGTTTGAAGTTAAAGGAAAAGATAGTCTTGCTTTTTTACAAAAAATGATGACAAATGATGTTTCGAAATTAACAGACGGTCGCGCCCAATATACGCTCATGTGTTACGAAGACGGCGGAACGGTTGATGATTTGTTAATTTATAAAAAAGCAGACGACCATTATTTGCTTGTCGTAAATGCTGCAAATATTGAAAAAGATTTTGCTTGGCTATGTGAGCATGTCGTTGGTGATGTCGAGCTTGTCAATATATCAAACGATATTGCGCAACTGGCGTTACAAGGGCCACTTGCGGAAAAAGTATTACAGCCATTAACAACGATCGATTTATCCGCAATGAAATTTTTCGCTTTTGCCGATCACGTCGATGTGGCAGGGGTTCAAACGCTCGTGTCGCGGACAGGATATACAGGAGAAGATGGATTTGAGCTATATTGTCGAGCAGAAGATGCCCAAACGCTTTGGCGAGCCATTTTAGAGGCAGGAAAAGAAGAAGGGGTACTTCCGTGCGGACTTGGTGCACGCGATACACTTCGTTTTGAAGCGTGCTTGCCGCTATACGGACAAGAGTTGTCAAAAGACATTACGCCAATTGAAGCAGGGCTTAGCTTTGCGGTCAAAACGAATAAAGACGTCGACTTTTTCGGAAAAGAAGTGTTAAGAAAACAAAAAGAAGAAGGAGCGCCGCGGAAACTTGTCGGAATCGAAATGATCGATAAAGGTATTCCACGTCACGGATATGCTGTATATGGAAACGATGAGCAGATTGGCGTTGTCACGACCGGAACACAATCACCGACGCTCAAAAAGAATATTGGCTTGGCGCTTATTCCTCCTGCGTTTTCGGTAATTGATACAGAAGTAGAAGTAGATGTTCGTGGAAAGCGATTAAAAGCGAAAGTGGTGGCAACACCGTTTTATAAGCGCACAAAATAATGTGAGGAGAGAGAGTCATGCTTCATCGTTATTTGCCAATGACGGAAGAAGATAAGCAACAGATGTTACAAACGATCGGGGTACAATCGATTGACGAACTATTTGCTGATATTCCAGAAAGCGTTCGTTTTCAAGGTGAGTATAACATTAAACGAGCAAAATCAGAACCGGAGTTAATGAAAGAGTTGATGGCACTAGCGGCAAAAAATGCGGATATGAAGACACACACGTCGTTTTTAGGAGCGGGGGTGTACGATCATTACATTCCGACGATCGTTGACCATGTCATTTCACGCTCGGAGTTTTACACCGCATATACACCGTATCAACCGGAAATTTCGCAAGGAGAACTGCAAGCGATTTTCGAATTTCAAACGATGATTTGTGAATTAACAGGCATGGATGTGGCGAATTCATCGATGTATGACGGTGGAACAGCGCTAGCAGAAGCAGCGTTATTAAGCGCGGCGCATACGAAAAAGAAAAAGGTGCTATTATCAAATGCGGTGCATCCCGAATATCGCGACGTGGTGAAAACGTACGTAAAAGGTCCCGGGCTTGAAATCGTAGAAATCCCGTATAAAAACGGCGTGACGGATGTTGATGCATTGCAAAAAGAGATGGATGAACATGTCGCATGCGTTATTGTGCAATATCCAAACTTTTTCGGACAAATCGAGCCGCTAAAAGAGATGGAGCCAATTGCTCATGCGCATAAAGGAATGTTCGTTGTCGCAAGCAATCCGCTCGCGTTAGGGGTATTAACACCGCCAGGACAGTGTGGTGCAGATATCGTTGTTGGTGACGCTCAACCATTTGGTATTCCAATGCAATTTGGCGGTCCGCATTGTGGTTATTTTGCGGTGAAATCGGCACTTATGCGTAAAATTCCAGGACGTCTTGTCGGACAAACGACGGACGAAGAAGGTCGCCGTGGTTTCGTCTTGACATTACAGGCGCGCGAGCAACACATTCGCCGCGACAAAGCAACATCGAATATTTGCTCCAACCAAGCGTTAAACGCCCTTGCTGCATCGGTCGCAATGACAGCGCTCGGCAAAAATGGCGTAAGAGAAATGGCAACGATGAATATTCAAAAAGCACACTATGCAAAAGAGGCGTTTGTCAACAACGGTTTTCATGTCGTATTTACAGGTCCGTTTTTCAACGAGTTTGTCGTTCGTATGAACAAACCGGTAGCGGAAGTAAATAAAAAGTTACTAGAAAAAGAAATCATTGGCGGATACGATCTCGGGCGTGATTATCCAGAACTACAAAACTGTATGTTAATTGCGGTGACGGAATTACGCACGAAAGAAGAAATCGACACGCTTGTGAAAGAATTGGGGGATTGTCATGCATAAAGACCAACCACTTATTTTTGAACTAAGCAAGCCGGGGCGAATCGGATATAGTTTGCCGGAATTAGACGTGCCAGCTATCGATGTTGCACAAGTCATCCCAACTGACTACATTCGAAAAGAAGCGCCAGAACTCCCAGAAGTGTCGGAGCTTGACATTATGCGCCATTATACAGCGCTATCGAAGCGCAATCACGGGGTCGATTCGGGCTTCTATCCGCTTGGATCTTGCACAATGAAATACAATCCAAAAATAAACGAAAACGTTGCTCGTTTTGCTGGATTTGCCCACATTCATCCACTTCAGCCGGAAGAAACGGTGCAAGGGGCGCTTGAATTAATGTATGACTTACAAGAGCATTTAAAAGAAATTACCGGCATGGATGCGGTGACATTGCAGCCAGCTGCTGGTGCGCATGGGGAATGGACAGGGCTCATGATGATTCGCGCCTATCATGAAGCGAATGGCGACTACAATCGAACGAAAGTGATCGTTCCAGATACAGCGCATGGAACAAACCCAGCGTCGGCAACGGTGGCAGGTTTTGAGACGGTGACGGTGAAATCGACAGAAGAAGGGCTTGTCGATTTAGACGATTTACGCCGCGTCGTCGGTCCAGATACGGCAGCGCTTATGCTTACAAACCCAAATACGCTCGGTCTTTTTGAAGAAAACATTCTAGAAATGGCAGAAATCGTACATCATGCAGGCGGAAAGCTGTACTATGACGGCGCGAATTTAAATGCGGTGTTAAGTAAAGCACGCCCTGGCGATATGGGCTTTGACGTCGTTCATTTAAATCTTCATAAAACGTTTACTGGTCCGCACGGTGGCGGTGGTCCAGGTTCGGGGCCTGTCGGCGTGAAGGCGGATCTCATTCCGTATTTACCGAAACCGACGGTGGAAAAAGGGGAAAACGGCTACTATTTCGACTACGATAGACCGCAAGCGATTGGGCGTGTGAAGCCGTTTTATGGCAACTTTGGCATTAACGTTCGCGCGTATACGTATATTCGCTCGATGGGTCCAGATGGCTTAAAAGCGGTGACAGAATACGCGGTACTAAATGCCAACTACATGATGCGTCGCTTAGCGGAACATTACGACTTACCATACAACCGCCATTGCAAACACGAATTTGTGTTATCAGGAAAGCGGCAAAAGAAATTAGGGGTGCGTACGCTCGATATTGCAAAGCGTCTGCTTGATTTCGGCTACCATCCGCCAACGATCTACTTCCCTTTAATCGTTGAAGAATGTATGATGATCGAGCCGACGGAAACCGAGTCAAAAGAAACGCTTGATGCGTTCATTGATGCGATGATCCAAATTGCGAAAGAAGCGGAAGAAACGCCAGAAATCGTCCAAGAAGCGCCGCATACAACGGTCGTGAGACGCTTAGATGAAACGACGGCCGCTCGCAAACCAATTTTGCGTTATCAAAAATAAAGTGCCAGGCGTTTTTGCTTGGCACTTTATTTTTTCTTCACTTTTCCTGTCCACATTTTAAATCCGCCTTTTAAGTGGTATAAGTCGCGATAGCCGTTACGATACAACATTTGTGCAGCGCGACTGCTGCGCATCCCACTTTGGCAATATAAGTAAATCGGTTGATCTTTACGTAATTCTTTCATGCGCAAGCGTAATTGTGAAAGCGGAATGTTACGTGCTCCTAAAATGTGACCAGCAGCGTATTCATCGGGTTCGCGAACATCGATGAGCTGTGCTTTGCGATAGCCTGCACGAAACTCTTCTTCTGTCAGCGTTTGAACGATTCGTTTCTGATAAAAGTATGTAATGACCGCGTACACAATAATTGCCCCGAGAATAATAAGAGCTATTGTCATGGTGTCCCTCCTTTTTTCATCGTTGCCATGTCTATTATATAAATGTTTTAGACAAGAAGCAAAGCATTTTCCATTGACTTATTGTGTTTTCTACACTATAAAATGATAGAGGAAAGGGTGGGGTAGATGGAAAAAGAAGTATGGCGTTTTATTGATTCAGGCAATTGTTCCCCAGCGTTTAATATGGCACTTGATGAAGCGTTGTTAGAATGGCATAGTGAAGGAAAAATTCCACCGACGATTCGTTTTTACGGTTGGAATCCACCGACGCTTTCAATCGGCTATTTTCAAAAAGTAGAAAAAGAAATCGATATGGAAGCGGTAAAAAAATACGGTCTTGGCTTTGTAAGACGGCCGACAGGTGGTCGTGGCGTGCTTCATGATCAAGAATTGACGTATAGCGTCATCGTGTCTGAAGCGCATCCAAACATGCCACAAACGGTGACGGAGGCGTATCGCGTCATTTCGCAAGGCATTTTAGAAGGATTTCGTTTTCTCGGACTTGATGCGTATTTTGCAGTGCCGAAAACAGAAGAAGAAAAAGCAGATTTAAAAAATCCGCGATCGGCTGTTTGTTTTGATGCACCGTCTTGGTATGAGCTTGTTGTTGAAGGGAGAAAAGTAGCAGGCAGTGCACAAACGCGGCAAAAAGGTGTCATTTTACAACACGGTTCGATTTTATTAGACTTAGATGAAGAGATGCTTTTTAGTTTATTTAAGTATCCGAATGAACGAGTAAAAGAGCGATTGCGACAAAACTTTAAAAACAAAGCGGTCGCAATGAATGAATTAACCGATCGGAAAATTACGATCGATGAGGCGAAAGAAGCATTTTTTAAAGGATTTGAAAAAGGTTTAAACATTCAGCTTGAACGATATGAATTAACAGACGATGAGCTTGCTTACGTTCAGCAACTTGCGAAAAACAAATACGAGACAGATGAATGGAATTTTAAACGGTAAATTTTTTTCTTGACAAGTAAAAAGTGCTTGACTTAATTATCAATATGTAGTATGTGTTTTTTAAAAAATCATACTACATATTGATTTTTTTATTGATTCTTGTTGTCGATATATGGTAGTTTAATGTAGTAAGATTATGTTGGTAGAGGAGAGGTAAAAATGACGGTTGCGTTTTCTGAAAAAATGACGGTGAATGTGGACAAGTTGAATGAAGACATTCGCCTGTTTCCACAAGTGCACCCGATTACCCCTGAGATGCACATTACATATAAGGGTGTATCGCGTTTAGTGATGCTCGATCGCTATTCGTTTAAAGATACGGAAAAGTTGACGTTAAGCGTCGGAGATTTTGTCGTTTTAACCGTGAAGGAAGATCCGAAGTTTCCAGCGCGTGGCCTTGGATTTATCGTTGAGCTGGACTGGGAAAATAAAAAAGCACACGTGCTTGTTGAAGAAGAATATCGTCATGTGTTGGAAGGAGAGGAAGCGAAAACAGGCATTGTTGTTCGTTCCCTCGATGTCATTGAAAAGCCACTCGAAATTTTTTATGAACAAATTGCG
Source organism: Anoxybacillus tengchongensis (assembly GCF_014201585.1). Lineage (GTDB taxonomy): Bacteria > Bacillota > Bacilli > Bacillales > Anoxybacillaceae > Anoxybacillus > Anoxybacillus tengchongensis. The sequence goes on from NZ_JACHES010000001.1 coordinate 126,448, forward strand.
AAGCGGAACGCAACCGGGCTAGCCGCTGTGGAGCAAACAGAAGAGAAACGACAAGAGTGGTTTGAAAAGTTTTATGAACAGCTCGTCAGCCTGAACTTTGTTCCAGCTGGACGCGTATTGTATGGCGCAGGTTCTGGGACAGAAGTGACGTACTTTAACTGTTACGTCATGCCATTTGTTAAAGACTCGCGCGAAGGCATTTCTGAACATCGCAAACAAGTGATGGAAATTATGAGCCGCGGTGGCGGTGTAGGAACGAACGGTTCGACTCTTCGTCCACGCAATACACTTGCGCGCGGAGTGAACGGAAAATCGTCCGGATCGGTGTCATGGCTAGACGACATTGCGAAACTTACCCATCTTGTAGAACAAGGTGGCTCGCGCCGTGGCGCTCAAATGATTATGCTAGCCGATTGGCACCCGGACATTATTGAATTCATTATTTCGAAAATGCAAAATCCGCGCATTTTGCGCTATTTGCTTGAAAACACAGAAGATGAAGGCATTCAAAAAGCAGCGAGAGAAAAATTAAAGTTTACGCCACTTACTGAACAAGAACGCGCGATGTATCAAGGGATTGTCAATTACAAAAACATACCAGGTTACGGTGGTTTCACGGAAAAAATAATTAAAGATGCAGAAGAAAAGTTGCGGACAGGCGGAACGTATAGCGTGCACAATCCGGACTTTTTAACAGGGGCGAACATTTCTGTTTGTTTAACGAAAGAGTTTATGGAAGCGGTAGAAAAAGATGAAGAGTATGAATTGCGCTTTCCAGATGTTGAAACGTATTCAGAAGAAGAAATGCGTATTTATAACGAAAAATGGCATGAAGTTGGCGATGTGCGCGAATGGGAGAAAATGGGCTATCGCGTTCGCGTCTATCGGAAAATTCGTGCGCGCGAGCTATGGAAGCTCATTAACATTTGTGCAACGTATTCAGCAGAACCCGGCATTTTCTTTATCGACAACGCCAACGACATGACGAACGCAAGAGCGTATGGGCAAAAAGTAGTCGCAACAAATCCGTGTGGTGAGTAGTTTGCCTCACGTAAAAAACTGCGGAATGAAGCAGGAACCCTGAGATGGGAACCTGAACCGAAGGCTGAGCCTAAAAACTCAGTCAGGGGCAACGCATACGGAGTGAACCTGCCTATATAAAAGGCAGAATATAATCTCCGCAAGAGGCCGCAGCACTAATGAACATTCGTTAGTGAAAACGTATGCTGAGCTAACGGGAAATGAACCGTTAGAACTATCGGATAAAAAGCCGATAGGATAACATAAGCTGGAACAACCACTTGCGCCTTATTCTGTGTGCAATTTAGCTGCGATTAATTTGGCAAATATGGTCGATAAAGAAAAGAAAGTCGTTGATTATGAAAAGTTAAAACGAACGGTTGAAGTTGGCGTCCGTATGCAAGATAACGTCATTGACGCCACGCCATATTTCCTTGAGGAAAATAAAAAGCAAGCGCTTGGCGAGCGCCGCATCGGTCTTGGCGTCATGGGACTAGCTGATTTGCTCATTTATTGTGAAAAAGAGTACGGCTCCGAAGAAGGCAATCAGTTAGTGGACGAGCTGTTTCAAACGATCGCGACAACGGCGTATCGTGCGTCGATTGAACTCGCAAAAGAAAAAGGAAGCTTTCCGTTTTTAGTCGGTGAAACAGAAGAAGAAACGATGAAATTGCGTGAAGCGTTTATTCACACCGGTTATATGAAAAACATGCCAGACGATATTCGACAAGATATTCTAACGTACGGCATTCGCAACTCGCATTTATTAACGGTTGCTCCGACTGGATCCACAGGAACCATGATCGGCGTGTCTACAGGACTTGAGCCATATTTTTCTTTTTCTTATTATCGAAGTGGGCGTCTTGGTAAATTTATTGAAGTAAAGGCGGATATCGTTCAAGAATATTTGGACAAACATCCAGAAGCGGATCCGAATAATTTACCGCATTGGTTTGTAACCGCGATGGATTTATCGCCAGAAGCGCATGCGGATGTACAATGCATTATTCAACGTTGGGTTGACTCTAGCCTTTCGAAAACGGTGAACGCACCTCGTGGCTATACGGTCGAACAAGTGCAAAAAGTGTACGAACGATTATGGAGAGGTGGCGCAAAAGGCGGCACAGTATATGTCGATGGTAGCCGCGATGCGCAAGTATTGACATTAAAAGCGGAAGAACATGCGATCGAAGAGCAACTTGAGCTTCTTCCAGAAGAACCGAAAAAACGAGCAGTTGCAATCGTCGAAACGATTCCAGATTTACGGGCGACAGACGTTACGATCGGTTCAGAAGTCGGCAACATTTGCCCGGTATGCCGCGAAGGAACGGTCGAAGAAATCGGTGGCTGCAACACATGTACAAGCTGCGGTGCGCAATTAAAATGTGGTTTGTGATGGAAAAAGGAACGGGAAATCTCCGTTCCTTTTCATTATGAATGATAACAAAAATTGTATTTCATCACCTCATGACAATCAAACATACTAACATTGAGGTGATTGTATGAAGCCGTTTATTCCGCAACTCGTTTATTTTGAGCCAGAAGCGCTCCGTTATCCACTTGGCCAAGAGTTGTATGAGAAATTTAAACATATGCATATCGACATTCGCGAAACGACATCCCACAACCAAGTTCGTGGTATTCCAGGGGATAACGAACTGCAACAATACCGCAATGCAAAATCAACACTTGTTGTCGGTGTTCGCCGTACATTAAAATTTGATACGTCTAAACCGTCAGCAGAATATGCTATTCCACTTGCGACAGGGTGCATGGGTCATTGTCATTATTGTTATTTACAAACAACACTCGGAAGCAAACCTTACATTCGTGTGTACGTCAATCTTGATGATATTTTTGCCCAAGCGAAAAAATATATTGATGAACGTGCCCCGGAAATTACGCGTTTTGAGGCCGCTTGTACGTCAGATATTGTCGGCATCGACCATTTGACGCATGCGTTAAAAAAAGCGATTGAATTTATCGGTACAACCGAATATGGACGCCTTCGCTTTGTCACAAAGTATGAACATGTTGATCATCTGCTTGATGCGAAACATAACGGAAAAACACGTTTTCGTTTTAGCATCAATTCACGTTATGTCATTCAAAATTTTGAACCGGGGACGTCTTCGTTTGATGGACGGTTGGAGGCGGCACGGAAAGTGGCACGCGCTGGCTATCCGCTCGGCTTTATCGTTGCACCAATTTACATGCATGACGGCTGGGAAGAAGGATATTTTGAACTATTTGAACGATTACATGCGAATTTACAAGATATCGACTTAACGGGCGTAACGTTTGAATTAATTCAACATCGCTTCACAAAACCAGCGAAAACAGTCATTCAAAAACGGTATCCGAAGACGAAACTAGATCTTGATGAAACAAAACGAAAATATAAATGGGGACGATACGGGATCGGAAAATATGTGTACCGAGATGAAGAAGCCAATCGGCTAAATGACACGATTCGTTCCTATATTGCACAATTTTTTCCCGAAGCAACAATTGAATATTTTACGTAAATAGTTGTCATGCTTGGTAAACATGTTATAATCATAATGATTGCGGATGTTTGTTTAGGAGGGACATATATGCCAACACCAAGCATGGAAGATTATATTGAGCAAATTTATATATTGATCGAAGAAAAAGGATACGCTCGCGTATCGGATATTGCTGAAGCGTTATCTGTTCATCCCTCCTCTGTGACAAAAATGGTTCAAAAGCTTGATAAAGACGAATATTTAGTATATGAAAAATACCGAGGGCTCGTACTGACTCCGAAAGGAAAAAAAATCGGTAAGCGGCTTGTGTATCGCCACGAGCTACTGGAACAATTTATGCGCCTGATTGGCGTCAATGAAGAAAACATTTATCGCGATGTTGAGGGAATCGAACATCATTTAAGCTGGAATGCGATTGATCGTATTGGTGACTTAGTACAGTACTTTGAAGAAGATCGGTCACGTCTTGAAGCGCTTCGCAACATTCAAAAGCAAAACGAGCAAGAACAGGCATAAACGCTTGTTCTTTTTTGTTTTTTTATGCTCAATTTCTCCCGTTTTTCATACATATATGGCGAGGGAGGGAAGAGCATGGAGATTGATGGTGTCTTTTCCGGTGGAGGTGTGAAAGGTTTCGCATTGGTTGGCGCATACGAGGCCATCGAGGAAAAAGGTTTTCGTTTTAAACGGCTTGCCGGTACGAGCGCAGGGGCGCTTATTGCTTCGTTTATTGCGTCGGGATTTACAAGCAAGGAAATTATAGACATGATGGACGATATGAATTTAATGGATTTTCTCGATGAACGACGTACGATCATTCCGTATGCGTGGTTAAAATGGCTTTTACTTTATTGGAAAATGGGGCTGTATAAAGGAGAAAAGCTTGAACAATGGATAGCTGAACAGCTCAGTACAAAAGGAGTGCGTACATTTGCCGATTTACCTCATGAACGATTGCGCGTTATTGCTTCTGACTTAACAAATGGAACGATGCTTATTTTGCCAGACGATTTACCGAAATACGGCATTGATCCTCTTCGCTTTTCGGTCGCAAAAGCGGTCCGAATGAGCGTCGGCATCCCTTATTTTTTTGAGCCTGTACGGCTAAAGACAGATGAAGGGAAGCATATCGTTGTTGATGGTGGGTTGTTAAGCAATTTTCCGATTTTCTTATTTGATGAAGAGCGAAAAAAAAGACCCGTTCTCGGCATAAAACTAAGCGCGAGGCAGGCACAAAAAGCAAAAAAGAGCATTCATAATGCAATTGACTTATATGAAGCGTTATTTCAAACGATGCGCGAGGCGCATGATGAACGATACATTTCACGCCGTCATGAGAAAAACATTATTTTTCTCCCAGTCAAACATATTGTTGCCACAGATTTTTCAATGACCGATGAAGAAAAAAAGAAGCTTATTTTGTTTGGAAAAGAACGGACAGAGCAATTTTTAAAAACATGGACGTATTAAAAGAAGAAAATCGGGTTAAAAAGAAGCCCGATTTTTTTTCTTTCCTTTTTTACCTTCAATGACTGTTAAATGTGTGGCATGTTTTTTCTTTAAAGCGGTTGGGCGCGTTTGCTTTTTCGACGTCGGCTTCGTTTTTTGGTGGTGGAGTTTTTTCGATTGTTTTACCGCTTTTTGATACGAGTGACCAAAGCGCTGCCTTTGTATCCATTTATATATACCGTAAAAGACAGCCACAATACATATGATAAAAAATATTTGTTTCAACAACTGAATCGGATCGTTCCATAAACGATAAGAAAACCCAAAAATAGCGAATACAATAAGCAAAGTAATAAGCGGGAATGGGCGCCGACGCAATCGATCCACCTCCTTTATCATTACACCACTTCTTCTTGCTGTTTCGTCGCTTCTCCCTCTAACTCAAGCAAACGTTGAAATGATGCGATCGCTACTTCCACTTGATCATTAGTCGGTTCTTTCGTCGTTAATAGTTGTAACCATAAGCCGGGGTAGCCAAGTGAGCGCAACACAGGAACATGTCGCAACGCGTTTGTGACTTGTAATACTTCAAAAGATAATCCTAATACAACGGGAATGAGCGCTAATCGATTTAATACGCGCACCCAAAGTGGTTCAGTTGGGACGAACATGTAAACGAATACGCCAATGATGACAGTAAATAAAATGAAGCTACTACCACAACGATAATGAAGACGAGATTGTCGTTGTACATGTTCAACCGTCAACGGTAACCCATTTTCATAGGCATTAATTACTTTATGTTCTGCTCCATGATATTGAAACAGTCGTTTAACGAGTGGTGTGAGCGAAATAAAGTAAATATACCCTAAAAGTAAAAGAAGTTTAAAAAACCCTTCAACGAGTATTTGTGCTGTGCTCGACGGGAACATCGGTCTCGTTAATTCGGCCAAAAATACAGGAATAAGCGTAAAAATAAACTTCCCAAATAAAAACGATAACACCCCGATGAGCGCAACACCTAAAATCATTGTCCATTTGGATGGAGCCTCATTGTCCAACGCTTCATCTTCATTTGGATCAAGATCATATCGTTCACTTGAAAACTGTAAATGTTTCGAGCCGTTCGCGCTTGCTTGAATAATTGCAAAAATGCCGCGAAGAAACGGAATTTTTTTGAATAAAGCAAGCGTTTTATTTGTTTCGCGTGGAACGTGGAAATACTCAATCGAACCGTCTTTTCGCCGAATGGCTGTGACGGAATGATTACGTCCAGCGAACATGACCCCTTCAATGACCGCCTGCCCGCCATATACGTTTTTACTCATAAGAAGACACCAACCTATTTTCTTTTTTCTTATATTCTACAAGAAAACGCTAAAAACCTCTAGGTCGATGTATCGTTTGTATTTGTATTGTTGCCAAAAATGAGAGCTGATACACATGAGATCCAACATTTTGGACAAGATAAAAACGGAGGTGATTGCTGTGCAAGCAAAAACGAAACAAGACGCACAACTTGAACAAAATAAAAGAGAAAAACCAATGCCCGTTTTAGCAAAAGTTGCATTGATTGGTTTTATTGGAGGTGTATTTTGGAGCTTCCTCGCATACTGTGCTTATTTTTTTCATTTTACAGAAATAGCGCCAAATTTCATTTTGCAACCGTGGGCGATCGGTGATTGGAAAGACGGCGCCCTTGGTCAGACGATTGCGATTTTGTTCATTGGGCTCGCTTCAGTTATTGCTTCGTTTCTGTACTATGCTTTTTTAAAAAATCGTCAAGGCATTTGGCCAGGCGTCGCTTTCGGCATCGGGTTATGGGTGCTTGTTTTTTACGTATTAAATCCCATTTTTCCACAGTTAAAAGCTGTTTCACAACTTGAGCGAAATACGGTTGTCACGATGGTATGCTTTTACATTTTATATGGAATGTTTATCGGTTATTCCATTTCATTTGAAGTTGCAGAGATGAGGCGACAAAAACAGGTCGATGTGGTAAAATAACCATATGTATTTTCATCAGTAAAGGGGGGAGAGGGGGAATGGTTCGATTCCTCCTTTTAAACGGTCCGAACTTAAATCGTCTCGGTATGAGAGAGCCGCATATTTATGGACATACGACACTTGCTCAATTAGAAAAACAATTAACAGAATTTGCCGGTGAATATGGGGCGGAATTAACATGTTATCAAAGTAATTATGAAGGGGCGTTAATTGACCAAATTCATCGGGCGGAATCGTTGTACGATGGAATCATTTTTAATCCAGGAGCGTTTACGCATTATAGTTATGCGTTGCGTGATGCAATTGCAAGCATACAAACACCGGTTATTGAAGTACATATTTCAAATATTCACGCAAGAGAGCCGTTTCGTCATCAATCTGTTCTTGCTCCTGTGACGGCTGGACAAATTGTTGGGCTTGGTGTAAACGGATATCGATTGGCGATTTTAGCGTTGCTTGATATAGTTGAAGGGAAGGGGAAATAACATTGGATAAAGTACAAAAACTTCGTGCACAATTCGCCGAACATGGCATTGACGGATTTCTCATTACAAATGATTATAATCGTCGCTATATGACAAATTTTACAGGAACGGCGGGTGTTGCTTTGATTAGCGAAACGGATGCCGTATTTATTACCGATTTTCGCTACGTCGAACAAGCGACAAGACAAATTGAAGGGTATGAAATTGTTCAACATACACAAACGCTCATTGAAGAAGTAGCCAAACAAGTCGAGCGCTTAGGCATTAAAAAGCTTGGATTTGAGCAAGACGATCTTTCGTATGCAACGTTTTCAGTATATGAAAAAGCGATCAAAGCAACGCTTGTTCCAATTTCAGGCGTAGTTGAAAAGTTACGCTTGATTAAGTCGGAAGCAGAGATTAAGATATTAAAGGAAGCAGCCGAGATTGCCGATGCCGCCTTTCGCCATATTCTTGATTTTATTCGCCCTGGTGTGCGTGAAATTGATGTGGCGAATGAGTTAGAATTTTTTATGCGCAAACATGGGGCGACAAGTTCATCGTTTGATATCATCGTTGCATCTGGTGTGCGCTCAGCATTACCTCATGGAGTGGCGACAGAGAAAGTCATTGAACAAGGAGAGCTCGTCACGCTTGATTTTGGCGCATATTATAAAGGATATTGCTCCGATATTACGAGAACGGTTGCCGTTGGAGAGATAAGCGACGAATTAAAGCGCATATACGATGTTGTATTGCAAGCCCAACTTCGCGGTGTTGAACACATTCGCCCAGGGATGACAGGACGAGAGGCAGATGCGCTCACACGTGATTACATTTCTGCTTGCGGATTTGGGGAATATTTCGGACATTCCACAGGTCATGGGCTCGGCATGGAAGTGCATGAAATGCCAGCGCTTTCGATGCGCTCGGATACAGTGCTACAACCGGGAATGGTTGTGACGGTTGAACCAGGCATTTACATAGCAGGATTAGGCGGTGTTCGCATCGAAGACGACATCGTCATTACAGAAAACGGCAATGAGCGGCTCACTCTTTCACCAAAAGATCTCATTACTTTATAGACGTAGGAGGAAATGAACATGATTTCAGTAAACGATTTTCGTACAGGCTTAACGATTGAAGTTGACGGCGATATTTGGCGCGTCATCGAATTCCAACATGTGAAACCAGGAAAAGGTGCAGCGTTCGTTCGCTCAAAACTTCGTAACTTGCGCACAGGTGCGATTCAAGAAAAAACGTTCCGCGCCGGTGAAAAAGTAAACAAAGCGCAAATTGATAACCGCAAAATGCAATATTTATATGCAAACGGCGATCAACATGTGTTCATGGATATGGAATCATATGAACAAATTGAACTACCTGCAAAACAAATTGAACATGAATTAAAGTTTTTAAAAGAAAACATGGAAGTATTTATTATGATGTATCAAGGCGAAACGATTGGTGTCGAATTGCCAAATACAGTTGAGTTAAAAGTTGTTGAAACAGAGCCAGGCATTAAAGGTGATACGGCATCAGGTGGCTCCAAACCAGCAACGTTAGAAACAGGTCTTGTCGTTCAAGTACCGTTCTTCGTCAACGAAGGCGATGTGTTAATTATTAACACAACAGACGGCACATACGTATCACGCGCGTAATGGAAAAAGGCGCCCCTAAAGCAAATGGGGCACCTCTTTCTTTTATATGTTTTTGATGTCCTTAAATAATTGTGTCAAAAAGGCTAGATGATGACCAAGTGTAACCAAAACAGCAGAACTCGAATTGCGAAATATATCTTTCACAAGGAGTTTCTAATTCAATGTTCCAGAGTCCACTTGAGAATTGTGTAGTATTTACACTAAAATAAAATGTCCTTTCAAATTTGTTGTGTGAGTCCGATTTTTCTATCCATTCATCAAAAATATATAAGAACTGATTTTTATTATATATTTTTACCACGATAGGAAAATCGATTTTTACATTTTTTAGCCTACAAACACAGTGTAAACGCTGATCTAAAGAGTTGAATTTTAAAGACTGTTTTAATGGATATATTGTTTTTTCCTCTTTATTTATAGAGATACTTTTTGATAAAGAAAATTGATCAATTTTAGGTGACATACTCATATCCTGGGTCTCACTTAGAACGGATACAATAGTTTTATCCCGTATAACACATTTTTTTGTGGGATCTGGGACAAAAAATTGATCGTTAATTAGTATTTGATAGAGTTTTAGCTCTGTTTTCAAGGAGTCTGTCAACTCTAATATCCATATATCCCCTTCCGGTATCAAGGGGTATGTCTTTCCAGTAACTATGGAATATGCACCAACGTTGTAAATCGGTAAATCCTTTGGATCATATACAACAGTTTTTATTTCCATATATCTCTCCAGATTTGGATCATTTTTTTGGCAATGCCTCCTTTTATAGCACTAGCGATGAACAGAGTAATCAAAAGTAGAAAATAAACTTCAATTATTAAAAGATGTGTTAAAGGAAGCTTATTTGTGTGCTTAATGTAAAGAAAATACACATACAGGGCGATAGGCAAGTTGAGAAAAAGCCATATATCTATAGTTTTTGAACGTATATTCGAATTACTCACCTTTTCTAAAATAAGACGGATAATTGGAATTGATAAGATAACACATGATATTATTATAAGTAAATATGTCCATTTCAATTGCTACACCTACTTGTAACCTCGGATAATATCTTTGTTGGCATTATATAAGTTGTTAACACTTCTTACCCCTATCTCCATTAATGCTGATATTACTCCTCCACCAACTGTAGATTTTACTGCGACTTTTGTAGATGCTTTTTGAATATATTTACTGTAAACATAACTTCCACCTGCACCAGTAGCTGTAGGAATTCCAAAAGAGTCTTTAATAGCATTAGAAATAGGAGTTGTTATTCGTCTGTCAATTTCATGATAAAGGCTATTTGCCTTTTCAGTGATACCTAGTTTGTATGAAATTTGGTTTAAAGACATATAAGCACCTCCAGGATCCTTAAATTTTAAATTTCAATTAACATTTTACTTTTTTTTTTTTTTTTTTTGTAAATATTTTTAGAAAATTAATTTTTCGGGATAGGTTTCATTTTTTATAAATTCCCTCCTTCTGTACTTCTGAATTGTCCCATTTTCGCATACGTTGTACTAGCACCGTTGTACAAGGAGGATGCGATGAAAATTGATGCAACTGTTTGGACGATGGCGGGTTTACGGTTTTTATCTGCGGCGATTGAATTAAGCGCAGCAATTGTCATGTTGTCGCTGAATGATGTAAAAAAGGCGATTGCGATCAATACATTGCTTGCTGTTGTCGGTCCGACGATTTTTTTCGTTGTTATGATGATTGGGCTTGTTGCGGTGGCGAATGAACTATCATTGTTTAAGCTCGTATGGATCGGTGCGGGAGTTATATGTATATTGATCGGCATTTATGTCGTGAAATGAAGGAGGGAAGAAGATGCAAGCGGTGTTTGATATGTTGCCTAAAACGCTCGTGCATGCCATTCAATCGTTTTCTACTCGTTCCCATTCTACGATCGAAGAAATTCGCATTCGCATTCATCGCCCGTTGGAAGTCATTGCTGGGGGGAGGTCGTACATATGTCCACATGTTGTACAAATGGAAGAAGGCATCGAACTATTAAATAAACTAAGCCAATATTCCCTTTATACGATCGAAGAAGAGTTGAAAAAAGGTTACATCACGATTCAAGGTGGGCATCGAGTCGGTTTAGCCGGAAAAGTAATTACAGAAGACGGAAAAGTAAAAGCGATCCGACATATTACATCATTTAACATTCGGATGGCTCGGCAACAAATCGGCATGGCTGAGCCACTTCTTCCTTACTTATACGACAAACGATGGCTTAATACGATGATTATCGGAGCGCCTCAAACAGGAAAAACAACGATTCTTCGCGATATTGCACGCATCGTAAGCATTGGAGTGAAAGAGAGGCAGATTGCACCTCAAAAAGTGGGCATCGTCGATGAACGTTCAGAAATTGCTGGTTGTGTGAAAGGCATTCCGCAATTTACATTCGGCTATCGTGTCGATGTGCTCGATGCGTGCCCGAAAGCAGAAGGAATGATGATGATGATTCGTTCGATGAGCCCAAATGTATTGATCGTTGATGAAATCGGAAGTGAGGCAGATTGCACTGCGATTTTAGAAGCGGTTCATGCGGGAGTGGGCTTATTTATGACAGCGCATGGACACCATTTCGACGATATAATCAAGCGCCCATCGCTGCGCCCAATTATAGAACAAGCTGTATTTGAACGATTTGTTGAATTGACGAATATCGGACGTCCTGGAACGATTCAAGCCGTTCGAGATGCAAACGGTCGCGATATATATCGAAAGATGAGCGTGATGTAAATGAAATGGATTGGAGCAATATGCATTATATTGGCGACAACATGGTCAGGTTTTGAAGCGTCGCGACTTTTACGCGAGCGCACAAGACAATTGCGCCAGTTAAAAATGGCATTGCAGTCACTTGAAGCAGAAATTATGTACGGGCATACGCCGTTAATGGACGCTGCGTTTCGATTATCTCAACAGCTATCAAAACCGTTATCATGGTTGTTTGAATCGTTTGCGCAAAAGTTGCAAAAAGGAACGATGAATGCTCGTCAAGCATGGGAAGAAAGTTTGCATGAAGTGTGGAAAATGACTGCCTTCAAAGAAGGTGAATTGGAGATTATGAAACAGTTTGGCGAGACGCTTGGACAATACGATCATGAAATTCAACAAAATTATATTCGTTTAACGATGGTGCATTTAGAGAGAGAAGAAGGGGATGCCATCGAAAAACAACAACGTTATGAAAAAATGATGAAAAGTTTAGGTGTATTAACGGGCATTCTCATCGTGCTTTTACTCATATAGAGGAGGACATTTAAAATGGGCGTTGACGTAGATTTAATTTTTCGTATTGCTGGTGTAGGCATTGTCGTTGCTTTTTTGCACGCTGTATTAGAAGGGATTGGAAAAAAAGAATATGCACAATGGGTTACATTATTAGGGTTTATTTATATTTTATTTTTAGTCATTTCGATCGTTCAAGACTTATTCCAAAAAATTAAATCTGTTTTTTTGTTTCAAAGTTAGGAGGGAATGCTCATTGATATTTTGCAAATTGTTGGACTCGGACTTATTGCAACGTTTTTAGTGACGATTTTAAACGAACATAAGTCGAATATCTCACTTTTGTTAACCGTTTTTGTTGGAACAGTTATTTTTTTATTTTTAATTGATCGCATTCAAGACATTTTTCGCATGGTTCAAACGCTAGCGAACGAAGCACACGTTCAAACGGTGTATGTCGAAACGATTTTGAAAATTATCGGCATTGCTTATATTGCGGAGTTTGGTGCACAAATTTCAAAAGATGCCGGCCAAGGAGCGATCGCTGGAAAAATTGAACTAGGTGGAAAAATTTTAATTTTAGCAATGGCGATTCCGATTTTAACAGCTTTAATTGAAACGATTTTAAGCTTTCTTCCGATGAAGGGGTGATGACATGAAGCGCGCTCCCATCTTATTTTTCTTTCTTCTTTTTTTCTTGCCTTCTATTGTACAAGCTTCACCAACAACGAATGAACTAGTGAAACAACAGGCGGAACAAGTTGGAGTTGAGTCGATGAAACAATATTGGGATCATATTGTTCAACAGTATGGTGGTCTATTGCCAGAAAGTCAAAAAGGTTCCTTTTGGCAGTTTATTCATGGCGAAAAAGAACTATCGCTCAGTGAATGGTTGCGGGCGTTTATAAAATTTTTATTGTACGAGCTGATGGCGAATGGAAAATTGCTTGGGACACTTATTTTATTAACGATATTTAGCTTATTTTTACAATCGTTACAAAACGCTTTTTCACATCATGCTGTCAGTAAAGTCGCACATGCAGTTGTTTATATGGTGTTAATGATTATTGCGCTAAATAGTTTTCATGTTGCGGTGACGTATGCGAAAGAAGCCATTCAAACGATGACGAGTTTTATGATTGCCCTTTTACCCATTTTACTTGCGCTGATGGCGTCGTCTGGTGGTGTTGTATCCGTAGCTTTTTTTCACCCAATTGTGTTGTTTTTTATGAATATAACAGGAACGATCGTTGAACATTTTTCATTACCACTTTTGTTTTTAGCGACAATTTTAAGCATCGTTAGTTTATTAAGCGAACATTATAAAGTAACCAAATTGGCGGATTTGTTGCGCAACATTAGTGTCGGTTCACTTGGTGTAATGCTGACGATTTTTTTCGGTGTATTGTCGGTCAAGGGAGCGACAACCGCAATTGCGGATGGAGTGGCGATACGAGCAGCTAAATTTGTGGCAGGAAATTTTATCCCGATTATCGGGAGGATGTTTACGGATGCGGCAGATACCGTTGTCACCGCGTCTGTCTTATTAAAAAATACAGTCGGTTTATTTGGGGTCGCTTTATTACTTCTTATTGCGGCATTTCCAGCGATCAAAATTTTAGTGATTGCTCTTATTTATCAAATAGCCGCTGCGATGTTACAGCCGATGGGAGGAGGCATCGTCATTTCCTGTTTGAGCATAATGAGCAAAAGTATCATGTATGTGCTCGTTGCTCTAATGATCGTATCGCTTATGTTTTTTTTAAGTATGACCGTCATTATCGCAGCAGGAAATTTAACGATGATGGTTCGCTGAAAGGAGAATAGAAGCTGTGGGACTATTGACCGAATGGATTTCCCATCTCATTACGTTCATCTTGCTAGCCGTTATCATTGATCTCATTTTGCCAAACGGATCATTCCAAAAATATGTAAAGATAGTTGTCGGTTTACTGTTTATTTTCATTTTATTTTCACCGCTTCTTCGTTTATTTCATGGAAATGTAGATACGTGGTTCGCTTCGATTCAACACCAACAAAATGAAACGCTTGAAAATGACATTGAAAGAAAGAAAAAAGAAATACAAGCCTCACAACGTGCATATATTTTAGAACAAATGGCTGTCCAGCTAAAGAACACAGCGGCTGAGGAGTTGATGCGCACATATGGTTTAACGGTGACGGATATTTCATTAACGATCGGGGAGACGGAAAAAACCCCCCCTCCGATTGAGGCGATTACGGTTGAATTAGCAGAAGAAACAAGTTCTGTTGTCAAACCGATTCGCATTGAGTCATCGCCACAAATAACAAATGAACATGATGACCTCGCTCGCTTTTTAGCAAACATGTGGGGAGTAGACCCACAAACGATCACGATTCACCTAGAAAGGAGGGAGTAGGGAGGGGTGAAACAATGGATTGAAAAAAACGGACTAATCGCAATCCTTTTGGCTTTCGGTTTGTCATTTATGATCTTTAGCAATGTATTTAACTCCTCTTCTTCAAAACAAGTTCAGCAAGAAACAACTCAAGCTGTATTTCGTCAAACAGATGAAGAGAAAAAATTAAAACAAATTTCCGACTATGAAAAACGATACGAACAACAACTAAAAGAAGCGCTTGAGGCGATTGTTGGCGTTGGTGAAGTAAAAGTAATCGTAAATGTCGATGCCACAGAACAAAACGTACTTGAAAAAAATGCAATCATTCAAAAAAAACGAACGATGGAAGAAGATAAAGAAGGTGGAAAACGTCAAATTGAAGATGAATCAACAGACGAAAAAATTGTCATCGTCCGCAAAGGAGACGAAGAAACACCTCTCGTTTTGCAAACGAAAAAACCAGAAATTCGAGGTGTGCTTGTTGTTGCTAAAGGGGCTGATCAAGTGCAAGTGAAAAAATGGATTGTCGAAGCTGTGACGCGAACGTTGAACGTTCCGAGTCATCGCGTTGCTGTTTTACCAAAAAAGTAAGGGGGAGAACATATGTTGAAAAAGCAAACAGTTTGGTTGTTAACAATGTTTAGTTTAGTTGTCGTCTTATCGGTGTATTATGTAACAAGTCCTCAGCTTACAGAGCAAGTAGCGTTTGACCAAGAGGAAGAGGCAAACAATGAAAAAGGCTTAAAACCGACAGATGAAGCGATGAAAGAAGAAATCGTAAATGAGCAAGATGTGACTGTCGAACAAACGAATACTGGAAGTGACGATTTATTTACAGCACTTCGACTCGAAATTGAAGATGAGCGAAGCAAATTGCGTCAAGAGTTGAATGCCATTGTCGCTTCCAATAACGTATCTGCCGAAGAGAAAAGCAAAGCGATTGACCAGTTGCAACAGCTTTCCCATATTGCAGAAAAAGAAGCGGTGTTAGAAACGTTAATTAAATCGAAAGGATATGACGATGCTCTTGTTCGCGTTCACGAAAATCAAGTGCATATTACAGTGAAAGCAAAAGAACATTCGAAAAAAGCAGCGAATGAAATTATCCAACTCGTTCAAAGTGAACTTGGCCGCGTGCAAGATGTAGCTGTTCGTTTCCAAAAATAACCGGTAAGCCGGTTATTTTTTTTCGGTTGAAAATAAATTTTATAATACTATATAATAATAATTGTTTTTATGACCAGATATAAATTTTCTAACATTTTCTTATCATTTTATTGAATAATGGAAAAGGTGTGTCGTATCATGGTATTGTATAATCTTTTTCTACAAATGATGGGGCGAGGGGTGTAAGTCAATGTTGAAAATCCAAGAAATTCGCGAATTAATCCGATTAGTGAACGAATCAAACATTGTCGAGTTTGTGTATGAACACGACGGATCAAAAATTAAAATGAAAAAAGCTGGAGCAGCTGAACAGGTTGTTGTTGCTTCACCAAAAGTGGACGTGCCGCAAATAGCTGTCGCTCAACAACAAACACCGGTGGCACCAGTTGTGGAGAAGGTGGAAGTGAAAGAAGAAGTGAAGCTGGAAAAACAAGCTATGGCAGCAGAAAACTTACATACGATTACATCGCCGATGGTCGGTACATTTTATGCAGCGCCATCACCAGATGCTGCACCGTACGTAAAAGTTGGCGATAAAGTGAAAAAAGATACGATTGTATGTATTGTTGAAGCAATGAAATTATTTAACGAAATTGAAGCGGAAGTTGATGGGGAAATCGTAGAAGTGCTCGTGAAAAACGGTCAGCTCGTTGAATATGGACAACCTTTATTCCTTGTGAAGCCTGAATAAAGGAGCGATCGTGATGATAAAAAAATTGTTAATTGCCAATCGTGGGGAAATTGCTGTTCGGATTATTCGGGCGTGCAAAGAGCTTGGTATCGAGACGGTTGCTGTATTTTCTGAGGCGGATCGCGAAGCGCTTCATGTTCAATTAGCAGACGAATCATATTGTATCGGTCCAAAAACGTCTAAAGACAGCTACTTAAATTTTACAAATATTATGAGCGTAGCGACGTTAACTCAATGTGATGCTATTCATCCGGGCTACGGGTTTTTAGCTGAAAACGCTGATTTTGCCGAACTATGTCGGGAATGTAACGTTACGTTTGTCGGACCAAGTCCGGAAGCGATTACAAAAATGGGTACAAAAGATGTTGCGCGTGAGACGATGAGACAAGCTGGGGTTCCGATTGTTCCTGGTTCACAAGGAATTATTGAAAGCATCGATGAAGCAATTGCGCTATCGAACGAAATCGGGTATCCTGTAATTATTAAGGCAACTGCAGGTGGCGGTGGAAAAGGCATTCGTGTCGCTCGAAATGAGCAAGAGCTCATTAAAGGAATTACGATCACGCAACAAGAAGCTGCAACAGCGTTTGGAAATCCAGGGGTATATATTGAAAAATACATCGAAGATTTCCGTCATGTAGAAATTCAAGTGCTAGCAGACTCATATGGAAACGTCATTCACCTTGGAGAGCGCGATTGTACCATTCAACGTCGTTTACAAAAACTGTTAGAAGAAACGCCATCTCCTGTACTTGATGAAGAAATGCGTAAAAAAATGGGAGAAGCAGCTGTCAAAGCAGCGCAAGCAGTTCAATATACGGGGGCAGGAACGGTAGAATTTATTTACGACTACCGCAACCGTCAGTTTTATTTTATGGAGATGAACACGCGCATTCAAGTTGAACATCCGGTGACGGAAATGGTAACAGGTGTCGATTTAATTAAAGAGCAAATTCGCGTAGCATCTGGTGAGAAATTAACGTTGAAACAAGAAGATGTGACGTTCAACGGCTGGTCTATTGAATGCCGAATTAATGCGGAAAATCCTGCGAAAAACTTTATGCCATCGGCTGGGAAAATACAAATGTATTTGCCGCCAGGAGGATTTGGTGTGCGAGTGGACTCTGCCGCTTACTCAGGCTATACGATTCCGCCGTATTACGATTCGATGATTGCTAAACTGATCGTTCATGCACCGACGCGTGAAGAAGCGATTGCGCGTATGAAACGCGCCTTAAGTGAATTTGTCATTGAAGGAGTTCATACGACAATTCCGTTTCATTTAAAATTACTTGAGCACGAAAAATTTGTCGAAGGAAACTTTAATACAAAGTTTTTAGAAACATACGATGTAATGAACTCTTAATGATAAAGGAGGGGATTTGTTTGTCTGAACACGTATTAGAAATGGAAAATGGCCATAACAGTTTAGGTAAAGTAGAAATTGCGCCGGAAGTCATTGAAGTGATCGCAGGCATTGCCGCTTCTGAAATTGAAGGAGTAGCGCAAATGCGCGGTAATTTTGCGGCTGGTGTCGTTGAGCGATTAGGTAAAAAAAATCACGGCAAAGGCGTAAAAGTCGATTTAACAGATCGTGGCATTGTCATTGATATTTATTGTGTGATGAACTTTGGTGTATCTATTCCAACTGTTTCGCAAAAAATTCAAGAAAATGTTCGGCAGGCATTGTTGACGATGACAGGATTAGAAACAGCTGAAGTGAACGTCCATATTGTTGGCGTTCAATTTGAAACACCGAAAGTAGAGACGGAAGTCGAGTAAAGAAAAAGGGCCATCTCGTTTATGAGATCGCCCTTTTTCAATGTGTGAGTGTTTTCTTTCGTCGAAATATGGTATGATCATGATATAATTTTCGACAATATGATAGAAAGGGTTTTGGTCATGAAACGGCATACAGCAAGGGAAAAAGCGTTACAAGCGTTGTTTCAAATTGACGTAGGAGGCATTGAACCACACGAAGCGGTTGCTAACGTCATTGAAGAAGAAACAGATCCGTTTATGGAGATGCTTGTTTTTGGCGTAGTTAAGCACCAGAAAGAAATCGATGATTTATTGCGCCAACATTTAGAAAAATGGACGTTAGAGCGTGTCGCAAATGTCGATCGTTCCATTTTGCGCATGGCTGTATTCGAAATGAAATATATGGATGATATTCCGTTGAGTGTAAGTATGGACGAAGCTATTGAATTAGCCAAAGTATTCGGTGACGAAAAATCAAGTCGCTTTATTAACGGCGTACTTGCAAAAATAAAAGAAACATTGTCTTAAAAGAATAAGGGGGAGAAGGGTTTATGACAGCGCAAATCATTAACGGTTTTGAATTAGCAAAAGAAAAACGAGCACAATTAGCGAAAGAAGTCGAGCAGTTAAAACGAGAAGGTATTGTTCCATCACTAGCGGTTATTCTCGTTGGAGATCATCCTGCTTCACAATCGTACGTGAAAGCGAAGCAAAAAGCATGTGAAGAAATTGGGGTTCGTTCAGTTTTACTGACTTTTCCAAGCGACATATCCGAGTCGTTTTTGTTAGAGCAAATTGCTCGTCTAAATGAAGACGGCTCAGTACATGGCATTTTAGTTCAATTGCCGCTACCGCCACAAATTAATGAATTACATGTGATTGAAGCGATCGCACCAGAAAAAGATGTCGATGGTTTCCATCCGCTCAATATTGGACGAATGATGACGGGACAACAAACATTTTTACCTTGTACACCGTATGGTATTTTATATATGGTGCAATCTTTGCAAGTTGATATTGCAGGAAAACATGTCGTTGTCGTTGGACGTAGTAACATTGTCGGTAAACCTGTCGGCCAACTGTTTTTACGTGAACATGCGACGGTAACGTATTGTCATTCACGCACAAACGATTTAGAAGCGATCACACGCCAAGCAGATATTTTAATTGTTGCGGTCGGCAAACCGAAGCTGATCACGTCTTCATATGTGAAAAAAGGAGCAATTGTGATCGACGTCGGCGTTAATCGATTAGAAGATGGAAAGTTGTGTGGGGATGTCGATTTTGATGATGTAAAACAAATAGCAAGCTACATTACCCCTGTGCCAAAAGGTGTCGGACCGATGACGATTACGATGTTGTTGCACAATACTGTACAAGCAGCACGTGAGCAACATAAATAAGCGAGGTTATTTTTGTGACAGACATGAGGTATGTAACTGTTGCGGCGTTAACGAAGTACATTAAGCGAAAATTTGAAGTCGATCCCCATTTACAAGATTTATGGATTAAAGGAGAAATTTCGAATTTTACATATCATTCGCGCGGACATATGTATTTTACTTTAAAAGATGAACAAGCCCGCATTCAAGCGGTTATGTTTGCAGGATATAATCGTCAGCTTACATTTAAGCCCGAAAATGGAATGACTGTACTTGTACGCGGCGAAATTTCCGTATACGAGCCGAGTGGAACGTATCAAGTATATGTCAAAGAGATGCAGCCGGATGGGATCGGTGCCCTTTACTTAGCGTATGAGCAATTAAAAAAGAAACTGGAACAAGAAGGACTATTTGCAAAAGAGCATAAAAAGCCAATCCCAAAATTTCCACAACATATCGGGGTTGTGACATCGCCAACCGGGGCAGCGATTCGCGATATTTTAACGACGATTCGTCGCCGCTATCCGCTAGCAAAAGTCATTTTATTTCCGACGCTCGTTCAAGGGGAACAAGCTTCGTTATCGATCGTTCAATCGATTCAAAAAGCGAATGACATGGGATATATTGATGTGCTCATCGTCGGACGCGGTGGTGGCTCGATTGAAGAACTTTGGGCGTTTAATGAAGAAATTGTGGCGCGGGCGATTTTTGCCTCGCGCGTTCCGATTATTTCTGCTGTCGGGCATGAAACGGACTACACGATTGCTGACTTTGTTGCCGACTTGCGTGCACCGACGCCAACTGGAGCAGCGGAGCTTGCAGTGCCACATGTTGCAGATTTGCTTTCCCGTGTGTCTGATCAACAGGCGCGTCTCATTCGAGCAATGAAAGAACGAATGAATATGGAACAAAAACGGCTTCAATCGTTACGTTCATCATATGCTTTTCGCTATCCAAAGCGACTTTATGAACAAAAAGAGCAGCAACTAGATATGCTTGTTGATCGATTGCAACGGCAAATGAACGATATGTTAAAACAACAAAAAAACAAACTTCAGCAACTACAGCTGACGTTATTGGCCCAGCATCCGCAATCACGAATCGAAAAAGCGACTGACCGTGTTCGTACGTTAGAACAAACAATCGTTCGCAACATGAGCGATGTGATTAAACAAAAGAAGTGGTCGCTTGCAACAACGATGGCGAAGCTCGACGCGCTTAGCCCATTAAAAATTATGGAACGAGGATATAGTCTTGCATACGATGAACAAAACAAACTCATTAAGACAGTGACACAACTGGAAACAGGAGCTCGAGTTCATATCCGTTTTCAAGACGGGCGCGCGCATTGTATTGTTTCTGACATTGAGGAGGAGAACGTATGACGTTTGAAGAAGCGATGAGCAAACTTGAAGACATTGTGCAAAAGTTAGAAGAGGGGGACGTTCCCCTTGAGGAAGCGATTCACTTTTTCCAAGAGGGCATGAAATTATCGAAGTTTTGTCACGACAAATTACAGCAAGTTGAAAAACAAATGGAATTTATTTTACGAGAAGATGGGCAGCTTGAACCGTTTACGGTGCAGGAGGAATAGACGTTGAATACGGAATTAGTATTGCGACAATATAAAGAACAAATTGAACAGCAGCTCCCCGTATACATTGAATCGTTGCGGGCACCTGAGACGATTAAAGAAGCGATGTTATATTCGTTGCAAGCAGGTGGCAAACGCATTCGTCCTCTTTTATTGCTTGCAACGTTACATGCGTTTCGTAAACACATTGACATTGGCATGTCTGTTGCCTGTGCGCTTGAAATGATTCATACGTATTCACTTATTCATGATGATTTGCCAAGTATGGATAACGATGATTTACGGCGTGGTAAACCGACAAATCATAAAGTATTTGGTGAAGCCAATGCTATTTTAGCAGGCGACGCGTTACTGACATACGCTTTTCAAGTCGTTGCCGATGCTGAAGCTATTTCACCTGACGTAAAAGTCCGTCTCATTTCTGAATTAGCGAAAGCGGCTGGACCTGAAGGAATGGTTGGCGGACAAGTAGCCGACCTTGAAGGAGAAGGAAAAACGATTCATTTGCAACAATTAGAATACATTCACCGTCATAAAACAGGAAAGTTGTTACAATACAGCGTTCGAGCGGGTGCCATATTAGGTGAAGCAACAGAAAAACAATTAACGCTGTTAACAACATTTGCCGACCATCTCGGCTTAGCGTTTCAAATTCGCGATGACATTTTAGATATTGAAGGAGACGAACAAAAAATCGGAAAAAAAGTAGGAAGCGACATCGAAAATCATAAATCGACTTATCCTGCCCTTTTGACGCCTGATGGGGCAAAAAGGAAACTTCTCGATCATATGAAAGAGGCGCGTACACTTCTTCATGAAGTCGGGGTGGACGTATCGCTACTACATTATATTTGTGATATCGTCGAAACGCGCGATCATTAATAGCATTGAGGAAATAAGCAACATGTGGTATAGTGGAAAAGAAATGTTAGCCGTTCACACGTTCGTGTAAGCGGCTCTTTTTTGCGTACAAGCATGTTTATCTGTATAATTGAAAATACATAAAACTGTATGATATCGATTGTTTTAGCTTACATGAAAGAGAGTGATCGCGTTGGATGTTACAGCGATTCAAAACCCGAAATTTTTAAAACAAATGTCAAATGAACAGCTCGTTCAATTGAGCGAGCAAATTCGACAATTTTTAATTGAAAAACTATCGAAAACAGGCGGACATATTGGCCCGAATCTCGGAGTCGTTGAATTGACAATCGCCCTTCATAAAGTATTTGACAGTCCAAAAGATAAACTCATTTGGGATGTTGGCCATCAGTCGTACGTGCATAAAATTTTAACCGGTCGTGCCAGTCAGTTTGATACGTTGCGACAATATAAAGGATTGTGTGGTTTTCCAAAACGGAGTGAAAGTGAACATGACGTATGGGAAACGGGGCATAGTTCGACGTCGTTATCTGCCGCAATGGGCATGGCGATTGCGCGCGACTTAAAGGGAACGGACGAATATATTGTTCCGATTATTGGAGACGGCGCACTCACCGGCGGAATGGCGCTAGAAGCATTAAATCATATCGGACATGAGAAAAAAGATATTATCGTCATTTTAAACGATAACGAAATGTCGATTGCTCCAAACGTTGGAGCGTTGCACAATGTGCTCGGGCGACTACGGACAGCAGGAAAATATCATTGGGTAAAAGATGAATTAGAAATGTTGTTGAAGAAAATTCCAGCTGTCGGTGGAAAGCTTGCTACAACAGCGGAACGTGTCAAAGATAGCATCAAATATTTACTCGTTTCAGGCGTATTTTTTGAAGAGTTGGGCTTTACGTATTTTGGTCCGGTAGATGGCCATAACTTTGAAGATTTATTTGAAAACTTACATTATGCAAAAAAGACGAAAGGACCGGTTCTTGTTCACGTCATAACGAAAAAAGGAAAAGGATACCATCCTGCAGAAAGCGATAAAGTCGGAACGTGGCACGGAACAGGACCATATAAAATTGAAACGGGTGATTTCATTCAAACGAAGCAATCTGCTCCTTCTTGGAGTGCGCTTGTGAGTGAAACGGTACGTAAATTAGCACGGGAAGATCGTCGCATTGTTGCTATTACGCCAGCGATGCCTGTTGGATCGAAATTGGAGGGATTTGCAAACGAATTTCCTGAGCGTATGTATGATGTTGGTATCGCTGAACAACATGCTGCAACGATGGCAGCTGGCTTAGCAACGCAAGGGATGAAACCGTTTTTAGCAATTTATTCAACCTTTTTACAACGGGCGTACGACCAAGTGGTTCATGATATTTGTCGCCAAAACTTAAACGTGTTTTTTGGCATTGACCGCGCAGGTCTCGTTGGTGCGGACGGTGAAACACATCAAGGGGTGTTTGATATCGCCTTCTTACGCCACATTCCAAACATGGTATTAATGATGCCAAAAGATGAAAATGAAGGGCAACATATGGTATATACAGCTATTCAATACGATGACGGCCCGATTGCGATGCGTTTTCCGCGCGGCAACGGTCTCGGTGTGCCGATGGATAAAGAATTGAAAAAAATCCCGATCGGTACGTGGGAAGTGTTACGTGAAGGAACAGATGTTGCAATTTTAACGTTCGGTACGACGATTCCGATGGCGCTTCAAGCAGCTGAACGTCTTGCAAATGAAGGGATTTCTGTACAAGTTGTCAACGCTCGTTTTATTAAGCCACTTGATGAAGCGATGTTGCATACGTTACTACAACAAAACATGCCGTTACTTACGATTGAAGAAGCGGTGCTTCAAGGTGGATTTGGTAGCGCAGTACTTGAATTTGCTCATGATCATGGGTACTATGGAGCGATGATCGACCGAATGGGCATACCGGATCGTTTTATCGAACATGGCGGTGTGTCGCAACTTCTTGAAGAAATTGGTTTGACAACAGAACATGTGATGGAACGGATTTATTTATTAACTCCGAAAAAAAGAAAAAGGGCATGAGAGATGAAAGGGAAGAAAGAACGTTTAGATGTATTGCTTGTTGAACGTGGGTTGGCGGAAACGCGCGAAAAGGCGAAACGGACGATCATGGCTGGCCTTGTTTATTCAAACGAAATGCGGCTTGACAAGCCGGGGGAAAAAGTGCCGATTGACATTCCGCTTACGGTGAAAGGAAATGCATTACCGTATGTAAGTCGCGGAGGACTTAAACTTGAAAAAGCGTTGCAAGCATTCTCGCTTGAAGTAAAAGATAAGATTATGGTTGATATTGGTGCATCAACGGGCGGATTTACAGACTGTGCGTTGCAAAACGGGGTGAAGTTGTCATACGCTCTCGATGTGGGCTATAACCAATTAGCATGGAAACTGCGCCAAGATGAGCGTGTTGTAGTCATGGAGCGGACAAACTTTCGTTATGTGACACCGAGTGATTTTCAGCACGGTTTGCCGAATTTTGCAACAATCGACGTGTCGTTTATTTCATTAAAGTTAATTTTCCCTGTCTTAAAGATGATTTTAGTTCCGCATAGCGATGTCGTTGCTTTAGTCAAACCACAGTTCGAAGCGGGAAAAGAGCTTGTTGGAAAAAAAGGAATCGTTCGTGATGCACGCGTTCACGTACATGTGCTTGAAACGATTACAGCATTTGCTCAACAAGAAGGGTACGATATTATTGGGCTAACTCACTCGCCGATTACAGGCGGTGATGGAAATATTGAATTTTTACTTCATTTACGTTGGGAAGGGAAAGAAATCGGGGAAAATCGTTTGACCATTTCCCCGATAGAAGTAGTTGCTAGGGCACATGACGAATTGAAGGAAAATAAGGAACATGTGGGGGAATAACGGTCGGTTATTCCCTCTTGTTTGCCTGTCAATCGTTCGGTAACATAGAAGTATAAATATGCATATGTTATACACACGAAAGAGGTGTTTTCGTTGAATAAAGGACAACGTCATATTAAAATTCGTGAAATTATTTCAAACCATGATATTGAAACACAAGATGAACTTGTTGATATGTTGCGCAAAGAAGGGTTTAACGTCACACAAGCAACGGTGTCTCGCGACATTAAAGAACTACATTTAGTGAAAGTGCCAATGATCGATGGGCGATATAAATATAGCTTACCTGCGGACCAACGATTTAATCCACTCCAAAAGTTAAAACGAGCACTCGTGGATGCGTTTGTGAAAATTGATGGCGCTGGCCATTTACTTGTCATGAAGACGTTGCCAGGAAATGCACATGCCATCGGTGTACTGCTTGATCATTTAGAATGGGATGAAATTGTTGGAACGATTTGTGGGGATGATACGTGTTTAATTATTTGCCGCACGCCTGAAGATACAGAAGTTATTTCAAAACGATTGCTGGACATGCTGTAATAAAGGTGTGAGTGAAACATGTTAGCGGAGTTATCTATTAAAAATTTTGCTATTATTGAGTCCCTTTCGCTTTCGTTTGAGAAAGGGTTAACCGTTTTAACTGGAGAAACGGGGGCGGGAAAGTCAATTATTATTGACGCCATTCATTTATTAATTGGTGGACGCGGTTCGGCAGAATTTGTTCGGTACGGGGAAGCAAAAGCTGAAATTGAAGGTCTTTTTTTGCTTGAACAAGACGATCACCCATGTTACAGCAAATGTGCTGAACTCGGCATCGATATAAGCGATGGTATGATCGTGCTTCGGCGAGAACTAACGATAAACGGCAAAAGCGTCTGTCGTGTGAACGGAAAATTAGTCACGATTGCAGCATTGCGTGAAATTGGCGCTACGCTCGTTGATATTCACGGACAACATGAGCATCAAGAGTTGCTCGATGAGAGTAAACACTTACACTTATTAGACGAATATGGGGGGGACCGTATTCGCGATGCATTGGAAGAATACGGAGCGTTATATGCCACATATGAACGTGTCAAACGTCAACTGCAAAAGCTAAATGAAAACGAGCAGCAAATGGCACATCGTTTAGATTTGTTAACTTTTCAGCTTGATGAAATTCAAAAAGCAGAGTTACAAATAGATGAAGATGAACGATTAATGGAAGAGCGCCGAAAAATCGTCAACTTTCAAAAAGTATACGAGGCGTTACAAAGTAGCTATGAGGCACTTTACGGGGAACAACGTGGACTTGATTGGATTGGACTGGCAATGAATCATTTAGATCATGTTAGCGAGATTGATTCATCCGTTAAACAAGCTCAAGAGATCGTATCGAACTGTTACTACTTGTTAGAAGAAGTTGCTCACCAGCTACGTGAACAGTTAGATCAGTTAGAATATGATCCGCTTCGGCTTGATGAAATTGAAAGTCGCTTAAATGAAATTAATCATTTAAAACGGAAATACGGTCAAACAGTACGCGACATTTTAGAATATGCGGCGAAAGTGGAAGAAGAAATTGAAACGATTCAACACCGCGATGATCATATTCATAAATTGCAGACGGAGCTTCAGTCCATTACTGCCGATTTGTTAGTCGAAGCGAAACATATAAGCGAATTACGTATGCAATATGCGAAACAATTGATCGATGACATTCATCAAGAACTAAAAGATTTATACATGGAAAAAACGACGTTTGATGTCGTCTTTCGAAAACGGAAAGGAACGTATGATGACCCGCTGCTTGATGGAGCACCTGTCAAGTTGCAAGCAAACGGAATGGATGAAGTCGAATTTTTCATTTCGACAAACCCCGGGGAGCCGTTAAAACCGCTGGCCAAAGTTGCATCAGGTGGAGAATTGTCGCGCATGATGCTTGCTTTAAAAAGCATTTTCTCTAAACATCAAGGCGTCACTTCCATCATTTTTGATGAGGTCGATACCGGTGTAAGCGGTCGCGTCGCTCAAGCGATTGCAGAAAAAATTTATCGTGTCGCTCGTCACTCGCAAGTATTATGCATTTCGCATTTACCACAAGTGGCGGCGATGGCGGATACGCATTTATTTATTGCAAAAGAAACGAAGGATGGACGGACAAAAACAACGGTGGAAGCGTTAAATGAACAAGAAAAAATTAACGAAATTAGCCGTATGATTTCTGGCGTGGAAATCACAGATTTGACGAAACAGCATGCGCGTGAATTATTACAATTAGCGAAAAAGATCAAAAATGAAACAACATAAATACCAACATTGGCATTGTTTTTTCATTTTATTCTGTTATATTTCACTCGTTTCAGGCAACATTAAATAGTGTAGGATTCGGTGTGTACGTAGGAACGAGGAGAGTGAAGACTTTGGATTTTGACAAATTAAGAAAAGGAATAGGTGCATTTCTCCTTGTTTCTTTTATCGTTCTAAGTATGGCAACACCATTTCAAAAATATGTAAACATTCCGAAACAAATTGTGTTATTTCAAGGACAAACGGCTCATATACCTGTATTTGGTTCTGCTCACGCGATAACGACGAACGCCGTTTCTGTTCATCAAAAGGAAAAGTTGGCAATTACCGGAGAACATATTGGGGAAAGTGATGTCATTTTACAAATGGCGGGATTTCCGATGAAACAAGTAAACGTAAAAGTATTACCAGATTTTAAAGTTGTTCCTGGCGGCCAATCGATTGGAGTCAAATTAAATACGGTTGGAGTTCTTGTTGTCGGTCACCATTTAGTGGAGACAGAACAAGGAAAACAATCTCCAGGTGAAACGGCCGGCATCCAAGTGGGGGATGCGATTACTCACATTAATGGACAAAAAATCGAAAAAATGACAGATGTTTCCCCATTCATTGAAGAGGCGGGAAAAAAGGGTAAACCTTTACGATTAACCGTTGCCCGTGATCATCATACATTTGAGACGACACTTACTCCGTTGAAAGATAAACACGATCAGGCGTATCGTATCGGATTATACATTCGTGATTCAGCAGCAGGAATTGGAACAATGACGTTTTTTGACCCGAAATCAAACATATATGGGGCACTTGGACACGTCATTTCTGATATGGATACGAGAAAGCCGATTGTTGTTCGTGATGGGACGATTGTTAAATCAACGGTGACGGCGATTGATAAAGGAAGAAACGGTAGTCCAGGTGAAAAACTAGCAAGATTTTCGAGCGACAAACAAATTATTGGTAACATTAAAACGAATAGTCCGTTCGGTATTTTTGGTAAGCTTTCACAACCGATTCAAAATGGCATTTTCGACAAGCCGATGCCAATTGCTCTATCGACAGATGTAAAAAAAGGAAAGGCAAAAATATTGACGGTTGTCGAACAAGATCGGGTAGAAGCGTTTGATGTTGAAATTGTTAGTGTCATACCACAAAAATTCCCAGCTACTAAAGGGATGGTAATTAAAGTCACCGATCCACGATTGTTAGAAAAAACAGGTGGAATTGTACAAGGAATGAGCGGAAGCCCAATTATTCAAGATGGAAAACTTGTCGGAGCTGTCACACACGTATTTGTTAACGATCCGACATCTGGTTACGGTGTACACATTGAATGGATGCTGCATGAAGCGGGAATTAACATTTATGACCGAAGCGTACAAAAAGCGAGCTAATATTAGCTTGCTTTTTGTTTTCTCACACAATTTGTCATATTTTATCATGACATGACATAAAAATGTAGTGTAAAATGAAAGAAACAGCATGTACGAATGTTTTATGAAAAATATAAATTATTTGACTAATTTTGTGAAAGAAAAAGGATTTTTGTCCGTTGTGGCGAATTAAGCACGTATGTGACAAAAGATCATTGCTTTAGGGAGGAAGGATTTCGTGAGTACAATAAAAGTTTGTATTGTAGATGATAATCGAGAACTAGTGCATTTGCTTGAAGAATACATTACAAGCCAAGAAGATATGGAAGTCATTGGCGTTGCATATAATGGGCAAGATTGCTTGCAATTATTGCGCGATCGCGATCCTGACGTTCTCATTCTTGACATTATTATGCCACATTTAGATGGCTTAGCTGTGTTAGAAAAGTTGCGTATGTTCAAACAACCGTTGCCAAACGTCATTATGTTAACAGCATTTGGACAAGAAGATGTGACGAAAAAAGCAGTTGAACTCGGAGCTTCTTACTTCATTTTAAAACCGTTTGACATTGACCATTTAGTGAATCAAATTCGTCAAGTATGTGGCAAAAAGCCAGCCGTATTAAAGCGGCCGCTTCTTGCGCCAATTCGTGATGGAAAACCAAAAAATTTAGATGCAAGCATTACGAACATTATTCACGAAATCGGTGTTCCTGCACACATTAAAGGATATTTATATTTGCGTGAGGCCATTGCGATGGTATACAACGACGTCGAGCTGCTCGGATCAATTACGAAGGTGCTATACCCAGATATCGCCAAAAAGTATAATACGACAGCTAGTCGCGTTGAGCGAGCGATTCGTCATGCGATTGAAGTGGCATGGAGTCGCGGTAATTTAGAATCCATCTCATCTTTATTTGGCCATACGGTCAGCATGTCAAAAGCAAAGCCGACAAACTCAGAATTTATCGCGATGGTTGCTGATCGGCTAAGACTTGAGCATAAAGCAAGCTAATAAAGAAGGTAGTCCATAAGACTACCTTTTTTGGTGTTCATTTTTCTCAATCTCAAGCAACTTTTGGATTAATATGTGCTGAGGCATGTGCATAATTTGTTCTAGTGGCATGTTCAATGCTTTCGCTAGCTTTTGGGCTGTTTCTAACGAAATGTTTAGTGGTCGCATACATTCAACTCCTTTCATATGTTAAGTATAAAATGTTTTTGAAGGTGGGAAAAGGATGACACATATTTTTGCTCATCGTGGTTCAGCAGGAACACATCCAGAAAATACAATGGCTTCGTTTATAGAAGCGGTACGTGTGCAAGCGGACGGAATTGAACTTGACGTACAGCTTTCGAGAGATGGGGTTGTCGTCGTGATTCATGATGAAACCGTAAATCGAACGACAGATGGAACAGGATGGGTAGGACAAATGACGTATCGGCAATTACGGAAATTAAACGCCAATTATAAATTTAAACAATACGGTTTTTGTCCTATTCCATCGCTACAAGAAGTATTGGAGTGGGCGCAAAATACGTCGTTACTCATCAATATTGAATTAAAAAACAATCTTGTACCTTATGAACGGCTAGAAGCAAAAACGATTGAGCTTGTTGAACGATACGGTTTAGCATCGCGTGTCGTTTTTTCATCGTTTAACCACGAAAGTATGGCAACATGTCACAAATTGGCTCCCGATATTGAGACAGCGCTACTATACATGGAAAAGTTACACCGACCGTGGAGCTATGCCCACGCTTTACAGGCATTAGCGCTTCATCCGTATCATCCGACGGTCGATCAATCGTTTGTCGAAGCGGCTCATGCTCATCACTTGCTCGTCCGCCCTTTTACAATCAATAAAGAAGAACAGATGAAAACGATGTTTAGATATGAAGTGGATGGGATTTTTACGGATTTCCCTGAAAAAGCAAAAAACATACGTGAAAAAACGCTTCGATCATTTTGAATCGAAGCGTTTTTTTTGAAAGCGAGGTTGTACTTTATTTCGCTTTCGATCGCGATGAAAAATAAATCCTGCGATAAAGCCGAGACCGACGAGAAAACAAAATAAACCGAGTAAAAACTGAATGGCAAGTGAAGGAATTGGTGCATGCAAAATGCCAAATACGGTATCTCTCATCCATTTAATTCCTAACGCTGCAATAAATCCGGGAATAAGTAAGATGAGTAGGGCGATCATTCGTTGCATAAAACAAAACCCTTTCCATTTGTTCTGTTTTCATCATAAATGTTTTTGTTTGTTTGTCAAGAAGAGAAAAAAACGGTATGATGAAAGCGTCTGCAAAAAATTGCAAACGAATAGGTGATGGGAAATGAAAAAAGTATTAATTGTTGGGGCAGGCAAAGGTGGAAGTGCGCTATTAAAAATGTTCCATGAAACAAAACTAATGGATGTTGTAGCGATCGTGGATCGAAACGACGATGCACCAGGGATAAAGGCTGCACGTGACATGGGTATTCAAACGAGCAACCATTGGCAAGATGTGTTAACGAACGATATTGACGTCATTGTTGAAGTAACGGGAGACGATGAAGTGTTTGCTACGTTGCGTAAAGCAAGTGCTGTGCATACGGTTGTCATTCCTGGTGATATCGCTTATATTATGGCACAACTTGTTGAAGAAAAAGAACAACTCATTGCTACGTTAAAAACAGCGACAACCAAACACGATTTAATTTTCAACTCTACGCATGACGGAATGATTGTTATTGATGAACGTGGTTTCGTGACACATATGAATCCGAGTGCAGAGAAGATGATTGGGAAAAAAAGAAAGGAAGTAATAGGATCACACATTTTACATGTTATTCCAACCAGCGGATTGCCGCGCGTATTACATACAAGAGAAGTTGAATTAAACCAAGAATTGTTATTAGAAAACGGGAAAAAAATGATTACGACACGTATTCCGTTGATAGACGAAAACGGAAAATTGTTTGGTGCTTTTGCGGTATTCAAAGATATTACAGAGGTTGTTCATTTGGCGGAAGAAGTAACAAATCTGAAAGAAATTCGCACGATGTTAGAAGCTATTATTCATTCTTCCGAAGAAGCGATCTCCGTTGTTGATGAATATGGCAACGGCATTTTAATTAACCCAGCGTATACAAAGCTAACAGGCTTATCTGAAGAAGAAGTGATCGGAAAACCGGCAACAGCGGATATTTCAGAAGGGGAAAGCATGCATATGAAAGTGTTAAAAACACGCCGACCAGTCAGAGGTGTGCGCATGAAAGTTGGCCCGAAAAAGCGGGATGTTGTCGTGAATGTTGCCCCGATTATCGTTGATGGGGTGTTAAAAGGAAGTGTTGGTGTCATTCATGATGTTTCCGAAATTGAACAATTAACTTCTGAGTTGCAACGTGCTCGTCAAATTATTCGCACATTAGAGGCGAAATATTCCTTTGACGACATTGTCGGCACGTCAGAAGAGATGATGTTAGCGATTGAACAGGCGAAATTGGCAGCTAAAACCCCAGCAACTATTTTGCTTCGTGGTGAATCAGGAACAGGGAAAGAATTGTTTGCCCACGCTATTCATAATGCGAGTGATCGAAAATACCATAAATTCGTTCGTGTCAATTGCGCTGCCATTTCCGAGTCGCTACTTGAAAGTGAATTATTTGGTTATGAAGAAGGGGCGTTTTCTGGTGCAAGACGCGGAGGGAAAAAAGGATTATTTGAAGAAGCGAACAACGGAAGTATTTTTCTCGATGAGATTGGGGAGTTATCAGCCAATATGCAAGCAAAACTTTTGCGAGTGTTGCAAGAAAAAGAAATTGTGCGCGTCGGTGGCACAAAGCCGATTCCGATTAATGTACGTGTCATTGCTGCAACAAACGTTCACCTCGAAAAAGCGATTGCCGAAGGGACATTTCGTGAAGACTTATATTATCGGTTAAATCGCATGCCAATTTACATTCCGCCGTTACGTGCTCGAAAACAAGATATTCCAGCCTTATGTGAACGACTGATACAAAAACTAAATCAAGACTATGGGCGCAATGTCGAAGGTATTACAGATGATGCGCTAACTTATTTACTCTCGTACGATTGGCCTGGGAACGTACGAGAGCTAGAAAATGTGTTAGGAAGAGCAATGATTTTTATGAAATATAATGAAGTGATCATTGAGCGTAAACATATTTCGCTATTACACAAACCGAAAGAACAAGAACATCTTTCATCTTCTGAATCATCCCATGTTCATCAACCGTTGGCGGTGCTTGTAGAACAATATGAAGCCAAAGTGATTGCGAGCGTTTTACAATCGTGTCAAGGGAATAAAACGGCAGCTGCCAAAAAGCTTGGCATTTCTATTCGAAATTTATATTACAAGCTTGAAAAGTATGGACTTGATAAAAAAAGCATGCAATAATGTTCATAATGTGCAAAAAGTTGCAACGAAAACAAATAGAAGTAAAGCGTTTTCATCATAAAAGAAATTGGCACACTTTTTGCAAGAATAAAAAGTGACGAAAAAACAAAGGGGTTGAGCAGATGAGATGAAGCTACAATCGTTGATCACCAAAGCAACCCAATTTCCTGAGGCAACTGTAGCTGTTGCAGCGGCCGAAGATGAAGAAGTATTAAAAGCGGTCGCACAAGCATTACAAGCGGGATTCGGGCGATTTATTTTATACGGCGATGAATCCGTTTTGTCAAACCTCGTTGCTGAATATGTTCAGGAAGCAAGTGACGATGTGATTCGTATCGTTCATGTTGCGACAAACGAAGAAGCAGCCCACATGGCTGTGAAAGCGGTGCACGAAAAAGAAGCCAGCGTCTTAATGAAGGGGAACGTGCCGACAGCAACCATTTTAAAAGCGGTGTTAAATAAAGAATACGGGCTGCGCACAGGTCGTGTTTTATCGCATGTTGCTGTATTTGATGTACCACATTATGAACGGCCAATTCTCGTCACTGACGCAGCGATGAACATAGCACCTGATTTGCAACAAAAAACAGAAATTATTATGAATGCGGTACAAGTGGCTAAAGCCATCGGAATAGAAAAGCCAAAAGTTGCACCACTTGCCGCTGTCGAAGTCGTCAATCCAGCGATGCCAGCAACGATTGATGCAGCAGCGTTGTCGCTTATGAATCAACGCGGTCAGTTGAAAGATTGCATCGTTGATGGGCCGCTCGCTTTAGATAACGCCATTTCCGTTGAATCTGCCGAACATAAAGGCATTCAAAGCTCGGTAGCAGGACATGCTGACATTTTAGTTGTACCGAACATTGAAACGGGAAATGTGTTATATAAATCGCTCGTATACTTTGCCCGTGCGCAAGTAGGGGCGATAATTGCCGGAGCGAGAGCACCAATTGTATTAACATCTCGCGCAGATTCTGCAGAAAGCAAATTATATTCACTAGCACTAGCCATTTGTGCAACGAACAAATAACAAGGGGGAACGAAAGATGGAGATTTTCAAATATATGGAGCAATACGACTATGAGCAATTAGTATTTTGCCAAGATAAAGAATCAGGATTAAAAGCAATCATTGCTATTCATGATACAACACTTGGACCAGCGTTAGGTGGCACGCGTATGTGGATGTACGAATCAGAAGATGCAGCCATTGAAGATGCGCTTCGTTTAGCGCGTGGCATGACATATAAAAACGCTGCAGCCGGATTAAATCTTGGCGGTGGAAAAGCGGTCATCATTGGGGATCCACGAAAAGATAAAAATGAAGCGATGTTTAGAGCGTTTGGTCGCTTTATTCAAGGATTAAACGGTCGCTACATTACAGCAGAGGACGTCGGTACAACGGTTGCGGATATGGACATTATTTATGAAGAAACAGATTATGTCACAGGTATTTCACCAGCGTTCGGTTCATCTGGAAATCCTTCTCCCGTTACTGCGTACGGTGTGTATCGTGGCATGAAAGCAGCAGCAAAAGAGGCGTTTGGCAGCGATTCACTTGAGGGAAAAGTCATTGCGGTGCAAGGTGTCGGTAACGTGGCGTACAATTTATGCCGTCATCTTCATGAAGAAGGTGCAAAGCTCATTGTTACAGATATCAATAAAGAAGCGGTACAACGCGTTGTCGAAGAGTTTGGCGCAAAAGCAGTTGATCCGAACGATATTTACGGTGTGGATTGCGATATTTTCGCTCCGTGTGCGCTCGGGGGCATTATTAATGACCAAACGATTCCGCAGTTAAAAGCAAAAGTCATTGCTGGCGCTGCCAACAACCAATTGCGCGAAGCAAGACATGGAGACATCATTCATGAAATGGGTATCGTTTATGCGCCAGACTATGTCATTAATGCCGGAGGCGTTATTAACGTAGCCGATGAGCTATATGGATATAATCGTGAACGTGCGATGAAAAAAGTTGAGCAAATTTACAACAATATTGAAAAAGTCATCGAAATTGCGAAGCGTGATGGCATTCCGACATACCAAGCAGCAGACCGTTTAGCTGAAGAACGTATTGCAAAAATGCGTCAATCACGTAGCCAATTTTTACAAAACGGTCAGCACATTTTAAGCCGTCGTCGCACGCGCTAAATAAAAGAAGCGAGGACGGTCGTTCTCGCTTCGTCGATGATAAAAATGGAGGGTTACACATTGCAAGAACATTCATTTCGCATCTTAGTCATTAATCCGGGATCGACGTCAACGAAAATTGGCGTTTTTGATAATGAGCGCTCCATTTTAGAAAAAACGATTCGTCATGATGCAGAAGCGTTACAAGTGTATAAAAAAATTATTGATCAATACGAATTTCGTAAGCAAACGATTTTGGAAACGCTTGATCATGAAGGTATCAATATTTCTAAGCTCGATGCAGTATGCGGCCGTGGAGGCTTACTCCGTCCAATTGAAGGTGGCACATATGCTGTTAATGAGGCGATGTTGCAAGATTTAAGACGTGGGTACTCTGGTCAACATGCTTCAAATCTTGGAGGCATTTTAGCACATGAAATTGCTTCAGCATTAAATATTCCAGCCTTTATTGTCGACCCAGTCGTTGTAGATGAACTTGATCCGATTGCTCGCGTTTCTGGATTTTCATTAATTGAGCGTCGTAGCATTTTCCATGCATTGAATCAGAAAGCTGTTGCACGTCGTGTAGCTAAACAAATGGGTAAAACGTATGAAGATGTCAATTTCATTGTCGCGCATATGGGCGGAGGTATTACAGTCGGTGCACATAAATGCGGGCGTGTCATTGATGTCAACAACGGATTGGACGGAGAAGGTCCGTTTAGCCCAGAACGTGCTGGAACTGTGCCAGCCGGTGATCTTGTCTCCCTTTGTTTTTCAGGCGAATATTATCGCGAAGAAGTGATGCGCATGCTCGTTGGGGGCGGAGGTCTCGTTGGCTATTTAGGGACGAACGATGCGGTGAAAGTCGAGAAAATGATCGAAAATGGTGATGAGAAGGCAAAACTCATTTATAGCGCGATGGCATACCAAGTAGCGAAAGAAATAGGAGCAGCAAGTGCCGTTTTAGCCGGAAAAGTCGATGCCATCATCTTAACGGGCGGTTTAGCGTATGGAAAACAATTTGTGAAAGAAATTGCTGATCGGGTACAATGGATTGCCGACGTCATCGTGCAACCAGGGGAAAATGAATTGCAGGCGCTTGCTGAAGGTGCGCTTCGCGTATTGCGTGGAGAAGAAAAAGCAAAACAATATCCACAAGCGGTCAAAACAACGGTTTAAGGGGATGAAATGATGGCTAAAGAGTACGATGTAGTCATACTTGGGGGCGGAACAGGCGGATATGTCGCTGCGATTCGCGCTGCCCAGCTCGGTTTAAAAACAGCAATTGTTGAAAAAGGAAAGCTCGGGGGAACGTGTCTACATGCAGGATGCATTCCGAGTAAAGCGTTATTGCGCAGCGCAGAAGTGTACGCTCAAACAAAAGAAAGTGAAACGTTTGGTGTAGTTGCTAGCGAGGTGCGATTAGATTTTGCGAAAGTACAAGCGCGCAAACAAGCGATTATTGACCAACTGCATAAAGGCATCCACATGTTGATGAAAAAAGGAAAAATTGATGTGTATGAAGGAACGGGACGTATTTTAGGTCCATCCATTTTTTCACCGATGCCGGGAACGATTTCTGTTGAGATGAACGATGGAACGGAAAATGAAATGCTTGTACCAAAATACGTTGTCGTCGCAACAGGATCTCGCCCACGTACGTTACCTGGCCTAACAATTGACGGTCAATTTGTCATGACATCAGACGAAGCATTACGCATGGAGACGTTGCCATCTTCTATCATCATTGTTGGCGGTGGTGTCATCGGAATCGAATGGGCATCGATGTTAAACGATTTTGGGGTAGATGTTACAGTCATTGAGTATGCAGATCGCATTTTGCCGACAGAAGACCGAGATGTCTCAAAAGAAATTGAAAAAATATTAAAACAGCGTGGTGTACGCATTGTTACAAAAGCGAAAGTGTTACCAGAAACGCTCGTTGTTGGAAATGGTGTACGCATTCAAGCAGAGATTAATGGACAAAACGAAACGTTTACAGCTGAAAAAATGCTCGTTTCCGTCGGACGTCAAGCAAACGTTGAAGGCATCGGATTAGAAAATACCGATATTGTCGTCGAAAAAGGGTTTATTCAAACGAACGAGTATTATCAAACGAAAGAAAAACACATTTATGCGATTGGTGATGTGATCGGTGGTTTACAGCTTGCTCATGTTGCTTCACATGAGGGGATCATTGCAATTGAACATCTCGCTGGAAAAGAAGTTCACCCACTTGATTATGCGATGGTGCCAAAATGCATTTACAGTCGTCCTGAGGCTGCGAGCGTTGGCTTAACAGAAGAAGAAGCGAAGGCAAAAGGATACGAAGTGAAAGTCGGCAAATTCCCGTTTAAAGCGATTGGAAAAGCGCTCGTGTACGGAGAGGCGGAAGGATTTGTAAAAATTGTCGCTGATGCAAAGACAGATGATTTGCTCGGTGTGCACATGGTTGGTCCGCACGTCACAGATATGATTTCTGAAGCTGGATTAGCACGCGTGCTTGATGCGACACCGTGGGAAATTGCGCATACGATTCATCCGCATCCGACGCTGTCAGAAGCGATGATGGAAGCAGCGCTTGCTGTTGACGGAAAAGCGATTCATTTTTAAAGGAGGAATGCATGATGCGTCATAAACAACTCGGTTTAAGCGATGAAACCGTTTTACAAATGTATGAAACAATGGTGTTAGCGCGCAAAATTGACGAGCGGATGTGGCTACTCAACCGCGCGGGTAAAATTCCGTTCGTCATTTCTTGTCAAGGGCAAGAAGCAGCGCAAGTGGGAGCTGCATTCGCTTTAGATCGCACGAAAGATTATGTATTACCATATTATCGTGACATGGGTGTCGTATTAACGTTCGGTATGACACCGACAGAACTCATGCTTTCAGCATTTGCGAAAGCTGAAGATCCAAACTCTGGCGGTCGTCAAATGCCAGGCCATTTCGGGAAAAAGAAAAATCGAATCGTCACGGGCTCTTCGCCAGTTACAACGCAAGTGCCACATGCTGTTGGTATCGCACTAGCAGCGAAAATGGAGAAAAAAGATTTCGTATCGTTCGTTACATTTGGAGAAGGGTCTTCTAACCAAGGTGACTTCCACGAAGGAGCAAACTTTGCTGGTGTTCACAAGTTGCCGGTCATTTTTATGTGCGAAAACAATAAATATGCGATTTCAGTTCCAATTGAAAAGCAGTTAGCTTGCGAAAAAGTATCCGATCGTGCCATCGGCTACGGCATGCCAGGATACACTGTTGACGGTACAGATCCGCTTGAAGTATATCGCGTCGTCAAAGAAGCAGCAGACCGTGCGCGCCGCGGTGAAGGCCCAACGTTAATTGAAACGGTTGCTTATCGTTTAACGGCGCATTCATCAGACGATGATGACCGCGCATATCGTACGCCAGAAGAAATTGCAGAAGCAAAATCAAAAGATCCAATTTACTTGTTTGCAAACTACTTAAAAGAAGTAGGCGTATTAACAGACGAGCTAGAGAAAGAAATTCTCGATCGCGTCATGAAACAAGTCAATGAAGCAACAGATTATGCGGAAAAAGCACCATATGCAGAACCAGAACATGCGTTGAAATACGTATACGCAGAGGAGGAATAAATATGCCTGTCATTTCATATATCGATGCCGTTACGATGGCGATTCGCGAAGAAATGGAACGTGACCCGCGCGTATTCGTACTTGGGGAAGATGTCGGAAAAAAAGGGGGCGTATTTAAAGCAACACAAGGGCTATATGATCAATTTGGCGAAGAGCGCGTCATTGATACGCCGCTTGCGGAATCTGCGATCGTAGGCGTGGGCATTGGCGCCGCGATGTACGGATTGCGTCCCATTGCTGAAATTCAATTTGCTGATTTCATTATGCCTGCTGTAAACCAAATTATTTCCGAAGCAGCGCGTATTCGTTATCGTTCAAATAATGATTGGAACTGTCCAATTGTCATTCGTGCTCCTTATGGTGGCGGTGTTCACGGGGCGCTATATCATTCGCAATCCGTTGAAGCGATTTTTGCGAATCAGCCGGGATTAAAAATTGTCATGCCATCTACACCATACGATGTGAAAGGGTTATTAAAAGCGGCGATTCGCGATGAAGATCCGGTACTGTTTTTTGAGCATAAACGAGCATATCGCCTCATTAAAGGGGAAGTGCCAACAGATGATTATGTGCTACCAATTGGTAAAGCAGACGTTAAACGTGAAGGGGAAGATATTACAGTTATCACGTACGGTTTATGCGTTCATTTCGCGCTACAAGCTGCTGAAAAATTGGCACAAGAAGGCATTTCTGCTCACATTTTAGACTTGCGTACCGTATATCCGCTCGATAAAGAAGCGATTATTGAAGCGGCAAGCAAAACAGGAAAAGTGTTGCTTGTGACAGAAGACAACAAAGAAGGAAGCGTCATGAGTGAAGTGGCGGCAATTATTGCCGAGCATTGCTTATTTGACTTAGACGCGCCAATTATGCGTCTTGCTGGTCCAGACGTTCCAGCCATGCCATATGCGCCAACGATGGAAAAATTCTTTATGGTTAACCCAGATAAAGTTGAAAAGGCGATGCGCGAATTGGCGCAGTTTTAAGGAGGAGTCACGATGGCGATAGAGAAAATTACGATGCCACAGCTTGGCGAAAGTGTAACGGAAGGAACGATTAGTCAATGGCTTGTGTCTGTTGGCGATCGCGTCAATAAATACGATCCGCTTGCCGAAGTGATGACAGATAAAGTCAATGCGGAAATTCCATCTTCATTTGCTGGTGTGATTAAAGAAATTATTGCAAAAGAAGGAGAAACATTGCCTGTTGGCGCTGTCATTTGTACGATTGAAGTCGAAGGAGAAGGACAAGTAGAAGAAAAGCAAACGAGCGTGGAAAACGAATTACCGCCGACGAATGAACAAACGAATAAACAACCGGTGAAAAAGCAAGCCGGTGAGCGTGGACGTTACTCGCCAGCTGTTCTTCGTCTCGCGCAAGAACATCACATCGATTTAACACAAGTGACAGGAACAGGGATGGGCGGTCGCATTACGCGCAAAGATTTACTTAAACTCATTGAGTCTGGTAACGTGCCAAAAGCGGATGCACCAAAACAAGTCGCTGAGCAAGTCCAACAAGTAGAAGTACCGAAACAGGATATCGCACCAAAAATAGAGGCGTCAAAACAACAAGCGCCAAGTGTTCCTGTGCAAGCGGGTGACATCGAAATCCCTGTCACACCAGTCCGAAAAGCAATCGCAACAAATATGCTTCGCAGTAAACATGAAGCACCGCATGCGTGGACGATGGTCGAAGTCGATGTGACCAACTTAGTCGCTTATCGCGATTCGATTAAAGATGAATTTAAAAAGCGCGAAGGCTTCAACCTAACATACTTTGCGTTCTTTGTGAAAGCGGTAGCTCAAGCGTTGAAAGAATTCCCACAAATGAACTCGATGTGGGCAGGCGATAAAATTGTTCAAAAGAAAGATATTAACATTTCGATTGCGGTAGCGACAGACGATGCCTTATTCGTTCCGGTCATTAAACATGCCGACGAAAAATCGATTAAAGGCATTGCGCGTGAAATTGCGGAATTAGCAGCAAAAGTACGCGCAGGAAAACTCCGTCCAGAAGATATGCAAGGTGGGACATTCACCGTCAACAACACCGGCTCTTTCGGTTCAGTGCAATCGATGGGCATTATTAACTATCCACAAGCAGCGATTTTACAAGTCGAATCAATCGTCAAACGTCCTGTGGTTAAAGATGGTATGATCGCGATTCGCGACATGGTCAATTTATGTTTGTCGCTTGACCATCGCGTCCTCGACGGCTTAATTTGCGGTCGCTTCTTAGCACGCGTGAAACAAATCTTAGAAAACATGAATAAAGACAATACGCCAATTTATTAAACGAAAAGAGGGTGTCCACATAGGACCCCTCTTTCATTATATTATCCATTAATTACAATTGTTCGTTGCCCAAGCTGTCTATATATACTACAATAAATATGAATGTTTCAAAAATTAAAAAGAAAGCGCTTTAAAGGTCTTCAAAGGGGAGGGATTGTAATGGCGGATTTTTTAACGATGAAAAACGTCTCGTTTCCTATTCCGACATATGACGAGTGGAAACAGGAAGTAGAAACATCGCTTAAAGGAAAAACATTTGAAAAGTTAGTGACAACAACGTATGAACAACTGCAAGTAAAACCGATCTATGTACGAAGCGATATAGAGGCAACTCCTGAGCAATATCCGGGGTTCCCTGGCTATGTGCGAGGGACGGAGCCAGATGGGTATATGAAAAAAACATGGGCAGTCAGTCAAGCCATTTCTGCCAAAAATCCTAAGGAATGGAACGAAATCGCAACATACGATATTGCAAGAGGACAGACAGAAATTCATCTTATTTTAGACGAGCTCGGATTTTCGATCACGTCGCTAGAGGATATCGAAACGATGTTTTCTGGCATTTCGCTTTCCGATTATTCGATTCGTCTCGATGCAGGGGCATGTTCGTTGTCAGCTTTGGCTCTGTTTGTCGCTTATTTTCATAAACAACAACTTTCGTTCGATTCATTGCGCGGAATAATCGGTATGGACCCGCTTGCGGCATTAGCGATAAAAGGGGGACTTCCTACGTCGCTTTCGACGCTGTATGACGTGATGGCGGATGTGACGAAATGGACGAAAGAACAAATGCCTCATATAAAGACGATCATCGTTCACGGAGAGCCGTATCATCACGGTGGGGCGAATGCGGTGCAAGAGTTAGCGTTTTCGGTTGCGACCGCTGTCGAATATATGAACGAATGTTTAAAGCGTGGGTTGACGGTCGATGAGGTGGCCGAACGAATGAGTTTTTCGTTTGCGATTGGCGCCGACTTTTTTATGGAAATTGCAAAACTACGCGCGGCTCGTGCGATGTGGTCGAATATTGTTCAAGCGTTTGGTGGTAGCGAACGAGCACAAAAAATGTCGCTTCATGCGCGAACGTCGTATTTCACAAAAACGGTGTATGACCCATATGTGAACATGCTTCGGGCATCAGCAGAAGCGTTTGCCGCGATTGTCGGTGGTGCAAATAGTTTACACGTTTCCCCGTTTGACGAAGCGATTGGACCAGCGAATGAGTTTTCCCGAAGAATTGCCCGTAATACACAATTGATTTTACGAGAAGAAGCGCACATCGGGAAGGTCATCGACCCGGCTGGTGGTTCGTATTACGTTGAAACGTTAACGGAACAAATCGCAGAAGCTGCATGGAAGCTATTTCAACAAATCGAAGCGAAAGGCGGCATGACAAAAGCGCTGGAAGCGGGAGTGGTGCAAGCAGAAATCGAAAAAATCGCGAAACTCCGCGAGCAAAACGTCAAGGCGCGCAAAGAACGAATCATCGGCACAAACGTTTACGCCAATTTAGCAGAGCCAAAACCGAATATCCAATCCGTATCGCCGTCAAAAGATGAATCGTATGATGGCGAAACGATGGAACAAAGCGGAAATTGGGTAGATAGCGCCATTGCTTTCGTTCATCGTCGAGCGACCGCTCGAGGAATCGATGCTGCGCTCACCATGACTGGTCCATCGATTGCCATTTCCCCAGTTCGCCAATGGCGGCTATCCGAGCCGTTTGAGCAGCTGCGTCAAGCAGCGGAGCGGCATTTAGAAACGCACGGAAAGCGTCCGACCGTTCATCTCATCAATCTCGGTGCTATCGCCCATCATAAGGCGCGCGCTGATTTTATGACCGGCTTTTTTGAAGCGGGTGGATTTGCTGTCGTAAAAAATGACGGCTATATGTCGATTGACGAGGCGATAAAAGAAGCGTTAGAAGCAGGCGGAACACACTACATCATTTGCGGAACGGACGAAAGCTATCTGGAAGCGGTCCCAGCGATCGCAAAAGCATTAAAGGTCGTGAATCCGCCACGAAACGTCTACGTCGCTGGAAAACAATCGCCGGAAATCGAAACTGCTTTTATAGAAGCAGGGGTGGACGGATTTATTCATATCGGTTCTAATTGCTACGAAACGCTTGTGACGTTTATGAAGGACATGGGGGTGGCTTTAGATGGAGCGGAAAGTTGATTTTACGAATATTTCTTTCCACCGAACGGGAGATACGGTGAGCGAACAACAATGGAAACAGGCTATCGAAGAAAAGCTGAAAACATGTATTGATGACCTTTTCTTCCAAACAAATGAACAAATTGCGCTTAAACCGCTATATACAAAAAAAGATATCGAAGGATTTGATTTTCTCGATTATATGCCAGGCATTCCGCCATATTTGCGCGGACCGTACCCGACAATGTACGTCGT
Organism: Anoxybacillus tengchongensis; assembly: GCF_014201585.1. Taxonomy (GTDB): domain Bacteria; phylum Bacillota; class Bacilli; order Bacillales; family Anoxybacillaceae; genus Anoxybacillus; species Anoxybacillus tengchongensis. Next base: position 170,105 of record NZ_JACHES010000001.1, read on the forward strand.
TCGACCTTGGACGATTCGCCAATATGCAGGTTTTTCCACGGCAGAAGAAAGCAACGCCTTTTACCGCCGCAATTTAGCGATGGGGCAAAAAGGGTTGTCGGTTGCGTTTGACCTTGCCACTCACCGCGGCTATGATTCTGACCATCCGCGCGTCGTCGGCGATGTTGGTAAAGCAGGGGTCGCCATCGATTCGGTGCTCGATATGAAAATTTTATTCGATGGCATTCCGCTTGACCAAATGTCCGTATCGATGACGATGAACGGGGCTGTGCTCCCGATCATGGCGTTTTACATTGTCACCGCCGAAGAGCAAGGAGTGACGCGAGACAAACTGTCCGGCACGATCCAAAACGACATTTTAAAAGAATATATGGTGCGCAATACGTACATTTATCCGCCAGAAACGTCGATGCGCATTATCGCTGACATTTTCGCCTATACTGCAAAATATATGCCAAAATTCAATAGCATTAGCATTTCCGGCTATCATATGCAGGAAGCGGGTGCACCGGCGGATATTGAGCTTGCCTATACGCTTGCCGATGGGCTTGAGTATGTGCGTACCGGCTTAAAAGCAGGTATTGACATCGACTCGTTCGCCCCGCGCTTATCGTTTTTCTGGGCAATCGGCATGAACTATTTTATGGAAGTGGCAAAAATGCGGGCAGCGCGCGTGATTTGGGCGAAAATGATGAAAACATTTAACCCGAAAAATCCGAAGTCGTTGGCGTTGCGAACGCATTCACAAACATCAGGTTGGAGTTTAACCGAACAAGACCCGTTCAACAACGTTGTCCGCACGCTCATTGAAGCGCATGCAGCGGCGATGGGGCATACGCAGTCGCTCCATACGAACGCGCTGGATGAAGCGATAGCGTTACCGACTGATTTTTCTGCGCGTATTGCTCGCAATACGCAGCTTTATTTGCAAGAAGAAACGGGCATTTGCCGCGTCATTGACCCATGGGCAGGCTCATATTATGTTGAAACGTTGACGAACGAGCTAATGGAGCGAGCATGGAAGCATATTGAGGAAATCGAAAATCTCGGTGGGATGGCGAAAGCGATTGAAACAGGATTGCCAAAAATGCGCATTGAAGAAGCAGCGGCAAGACGACAGGCGAAAATTGATTCTGGAGCGGAAACGATTATTGGCGTGAACAAATATCGTCCAGAAAAAGAAGTACCAATTGACATTTTAGAAGTCGATAATACCGCTGTCAGAGAGCGGCAAATTGAAAAATTAAAACAGTTGCGTGCTTCTCGGGATGAAGAGCGCGTACAACAGGCATTAAATGCCATCACAAAAGCGACGGAAACAGGGGAAGGAAACTTATTAGAATTGGCGGTAGAAGCCGCTCGTGCTCGTGCGACGTTGGGTGAAATTTCGTATGCGATTGAAAAAGTAGCAGGTAGGCATAAAGCGGTCATTCGTTCTGTTAGCGGGGTATATAGCGCCGAGTTTACGAACGAAGAAGAAATTGCGCGCGTGAAAAAAATGACGGATGAATTTTATGAGCTAGAAGGAAGAAGACCGCGCATTTTAATCGCAAAAATGGGGCAAGATGGGCACGACCGTGGAGCAAAAGTCATTGCCACGGCATTTGCTGATTTAGGGTTTGATGTCGATATCGGCCCGCTCTTTCAAACGCCAGAAGAGACAGCGCGACAAGCGGTTGAAAACGATGTGCACGTCGTTGGAATGAGCTCGCTTGCTGCAGGGCATAAAACGTTATTACCACAGCTTGTTGAAGAGTTGCGAAAATTAGGTCGGGAAGATATTATCGTCGTTGTTGGTGGGGTCATTCCACCGCAAGACTATGAATTTTTATATGAACATGGAGCGGCTGCCATTTTCGGACCAGGTACAATTATCCCGGTCGCAGCACAAAAAGTATTGCATGAAATTTATCGTCGACTCGGTTATGAGGAAGTGAGCGAATGAACGATGAGCGAACATCTCGGCCAGAATGGGCTGATGAAGGAAATATGTTTGCCACATCATACGTCAAAGGAAGCGACGGTGTTTATGCATCAAAAGAAAGACGGTGGGTGAAAAGAAAAGAACGTTCAGTTGAGGAATACGTCGCTGGGATATTAAATAACGAACGTACCATTTTAGCGCAAGCGATTACGCTCATTGAAAGCAATGCGGCAAAACATACAGAAAAGGCCCAACGCATATTGCATGAGCTCCTCCCCTATGTGGGACGTTCCATTCGCATCGGCATTACCGGTGTACCGGGAGCGGGAAAAAGTACGTTTATTGAAGCATTTGGGCAATTTTTATGCGACAAAGGTCATCGTGTTGCCGTGTTAGCTGTTGATCCGAGTAGTTCTGTTACAGGTGGAAGCATTCTTGGCGATAAAACGCGCATGGAAAATTTAGCTCGAAACCCACGTGCGTTTATTCGCCCATCGCCATCGGGTGGCACGCTCGGTGGCGTGCATCGAAAAACGCGTGAGACGATATTGCTTTGTGAAGCAGCAGGATATGATATTATTCTTGTTGAAACGGTTGGTGTTGGTCAAAGCGAAGTGGCAGTGCGCGGCATGGTTGATTTCTTCTTATTGCTCGCCTTAACGGGCGCCGGTGACGAACTACAAGGAATGAAAAAAGGAATGATGGAGCTCGTCGATGCGATCGTCATTAATAAAGCAGATGGGGATAATAAAAAGAAGGCCGAGCTTGCGAAAGAAGAATATAATCAAATTTTACATTACTTACGTCATGCGACGAAAGGTTGGGAGACGAAAGCATATACATGTTCTTCTCTCTACGGAGAAGGAATTGAACAAATTTGGGAAGTAATCGAACGGTTTGTCCAAACAACAAAACAATCTGGCGTATTTGAAGAAAGAAGAAGAGAACAGATGAAAGATTGGTTGCACGCGATGATTAAAGATTATTTGCATATCCGCTTTTTTCAGCATCCGGCTGTACAGCAACAGTTGCCGACGATTGAACGAGATGTGATGGAAGGAAAACAACCGGTCACGATGGCCGCTCAGCAATTAATTCGTTTATATGAGCAAACGTAAAAGGTGTCCGTTATGGGCACCTTTTATATTGGAATGTGTTATAATGAGGGCGGAGTGTGATATTTGTGTTAAAAATTGGTTATCGGACAGTAAAAACAGCGATTGGAACGGCGAGTGCCATTGCGCTTGCCCAATGGTTACATCTTGAAAATTTCGCTTCTGCCGGCATTATTACAATACTTTGTATTCAAGTGACGAAAAAAAAGTCGTTGCAGACGGCACGCGCCCGATTTGTTGCCGGGCTGGTCGGCTTATTGTTTTCGTTTCTCTTTTTTGAAGGGCTTCATTATCATCCGCTCTCGATTGGGTTATTGTTGTTGTTTTTTATTCCAACGACCGTTTCGTTAAAAGTAACTGAAGGGATTGCAACAAGTACGGTTATTATTTTGCACGTATATATGGCAAAAACGATGACGTGGCACCTCGTATATAATGAAGTGATGTTAATGATTATTGGAATCGGTATCGCTTTACTTGTCAATATGTACATGCCGAGCGTTGAAAAAGACTTAAAAGAGTATCAACGTATTGTAGAAGATTTATTTCGTATTATTTTTAAAGAAATTGTTCATTATTTACGTACGAACGAAAGTTTATGGGACGGAAAAGAAATTGCGTTAGCAAGTGATACGTTAAAGCAAGCGAAGGCGCTTGCGTTACAAAACATTGAAAACCATTTTTTACGCAATGAAGATTATTATTATCGATATTTTCGTATGCGTGAACGGCAATTTGAAATTATTGAGCGCATGTTGCCGCTCATTAGTTCAATGACATATACGGTCGAGCAACGCAATATGATTGCCGATTTTATCGACGAATTAAGCGATGCCATTCACCCAGGAAATACAGCGGATCGTTTTATTCGCCAGCTTGAAGCGATGAAAAAGCAGTTTCAACAAATGCCGTTACCAAAAACGCGCGAGGAGTTTGAACAACGTGCTGCTCTTTTGCATTTTGTGAAAGAGATGGAGCAATATTTAATCATTAAAAGCCAATTATAACGGTATGGTCGCTCTTTTTTGATGCACAATAATTGAAAAAGGGTGAGATCATGTCGCTTTTGTTTGCTTTTTTTCTTTTTATTTCGCCGCTTTGGCCACTTGGAGACAATCCGCGCGTTGGCGATCCAATGATCGTTGTCAACAAACAGACGAATCAACTTGCTTTTATTCGTAACGGGAAAATTGAACGCATATATCGTGTAGCAACAGGAAAAACGAATGCGCTCACACCAGAAGGATTATTTACGGTTACGGTGAAGGCGGTGAACCCGTATTATCGGAAAAAAAACATTCCGGGAGGCGCACCGAATAACCCACTTGGCACGCGCTGGATTGGATTTGATGCCCGCGGGACAGACGGTCGAACGTACGGCATTCACGGAACGAATCGCCCGTCATCAATTGGACGGTATATTACTGAAGGATGCGTACGTATGCATAATCGGGATGTTGAGGCGTTATACCCAAACGTGCCGCTTGGAACGAAAGTAGCGATCGTGAAAACAAGTCAATCATTTCAACAGCTCGGGAAAAAGTACGGAGCGCTCAAATAGAACAAGCTGGCCGAATGCGGTCAGCTTGTTCTATATCCACATGCTTAATCCAGCAAGCAACGATGTTAAAAGCATTGAACCGAGCATTAAATAGACGACGATTTTTTGCACTTTTTTTGAATGCATTTTTTTCACCTCTTGTTACCTATTGTACAAACATGCTGATCGACAAACAAGTATGAAAAAATGCAAAAAAGAAGGAAAAAAGAAAAAAGATGTCGAAATGCATAGGTGGTTTGCAACCGAGAACAACAAAGGGGTTGGGGTTATGGAAATGAAAAAAGTCGATCATATTGGCATCGCTGTCAAATCATTAGAAGAGGCGCTCCCGTTTTATACGGATACGCTCGGCTTATCGTGCGTTGGCATTGAAACGGTTGAATCCGAGCAAGTTCGGGTAGCGTTTTTAAAAGTCGGCGATGTCAAGCTCGAACTGCTTGAGCCGCTTTCTGAACATAGTCCAATTGCTTCTTTTATTGAAAAAAGAGGTGAAGGTATTCATCATGTCGCGCTTGGCGTGGATGATATTGAACTGCGCATTCAGGAGTTAAAAAATAACGGCATTCGTATGATTCACGAACAGCCGAAGCGTGGTGCAGGTGGCGCACGCATCGCTTTTATGCATCCGAAATCAGCCCACGGCGTGCTGTATGAACTTTGTGAAAGGGGCGGTGGGCGATAATGGATATGTATGATAAAATTAACGAGCTATATGACCGTCGCCGCGAAATTGAGCTAGGCGGTGGCGACGATAAAATTGCCAAGCAACATGAAAAGGGAAAATTAACGGCAAGAGAGCGAATCGATCTCTTATTAGATGAAGGGACATTCGTTGAGTTAAATCCGTTTATTGAACATCGTTGCACCGACTTTGGATTAGCAGAGAAAAAAGGTCCAGGTGATGGAGTTGTCACAGGATACGGTAAAATCGATGGACGAACAGTATTTGTCTTTTCGCAAGACTTTACTGTATTCGGTGGCGCCCTCGGGGAAATGCACGCGAAAAAAATTACAAATATTATGGATTTAGCTGCAAAAACAGGGGCCCCAATCATTGGATTAAACGATTCTGGTGGCGCGCGCATTCAAGAAGGCGTGTTGTCGCTTGATGGATACGGTCATATTTTTTATCGAAACTCGATTTATTCAGGCGTCGTTCCACAAATTTCTGTCATCATGGGGCCATGTGCAGGAGGGGCTGTCTATTCACCAGCCATTACCGATTTTGTTTTTATGGTCGAGAAAACGAGTCAAATGTTTATTACCGGACCGAAAGTCATCGAAACAGTGACAGGAGAAAAAATTAGCGCGGAGGATTTAGGTGGTGCGCGTGTTCATAATACGATTAGCGGAAATGCCCACTTTTCAGGCGCGACAGAAGAAGAGGTGCTTGCCCAAGTACGACGGCTATTAAGCTATCTTCCACAAAATTGTCAAGAAAAGCCGCCTGTTGCACCTGCACAAAAGGAAAGCGATTACCGTCCCGATTTAGCGGATGCTATTCCTATTGATGCGGTACGTCCATACGATGTGCGAAACGTCGTGTTGCAAGTCGTTGACGAAGGATCATTTATGGAAGTGCAAAAAGATTTTGCGAAAAATATTGTCATCGGTTTTGCCCGCATAAAAGGGGAAGTTATCGGACTTGTATGCAACCAGCCGAAGTTTATGGCGGGAGGACTAGATATTGACTCATCGGATAAAGCGGCGCGCTTTATTCGCTTTTGCGACTCGTTTAATATTCCGATTATTACATTTGAAGATGTGACGGGCTTTTTCCCAGGAGTCAAACAAGAGCATGGGGGAATTATTCGCCACGGAGCAAAAATTTTATATGCCTACTCTGAAGCGACAGTGCCGAAAATTACGGTTATTTTACGGAAAGCATATGGCGGAGCATACGTTGCATTAAACAGTAAATCGATCGGAGCGGATGTCGTATACGCATGGCCAAATGCAGAAATTGCCGTTATGGGACCACAAGGGGCAGCGAACATTATTTTCGCAAGCGACATCGAAAATAGTCCGAACCCAGAAGAAACGCGAGCGCAAAAAATTGAAGAATATCGCGACAAGTTTGCGAATCCATATGTCGCAGCAAAATACGGCATGGTCGATGACGTCATCGACCCACGCGACACGAGAATCAAACTCATTCAAGCACTCGATATGCTTCGTCATAAACAGGAAGAACGTCCGAAAAAGAAACATGGGAATATTCCGTTATAAATTGTTCAATGAAAAAGCGAACAGTACATGTACTGCTCGCTTTTTCTTATGAGAACCATGTTTGTAATTTTGGAATGCGACGAATAACAATCCAATCGAGAACAAAAGCGATGGCCAATGAAAGAGCGACTAAAGGCATCATAAGCCCTAATACGATGATGATGAGTGTGACGATTTGCATCGCTTTTTTGTTTTGTGGAGCAGATGGGACACCTAACGATCCTTTTGGGCGTCGCTTCCACCATATCACAACACCGCTATACGAAATGAATATGAGACCGAGGCAAGTGATAAGGCCGATCATTTGATTAAATAAGCCGAAATATCGACCTTCGTGAAGGGCAATACCAATTTCGATTACTTTAGCTAGCCAACCATAATCTTTAAAGCGTAAATCGGCTAACACTTTGCCGCTATATTGATCAATATGCAATGTAGCTTGATCTTGCGGCAAGTTTGGAAAGACCGAAACGGTATACACTCCTTTTTCTCCTTCAGGGAAGTAAATAGAAAACCCTGGATGAACATGTCGCTCTTTTGCAATTTGAATAACTGATTCAACTGGAATGGTCATTGTTCCGTTTTGATTCGATTCAGGTACAGGCATATTTTCCGCCGCCCATGGCACGTCTGCTACTGATTTCGTTGGAATAACGGATTCTGGAATTTGACCGTCCCATAAGCCAGGTGGGTAGCCGGTGTGTGTTGCCGTGGCAATGCGATTAATTTTATCGCCCATAAACCCAGCCCAAGGTAAACCAGTCAAAATAAGTAATAAAATAAAGACAGACAGCCAAATGGCAATCACGGAATGAATGTCTTTCCACATGACGCGCTTTCCTTCATTAAAGCGAATTTTCACAATGCCATATAAAGAACGATTTCTTGGCCACCATAAATATAATCCTGTTATTAATAAAATGACAGCCCAACATGCAGCAAGTTCAACAATTCTGTCGCCAATTGTTCCTACCATTAATTCACCATGCAGCTTGACAATGATATTCATGAGTTTATCTTCTTTTGCGATTTTACCAAGAATATCGCCGGTATATGGGTTAACAAAAACGATATATGTTTCACCATCTAAAACGACGCCAACTTCAGTCGAACGGTGTGGAGCATCGCTTGGCCGATAGCTGACGACCGTAGCATGTTCATACGTATTTGTAACTTTTTCAATGAGGGTACTCGGTGCCAACTCATGTTCCCCTTCTTCAATATAATAGTATTCTTTGTATAAAAACGATTCAATTTGTGGTTTAAATAAGTAGATAGCTCCGGTGATGGAAAGAATAATTAAAAAAGGTGCGAAAATAATTCCGGCATAAAAGTGCCAACGCCATATAGCTTTGTATAAATCTTTGTTTGATAATGAATTCATAAAAACCTCCTGTTTTACTATGAAATGAAATTCAATGTGAATGATATAACGAAATTGTGACAAATGTGTGAAGCGGAAGAAAAAAAATTATGTGCATGTGTTCATCGCCATATGAAGGAAAATTCGTTATACTTAAAGATGAGTACATACATAGGAGGATGGATGATGGTAAACGAACAGCGTTTAGTCGAAGAATTTTTAGAGCTTGTGCAAATTGATTCGGAAACGAAATATGAGCGCGACATTGCGGATGTGTTGAAGGCGAAGTTTGAAGCGCTCGGTTTACATGTCATTGAAGATGATACGACTGCGCAAACAGGGCATGGAGCAGGAAATTTAATTTGCACTTTGCCAGCGACAAAAGAAGGAGTTGATCCGATTTACTTTACATCTCATATGGATACCGTTGTGCCAGGAAAAGGGGTCAAGCCGTCGATTCAAGATGGATATATTGTGACAGATGGTACGACGATTTTAGGAGCGGACGATAAAGCAGGACTTGCTGCGATGTTTGAAGCGATTCGAGTATTAAAAGAAAAACAAATTGCGCACGGCACAATTCAATTTATTATTACTGTTGGTGAAGAGTCGGGGCTTGTTGGGGCGAAAGCGCTTGATCCGTCGCTCATTCAAGCGAAATTTGGATATGCACTAGATAGCGATGGAAAAGTTGGACAAATTATCGTTGCTGCTCCAACGCAAGCAAAGTTGAAAGTGACTATTCACGGAAAGACGGCTCATGCGGGTGTTGCACCAGAGCGTGGCGTATCGGCAATTACAATCGCTGCCAAAGCGATTGCGCAAATGCCGCTCGGTCGCATTGACGAAGAAACAACCGCAAACATCGGCCGTTTTGAAGGTGGAACACAAACAAATATCGTTTGCGATCGCGTGGACATTTTAGCAGAGGCGCGTTCGCTCGTTCCAGAAAAAATGGAAGCGCAAGTCGCGAGAATGAAAGAAGCGTTTGAACGAGTAGCGGAAGAAATGGGGGGGCGTGCAGATGTTCATGTGGAAGTGATGTATCCAGGATTTAAATTTGGCGACGGCGATCATGTTGTTGAAATCGCAAAACGAGCAGCCGAAAAAATTGGTCGTCCGCACGAGCTGTTGCGTAGCGGTGGCGGTAGCGATGCGAACGTCATTGCCGGATTTGGCATTCCAACGGTCAATTTAGCGATCGGTTATGAAGAGATCCATACAACAAATGAACGTATGCCAATTGAAGAACTTGTGAAAGCAACCGAAATGGTCATCGCTATTATTGAGGAAGTGGCTGCGAGGGGGTGAAACGATGAATAAAGTCGTCGTTTTTCAACTTGCGAACGAACAATACGCCATTCCGGTTGAACATGTCGTTTCCATTGAAAAGATGGGCCATCCGACGCTCATTCCAAGCATGCCTTCGTATATGCTTGGTGTTGTTCGCATTCGCGGTGAGCTTGTTCCCGTGCTTGATACATCGCAAATTTTATATCGCCGTCCGTATACGGAAGCAGAGAAAACGCGGCTTGTCGTTGTGCATACGGGCGATTTACACGTAGCATTTATCGTAGACGATGCAAAGGAAATTATTGATATTCCATCACATATGATGAAGCAAGTGAATATGCTTGCCTATCAACAGACGCCATACTTTATCGGCATTGCGAATTTACCTGATCGGCTCATTACTGTAATTGATCCAACGATATTGTTTGACAATTTAGAAGGAGCAAGCACCATTAAAGAACATATTAGGAATGAGAAACAGAACACTTGAACGAGAAAAGACGATTATGGTATGTTCTTTTTTGAACAATCAAAAATAGAAAGGAACGTTTGCTATGGCGAAACAACAAATTGGTGTGATCGGTTTAGCGGTCATGGGAAAAAACTTGGCGCTCAACATTGAAAGCCGCGGTTATTCCGTTGCCGTATATAACCGTTCACGCGAAAAAACAGACGAATTTTTACAAGAAGCGGAAGGGAAAAACATCGTTGGTACATACAGCATCGAACAGTTTGTCAACGCGCTTGAGAAGCCGCGCAAAATTTTATTAATGGTGAAAGCAGGCGCGGCGACAGACGCAACAATTGAGCAATTAAAGCCGTATTTAGAAAAAGGCGATATCGTTATCGACGGCGGCAATACGTATTTTAAAGATACACAACGCCGCAATAAAGAGCTTGCCGAGTTAGGCATTCATTTTATCGGTACAGGCGTCTCAGGTGGAGAAGAAGGGGCGTTAAAAGGACCTTCGATTATGCCAGGCGGACAAAAAGAGGCGCACGAACTCGTTCGTCCGATTTTTGAAGCAATTGCGGCAAAAGTCGATGGCGAACCGTGTACGACATATATCGGTCCAGACGGTGCAGGCCATTACGTAAAAATGGTGCATAACGGTATTGAATATGGCGATATGCAGTTAATTGCCGAAGCATACTTTTTATTGAAGCATGTGCTCGGCTTAAACGCCCAAGAGCTTCATGAAGTATTTGCCGAGTGGAATAAAGGAGAATTAGACAGCTATTTAATCGAAATTACGGCAGACATTTTTACAAAAATCGATGAAGAAACGGGCAAGCCGCTTGTTGATGTCATTTTAGACAAAGCAGGGCAAAAAGGAACAGGAAAATGGACGAGCCAAAACGCGCTCGATTTAGGCGTTCCACTTCCGATCATTACTGAATCGGTATTTGCTCGCTTTATTTCCGCGATGAAAGAAGAACGTGTGAAAGCAAGCAAGCTATTAGCTGGACCAGCAGTGAAGCCGTATGAAGGCGATCGTGCGCATTTCATCGAAGCTGTTCGCCGTGCGCTTTACATGAGCAAAATTTGCTCCTACGCCCAAGGCTTTGCGCAAATGAAAGCCGCATCAGAAGAATACAATTGGAATTTACAATACGGCAATATCGCGATGATTTTCCGCGGCGGCTGCATTATTCGTGCACAATTTTTACAAAAAATTAAAGAAGCGTATGACCGCGACCCAGCGCTTCCAAACTTATTGCTTGACCCATACTTTAAAGAAATCGTCGAAAACTATCAACAATCGCTTCGCGAAATCGTCGCAACGGCAGCGATGCGCGGCATTCCAACACCAGCGTTCGCAAGCGCTCTTGCATACTACGACAGCTACCGAATGGAAACATTGCCAGCAAACTTGATCCAAGCGCAACGCGACTACTTCGGCGCCCACACATACGAGCGCATCGACAAAGAAGGCATTTTCCATACCGAATGGTTGAAATAAACAAACCCCCCCTAGGGCAAGTGGCTCTAGGGGGTTTTTAAGAGAATTTATAAAATCCCCCTCACCATGCGATGAGGGGGATTGTTTATTGTTCAAACAACAATACGCGCGCTGGGGCGGCGTCGGTGCCGACGAGTTTAAGCGGGGCGGCAACCATCCAATATTCGCCCGCTGGTACGTCTTTTAATCGAAGCCCTTCGATGATAATAATGTGATGATTAAACAATGTTTTATGCGTTGGGTGTCCTGCTTGGTTACGTTCAACGCCGAGCGCGTCAATGCCGACGCCGCGAATGCGTTTTTCGGCTAAGTATGTTGCCGCATCTTCAGCAACGTAAATAAATTCAAAGTTAAAGGCGTCGTCGAATGAGTTTTTTGTTTTAAATAAAATAAAATCGTTCTCTTGAATATCAAAATGAATGAGATCTTCTTTTGTAATGCGATCGTTCACATGTGTGACGTCCAATACTTTGCAGTAGCCGACAAGTTTTTCAAGCGGAATCGTTTCGAACGTTTCTCCGTCTTTTACCATATGGAGCGGCGCGTCAATGTGTGTGCCTGTATGCACATCCATATCGATGCGCGATTCGGTGACGTAATCGTTCGTGATGGTCATTAGTTTCGGTTGTTTTTCCGGTTTATTTTTATACACAGGCATCCCTTCGAAAATAGGAGCGGTGACATCGTACATTTTCATAGGTGTTTCCTCCTTACATTGTTCCGTTTAGTGGCCACCAATGGAAGCCGTCTTTTTGCAATAGTTCGTCTGCTTTTTTTGGTCCCATCGAGCCAGCTTCGTAGTTCGGAAAGTCCGCGGCTTTCGTGTTTGCCCACACTTCCGAAATTGTGTCGACAAAGCTCCATGAAGCAGCGACCTCATCCCAATGTGTAAAGTTTGTCGCATCGCCGCGCATGCAGTCATATAACAATTTTTCATACGCTTCCGGTGTATTAATGCCGTCGATGCAGTTGTTGCAGTAGTCGAGCTTAATTGGCGTCGTTTTCATGCTTTCGCCGCTTTTTTTCGCATTTAAATGAAGGGTAATGCCTTCATCGGGCTGAATATGGATGACGAGCAAGTTCGGATGAACGTGTTCGCTTGTGCGATAATATAAATTCATCGGTACATCTTTAAATTGCACAACGATTTTCGTTGATTTTTCCGTCATTCGTTTTCCAGTTCGTATGTAAAATGGCACGCCTGCCCAGCGGAAGTTGTCGATCATTAATTTCCCTGCAACAAACGTTTCTGTATTGGAGTTTGGATCGACGCTATGTTCTTCACGATATCCGACGACTTGTTGCCCGCGCACGATGCCGCGTCCGTATTGCCCACGCACGAAATATGTCTCGACGTCATCATGCGTCATCGGACGAAGCGCCCGCAACACTTTCACTTTTTCGCTACGAATATCGTCAGTCGTCAGCTTAATCGGAGGCTCCATCGCTAAAAGCGCAACCATTTGCAGCATATGGTTTTGCACCATATCGCGCAGTGCACCGGAGTGGTCGTAATAGCGCCCACGGTCTTCTACACCGAGCGTTTCGCTTGATGTAATTTGAATATTAGCAATAAATCGGTTGTTCCAAAGCGGTTCAAAAATAGCGTTTGCAAAGCGAATAACTTCGATGTTTTGCACCATTTCTTTTCCAAGATAATGGTCAATTCGAAAAATTTGTTCCTCCGAAAACGATTGACGAATTGCTTCATTTAATTTTTGCGCGCTTTGTAAATCATGACCGAACGGTTTTTCAATCACTAATCGCGTCCAGCCGTTCGTTGTCGTCAGTCCTTCTGATTTTAAATGCGATGTAATCGTTCCAAAAAATTCAGGTGCCATTGCTAAGTAAAAAATGCGATGACCTGGAATGTGAAACTGCTCTTCAACGTGTGTTAATAATTCGTTCAGTTGTTTGTATGATTGCGTATTTGTCGCATCTAGTGAATGATAGTAAAAATGAGAAATAAATTTCTCATGTATCAACTCTTGTTTCGTTGCTTCTTCAATTGTTTCTTTTACATAGTGGCGAAACGATTCGTCTGTATGCGGGCGACGGGCAACGCCAACAACCGCAAACTGTTCATCAAGCTTTCCTTTTTGATAAAGTTTATAAATAGATGGGAATAGTTTACGTTTTGCTAAGTCCCCAGTCGCACCAAAAATTACAATTGTCGCTTTTGGTTGTACGTCATTCACGGATCACATACCTCGCTTTTATTCATTTTTTGAAAGGTTCATGATAATGTAATTTTAGAGGTTTATTGTGGTAAACGCAAATGTTTTATCTAATTAAAGAAAAGAGAGGAGATCGTAGTGTGGAGTTATTGTTTTTAGGGACAGGCTCTGGCGTCCCATCAAAAGGTAGAAACGTATCAGCCATTGCCCTTCAGTTGTTAGAAGAAAGAGGGGCGACATGGCTATTCGATTGCGGAGAAGCAACGCAACATCAAATTTTACATACGTCTATTCGCCCACGGCGCATTGAACGTATTTTTATTACGCACTTACATGGCGATCACATTTTTGGTTTACCCGGATTGCTTGGTAGCCGTTCGTTTCAAGGGGGGGAAACACCTCTTTTTGTTTACGGTCCAGCAGGTATTCGTTCGTTTATCGAAACCGCATTAACGGTCAGTGGCACGCGACTCAAATATGAGCTACATATTGAAGAGTTTACAGAAGGTGTCGTATTTGAAGACGAACAGTTTGTTGTTACAGCAAAATTGCTTGATCACGGGTTGCCTTCGTACGGTTTTCGAATTGTCGAAAAAGATTTGCCGGGTACGTTGCTCGTTGATGAGTTGCGTGCACTTGGTGTGAAGCCCGGTCCGATTTATCAACAAATTAAAAGGGGAGAGCTCGTTACGTTAGATAACGGAACAGTTATTGATGGGCGTAAATTTGTTGCCCCACCGAAAAAAGGGCGCGTTGTGGTCATGATGGGAGATACACGTTATTGTGAGGCAAGTGTTGAACTAGCAAAACAAGCGGATGTGCTTGTCCATGAAGCGACATTTAGCGCAGAGGAAGCTCATTTAGCGCACGATTACTATCATTCAACGACGTTGCAAGCAGCGGAAGTGGCGAAAAGAGCGGAAGTGAAGCAACTCATTTTGACACATATTAGTTCTCGCTATCAAGGGGATATGTGTGAGCGACTCGTGGAAGAAGCAAAAACCATTTTTCCGAATGTCGCACTTGCCTTTGATTTTTCATCATTTCCGATTATAAGAAAAGGGAATGATGAGTGATGATCGAAGTCAAAGGAAACGTCATCGACAAACAAACGAGATGTGTACATTATTATAGTGAACGCGATGTCATCGCGATTAAGTTTTATTGTTGTCAAACGTATTTCCCGTGTGTGCACTGTCATGAAGAACATGGTTGTGGCAAGCATGCGGTATGGCCGAAAGAACGTTTTTATGAAAAAGCTGTCTTATGCGGCGTTTGTCAAACGGAGCTGACGATTGAACAATATATGACGAGCAATTACCGTTGTCCACATTGCGATGCCGCGTTTAATCCGGGGTGTCAACTTCACGCCCACTATTATTTTGACATATAAAAGGATGTCCGTTGCATTGGACATCCTTTGTTGTGTTTTACCATCCTCTGACATATGGTTTTGGCGCTTCAAGAGATATACCAAGTTCGGTTGCGGCTGCTCTTGGCCAATATGGGTTGCGAAGGAGCTCGCGACCGATAAAAATGAGATCAGCGCGTCCGTTACGTAAAATTTCTTCTGCCTGTAAGCCTGACGTAATAAGCCCGACGGCCCCTGTCGGCACATTCGCTTCACGGCGAATTGTTTCAGCAAACGGCACTTGATAGCCTGGATATACTTGAATTTTTGCTGGAACGACAGCGCCAGAGCTCACATCGATCAAATCAACACCTTGTGCTTTCATTCGTTTTGCATATTCGATGTAGTCGTCCACCTTTAAGCCGTCCGGATGGTAGTCAGAAGCAGAAATGCGGACAAACAACGGTCCGTCCCATACCTCTTTTACCGCTTCAATCACTTCGCTTAAAAAGCGGTAGCGATTTTTCCCGCCATATTCATCTGTTCGTTTGTTTGTAAGTGGCGATAAAAACTCGTTAATGAGATAGCCGTGAGCAGCGTGAATTTCGATGACATCAAATCCAGCTTCCTTGGCGCGACGCGCACCTTGTTGAAACGCATGAATCGTTTCTTCAATATCGGCTTTCGTCATCTCTTTTGGTGTACGCATCGTGTCATCGAACGGAATAGGGGATGGAGCGAAGATTTCTCCAGCAACCGTCGCTTTTCGTCCAGCATGAGCAAGCTGAATGCCGATTTTGGCGCCTTGCTCATGAACGAGCGAGGTAAGTGTGCGCAATCCATCGATATGGGCATCATCCCAAATCCCTAAATCGCGAGCTGAAATTCTTCCTTGTGGTGTTACGGCTGTTGCTTCAACAATAATAAGTCCGACTTGCCCAACAGCGCGCGTTGCATAATGAATAAGATGCCAGTTGTGAACCGTTCCGTCTTCACGATCGCATGCATACATGCACATCGGCGACATGACGATACGGTTTTTTAATGTGATGTCCCGAATCGTATATGGTGAAAAGAGCATATTCCTTCCCGTTACAGAAAACTTACAAAACTTTATAAATCATCTATTCATTATTTATAAAGTCTACGTTTCCTTCCTTGTTCATCGCGCCCGATTTCGCAAAAAAGCTACTCTCGTTTTCTTGGCACTCCGAAGGCTTCACTTCCCCACTAACGTATGGGTACATAGTCATGTCACATCATGGATTCGGCATATTGTTTCAAGTTGATGCTCGCGTTGAGATCGCGATCCATTTGTAACCCACACACTTCGCAACGGTACGTCCGTTCCGATAAAGAAAGGTGGTCTTTCACATGACCGCAACGGCTACACTTTTTGCTTGACGGATAAAAGCGATCTACGACGATCAACTCGATACCATGCCATGCACATTTGTACGTCATTTGCCGCTTGAACGCGTGGAATGTTTGTTGTTGAATCGCTTTCGATAGCTTGCGATTTTTTAACATGCCACTTGTGTTCAAGTCTTCCATCACGACATACGCTGGCTTGGCTTTCACCAACGTCGTTGTGATGTGGTGGGTATGATTAAGCTGTATGTTTTTCAGCCTTCGGCGTTTTTTTAAAACAAGGAACTCCAGTTTCTTGATGTTTTCCGTTTTTCTGTAACGGAATTCACCTCCTTCTGTTTTTGTTTTATTCATTTCGTACTTTCGTGATATTTGTCTTTGCATGCGCCTAATTGACTTTTCCAGCTTTTTTACTTTCGGTGTTTGGTTAATGTTTGGAAACATCATGCCATTGCTGACGGTAGCGAACGACTTTACCCCTAAATCAATGCCGATGCCCTCGTTGTACGTTTCATGTTTTACTTCCGCTTCTTCTACACCGACCGTTAAAAACCAATGTATTCCGTCAAACACGATGCGTGGATTGACGTATGTTACATGTTTTCCGTGCGGAATACGTCCTCGCTCCGCCAAACGAATCCAATTGAGCTTCTGTCTATTTTTCTTTTTGGAAGGCGTCAGTTTCTCTAGTTTCACATGCGTGTCGGTGATTTTAATTTTCGATGTATCTTGATAAAAACTTGGGCGTGTTCGTTTCTTCGTTTTAAATTTCGGAAACTTCGCCCGTCCTGCAAAAAAGTTTTTGTAGGCTTGACACGCATCTTTGATCGCTTGTTTTGTAATGTTGTTGGAATAATTGTTGAGCCAACTGTACTCTTTCGTTTGTTTGAGCCGCGTTAATCTTTTTCTTAATTCACCATCATTTAAAAATTTACCGCCTTGTTTATGATTTTCTTGTTGTTGTGCTAAGGCAAAATTATACGCCCACCTTGCTACACCAGCGCACTCAAATAATCTTGTTTGTTGTTTATGATTAGGAAGTAGCATAACTTTAAATGTTTTAATCATTTTCAGTTAGCTCCTTAATCATCTTCTTGGCTTTATTTGCTCTTTTGCCTTGTAATTTTTTATAAATTGTATATAGAGTTTTATGGATTTTCACAAAAATATTTTAACAGTTACTAACCCTCCCATCGTATCTTTCATTACGAATGATACCACGTTCGTTTGGAAAAGAAAAACAATTTGCCTTATTGAACGGAAGAAAGAAGTGCCTCACCGAGCTCTTTCGAACGTTCGGTCGCTCGTTTAATGCAAGCAATCATCGCCTCTTGATAGCGATAGCGCTCAAGCACGCCGATGCCTGCTTCTGTCGTTCCGCCTGGGCTTGTGACTTCTTTACGCAAAACAGACGGATGTTTGTTTGTTGCTTTTAACATATGAGCAGCGCCGATAATCGTCTGTAAAATAAGCTCTTTTGCAATATCGCGATCGAGCCCGATTTCATCGGCTGCTTTTTCCATCGCTTCAACTAAATAATAAACGTAAGCTGGTCCGCTGCCGGATAACCCTGTCACAGCATGTAACTGTGTTTCATCAACAACCGTAACGATGCCGACCGTTTCAAATAGCTCTTTTGCCATGTGTAAATGTTCAGCCGTTGCGTATAATCCTTGTGAAATCGCTGTTGCAGATTGCCCGATGGCCGCTGATGTATTTGGCATGGCACGAATGACAGGGATTTTTTTTCCGATGAGCGATGCAATCGTATCCGTCGTCACCCCTGCAAGTAATGAAATAATAAGTTGTTGCTCATGAAAAGCATGTGCGATTGGCGTTAAGCTTTCTGCAACGTCTTTTGGTTTCATCGCTAAAATAACAATATCAGCTTCTTTGACCGCTTGTTCTTTATTTGTTTCGATTCGTACCCCGTATGTTTGTTGCATATACGTCAGTCGCTCCATTCGAGAGCGATTCGTTACAATCATTTGCTCTGGCTTATATAACGTTTGTGTAACCCCCGAAATAAGCGCTTCTGCCATCGACCCTGCACCGAGAAACGTCACTGTCATTTTTTCTCCTCCTCGTCTCCAAAATAAAAAGACCTTTCGTCCGATAAAGGACGGAAAGGTCTTTATTTCCGCGGTACCACCTTTGTTGGCACAAATGCGCCCACCTCTTATGCCGGTATCGTCGGCAAGACGGTTAGGTTTGCCTAACAGCTCATAGGGTAGGTTCCATGATAAAGAGGGTAATGAAACCTTTCAGCCGGTGGGTTTCACTCTCTTTTACCGTTTATCATGTACTGGCCCTATTCATCGCTTCGTACATATATGATTTGTTTGCAATTATGCACGAAAAACAAGCATGTTGTCAATACATTTTCAATATTTATTTTCTGAATTTTTTAATAAATAAATAAAAATAAATGACAAACAGAAAAAATAAGTGTAAACTGATAAACAGACGAAAAGGAAAATTATGATGATATAATGAAGGAGTCGAAAAAATGGAACAATTGCATCGCATTGTCGTCCCAACGCCATTTGCCGTTGGCGATGTGAATATGTATATTGTCAAAGGCGAACGTTTAACGCTCATTGATGCGGGAGTGAAAACGGAAGAAGCATGGCATGTCTTCGTTCGTGAATTACGCGAACTCGGTTATGAACCGGAGGATATTGAGCAAGTCATCATTACACATCACCATCCAGATCACGTCGGTTTACTCGATTATTTACCGCCGTCGCTTCCCGTTATCGGCCATCGCAAAGCAGCCCCTTGGATTGCGAAAGATGCTGCTTTTTTTGCGTGGCATCAACAATATTTCGAGCAATTTTTAATTGAGTGTGGCATCGGTGAAGAAGGAATCGCGAAACTTGGGAACTTTCGACGTTCTCTCCGTTTTTCGTGCGAGCGCTCGCTCACACAAGAAGTGAAAGAAGGGGACATGATTGAAGGTTGGACGGTCATTGAAACACCAGGACACGCACAAAGCCATATTGTTTTATATCGTGAAGCGGACGGTCTGATGATCGGGGGAGATCATTTGCTAGCAACGATTTCATCAAATCCGCTGTTAGAGCCGCCTGCGATCGGTGAACAAGAGCGCCCGAAACCACTTTTGCAATATAACGATTCATTGGAAAAGTTGTTGAATTACGACATTACAACGATTGTCACCGGACACGGCGAAGATGTGACGAATGTCGCACCGCTTATCGCAAAGCGGCTTGAAAAACAAAAGGAGCGTGCACAATATGTATGGCAATTGTTGAGCGAAAAGCCGATGACGGCATTTGACGTATGCCGAGCACTTTTTCCAACCGTATATGAACGCGAATTTTTATTGACGATGTCTGAAACGATTGGTCAGCTGGACTATTTAGAAGCGATTGGGGAAGTGAAAAAAGAAAAAGATGGTCAAATATATATGTACGAGGTGGTGAGAGCGTGAAGCTGAAAGGGAAATACGTCGTCATTACAGGAGCATCGAGCGGCATCGGTGAACAAATCGCATACGAAGTAGCTAAACGCGGTGGGACACCGATACTGCTTGCTCGATCAAAAGAAAAATTAGCACAAATTGCGCAACATATTGAGCAAACGTATGGCATGTCTTGCTTATATGAGCAGCTAGATGTTAGTAACGAAAAAGAAGTAGATGCTGTATTTGATCGTTTGCTTGCTTCTGTTGATGTACATATTCTTGTCAATAATGCTGGTTTTGGTGTGTTTCGTTATGTCGAACATATCGATCTCTCGGAAGCAAAACAAATGTTTGACGTCAATGTTCTCGGATTGATCTCGTGTACGAAAAAAGTGTATACGCATATGATGGAAAAACGATCGGGGCATATTATTAACATCGCATCGCAAGCCGGAAAAATTGCCACACCGAAATCGAGCGTATATGCTGCCACAAAACATGCTGTTCTCGGATTTACAAATAGTTTACGAATGGAAGCATCGATGTATGGCATTTATGTGACAGCTGTGAACCCTGGACCAATTGAAACAAACTTTTTTACCGTTGCTGATACGTCTGGGGAATATGTGAAAAACGTGAAACGATGGATGCTTCGACCTGAATTTGTCGCACAGCGCATCGTTGATGTGATGCTTACTCCTACGCGTGAAGTGAATTTGCCGGTTTGGATGCACATTGGAAGTCGTATGTATCAACTATTCCCATCGCTTATCGAAAAAATCGGAAAACAAGCGTTTTTAAAAAAGTAAGTGAGGTGAACAAGATGAACATTACATTAACAAAACGAGCGATTGAACAACTTCATCGTGTTCGAGGGAACAAGCATGTCAAGCTGATATATGATATAGATGATTGTGGATGTGCCGTGAATGGTGTGCCTGTTTTGCTCCTTGTCGATGAATTAGATGAGCATGATGTGGTGATTGAAACAAATGATCTGCCCATTTGGGTAGAGAAACATCGGCTCATTTTTTTCGATGAACAAATGACGATTGACGTTGTCGACGGGGCAGGATGTTTTCAATTAAAAAGCCCGAATCAAATATTGAATCCGCGCATGTCGCTTGTGGAGCGCTGAAAAGAAAAATGATGAACAATTATTTTGTTGATTTACATATTCATATTGGTCGAACGGCTTCACAACGACCAGTTAAAATGACAGGAGCGAAATCATTAACGCTATCTAATATTGTCCATGAAGCGACATATACAAAAGGTTTACAAATGATTGGCATTGTTGATGCTCATGTGCCGGAAATATTAAAAGAAATCAAGCAACATATTGAAAAACATGGTTGGACGGAACATCGAGATGGGGGAATTTTAGCGCAGGGTGTCACAATGTTGTTAGGAAGCGAAATAGAAATATACGATGAACATTGCCAAGGTCCAATCCATGTGTTAGTTTTCTTTCCAACCATGGATACAATGCGCAAATTTTCCGATTGGATGGCGAGTTATGTGAAAAATCGCTCGCTTAGCTCGCAGCGCATATACGTGTTAGGAAAGCAACTGCAGGAACAAGTAAAAAAATGGGATGGATTATTTATTTTAGCGCATGCGTTTACTCCGTTTAAAAGTGTATATGGAAAAGGAGTCAAACAAAGTTTGACAGAAGTATTTGATCCTCGCCTTATTGATGCAGTTGAATTAGGATTAAGTGCGGATACAACGATGGCGGATCAAATCGAAGAGCTCCATCGTTATTGTTATGTATCTAACTCGGATGCTCATTCGTTAAAAAATATAGCGCGTGAATATCAAATGATTGCGATGGAAGAAGCAACGTTTGCCGAATTAACAAAGGCGTTACGACATGAACAAGGAAGAAAAATAACAGCAAATTACGGGTTAAATCCGAGGCTTGGTAAATATTATCGCACAACTTGTGCGCGTTGTTTGTCGCGATGGAGCGGTGAACAATGTGAGCAGTGTGGTTATAATCAACAAATTGTTGGGGTATATGAGCGGCTGCAACAGCTACGCACCACTTTTTATACATCTGTTGTGCGTCCGCCATATATTCATCAAGTGCCTCTGTCGTTTATTCCCGGAATAGGCCAGAAGACATATAAAAAACTAATCGAACGAGTAGGAACGGAAATGTATATTATGCATGAAGCGTCTGAAGACGAATTAGCATATGCAGCAGGACAAAAAATTGCTCAAATGATTATCGCAGCTAGAAACGGTACATTGCAAGTAGATGAAGGAGGGGGAGGGAAATATGGCAAAGTAAAAAGCCCGGAATAAAAGCCGGGCTTATTCGCTTTTCGGCGCGCGAACGACCGATTCAAATTTTCCTTTATGGGCAGCATCACAAAACGGCATGCTTTGTGAAAGCCCACAACGACAGAGGGAAAACGTTTCTTTTGTTTCAAACTTGTTTCCTTCCATATCAATTAATTCCACATCTCCGGTTACACGAAAAGAACCGTTATCCATTACTTTAATTTGCACTTTCGCCATATTGCCACCTCCTTATATACCTTATATCGTATATACTATCTGTTTTATATCGGAAATGCAAGGACGTGCATGTTTGTCAGAATAGTGACAAGATGGTTATGTGATACTTTTTGTGATGAATGTCACATGATCTATCTCCGCCTTTTTGTACAATGAGAGGTAGTGATCGAATCGGAGGGATCAAATATGCGTGATTTTCAACAAAATCCGTTTATTGTTATATGGGAGTTAACGCGGGCATGTCAGCTCAACTGTCTTCATTGTAGGGCAGAAGCGCAATATCATCGCGATCCACGTGAGTTAACGTTTGAAGAAGGAAAGCGATTAATTGATGACATTTATGAAATGAATCAACCTCTTCTCGTGTTTACAGGTGGCGATCCACTGATGCGTCCAGATGTATACGATATTGCTAAGTATGCGATTGATAAAGGACTTCGTGTATCAATGACGCCAAGTGCCACACCAAACGTAACAAAAGAAGCGATCCGAAAAGCGAAAGAAGTAGGACTTGCTCGTTGGGCGTTTAGTTTAGATGGACCAAATGCTCAAATTCACGATCACTTTCGCGGAACACCTGGCTCGTTCGACTTAACGATGAAAGCGATTCAATATTTGCACGAGCTCGATATTCCAATTCAAATTAATACGGTCATTTCTCGTTATAACGTTCATGTGCTTGATGAAATGGTGCAACTTGTTGAAAAGCTCCGGTGTGTGCTTTGGAGTGTATTTTTCCTCGTACCGACAGGCAGGGGAAAAGAGACGGATATGATTTCGCCCGTTGAACATGAAAAAGTGTTTCGATGGCTGTATGAAACGAGCAAACGTGTACCGTTTGATATTAAAACGACAGCGGGACAACATTATCGACGTGTTGTGTTGCAGCAAAAAATGCGAGAGCAACAAATTCACGGTGACATTCGTTATGAAGACGTGTTAATGAAAGGGCTGACCGGGCAAGTAGATGGGCTAGGACGTGCCCCAAAAGGAGTAAACGACGGAAATGGCTTTGTATTTATTTCTCATATTGGCGATGTATATCCGAGCGGATTGTTGCCTGTAAAAGCAGGAAATGTGCGCGAACAACCGCTATCATACATTTATCGCCATTCTCCGATTTTCAAACAGTTAAGAAATCCAGACGGATATAAGGGAAAATGTGGCGTGTGTGAATTTCGCTACGTTTGTGGCGGATCGCGTTCTAGAGCGTACGCGGTGACAGGCGATTACTTAGCAAGCGAACCGTATTGCATCTACATCCCGAAAGCGTGGAGGCAAAAAGAAAGGGTCGGCGAATAGCCAACCCTTTTTCTACATGTTCATATGATGCCCATGCCCGCTTCCGAGAGAAGGATCTAACATACCAAAAATCATTGCAATGTGAGCGACAATTAAAAAAATGCCAACGAATATAGCGTGAACTTTTAATTTTTTTTCTTCACTCCAACTGCGGCCGATGATGTGTAAATCTAACAAGCTTAATCCAACGAGTGGGATGACGCCTAATAAATAAAATGTCACAGCGATCACGTCAATCCACCCTCTCCATTCCCCATTCATTGTGAGTGGAATGACAGCTGATATGAACAAATAAATGAAAACAAACAAAAAATAAAATCCACCTATAATACTACATATTTTATTTAGTCTTCTCACATTTCCATCAAAACGCCGCGTAAACAAAATGACTAATTCGGTAATAGCAACAGTTTCGGCTAGAATAACAGGGATTGCCATAAACAAAATTAAATTCCATGGTTGATTAACAGCTAACAACTCCATGTAGTGCGTCATACTCATACATGCTTCCTCCTTTGTTTTATTCTTTCATCATTGTA
This sequence comes from Anoxybacillus tengchongensis, assembly GCF_014201585.1. Taxonomy (GTDB): domain Bacteria; phylum Bacillota; class Bacilli; order Bacillales; family Anoxybacillaceae; genus Anoxybacillus; species Anoxybacillus tengchongensis. The sequence goes on from NZ_JACHES010000001.1 coordinate 194,253, forward strand.
TGTAACGAAAAAGTGTGCATTTTTTTTGCAGAAATGAAGAAAAAATTGTGACAATGTTTTATATTAAAAAAATAATTTGTGAAAATATGATCATTCTATTTGTGTTCTAAAACAAAATTATAACGTTAAGAAAATGAATAAAATATGAACTTTATCACATTTTATGTTGTATTTTTCGTGAAAACTATTATTGAACAAATTGTGAAAATGTTATCATGCATACACAAAAATCCCAGATGTTTTTCTATACTAAACGTAGAAGAATGATCAAAGAAACGAGGGAACAACGGTGAAAAAGTATGTATATACATTCGTATGTTTGCTTTTCTTATGTTGTGTTCGTTCCACGGCTGCACAAGAAAATGCTTTTGTACTAGAAAACGGACTTATCCAAGTAATGCCAGAATATGCGAATCATCCGGATGATCAAAGCGATAAACCGTCCATGTTAGTCGGAATGCATCTTTCTTTCCGCAACGTAAGCAAGCAAGGACAAAAAGGAATGATTGTCATCCCGCTTCCAACGAAAGAAAAAGAGTTTCGAGTTGGTTACGTTGCTCAGTATGTAAATGATGAGCCAAAAGAAATCGATTATACACTCGACCAAGAGAAAGGGTATATCTCTTTCGAAGTAGACAAAGAAATTCAGCCAAATGAACGTTACGATATTGTAATCGAATACTACACAAAAAATATAAGGCTAGAAAAAAAGAAACGGACGATCACATACACATATCATCATTTGTTACCTATTGAACATATGAAAATTGTTTTTTATCAACCATTAGGAGCGAATGATTTTAAGATCGTTCCCTCACCACAATATTATGAGGAAAATACGTATGGGATGGGGATGTATTTATATGAGTTCACAAAAATGAAGCAAGGGGATGTAAAAACGTTCAATATCACATATAGCCGAGAAGATATGCGCACAACGTATGAATTGTTAAATGAATATCACGGGAATGAACAAGAAAAGGAAAATAAAACATTATCACCTATATTCGTAGCAAGTGGTGTTATCGGTGGCAGCTTGCTTTCGATCGCAACGATGATTATTACGCTTCACAAAAGGAGGGGGAAAAATGGGAAATAAAAAAATTATCGTCGGTATATGTTTCATTGTTTTAGCCATTGGTATGTTGCTGTTTACATCGATGCCTTCTGCAAGTGTCGTAGAAGTGAAATTGAAAGATTTAACAAAGAACGAACAATATAAAAATGAATATGTGTTAACACAAGGCATGCTGAAACAATCTTCTGTGCGATGGGATGCCAAACGTACGCAATTATCGTTTGAGCTATACGATCAAAGTGAAACGATTCAAGTTCGTTACACAGGGGCCAAACCCGATAATTTTTCTGATGGCGTCATTGTGATTATCGAAGGGAAATGGCGAAATGACATATTTTATGCTGAAAAAGTACAAACGAAATGCCCATCCAAATATGAAGGAGAGGATATGAAAAAGTACGACAAAGAAATGCACAAAAAACTTTTAGATTGAGGCGGTGCTTTATGTATATATTAGGATACACAACGATGGTTGCTAGTTTTGTTTTTGCTTTGTATGGCCTTTGGGCGTATGGATACGGGATCAAACGAAAAAAAGAAATGTATCTTGAAAGCGGTAAAGGGGCTGTCCTTGCTGTTTTTGTTACAGCTACAATTGGAATTTGTTTGCTTGTTTATTTGTTAGTAACAAACCATTTTGAGTATAAATATGTCGCTTCATATACAAATTCATCGTTAGCGTGGTTTTATCGATTTTGCGCGCTTTGGGCAGGGAATGCAGGTTCTCTTCTCTTATGGGCATTTTTGCTTAGTTTATTTGCTTTGATTATCGCATACTCAAAACGTACGCAAACGCATGCTTTAACACCTTATGCGTTGCTCGTTTTACTAATGAATCTCGTATTTTTCTTTCTCGTTTTATCCGTGAACGAAAATCCATTTAAAATGACGAAAACGATTCCGTTTGATGGAAACGGCATGAATCCGATGCTATTACATCCTGGCATGATTATTCACCCTGTTTCCACATACGTTGGTTATGTTGTTTTGGCTGTGCCATTTGCTTATACGATTGGGGCTCTTTTTCAAAAAGATTGGAGTACGATGTGGGTTCCTATTGTAAGAAGGTGGACGCTCATCGCGTGGTTTAGCTTGACAATTGGAAATATAGTGGGTGCGTGGTGGGCTTACGTCGAATTAGGATGGGGAGGATATTGGGCTTGGGATCCGGTTGAGAATGCCTCATTTATGCCATGGCTAACGACGACAGCATTGTTACATTCATTAATGATGCAAGAAAAAAAACAGATGTTGAAAGGATGGAACGTGGCGCTCGTTATCGTATCATATTTCCTTACACTATTTGGGACATTTATCGTGCGTAGCGGTGTGCTAACATCTGTTCACGCTTTTTCAAATTCAACGTTAGGAACGTACTTCCTTATATTTATGATCGTTATGTTTATATTTACGATGTACGTCGTAGTTGATCGTGCTCATGTGTGGAAACAAAATAAAGTCGTGATTGAACATGTGATTTCAAAAGAAATGAGCTTTTTAGTCGCCAATTTAATTTTTATTGGTGGGGCGGTAGCTATTTTTTGGGGTACGATTTTCCCGCTCGTATCAGAAATGTTGAATGGAAAAAAAGTAAATGTTGGCCCCCCATATTTTAATGAAGTGACCGCACCCATTTTTCTATCATTAATTTTATTGATGGCGATCTGTCCAATTGTTCCGTGGAAATCGGCATCACTCCCGATAATGTTGCGACGGTTAAGTATGCCGTTAATCATGAGCGTATGTATAGCTGTTGCGTTGTATGTCAATGGAAAAAAGGATTTATACGTCATTTTAGCATGTTTTATTGTTACGCTCATGATCATTGTACACATGATCGAGTTATTTCATGATGTGTGGAAAAGAAGAAAAAGAACGCAACAATCCATTGGTCGTGTGCTTGTTGATTTGTTAAAACATAACGGACGAAAGTATGGGGGGTATATTGTTCATATCGGTGTTGCTTTCATCGCTTTTGGCGTTATTGGTTCGCAAGCATATAGCGTAGAAATGATGAAAACGCTCTCGCTTGGGGAAAGTGTGAAAATTGGAAAGTATGAATTGCTGTATAAATCATTGGATGAACGATATGAAAAAGATAAAGATGTCGTATATGCAACGTTAAAAGTACATGACGACAATAAGAAGACGAATGTACTAGAGGCAGAAAAATGGTTTTATCACCATTGGAAAGAACCTTCAAGTGAAGTAGCTTTACAGTCAAGCATATTCGAAGATTTATATGTTGTATTAAGTTCATGGGAAAGCGATCGAAGTGCGACATTTTTAATAAAAATGAATCCGCTCGTTTCATGGATTTGGATCGGTGGGATAATCATGATGATCGGAGCGATGATTGCCATGACACATCCAATGAGAGGGTGGAGAAAATGATGAAAAAGCTTGGGCTATGTTTGCTTTTACTGCTTGTTCTACCGATTCACGTTTCAGCGCAAACGTATGATTACAATTCTAAGTTATTTCAACGTATCGTGAATCAACTATCAATGCAAGGGCATAAAGAACACGATCTTGCTACATGTACAGTAAAGCAACAATATTATAAAGAAGTACTTGATATGTTGAATAAAGGAAAAAGTGAGGAAGAGATTTTAAATTATTATGTTGAACAACTAGGAGAACAGGCGCTTGTCGTTCCGCAAAAAAGCGGATTTAGTTTAACAGCTTGGATCGTCCCGATAGCTATCTTTATGTTCGGAATTTTCGTCATTTATCGGACGGTTCGTCGGAGAGAGGGGAATTAAATGGAGTATATGTATATGGTTATAAGCATAGCAGTTGTCACAGGATGTTCGTATTTTATCGTTAGCCCGTTTTTTAAAAAGAGGGAGAGCGAATGATTGTATTACACAACGTTCAAAAAAAGCTCGGTATGCGTCCTGTACTGCGACACATTCATATGGAAGTAAAAAAAGGAGAATGTCTCTCGATTGTCGGGCCAAATGGTGCGGGGAAAACAACTCTTTTGAAAGTTTGTGCATGCATTCATCAAATTGATGCTGGAAGTATGTATTGGAACGGTCAAGACGTATATAAACAATTGACTGAATATAAAAGAAATCTCGGATGGATTTCACATCACCACTTTTTATATGAAAATTTTACGCCAGTAGAAAATTTACGATTTTACAGTGAGTTGTACGGAGTAAAAAACTGTGAAGAAACGATTAAAAGGTGGTTAAAGATTGTCGATTTATATGTATTTAAAGACATTCCTGTGCGCACTTTTTCAAAAGGAATGAAGCAACGGTTATCTTTGGCGCGTGCGCTATTACATGAACCGAGCATTTTACTTCTCGACGAGCCATTTACAGGATTAGATCAAGATGGAGTGCAGTTGCTTTTTCACTTGTTGCAACAAGAAAAAGAAAAACAAACAGCAATCATGATGGTGACACATGATTTTAGTCATATTGAAAAAATAAGCAATAAAGTTATTTTTCTTCACAAAGGAGAAATTGCTGCTGAAAGCGTCCAAACAGAAGAAAAACATATAAAGGAAATGTATAAAACATTGGTGGATGAACGATGAATATAAAACAAATATGGATGATCACGAAAAAAGAGCTGTATTACGAGTACAAAGAGAAGCAAAACGTCATGTTTATTCTCGTTTTTGCGCTATTAATGATTACAACGTATAGCTTTTCGTTTACGATTACACAAGATTTACTAAAACAAATTACGCCTGGTTTTATTTGGATTGTGACCATTTTTACAGGCGTGATGTGTTTCGAACGTTCTATTTCCTATGAGCTACATAATGATTGTTTGACAGGATTGCTCGTTGCTCCAATTGAAAAAAGTGCGATTTATATCGGGAAAGCAATTGCAAATTTTTTAATCCTTTTTTGCACTAATGTTATCGTGATTCCGCTTCTGTTTATATTGTTTGATTTTCGCTATTATCAACATCTTTCTCTTTTCTTCGTTGTCATGGTTGTTGGCTTATTTGGGTTTTCAATCGTTGGTACATTTTTAGCGTGCATCTCAAACAAAGTATTGTTTTACATTTTACTTTTACCAATGGTTAGTCCTTTGCTTATTGCAGGTGCTCAGTCTACAAAAATATTGTTTCTTACCGAAAATCAAATTCATGATATGTTCAGTTGGCTAAAGATGATGATTGCGTATGATTGCATCTTTTTTACCGTCTGTTACTGGTTAATTGATTTTGTGTTAGGAGAGTGAAGAGATGAAGAGGCTTGATGCCATTTTGCTTGCGTGTTCGGCGGTTTGTATGTTCATCGCATTATACATGGTGTTTATTTGGTCGCCAATCGAAGTAAAAATGGGCGTTGTACAAAAAATTTTTTACATTCACGTGTCATCAGCGTGGGTAAGTTTTTTAGCGTTTTTCGTCGTGTTTATTTGTAGCTTGCTTGTCATTTGGAAATCGAATGAGTTAGCTTATCACATAGCGGGAGCGTCAGCAGAAATTGGTGTCGTGTTCACAGCCATTGTACTAACGACCGGGCCTATTTGGGCGCGTAGTGCATGGAATACGTGGTGGACGTGGGAACCGCGCTTAACGACAACGTTGATTTTGTTTTTTATGTATATTGGTTATTTACTATTGCGCCAATCAGATGGGGAACGGAATAAAGTTGCTCGTTTTTCTTCCGCATTCGGTCTCGTGGCGTTCATTAACGTTCCGATTGTGTTTATGGCCATTCGTTGGTGGAACTCCCGTTTGCATCCTGTCGTTTTTGGGGATGGAAAAAATCAAAAAGGTGGCGGTGTAGAACCAGAAATGTTGTTGACTTTAATTGTTTGTGTGGTAACGATGACATTTCTTTATGTCGTCCTGGTCAGAAAAGGTGTTCGTATTGCACGAATGAAAGAAAAAATAAAAATGTATATGGAACAAGTGTATACACATTTTTCATAATAAGGGGGATGTCAAATGATTTATTTATTTAGCGCTTACACAGTTGCTTGGCTGATCATTTTCTCATATTTGTTCCTTCTTTTTCGGCGCGAAAACAAAATTAGAGAGCAACTGCATTTTATTGAACATTGCTTACAAGAAAAAAAGAATAGGAAGATGGTGAGATGAAAAAAAGGGTATGGTGGTTTGCGCTATTGATGATAACCATGATGGTTGCTGTGCTTATTGTCAATAAAAAACAAGAAAAGCTTCATGTTGGAGATGTTGTTGAAGAAATTCAATTACCGACGTTAGAAGGAGAAATATGGAATATAGAAGAAACAAGAGGAAAAGTAACGGTATTAAACTTTTTCGCAACATGGTGTGAACCGTGTGAAAAAGAGTTTCCTGAATTAGAAGCTTTTCATAAACAATATAAACAAGCGAACATATTTGTTATTTCAAAAGGCGAACCAAAAAGTTGGGTACAACAGTTTGTTCATAAGCATCAAACTTCTCTTCCTTTTTTACTCGATGTGGATGAAAAAATTGCAAAGCGATTTCAAATTGTTGGACAACCGGAAACCGTCATTCTTGATCGCGATGGTGTCATTCGTGAAAAGATTGTCGGTCCGGTGACAAAAGAAATGTTAGTTGAAAAAGTCAAAGCGATGCAATGATAGCAGCGCTTCATTTAAAGCGTTGTTATAGATCATTCAATGAGAAAGGAGGTGAGAATATGTGGAAGAAGCTATTTAGTCTTGATAAAAAGGTGCTCGTTGTCGTTTTCTTATTTGTCGGAATTGTTGGCACAGTGGCAACTGCAGAGACATTGAGCTATACAGATTCCCCAGAGTTTTGTAGCAACTGTCACATTATGAACGAGGCACATGATTCGTTCGCAGCATCGACGCACGCAAATGTGGCATGTAACGATTGTCACTTACCACACGACAGTGCAGTAAATAAACTTGTTTTTAAGGCGAAAGCAGGCATGACGCACGTTTACTTTAATACGTTAGGTTCTGAAAAAATACCGAAAGTGCTTCATGCAACAACAGCTTCAAAAGATGTGATTAATAAAAACTGTATCAGTTGCCACGAAGCAACCATTCAAAACGTCTCGCATGACGCTAAAGAAAACTGTTTTGATTGTCATCGTGATGTACCACATGGGAAAGCGACGTTTAAAACAAAAGAATTTTATGAGCCATTGCCTTCAAGAACATTATTAAATAGAAAAGGAGGGTTTTAAGGTGATGAAAAAAGCTTTCATGCTTATTGGATCGCTTCTTCTCGTCCTTGTCGGTTGTGGTCAAACAGAGGAAGCATCTAAACAAAGCAAAAGCACAGGTCTTGCCAAAGATGAGTATCGCAACGAAGCATTTAAAGACTTGTTTCCGTTACATTATGAAAGCTATATGAAAAACAAAAAAGAAGAAGACACGAAATATAACGGCTCCGTCAAAAGAAGTAAGTTTGAACACGATAAAGAGCCGTATTTACCGATTTTATTTAACGGATTTGGATTTGCGACAGAATACAACGAAGATCGCGGACATGTGTACGCGGCAGAAGATGTGCGCAACATTAAACGGATTACCGACAAATCGGTCGGATCATGCTTAACTTGTAAAAGTACAGCTGTGCCAAAGTTAATTGAAGAGATGGGCGATGATTATTGGGGGGCAAATTTCAACCAAGTCGTTTGGCCGAAGGCAGAAGCAATGGGGCATTCTCCAATCGGATGTTCCGACTGCCACGATCCGCAAACGATGGATTTGCGAATTACACGCCCAAGTTTTATTGAGGCGATGAAAACTCGTGGTGTGGATGTAACGAAAGCAACGAAAAACGAAATGCGTTCATACGTATGTGCACAATGCCATGTAGAGTATTATTTTGAACCATCGAAATCAAAAGTGACGTTCCCATGGGCAAAAGGATTTAAACCTGAAGAAATGTACGCATATTACGAAGAAATCGGGAAACAGCAAGGGTTTGAAAAAGATTGGATCCATAACGTATCAGGCACACCAATGTTAAAAGCGCAACATCCAGAGTTTGAAACGTGGATTGAAGGACCTCATGGAAAAGCAGGGGTATCTTGTTCAGATTGCCATATGCCATATGAACGAGTAAATGGCAAGAAGAAAATAACATCTCATTACTGGACGTCGCCATTAAAAACGATTGAACAATCTTGTTTAACATGTCACGCCGATAAGTCCGAACAATGGATTAAAACACGTGTAGACGAAATTCAAACAACACATATGGAAATGCTTCATAAAGCGGAAGAAGTATCCGTTTTTGCTCATTATTATGTTAATAAAATGATTACGGCAAAAGTAGATGAAGTAAAAATTAAAGCGGCACAAGAACATATAAGAAAAGGTCAATGGTATTGGGACATTGTCGCGGCAGAAAACTCTGCAGGATTTCATAATCCACAAGGGACGATGGCAACGTTAAGCAAGTCCATTGAGGAATCTAATCAAGCGATTTTAATTGCGACAGAGGAGCTCATGAAAAAGGGAATAGATGTAGATAAGTTGAAAAAAGAAATTGAGGAGCGGATGAAAGCTGTCTATAATGAAGCGGATCCGTTTAAGAAGAAGGATCACGCGATTACAGACAGTTTCCCAGGTCAAACTCCGCCTCCTCCTGCAAAAAAATAAATGGAAAGAGGGGACCGGCATCCCCTCTTTTTCATCTTATTGTGATTTATACGATGTTGCAAGTGAAATGAATGAATGTATGAAAGTTTTGTGAACATAGAAAAAATTGTGAACAATATAACAGTATCAAACAATTACGTTTTTTACGATAAAATTGTCAAATGGTAAGTGAAGGAGGAGATAAGGATGGAACGATTAAAACAATTTTTGCGGGTGGGACATTTACCAACACTTCTTTCATCTTTTTTGTACTTCGACATTAGTTTTATGATTTGGGTGATTCTTGGGGCGACGGGAACGTTTATTGTAGAAGATTTAGGTTTGACGCCTGCTCAAAAAGGAATGATGGTAGGTATTCCTGTATTAGGAGGGGCGTTGCTTCGTATTCCGATGGGGCTGCTAGCTGACCGATTTGGTGGTAAGAAAATGGGGATGATTGGAATGATACTGACGTCCATTCCACTTTTTTGGGGATGGTTGTTTGCTGATACACTGACACACATTTATGCACTCGGATTGTTGCTAGGGATTGCAGGGGCGAGTTTTGCAGTTGCGCTTCCTTTAGCTAGTCGATGGTATCCGAAAGAACACCAAGGACTAGCGATGGGAATTGCAGGAGCCGGGAATAGTGGAACGGTGTTGGCGATGTTATTTGGCCCTCGTCTTGCTGAAGCGCATGGATGGAACAGTGTATTCGGATTAGCGCTCATTCCTCTTATCGTTGCATTTATTGTATTTATCCTATTTGCGAAAGAATGTCCGACAGCGGTAAAACCAACGAAAATGTCAGAATATACACGCGTAATGAAAATGAAGGAGACATGGTTGTTTAGCTTCTTTTACAGCTTATCTTTTGGTGGATTTGTAGGAATGACGAGCTATTTAACGTTATTCTTTTTTGATCAATACGGGGTTGACAAGGTGACGGCAGGGGACTTTGTGACGCTTGTCGTATTTGCAGGAAGCTTTGTTCGGCCAATTGGTGGATATTTGGCGGATAAATACGGCGGGATGAAATTGCTCGTTTGGTTATTTACTGGTGCGACTGTCACATTAACGATTGTTGGTATGCTTCCACCTGTCTATGTCGCGTTAGCGCTTTTATTTGTTACACTTATTTTTTTTGGTACAGCGAACGGAGCGTTATTCCAAGTCATCCCTAACGTATTCCCGAAAGAAGTTGGATTATTAACAGGTTTTGTTGGAGCTGCCGGCGGGTTAGGAGGGTTCTTTTTACCGAATATTTTAGGGATGTTTAAGCAATGGACGAATTCATATTCGTACGGATTTTGGTGGATTGCAGCGACGATGCTCGTTGCGATGCTCATTATGAGACGACTGCGCAAAACGATCGCTTAAATATCATTTTTTAACATTGTATGAACATTTCATAATATGTGATGCACATCACATTCTTGTTTATACACTTTCTATATGATGAAAGTACAGCAATGATTTTTATAATTATATACTGTCAAAAAAGGAGAGACGATCGTTATGAGTCAAACATTGAAAACGGCTTCAGATTATGCTGAACGAAAAAGTCGCATCGGTTCGTACTGGAATCCAGAGGATCCTGAATTTTGGGAAAAAGAAGGAAAAAAACATGCTCGAAGAAACCTTTGGATTTCTGTTCCAACGTTAATGCTTGCATTTATTGTTTGGCAAATTTGGTCTATCGTTGCTGCCCGATTAAATGATATTGGATTCCAATTCACGCAAAGTCAATTGTTTACGTTAGCTGCTGTCCCTGGACTTGTCGGTGCGACGCTACGCTTCATTTACACATTTGCAGTCGGGAAATTCGGAGGAAGAAATTGGGTTGTTTTCTCGACAGGGGTGTTGCTCATCCCAGCCATTGGGGTTGGTTTAGCGGTACAAAATCCGAATACACCGTACTGGGTTATGTTGTTGCTAGCTGCCCTCTGTGGACTCGGTGGTGGAAACTTTTCATCTGCATTAGCGAATATTAGCTTTTTCTTTCCGAAAAAAGAAAAAGGGACAGCGCTCGGTATTAACGGTGGCCTTGGAAATATGGGAGTATCGGTCGTTCAGTTCGTCACACCGTTAATCGTGACAGTCGGTGTATTTGGGGCCATCGGTGGTGAACCACAAGTACTAGCAGATGGTTCAAAAATTTGGTTACAAAACGCTGCGTTTATTTGGGTCATTCCGATTGTGTTCTTTACGATTTTAGCATATTTCGGTATGGATAACTTACCAAATGCAAAACAATCTGTATCAGAGCAGTTTGTCATCGTAAAAAGAAAACATACGTGGATTATGACATGGTTGTATATCGCAACGTTCGGTTCGTTTATTGGATATGCGGCAGCGTTTCCGCTTTTATTAAAATCACAATTTCCAGAACACGTCTCGCTTGCCTTTTTAGGGGCATTTTTAGCAGCTTCATTCCGTCCAGTCGGTGGTTGGTTGTCTGATAAGCTAGGAGGGGCGCGCGTAACAAACTACGTCCTAATGACTATGGGGCTTGGCGCTGCTGCGGTCATGTATTTTACAACTGAAAAACATTTTATCGGATTTATTGTATCTTTCATGATCTTATTTATTGCTGCTGGAATGGGATCAGGGTCAACATTCCAAATGATCCCGATCATCTTCCCACCAAAAGAAGCAGCACCTGTTCTCGGTTTTACAGCAGCATTTGCAGCGTATGGTTCATTTTTCATTCCAAAGCTATTCGGTTGGGCAGCCCAAAATACAGGTACACCAATTACAGCATTTTACTTCTTTATCGCATTTTATATCGTATCCATTGCATTAAATTGGTATTATTATGCTAGAAAAAATGCGGAAGTGAAATGTTAGAAGAATAAAAGGGGATATCTGTAATAGATATTCTCTTTTATTGATATGTGGGGGGACTAAAGTGAAAAACATATGGTTTCTTGTTTTGATTTTGTCGTTAGTGGCGTGTAATCCTAACATCGCTCAACCAAATGTGGCACCAACGATTAAAGTTGCCGCAGCAGCCGACTTAACCAATGCGTTTAAAGAAATTGGAGAACAATTTAAAAAAGAAACAGGAATAGACGTTACATTTATTTTTGGATCAAGTGGTCAGTTAGCGGAACAAATTAAACAAGGGGCGCCGTTTGATATATTTGCTTCAGCAAATGTAGAATATGTCGATGAACTCGTTCACGAGCATATTGCTATTGAACAAACAAAAAACATATACGCCTTTGGGCGCATTGGACTTGCCGTAAAAGAAGGAGTAGCTGTAACGTCATTACAAGATGTAGTGAAACAAGAAGTGAAAAAGGTAGCGATTGCTAACCCAGACCATGCACCGTATGGGCTAGCAGCAAAACAAGCGTTACAAAAAGCGGGTTTATGGGAACAAGTAGAGCCGAAGCTCGTTTATGGAAAAAATATTGCTGATACACTTACTTATGTGGAATCAGGCAATGTTGAAGCGGCGATCGTGGCGCTTGCACTTATGAAAGATCATCATCTTCCATTTTATCTCATTGATGAGCATATGCATGAACCAATTCAGCAAGCGATTGTCATTGTCAAACAAACGAAACATGAAAAAGAAGCGGACAAATTTATTGAATTTTTGCAAGGACCGACTGGGACGAGTATTATGAAAAAATATGGGTTTATCATTCCTGAGGAGAAATAATTGTGCAGGCGATTAATCTTTTTCCGCTCTTTTTATCGTTAAAAGTAGCAACAATAGCAACCATTTGTGCACTTGTTGTTGGTTTGCCCATTTCTTACTATTTAAGCCGTTCTAACAATAAAATAGGTGATATACTTGATTCATTGTTTACGTTGCCGATTGTATTGCCACCGACCGTTCTCGGCTACTATTTACTTGTGTTGCTCGGGAGATCGAGTCCACTTGGTCGTTTTTTAGAAGAAACGTTTGGGATATTTATTGTATTTACACCGACAGGAGCAGTTGTTGCTGCTTTTGTTGTTGCTTTACCGTTTTTTGTGAAAACGGCGCGGGCAGCATTTGCGAGCATTGATGAGCAATTGCTAAATGCTGCAAGAGTGCTCGGTCGATCTGAATGGGATATTTTTTTCGCCGTTGTCATCCCGCTTTTTTGGCGTAGCATTGCATCTGCAACTACACTTGTCTTTGCACGTGCGCTCGGCGATTTTGGAACGACGTTAATGGTTGCAGGAAGCATTCCAAATGAAACGATGACGATGCCTATTGCCATTTACGATGCGTTGCTTGCGGGGGATAAAAAAATGGCGAATATACTCGTCCTTATCATGACCGTTGTATCTATTGCTTTGTTGTACACAATGAAACGATTAGAAAAACGAATGATTCGAGGAGAAAACGATGCTGTACGTCGCCATTAAGAAAACATTTCCACACTTTCAGTTAGACGCTCATTTTACAATTCAAAACGGAATTGTCGGGATTTTAGGTGCATCGGGATGTGGAAAAAGTTTAACATTGCAAAGCATTGCAGGATTACAGCAGCCGGATGAAGGAATTATTCAATTGCACGATCGGTTATTTTTTCATTCAGACAAACGGATTCATGTCCCTGCTCGTCATCGAAACGTCGGGTATATGTTTCAACATTATGCTCTTTTCCCACATTTAACAGTTTACGAAAATATCGCGTTCGGTTTAAAAAAATGGCCCAAAAAGAAAGTACAACATACAGTTTTAAATATGATTGAAAATATCGGATTAAAAGGATACGAACATCATTACCCACATCAACTATCTGGCGGTCAGCAACAGCGAGTTGCGCTTGCACGTACGCTTGTCACAAAGCCGAGTATATTATTGCTTGATGAACCATTCTCAGCGCTCGATCATCACACAAAACAAGTGATGGAACAACAATTTTTCTCTTATTTACAACAACACTTTTCTGGTATCGTTCTTTTTGTTACACATCATTTAGAAGAAGCCTATCGGTTATGTGACGAACTTATTTTATATGACCGTGGTCGCGTCATACAACAAGGAAAGAAAGAATGTGTATTTCATGAACCGGACAATGTACAGGCTGCAAAAATTGTCGGCTGTAAAAACATATTTCCTTGTACGGTTGATGATAGGGGAAAGCAGCTCGTTTGCTCCGTCAATGGCGCATCACTCATTGTTCCTGCCCATAAAAAAAAGAATAAGGCAACACATATGGGCATTCACTCACACCATATTCGTTTTGTAGATGAAGCGACATGCAACGCTTTTTCTTTTCAGATCATTCGGGCCGTTCCAAATGTATATACGTATGATGTGACATTGCAAACCGATCATTTTACATTGCAGGCAAGCGTAAGTGAAGAACAGTGGAAGCATATACACAATAAAAAAGTATATTTGCCGCCCGAGCATTTATTTCTTTTATTTGAATAAATCATGAACAAATATGTTTGACAAATATGTTTGTGTGACGTACGTCACATTTGTTTGTTCACAAATTTAGTAACATGGACATAGAACCTCGGTAAATGAAATGAGGGATTGACGATGGTATATGATGTATATGGACGTCCATTATTAGACTTACGCATGTCGGTAACGGATCGGTGTAATTTTCGTTGCACGTATTGCATGCCGGATATAGAGGGAAAACAGTATTGTTTTATGAAGCGGGAACAACTGATGACATTTGAAGAAATGGAGCGTTTAGCCCGGCTATTCGTACAACTAGGAGTAAGGAAAATTCGCTTAACGGGTGGCGAGCCGTTATTGCGTAAAAATATTGATGTACTTGTGGCGATGTTGACAAATATTGAAGGTGTTCAAGATGTAGCGTTAACGACAAATGGTTTTTTTTTAAAAAAGTATGCAAAAAAATTAAAAGATGCGGGTATGAAGCGTGTGAATGTTAGTTTAGATGCACTCGATGACCGCATTTTTATGAAAATGAATGGTGTTGGTGTTTGTTCTACCCATATTTTAGAAGGGATTGACACGGCGCTTGCCGAAGGGCTTACGGTGAAAGTCAATATGGTTGTAAAAAAGGGATTGAACGATAGTGAAATTTTACCGATGGCTTACTTTTTTAAAAAGAAAGGTATAACGCTCCGTTTCATCGAATTTATGGATGTTGGCTCCTTGAATGGATGGAAGTTAGACGATGTTGTGACGAGTAAACAAATTTATGACATGATTTCTGAACATATGCCGCTTGAGCCTGTTGCTCCTGCCCATGTCGGTGAAGTAGCTAAACGTTATCGTTACGTAGGAACAGATGTGGAAGTCGGCTTTATTTCCTCGGTTTCTGCCGCTTTTTGTTCCGGCTGTACACGGAGCCGACTATCCGCTGATGGAAAGCTGTATACATGTTTATTTGCGATAAACGGAACAGATTTATTAAGCATGATGCGCGCTGGAGCGAACGATGAACAACTTCTTACATGTATTGAACATGTTTGGCGAAAACGAGCCGATCGCTATTCAGAGGAGCGTGGGGAACAAACGGCGTGGAACGGAAAACGAATCGAAATGTCATATATTGGAGGTTGACGACATGGGTGTTTATGATCATAAAAAGCAAGCGACGCTTCCCGTTCGTTGTAAAATTGTTACTGTTTCAGATACTCGTACGTATGAAACGGATAAGAGTGGACAAATCATTCACGAACAATTACAGCAAGCGGATATCATCGTTGCTGCATACGAAATTGTCAAAGATGACGTATTTGCCATTCGGCAAGCGGTTCAAATAACGGAACAAGTCGATGTGATTTTAATCAATGGAGGAACGGGATTTACAAAGCGCGATGTGACAATTGAAGCGATTCAACCGTTGCTTGAGAAAGAAATGGTTGGATTCGGTGAACTGTTTCGTTTTTTAAGTTACGAACAAATTGGTAGTGCAGCGATGTTAAGTCGGGCGCTTGCTGGCTCGATGAACAACATGATGGTTTTTTGTATGCCCGGATCGACAAATGCGGTGCGCTTGGCGATGGAAAAGTTAATTTTACCAGAAATTCGTCATCTTGTTTGGGAGCTTCGTCGCCAATGAAAACGATCGGGATCGTTTTGGCAGGGGGACAGTCGAAACGGTTTGGAGAACCAAAGGCGCTCGCATTGCGTCGTGGGAAACCTTTCCTTTTTTATAGCGTGGAGGCGTTACGTCCGATAGTTGATCAAGTTGTTGTTGTTGCTCAGCCGCATATTCAAAAACAGATTCAACTGAAAGATGTGCAATGGATAGAGGACGTTTCGCAACATAAAGGAAAAGGGCCGTTAGCCGGGATTTATTCAGCGATGAAGCATCACGGGGCGACGTGGTATATCGTATTGCCGTGTGATATCCCATTTATTCATGAAACGATTGTAACTGCGTTAAAGCAGCAAGCAGACGATGCATTTGATGCTATTGTCCCATATGTAAACAGGCGACCTCAACCGCTTGTTGCGATATATCATCATCGTGTGAAATCGCTCATTTACGATTGCCTTCAGCAAGGGGAGTATCGCATGTACACGTTTCTTTCTTCTTGCCGAGTGAAGCATATAGAAATGAAAGAAGAGCAGCCGTTTATGAATATTAATACAAAAGAACAATATTACAAATGGATTGGCTAGAGGCAATACGCCTCTTTTTTTATCAACATTTATGAAAAAAATGTGAACTTCGTCACAGTATGCAATGTTTTTGTGACGTACATCACACGATTTGATAGCCGAAAGCGATATAGTAAAAGTAGGAATAGATTGTTTAAGAAGGGATGAACATATATGCGCAAGCCGATTCCGGTTGACGAAGCAATTGAACGAGTCATGAAATGGTGTCAAGAAGGGGAAAAAGAATATGTTTCGTTAGAACAATGCGATGGGCGCATTTTAGCAGAGCATATTGACGCAACGATGCCAATTCCTTGGTTTGATCGCTCACCATATGATGGTTATGCTCTCTCAGCTGAAGCGACAGCAGAAGCATCATCTGATCACCCTGTATTATTAGAAGTCGTTGCCACAGTTGGTGCTGGGACGGTTTGGGATGGCTCATTGATGCCAAAGCAAGCGGTGAAAATTATGACCGGTGCAGCCATTCCAGATGGTGCAAATGCTGTCATCATGGTTGAATTGACGAAGGAAATTGAAAAAGATGGGACGCGTTTTGTAGAAATAAAAAGAAAAGTGCATGAAGGTGAAAATATTTCGCGTATAGGGGAAGACATGAAGCAGGGTGATGTTGTTGTTGAAAAAGGAACGATGATTCATCCAGGCATTGTCGCTGTTTTAGCAACATTTGGATATGATCGAGTGCCTGTTATGAAAAAGCCGAAAGTCGCTATTATTTCAACGGGAAGCGAGCTTCTTCATGTTTATGAGCCACTTGAAAAAGGGAAAATCCGAAACAGCAACGCCTACATGCTTCAAGCGCAAATTCGACGCGCGGGTGGAGAGCCGATTTTATTTGGAAAAGTAGCAGATACATTTGAACATACGTTATACGTCGTACAAAAAGCATTGCGGGAAGCGGATGTTGTCATCACAACGGGCGGGGTATCTGTTGGGGACTTTGATTATATGCCTCGCGTATATGAGCATCTAGGAGCGCAATTATTATTCAATAAAGTAGCCATGCGACCAGGAAGTGTAACGTCGGCAGCAATATTTGAAAAGAAAATGTTGTTTGGACTATCAGGCAATCCTTCTGCATGTTATGTGGGCTTTGAATTATTTGCTCGTCCATTTATAAAAGCGATGTTAGGGCAGTCGAAACGTTATTTAAAGAGAGCGCAAGCGGTTTTACAAAAAGATTTTTTAAAACCGAACCCATTTACTCGTTTTGTTCGTGCCAACGTATCGTATGATGATGGTATGTTACACGTGGAACCGGTTGGAAAAGATAAATCAAATATTGTTTCGTCGCTTGTCCAGGCGAACGCCCTGCTCGTCTTGCCAGGAGGGACGCGCGGGTTTCAAGCAGGGGATCGCGTCGATGTGCTTTTATTCGAGGATGAGGGGGATGATATTTGGCGATGATTATTTTACAAGTTGTTGGTTATCAAAATAGCGGAAAAACGACGCTTATTGAAAAGGTGATTCAACGGTTATGTGAAATCGGATATCGTGTCGGAACATTAAAACACCACGGTCACGAAGGAAAAGTGACGTTGCCGAAAGAAAAAGACACAACACGTCATGCCCAGGCTGGTGCGGCTGTATGTGCAGTTGAAGGAGACGGTACATTTTTTCTTCACGCAAAAGGAAATTGGACGCTCAATGAGTTAATTTCTCTCTATAAAACATTTCCGCTCGATGTATTGCTTATTGAAGGATTTAAACATGCATCCTATCCGAAAATCGTTTGTTTGCGTAGTCGAGAAGATGAGCATTTATTACATTTAAAAAATGTGCTTATTTCAATTAGTTGGCAACGCACGGACGGCTCATTTTTTATTGAAGATGAACAAGCGTATATGGAGCACATTATTGCTTATGTAAAGGGGGAAAAACATGTTTGCCATCGTTCGTGAGCCCATTCATGTAGGGAGTGTAATTGAGGCGGTCGTTGATCGTAATGCGGGTGCTATTGTGACGTTTCTTGGCACAGTAAGAGAATTGACGAATGGAAAAAAAACTGTATATTTGCAATATGAAGCGTATGAGTCGATGGCGCAAAAACAATTAAAGCAAATCGGTGAAGAAATTGTTGCGCGCTTTCCACAAGCAAAAGTAGCGATTGTACATCGTATTGGACGGCTTGATGTTACCGATATCGCAGTAGCGATTGCTGTTTCCACTCCTCATCGCGCAGATGCATATGAAGCGAATCGCTATGCAATTGAAAGAATAAAAGAGATCGTTCCCATTTGGAAAAAAGAATATTGGGAAGATGGGGAAATGTGGATTGGTAATCAAAAAGAAACCGTTCGCTACGATGGCGGTGCGCCGAGGGAGGAAGAGGAATGATTCGCGTATTATTATTTGCATATATAAAGGAGAGGCTAGGTACAGAGGAAGTGATGTTTCATGAGCAACAAATGACTGTTCGGCAACTTCGCGAACGCCTGCAACATGAATATGATTTACAAACAGCTCCGTCGCTCATGATTGCGATTAACGAAGAATTTGCAACAGACGATGATATCATATATGCCGATGACGTTGTGGCTCTTATTCCACCGGTAAGTGGGGGGTGATAACATGGGAACGTTTACACATTTTAACGAACAAGGTCGGGCAAAAATGGTTGACATTTCTGAGAAGGAGGAAACGATGCGAACGGCTCGAGCGGTATCTCGTGTCATCGTTTCGAAAGAAGTGTATGAAAAAATTGCACGTTCAGAAGTCAAAAAAGGGGACGTACTCGCCGTTGCCCAAGTGGCAGGCATTATGGCGGCAAAACGCACGGCTGACTTGATTCCGATGTGTCATCCTCTCTCTTTAACAGGGGTCGACATTTCGTTTACTTGGCAAATGAAAGAAGCAAACTATGAGTTGCAAATTGAAGCATTTGTTAAAACAAAGGGAAGTACGGGAGTAGAAATGGAGGCATTAACAGCTGCTTCCGTTTGTGCGCTAACAATTTATGACATGTGTAAAGCTATTGATAAAGGAATTGTCATTGGTCCAACGTACGTAGTGGAAAAAACGGGTGGAAAGAGCGGAACTTTTAAAAGATAAGAGGGATTGTAATGGAGCGATATTCGCGACAAATATTATTTTCGCCAATTGGTGAAGAAGGACAACAAACGATTCGACATAAACATGTTCTCGTTGTTGGGGCAGGAGCGCTCGGTTCGGCGAATGCAGATATGTTAGTGCGCGCAGGCGTCGGGCGACTGACAATCGTTGATCGCGATTATGTCGATTGGACGAATTTACAGCGGCAAACGTTATATAGTGAAGAAGATGCTGAAAAAGGGTGGCCAAAGGCGATTGCTGCTAAACGTCGTCTTTCTTCTGTAAATCGTGACGTCCATGTGGAAGCGCTTGTCATGGATATGCAAGATACATCGTTTGATGCACTTTTTGAGCAGCAGATTGACATTATGATTGATGGAACAGATAATTTTGAAACACGTTTTCTACTAAATGATTTATCACAAAAATACCGAATTCCATGGGTATACGGTGCTTGTGTGGGAAGTTATGGTCTTTCTTTTACGATCATTCCAGGGCAAACGCCATGTTTTCGCTGTTTCGTCAATCATTTGCCTTCTTATCATTTGACTTGTGATAATGTTGGTATCGTTTCTCCCGCTGTACAAATGGTAGCCTCTTATCAAACAGCGGAAGCGTTAAAAATATTAGTTGGAGATGTTGCGGCGATCCGACGTTCGCTCGTTATGTTTGACGTTTGGCAAAATGAACATCGATTTTTACGAGTTGATAAATTAAAAAACGAACATTGTCCGTCTTGTGGGAGCAATCGCACATATCCGGCTTTGCAAAGCGAAAAAGCGAAAATGTCCGTCTTATGTGGACGAGATACGGTGCAGATTCGCCATGTGCATCCATTTCATATAACTGAAATGATGGAGCAAATGAAAGCAAGCGGTCAACAAGTACATGGGAACGAGTATTTGTTAATGACCCAACTCGAAGGACATCGTGTCGTTTTATTTGCTGACGGCCGCATGCTCGTGCACGGGACGAAAGATGTCACATTTGCTCGCTCGTTATACCAAAAATACTTTTCCTAAAAAGGAGGCATACGCATGTCTCAGTTTATTAGCGAAAAAAATTTTGAACAACTAAAAAAGTTGGCCTACAAAACGATGAAAGTGAAAAAAGGAATGTTTTTGTTTCAAGAAGGGCAACTTGGCGAAAATTTCTTCGTCGTTCTATCGGGTAAATTTCAAATTAGTAAATTTTCTGGTGATGGAAAAGAGTTATGTTTACGGTTATGCGGTTCGAATGCTGTTATTGGCGAGCTTATGATTTTTGCCGAGAATGGAAGATATTTATTTAACGGGCGGGCGTTAGAAGATAGTGAAGTGCTTGCGATTAAAAATGAAGATATTGAAAAAGAGCTGCTTGCCAATCCAGAGTTTGCTGTCGAATTTTTGAAAATGATGACCGATCATTTTCGTAAACAACATACGAAATTTCGCGATCTCGTTTTATATGGCAAAAAGGGGGCGTTATATTCTACACTGATTCGTATGGCTAATAGTTATGGTATTCAGACGAAAGATGGTATTTTATTAGACGTTCCTGTTACACATCAAGATTTAGCGAATTTTAGTTCTACATCTCGTGAAAGTGTAAATCGCGAATTAAATACATTAAAAAGTAAAGGTATCATTTCTTTCAAAGGAAGAAAAATTATTATTCATAGCTTAGACTATTTAAAAAAGCAAATTAACTGCGAAGGTTGTCCATCGTCATATTGCAACATTGAATAGTCAATAAACATTCAATTTTTTCGAAAGATGTGTGACGTGCATCACACGAAAAATCGTTTTCCTTTTATACAATAAACATGCAAGCACATAAAGAAAAGAGGGATGACGATGGAGTTTTCACCTTGCAGTCTCATTGGAAATGAACCAGTTTCATTATGTCCACCATTACAACGACTAAAAGAAGAACACGGCCCATTAAATGAAGAAAAGTATGCCCTTTTTGTTGCTGCAAAAAACATTTACGATGGCAAAGAGCAAGATGTTGTTCAAGCGCTTATTCGTTTGCGCGAACATGTGCAGCAATTTTTACAACATTTAGATCCGCATTCACGACGAGAAGAGGAAGTATTATTTCCAATGATGGAACGCTATATTGGCAAACAGTTCGGTCCGATTGCGGTCATGGAATACGAGCATCATGAAGCAAAACAAAATATCGCAACATTTTTACAAAAAACAGAAACAATTCGTGCGGAAGAAGCAAAACCATTAGCTTCTTATGTAATGAACGCTTATATGATTTTAACCGATCATTTTGCGAAAGAAGAACAAGTGCTTTTTCCGATGGCTGAGAAGTTGTTATCTCTCGAAGAAAAAGAACAATTAGCAAAAAGAATAAATGAAATCGCAGGCTAATCCATTGTGGGTTAGTCTTTTTTTATATAATATTTCGACATATTTGTGACAATTGAAAAACATGTGAGGTACCTCACATTTATTTATCACGTCCCGTTTTATAGTGAAGATAGAAGGATTTCATACGAAGAGGAGTGAGCGATATGAAAAAGAAATCACCGTTGTTCAAGCGATGGAACTATGTGAAACCGATTGAACGTCAAGCGGATGGACATAG
Source organism: Anoxybacillus tengchongensis (assembly GCF_014201585.1). Classification (GTDB taxonomy): domain Bacteria; phylum Bacillota; class Bacilli; order Bacillales; family Anoxybacillaceae; genus Anoxybacillus; species Anoxybacillus tengchongensis. Next base: position 216,086 of record NZ_JACHES010000001.1, read on the forward strand.
TGAAGTTACACATCAAGATCGTGATTGGGAGCAAATATATCGCAGAAGATGGCAACATGACAAAGTGGTGCGCTCAACGCACGGTGTAAATTGTACAGGTTCGTGTAGTTGGAATATTTACGTGAAAGATGGCATCGTGACATGGGAAGGACAAAAGCTTGACTACCCAACGACCGGACCTGATATGCCAGATTTTGAGCCTAGAGGCTGTCCACGGGGAGCGAGCTTTTCGTGGTACATTTATAGCCCGCTTCGTGTCAAATACCCATACGTTCGCGGTGTGTTGTTAAATATGTGGCGTGAAGCATTGCAGCAACATAAAAATCCGATTGATGCTTGGAAAAGCATCGTTGAAAACCCGGAGAAAGCAAAGCGTTATAAGCAGGCGCGTGGAAAAGGTGGATTTGTTCGTGCGGAGTGGGATGAAGTATTAAAACTTGTTGCTACTTCTTTACTTTACACAGTAATCAAGTATGGACCGGATCGCAATGTCGGTTTCTCTCCAATTCCAGCGATGTCGATGGTAAGTCATGCGGCTGGCGCACGCTTTATGTCATTGATGGGTGGACCGATTTTAAGCTTTTATGATTGGTACGCTGACTTGCCACCAGCTTCACCACAAATTTGGGGAGATCAAACGGACGTTCCAGAAAGTAGCGACTGGTATAACGCTGGTTACATTATGACATGGGGATCAAACGTTCCAATGACGCGTACTCCAGACGCTCACTTTTTAGCAGAAGTTCGATACAAAGGAACAAAAGTCGTCTCGATTAGTCCAGACTTTGCTGAATCGACGAAGCTAGCGGATGAATGGTTGAGCGTTAAACAAGGGACAGACGGCGCCTTAGCGATGGCGATGGGGCATGTTATTTTAAAAGAGTTTTATGTAGATAGGCAAGTACAATACTTTACAAACTATGCGAAAACATACACAGATTTTCCATTTTTAGTTACGTTGAAAAAGAAAGAAGATGGGCAATTTGTTGCTGATCGTTTCCTACACGCGTCTGATATTGGACGGAACACGACAAATGGGGAATGGAAACCAGCGCTTTGGAATGAACGAACAAATGATTTTGCGATTCCGAATGGAACAATTGGTTCACGCTGGGAAAACAAAGGAAAATGGAACTTAAACATGGTAGACGAAGAAACAGAGGAAGCGATCGAGCCGCGACTGACGATGTTAGGCATAGAAGACGAGGTTGTAACTATACAAATTCCGTATTTTTCTCATGATGGAAACAAAATTTTAAAACGTGCTGTGCCTGTAAAACGCGTACAAACGGAGCATGAAGAATTATACGTCACGACCGTATATGATTTAGTGCTTGCTAACTATGGGGTTGATCGTGGGATCGGTGGTGAAGTAGCGAAAACATACGATGACCTTATTCCGTTTACGCCAGCATGGCAAGAAAACATCACAGGTGTGAAGCGCGATCTCGTTATTCAAATTGCGCGTGAGTTTGCGCAAAATGCAATCGATACAAAAGGTCGCTCAATGATTATCGTTGGCGCAGGGATTAACCATTGGTTTAACTCAGATACGATTTATCGTGCCGTCTTAAACCTCGTTTTATTCGTTGGTGCACAAGGAGTAAACGGGGGTGGTTGGGCGCATTACGTTGGTCAAGAAAAGTTGCGTCCGGTAGAAGGTTGGCAAACGATTGCGATGGCACGAGATTGGCAGGCTCCACCAAAACTGCAAAACGGCACATCATTTTATTATTTTGCAACGGATCAATGGCGGTATGAGGATACGCCGGTTGGGCAACTCGTCTCACCGCTTGTTAAAAAGGCGCGTTACCAGCATTATGCCGATTATAACGTCCTTGCGGCGCGTTTAGGTTGGCTCCCTTCATATCCAACGTTTGAGCGAAACGGAATTGATTTGTATAACGAAGCTTTGGCATCAGGAGCGGAAACAATTGAAGACATTGGCACATACGTAGCAAACCAATTAAAAGAGAAGAAGTTGCGTTTTGCGATTGAAGACCCGGACAACGAGAAAAACTTCCCGCGTAACTTAATCGTTTGGCGTGCCAACTTAATTTCAAGCTCCGGAAAAGGGCACGAATACTTTTTAAAACATTTGCTTGGTACGTCGCACGGATTAATGAACGATGACAAAGATAGCCTCCGTCCGCAAGAAATTACATGGCGTGAAGAAGCGCCAGAAGGAAAATTAGATTTGCTCATTAATCTCGATTTTCGGATGGCTGGAACAGCTTTATATTCTGATGTTGTATTACCTGCAGCAACATGGTATGAGAAACATGATTTAAGTAGCACAGATATGCATCCGTTTATTCATCCGTTTAATCCAGCGATTGCTGTACCTTGGGAAGCGCGATCAGATTGGGAAATTTTTAAATCGCTTGCGAAAGCAGTGTCACAAGTAGCGGAAGAAGTAGGAATGGCACCGATGAAAGAAGTTGTAGCGACACCGATTCTTCACGATACGCCACAAGAGTTAGCACAACCGTTTGGAAAAATTAAAGACTGGAGTAAAGGAGAATGTGAACCAATTCCAGGAAAAACGATGCCACAAATTCACGTCGTTGAACGTGACTATACAAAAATATTTGAAAAAATGACAGCGCTCGGTCCAAACGTTGTGAAAGCGCCTTTCGGTGTAAAAGGGATGACGTGGTCAGTAGAAGAAGAATATGGAAAATTAAAACGTGTGCTCGGGACCGTTCGTGGTTCTTCGGTTGCGAACGGTTGCCCGGATATAAGCGATGCGAAAAAAGTAGCTGAAGCGATTTTAACACTTTCATCAACAACAAATGGGCATGTGGCTGTGAAGGCATGGGAATCGCTTGAAAAGAAAACAAATTTACAACTAAAAGATTTAGCAGAAGAACGGGAAGAAGAATGTTTCACATTTGAACAAATTACAGCGCAACCAAAAACAGTCATTACATCGCCGGCATTTAGCGGATCAGAAAAAGGCGGACGTCGTTACTCGCCATTTACGACAAATGTTGAGCGGCTCATTCCTTGGCGGACGTTAACAGGGCGTCAATCATTTTATATTGATCATGAGTTAATGCAAGAATTTGGTGAAACAATGGCAACGTTTAAGCCAATTTTGCAGCATAAACCGTTTCGCAAAAATCGACCAGATATCGAAGGAAAAGAGATTACGCTCAATTACTTAACACCGCACAATAAATGGTCTGTCCATAGCATGTATTTCGATTCACAACCGATTTTGACGCTATTCCGAGGCGGTCCAACTATTTGGTTAAGCAAAGAAGATGCAGAAGAAGCAGGAATTCAAGATAACGATTGGATTGAATGTTTCAACCGAAACGGCGTTGTTGTTGCGCGTGCAGTCGTTTCTCATCGTCTTCCAAGAGGAATTGCATTTATGCATCATGCGCAAGATCGTCACATTAACGTGCCCGGGTCGAAGTTAACGAACAACCGAGGTGGTACGCACAACAGCCCGACGCGCATTCACGTCAAACCGACGCATATGATCGGTGGTTATGCGCAGTTAAGCTATGGATTTAACTATTACGGACCGACAGGAAACCAACGCGACTTGAACGTCATTATTCGCAAGTTGAAGGAGGTTGATTGGCTTGAAGATTAAAGCGCAAATCGGCATGGTGATGAATTTGGACAAATGTATTGGGTGCCATACGTGTAGCGTTACATGCAAAAACACCTGGACGAATCGTCCAGGTGCCGAGTATATGTATTTTAACAACGTAGAAACGAAACCTGGCATCGGTTATCCGAAAAAATGGGAAGACCAAGAGAAATATAAAGGCGGTTGGGAGTTGAAAAACGGAGAGATTCAACTAAAGTCCGGCTCGAAAGTAAACCGATTGCTCAACCTATTTTACAATCCGAACTTACCAACGATTGATGACTATTATGAGCCATGGACTTACGATTATGAAACGTTAACAAATAGCCCTGAAAAGAAACATCAGCCAGTCGCTCGACCAAAATCTGCATTAACCGGAGAGTTTATGGAGTTAAAATGGGGGCCAAACTGGGAAGATGATTTAGCTGGTGCGCATGTCACAGCGTTAGAAGATCCAAATGTCGTGAAAATGGAGCAATCGATTCAAGCAGAATTTGAGCAAGTGTTTATGATGTATTTACCGCGTATTTGTGAGCATTGTGTGAATCCTCCTTGCGTATCAAGCTGTCCATCTGGGGCAATGTATAAGCGAGAAGAGGATGGCATTGTTCTTGTTGACCAAAATGCTTGTCGTGCTTGGCGGTATTGTGTATCAAGCTGTCCGTACAAAAAAGTATATTTTAACTGGCAAACAAGTAAAGCAGAAAAATGTACATTATGCTTCCCACGATTAGAAGCAGGATTACCAACGATTTGTTCTGAAACGTGCGTAGGAAGAGTGCGTTACCTCGGCGTTATGTTATATGACGCAGATCGCGTAAAAGAAGTGGCGAGCGTCGCGAATGAAAAAGATTTATATGAAGCACAGTTATCAATTTTCTTAGATCCGCATGATCCAGAAGTGATTGCGAAAGCAAAAGAAGAAGGCATTCCACAAGCGTGGATTGAAGCGGCACAACAATCACCTATTTATAAAATGATCGTTGATTGGAAAATTGCTTTGCCGCTACATCCGGAGTATCGGACATTGCCGATGGTATGGTACATTCCGCCATTAAGCCCAATTACAAATATGATTGAAGGAAAGGGAAGTCGAGCAAGTGAATATGACATTTTCCCAGCGATTGATGATATGCGCATTCCAATTGAGTATTTAGCTCATTTATTAACGGCTGGGGATCAAGGGCATATTCGTACCGTACTGAAAAAAATGGCAGCGATGCGTTTATATATGCGCGCGCTTCAAACGAACAAACAACCAAATGAACAAATGGTTCAGTCACTAGGACTAACCGAAGAAGACATTGAAGAAATGTATCGCTTATTGGCAATTGCAAAATACAATGATCGTTTCGTCATTCCAGCATCGCACCGCGAACAAGTTGCTGAGTTATACGCAGAACAAGGTACATGCGGATTATCGTTTATGGGTGGACCGGGATCATGCGGCACCATTTCGTCATAAAGGGAGAGGATTCAAATGGATTATGTTCACGTACAAACGGTGTTTGAAATCGTTTCGTATTTGTTATCGTACCCAGATCGACAATGGCGCGAACAACTAGATGATTGTGCAACGTTTAGTCAACAAATTCCGCATCGTCCGATTGTTCAAAACATCCAAAAATTTATTGATTATGTGAAACAAACGGGTGAAACGTCATGGATTGAAACATATGTGTATATGTTTGACTTTGGAAAAAAAACAAATTTATATGTCACATATATGAGCACGGGTGAGCAAAGAGAACGTGGAATTGAACTATTGCAATTAAAGCAATTATACAAATCAGCAGGTTTTGACATAACGGAGCGAGAATTGCCGGACTACTTACCGCTTATGCTTGAATTTGCATCACAAGCAGAGCGTGTGTATGTTCAACCGCTCATGCAAAAATATCTCAATCATCTTTCTTACCTTCGTGAACAGCTCATTGCAGCTGAAAGTTATTACGCCATTTTATTCGATGTGTTGCTCATGGCACTTGAAGAGATCGGGGTGCGTAAACTTGCAGAAGGGAGCGTGTCGTAATTGCTCGAACAATTTCTTTGGGGATACTTCCCTTACATCGTTTTAACGATTTTTATTGGCGGACATATTTATCGCTATCAGCACGATCAGTTTGGGTGGACGACAAAATCGAGCGAGTTTCTTGAAAAAAAATCGTTGCGGCTCGGAAGCACGTTATTTCACTGGGGGATCATCATCGTTTTTATCGGTCATGTGATGGGCATTCTTATTCCGAAATCGGTCTACGATGCGGTTGGTATTTCTGAGCACACGTATCATACGATGGCGATCGCGTTCGGGCTTCCAGCAGGGATTGTTTCTATTGTTGGTTTAGCGATTCTTATTCAACGTCGTTTAACAGTGAAGCGCATTCGTTTGATAACTAGTAAAGCAGATTGGTTCGTTTTAATTTTATTAGCGATTGTCATGTTGACCGGTTTTGCTTCTACATCGTTGAACGTGAATGCTGACGGATTTGACTATCGAACAACGATCAGCCCTTGGTTTCGCACCGTTTTAACGTTTCGTGCAGATCCAACATACATGGAAAGCGTACCGATTTGGTTTAAAATTCATATCATCTCAGCTTTATGTATTTTCATCGTCTGGCCGTTTACACGGTTAGTTCACATATTCAGCATGCCGTTTCGTTATTTGGGTCGCAGCTACGTTGTGTATCGTCGTCGCGTGCCAAAGCAACAATGAAAAGAGGTCTCTTTTTCGAGATCTCTTTTCTTATTTTACGATATTGAGTTAAAATGATGGTGTATATGTAAATGACATAGAAAGAGTGATAGTTGTGAATGATCAAGTAAACCGTCTTCGAAAAATAGCAAAAGAAAAAACGTGGGTGTCGTTTTTGTACAATAACCATCCGTATAGCTTGCTTCATTGGTCTGTTGCAGGATTTTCAAATGATGAACGCGACGTTTGGTTACTGCAAGATGAAATGACATTTGAAACACAATCGTTCGTTCAGTTAGATGAAGCGCTTGCCTGGATTGAACAACATATGCCGCATATTACAGATATTTTGTAAGGAGGCGAGATGCCCCCTTTCTATTGCGGAGAGTTTTGACGCTTTGTCGGATGAATCGCTTTTTCTAATTCCTCTTTAGCAATCACAGGACGAACGGTATCAGCTGTCGTTTTTCCTTTTTGGCTTTTATTTTTTGTCATGACAGTTCACTCCTTTACGTTTGTTCTTTATTAGTTTGGAGAAAGAAAGGGATGTTTATGCTAAAAGATCGATTAAATGAGCAACTGATCGAACAGTTAAAGCAAAAACAAAAGCAGCTGCAAGAAAAAGAACAAAAACGAAAAGAAGAAGAGGAAGAGAAACGAAAAGAAGAAGCTCGCAAGCGCGAAAAAAACAAAACGTTTGCGGAGTGGTTAGAAGAAAGTGATTTAGATTGGCGAAAATTTAAATAACCGAGGTTCGAACCTCGGTTATCGATGAGCAGTAAAAATCGTTTGTTTTGTTAGTTGTTTTAATATAGCTATTTGTTCATCGCTTAACGTCACCGATTGGGCAGCGACGTTTTCGATGAGCTGTGTTAATCGGCTTGCACCTGGAATGACTGTTGCAACCGCATCATGAGCTAAACAAAAGCGAAGGGCAATCGCCGTTAGCGTTTCATTTGGTGCAACGGCTTTTAGTTTTGGAATGAGTGTAACTAATTCAGCGAACGAATAATCGACATAGCCGTTTTGTTTCGTTTCATCGCTTGCTCGTTCAATGGGACGTTCAGTTAATAATCCTTTCGCAAGCGGTCCGCGCGCAATGACGCTAATGCGATGTTGCTTTAAAAGCGGAAACCATTCTTCAGCGCGGCGATCGAGCAAACTATACGGCATCATTACAGAAACGATGCGCGAGCGTTTGACGTATTCACGAATGACATTTGGACGCATAGAGGAGATACCGTAATAACGAATAACGCCTTCTTGTTGCAACTCTTCAAACGCTTCAATTGCCTCATCGATCGGATCATCGATTGTTCCGCCGTGTAATTGATATACATCAATATAATCGGTTTGTAACCGTCGCAAGCTATGTTTCACAGCCTCTTTGATGTATGCTTTTGACGGATCCCACGTCCAACCGTCTCCTTGTTCTGTCCAACGATTCCCTACTTTCGTTGCAACGATGACATCGTGGCGCTTGCCTTTTAATGCTTTACCAACGATTTCTTCATTCAAGCCACGATCATATAAATCGGCTGTATCGAAGTAGTTCACTCCTTTGTCTATTGCTTCATGAATGATGCGAATCGCATCACTTTCCGATGTACCGAGCGACATGCAACCAAACCCAATTTCACTTACGTATAAGTTTGAATGTCCGAGCTTTCGTTTTTTCATGTGACCACCTCTTTTTCCCCATTATATCGAATAAATTTCCCATTTGTCTTTAAGTATGTAGTACAATCAATATGAAACGATAAAATGGTGGTGAAACAATGGATCATTTATATGAAAAAACGATCAGTAAGCAACGCATTTTTTCAGGAAAAGTGATTGACGTATATGTTGAAGATGTGTTGTTGCCGAACGGAGAAATGAGCAAGCGAGAAGTTGTAAAACATCCTGGAGCAGTTGCGGTACTTGCGATCACAGAGGAAAATAAAATCGTGCTTGTTCGTCAATATCGGAAAGCGTTGGAGCGAGTGCTTGTTGAAATTCCAGCAGGAAAACTAGAAAAAGGGGAAGAACCGCTTGAAACAGCGAAACGTGAACTCGAGGAAGAAACGGGATACGTATGCAGGGACATGGAGCCGCTTCACTCTTTTTACACTTCCCCAGGATTTGCGGATGAATTAGTACATATATTTCTTGCGAAAGGACTAATGAAAAAAAGCGCAAAGCAAATGCTCGATGATGACGAGTTTGTGGATGTGCTCGAAGTCACGTTAGAAGAAGCGCTTAACATGGTCAAAGAAAAGCAAATTTACGATGCAAAAACGATTTACGCACTTTTATATTGGCAATTGTATGCGTAAAAGCGGTCTGTGTGACCGCTTTTTGTCATATTGCGCTCCTTTTCCCATACAATGTAGTAACAGAATGTGTAGGGGGATGGGGCGATGAGAAAGCGGTCATGGATGACAGCATGGGGACAACACGTGCAAGAGAATTATACGACATATGTGTTTACCGTCGTTCTTTTTGTGATGGGCATTATTTTTGGTGCGATTGTCGTCAATAGCTTAAGTTTTAGTCAAAAAGAAGATTTATATTATTATTTAACGAATTTTTTTGGACAAGTTTCTTCAGGAAATATTGCAAGTGCGCATGATGTGTGGAAAGAAAGTTTTTTACAAAATTTAAAATATATTGGGTTGATGTGGATTTTAGCGATGTCACTCGTTGGATTGCCACTTATTTTAATTTTATTGTTTTTAAAAGGACTTGTTGTCGGTTTTACGGTTGGATTTTTAGTCAATCAAATGGGGTGGAACGGATTTTTGCTAGCTTTCGTATCTGTCGTCCCACAAAACATTATTCTCGTTCCCATTTTTATTATGATGGCGGCTGTATCCATCTCGTTTTCATTAAAAATGATTCGGCATCAATTTGTGAAACGAACCCACGAACCGATTTTTCGAGCGATGCTTCGTTATACGTTTGTCATGTTGTCGTTTAGTATCGCTTTAGCGTTAGCATCTTCACTTGAAGCATACGTATCCCCATTACTTATGAAAGAAGTTGTTGAATTAATAGAAAAATAATTATTATTTAATAATCATTTTATTTATCAGTTTATAATCATTTTATTTTGACACGTTCCTTTCTTTTGTTATAATGAGAATGAGTAACGAGGGAGGGAATAACAATGGAAGGTCGCCTTGAACGAATTAAAAAACAATTGCATGCAGCAAGTTATAAATTAACGCCGCAACGGGAAGCAACAGTACGTGTGTTGCTTGAACATGAAGAAGATCATTTAAGCGCGGAAGATGTGTACCTCCTCGTGAAGGAAAAAGCACCTGAAATTGGGTTAGCTACAGTATATCGCACGTTGGAGTTATTAACGGAATTAAAAATTGTCGATAAAATTAACTTCGGGGATGGCGTTTCCCGCTACGATCTTCGCAAAGAAGGTGCGGCGCATTTTCATCATCATTTAGTGTGTATTGAATGTGGAGCGGTCGATGAAATTCAAGAAGATTTATTAGAAGATGTTGAAGCGATTGTAGAACGGGATTGGAATTTTAAAATTAAAGACCACCGTTTAACATTTCACGGCATTTGCCATCGTTGTCAAGATAAGCATGAGGAGCAGTAAAACCTTTTCGTCTATGAAAAGGTTTTTTCATTTGTGTATAAAATGCGGTCAAACGGGCATATCCTCTTACTATATGACAGTTGACGGAGGTGTGCCATGAGAAGAATGTTGGACGTGTTAAAAGTGTTTCTACTGTTTACGGGATGTACGATTTTATTTTATTATAGTATTGTATGGATGAGTGAGGAATATAACTATTATCGTCGCTACGATGAGCCGATGGGATCAGCTGTAAAAGTATCGACGACGGAGCAACAAGAAGCATATTGGCTCGATCGACTATTGTTTTTCTATCAAAACGGGGAGTAGAGTGCGTGTGGAAGATCAAGTAAAAGATTTTATTCATTATTTAATTGTGGAACGAAACTTAGCTCATAACACGATCGTATCGTATGAACGTGATTTAAAAAAATATGTTCAATATTTACAAAAAGTCGAACAAATATGTCGTTGGAACGATGTCACCCGTTTTCATATTATGCAATTTTTAAAGTTTTTAAAAGAAAAAGGAAATTCTCCGAAAACGATTGCGCGCCATTTGGCGTCAGTTCGGTCGTTTCATCAATTTTTATTGCGTGAAAAAGCCGTTGATCAAGATCCGACTGTTCATATTGAAACACCGCAACTACCAAGGACGTTGCCAAACGTGTTGTCGATGGCGGAAGTCGAGGCCTTACTCGAGGCGCCGAAGCAAAACACACCGTTTAGCATTCGGGATAAGGCGATGTTAGAATTGTTATATGCGACTGGTATTCGGGTGAGCGAGCTCATTCAATTAAACGTATCTGACGTTCATTTGACGATGGGATTCATTCGTTGTTACGGAAAGGGACGGAAAGAACGGATCGTGCCGATTGGAAAAATGGCGACTGACGCGTTAAAACGGTATATAGAGCAAGGTCGACCAGAGCTGTTACGAAGAAAAAAAGGAGCGACAGACGCCCTGTTTTTAAACCATCACGGTGAACGGTTAACAAGACAAGGATGCTGGAAAATTTTAAAACGGCTCGCTCAAGAAGCGAACATTCAAAAACAATTAACTCCTCATACGTTGCGCCATTCATTTGCGACGCATTTATTAGAAAACGGAGCAGATTTACGGGCCGTGCAAGAAATGCTCGGACATGCTGATATTTCGACGACGCAAATTTATACGCACGTAACGAAAACGAGATTAAAAGATGTGTACAAGCAGTTTCACCCGCGAGCATAACTGTGACGATGATTTGTCACAGTTTTTTTATTGCACATCATTATGAAAACGTTTTATAATATAGTTGTCAGACTTCTGACAAATAGGGACAATGCGTGATTTTGTTTTGTAGTGGGTATGCTATGAAGCGAATGAAGCGATTGAGGAGGTAAAAAGGTGAAGCCTACATATAAACGTGTATTTTTAATTGTGATGGACTCTGTTGGAATTGGCGAAGCGCCAGATGCTGAAAAATATAATGATAAAGGTGCGGATACACTTGGACATATTGCTGAACATCGCGGGGGCTTGCATATGCCGAATATGGCGAAGCTAGGTTTAAGTAATATTCGTGAAATTAAAGGTGTTCCAAAAGCGGAAAAACCACTTGCATATTTCACGAAAATGCAAGAAGCGTCGGCTGGAAAAGATACGATGACAGGACATTGGGAGTTGATGGGACTTCGCATTGATACGCCGTTTCAAGTATTTCCTGACGGATTTCCAAAAGAGCTGATTGATGAATTAGAAAAACGCACAGGAAGAAAAGTGATCGGAAATAAACCGGCAAGTGGAACAGCGATTATTGATGAACTTGGCCCAGAGCATATGGAAACAGGTGCACTTATTGTGTATACATCAGCCGATTCCGTTTTACAAATTGCTGCGCATGAAGAAGTCATTCCGTTAGAAGAACTATATCGCATTTGTAAAATTGCACGTGAACTAACGCTCGATGAAAAATATATGGTCGGTCGTGTCATTGCTCGTCCATTCATCGGCACACCGGGTAACTTCCAGCGAACAGCGAATCGTCATGACTATGCGTTAAAACCGTTTGGTCGTACGGTAATGAATGAATTACAAGATGCAGGTTACGACGTGATCGCCATCGGTAAAATTGCTGATATTTACGATAACGAAGGTGTGACACAAACGTTGCGCACAAAATCAAATATGGACGGAATGGACAAATTAGTCGATACGTTACAAATGGACTTTACAGGGCTCAGCTTTGTGAATCTTGTTGATTTCGATGCATTATACGGTCATCGTCGCGACCCAAAAGGATATGGTGATGCGTTAGAAGAGTTTGATGCCCGTTTACCAGAAGTGTTTGAACGTTTAAAAGAAGACGATTTATTAATTATTACGGCAGACCATGGAAATGACCCGGTTCATCATGGAACCGACCATACGCGCGAATATGTTCCCCTTCTCGTTTATAGTCCGAGCATGAACGGAGGAAAACAACTGCCGTTGCGTGAAACGTTTGCAGACGTTGGAGCAACAATTGCAGAAAACTTCCGTGTAAATATGCCGAAATACGGAACGAGCTTTTTACATGAGTTGAAATAAGGAGCGTGAAAGCATGAATCGAGCAGCAATTGAACAAGCGGCACAATTTTTAAAAGAAAAGTTTCCAACTTCACCGCAAATCGGCTTAATTCTTGGCTCTGGTTTAGGTGTGTTGGCAGATGAAATTGAACAAGCGATTAAAATTTCGTACAGTGATATTCCGAATTTTCCTGTATCGACGGTCGAAGGACATGCAGGTCAGCTCGTATACGGTCAATTAGAAGGAGCGACAGTTGTCGTTATGCAAGGTCGTTTCCATTATTATGAAGGATACAGTTTCGATAAAGTGACGTTTCCTGTACGCGTGATGAAAGCACTCGGTGTGGAACAGCTTATTGTCACAAATGCAGCAGGTGGTGTGAACGAATCGTTTGAACCGGGCGATTTAATGATTATTTCAGACCATATTAACAATATGGGCGGCAATCCGCTTATCGGTCCGAATGATGCTGCACTTGGTGTGCGTTTCCCAGACATGTCGGAAGCATATAGTAAACGACTTCGTCAACTCGCGAAAGATGTGGCGAATGAAATTGGATTGCGTGTGCGCGAAGGGGTATATGTCGCCAATACAGGTCCTGCATACGAAACGCCTGCAGAAATCCGCATGATTCGTGTCATGGGTGGTGATGCAGTCGGCATGTCTACCGTGCCTGAAGTCATTGTTGCACGCCATGCTGGAATGGAAGTGTTAGGTATTTCGTGCATTTCTAATATGGCTGCCGGCATTTTAGATCAGCCACTGACACACGATGAAGTGATCGAAACGACAGAAAAAGTAAAAGCGGACTTTTTACGATTTGTAAAAGCGATTGTACGCCATATGGCGAAAAAATAAGCGAGAAGGTGAACGGCGATGAGAATGGTCGATTTAATTGAGAAAAAACGGGACGGTCATGCGTTAACGAAAGAAGAAATTCAGTTTATGATTGAAGGTTATACAAAAGGCGACATTCCAGACTATCAAATGAGCGCATTAGCGATGGCGATTTTCTTTCGCGGTATGAACGAAGAAGAAACAGCAGAATTGACGATGGCGATGGTACATTCCGGGGATACGATCGACCTTTCACGAATCGAAGGAATTAAAGTCGATAAACATTCAACGGGTGGTGTAGGCGATACTACAACGTTAGTGCTCGGACCTCTTGTTGCCTCCGTTGGTGTACCGGTTGCGAAAATGTCTGGGCGCGGACTCGGTCATACAGGGGGAACAATTGATAAATTAGAATCTGTCCCAGGATTTCACGTTGAAATTAGCAACGACGAATTTATCGAACTTGTCAATAAAAATAAAATTGCTGTTGTCGGTCAGTCTGGTAATTTAACGCCAGCCGATAAAAAATTGTATGCGCTTCGTGACGTGACGGCAACGGTGAACAGCATTCCGTTAATTGCTTCATCGATTATGAGCAAAAAAATTGCCGCAGGGGCAGATGCGATCGTACTTGACGTAAAAACAGGTGCAGGTGCATTTATGAAAGATTTAAACGACGCTAAAGCGTTAGCAAAAGCGATGGTTGATATCGGAAACCGCGTTGGACGTAAAACGATGGCAATTATTTCTGATATGAGTCAACCGCTTGGATATGCAATCGGAAATGCGCTTGAAGTGAAAGAAGCGATCGATACGTTAAAAGGTGAAGGTCCAGAAGACTTACAAGAGCTTTGCTTAGTGCTTGGAAGCCACATGGTATATTTAGCTGAAAAAGCATCTTCGCTCGAAGAAGCTCGCCATATGTTAGAGAAAGCAATGAAAGACGGTTCAGCACTTCAAACATTTAAAACGTTTTTAGCTGCGCAAGGTGGCGATGCGTCTGTTGTTGATGATCCGAGCAAATTGCCACAAGCGAAATATGTCATTGAACTTGAAGCAAAGGAAGATGGATACGTATCAGAAATTGTCGCGGATGCGGTCGGAACAGCAGCGATGTGGCTCGGTGCCGGACGTGCGACGAAAGAATCGACAATTGATTTAGCCGTCGGTTTAGTGCTTCGTAAAAAAGTTGGCGATGCGGTGAAAAAAGGGGAATCGCTTGTCACCATTTACAGCAACCGCGAACAAATTGATGATGTAAAACAAAAACTATATGAAAACATTCGTATTTCAGCGACACCAGTTCAAGCACCAACATTAATTTACGATAAAATTTCGTAACCTGAAGGATTCGCTCCTTCAGGTTTTTTATGTATATAAAAAATAAAAAATGGAAAAGATGGCAAGTATAAAGAAATGGAGGGTTGGAGATGAAGCGATTTTTTTATGTGCTTGCCATCGCGTTATTATTTATTCCGATCGTATCCGTGCATGCGGAACAACCGAAAGTTGAATTAGCGACTGAAGCGCGATCTGCTATTTTAATTGAACGCGATACAGGGGCTATTTTGTATGAAAAAAATGCCCATGAGCCGCTTCCACCTGCGAGCATGACAAAAATTATGACGATGCTCCTCGTTATGGAAGCAATTGATCAAGGAAAGTTGAAGTTAGATGAACGGGTACGTGCGAGTGAATATGCTGCATCGATGGGCGGTTCGCAAATTTTTCTTGAACCCGGAGAAGAAATGACGGTTGACGATTTACTAAAAGGTGTTGCGATCGGATCAGGCAATGACGCATCGGTTGCATTAGCAGAACGAATTGCAGGATCAGAGGAAGCGTTTGTTCATATGATGAACGAAAAAGCAAGGGAACTTGGTTTAAAGCATACTGCATTCGAAAATACGACAGGTTTACCAGCGAAAAATCATTATAGTACAGCATATGATATGGCGATTATGGCAAAAGAGTTATTGAAATATGATTTAATTACAAAATACACAGGTACGTATGAAGATTATTTACGAGAGCATACAGATAAAAAATTTTGGCTCGTCAATACAAATCGACTTGTGAAATTTTATCCAGGTGTTGATGGTTTAAAAACGGGTTACACGAGCGAAGCAAAATATTGTTTAACAGCGACGGCGAAAAAAGGGAATATGCGCGTTATTGCTGTTGTGTTTGGAGCGCCGACGCCAAAGGCGCGAAATGCACAAATTACAAAAATGTTAGATTATGCATTTAGTCATTACGAAACGAAGCCGCTTTATAAAAAAGGCGAGACGATTGCGATGCTCCCTGTCAGCAAAGGAAAGAAAAAGGCAGTCGCCGCCGTGACATCTGAACCGATTTCTGTCCTATTGAAAAAAGGAGAAAAATCTGAATCAGTACAAACGAAATGGAAGTTAAATGAGAAAGTGAAAGCCCCTGTGAAAAAAGGGGAGGTGCTCGGCACGCTCGTTATAAAAAAAGATGGAGCGGTTATCGCTAAAAGTTCTTTAGTGGCGAAAGAGCCAGTAGAAGAAGCAAATATGTGGGAATTGTTTAAACGAATGTTTCGCTCCTTCTCACGCACATCTTGACGAAATGAGACGAATGACGACTAGTTTTGTCAATAAGAAGGATTGACGCATAAACAAATCGAATTCTTCCTTAACCTAAACGGATAAGGAGGAAACGATAGTGAGTTTATCGATTCAGTTGGAAGTGAAACAACACGTATTGCTTGTTCGATTAGCTGGCGAACTAGACCATCATACAGCCGAACAGTTGCGCGCAGCTATCACGGATGTATTAGAACGAGAGCGAATTCAAGCGATCGTTTTAAACTTGAATGAGTTAACGTTCATGGATAGCTCAGGGTTAGGTGTTATTTTAGGAAGATATAAACAAATACAACGTATGGGTGGAGAAATGATCGTCTGTTCCGTTTCTCCATCCATTAAACGCTTATTTGATATGTCAGGATTGTTTAAAATTATTCGTTTAGAAGTAAATGAACAATTTGCATTACAAACGTTGGGGGTGGCGTGAATGAGAAATGAAATGCATCTTCAATTTTCCGCCCTCAGCCAAAATGAATCATTTGCGCGTGTGACAGTTGCAGCGTTTGTTGCGCAACTCGATCCGACGCTCGATGAGTTGACCGAAATTAAAACCGTTGTATCTGAAGCAGTAACGAACGCGATTATTCATGGCTATGAAAATGATCCGAGCGGTGTCGTCTATATTTCTGTCATGATTGAAGGACATACCGTTCATTTAACGATTCGCGATCATGGAAAAGGAATTGAAAATGTTGAAGAAGCGCGGCAACCGTTATTTACGACGAAGCCAGAGCTCGAACGTTCCGGCATGGGATTTACGATCATGGAAAACTTTATGGATGAAGTGAACATTTATTCTAAAGTGAATGAAGGAACGACTGTGGAGTTGATTAAGCATTTAACGAAAAGTAAAGCGCTATGTAATTAAGGGAGACGTGCCTATGGATGTCGAGGTACAAGCTGTCAAAGACCATGAAATCAAAGAGTTGATTCGGAGGAGTCAGCAAGGCGATCAGCAGGCGCGCGATGAGATTATCGAAAAAAATATGCGGCTTGTCTGGTCGGTTGTGCAGCGGTTTTTAAACCGCGGATACGAGCCTGAAGATTTGTTTCAAATCGGTTGTATCGGTTTAATGAAGTCGGTCGATAAGTTTGATTTATCTTACGATGTCAAGTTTTCAACATATGCGGTACCGATGATTCTTGGGGAAATTCAACGATTCATTCGTGATGATGGGTCTGTCAAAGTGAGTCGTTCATTAAAAGAAATTGGCAATAAAATTAGAAAAGCAAAGGACGAATTATCGAAACAAAACGGTCGCGTTCCAACGGTGAATGAAATCGCACAGTTTTTACAAATTTCACCCGAGGATGTTGTACTAGCCCAAGAAGCGGTCCGTTCACCGACGTCTATTCATGAAACGGTATATGAAAACGATGGCGATCCGATTACGCTGCTCGATCAAATTGCAGATGAGCAAGACGTTTGGTTTGACAAAATTGCGTTAAAAAAGGCGATGGAAGAGTTAGATGAACGGGAACGGCTCATCGTTTACTTGCGCTATTATAAAGACCAAACCCAATCAGAAGTGGCAGCTAGATTAGGCATCTCTCAAGTGCAAGTGTCTCGTTTAGAGAAAAAAATATTGCAACAAATGAAAGCTCGAATGGATGAATAAGTCCGTTCGGGCTTTTCTTATGCATATAGGGAACGTTCATATGTCATACTACGAATACAATGATGGAAGCAAGGTGTCAGTATGAAAGAAACGATTTTTTTGAAAATGCGTCATCGTGTCCAAGTACAACCGAACGCAACGATTCGGGTAGGAGATGTAGCACAAGTCGTCGCAAACAAACGAATCGACGATATTGTACAAACTCCCATTTATACAGTACAAAAGAAAGATCGTAACATTGTTATTATTGATGTGATGCATGTGATGAAAGTATTAATGGCCGTTGCACCTCATGATGACATTCAGTCGCTCGGACCGTCGCAAACGATCGTTGAAGTTGTTTATGAAAAAAAACGATGGGGGTATTTGTACGTCCCGATCGTTTGGCTTCTTTTGTTTGTCGGATCGGGGCTTGCGATTATGAACTTTCATGAAGATGTAAGCATGCAACAAGTGCAACAACGGTTATATCGGGTCATTACAGGAAAGGACGTAGAAAAACCATTGTGGTTTCAAATTCCGTATTCACTTGGGCTTGGTATTGGTATGATTTTATTTTTTAATCATTTCTTTAAAAAACGAATTAATGAAGAGCCGAGCCCACTTGAAGTTGAAATGTTTCAATATCAACAGTCACTCGATCAATACGTCATTATGCATGAAAATAAAGAGGCGATGAGGCGAATGGACGATGATTCGTGAATTCGTTGTGGCATTTGTCGGATTGGCGGGAGGATTAGCTGTCGGCTCTGGCTTTGTCGCATTTTTAACTGTGCTTGGCGTTATCCCGCGCTTAACACAATTAACTAAAACGATGAAATGGATTGCGACGTACGAATGGGGCGTTGTACTTGGGGCGGTCGTAAGCAGCTGGATGAGCTTGCGCGATCCTCTTTTTTCTTTTCCTCCTATTTTGGCAGGCGCTATTGGGCTGTTTAGCGGTGTATTTGTCGGCATGCTTGCAGCTGCATTAACGGAAGTATTAAATGTTTTCCCGATTTTAGCTAAACGGCTCGGCATTGACGAGCAAATTGTCGTTTTACTCATGGCCATGGTATTTGGTAAAGTAGCAGGCTCGCTTTTTCATTGGATATATTTCGTGAATCGATAAGGGGGAAGCAGATGGGAAAAGCATTTTTGTTCGGAGGATTCATTGCAGTCGTTGGACAGGCGCTTCATGATATGTACAGTATGTGGTTTCAGATGAATGAAGAGGAGGCGATTCGTTGGATGAATGGGACGCTCATCGTATGTGCTGCGATATTTACACCGAATCGATTGTATCGCCGATTGACGCAATTTGCAGGAGCGGGAATGATCGTGCCGATGATGAGTTTAGCAAACATATGGAGTGCTAGTGCCCTTGAACATCGCAATGAAGGAGCAACAGAGCATATGCTTTCTGTTGGAGGGAGCATCATTGTCACGTTAATTGTAGCATCATATGTTGCAGCATTGTTTTTATGAGGGGGACTGAGATGAAAAGAGTAGGGGCACAAACGATTGTGTTTGATAAAAACATTTATATTGAATCAGTTGGCACTGTCGTGGGACCAAAGGAGCGCCAAGGTCCGCTCGGTCCATCGTTTGATCGCGCATACGACGATTTATATTGTGGTGAACAAAGTTGGGAGCTAGCTGAACGCCGCCTTATGAAAGAAGCGATTACAGTTTGTTTAGCGAAAGGAAATGTACAAACGCAAAATGTTGATTTATTTATCGCAGGGGATTTACTTAATCAAACGGTCACTGCAAATTACGTGGCAAGTGAATTAGACCTTCCCTTTTTAGGCGTATTTAGCGCTTGTTCAACGATTACGGAGGCGATGCTTGTAGCTAGCACGTTTATTGACGGTGCATTTGCCCATCGTGTATTAGTTGCCACAAGCAGTCACTACGGTGCAGCTGAGCGGCAGTTTCGTTTCCCAACGACAATCGGTGTTCAAAAAGGGGAAAGTGCATCGTGGACTGTGACAGGGGGAGCGGCAGCACTATTAAGTACGACACGTTCCCCTTTTCGCATTCGCGCCGCAACGATCGGACGAGTCATTGATAACGGGGTGACCGATCCACTCGATATGGGACGAGCCATGGCACCGGCAGCGTTTGCAACAATTAAACAACATTTGACGGACTGTGGACTTTCGCTTGAAGCGTATGATGTTATTGTCACAGGAGATTTAGGAAAAGTCGGGAGTAGTGAATTGAAGTCGCTATGCTATCATACGGGCATGAACTTAAGTGAGCGATATGATGATTGTGGTGTGCTCATTTACGACGCGGAACAACAAGCATTTGCAGGCGGGAGTGGATGTGCATGTTGTGCCGTTGTGGCGTATAGTTATTTTCTTGAGAAAATGAGGGAGAAAAAAATAAAGACGATGCTCGTTGTGGCGACAGGAGCATTATTTAATAGTACGATGGTGAAACAAAATCAAAGCATTCCAGCGATCGCTCATGCGATTGCAATTGAAGCGGTGACGTAAAGATGGAAACGTACGTATACGCATTTATTGTTGGCGGTATGTTATCACTTATTGGACAATTATTGCTTATAAAATGGTCGTTTATTCGCATGATGACAATACTTTTGTTCATCGGCATGACGATCGAGGCAATTAGTTTATACGATCCTATGCAGTCATTTGCGCATGCTGGGATCGAGATGACGCTTGTCCATGTTGGCGCTTCTTGTATACAAGCGGTAAAAACGGGGGACTTTACAAATGTCATCTTTTTCATTTCATTTCCGATTTTCGTCGCGCGGATGACCGCTATCGTTTGTAGACCGAGAGGAAGGATCGAATGAAAAAAAGAAAAGTCATTTTAGTGACAGATGGTGATCAACATGTACAACGTGCGCTTGAGAAGCTGGCAAAGCAGTTTGGTGCTCGTTGCATTAGCCAATCGCAAGGCAATCCATCGCGGTTAACAGGGAAACAGCTTGTTGACCTTATTTTACAGACGCCATATGACCCTGTTTTTGTCATGTTTGATGATAGTGGCATTATTGGTGAAGGATCTGGTGAACAAGCGCTTCGTTATGTTGCGACACATGAACAAATTGATGTGCTCGGAGCGGTTGCTGTTGCGTCTGACACGAACAATCAAGAATGGACAAAAGTCGATATTTGTGTCGATTATGATGGGAATTTGACGGCATACGGTGTCGATAAAGAAGGCATTCCAGAATGGGAGTTTGGCCGAATTAATGGAGATACGGTATATTGTTTAGATCAATTATCGATTCCGATCATCGTCGGAATTGGCGATATCGGAAAGATGAGACGTCGGGATGACATTCGTAGCGGTTGTCGCATTACTCGCAAAGCGATTGAATATATTCTCGAAAGGAGCAAACATGATGAAAATAGAAAGTTACACACCGATTTCTCCGAAGTTGAATGAAAACGAACAGTTTTTCAAAGACGCAATCGGGGTCGGAACGAGCTTCGATTTAGGTGTGCGCAAGCTACACATTTTAAAAACAGATGTCCACTTATATTATTGTAACGGACTTTGTGATACGCAATATATTATTGAGTTGCTTGAAATGCTCATTCAAATAAACGATCGTGAGCGTCAGCCGACTAAGTTACTTGAAATTATCGAAAATCGTCTCGTTCACCAACAAGTAAATCCTGTAAAAAGTTTAGATGAAGCGGTTGACTTTTTGTTAACCGGTCTCATTTTATTGTTTATTGATGGAGAGACGAAAGCGTTTGCTGTCGATGTGCGCAGTTATCCAGGTCGCTCGCCTGAAGAACCGGATACAGAAAAAGTGGTGCGCGGGGCGCGCGATGGGTATGTTGAAAATATTGTCGTTAATACGGCCCTTACGCGTCGACGCATTCGCGATGAACGGCTTCGCTTTGAAATGATGCAAGTCGGTGAGCGGTCAAAAACGGACATTTGTATCGCATACATTCAAGATGTGGCCGATCCGGGATTGGTTGAACTTATTAAGAAGGAATTGAACGAAATTCAAATTGATGGGTTAACGATGGCAGATAAAACGATTGAAGAATTTTTAGTGAAACAAGGATACAATCCGTATCCGCTCGTTCGTTATACAGAGAGACCTGACGTCGCTGCTACGCATTTATTAGAAGGGCATGTCATTATTATGGTTGATACGTCGCCAAGCGTCATTATTACACCAACGACGTATTTCCATCACGTTCAACATGCAGAAGAATATCGGCAATCGCCAGCTGTGGGGACGTTTGTGCGTTGGGTAAGATTTTTAGGTATTTTTGCTTCGCTTTTTTTACTTCCTCTTTGGTTTTTATTTGTTCTTGACCCATCGTTATTACCTGAGAAATTAGCATATATTGGTCCAAATGAAAAAACAAACATCCCGATTTTTGTGCAACTTCTCATTGCTGATATTGGTATTGAGTTTTTACGTATGGCTGCAATCCATACTCCAACACCTCTCTCCACAGCGATGGGCTTAATTGCAGCAGCGTTAATTGGACAAATTGCGATTGATGTTGGGCTGTTTGTACCGGAGGTGATTTTATACGTATCTGTCGCAGCGATCGGTTCTTTTGCGACACCGAGCTATGAATTAAGCATTGCAAATAAAATTTTTCGCCTTTTATTTTTAGTTGTTATTGCTTTGTTCGGTGTTCCTGGGTTTATGATTGGCGTTACGGTGTTTTTACTTTTCCTTGCAAACATTCGCTCGTTAAATACTCCATATTTATGGCCGTTTATCCCATTTGATCCGGGGGCATTTATGCAAATTATTGTGCGACGATCTGTGGCTGGTTCATCGATTCGACCGAGCATTGTGCATCCACAAAATAAGCAAAAGCAGCCAACATAAAAAGGTTGAAACGTACCAAAATTTATGGTACGTTTTCTTTAATTATTTCGGAATCATCAGGGGGAATGTATAATTATGCACGGAACGATGCGAATTAATGAACGGGGTCATTTAGAAATTGGTGGTGTCGATACGATTGAACTTGCTTGCACATATGGAACACCGCTTTATATTTACGATGTTGCCCTTATTCGAGAACGCGCGCGAGCATTTAAACGAATGTTTGATCAACACGGTGTGCGCGCGCAAGTCGCTTATGCAAGTAAAGCATTTTCGACAATAGCGATCGTGCAATTAATGGAACAAGAAGGTTTGTCGCTTGATGTTGTTTCTGGTGGCGAGTTATATACGGCGTTAGCTGCTAAATTTCCTGTAGAACGCATCCATTTTCACGGAAATAATAAAAGTGAAGAAGAGTTACAAATGGCGATCGAAGCGAAAATTGGTTGTATCGTCGTCGATAATTTTTATGAGTTAGAGATGCTACAACAGCTTTGTCATACTCATAAATATACGATGCCGATTTTATTACGTGTCACACCTGGAATTGAAGCTCATACACATGACTATATTTTAACAGGTCAAGAAGACTCAAAGTTCGGATTTGATTTGCATAACGGACAAGCGGATGAAGCGTTGCAACGTGCTCTCGCTTCCTCACATGTTCATGTACTCGGCATTCATTGTCACATTGGCTCGCAAATTTTTGATGCGACGGGTTTTGTGCTTGCGACAAAGAAATTATTTGAAAAACTTGCTGTATGGCGTGATACGTATCATTTTACTGCGCAAGTTGTCAATCTTGGTGGCGGTTTTGGCATTCGATATACGAAAGAAGATGACCCGCTCGCACCTGAACAATACGTGGAACAAATTATTGAAGAAGTGAAAAGAAATGTGACATCGTTTCATCTGCCATTCCCGGAAATTTGGATTGAGCCGGGTCGTTCGCTTGTCGGGGATGCTGGAACAACCATTTA
The DNA here is from genome assembly GCF_014201585.1 of Anoxybacillus tengchongensis. Taxonomy (GTDB): domain Bacteria; phylum Bacillota; class Bacilli; order Bacillales; family Anoxybacillaceae; genus Anoxybacillus; species Anoxybacillus tengchongensis. The sequence goes on from NZ_JACHES010000001.1 coordinate 239,408, forward strand.
TACGGTCGGTTCCCGTAAAGAAGTGCCAAACGTTCGCCAATACGTTGCGGTAGATGGAGGAATGAGCGACAACATTCGGCCTGCGCTATATGAAGCGAAATATGAAGCGGTGCTAGCAAATCGGATGCATGACCGTTGTGAAGAAGTGGTAGCGATTGCGGGGAAATGTTGTGAGTCAGGTGATATGCTCATTTGGGATTTACCGCTTCCGCAGGCCCAACCGGGCGACTATTTAGCTGTTTTTTGTACCGGTGCTTACGGCTATGCAATGGCAAATAACTACAACCGCATTCCGCGTCCAGCCGTCGTATTTGTTGAAGATGGCGAGGCAACGCTTGTTGTAAAGCGTGAAACGTATGAAGATTTAATTCGCCTTGATTTGCCATTAAGAACGAAAGTGAAAAAATAACCGAGGCGACAACCTCGGTTATTTTTATGCGCCAAATGCTCCGCGAAGGGCATTCCATATTTCGCGCAAAATGTCAACGATGCGTTGAATAAACGTTCGACCTTCTTCCGTTTGTAAAAAAGCAGATAGCTTGTCTTTCGCTTGAGCAAGCTGTTCGTTTACTTGATTCCAATCAATGTTGACGTTTTTCATTTTATTGAATAAAGAAAGCAAGCTGTTTATTTCGTCCTCTGTTAACGTAATGCCAAGCTCTTGAGCGATTTTCTCAATGAGCGCACGCATATCCGCATCTGTTTGCGGTGGATTTTTCGCTATTTCTTCTTTAATTTTTGCAAGCAGCGCGACCGCTTTATCGTTTCCGATTGATTCGCCGAGTTGCGCTGTTTTTACCATTTCTTCGTTTGCTACTTTTTTTACTTCATCAGGAATGACCTCATTTGATGAAAGTTCGTACGCTTTCATTAACCCTGTTAACGCAGCTGTCCCTGATACAGGAAACGGTGCAGTAATATAAATGACTGCATCTTTCACCCCTGCGGTAATGAGTGCATTCATATACATTTCTTTTGTTACCCAGTTAATGTTATTTGTTTCAACTTGCAACCCCGAACCTGGTGCTCCAATTGTAATTTTTGATGACGAAATCGCCTTCGTTCCGATTTGTCCTTTTGGAATAATGTCACCGAGATATTTATGCTCTTCTGCATTTGTGACCGTAATCATTTCCGCGTTCTCTGGTGCATTCATCTCTTTTAATATTTGTTGCTTTTGCTGTTCTGTTAAATTTTCTCCGAGCGTAATAATGACATCTCCTTCAATCGCATCAGCTAAACTAACCGATGGAATCATAAACAGTAATAAAATAAATATCGTAAACCACTTCTTCATTTCATGCCCTCCTTCAGTCTCCTTCTGTACTATTGTACAAACATTTGCGTGAATATAGAAGCGAAATATAGTAAAATGAAGCTACATTTGTTTTTACGATAGAAAGGTGGAAAAGTTTCATGAAGAAAAAAGGATACATTTTAATGGAGAATGGTGGAAAGGTGCAATTTGAACTATTCCCAAACGAAGCGCCAACAACAGTTGCGAATTTTGAAAGGTTAGCGAATGAAGGATTTTATAACGGATTGACATTTCATCGCGTCATTAAGGGATTTGTGAGCCAAGGTGGTTGCCCAATTGGAAATGGAACAGGGGATGCAGGTTACACGATTCCTTGTGAAACAGATAACAATCCACATAAACATATCGAAGGTGCGATATCGATGGCGCATCGCGGTCGTCATACGGGAAGTTGTCAATTCTTTATTTGTCATGAGCCACAGCCACATTTAAATGGTGTACATACAGTATTTGGTCAAGTGACGGCTGGAATGGATGTTGTCAAAGCGATGAAAAATGGTGATGTGATGAAAGAAGTGAAAGTGTGGGATGAACAATAAAAGGAAGATGAAGCGATGAAAAAAAACTGGGTATTATTTTTCATCCTTTTGTTTGTTAGCTTGATTTGGGGAGTCGTGTATTGGCTAGTTATTGCAAAATAATAGACATTTCGTTTTATTGTGCTATAATGAATAAAAATGGAATAAACGCATCCTTCGGGGCAGGGTGAAATTCCCGACCGGCGGTAATGAAACGGATGTTTCTCAGCCCGCGAGCCGTTAAGGCATGATCCGGTGAGATTCCGGAGCCGACAGTATAGTCTGGATGGGAGAAGGATTGCCAAAGCTCACGTCACTTATTGGAAAAATAAGTTTGGCGATGGGTTATTTTTGCTATGCAAAAAAGGCGATCTTTACATACATCTTGCCCTAGGACGTCGTTCCTAGGGTTTTTTATTATTAAGGAAAGGTGGGGCGATATGGACGAACGATATATGCGTTTCGCCTTACAATTAGCTGAATCGGCGAGTGGACAAACGTCACCAAATCCGCTTGTTGGCGCAGTTGTTGTAAAAAATGGTGAAATTGTTGGCTTTGGCGCACACTTAAAAGCAGGCGAGCCACATGCAGAAGTACATGCGCTACGTATGGCGGGCGAGAAAGCGGAAGGAGCAACTGTTTATGTGACGCTTGAACCGTGCAGTCATTATGGAAGGACGCCTCCTTGTGCCGATTTGTTAATTGAAAAAAAGGTGAAGCGTGTCGTTGTGGCGACAACGGATCCAAATCCGCTCGTTGCAGGAAAAGGCATTGAAAAATTAAGGCGAGCGGGAATTGATGTCACCGTCGGGGTGTTGAAAGAAGAAGCGGATGCGTTAAACGAAATGTTTTTTCATTATATTTCAACGAAAACACCGTATGTGACGTTAAAGTATGCGATGAGTTTAGATGGAAAAATTGCAACGAAAACAGGTGAAAGCAAATGGATTACGTCGGAAGATGCGCGGCGTGACGTGCATCGCGAGCGACGGATGCACGATGCGATCGTTGTCGGTGTTGGCACGATTTTAGCGGACGATCCGAGTTTGACCGTTCGTTTCGGTCATGAAGGGAAGCAACCGATTCGTATTGTGCTCGATACGCATTTGCGCACACCGCTTCATGCGAATGTTGTCACAGACCGAATGGCGCCAACATGGATCGTCGTCGGCCATCACGTCACAGAAGAACAAATGAAGCCATATGAACATGCAGGTGTACAAATCATTCGTATGAATGAAAATAAAATTGATGTTCCAACACTTTTACTTGAACTTGGTAAGCGCAACGTCATGTCCATATTTGTTGAAGGTGGCGCACATGTGCACGGCAGCTTTTTACGTTCTCGTTCCGTGCAACAAGTGTTGGCATATATCGCTCCCACATTGATTGGGGGGAACGAAGCGCCTTCCGCTGTTGGTGGGGAAGGTTTTGGACGAATGATGGATGCGCTTCGCTTGCAAGTGAAACATGTTCAAATGATCGGACGAGATATAAAAATCGTTGCTAAAGGATGATCGCGATGTTTACAGGAATTATTGAAGAAATTGGAACAATTCAACAAATGAAACAAACAGGGGAAGCGATCGTCTTTACGATCGGGGCACAAAAAGTGTTACAAGACGTACAGCTCGGTGACAGCATTGCGGTAAATGGCGTTTGTTTAACAGTGACGTCATTTACAGATCGTTTTTTTACTGTCGATGTCATGCCTGAGACGGTCCGGGCAACATCGCTTCGCACGCTTACAGTAGGAGCAAAAGTAAATTTAGAGCGGGCGATGGCAGCAAACGGTCGTTTTGGCGGACACTTCGTTTCGGGGCATGTCGATGGCATCGGACGCATCGTTCGTAAACAACCTGTCGCAAACGCTGTTTATTATGACATTGAAGTGCCAAGTCATTTGCGTAAATATATGATTTTAAAAGGCTCTGTTGCTGTCGATGGCACAAGCTTGACGATTTTCGGTTTAACCGACCGAACGTTTACGATTTCGCTCATTCCGCATACGCGTGAAGCGACGATTTTAGGAGCAAAAAAAGTCGGTGATGTTGTCAATATTGAATGTGATATCATTGGAAAATATGTTGAACAGTTCGTCAGCGGTAAACGTGAAGGATTGACGATGCAATTTTTACAAGAGCACGGATATAAGGAGTGAGCGCGATGTTTCATACGATTGAAGAAGCGATTTACGATTTAATGCAAGGAAAAATTGTTATCGTTTGCGATGACGAAGACCGTGAAAACGAAGGTGATTTTGTAGCGCTTGCTGAAAAAGCGACACCGGAAGTCATTAACTTTATGATTACACACGGTCGTGGTCTCGTATGTGTGCCGATTACCGAAGAACTAGCTGATCGGCTCGATTTAACGCCAATGGTCAATCATAATACAGATGCCCACGGTACAGCATTTACCGTCAGTATTGACCATAAAGCGACAACAACAGGCATTAGCGCCTTTGAGCGCTCGTTGACGATTCAAGAAATGCTCAATCCAGAAGCAAAAGCAAGCGATTTTAAACGACCAGGTCATATTTTTCCGCTTGTTGCGAAAAAAGGTGGAGTATTGCGCCGCGCTGGACATACGGAAGCAGCTGTCGATTTAGCCCGTCTTTGCGGGGCGAAACCGGCAGGCGTCATTTGCGAAATTATAAAAGATGATGGAACGATGGCGCGCGTACCTGATTTGAAACAAATCGCTGAAAAATTTGATATGAAAATGATTACGATTAAAGATTTAATCGCCTATCGCAACCGGAAAGAAAAGCTCGTCAAACGCGAAGTCGAAATTACGTTACCAACCGATTTTGGCGAATTTAAAGTGATCGGATATTCAAATACGTTAGACGGGAAAGAACATATCGCCATCGTCAAAGGAGAAATCATCCCAGATGAACCTGTGCTCGTGCGCGTTCATTCGGAATGTTTAACAGGTGACGTGTTCGGCTCGCATCGTTGCGATTGTGGCCCGCAACTTCATGCCGCATTAGCGCAAATCGAAGAAGAAGGTCGCGGGGTATTGTTATATATGCGCCAAGAAGGTCGCGGCATCGGCTTGTTAAATAAATTGCGCGCCTATAAGTTGCAAGAACAAGGATATGATACGGTAGAAGCGAACGAAAAATTAGGCTTTGCGCCAGATTTGCGCGACTATGGAATCGGTGCGCAAATTTTAAAAGATTTAGGCGTGACAAAAATGCGCTTATTGACGAACAATCCACGTAAAATTACCGGATTGAAAGGATACGGCTTAGAAGTCGTTGAGCGCGTTCCATTGCAAATGCCAGCGAAACGCCATAACGAGCGCTATTTGCGCACAAAATACGAAAAGCTAGGACATATGTTGCACTTTTAAGGAGGAGAATGAGATGAACGTATATGAAGGAAATTTAGTTGGAACAGGGTTAAAAGTAGGCATCGTTGTTGCGCGATTTAACGAATTTATTACAAGCAAATTGCTAAGCGGTGCGCTTGATGGCTTAAAGCGCCACGGAGTAGAGGAACAACATATTGATGTTGCTTGGGTGCCGGGAGCGTTTGAAATCCCGCTCGTCGCGAAAAAAATGGCGGAGTCGAAAAAATATGATGCAGTTATTACGCTTGGCGCCGTCATTCGCGGAGCAACAAGCCATTACGATTACGTATGTAATGAAGTGGCGAAGGGAACGTCTCATGCGGCACTTTCATCAGGCGTTCCGGTTATTTTTGGTGTGCTGACGACTGATACGATTGAACAAGCGATTGAGCGTGCTGGGACAAAAGCCGGAAATAAAGGTTGGGAAGCAGCGCTCAGCGCCATTGAAATGGCGAATGTCATGCGCACATTTTCTTAAAAAATGTTTAAAAAAGCGACAAGACCGTTTATAATAGCAATAGCGAGTAAACAATAAGTCTTGTCGATAATGAGGGATTCGTATGCTAGTTCGCTATCGAAAAAACTATGAGAAAATTGCGATGGGCCTTTTGTCGTTTATGCCAAATGAAAAAGACTTAAAACAGCTTCAACAAACGATGAAAAACTACGAGACAAACGATGATTGGCAGCTGTTTTTATGGAAGCAAGACGAAGATTTTATTGGCATTGTCGGTGTGATTGTGCGCGAACATGCAGTTGAAGTGCAGCATATTAGCGTCAATCCGTCCCATCGTCATCAAGGAATCGGAAAACAAATGGTGAAAGCATTGAAAGAATTTTATCCAAATAAGTCGCTATGTGCTAATGACATGACCGCTCCATTTTTGGATAGATGCGAACAATGACAGGGATTAACGTCCCTGTCTTTTTTGTCTTTGTCGTTCGCGCTCAGCAATGACATCACTTCGGTCGCGCAATGTATGTTTATGAATGAGATAGTCGTTTGTCATATCGCTTTTTTCTCCCCATACGAGTCCTTTTTGCTCACATTGCTGTTGACATATATGTAATAAGGAAGCATCACTAATCGGCAAGCAAGTGCTTTCATACGGTTGTCCATGATTGATTCGCTTTACATATGTATGAATAAGCGCAATAAGTTGCTCCGCATGTATCCCTAGCGCTTCATATGCTTGCTTCTCTCTTTCACATGCGTTCATTGCTTTTGTAAACATTCGTTTGGCGCCGGCAATATTTCCTCGGCGATAATGATACATCCCGACCGCGAGCTGAATAAAGCCGACCCATACATGTTCGCCTGTTTGTTTCCAATGTTCTTCTAGCACTTCATGACATTCAAAATAATCGCGCGTGGCGTGAAAATGAAGTAAATATTCGATATATGCCTTCGGATACAAGTGAAAGCCCCCTTTTTTCATATACTCACCTGTATTATACTATTAGTTATGAACAAAGGTGGGATCGATGTGCATTATCATGTAAAATTAGATCAATTTGAAGGGCCGCTTGATTTATTGCTGCATTTAATTCATCGCTATGAAATTGATATTTACGATATTCCTGTCGCACAAATTACAGAGCAATATATGGCTTACATTCACGCGATGAAAGAATTGCAGCTTGATGTAGCGAGCGAATATTTAGTAATGGCGGCAACGCTTATTGAAATGAAAAGTAAAATGTTGTTACCTAAACATGAAGAAACGCTTGAGGATGATGAATTTTTTATCGAAGAAGACCCGCGTGAGCAATTAATGCAACAGTTAATCGAGTATAAAAAGTTTAAAGAAGCAGCGAAACAGTTGCGCGAGCGAGAAGAAGAGCGAGCGCTTTTATTTACGAAGCCGCCGAGCGATTTAACCGCTTATGCGACAAACGGTGCACCGCTTGCGCTCGATGTTGATTTGTACGATATGCTTGGGGCGCTTGCGAAATTGTTGCGGCGGAAAAAATTACAAAAGCCACTTCATACGAAAGTAGCACGTCAAGAAATTCCGATCGGACGACGGATGGAAGAAATTTTACACATATTAAAACATGGAGAACGAGTGAACTTTTACGATTTATTTCCGTATGACGATCGCGAGCAAATTGTCGTGACGTTTTTAGCTTTGCTTGAATTGATGAAACGAAACGAAATTATTGTTGAACAAGAAAACAATTTTGCTGATTTATACATTCGACGAAAAGGTGATTGGTATGAATGAATTTGCGATTATGGAAGCGTTATTGTTTGCGGTGGGAGAAGAAGGATTGACGTATAAACAAATGGCTGATGTGCTTGATATACAAGAAGAACGTGTATATGAGCTTGTGGAACAATTGAAGCATATGTATGAAACAGCAGAACGCGGCATTATGGTCGTTGAGATGGCAGGAACGCTTCAGCTTGTGACGAAAAAACAATGCGCTCCATATTTGCAAAAGCTTGTTGAATCACCAGCGACGTCATCGTTGTCACAAGCTGCGCTTGAAACGTTAGCGATCATCGCATACCGCCAACCAATTACGCGTGCCGAAATTGAACATATTCGTGGCGTGAAAAGCGATAAACCGCTTCAAACCTTATTAGGAAAAGCGTTAATTAAAGAAGTAGGTCGCGCAGAAGGAACAGGTCGCCCGATTTTATATGGAACGACGAAAGAGTTTTTAGACTACTTTGGCTTAAAGACGTTAGACGAACTCCCGCCTCTTCCAGAATGGGACGAACAGGAAGAAGAACGCGAAGCCGACTTATTTTTCGAACGTCTAAACGAACAACTGCAAGCAGTGAATGAGTAAATCAAAGGTGATGGGGGATGAGTTCTCGTTTTTTCTTTGGGCTTCTTTTTATTTTTGTTTTTGGAAGAATGGTTGAGTACCATGTAGAGACGTATATTTTACATCCAATTTTGCAAAGTGCCGTTCTCGCTATTTTTGTTGCTGTTGTGTTTATATTAAGTGGGAAGGTGAGCAAGCGTTACGATCTTTTGGATAAAAAAGTGAAGATGCACATCTGGCTCCCAAGCCTGATCGGTGCGTTATGTATAGCGATCTTTTTATACGAAATCGGTATTTTGCCTGGAAAGTAAGCAGGTGCCTTTGTGCGCCTGTTTTTCTTTTTGGAGAAGAAGTTTTATTAATTTGTTAGGTTTCTAGTAACGACTCTGGGGTGAAATTAATCCTATTTTTATTTTTAAATTTCTAATATTGACAAAAAAAAGAATCTGTAGTAACATTATTACGTAATTACGTAATTACGTAATAATGTAATTATGTAATTATATAAGGAGGAATGGTCAGTGATTGACTTGAGAAGCGATACGTTGACGTTACCAACTCAAGAAATGAGAAAGGTTATTGCTGATGCGATAGTTGGTGATGATTGTTATGGAGAAGATGGAAGTGTTATGGAATTGGAGGAATATTGTAAACAATTATTTTGTGTGGAAGATGCTCTATTTGTTCCAACGGGCACAATGGCTAATCAATTAGCAATTAAATCACAAGTAACTGAAGGAAATGAGGTGATTACAGAAACAAATTATCATATAAACTTTTACGAAAGTTCTTCAATTGCTATGTTAAGTAGAGCTGTTTTGCATACATGTAGAACAGAAGATGGCATTTTAAGAGTCGAACATGTTGACGAGTTAATTCATTCTAAGCCTAGAGGCTCTTTTTATGCTTATCCTCAATTAGTTTCTATCGAGAATACTATTAACTATTATCAGGGAAAAATATTTCCTCTTAAAGAAATCGAACAATTGTATGAGTTCACGAGAGAGAAGAACATATCTTTACATATGGATGGAGCAAGGTTGTTTAATGCACACGTAGCAACGGATATTCCATTAAGTAACTATGCAAAATTTGTGGATTCACTTAGTATATGTTTTGCAAAAGGACTTGGTGCTCCATTTGGGTCGATGCTTATGGGAAAAAAGGAAGTGATCAGCAAAGCTAGGATTTATAGAAAACAATTTGGAGCAGGATTTCATCAAATAGGTATGTATGCAGCTGCGGCGTCGTATGCTTTAAAACATCATATATCCTATTTGCATACAGATCATCTGCTTGCAAAAAAATTAGCAATGATGCTATCTAAAATAGATGGACTGTATGTCGATCCTCATGCCGTTGAAACAAATATGATCTTTTTCCATGTGAATAACTTTCATATCAATTCATTTGAGTTTGCCGATAGGTGCAAGAAAAAGGGATTACTTTTATTTCCTTGGTTACCTTATGAAGTAAGGATTGTGGTTAGTAGAAATGTTAATGAAGAAGATATATGTGAAGCAGCTAATATTATTGAAGCAGTATGTAAAGAGCTGACGAGAGGGATTATGTATGCTTTCTAAAGTTAATGAAGGAGTTTTAACGTTTAGTATCAGAATTTTCAATTCCATCGGTTTTTTTGTGTATGTTCCGTTACTTTCTTTATGGTTAGTGAAAATGAAAAATCTCGATATTACGGAAATGAGTGTGGTGGTGGCAGCGTTTACGTTTGTATCGAAAGCAGGGAATTTATTGGTTGGGGGAGTTGTTAATAAGCTTGGAATTAAAAATAGCCTTATTGTTGGTTTATGGGGATCGGCTTTGTTGCTCACAATTTTAACGTTCATTCAATCTTATACATTCATATTTGTAATCGTGTTACTATTGGGAATATCGATCTCGCTTTACAATGTGAGTTTGAAAACACATATTTCGTTATTAAAGGAAGACGAGAGGTTGCAGGCGTTTGCATTATTAAACGTCGCTGTCAACGTTGGTGCTTCTGTTGGCCCTTTATTAGGTGGATGGTTATTGGATTGGAATTCTTTTGGTATCATCATTGCTGCGATTGTTTGTTATGTTTTGGCCGGATGTGTTTCGTTACTATTACCTCGCATCATCATTGAAGATGCAGAGAAGGGGATTCATATCGTACAGTTCGTTAAAAGCAGCAAATCGAACCCGCATTTTTTTGTCTTTGTAAGATTTATTGCTTTTTCAGGGTTATTTTGGTTTTTGTACACACAACTATTTACGACTTTTCCTGTCGTAGTTTCTCAATATTTTTCTGGAAAAACGATTGGATTGTTTTTTACGGTAAATGCGATGACGATTATTGCTCTTCAAGGCTTCTATCCAAAAATACAGCCGAAATGGAAGTTGGAGTATTGGTATGCGCTAGCCTTAGTTCTCAACACCATATCTTATTTCTTACTATGGATTTCACATCATTTTTGGATCATCTTTGTCGGTGTGATCTTGTTCAGCATTGCGGAAATTATTTGGGTTCCTACCGTTGATCATCAAATTGTAGAAAAAAAGGGGATGTTAAGCTCTTCATGGGCCTTCGGAATATCAGGGGTGCTTTGGGGAATGTGGGAGTCTATCGGTGGATTCGTTGGTCTGAATCTGTATGAGTATGTTGGACAGAAAACCTTTTTCTATCTAGCTATGATAAGTACCATGATTTTTATTGGCTATATGCTTCATCTATCATATAGAAAAATGTCTTTTTTCACGAATAAAAATCAAGTAGAGAGAAAGGACTGGCGATGATGCACTTGTTATTTGTCGAGACGAATACAACAGGTACTGGTACAAAGGCGATGAAAATCGCTAAACAACTAGGTTATAAAATCCATTTTTGGACGATGGATTTAGAACAATATAAGTCCATGACAGATGACCATCCGCTGAATTTTGCTGATCGAGTCGTTATTATCGACACGTATGATACGGAGCGGATGAAAGAAGAAATGGTACGCTCTGAGGTGAATTTTTCCGGAATCCTTGCTTTCGATGACTACCATTTGATCCCAGTTGCTGAATTAGCGAGTTATTTGGGAGTGAGGGGTCACGATATCGAAGCATTGAAAAGAGCTCGTTATAAACATATAATGAGAAATTATATAAAAAATAAAAAAATTAGATATTTTTTACAACCTAATTTCCATATCATTCATCATCCTGACGAAGTCATAAATTTGGAAATCTCGTTTCCGTGTGTCATTAAACCTGTGGATGATAGCGGGAGTAATGGGGTAACGATTTGTCAAAATCGTTGTGATTTAGAATTGTCCCTGCGCGAAGAATGGCAAAGACAGCGTAATGAGCGTGGATATGTACTGGAAAGGAAATGGCTGATTGAGGAATGGATCGAAGGTCAAGAATTTTCAGCTGAAATGTTATATACGATTGATGGATGGAAATTAATATCCGTTACGAAAAAAGAAACGTATGGTTCTCACGCCGTTGAATGTGGACATGTAACGGGTCCGAAATTAAATCCTTTTTATGATTTAGAAGAAAGATGCAAAAGGCTACTGAACTTATTGGGATTGAACTATGGAGCAGCACATATAGAATTTTTTGTTCGCGGAAACAACTTATATTTGGTTGAAGTCAACCCTAGACTAGCAGGTGACTGTATCCCTGAATTAGTAGAATTAGCTACAGGGGTGGATATGATTAGGCATGTTGTTTTACAATCCATAGGAAAATATGAAGAAACAGTGAACACTAGACGACGCTATGCCGCTATTAAGTTTATCCTGCCTGTTGAGCAGGGGATATATCAAACGGTTAGGGGGATGGAGGAAGCGCAAAAAGTAGCGGGAGTAAAAAGGATAAGCATAGGGAAGTTGCCTTTTAAGGCGAATGAAATTAAAAGCAGCTACCAAAGATTAGGGTTTGTCATAGCTGAAGGAGATAGTATGGAAAACGCCATCGCTTCGATACAAGAAGCAATGGATTTATTAGAATGGGGGATTGTACATGAATAAATACATCATCATTTTAGGGGCAAGCCGTTACGGAGCGGAAGCGGCGGCTAAATGTGGGTTGAAGCCAATTATTGTGGCGGATCAGCATTCAAGTATTGACAAGGAAATAGCACAGTGGGCCAAAGCCATATTTTATGTTCGTGACATTGCAGAGAAAGCAGAAGTATTTTGTGTTGTTGAGGAAATCATGAATTTATATCAAACAGTGGAGCTTGTCGTAAGTTTTACAGAATTAGGGCTAGAAACAGCTGCTTATATTAGTGAAAGGATACAATTACCAACGAATTCACTTGAAACGGTCGTGAATACGAGGAATAAGGGATTGATGCGCCAGATTTTGTGGAGGGATCCAGAATTACGATTAGACGTCGTGAGTGGCAAAGTATCTGCTCTTCCTAAAAAGTTCCCATATTCAAGATCGGCCATCATCAAACCGCTTGACGGATTTGGAAGTAAAGAGATTAATTATATTTCCGATCAACAGGAGTGGGAAAAATGGTTAAAGAGAAATCAAGATCATCCTCACGAATGGATCTTAGAGCCGTATGTTAAAGGTCCGGAATATAGTGTGGAGACGGTTTCTTGTAGAGGAAAACATTTCATTTTAGGAATAACTGAAAAACAAACAACTGGAACTCCCCACTTTATTGAGACTGGACATATTGTACCTGCGAGACTGGAACAACAAAAAGTTAAACGAATTGAACAAGTGGTGATGAAAGCGTTGCATTTGTTAAATGTCCAATATGGACCGGGGCATATCGAGATCAAATGGGATGTAGAAGAGGATAGACCAGTGATGATTGAAATGCATACGAGACCCGGGGGAGATTTTATTCCTTATTTACATCAATTAGCGTCTGGTTTCAATCAATATGAGTTAGGAATTTTATCTTATATGAACCAGGTGCCACTTGATGTAAAACAAATTTATACAAAGGCAAGCCTTGTCAAATTTTTTATGTTTCCAGAGGGCGCGTTGCGACAGATTTCCCTTGCCACAGAAGTTAATCGGGAATATATCCGAGATTGGACCATCTACTATCAAGTAGGGGATCATATAAAGAAAACGGTGGATTCTTATACACGTTCTGCTCATGTGATTATTTGTTCATCGACAGTTGAAGAATGCCAGCGGTTATGCGACAATTTTGTTAAGCAGTTGAAGTATCAAATTGTTCAAGAATAAAAACAGAAAGCATGGGATGTCGAATGGCTGTATATACAATGGAAGAAGTGAATCATCATTGCAAAGTAGAACTATCGACCTCTTCTTTATTTGAGATGATGGCGTGTTTAAGGAAGTGTTACGTTTCATCGGGAAAAATGGAAGGTGTAACTCATTTACCTGTTGCTTGTTTTGAGGAGTTTTTTCAACAACATGAATCATTATTGAAAAAGTTTTACGGTCGGTATGAATACGGAGCTCAGTTGGCGGAATTTTTGGTCGATTTGCCCGTCCCCCATACCTTTTCGCAACTCATGTCATATATTGGTCGCGTATCTCCGTATGAATTTTTGTATTATTTATTCGGTCGTTACTTGTCTGAAAAGGAGATCGAGATTTGTCTAACGAACACCGCTTCTCCCCTTGATGAGATTCGCTCGAAAATCACATCTTTGGGCGGATTTGTGAATGACGAACAGTTGGAATTTGCACAGAACTATGAGCAGTATTTACGGGAGCTGACCTATCTTTGGGAACAATTTTATCGGCAATGTTACGTTCATATTGAGCCAATCCTATCCCCTCTCTGGGGTCAAGCAAATGAGCGATTGAGAGTGGAACTCAACGAGTCGGGAATAGAGAAAATGGTTCGAAAATTGTTGTACGATTACCCAATTCCAGAGCAGTTTCCAACGAAAGAGACAAAATTGATCAAATTGTATCCCTCGTATTTTGTGTCGCCGAAATTCATCTTGGTTTGGGGGCTCGGTGAACTTCATATTATTTATGATATGAGACATTGTATTAATGAAAAGAAGCTCTCTCTCATCGGATATCCGATGGAAATGAAGTATGATGAAAGTCAGCTTCAGTATGTCGTTGATATTTCCAAGGCATTGTCTGAAATCGTTCGTATGAAAATGCTGTCGTTTATTGCAAATAAAGAAAAAATGAAGTCGCAAGAGATGGCAAATCAATTAAATATTACAGCTGCTACCGTTTCACGACATTTAAATCTTTTGAAACAAGCGAATCTCATTACGGAGCAGAAAGAAAATGGCTATCATGTTTACGAGGTTAACGAAAATGAGATACAAAGATATTGTTCTATGCTAAAAGAAACGTTATGTGTAAAAAAAGGGGGGAAAAGATAACTAAGTGTCGTTTGTCATTTGTTCATCCCCTTTATTTAACAAAATTCTTTTGCTGATTAATTAATAAGACAAACACAGGTGCCTTTGTGCGCCTGTTTTTTCTTTGTTATAGAAATGATAAAATTTTTCGCACGATTCGTAATTTATGGTAAAATAAATGTAGCTTCGTTGTTGAAAAAGGGGTGTATCGTTTGTGAAAATTATTTCTTGTCATGGGTATGAATTACAAAAAGCACAGCCGAATACGTCGGAAGATTTTTTTAACCGTTCGGAAGTGACGTTTGTTGATGATGATGGAACGGAGCGGACGTTGCGTGTGTTATATGTTCGATATTTCGATGAGCGTTTTTCACAATGGACGCCGTATGAACAAGACCCGGTATTTCAAGCAGGTGGGAAAGACGTATATTTTAAAGATGTTGTCGCGCTCGTCTGTTTGCTTGTCGATCCATCGCTTCGGATGAGAAAACGTGTATATATAAGTGAAGAAGAAGAGCTTCGTCGCTATTTTTCATCGATCGACTTTGCCAAATTGCCAGAAGTATTTGAATCGCTTGCGAAACAACAAGCGTACGATGTGAAATCATCGCTTTTATTCATCGCGCAACCGTAAAGGAGGATACTATGGGTAACACTGTTGTTTTTAACCAAACAAAGCAAGTTGAGCAGTTGCTAAGTGGCATTGTAGCACAAATTACTCGTTATTTGAACGAAACGACGATTGAACAAATGCAAGCAGAATGTGCGGGTGACCGCCATTATTATGAAGGGGTGCTTGCGGATTTACGCCGTTTAGCTGTATATGGCGAAGAAGGGATTGACGCATGTCGCATCGTCCTTCAAGAAGAACCGTTTCGGAAAGCTGCTGCAGAACAGGCACTATATAAAATTTATCACTCATGTGTCGCGGAGTTTTTTACACCAAAGCGCGATTTATGGTATGAAGATAGCCGCTCGGCGTACACAGGGAGACATTCGATTAAATTGCGACAACCTGCGCCTCAATCGTTACAACAATTGCTTCATGCGATTGAAGCTGATTTTCAAACGATGCGGGAAGAGCTCGAGTTTTACGAAACAGACTACCGAACAAAAATGATTCAATCGCAATAAAGAAGCTGCGTGTGTCAGCTTCTTTTTTTGCTGCATATGATGCCGAAGGAGGTGTGAAGATGAACGAATATATTCATAACGTGCAAATGTGGCTTGAGCGCATAAAGCCGTTTGTCGACGAAGAGGCGGTTGAGCAATTAAAGTTAGAGCTTGAACGTGGGGATGTCGTACGCATTCATGGGCAAGTGACAAACATATATGAACAATTACAGCGTAAGCGCGTGCCGATTGGAGGACATACGCTACCTAAGCTACCGTATGCGTACAATGCATTAGAGCCATATATTGCGGAAGAGATTATGCGTTTGCATCATGAAAAACATCATCAAAGCTACGTCGACGGGTTAAACCGCGCGGAGCGAATGATGCAACAAGCGCGTGAAAAAAATGACTATGCGTTATTAAAACATTGGGAAGGTCAAGCTGCATTTCATGGATCCGGACATTATTTGCATACAATTTTTTGGAACAATATGAAACCGCGTGGCGGTGGGCGTCCAACGGGGATGCTACTTCAACAAATCGAGCTCGATTTTGGCAACTTTGAAGCGTTTCAACGACATTTTACAGAAGCGGCAAAACAAGTAGAAGGAAATGGATGGGCACTTCTCGTTTGGTCACCATTTGCAGGGCGGTTAGAAATTTTACAGACGGAAAAACATCAATGTGGCACACAATGGACGACCGTTCCGCTTCTTGTATTAGATGTATGGGAGCATGCGTATTATTTGCAATATAAAAACGATCGTGCGACGTACGTTCAACAATGGTGGAACGTCGTGAATTGGGACGACGTCGAGCGACGATTTGTAAAAGCGAAAGACCGTGTGTCATACATCGTTTACTAGCGCATACACTTGTACAAAACGGACAAAGGGATGAGGGTGTATGCGACGGCAATGGTTCATATGGATGATCGTGCTTTGTTTTTTTTGTTCGCTATTTCCGAATGAAACGAAGGCGATGTCGGTTAGTGCCAAAAGTGCGATTTTAATGGAACAAACGACAGGACGGGTGCTATTTGAAAAAGATGCGCATACGAAGCGACGTATTGCGAGCATTACAAAAATTATGACCGCCATTTTAGCGATCGAATCGGGAAAATGGGAAGAACTTGTGACGGTAAGTGAACGGGCAGTTCGTACAGAAGGATCTTCAGTTTATTTAAAGCCTGGTGAAAAAATTGCGCTCAAACATTTAGTATATGGGCTTATGCTTCGTTCTGGAAACGATGCGGCGGTAGCGATCGCTGAGCACGTTGGTGGTAGCGTTGAAGGCTTCGTTTTTTTAATGAATGAAAAAGCGGCAGAAATCGGTATGACAAATACGGAGTTTGCAAATCCGCACGGGTTAGATGACGCGGAAAATCATTACTCTACTGCGTATGATATGGCGCTATTGATGCGATATGCGATGCAAAACGAGCAATTTCGCGAAGTATCGGGAACAAAATTGTATCGTGCGCCAAATCCGACAGAAGATTGGGATCGTGTTTGGCGCAATAAAAATAAGCTGTTGACGCATTTGTATGAATATTGTACAGGTGGAAAAACAGGGTATACGAAGCGAGCGAAGC
This sequence comes from Anoxybacillus tengchongensis, assembly GCF_014201585.1. Lineage (GTDB taxonomy): Bacteria > Bacillota > Bacilli > Bacillales > Anoxybacillaceae > Anoxybacillus > Anoxybacillus tengchongensis. The sequence continues at coordinate 256,397 of NZ_JACHES010000001.1, forward strand.
GTACATTAGTGACAACTGCTTCAAAAGATGGGCTTGACCTCATTGCAGTGACAATTGATGCAGGCGATGATTGGAACGATCATATCGCGATGTATGAGCATGGATTTGCGCATTATGAACTTGTAAAGATTAAAGCAGATACGATTGTGAAAGATATGGACGATCCTTTTTATGATCATCATTTGTTTGTTGCACGCGATTTTATATATCCGGTCACAAAAAAGGAAGAGTCGTTAATTCGTTTAGAGCGAAAATTACTTCGCCCACAAGAACAATGGAAAGAGACAGGCGTCCCATCTGTTGTTGGTAGAGCGGAACTATATATCGGAAACGAAAAAGTTGATGAAACACCGATTTTTTATAGACAACAAAAGAAAACACGTTCTTTTTTTGACTGGCTGTTGGGGGTGGGGCGAGATGGTTAATCTCATTTGGGTTGCGCTTTTACTCATCGGGCTTATGTTTGCGGGAATAAACGGGACGATGAAAGACGTCAATGAGGCGATGTTTCAAGGGGCGAAAGAAGCGGTAACGATTAGCATCGGGCTAATTAGCGTGCTCGTTTTTTGGCTCGGTTTAATGAAAATTGCTGAGCAATCTGGGCTGCTTTCGTTTTTTGCCCATTTGTTCCGCCCGATTGCGAAAAAAATTTTCCCAGAAGTGCCGCCTGATCATCCTGCGCTCGGATATATATTATCTAATATGATTGCAAATATGTTCGGGCTAGGAAATGCTGCGACACCCCTTGGCATTAAAGCGATGGAGCAATTAAAGCAATTAAACGGTCAAACAGACGAGCCGAGCCGTTCGATGATTACGTTTGTCGCTCTCAATACTGCAAGCATTACACTTATTCCTGCGACCGTCATTTCCATTCGCATGACATATCACTCTGCCTCACCAGGAGAAATTATCGGGACGACGTTTGTCGCTTCCCTTATTGCGACAATATCAGCAATGATGATCGACCGCGCATTTTACATACGGAGGCGGAAAAAAGGAGGACTGTGATGCACGTTATTCAATTTCTGTCACTTTGGCTTATTCCCATTTTAATCGCGTGCATTTTGTTGCACGGAACGTACAAGCGTGTGCCAACGTATGAAGCGTTTGTTGAAGGGGGGAAAGAAGGGATTCAAATCGCCTTTTCCCTTATTCCGTATTTAGTTGGCATGCTTGTAGCTGTCTCCGTTTTTCGCGCTTCTGGTGCGCTAGATTTTTTTATTTCATATATAAAGCCATTGATTATCCCGTTCGGTCTGCCGCCAGAGGTCGTCCCGCTTGCGATCATCCGCCCGATTTCAGGAACCGCATCGCTCGGCATGGTCACCGACTTAATCGCAACATACGGACCGGATTCGTTTATCGGTCGATTAGCTTCTACGATTCAAGGAAGTACAGAAACGACGTTATACGTGCTCACTGTTTACTTCGGTGCTGTCGGCATTCGCAAAATGGGAGATGCCCTAAAAGTCGGCTTACTTGCCGATCTCATTAGCTTTATCGTATCATTTATTATTGTATTATGGATGTTTGGGAAATGAAGCGGTCTATGATGATCGCTTTTTCTTATTTTTGAACTCCTGTACCGAATGTGGTAAAACTATATAGTGAGGTGAATGAAATGGAACGATTACAAAAAGTGATTGCTCATGCAGGTGTTGCATCGCGAAGAAAAGCAGAGCAATTGATCGTCGAGGGAAAAGTAAAAGTGAATGGAAAAGTGGTGACCGAACTTGGGGTGAAAGTAAGCCCACAAGATCGCATTGAAGTAGACGGTATTCCGCTTGAGCGTGAAGAGCCCGTATATTATTTGTTGTACAAGCCACGGGGCGTCATTTCGAGCGTAAAAGATGAAAAAGGAAGAAAAGTAGTGACTGACTTTTTTAAACATGTAAACAAACGCATTTATCCAATTGGAAGGCTAGATTACGATACGTCAGGATTGCTGTTGTTAACAAATGATGGGGAGTTTGCGAATGTATTAATGCATCCGCGTTATGAGATTGAAAAAGTGTACATCGCAAAAGTAAAAGGTATTCCAGCGCGTGAAAAAATAAAACAGCTGGAAAAAGGTATAGTGTTAGAAGACGGTATGACGGCGCCAGCGAAAGCGAAAGTGTTATCCATTGATAAACGAAAACAAACAGCCATTGTTGAACTGCGTATTCACGAAGGACGAAATCGTCAAGTGCGTCGCATGTTTGAGGCGATCGGTCACCCTGTGTTAAAGCTAAAACGAGAACGTTACGCTTTTTTAGATTTAAAGGGGCTCAATCCTGGAGACTACCGCGAGCTGTCGCCACATGAAGTGAAGCAATTACGCGCTCTGGCGTCGGCTGGTTCGCCTTATCCATCATAATTTTGTCACAGTTTGTTCAAATAATTTTCATTATTTGTATAGTGGTAACTTGTATAATGGGATTGATGAAAACGGTTTATAGGAGAGTTGGCGATGAAAGAAAAGCGATTTTGGCTTCGGACGGTCATTTTAGCTATTATGCTTGCAGCTATTGGCTATACCATTTATTCAAACGTATTTGTCGAGAAAAAAGCAATTCAAGTTGGCGATTCGGCACCAGATTTCGTCCTTACAGATTTAAATGGCAACAAAATTCAACTATCTGATTACCGTGGAAAAGGTGTATTTTTAAATTTTTGGGGAACTTGGTGTAAGCCGTGTGAAAAAGAAATGCCATACATCAATAACCAATACAATCTATATAAAAATGAAGGAGTAGAAGTGATCGCTGTGAACGTAGGAGAAGCGAAAGTCGCTGTACAAACGTTCGTTAACCGTTTCCAGCTTTCATTTCCAGTTGTCATCGATCAACAAGATCAAGTGATGAACGCGTATCATATCGGTCCGTTGCCAACGACATTTTTAATTGATAAAGATGGAAAAATTGTAGATATGATCACAGGAACAATGACAGAAGAAGATGTAAGAAAATATATGGAGACAATTAAACCGTAAGGGGTTTTCAATATGGAACACGTAAAATGTGAATGCGGACACGTCAATCCGATCGGAACGGTACTTTGTGAGGCGTGTGGCAAACCGCTTGAAGAGGTGCCAACATTAGTAGATATGCGCTATGAAGGGAGCGCGCGACGTTCACAAACGTACAACAAAACGATTATTGATAAAATTTGGAACTTTTTTTCGTCTGTCAAAGTAGGGGTTTGGTTAATTGTTATTACATTAATTGCTTCAGCTATCGGTACGATTTATCCGCAACAAATGTACATTCCGCCAACTGTATCACCAGCCGAATATTATGAACAACAGTACGGCTGGTTGGGAAAATGGTACTATACACTTGGTTTTCATGACTTGTATAGTTCATGGTGGTATATGTTGCTTATTGCACTGATCGGTGTATCGCTCGTTATTTGTAGTTTAGACCGTGTCGTTCCGCTATACCGAGCGTTAAATAATCAGCGGGTGACGCGCAATGAACAATTTTTACAGCGGCAACGGCTATTTAGCCGTGCGCAAGCAACAGATTATGAAACGGCGTTGCGACATGTCGTGGACAAGTTAACGAAGCGCGGCTATCGCATTCGTGAAGAAAATGGGAACATTTTAGCGGAAAAAGGACGTTTTTCGCGTTGGGGACCGTATGTCAATCACATTGGTCTCATCATTTTTTTAATCGGTGCGATGCTTCGATTCGTTCCCGGAATGTATGTGGATGAAAACATGTGGATTCGCGAAGGGGAAATAAAAGAAATTCCAGGAACAAAAGGAAAATATTTTTTAGAAAATAAAAAGTTTATTTTTGAAGTATATGAGAAAGAAAAAGAGAAGGAAGCTTTTCAACCAGCGATTGACCGTGTCGGTAGCGGGATGATGGCGAAAAACTATCAAACGGACGTTGTATTATACGAACGTGTTGGTCCCGTCGTTGCTGGCGAAGAGCCGAAGCTCAAAAAAATAAAAAGTTTTTCGATTCGTGTCAACGAACCGTTAAAACACGATCATTATGCATTATATCAAGTAGACTTTAAGTTAGATGAATTGAAAAATATGTCATTTCATTTGACAGATAAACAAACGAACAAATCATTTGGCACGATTACCATTGACTTAATTCAACCTGAAAAAGAGTATGACCTCGGTAACGGCTATAAAGTACAACTATTAAGCTATTTTCCAGATTTTTATTTTGATGAAAATGGAAATCCGAATACGCGCTCGAAAGTGCCAAACAATCCAGCGTTTGTATTTAAAATGTTTGCCCCTGATCGTCCAAAAGGGGAAGTGAGTTTCACCGCCATTCGTCAAACGATTGAACCGCTTGGTGACAATAAATATAAGATGTCGTTTGCCGGTATTGAAACACGAAACGTATCGGCGCTGACGGTGCGTCGCGATTTTACACTTTGGATTTTAGGGGTTGGCGGCGCGATTTTTATGATCGGTCTTATTCAAGGGATGTATTGGAATCACCGCCGCTTATGGATTCGCCGGATTGATGAAGAAGTGCTTATTGCCGCACATACGAATAAAAACTGGTTTGGATTGAAAAAAGAGCTTGAAGGAATATTTAACGATACGCCGTTTGTCATGCCGATTGATCAAGCGGACAAGCGGTCATAGGGGGGAACATTGTGGTTCAACTAAGCAGTACATTACTATATATAGCATTTGTTCTTTATTTAATTGCGACACTTTTCTTTGGCGGTGCCATTCGCGTCAAAAAGAAAGACGGGGTAGATCGTTGGGCAACGATTGGGATCGTTGTCACGATCATTGGATTTATTGCACAACTCGGTTATTTTATTACACGATGGATTGCCGCTGGGCATGCACCTGTCAGCAATTTATTTGAGTTTACGACATTTTTCGGCATGATGCTTGTTGGAGCGTTTATCGTCATTTATTTTATTTATAAAACAAGTTTACTTGGCTTATTCACTTTACCGATTGCTATTTTAGTGATTGCTTATGCGAGCATGTTTCCACGGGAAATTTCCCCGCTCATTCCAGCGTTACAAAGTGATTGGTTGCATATTCATGTGACGACAGCGGCAGCTGGAGAAGCGATTTTAGCGATTAGTTTTGTAGCAGGATTAATTTATTTAATTCGCGTTGTCGATCAATCGAAACCGAGTAAGCGCACGTTTTGGCTCGAGTTCGTGTTGTTTTTCTTAATTAGTACGCTTGGTTTCGTTATTGTGACAACGTCGTTTCGTGCCGCTGGCTACGAAGCAGCGTTTGAATGGATCGATAAAAACGGTAAGCAAGATGAAATGGTATATCATATGCCAGCACTTGTCGGACCGCACGAAGGTGTGTTAAAAACAGAAGGACGCATGACACCGCTTATTGACATGCCAGCGATCATTAATGCGCGCAAGTTAAATACGGTAATTTGGTCTTTATTTGCAGGTCTTGGCCTATACGGTTTGCTTCGCCTCGTTTTACGGAAGCGCATCGCAGCCGCGCTACAGCCGCTTGTGAAAAACGTTAATTTAGACTTGGTTGATGAGATCGGATATCGTTCTGTAGCCATTGGATTTCCGGTATTTACGCTCGGTGCTCTTATTTTTGCGATGATTTGGGCACAAATTGCATGGACACGTTTTTGGGGCTGGGACCCGAAAGAAGTATGGGCGCTTATTACATGGTTGTTTTATGCCGCGTTTTTACATTTGCGTTTATCAAAAGGATGGCATGGTGAGCGTTCCGCATGGCTTGCGGTCATCGGATTTGCGATCATTATGTTTAACCTAGTAGCTGTTAACTTAGTTATTGCTGGCTTACACTCATATGCTGGATCTTAAAAAACGCCTTCATTGCGAAGGCGCTTTTCTTATGAGAAGTAGAAAAAAGTTTACCGGTTTTGTACAATAGTGAATGAGGAGGTATGACATCATGGAGAAGGAAATTAAAATTTTAGTTGTTGATGATGAAGAACGGATTCGTCGCTTGCTTCGCATGTATTTAGAACGTGAGCAATATGTCATTGATGAGGCGGAAAACGGCGAAGATGCGCTAGTTTTAGCGCTTGAAAATGATTATGATTTAATTTTACTGGATCTTATGTTACCAGGAAAAGATGGCATTGAAGTATGTAAACAGCTACGGGAGAAAAAAGCAACGCCTGTCATTATGTTAACAGCAAAAGGAGAAGAAGCAAACCGCGTGCAAGGATTTGAAGCAGGAACGGACGATTATATTGTAAAACCGTTCAGTCCACGTGAAGTGGTGCTCCGTGTTAAAGCGTTGCTTCGTCGTACCGCCAACTCTCCATATGTACCGACGGATACGACTGCACGAGATGTGCTTGTTTTCCCACATTTAACAATTGATCATGATGCCCATCGTGTCACAGCGGACGGACATGAAGTAAGCTTAACTCCGAAAGAGTATGAATTGCTTCACTTTTTAGCGAAATCGCCAGATAAAGTGTTTGATCGTGAACAGTTGTTAAAAGAAGTATGGCATTACGAATTTTTTGGTGACTTACGCACAGTTGATACGCATGTCAAACGATTGCGCGAAAAACTAAATAAAGTGTCGCCTGCTGCGGCTAAAATGATCGTCACCGTTTGGGGTGTCGGATATAAATTTGAGGTCGTGAATGAATGATGGCGTTATGGCGTAGTGTAGTTGGAAAACTATGGCTGACCATTTTGTTGCTTGTTGCTTTCGTCCTTTTTATTTTAACGGTTTTGTTACTTGGTTTTTTTGAAAAATATTATTTAGAAAAGACAGGAGATCAACTAACCCAACAAGCAGTAAAAGTGGCTCGTGTCGTGGCGGAACATGATGAACAATTTGCACGCTCCATTGCATGGACGATGGTTGATGACGTATCAAAGCTTATGATTATTATCGATGATCGTCATTATTGGTATTCGCCGAATGAAAAGCTTGCTGATTTGCCACTTTCGTTTATTCAGCAAGATAGGCAGTTATCGCGTGTTTTTAATGGGAAAAGAGTGGTAAAACGAACGCTGATGCCAAATCAAACGATGCGAAACAATGAATATAACGAGCTATTTATTGTCGGCGTCCCGCTTCAAACATCTAATGGAAACGGTGCTGTTTTCGTGTATCAATCGTTAAAAGCAGTAGAAGAAACGACAAAACAAACGACGAAATTTATTTTTCTTGCGGCATTTATTGCGATTGTACTAACGACGGTGTTCGCATTTTTCTTGTCTACACGCATTACAGCACCGCTTCGAAAAATGAGGCAAGTGGCATTTGAAATCGCACGTGGAAAATTTGATTCTAAAGTGCCGATCGTCACCCATGACGAAATCGGGGAACTTGCGATGGCATTTAATCAAATGGGTCGGCAACTGCAATTTCATATTAATGCGTTAAACCAAGAAAAAGAGCAATTAGCAAGCATTTTAAGTAGCATGGCAGATGGTGTTATCACGCTCAATCGAAATGGCGAAGTGCTCATTACAAATCCGCCTGCTGATAGATTTTTACAAGCGTGGTATTACGAACAAGGACAGCGCGACGATTTATCGCCACTTCCTCCGCAAGTGAATGAATTGTTTAAGAAAGCGGTAACGGAAGAGAAGGAACAAGCGATAGAAATGGCGTTACAAGGTCGCAATTGGGTCATTGTCATGACGCCGTTATACAACGGCAAAATGATTCGCGGAGCGGTTGCGGTGCTTCGCGATATGACGGAAGAACGACGATTAGATAAGTTACGCAAAGATTTTATCGCCAATGTCTCTCATGAATTGCGCACGCCGATTGCGATGTTACAAGGATATAGCGAAGCAATTGTCGATGATATTGCAGCGACAGATGAAGAGAAAAAAGAATTAGCAAAAGTCATTTATGATGAATCGTTGCGCATGGGACGCCTCGTCAATGATTTGCTTGATTTAGCGCGCATGGAAGCCGGCCATTTAACGCTTCATCACGAGCAAGTGTCCCTTCGACCGTATATTGAACGTATCATTCATAAATTTCAAGGGTTAGCGAAAGAAAAAGGGGTTCGTTTGCTTGTTGACATGAACAACGAGCCCATTGTTTCGTTCGATCCCGATCGTATTGAACAAGTGATGACGAATTTAATTGATAACGCTCTTCGTCATACAGACGACGGTGGGGAAGTGCGTGTCATTGTCGCTGCGGATGAAGAAGTCGTACGCATTTCCGTACAAGATTCTGGTACAGGTATTCCAGAAGAAGATTTACCGTTTGTATTTGAGCGTTTTTATAAAGCGGATAAAGCGCGTACGCGCGGTCGATCTGGTACGGGATTAGGTCTTGCGATTGCGAAAAACATCGTCGAAGCGCATAAAGGAACAATTACTGTTCATAGCAAACTCGGAGAAGGAACGACATTTACATTTGCATTGCCATTAAAATAGAAAAAATTTGTTGCTATTCATCATATTTTTCGTTATGATAGAAACGTAAAAATTGTTCGACAATTACATACATCCGTTGCAAAAAGGTGTCGAACGGGCGACCTAGTAGACTTAATAGGGAATCTGGTGCAAGTCCAGAACTGTCCCCGCAACTGTAAGTGCTGACGAAATGAAATATGCCACTGTACGATTCGTATGGGAAGGCTTCAAAGTAGGATGACGCATAAGTCAGTAGACCTGCCTTTTTGCATCGTCATTCGCGTCTTCGGGGAGTGAGATAGCGAAACGACAAGAGGAGTTATTATCTTTTGTTGTTTCCAGCTCATTCCATTTGGAGTGAGCTTTTTATTTTTATACATAAAAGGGGGTAAAATCATGAAAAAATGGAAACAGTACATGTGGCTTTTGGCACTCGTGTTGACGCTCGGATTAGCAGCGTGCAACAGTAACGCAGAGCCAGCGAAAGAAACAAAACAAGAGACGAAAACAGAGGAAGTTGCTTTTCCAGTTACCGTCAAAGATGCGGTTGGTGATGTCACGATTGAAAAAGAACCGACAAAAATCGTTTCACTCATTCCGAGCAATACAGAAATTGCATACGCGTTAGGGCTTGGTGACAAAATTGTCGGTGTCAGCGATTTTGATAACTATCCAGAAGATGTGAAAAACAAAGAAAAAATTGGTGGTATGGAGTTTAATGTCGAAAAAATAATTTCGCTTCAACCAGACGTTGTGCTTGCGCATGCATCTAGTGCCCACAATGCTGAAGAAGGGTTAAAGCAGTTAAAAGATGCAGGCATTACGGTCATTGTCGTGCCAAATGCGACGTCGTTCAACGACGTATATGCGTCCATTGAGCTCATCGGGAAAGCGACAGGGAAAGCGAAAGAAGCAGCGGATGTTGTGCAGCAAATGAAACAAAAAATTGATGCGATTGCTGAAAAAGCGAAAGAAGTAAAAGAGGAAGCGACAGTTTGGGTCGAAGTTTCTCCTGCACCAGAAATTTATACAGCAGGAAAAGGAACATTTATGGATGAAATGTTAACGATCATTCACGCGAAAAACGCAGCAGGTGATCAAGAAGGATGGCCGATGTTTACTGAAGAAGATGCGGTGGCATTAAATCCAGACGTCATTATTACGACGTATGGCTATTATACGCCAAACGCTGTCGAGCAAGTGCTCGCTCGTCCGGCATGGAAAGAAGTTACTGCGATTAAAAATAAACGAGTATACGATGTCAATTCTGATTTAGTTTCTCGTCCAGGGCCACGTTTAGTTGAAGGGGTCGAAGAAATTGCCAAAGTCGTTTATCCAGACATTTTTAAATAATTACATTACTGCATCAATCATTGCGATCGTTGCATTATTATTAGGGATATCGATTGGATCACAATCGATTCCCTTTTCTTCTATATGGGAAACGTTGTTGCATCATACGTTTCATACATCAACAAATGTTCCCGCGGCTATTTCGCAAATTATTGTTTCTATTCGCTTACCACGAGTTGTGCTCGCTTTTTTAGTTGGCGCTGCACTAGCACTTGCAGGGGTAGCGTTTCAAGGTCTTTTGAAAAACGTTTTAGCTGATCCGTATACGATCGGTGTATCATCTGGTGCAGCTGTTGGAGCGGTCATCGTTTTCTTTTTTCAGCTTCATCTGTCGTTTCTCGGTCGTTTTACGTTACCGATTGTGAGCATTACGTTTGCGCTCGTGACGTTATTGTTTGTTTTGTTATTTGCTCGGCTTGCTGAACGCAATATGGGAATTGAAACAATTGTTTTAATCGGTATTATCATGAATGCGTTTTTCGGCTCGGTTATTTCACTTATGGTTGCCTTTAGCGGTGAGGAATTGCGTCAAGTTATCAGTTGGTTAATGGGAAGTGTCGCGATGCGCGGCTGGCCATATGTTTCTTTATTTGTACCGTTTTTTATCATCGGCTGCCTCGGCTTATTTGTACATATTCGCGAGTTAAACGCCTTTTCATTTGGAGAGCGAGCAGCTGCAAACATTGGTGTACATGTATTACAAAAAAAGCTATTCATTTTACTTAGTGCCTCACTACTTACAGGCGCAGCGGTAGCTGTATCGGGAACGATCGGCTTTGTCGGACTAGTCATTCCGCATATGACTCGTTTGATTTGTGGAGCGAATCATCGAAAGTTGTTGCCGCTTTCTTTTTTATATGGTGGCGCATTTTTAGTATTAGCAGATGTCGTGGCGCGAACGATTGTTGCACCGCGGGAATTGCCGATCGGAGTCATTACATCGTTGATTGGAGCACCGTTATTTGCGATGTTGTTATTTAAAAGTTTAAAACGGAAGACGGGATGAACATGATTGATGTGAAGGACGTTTCGTATCAATATGGGGAAAAGCAAGTATTACACCATATTTCATTTACCGTTCATGAAGGGGAGTTTTTTGGTATTTTAGGGCCGAACGGAAGCGGAAAAACGACGTTAATGAAACTGTTAAGTCGAGAACTGCCGTTACAGCGAGGAAATATTGTTGTTTGCGGACGACATATTGAAACGTATAAACCGAAACAATATGCTAAACTTATTGCTGCGTTGCCTCAACATATAGACGTTTCGTTTGGATATACAGTCAAAGAAATGGTTGAGCTTGGACGCTATCCTTACCAATCTACTCTTTTTCCTAAATGGACGGAGGAAGATGATCAAGTTGTTGATGAAGCACTTCGTTGTGTGACATTAGCGCATAAACAACATGTTTTCCTAGAGCAATTAAGCGGCGGAGAACGTCAACGAGCGGCGCTTGCACGTGCGTTAGCACAACAACCGCGCGTATTATTACTAGATGAACCAACGAACCATATGGATGTGGCGCAACAGTTCAAGTTGTTAAATTTATTAAAGCAATCGAAGCTTACGGTTGTTGCTATTTTTCATGATATAAATATCGCATCGCTATATTGCGATCGTCTTCTTTTTTTGCGAGATGGAAAGGCAGTTGCGTGTGGAACACCGAGAGAGTTGTTGAACGAGTCCATGATTGAGAGCGTATTTGATACATGTATGAAACGACATGAACATCCTGTATTACCGAAACCGCTTGTAACGTTCGTTCCGTTTTTAGAACAACCGATTGACGATGTGCCATGGCACGTCACACAACATGAAACGATGGTTGTCATTGAAACAATAAAACCGTTTAAAGTGCTTTCTTCGGCCATCGTTGGCGGTGGCACGCGTTGGGCAACGACTTTTGTAAATCGCCATGTTTCACTGGACTACCGTTGTGACGATGCTGCACAAGAGATGATTGAATTTTTGCGACAACAAGGTTTTGATGAGCAATGGACCGTTGGGATGATGACAGCGGTTGATGTAAGAGATGTTGTGTTTACATCCGCTTATGAACCTGTTCGCCTTTTTGTTGCGGTAACTGCTGGGGTGGGAAATGCCGTTGATAGCGCGAATGCGTGGCGTCGAACGGATGTGATCGCTTCTCCTGGGACAATTAATACGTTTGTTTTTATTGATGCCCATTTATCGGAAGCAGCGTTTGTGCAAGCGTTAATGACTGTAACAGAAGCAAAAACAAAGGCTCTGTACGATAAACAAGTCGTTGATACACAAACAAATACAATCGCAACAGGCACATCAACAGATTGTACTGCCATTGCTGCATCACAACAAGGTACATATTATGAATATGCAGGAACGATTACACCGATCGGCAAACAGCTTGCTCGTTTCGTCTATGAAGCTACACAAATGGCAATCGATCGCTATAATGAACGAAAGGGGTGAGAATCGGTGGCGCACGTGTGGGCTATATTACTTGCGCTTTTGCTTGACCGCATATTCGCTGATCCTCATCGCTTTCATCCTGTTTGTTGGATCGGACAAGTGATTACGTATATGGATCGTCGCTTGAATAAAGGAAAATGGCGAAAAGGAAAAGGGTTACTCACGCTTTTTGTCGTTTGTACGCTTACGCTTGTCGTGAGCTATAGTGTCATTACTGTTGCGTATCGGTTTTCTTTTTTAGTTGGCATGTTTATCGAAGCGATGATCATTTTTGTTTCTATTGCTCCGACAAGCTTAGCAAAAGCCGCATACAGCGTGCTTGAGCCACTAAAAAGAGGTGACATGGAGGAAGCGAGAAAAAACGTGGCGATGATTGTCGGGCGTGATACAGAGATGTTACAAGAAGATGGAATCGTGCGTGCATGTGTGGAAACGGTAGCGGAAAATACGAGCGATGGAGTGACAGCGCCCCTTTTTTATGCTTTTCTTGGCGGTGGGGCTTTGGCGATGTTGTATCGTGCTGTGAATACGTGCGATTCAATGCTTGGCTATAAAAGCGAACGATATGTCCAATTCGGCTGGGCGTCTGCTCGCTTAGATGATGTACTCAATTACATTCCTGCAAGATTAACAGCGTTTGTTATGCTTCTTGTCCATCGTGCTAACAAGCGGGCATGGACATTATTATTTCGTGATGCCAACAACCATCCAAGTCCAAACAGCGGATGGTGCGAGGCAGCGGTGGCCGCATTATTAGGCATTCAACTTGGTGGGGTGAATACATACAAAGGTGTCGTATCGATTCGTCCGACGATTGGTGATCCGTCTGTTCCACTTGCGTCCGCGCATATTGAACAAGCTGTGGCGATAATGAAACGAACGACAGTTGCTTTTACGATTGGGGGGAGCTTGCTTGCATTTGCCTGTACATGGAGCTAATCCGCATCGTTTATATGAAGCGATGAAAATGAATATGCCAAGCGAATATATCGATTTTAGTGTAAATGTAAATCCGCTTTCGCTCCCAGACGAATATATGCTAAACAAAAAACAATGGTTTCGTTGGATGAGTGAGTATCCAGAAGAGCGAAGTGAGGCGCTTCGCACGATCATTGCCGAACGAGAACATGTCATGCCGTCAAACGTCTTTGTTGGAAATGGTGCTGCCGAGTGCATTTATTTGCTTGCTGAACAATTTGCAGGAAAACATATCGGTATTATCGAGCCAACGTTTTCAGAATATCGTCAGGCATGTGAAGCGTACGGTTGTACTGTTCAGTCTTTTATGTTAGATAAACATTGGCACCCACCAATTGACCAAGTGATCGAGCGTTTGCCGTCTTTACACGCTCTATTCGTTTGCCATCCGAACAATCCAACGGGCACGGTATGGTCAAAAGAAACGATGTATGCTTTGTTGAGAGCGGCAAATGATGAAGGAGTATATATTATTGTTGATGAAGCGTTTTACGACTTTTGGCTTGACGGTTATGCTGTTTCTCCATTTTTGCGTACGTTTGATCGTTTAATTGTATTGCGATCGTTAACGAAAATGTATCGACTAGCAGGTGTGCGACTCGGTTATGTGCTCGCACACGAACATGTTGTAAACAAGTTAATGAAGAAACAGCCGCCGTGGAGCGTTAATACGATTGCTCAACAAATGGCGAAACAATTATTAAAAGACGGTGCATTTGTGGAACGAACAAAAGCGTATATTGCATCGGAGCAGAAGCGATTATTTTCGCAATTTACAGAACTCGGCTATATATATACACCATCTGTCGTCAATTTTTATATGTTGCATGATGAGACGATGACGCTATTCCCATTTCTTTTACAACATGGCATTGTCGCTCGTCATACGTTTAATTTTCAAGGGCTTGATGGTAAATATGTTCGTTTAGCCATTCGAACGAAAGAAGAAAATGATTGCCTTCTTTCTTGTTTAAGAAGGTGGAAGACATGATCATATTTATTAGCGGTGGTGTACGTAGTGGAAAATCTTCATTGGCGGAACAATGCGCGAAAAAGATAGCAGAAGCGGGTGATTCGCTTCATTATATCGCCACAGCGGTGCGGACAGATGAAGAAATGGAAGCGCGTATCATTCATCATCAACAACAGCGAAAATATGATCGTTGGCAAACGTGGGAACAGCCGTATGATCTCGATCAGATCATTCCTATTTTTTCTAACCGTCATATCGTATTGCTTGATTGTTTAACAAATTTGTGGGCTAATGAGCTGTTTCGTGATGAGCGATGGCATATAGAGGAGAAAGCACCGCGCATCGTGCAACAAATCAAAAAATTGGGCGATCAAGCGAAAGCATGTATAGTTGTAAGTAACGAAATATTTTATGATGGTATACCTCATGAACAAGGAACGTATGCATATATGCGCGGACTCGGTTTATTGCACCAACACATTGTTTCATTCAGTGATGTAGCCATGTTGATGCGTTACGGTTTGCCGATTGTAAAGAAAGGAAGATGGCCATGTGGCGCGGAGTGATCTTAGCGATACAGTTTTTAACTGTGTTTCCTATTCGTATGCAAGTGGAATGGAACGAACGAACAGCGCGCGGAGCTGTCCTTTCATTTCCGTTCGTCGGTGCAATCATCGGCACGTTTCTTGTTGCCCAACATGAGCTATTGTTTAATCACGTTTCTTTGCTCGTCTTATCGTTTTCATTCCTATTTTCCTCTATCTTTCTGTCAGGGGGACTGCATGCGGACGGGTGGATGGATTGTAGCGATGCGTATTTTTCATATCGTGATCGAAAACGCCGCCTTGACATTATGAGCGACTCGCGCGTTGGGGCGTTTGCGGTGTTATCGATTTTATTTTTGCTTGGCTTTCGCTTCGTTTTCATATTTGAAACGGTCGCACATATGTCATTGTTTTCTCTTTTTTGTATTCCGTTATTTTCTCGCCTTGGAATGACAGTGCTTTTATTGACAACACCGCTGGCGAAACAAACAGGCATGGCAGCTGCATTTCGTCAATATGTCGATTACCAATATGTGCCGGCTATCATCATGTACGGGCTCATTGCTTTCTTATCGCGTGAAACGATCGTGTTATTTATAGCATTGGTGTTATTTTATGTTGTCGCACGCGCGTTTGTAGTGAAGCAGTTTGGTGGGATAACAGGCGACGTGCTTGGCGCGTTCATTGAAGGGAGCGAAACCTTTTTATGGCTCATCATTTGGCTATTACATACATTCGTCATTTTGTAACGAAAGAAAATGAAGCGAAGCAATATATCGGTTGGACGAATGTGCCGATTGTCAAACAACCGAATGTGTCGCATCAGCTTGAAGCGGACATCGTTATGGCAAGTGATTTGCTTCGTTGTCGACAAACGGCACAGCTTTTATTCCGAGATGTTGTTATTGAATGTTCGTATCGTTGGCGTGAACTCCATTTTGGCGATTTTGAAGGAAAAACATATGAACAATTGCAAACGGTTGAAGCGTATCGCTACTGGCTCGGCGATCCATTTCGTTATGCGCCTCCAAACGGAGAGACGTTTACCGATTTTGAAGCACGGGTGGAACAAGCGATTGACGATGTTGTTCGTCGGTCGGTGTCGCATGTTGTTGTTGTGACGCATGGCGGAGTGATTCGTTATGTGTTATCACAGTACGCACCAGACGTACGTCCGTTTTGGGAATGGCACGTCTCTTTTGGCGAAGGAGTGACACTTTATAATACGAAAGAACGATGGAGGGAGAGAAAGCGATGCATTTCGTTAGCGGCGGTGCGTTTCAAGGAAAACGAAAATGGGTAAACGCATATTATTCATTAACGCATACGCCACACGTTTGGCATTGTGCATATGAACAGCCGTTTTCATTTCCAAACGGTCATGAACATGCCACTATTGTTGTGCTTGAAGGAATTGAGCAATGGATTCGCGAATATTTCTTTCCTTATACAACACGTGAAAAAGAAGCAATCATGTCGTATATGTATGCGTGGGAAAGATGGGAAAAAGAGGGGAGACGGACGGTCATTTGGATTGGCTGTGATATTAGTCAAGGAATTGTGCCAATTGATGCGCATGAACGAGCGTGGCGAGATGTGGTAGGCTGGACGTATCAACAGCTTGCGCGCATATGTAACCGTGTGGATTACATATGGTGTGGTATGCATGAACAAATAAAATAGGGGTGATTGACTATGAAATTGTACACGAAAACAGGAGATCAAGGGCAAACGAGTTTAGTTGGTGGACGAGTTGATAAAAACCATATGCGTGTGGAAGCATACGGAACGATTGATGAAGCAAATTCAGTCATCGGTTGGGCGATGACGTTATTGCAAGATGAGAAATTTCGCGATATTTATCAAGAACTACAGCGCATTCAACATGAGCTGTTTGATTGTGGAGGCGACTTAGCGATCGTTAGTGAAAAAATGCCGTACAAAGTGAAAGAAGATATGGTGACGTTTTTAGAGGAACGGATTGATGCATATATTCAACAAGCGCCACCGCTAGAACGGTTTATTTTGCCGGGAGGGTCACCGCAGGCAGCTGCGTTACATATGGCACGTACAGTAACGCGGAGGGCGGAACGTTGTGTCGTGGCGTTAATGAAACAAGAACAAATGAACAAAGTCGTTTTGCAATATATTAACCGTTTATCAGACTATTTATTTGCAGTTGCGCGCGTTGTCAACGCTCGCTTGCAAGTGAAAGACGTAGAATATGAACGGAGTGCGATCGTGTTTCGTGATAAAGAAGAAAAGAAGGGAGAATGATGATGCGGCGTCTGACGTTGCTTGTTATGTTTATTAGTTTATCAGTCATCGGTTCGCTTATAAAAATCCCATTTACAATTGGCAGCATTGCGCTCGATAGCGCCCCTGCGGTTGTAGCGGCCTTTTTACTCGGTCCGACGGCGGCTGCGCTCATTGCTAGTGTCGGTCATATTGTATCTGCGTTGTTTGGCGGTTTTCCGCTCGGGCCATTTCATCTGCTTGTAGCGTGTGAAATGGCTACGCTTTTGTATGTTGTCGGCTTACTCATAAAAAGAGGTTGGCTCATTTACAGTTATATATGTTTTTTTATAGGCAACGCATTTATTGCACCGTTGCCATTTATATGGATTATTAGTCCAGCATTTGTTTTATCTATTGTCCCTTCTCTTGCGTTAGCAACGGCAGTCAATTTGGCGATTGCTATTGTTGTTTCAAAAGCGTTACAACGTGTCAGGGGGGAGCAGCATGCGTGATGTATTATGTGTGCCGCTTGACGAACAACATGAGCTCGTCTTTGCAACGGATTGTTCGGGTGGGATTGGATTAAAGCAATATGATGTTGTTCATGTACCATATGACGTTGTTGGTTATTACGGAGCTCGCGTTGCGCTCATGGAACTCCTAAGCATTGGGGCAACACCTAATGCTTTTATACTACAAAACTTTGTCGATGATCGTTCATGGGGTGCACTTGTCACAGGCGTTGAACAAACGATGGCAGAGTTACAGTTATCGCTTTCTGTAACAGGGAGTAGCGAGTCAAACATACCGCTTATGCAATCCGCTGTTGGATTTGTTGCTGTCGGAACGGTAGGGAAAACAGAAAAGAGAATAAACGTGACACCAACTGATGCGTGCTGGGCAGTGATCGGTGAGCCACTCGTTGGCGAAGCGGTTATGCATAAAAAGGACCGCATGATTCCGCTTTCTTTATTTCGTATGTTGTTGCACATAGATGGGGTGTATGAAATGATCCCAATCGGTTCAAAAGGAATATGGCATGAGTGGAAGCTCATTCATGGGGATAAATCGATTCATTGCCCCCTTCCACTACATGCTTCTGCTGGTCCAGCGACATGTGTGCTCGTAAGTTATCATCGAAAGAACGCACCGTTACTACAATCACTGGCGCAAACACTTTTTTATCCGATTGTAAATGAATTGTAAAATGTTATGTTCTATCGTTCTAACCGTTCATTTTTTTGCATACAACATATATGGTCATCGGTGAACGGGAGGGAATAAACGATGGAAGATATGATGAAACGCGTGCTTGTTGTTGTTGGCATGGCAGCATGCATTCATTTATTGTTTCTTGTTGGCTTAAACAACTAGAAAAAGAGAGACATGTGCTATATAATGAAAAACAATACGAAAGGGGGAGAAAAAAATGTTAACAGATTACCATAATCATTTAGAGCGCGGCACGTTAACGCTCGATTATTTAAAGCAATTTACCGACGAAGCTGCACGAAAAGGAATTGAACATTTCGGTATTTCGGAACATGCGTATCATTTTTATCAAACGAAAAATATTTTATCGAATCCATGGATTGAAGAACGTCGTTATTATGACATGGCTGACTACGTTCGTTTATTTCACGAAGCGTGGGATGCTGGAATTGATGTGAAAATGTCGATCGAAATGGACTATACGCCAGGCAAACATGAAGAAATGGCACAATTTATTCGCGCCTACGATTTTGATTATGTCATCGGTTCGATTCATTGGGTTGATGATTTTGGCATTGATTTAGCCGAGTTTCGGAAAGAGTGGGATCGTCGTGATATATACGATACATATCGAAAATATTTCGATCAAGTTGTCACGTTAGCTGAGTCGAACTTATTTGACATTATCGGTCATTTAGATTTAGTGAAAATTTTTAAATATGTGCCAGAAGACGAAGAGTTTTTGTTTGAACAGTACGATCGTGCAACAACAGCGTTAGCGAATTCTAAAACGTGCGTTGAAATTAGTACGGCAGGTTTGCGTAAACCGGTTGGTGAACTATATCCTGATCCTCGTCTATTACAAATGTGCTATGACAAAGGCATTCCCATCGTGCTATCATCCGATGCACACGTACCACAAGATGTCGGTGCCGATTATGACAAAGCGATCGCTCTTGCTAAAACAGTCGGTTACAAGGAAATTATGACGTTTTGTAAAGGGGAACGAAAAGCCGTTCCACTTGGATAAGAAAAGGTTCAGCCATGCGGCTGAACCTTTTATACTTCTAATTTTTTCACAACATCAATATCGCTAATTTGTTCGAGTGTTTCAACGAGTGTATCATCAAGCGGTTTATCGAGCGAAAGCATCATAATCGCCTTTCCACCAACTTCTTGGCGACCAACTTGCATCGTTGCGATGTTTACTTGATGGTCACCTAAAATGTTTCCGACTTTTCCGATCATTCCTGGCTTGTCATGATGTTGAATGTACAACAAATGTCCTTCTGGAGCAAAGTCGATCGCAAAACCGTTAAAGTGAACGATACGATCACCATAGTGAGCGATATGCGTTCCTTTCATCGTAAACGTTTTGTTTTCACCATATACTGTTAATGTAATGCTATTGTTGTAGTCGTTTCCGTTTGCTGAAAATTTTTCGCTAAAGGCGATACCGCGTTCTTTGGCGATCATCGCTGCGTTCACTTCGTTGACGGTTGACGCAACGCGAGGTTTTAAAAATCCAGCGAGCAAACTACGTGTAATAAATGTTGTTTCTAAATCTGCAACAGAACCTGAATACGTAATCGCAATTTCTTGAACGGGTTCGCTCATATATTGCGAAGCTACAATGCCCATTTTTCGAGCTAATGTATAAAAAGCTTGAATTTTTTCGTATACATCTTTTGAAAGTGTCGGCAAGTTAATGGACGATGTGACAGGTTTTCCTTGTAAAAATGTTAATACTTCTTGAGCTACTTGTGTCGCTACATTCACTTGCGCTTCGACTGTTGATGCCCCGAGATGTGGAGTGACGATGACGTTATCAAAAGAAAGAAGTGGATGATCTCCTGGAGGCTCTTGTTCAAATACATCGAGCGCAACGCCTGCCACGTGTCCATTTTCTAAAAACGAAATGAGCGCTTGTTCGTCGATAATTCCACCGCGGGCGCAGTTAATTAAATACACACCTTTTTTCGTTTTTGCTAAGTTTTTCGGACCGAGAAGCCCTTTTGTTTCTTTTGTTAGCGGTGTATGTACGGTAATGATATCCGCTTGTGCAAGCAACTCATCAAGCGTGCAAACGTCGACACCAATTTTTTCTGCTCGTGCTTTCGTTAAAAATGGATCGTACACATGAACATGCATACCGAATGCTCGCGCCCGTTTCGCTACTTCAGAACCAATGCGACCAAAGCCGATAATACCTAAATGTTTTCCAAATAACTCGACACCAACGAAAGCGGAACGATTCCATTCACGTGATTTGACCGAGATATGCGCTTGTGGAATACGACGCACTAATGAAGCCATCATCGCAAATGTATGTTCCGCTGTTGAAATCGTATTGCCATTTGGGGCGTTAATGACGACGACACCGTATCGTGTAGCTGCATCAACATCAATATTGTCCACACCAACTCCAGCGCGTCCAACAATTTTTAAATTTTTCATTTTTTGGAGTAATTGTTCGGTTACTTTTGTTGCGCTACGAACGAGTAACGCATCAAATTGATCAAGCTCATCTTCTACATCAACTACTTTTTTTTGTACGACTTCAATCGTTGGATCAGCAAGAAGTGGGGCAAGACCTTCTTCACTCATCGCATCAGCTACTAAAATGCGAACCATAAATATCCGCTCCTTTCAAACTATTAGTTTTTAAATTTCTGATAATTTAACATAACCGTATACGCATGTCAATAACTTTCGGCAAGGTCATACAAATGAAAACGTTTTTATATACAAATGTTCGGAAAAAAGACGAAAAGCTGGCTCAAAGCCAGCTTAAAACATGGAATGTATTTATTTTTGCTCATTGTAACGAGCGATGCATTCATCAATAAGTTTCGCAGCTGCTTCTGGACCTTCCCACGTACCAATTTCTGTTTTCTTTCCTTCTAAGTCTTTATAACGTTCAAAGAAATGAGCGATTTCTTTAAGTTTATGTTGCGGAAGATCTTCAAGCGTGCGCACATCAGCAAAACGCGGATCATCGACAGGAACGCCGATTAACTTTGCATCTTCTTCGCCACCGTCTACCATGTTTAAGTAGCCGAGTACACGTGTTTCGATGACGCAGCCAGGGAATGTTGGATTTGTCACGATAACTAAAATATCAAGCGGGTCGCCATCTAATGCGAGTGTATTTTCTAAATAGCCATATTCTGCAGGATAAAACATTGGTGAATATAAGACACGATCGAGTTTAAATACGCCACGCTCTTTGTCATATTCATATTTGTTTTGACTACCTGTTGGAATTTCAATAAACGCTTCAACAACTTTGTTTTCAAACGCCATGCCAAATTCCTCCTTTTTATTATGTATACTTTTTTATTATAGTCGATCGGACAAGTAGTGACAATGACTGAACGAAAGAAAAGGGCAAGCTTCGTATGAAGTTTGCCCTTACCCTTAGATGTTTTTTATTCGAATTTGTTTGGATCGCCGTCAAATGGCTCGTCCGCTACTTTGATTGAGTCTGTTGGACAGCCTTCAAACGCATCCATCATATCATCAATAAGTACGTCTGGCACTTCAACAATGCCTTGGTTGTCGTCTAGCGTAACGTAAGCGATACCTTCATCATCGTAATCGTAAATGTCTGGTGCAGCCGCTCCACATGCACCACAGGCAATACATGTTTCTTTGTCAACAATCGTGTACTTTGGCATACAATGACCCTCCTTAATTATATGGAACCAATCGCTTCATATGAAACGTTGGAAACGTATTCCTCACACTTTTATAATAAATGTGTTGCGGTAACTTTTCAATAAAAAACTCCAATGAAAATGCTTATCAGTACGTAGTTTTCCCTCACATCCCCTCGCTTAATCTGGTAAAATGAAAGGGAAAATGGAGTGAATGTCGCATGTTACAACATATTGTTTTATTTTGTATCGATCGGTTTCGTGGAGAACGATCGCTCGCTGCGATCGATCATTTACTCAATGGAAAAAAAACAGCACAGACGTTACAAGATAGTAAATGGTATGACGTTAGCCGTTTATTTGGGACGGTACCGATTGATCGTTCTCGTTTATTTGATGTCGCACGAGCATTAGAGGCGGACGGATTTATTTCTCGAGTCGATGAACATATATATTGCACAACTGCAAGTGGAAAAGAGAAACTTCGACACTTTATCCTTCCTCCTTATATTGATGGATGGAAATATATGAATGAATCTTCTTTGTTTTGGAAAAGGCTCTCTTTACTCATTCAAACGATCTCAAACATCATTCATCGTACGTCATTTGAGCCTATACATCGCGATGAACACATTCAATCGTTCGTGAAACGGTGGCTGTTTCAACATACACATATAAAAACGCTCGCTCGTTCATTATATGAAGAAATGTACGAGCTACTTAGTTATGTGGAAGAAAAAGATGCTAACATTTTCGTTTGGCGGTTAACAAGCCATGAACGCATCGGATGGACGAACGAACAAATTGCTTATGCCATAAATGAGGAAGATGTGGCGGTTTTGTTATCGTTTCAAAACGTCCTTCATTTTATGCTTGAAATGACAGAGAAAGAAACGGAAAAATTTCCGCTTTTATATTCGTTACGTGAACGAAAACGTTCACAATTGACAAGTTCAGCTCAAAAAACGTGGGAATTGCTAAAGGAAGGTTATTCACTTGAACAAATTGCACAGCTGCGCGGGTTGAGAAAAGGAACGATTGAAGATCATATTGTAGAAATTGCCACGTATATTCCAACGTTTGTGTCGACACCATTTTTGGAGGAAAATAAACGCAAGCGCATTATTCAACAAGCACGTCAATTAAAGACGAAAAAATTGCGGGCGATAAAAGAATTGTTACCAGACGTTTCTTATTTCGAAATTCGGCTCGCGCTAGCAAGGTGGGAGAGAGAAGATGCTTGACATATTAAAGGAACGATTTGGTTACGATTCGTTTCGCATAGGACAAAGGGAAATTATTGAAGATGTGTTGAATGGACAAAATTGTGTTGCTATGCTTCCGACCGGTGGAGGAAAATCGCTTTGTTATCAGCTCCCGGGTTATATGTTAGACGGCAGTGTGTTGATTATTTCCCCGCTTGTTTCACTTATGGAAGATCAAGTACAACAACTGAGAAATCGTGGTGAAAAACGTGTGGTAGCCCTCAATCGTTTCCTTTCTTATCGCGAAA
This sequence comes from Anoxybacillus tengchongensis, assembly GCF_014201585.1. Lineage (GTDB taxonomy): Bacteria > Bacillota > Bacilli > Bacillales > Anoxybacillaceae > Anoxybacillus > Anoxybacillus tengchongensis. Next base: position 279,659 of record NZ_JACHES010000001.1, read on the forward strand.
AAAAAGACGTGTTGCGTGAGTTGGCATCGTATCGTTTTATTTATGCTTCTCCTGAAGTTTTACAATCTCCGTTACTCATTGAAGCGCTAACACGTATAAACATTTCGCTGTTTGTTGTAGATGAGGCGCATTGTATTTCACAATGGGGACACGATTTTCGCCCTGATTTTTTGAAGCTAGGTCTTCTTCGCGAGACGCTTGGCAATCCGCCTTGTTTAGCACTAACGGCAACCGCTACACGCCAAGTCATTGATGATATCGTGACAACGCTTCGTCTGGATCATGTCAAACAACACGTGTATCCACTTGATCGCACAAACATTTGTTTATGCGTTCAATATGTTCGTACGCTAGAAGAAAAAATCACGATGTTAAAACATCTCGTTGCGATATTGCCGAAACCTGGAATTGTGTACGTCGCTAGTCGGCAATGGGCAGAAACATTATCCGAGGTGCTTCGTGAGGATCATCGTGTAAGCTACTATCATGGAGGCATGGATGGTGAACAGCGACTACTTATTCAACAACAGTTCGTTTATGATCAGTTAGACGTCATTTGTTGTACAAATGCGTTTGGAATGGGGATCGATAAACCGAACGTTCGCTTTGTCATCCATTTTCATTTGCCGACACAACCAGAAGCATATTGGCAAGAAGTTGGGCGAGCCGGGCGCGATGGAAACGAAAGCATCGCGATATTATTGTATGCACCAGGAGATGAACAAGTGGGACAAACGATAATCGACATGGAATTTCCGACGATGGAACAAATCGTTTATGCGCTACACGCTTTACGTCATGGGCAGAAAGAAACAGGGCTGACAGATGTACAACAACGTCTACTTTTATATTGGCTTGAACAAATGGACAAACAGGAGCATATCCACACATTAGCGAAGCAACTATATGCCCGCATGGAACAAAGAAAAAAAGAAAAACTGACAAAATGGATATTTATGCAACGATGGGTAACCGGGCACACATGTCGTCGACGTTCGCTTCTTTCGTATTTTGAACAACAGCCGCTTAAAAACGAACGTTGTTGCGACCAATGTGGCGCCCATATACATACAGATGCCACTATCGAACGCATTCAACAAATACAGCTTCGGTCTTGGCATGAAGAGCTTTGTTCAATGTTTGCCATAAAGGTGGGGAACAAATGATTAAAAAACAAATGGAAATAGCAAGTCAAATGAACGACCGAGAAATTGTATATCATCTATATATAACACAAGCGCTTATTTTTCTTGTTGCTGTCATATTCAGTCTATTTTTATTTACGCCTGTGACATTTTTTTCGATGTGGCAGTGGGATATACGGGAAATACTATTATACGGTAGCGGTTGTGCGGCGCTCGTCCTTTTTGTCGATTTTTTACTTATTCAGTATGCTCCTGAACAATGGTATGATGATGGTGGAATTAATGAAAAATTATTTCGTTCCCGTTCGGTACCGAGCATTTTTCTGATGACTATGGTCATTGCATTTTGTGAAGAGCTGTTGTTTCGCGGTGTCATTCAAACACACGTTGGCTTATTTTTCGCAAGCGTCATTTTTGCTTTATTGCACATTCGCTATTGGCGAAAATGGCTTCTCCTCGTTGCTGTTGTTAGTTTGAGTTTTTGGATTGGGCTTATATATGAATGGACAAATAATTTATGGGTAACGATTTTTGCTCATTTTCTTATAGATTTTATTTTAGCGTTACACATCCGATATTGCACAAAAGAGGTGACAAATGATGCGTGAAGATCAAGCAGAAAACTTGCGCAAGAAGATGGAAAGTATCGGGAAGCGGCTAGAAAATGATGAACTTCAGTTGCCACCCCGTAGCGAAGTGCATAAAAAGAAAAAAACGAAATGGAAAATCAAACATCCGCTCATTCGCATTCTTGCGCTCTTTTTTGCTTTATTACCTATTTCCATTTATAGCATATACCACTTAGTTGAAAAACGACCGATCCAAGTCGTGACGATTGATAATGAAAGCTATGAGACTGTTGATGTCGATCAACAAAAAGAACATAAGCCACAACAGCCGCTTGAAAACGAAGCAAAAGAAGTGGAACAGGAGTCGAATGAGACAGAGTCATCCTTTACGTATCATACGGTACAAGAAAATGAAACATTATATAGTATTGCGATGAAATATTATGGAAATGAAAAAGGAATGGATCTCATTAAAGAATGGAATCATTTAACGAGCATGAAGCTACAAAAAGGCCAAGTATTAAAAATCCCGAATATGAATGGAAAATAAGGTATACTGCCTCACCGATGGACATACAATCGTAGTAAAACATGATCGGTAGGGGTGGTTATGATTTTTCCGATTGAATTAGACGAAGTAACAGAAGTGATTTTAAAGCGAGTCATGATGCATAAAAAAGAATGGAATGACATGAAAAAAAGAATGCAACTATCATTCATTTTGTTTTTGCTTTCACTTGCTTTATTTGGATTATATATGTATCAGACGATCGTTATTCCGCATCGTCCATCCATAGAACGAATGATGATGGCACTCATTGATGATGAACATACCTTTTGGTTCGCTGTATTCGTTGGCTCGCTCGCTTGGCTCGCCTTTTTTTATAAAAAGAAAAGCGAAAAAGCGGAGCAAGACTTCCATGCACTCCGTTGTGAATTCATTCAGAAAAGTAACGAATTGCTTCAAGAGCGGGCGTGGGAGAAAAGGCACGTTCTTTATGAATGGATGAAAAAAACGTACGATATTTCGCTTTACCATGAAAATAAGTGACCACAAACTCTCTCGCTTCATATGTTGAAAAAGGGAGGGAGCAACATGTGGTTTCTTTTTATTGTTGGATTGTTATGTGGATATTTTATGATCGCTTGGACGCCAACGGTAGATCCGTTCGTGTTGGAAGTGTTTTTAACGGATATCATTTTCGATCCACTGAAAACATTTTTTGCGCTTGTTAGTTTTTTTATTGGTTTTATTTCTAATGCGATTTTAATTCGCTCAGCGACTTGGCATACGTTACAAGCGTGGCGAAAGGAAACAACGAACCGAAAAGAGCAATTTCTTTCGTATAGCGTATTGCTCACATTTTTTATATTGTCGATGATTGATGTGAAAAAAACGATAATTTTTTTTCTCTTTTCTTTTGCATATGGTATGATGTCAATGAACGTATACAAAGAGAGGGAAAGTTAATATGGTGTATATTATCGTAGCTTTTGTTGCATTTATGATATACATGTGGATCGAAGCGCATCGTCATCGAGTAGTTTTTCATTCATTATCATTTCCAACGTTTCCAGAAAGCTTTTCTCGCTTTCGTCTTTTTTTTATTTCAGATATTCATCGTCGACGTATATCTGAAACGTTTATTGATTCATTAAAAGGAAAAGTCGATCTTGTCATTATCGGCGGCGATTTAACTGAAAAAGGGGTCCCATTTTCACGTGTCAAACGAAATATTGAATTGTTAAAACAGCTCGGTCCTGTTTATTTTGTTTGGGGAAATAATGACTATGAAGTAGATTACCATGAGTTAGACGCACTACTACTTGAAAGCGGTGTGAAAATATTAGATAATACAGCGGTTACATTTGAAAGTGAGCGAGGTGATTGCATCGCTTTGCTCGGTGTTGATGATATGAATAAAAGGCGAGATCGGCTCGATCTTGCGTTAAGCGATGCAGAGCATACAACGTTTCGCATTCTCGTTAGTCATGATCCACGCATTATTGAAAAAATCATGCCACAACATCAAATTGATCTCGTCTTAAGTGGACATACGCATGGTGGACAAATTCGTCTCGGACCGTTTGGCTTATATGAGAAAGGATGTTTGCAAAATATAAATGGAACGATGTTGCTTGTTAGCAACGGATATGGGACGACGACGCTCCCACTTCGTTTAGGTGCACGCGCAGAGACGCATCTCATTGAATTAAAACATGAAAAAAGTTAAGCAAAACCTATACAAATTTTACACACTTCCTTCACATCCGCTATAATGTTGACAGAATGACGCGAGATATGGAGGATTTTGTATGTCAACACAAGAAGGAAAATATAATGTGAAGGCGGTCTCAAACATGCTAGGGATTCAACCCGGGACGTTGCGGGCGTGGGAGCGCCGCTATCAAATTATTGCCCCACCGCGCAATGAAGCAGGGCACCGTCTATATACAGAAGAGCAAGTACAAATATTAAAATGGCTCGTTGATAAAGTAAATCAAGGGTTTACAATTAGCCAAGCCATTTCGCTGTTAGAACAGCGACCGTCAGAAATGCATATACAAGCAGAAGATCATGTCACTGCGCTTCGCGAACGGTTATTGCAAGCCCTTTTATCATTTGAAGAGTGGACAGCACATGAATTGTTAAACGAGGCGTTCAGTTTATATACGGTTGAAAAAGTTGCACTTGACATATTAAGTCCACTTCTTGTAAAGATCGGGGACTTATGGGAAAATGAAAAAATTACGAGCGCACATGAACATTTCGCTTCCGCCTTTTTACGCTCACGACTTGGTATGGCCTTTTCTATGATTCCAGTGAATCGCTTGCTTCCGAAAACGATTTCTGTTTGCGGGCCAAATGAATGGCATGAACTTGGATTACTTATTTTTACTTTATATTTGCGCAGAAGAGGTTATGAAACCATTTATTTAGGGGCAAGCATTCAACAACAAGATTTACCGATTGTTATTCATGAAGTGAAACCCTCATACCTCTTTTTATCTTGCACGTTACAACAAAATGTACGAGCGACACTACAACTTGTCGATCAATTGAAACAAACATATCCACATATTCGTATTGGAATTGGGGGACGGGCGTTTGATGAGATGGACGAACCAGTGAAAAATAAGTATCGCGATCATCTTCTCGGACAGTCAAAAGAGCAATGGGATGAATGGTTAAAATCGAATGAAAAATACTTGTCTAAAAGGGAGAAAACGATGTAAACTCATTAGTAATATGACGAACATTTTTACACGTTCGTCATATGCTAACAGTAAAGTCTGTGTAGGTAAGGAGGGATGTTTATGCGGCTTGAACGCTTAAACTACAATAAAATTAAAATATTCCTCACATTTGATGATCTAGTCGAGCGCGGTTTAACGAAAGAAGATTTATGGAAAGACACGTTTAAAGTGCATGAACTATTTCGTGATATGATTGAGGAAGCAAGTGAGGAGCTCGGCTTTGAAATTAACGGGTCGGTCGCTGTTGAAGTGTACTCTTTACCGGCACAGGGCATGGTCGTGATCGTAACGAGCGAAGGTGAGATGACAGATGAGGAAGACGAGTTTAGCGACGATTATATTGAAATGCAAGTAACGCTAGATGAAAGCGATGATATATTTTTCGAATTTCAAACGTTTGAAGATGTCATTCAATTAGCAACACGTCTTTATTCGCTCGGTTGTCATGGCGGCTCGCTTTACAGTTATGAAGGACGCTTTTATTTACATTTTGCTGAATCCGTTATTCCGACAGATGACTTTGTTGCTATTTTGGCTGAATACGGCAGCCCATCCACATTGACGATTTATCGTGTCGAAGAGTACGGCAAAAAATTGATCGCCAACGAAGCGATCGCCCAACTATATAAATACTTTGTACAAAAATAACCTTCGCCCATGCGCGAAGGTTATTTTTTAAAACGGATATGGTGGCTCACTTTCTTTTGACCATGCACGTATAAAGTATTCACGATTTTGAAACTTATGAAACGAGTCATGATGAATAGTCGGGAACACGCGCTCGACAGATAAATGTTGCGTGCGGTGCGCAAGCAAAGCTTCGCGCACTTTTTTTGCTTCTTCATCTGTAAACGTAAAGACGATATCAATGTTTTCGATTGGGTCACCGTAACGGTTCGAACGACCAACGACAGTCACGTAATACAACTGTTCGACAATATGATCCATTGATGTTACTGCTTGATAGGTGGCTCGCTGAATCGCTTGATGGTCTCGATGTCCAGAAATACCATGTGGCGGAAAAGTGACGACAACGGTCGGTTTATATTGTTCAATTATGAGACGAATCGAATCAACAAGTTGTGTTTCATATTCGGTTAGTTTTCCGTCGGGATATGTATCGGTAACGACGTAATCAACACCTAAAATAGTTGTCGCTTGTTGTAATTCTTTTTTACGCACGTGAGGGAGTTGTTCCTTTGTACAAACTGGCGGATTTCCGCATTTTCCAGCATCGCCAAGCGTCGCACTATATACGATCGTTTCGACATCCTCACGCTTCGCTAATGAGGCAAGCAATCCTCCAACCGTAAACGTCTCATCATCAGGATGTGCAAAACAAAATAAAATTCGTTTTTTCATCTTTTTCGCCCCTTTCTATCGTATGTTCATTATATCGCTTTCGTATTGTCATGTGAATGATCGTTTTTTTTTGAAAACGATTACAAAAAATCAATAAAAACTTCTTTGCATATGCGCATAGAAGGTGTATACTATGACATGAAAGGCGGACAATATTTTACAAAAGGTTATGGGAGGTTTACAAATGGTAGCCGAAAAGCATACCAACGAAGAAAAACATGATGTCCTACGAGCAACGCAAATCGTCATACATAGAGCACTTGAAAAGCTCGGATATCCTGAAGAGGTGTATGAGCTGTTGAAAGAGCCGTTGCGCATGTTAACGGTGAAAATTCCGGTGCGCATGGATGATGGCTCAGTAAAAGTGTTTACTGGCTACCGTGCACAGCATAACGATGCGGTCGGTCCAACTAAAGGGGGTATTCGCTTTCACCCGAATGTGACAGAACGTGAAGTGAAAGCACTTTCTATTTGGATGAGTTTAAAATGTGGGATTGTTGATTTACCGTATGGCGGTGGAAAAGGCGGAATTGTATGCGATCCGCGTACGATGTCATTCCGTGAGTTAGAGAGACTAAGTCGCGGTTACGTTCGCGCCATTAGCCAAATTGTCGGTCCAACAAAAGATATTCCTGCGCCTGATGTGTTTACAAATTCGCAAATTATGGCGTGGATGATGGATGAATATAGCCGTATTGACGAATTTAACTCGCCGGGATTCATTACAGGAAAGCCGCTTGTACTCGGTGGTTCACACGGTCGTGAAACGGCAACAGCTAAAGGTGTTACAATTTGTATTCGCGAAGCGGCTAAAAAGCGCGGCATCGACTTAAAAGGCGCGCGTGTTGTTGTGCAAGGATTCGGTAACGCGGGAAGTTATTTGGCGAAGTTTATGCATGATGCTGGAGCGAAAGTCATTGGCATTTCTGATGCATACGGCGGTTTATACGATCCAAATGGTCTTGATATTGATTACTTATTAGATCGTCGCGACAGCTTTGGTACAGTGACGAAGCTGTTTAAAAATACAATTACGAACAAAGAGTTGCTTGAATTAGAGTGCGACATTTTAGTGCCAGCTGCGATTGAAAACCAAATTACAGAAGAAAATGCGCACAACATTAAAGCGAAAATCGTTGTCGAAGCGGCAAACGGTCCAACGACATTAGAAGCGACAGAAATTTTAACGGAGCGTGGCATTTTGATCGTTCCTGACGTTTTAGCAAGCGCTGGTGGTGTAACGGTCTCTTACTTCGAATGGGTGCAAAACAATCAAGGATATTACTGGACGGAAGAAGAAGTGGAAGAAAAACTTGAAAAAGTGATGGTGAAAGCGTTTAATAACGTATATGAAACTGCTCAAACACGTCGCGTCGATATGCGCTTAGCAGCTTATATGGTCGGTGTGCGTAAAATGGCGGAAGCGTGCCGTTTCCGCGGTTGGATTTAATGTTTGCACGAACGCAAAAAATCTCCTATCATTGTATGATAGGAGATTTTTTATTGAGGTGAGCGTCAAGTGAAAAAAGAACAAATGATTATTGTCGGTGGAGGACCGTGCGGATTAGCAGCTGCGATTGCTTTGCAAAACGCAAACTTTTCACCGCTTGTTATCGAAAAAGGAAATATCGTCAATTCAATATATCATTATCCGACACATCAAACATTTTTTAGTTCGAGTGATCGTTTAGAAATTGGTGGTGTACCGTTTATTACAGAAAATCGCAAGCCGAAGCGCAATCAAGCCCTCGCTTATTACCGAGAAGTTGTGACGCGGAAAAATATTCGTGTTCATTCGTTTGAAAAAGTAGAGCGCGTGACGAAACAAGCCAATGGAACGTTTATTGTGGAGACAAGTAAAGATACGTACGAAGCGACATACGTCATTATTGCAACAGGGTATTATGACAATCCAAACTATATGAATGTACCTGGAGAGCATTTGCCGAAAGTGACTCATTATTTTAAAGAAGCCCATCCATACTACAATACAGATTGTGTCGTCATTGGGGGAAAAAACTCAAGTGTTGATGCAGCGTTAGAACTTGTAAAAGCAGGGGCGCGCGTCACCGTTTTGTATCGCGGTTCACAATATTCTTCCAGCATTAAACCGTGGATTTTACCTGAGTTTGACTCGCTTGTGCGTCAAGGTGTCATTACGATGGAATTTAATGCTCATGTGAAAGAAATTACAGAAGATGCGGTCATTTATACAGTAAATGGTGAAGAAAAGAAAATAAAAAATGATTTCGTTTTTGCGATGACGGGATATCATCCTGACCACGATTTCTTACAGAAAATGGGTGTTAACATTGATGCTGAGACAGGGCGACCAATGTACAACCCGGAAACGATGGAAACAAATGTAGAAGGTATTTTTATTGCCGGGGTTATTGCGGCTGGAAATAACGCCAATGAAATTTTTATTGAAAACGGTCGTTTCCATGGCGACTTCATTGCTGCATGTATTGCAAAAAGGGAGAAAAAAGTGTCCGAGTAACGCTCGGGCATTTTTTTTGTTGTTTTATATTGTTAACTATAATAAAATAAAAGTTAACAAATAAAAGGGAGAGGAACATTATGAAAGGTTTTTTCATTACAGGGACAGACACAGATGTCGGAAAAACATTTGTTACCGCTTGCATGTTGCGTACTCTTACCGATAAACGTATACGTGCAACGGCTTATAAGCCTGTGCAAAGCGGAGCGCAATGGCGAGATGGAAAATGGGTTGCGCCTGATGTGGACATGTATCGAAAAGTGATCAATGTGGCTGATGAAGATGGATGTACATATTTACTAAAAACTCCTTGCTCGCCACATCTTGCTGCAAAAATTGATGGGGTCACAATAGAACCAGATCGTATTTTGTTACATATGAGAAGGCTACAACAAACGCATGATTTTGTACTTGTCGAAGGTGCAGGAGGAATTGCCGTTCCGCTCGTTGACGAATCGTTTCTTGTTGCTCATTTAGCTCAGTTGTTATCTCTTCCGATCATTATTGTTGCTCGAGCGAGTGTCGGAACGATTAACCATACGGTGTTAACCGTACAATATGCAAAATCATTTGGTTTACAAATAGCTGGCATTATCATGAACGGCTTTTCTACACCAAAAAATGAAATTGAACAAGAGAACATACGAATGATTGAAGCGATGACAAATATTCCAGTGATTGGTGAAATTCCGCATATGACGAACTTTTTACGAGGTGAAATTGTATGGCGAAAGGAATGGTGGCAATGAACGAGTGGATTGAAAAAAGTAAAACATATTTATGGTTACCATTTACACAAATGAAAGATTATGAGCAACATCCACTCGTCATTGAAAGCGGTGAAGGTATTTTTTTGACAGATGTGAACGGAAAAACATATTATGACGGATATTCATCCCTTTGGTTAAACGTTCATGGTCATCGAAAAAAAGAAATTGACGATGCGATTCGGACTCAACTTGAACGAATTGCTCATTCGACGCTTTTAGGTGCAGCGAATGTTCCTGCTATTGCATTAGCTGAAAAATTAATCGAATGGACGCCAAATCATTTAACGCGCGTGTTTTATTCGGATAGTGGAGCAGAAGCGGTAGAGATTGCGCTAAAAATCGCTTTTCAATATTGGCGGAATATCGGGAAAGATAAAAAACAAAAATTTGTCACGTTGACAAACGGCTATCACGGAGACACAGTTGGTGCCATTAGCGTCGGAGCCATCGACATTTTTCATACCGTATATGAACCGCTTATGTTTACGAGCTATAAAGCCCCATTTCCGCTTGTCTATCGTCATCCAAGCAACGATCCGAACATTGTGCGCGATGAAGCGTTAGAGGCATTACAAAAAATATTTGCCGAACATCATGAAGAAATTGCAGCGATGATTGTTGAAGGGATGATTCAAGGAGCAGGTGGCATGCATGTAATGCCAACAGGGTATTTAAAAGGAGTAGAGCAATTATGTCGGAAATATAACATTTTATTGATTGTCGATGAAGTAGCTACGGGCTTTGGACGAACAGGAAAGCGATTTGCGATTGAGCATGAAGATGTGAAACCTGATATTATGACGGTTGCAAAAGGTATTACTGGCGGTTATTTGCCAATTGCTGCTACATTGACAACTGAAACGATTTATGAAGCGTTTTATGGCGATTATACAGAGTTTAAAACGTTTTTCCATGGACATTCTTATACAGGGAACCAGCTCGGTTGTGCGGCTGCTTTAGCGAACATAGAAATTTTTGAGCGTGAGCGACTGATAGAACAAGTAGAAAAAAAGGCGGCGTTTGTTGCCGAACAACTTGCATCGTTTACTGAGCTCGAGCATGTTGGTGATGTGCGCCAACTTGGACTCATGTGTGGCATCGAACTTGTGCGTGATCGCCAGACACACGAACCGTATCCATGGGCCGAACGTATGGGATATAAAACTACGCTAACGATGAGAGAAAAAGGGATGTTAACACGTCCGCTCGGGGATGTCATCGTCTTTATGCCACCGTTAGCTAGTACATTTGAACAACTAGAAGTGATGATCACTATTATGCGTGACGCCATCATCGAAACGACAGAAAAAAGGGGCTGATTGCTAGCCCCTTATATTTCACCATATATAGGTTCAGGATTTTGAAGTTTTTCTACTTTTTCTTCGATTCCATTTTGTGCATTAATGAAAATGCGGTATGTGTCGTCCCCGAGCGTTCCTAAAAATTCATAGCAAAGTACTTCTTGATTTACATTGTTCATAATAATCGCTTTTCTTTCTTCCATAATGGTGACATTCGGATTCATTTTTTTGCGTGCTTGTTCAATCGAAATCGCTGGTTTTGGAATGGTTCGTTCACGTTTTGACGATAAGTAGTCGCGAGCGGAAAAACCAATAATGTTTCCATCATCTAGTGCGATTTTCATTTTAATTGATTCAGGATAAATACGAACACCGTTTTGTGCTGTAACGAACGTGAGCACAGCGACATGATCATACTGCGTACTTTCGTACAGTTCGAAGTTGTTAAATTTATGTTGTTTTAAAAAGCGAAGCCCGCGTATCGTTGCGTCATTTAAACTGATGTTTTGTTTGTTAACCGGGCGATTTTCAATAACCCAAATCGGATATCCCCCTTTTTCGGTAATATCCATATACGTCTCACTCTTTGTTTTTGGATTTTTAATCGTCACACTATAAAACGCGTCACTCGCTCCTTCTCCGCTATGAACAACTTGTATTTCCTCATTTCCTTCTAGCCCAAGAAATGTTTTTGCAATTTGTTTTGCTTCTTCTTTCGTAATCTTTTTTCCAGAAATATGTTCAAACCCTTTTGTTCGCTTTTCAACGTTTGTAAACGAAGGGCCGAAATCGGTTTCGTTATAAGATTGAACGTTTTTTTCTACCGTTTTAAACCCATCAATAATTGTGTTGTCATTTGGACGGTTGTTTGTCGCGAGTGCCAGCTCAACATCCATCCACCGCAAGTTGTTTTCTAATACGAGATGTTGCACGTTTCGCAACTCTTGTTGAATATCGGCAGACTTTTTATATAGTTGTTGTAATGTTTTATATTCTTCACTATTTAACGGTTGTTTATCCAAATCCCGAATCGCCGCGCGGTAGCTAAATGAACCAATATTAGACAAAAACTCTTCTGTTTTGTTAAAAGGTAAAAGAGAAAGAGGGAGCTGCCCAACAGTTGCGTGCGCTTCCGAGGCAAGACGCCATACTTCCGCAAGCGCTGGTGACAAAGATTGACGGGAGTTCATCGCAAGCGTTGTTCCAATTTGATCGTGAAGCAAGTCAATTTGATACGTTAAATCGTGAAATGCACGTTGATAGTTGTTTTCCGCATGAATCAAAATCGCATTTTTTTGTTGGTGTTCTCGATAACCCCAATATGCTGTGCCAGCAATGCCAATCGATAGAACGGCAATGAGTAAAATTCGTAGCAAAAAACTCCCCTCCTATTTACAAAAAATATGTTTTCCAATTTGTTTAATTTGCGGACGACTCCAAATCCATCCGTTTGTCGCTGTGTTTGGATTGAAATAATATAGCGCTCCACTAGATGGATCCCATCCGTTTAACGCATCAAGTACCGCCTTGCGAGACGTTTCATTTGGGGTGAGCCAAATTTGTCCGTCCGCGACAGCTGTAAACGCTCCTGGTTCAAAAATGACGCCAGCTACTGTGTTTGGAAACGAAGGACTATTGATACGATTTAAAATGACTGCTGCAACAGCTACTTGGCCGATATACGGTTCACCCCGCGCTTCACCATGCACAGCGTTCGCCATCAGTTGTATATCATTTTGAGAAAAGCCATTTGGTACATTTACTGCAGCCGTTTTTACACGTTTTACAGCTGTTTGCTGAGGACTTGCCGTTTTGTTTGCTTGTTTATTTGTTGTTCTCGTTGCAGTTGCTTGATTTTTGGCTTTCGTTTGACGTACCTTGACTTGTTTGCTTAATGGGATGCCACCGTAATGAGTAAACGTGTTTCCTTTTCGTAAATTGCTATGAACAAACGATTTGTAATATTTTGAGGCCCGCACTAATTTTTGCTTTGTCGTTTCTCCGGCTAAACCGTCTACAGGCAATTTAAATTTGTATTGAAAGTTGCGTAACGCCCAATATGTTCGCCAACCAAATACCCCATCAATTTTCCCTCTATAAAAGCCGAGATATTGCAATCTTGCTTGTAGTTCAATGACATCATCACCGACAGCTCCGCGTTGAATGACTTGTTTAGAAAATGCATGCGCCTGCGATGTATAACTAAACGAAAAAATCAAAAATAAACAAATGAACCATTTGCGCATTGTGACTCCTCCCTTGATGTGTAAACAATACCTTTTAACGCTATTTTTTGTCACAATGACGTTTTTATACATAGGAAAAGCAAAATGACATAATAAAAAGCCAAGCGTTACGCCTGGCTTGATGATCGTGCGATCTCTATCGTCATTCCTTTTGCAAGTTTGACTTTTCGTAAAGCGAGCCACCATAAAAAAATCATAAATGGAAGCATGTAGTATATCCAACGTTCTTGTGTTAATAAAATATAGTCATATATGCCATGAAATAAAAATGGGAGAAGGAAAGAAAACCATACATAATTTCTTTGTTTTTTAGGTAACCCAAATTTTGCTTTTCCTAAATAAAAACCCATGATGACACCAAACAATGCATGGCTTGACACAGGTAAAAGCGCACGAGTAACTGCAAATTCCACCCCGTTCGCAAATAAATATAAAATATTTTCAAGCGTAGCGAACCCGAGTGATACACTTACTCCATAAACAATGCCATCATACGGTTCGTTAAATTCCCGATGATCATAAATGGCATAGTAAAATATAAACCATTTAAAAAACTCTTCCAATAAACTTGTTGATAAAAACGCTTCAACAAAAGGGTTTGGTAACATATGTTCAATTTTTAATACGTGCTGGATAAACATAAGCGGAAAGACTAAAAATGCACCATATAAAAACATGCGCAAAACGAGTGATAGCGGTTCGGTTTCGTATTCGTCTCTCAAATAAAAATAACTGAGCAACGCTAGTCCGGGAGCAATGCCCGCAGAAATAATAGCCCACATAAATTCTTCCTCGTTCCCAATTCTTTTCTTTTCATTTTGATGGTATCATGTTATTGTCAAATTGAAAATGCTATGAGGTGTATTTTTCATATACCAAATGGAAAGACGGAAATGTTTTTAGCAAGGGGGATTTACACATTGATTAAAATTGGGGTACCGTTAACGCTTGAACCAAAATATAGCGAACAAATGGAGAAGTATAAGTGTAAAGTAGCTGAAATAGAGGAAGGAAAAATTTACATTGATTACCCAATTGATATGAGCACAAATCGCACAGCTTTTTTGTTAGACGGAACGCAACTAAAAGTCAGTTTTGTCGGCGAGGATGAAGCCGTTTATGCGTTTGAAGCGGAAGTGTTAGGTCGCACAAAACGAAACATTCCGTTGCTCATTTTGTCATATCCAGGGGATCGACACCTTCTGCGTATTCAACGTCGTCAGTTCGTACGTGTTGAAGCGATTGTAGACGTTGCCGTTCATCCTCTCAATGATGAGTTTGCTCCATTTACGACAGTGACAAGCGACATAAGCGCAGGGGGAGCAGCGATTGTATTGCCACATCGCGAAACAGGGTTAAAACACGGGATGACAATTGAAATTTGGCTCGTGTTGCATATGCGTTCAGGGGATTATCATTATTTACGTTTTCCTGCGCGCGTTGTTCGTATATTTGACGAAAACGTCGTAAAAGCATCTTTGCAGTTTTTAGAAGTGAGCGATGTCGACCGTCTCACATTAATTCGTTACAGCTTTGAAAAACAGCTTGAGTTAAGAAAAAAAGAGCAGTTTGACGCATAAATCGATACGTTCTCTCCCATAATAAAATAAACATGACAGAGAGGGAGAAACGAATGAAGACAGTGGAACGAATGTTATGGAAACTAGCAATCATTCAATTTATTTTTTTGCTTATCGCTCAATTTGTCGTCTCTCATTCGTCAATTGCGCCATATGTTGTAAAAGTCGTTCATTACGAAGGTGTCATGAAAAATTCCGTATTAAAAACGATTGAAACATTCGACCAACGATAAGCGGTGTGGTACAATAGAAAAAGCAGGGGCGTTCCTGCTTTTTTGTTGAAAACAAACTGATTCACAGGAGGCATTATGGAAAAGAAACTTTCGATCGCGATTGACGGACCGGCGGCTGCTGGTAAGAGCACGGTCGCGAAACGATTAGCAGAAGCATTATCTTACGTTTATATTGATACAGGAGCGATGTATCGCGCCTTAACATATTGCGCTCTTCAGCGCGGAGTAGATGTTCATAACGAAAAACAATTAATGAATGTACTTCATGATACATATATTGAATTAAAGCCATCGCCAAGTGGACAGCTTGTGTTTGCGAATGGTGAAAATGTGACCGAAGCGATTCGAACGAATGATGTCACAAACAACGTATCGTATGTAGCGAAACATCCAGCTGTGCGCAAAGAAATGGTCAAACGTCAGCGAGAGTTAGGGCAACATGGTGGCGTGGTCATGGATGGTCGCGATATCGGTACACACGTGTTGCCACATGCTGAAGTGAAAATTTTTTTGCTTGCTTCTGTTGAAGAGCGAGCTAAACGGCGCCATCAAGAAAATGTAAAAAGGGGTATTCCGTCTGATTTCGAGCAACTAAAAGAAGAAATTGCTCGGCGTGACCAAATTGATTCTGAACGTGCGGTTGCTCCATTAAAAAAAGCAGAGGACGCAATTGAAATTGATACGACATCGTTATCGATTGATGAGGTTGTCGATCGTATTATGCGCATCGTTCAAGAAAGGGTGGAGGGGTAGTGAGTTTTTACACGTTTGCCCGTACAGTTGTAAAACAAGTGCTTACTCCGCTTTACCGTATTGAAGTAAGTGGGGTAGAGCATATCCCAAAAGAAGGTGCTGTCATTATTTGTGCCAATCATATTAGCAACTTAGATCCGCCTGTCGTCGGCATTACATGTCCGCGCCCAGTTCATTTTATGGCAAAAGAAGAATTGTTTCGCACACCTATTGTTAAACAACTTGTCTCCCGCTTACATGCGTTTCCCGTTCGTCGCGGAATGGGCGATCGAGAGGCATTAAGAACAGGTTTAGCTTTATTGAAAGAAAAAAAAGTACTCGGATTATTTCCAGAAGGAACACGAAGTAAAGATGGAAAATTGAGAAAAGGATTGGCCGGAGCAGGATTTTTTGCGTTGCGCAGCGAAGCCGTTGTTGTGCCTTGTGCCATTGTTGGACCTTATCGGATCGGAAAGCGATTAAAAGTTGTATATGGTGCTCCGATTGATTTCACGCCATGGCGGGAAAGAAAAGCGAGTGCCGATGAAGTGACAGCCGTCATTATGGAACATATTCAACAACTTTTACATGAACATCAATAGTTGTGACTTGACAAAATGAATGTTTTAATACAGATTAGTAAAAAAGGAAGTTTTTTCTTTGTGTCAAATGGACGAGCAAATCGTTGTTCGCCCATTGAACATATATTTCTGTCGTCGAGCAGGTGTGGAGTGTAAGGAGGTATTCACTATGGAAGAGATGAATCAAGTTGATGTGCGTGTCTATGAAGTAGGCGACACAGTGAAAGGTCAAGTAACAAAAGTAGAAGACAAGCAAGTGCTTGTAGATGTCGAGGGAAGCAAGCTAGTTGGTATTATCCCAATTAGTGAGCTATCAAGCCTTCATATCGAGAAAGCAAGCGATGTACTTGCAGTCGGAGATGTAGTGATTGCACAAGTGAAAAAAGTAGAAGATGAAGCCCTTATTTTATCGAAAAAAGCTGCAGATGCAGAAAAAGCATGGGAAGATCTCGAGCGAAAACACGCAAATGGTGAAGCGTTTGATGTGGTTGTAAAAGATATTGTAAAAGGTGGACTTGTGGCGGATGTTGGCGTCCGTGCATTCATTCCGGCTTCGCTTGTTGAAAAAGATTTTGTCGAAGATTTCACAGACTATAAAGGACGTACATTAACTGTGAAAGTTGTAGAGCTTGACCGTACAAAAAATCGCGTTGTTTTATCACATCGTGCGGTTGTAGAAGAAGAACAATTATCGAAAAAGAAAGCCGTATTACAGTCGCTTCAAGTCGGTCAAGTGCTTGAAGGAACGGTGGTACGTATGACCAACTTTGGCGTGTTTGTTAATATTGGCGACATTGATGGTCTCGTACATATTTCCCAACTTGCTCATACACGTGTAGATCATCCGGCAGACGTTGTAAAAGAAGGCGATGTTGTAAAAGTGAAAGTGCTTGCGATTGATGAGGAAAGCGGACGCGTCTCTTTATCAATGAAAGCTGCGCTTCCAGCTCCTTGGGACGGCATTGAACAAAAAATAAAAGAAGGCGACGTATTAGAAGGCACAGTCAAACGTTTAGCCCCATTCGGAGCGTTTGTCGAAGTGTTCCCAGGAGTCGAAGGCCTTGTTCATATTTCCCAAATTTCAACGAAACATATTGGCACGCCGCATGAAGTGTTAAAAGAAGGCGATGTCGTAAAAGTAAAAGTTCTTGCTGTCAGCGAACAAGAGAAACGATTATCATTAAGCATTCGAGAGTTGCTTGAAGATGATGTGCAAGAAGATTATCGTGAATATACAACTTCAACAGAAACGACGACAGGATTTCAAATTGGCGAAGTAATTGGAGAGCAGTTAAAAAAATTAAAATAAAATGGTGATCGCAGTGGAACGTGCAAAACGAAAATTACAACATATTGAATACGCTCTTGCAACAGGACAACGTCGCTTGCACGGGTTTGAAGATATTACATTTGTGCATAATAGCTTGCCGAATATATCCACTGCTCATATCGATCTACAAACAAACATCGGCGAACTTTCATTACGTTCGCCGATTTTCATTAATGCGATGACAGGTGGCGGAGGCGACGAAACGACAAAAATTAACGAGCAGCTCGCCTATATTGCTAAGCAATGTGGCGTGGCTATGGCCGTTGGCTCACAAATGGCCGCTTTAAAAGATGAACGAGAGCGGAAATCATTTACAATTATTCGCAAAGTTAATACGCACGGCGTTGTATTTGCTAACTTAGGTAGTGAAGCGACGGTTGACGAGGCAAAGCGTGCCGTTGATATGATCGAGGCGAACGCACTTCAAATTCATTTAAACGTTGTTCAGGAATTAGTTATGCCTGAAGGAGATCGTAATTTTTGTGGAGCGCTTTCACGCATTGAACAAATTGTTGCTGCCGTCGATGTGCCTGTGATCGTCAAAGAAGTCGGATTTGGAATGAGCAAAGAGACGGCACGAGCGTTAGAAAATGTAGGTGTATGTGCTGTTGACGTCGGAGGCTTTGGAGGCACAAATTTTGCACAAATTGAAAATAAGCGGCGTGAAAAACAGCTTGTGTATTTTAACGAATGGGGAATAACGACGACAGCATCGATTGCGGAAGTGGCGTCCGAAGTGCAGCGTATAAGCATTATTGGAAGCGGAGGAGTACAACATGCCCTTGATGTCGCAAAATGTATTGCGCTCGGCGCCTCGGCGGTAGGAATGGCTGGTTATATGTTGCGCTTGCTTATTGAACAAGGCGTGGAAGCATTAATTGCAGAGGTGGATCAATTGCACGATGATTTAACGCTCATTATGACTGCACTTGGCACTCCTACAATTGCTCATTTGCAAAAAGCGCCCCTCGTTATTACAGGAAAAACGCATCATTGGTTGCGCGAACGCGGCGTCGACACGACTCGTTATAGTCAACGCTCATGAAAAAAGGTGTCCCGAAAAAAAGACGGGGCACCTTTTTCACAAGATAGGAAAATATAAAATTTAGGTGGAGCGTTGTCCAGTTCCAAGCGCCATCGGCTCGATTCACATCGCCCCCTCTTTCGGAAGCTAAGCCTTCTCGGTGGGGCTTGCGAGATCTTCGCGGAGCCAAGGATGGCGACATTTCGCCGTTGCCCGCAGGATGAGAGCGACCTTTAGGCGAAATGGGGGCGCTTTGCCCCTTAGCACGTGTAGATGTTTATGCTTCTATTTTTGTGCTCCCTTTAAAATTTTTCGCTGGATCACGATCTGATTCAACGCGACGCGATTGCTTTAACTTCTTCTCTTGGCGATCTTTCCCCATCTACATCCCTCCTTGTTTTTTATTTTGTCCGTTCTCTTTTTTTACATGCAGAGATTAAATTTTTAAAAATAAGACATAATGGAAAGTGGAGGTGTGACGGTGGAAGGAGGTTATTTTTATTGGATTTCCTGGTTTTTATGGATTGTTTACACATTTTTTGCCCCGAAAAATCGCGTTCGCCTATCGATTTGTCTATATGTTTTATTGTTAATTACACTATCTATTCATGAGGTAACGATTTTTTCGTTTCACATTTCACTTACTTACATACTTATGCTCATTGGTAGTTACTTTTTCGTAATGAAACAAAAGGGAGCGACATTCGTTTATTTTGCATTCGCAAGTGCAAGTTTGACCATGTTGTATGCCGCATTTCATTTTCTATTATTGTTCGACCCGGTTTGGGTGTTTATTGAAGCGAGATGGTTACTAGCTTTCGCACTTTTGTTTGCATTGTTTGCCTTCTATCGCTCATTTTATGATCGCTTACTTGTGTTGACAGTCGGGTGTTGTCAAGGTGATTTTTTATATGCATTTGTGTTAAAACAATTTTCTTTTCCTCATTTGATCGGTTCCCTTTCTTTTTTAGATGGCTGGGCGTTAGCAACAGCATGTTTATTTTTATGGAAATGGCTTGAACAATTACCTATGTATATCGATGGACGATTTCAAAAGCGGGCAAAGGAGGTTAAGACGTGAACGAATATACGTATCCGATTTTATTTGGCGTAACGATTGGTTTATTAACGAGACTGTATTTATTAAAAACAGACTACCGTCAATATCCGACTTATTTACACGGGAAAATTATTCATATTGCTTTAGGGTTTATTGCAGCTGGGCTCGGAACGATTGCGGTCCCAGCTATTATGGAAAAAGAGTTTGCAGCCATTACATTTTTAGCATTAGCTGCCTCTCAGTTTCGCGATGTGCGCAACATGGAACGAAATACGTTAAATGAGCTTGATCAATATGAACTCGTCCCGCGAGGCAAGACGTATATTGAAGGAATTGCGATCGTTTTTGAAGGGAGAAACTATTTAGTTATTTTTGCATCATTTTTAAGCACGTTTGCTTACTTAGTTTGGAACGTATGGCTTGGGCTTGTTGCGGCTGTCATTTCATTTATCGTTGCGCGCAAACTAATGTCCGGTAGTCGGCTTGGGGATATTGTCGAAGTGGAATACGTGAAGCCACATTTTAAAGGAGCTGGATTGTATGTCGACAATATTTATATGATGAATATCGGGTTAGAAGCACGGCGCGAAGAAATTTTACGATACGGCATGGGATTTATTTTAAAACCGAAAAACTTTAACGCTCGCTCAACCATTGCAAATCTCGGACAGCGCCAAGCGATTTTGCATGATATTTCAACGGCGTTAGGTGTGTATCGCGATTCCGGCACACCAGCGCTTGTACCACTTGCTAAGCGCGATTTGGATGATGGTCGAGTCGGCATTTTCATTTTACCTCAAGAAAAAGATGTCGAAAAAGCTAAAGCGATCATTCGTAACGTACCGACGTTAGAAAATGCGATTCGCATGCCAACGAAATCCGAAACGAATCGAGCAGGGAAGGTGTTAAGATGACTGTAGAAAAAATAATTTTAGCTGTCATTACGACGTCACCACATAAAGTGGCTGGCGGGATGACGTTCGTTTGTGAAAATGATGAAGAAATGCAGCGCATCGCAGCCAATTTAGAGGCGATTTTAGACGGCATTGCTCACGCATTAAGCGACGATTTGCTCATTATTGTGAAACATTGATTTTTTTGATAAAATGGGAAAGCTAGCCCCTTCAGTGGAAGGGCTTCTTTTTTGTTCGGGTTTCGAATTTTAGTGAAGGAGTGTGAGAATATGTCGAAACCAGTTGTAGCGATCGTTGGTCGCCCAAATGTTGGGAAATCGACGATTTTTAATCGTATTGTTGGGGAACGTATTTCGATTGTAGAAGATGTGCCGGGAGTGACACGTGACCGGATTTATAGTAGCGCAGAATGGTTAAATACAACGTTTAACATTATTGATACCGGTGGAATTGATATCGGTGATGAACCTTTATTAACGCAAATTCGTCAACAGGCTGAAATTGCAATTGACGAGGCGGACGTCATTATTTTTATGACGAATGGTCGTGACGGTGTCACAGCAGCGGACGAAGAAGTAGCGAAAATTTTATATCGCTCGAATAAACCAGTTGTTTTAGCTGTAAATAAAATTGACAATCCAGACATGCGTGAAAACATTTACGATTTTTATACGCTTGGATTCGGAGAGCCGATTCCGATTTCAGGTACGCATGGATTAGGAATCGGAGATTTGTTAGATGCAGTCGTTGCGCATTTTCCTAAGCGTGAAACGAAAGAATACGATGCGGATGTCATTAAGTTTTGTTTAATCGGTCGCCCGAATGTTGGGAAATCATCCCTTGTTAACGCAATTTTAGGAGAAGAACGGGTCATTGTTAGCGATATAGCAGGAACGACGCGCGATGCAATCGACACGACGTTTAAGCGAGACGGACAAGAATATGTCATTATTGATACAGCGGGGATGCGCAAAAGAGGAAAAGTGTATGAGAGTACCGAAAAATATAGTGTGTTGCGTGCATTAAAAGCAATTGAGCGTTCTGATGTTGTGCTTGTCGTCATTAACGCCGAAGAAGGCATTATTGAACAAGATAAAAAAATTGCTGGATATGCACATGAAGCCGGCCGTGGTGTTGTTATCGTTGTAAATAAATGGGATGCGATTGAAAAAGATGAAAAGACAATGAATGAATTCGAGAAAAAAATTCGTGATCATTTTCAATTTCTTGATTATGCTCCCGTCGTATTCGTTTCTGCCAAAACGAAACAACGATTGCACAAGTTGCTACCGGTTATTCAAATGGTAAGCGAAAATCATGCGATGCGCGTTCAAACGAACGTATTAAATGAAGTACTTATGGATGCAATTGCGATGAATCCGACACCGACACATAACGGCCAACGATTAAAAATTTACTACATGACACAAGTTGCAGTAAAACCACCGACATTTGTCGTATTTGTCAACGATCCTGAACTTATGCATTTTTCGTATGAGCGATTTTTAGAAAACCGTATTCGTGATACGTTCGGATTTGAAGGAACGCCAATAAAAATCATTGCGCGTCCGAAAAATTAAGGGGGTGACTAGATGGTTGCAGTATTAGGTGCAGGTAGTTGGGGCACGGCTTTGGCGATCGTTCTTGCTGATAATGGACACGACGTTCGACTTTGGGGACAGCGCCAAGAACAAATTGATGAAATTAACGAAAAACATATGAATGAGAAATATTTACCGAATATTCATCTTCCTGAAACGATTGTCGGTTATGTAGATCTTGCCAAAGCACTGGAAGGGATTGAAACGGTCGTATTAGCTGTTCCGACAAAAGCGATTCGCGATGTGTTGCAGCGTGTTCGCGCGTGTATAGAACAGCCGATTACGGTCGTTTCGGTTAGCAAAGGTATTGAACCAGATACAAATAAACGTATTTCAGAAATTATTGAAGAAGAAATGGGAGAACGGTTGCAAGATGTTGTCGTTTTATCAGGTCCAAGTCACGCCGAGGAAGTGAGTTTACGTCATCCGACAACGGTGACCGTATCATCGAAAAATATGGATGCAGCGGAGCGCATTCAAGATTTATTTATGAATCACCAATATTTTCGCGTATATACAAACCCAGATTTAATCGGAGTAGAAATTGGCGGGGCATTAAAAAATATTATTGCATTAGCAGCAGGAATTACCGACGGGCTCGGTTACGGGGATAATGCGAAAGCAGCGCTTATGACGCGCGGGCTTGCGGAAATGGCTCGCCTCGGTAGTCGGCTTGGTGCCAACCCCCTTACGTTTGCCGGGTTGACAGGAATTGGTGATTTAATTGTCACATGTACAAGCGTCCATTCGCGCAACTGGCGCGCAGGAAATATGCTTGGAAAAGGATATGCGCTTGATGATGTGCTAGCAAATATGGGAATGGTTGTTGAAGGTGTGCGAACGACAAAAGCTGCCTATCAGTTAGCGAAAAAAATGAATGTGGATATGCCGATTACAAATGCACTTTACGATGTATTATTTAACGGAAAAGATGTAAAAAGTGCAGTAGATTCGTTGATGGCGCGTGGAAAAACGTCAGAACTTGAAGATTTGGCAAACATTTCGCTATAATTTTCTTTGAAATGGGCATGTGAAGAGCGCTTTGTTATTTATATTGCATACAATGCTATGAAAACATTCTCAGACTTGAATGGATGGTGCATGTTTAGTCATCGTCTGAAGTAAAGACGCCCCCCTTTACTTCAGCTTTTTTATGCAGCCATTATATAGAAAGTGAGGGAGAGAGATGTCGCCGGGTCTTTTAAAAATGTGGATTTCATTAACAGGAATCGGATTAATGTTTGTCTCTGTATTTTCGATTTATTTTAGTCGATATAAGGTGAAAAATAAGGTCATTAAAATCGTTTTAGCGACAATTGCATACATAAGTATGATTATCGCTGGTCTCATTATTGTATTTGTCGTATTTAGCGGACCGGTGCAAGAATAAAAGGATGGATGAATGATGAAAAAGTGGCTAATTTCTGCAATGGTCGTTGTCGTATCGATGATGTTATCTGGATGTTTATATCCACAAGAGCGATTAGCACAAAACCAAATTCCGTATAAAGAACAAGTCGAGCGTGTGCAACAAGCAGTAAATGAATATCGACAAGCGACAGGTGGCTTACTACCAATTAAAACACGTGATATGTCTACGCCAATTTATCAAAAATATCCGATTGATTTCAACATGCTTGTGCCACGATATATGGCAGAGCCGCCAGGAAATGCATTTGAAAGCGGTGGCGTATACCAATACGTTCTCGTTGATGTCGAAACAAATCCGACAGTGAAATTGCTCGATTTACGTGCCGCAGAGGCGATTCGTGATTTAAAATTGCGTATTCGTATGTATCAAGACGCCCATGGTTACCCGCCATTTAAAGACGTGTTGGCGAAAGGTGTATTTACGCTCGATTACAAGAAGCTTCGTTTAGATGCGCCTCCCCATGTCGTTAGCCCGTATTCCGGAAAAAACCTTCCTCTCATCATCGATGGCAAAGGGGAAATTTATATTGATTACCGTATTGATTTATACGAAAAACTGCAAACAGAAGCGCATCACTATCGGTATGGAGATGATATTCGCGACTTGCTTGTCAAGCATTCGCTTTTTGTACCTGCTTATTCCCTCCCTTATACGATTGATGAAAAGAAAAAAGAGCCAATTTTTCTTGTGAAATAAGTCATGATCCCTTCTCTAAACAAATACATTTTAGAGAAGGGATTTTTTTAGTCATAAACAAATAGGACAACAACATATGCATATAGTGTCCTCATATGTTTCAAATATAAGGGAGGGAAGGCAGTTGGAAAAGGTCGATCTTTTTAAAGATATTGCTGAACGAACAGGCGGAGATATTTATTTAGGAGTTGTCGGTGCTGTTCGAACAGGCAAATCGACATTTATTAAAAAGTTTATGGAACTTGTTGTCATTCCGAATATTCAAAACGAAGCAGATAAAGCGCGGGCACAAGATGAACTGCCACAAAGTGCAGCTGGAAAAACAATTATGACGACAGAGCCGAAGTTTGTTCCGAATCAAGCGGTAAAAGTGAAAGTAGACGATGGACTTGAAGTGAATATTCGTCTTGTAGATTGTGTCGGTTATACAGTCCAAGGGGCAAAAGGTTTTGAAGATGAAAACGGACCACGTATGATTCACACACCATGGTATGAAGAGCCGATTCCGTTTCAAGAAGCAGCCGAAATTGGCACGAGAAAAGTCATTCAAGAACATTCAACGATCGGTGTGGTCATTACAACGGATGGTTCGATTGGAGAAATTCCGCGCGAAAATTATATCGAAGCGGAAGAACGTGTCGTCAACGAATTAAAAGAAGTAGGTAAGCCGTTTATTATGATTATTAATACAGTACGTCCGCAACATCCAGAAACAGAAATGTTAAAGCAACAATTAAGCGAAAAATACGATATTCCGGTGTTAGCATTAAGTGTAGAAGGAATGCGCGAAACAGATGTATATCAAGTGCTCCGTGAGGCATTATATGAGTTTCCAGTATTAGAGGTGAACGTCAATTTACCAAACTGGGTTATGGTGTTGCGCGAAAATCATTGGTTACGTGAAAGTTATCAAGATGCAGTGCGCGATACAGTAAAAGATATTAAGCGATTACGCGATGTCGACCGCGTCGTGCAACAATTTAGCGAATATGACTTTATTGATGAAGCTCGTTTAGCTGGCATTGAAATGGGGCAAGGCATTGCAGAAATTGATTTATACGCGCCGGACGAATTGTACGATCAAATTTTAAAAGAAGTTGTCGGTGTTGACATTCGCGGAAAAGATCATTTGCTGCAATTGATGCAAGATTTTGCTTATGCGAAGGCGGAATACGATCAAATCGCTGATGCGCTTCGCATGGTGAAACAAACAGGTTATGGTATCGCTGCTCCATCACTTTCTGATATGAGCTTAGATGAACCGGAAATTATTCGCCAAGGCTCTCGTTTTGGTGTTCGACTAAAAGCCGTCGCCCCATCCATTCATATGATTAAAGTCGATGTGGAATCAGAGTTTGCACCAATTATTGGAACAGAAAAACAAAGTGAAGAGCTCGTCCGTTATTTGATGCAAGATTTTGAAGATGATCCTCTTTCCATTTGGAATTCTGATATTTTTGGCCGCTCGCTCAGTTCCATTGTTCGCGAAGGCATTCAAGCAAAGTTGGCGCTTATGCCTGAAAATGCCCGTTACAAACTAAAAGAAACGTTAGAGCGCATCATTAACGAAGGATCTGGTGGACTGATTGCCATTATATTATAAAAAGACTCCGTTTGGGGTCTTTTTTGCTTTGAAACGAAAATTTTTTCTTGCAGTGAAAAAGAGCGATATGATAATCTTTATTCAGAAAATGTTAGACTCGTTGGAGAATAATAGGCAAATTGCATGATTTTGCTGAAAAAATGTTGAATTATGAGCAAGAATCAGTTAATATAAGGCATGTTAATGTATAGAAACAATAGAAAGTGTAAACAACTGAAAGTAATGTATAATACATACGCTTTGGGAGGAGGTGAATGGCATGAACAAAACGGAATTAATCAACGCGGTAGCTGAAGCAAGCGGCCTTTCTAAAAAAGATGCATCTAAAGCAGTTGATGCGGTTTTTGATGCGATTACAGAAGCGCTTAAAAACGGTGATAAAGTGCAATTAATCGGTTTTGGTAACTTCGAAGTGCGTGAGCGTGCGGCGCGCAAAGGACGCAACCCGCAAACAGGAGAAGAAATCGAAATTGCTGCAAGCAAAGTTCCTGCTTTCAAACCTGGGAAAGCGTTAAAAGATGCTGTAAAGTAAGAAATTACATACAGCCAAAGAGGTAGCCGGTTGCGTGCTACCTCTTCTTTTTTGCCTTTTTTCATCTTTATATGCTAGAATCGGATTACGTGAAGTTGAATGCTAGGAGGATGCAACAAATGAATGTAGAACAAATCGAACAGGCAGTCCGCTTAATTTTAGAAGCTATCGGTGAAGATCCAAATCGTGAAGGTTTACTTGATACGCCGAAGCGGGTAGCAAAAATGTATGCGGAAGTGTTTTCAGGTTTAAACGAAGATCCGAAAATACACTTACAAACGGTATTTAGTGAAGATCATGAAGAACTTGTCCTCGTCAAAGACATTCCATTTTATTCGATGTGTGAACATCATCTCGTTCCATTTTTCGGTGTTGCTCATGTTGCATACATTCCACGTGGTGGCAAAGTGACAGGATTAAGCAAACTAGCAAGAACGGTCGAAACAGTCGCACGACGCCCGCAGTTACAAGAGCGAATTACGGCAACCGTAGCTGACGCCATTATGGAGACGCTCGAACCACATGGAGTGATGGTTGTTGTAGAGGCTGAACATATGTGCATGACGATGCGTGGTGTGAAAAAGCCAGGAGCTAAAACAGTTACAACGGCAGTACGTGGAACGCTAGAAACAGATGACAAAGCTCGTGCGGAAATATTAGCGCTTATTAAATAGGGGGGTATTATGATGCAAGGCGATTATGTTGTAATTAAGGCGTTAGAGGACGGAGTGAATGTTATCGGGTTAACGCGTGGTTCGGATACGCGTTTCCATCATTCTGAAAAGCTTGATCAAGGGGAAGTGCTTATTGCCCAATTTACAGAGCATACATCAGCGATTAAAGTACGTGGAAAAGCACTTATTCAAACGCAACATGGCGAAATCCAGTCTGATGCGAAAAATCATCGTTAACGTCAAGAAGGTTTATGATATAATAAAGTTTGAGTTTTTGGGAAGCAAGGGTGATGAGTCATGGATATGCAACAGCAAATCGAACAAGTAAAGACGCGCATTCAACGGGCAATTGCCCATTCGTATGTAGATCGCTATATACAACCACGCATCATAGATGAAGATCGCATATCGTTTGCTCTTTCTATGTTACGTTCCGCTCAAGTGGAAGAAAACATCGCACTCGATCACGTGTTTGCCATGATGTTAATTCAACTCGCCCTTGACACCCATGATGAAGTAGATGAGCAACAAATGATGCAACAGAGGCAATTAACGGTGCTTGCCGGAGATCTATATAGTGGATTGTACTACGAATTTTTAGCGCGACGACATGACATTTCACTCATTCGTCGCTTTGCCGAAGCGATTAAAGAGATCAATATACAAAAAATTCGCCTGCAGCAACTGTCGTCAGATGATCTTGAACGCTTTCATTGCATCGCTGTTATTGAATCCGCTTTGCTTCGTCAACTTGCGAAACATGTGCATGCTCATGAGTGGGGAGAATTAGCGTATTACTTGTTCGCGCTAAAACGTGTTCATCGTGATGGAGCGAAATCAACAGCGTTGATGGATTATATCGATCACTGTCAGCGAAAATTACAAGATCTTCTCCCGTTTCATGTGCACGAAGAAGTAAAAGAGCGATTCTCTCATCTCCTCGTTTGATTTCAGTTGAAAGAAGGGGATTTTTATGCAACAGTCGAAAGAAGAACGTGTGCATCGTGTATTTGAAAAAATTTCTGATCATTACGATCGGATGAATTCAGTCATTAGTTTTAAACGTCATGTCGCATGGCGAAAAGATACGATGAAACGAATGAATGTACAAAAGGGAGCGAAAGCGCTCGATGTATGTTGCGGAACGGCAGATTGGACAGTCGCGTTAGCCGAAGCCGTTGGACCTAGTGGTGAAGTGTATGGGCTTGATTTTAGTCGCAATATGTTAAAAGTTGGGGAAGAAAAAGTAAAAGAGCGCGGTTTTCAACACGTTACGCTTGTTCATGGTAATGCGATGAGTTTACCGTTTCCTGACGATACGTTCGACTATGTGACGATCGGCTTTGGATTGCGTAACGTTCCTGATTATATGACGGTATTAAAAGAAATGTATCGTGTAGCAAAGCCAGGCGGAAAAGTCGTTTGTCTGGAAACGTCACAGCCAACGCTCATCGGTTTTCGACAATTATACTATGCATATTTTCGTTATGTCATGCCTTTTTTTGGGAAGATTTTCGCAAAAAGTTATGAAGAATACTCGTGGCTACAAGAGTCAGCACGTGAATTTCCGGGAATGGACGAGTTAGCAAATATGTTTCGTCAAGCCGGTTTCGTGGACGTACAAGTGAAACCGTATACGTTCGGAGTGGCGGCGATGCATCTCGGACATAAACCTGATAGACGTTAAGGTGAATAGTGATGAAGCTAAAAGCGATGTATTCGTTTTTGAATGGAGATTTAAACCGAATCGAAGAACAATTAAAAATAACGGTGCAAACGTCCGATCCGCTCGTCAACGAAGCATCGTTACATTTGCTTGAAGCGGGAGGAAAGCGCATTCGTCCGGTGTTTGTTTTGCTTGGCGGACAATTTGGTACGTATCATTTTGAGAAGATGAAGCGGGTAGCTGTCGCTCTTGAGCTCATTCATATGGCTTCCCTTGTCCATGATGATGTGATTGATGGGGCGATGTTGCGACGTGGAAAGGAGACGATTCAAGCGAAATGGGGCGATCGATTTGCCATGTACGTTGGTGACTATTTGTTTGCCCGAGCGCTTGAGCAAATGTGTGAAATCGATGATCCAGTCGCTCATCACATTTTAGCAAACACCATTGTTGAAGTATGTCGAGGAGAAATTGAGCAAATTAGCGACAAATACCGATTTGATCAAAATTTACGTCGTTATTTGCAACGAATTAAGAGAAAAACCGCGTTGCTCATTGCAGCAAGTTGCCAACTCGGCGCTGTCGTGGCAGGAGCGCCTGAAGCTGTCCATAAAAAATTGTATTGGTTCGGTTATTACGTCGGTATGTCGTTTCAAATTACAGACGATATTCTTGATTTTATTGGGACAGAAAAGCAACTGGGTAAGCCAGCAGGCAGCGATTTATCGCAAGGTCATGTAACGCTCCCTGTTTTGTATGCCATGAGGGAACGAACATTAAAAGAACAAATTATGAAAGTAAACGAACATACGACAAATCTTGAAATGGCAAATGTCATTGATCGCATTAAGCAAACAAATGCGATCGAAAAGTCGTATGAGCTTGGGGATCGCTATTTGCAAAAAGCGCTTGATACGTTACAAAAATTGCCGCGCAATCGCGCTTGGACAGCACTTTATAACATTGCGAAATATATCGGAAAGCGAAAATATTAAAAGAAAAATTAAAACGTTTTCATGGCGAATATTGCTAACTTGCATACAAAATGGTATAATTGCGGAGGAGTCAATTCCAATACATAACGTATCAGGGGTGGAGAATTCGTCATGGAAAGAACATTTCTAATGGTCAAACCAGATGGGGTACAGCGCGGTGTCATCGGTGACATCGTTGCTCGCTTTGAGCGCAAAGGTTTTCAGCTTGTCGGTGCAAAGTTGATGCAAGTATCGCGTGAACTTGCTGAACAACATTATGCAGAACATAAAGAGCGTCCTTTTTTCGGTGAGCTCGTTGAATTTATTACGTCCGGTCCAGTATTTGCGATGGTATGGGAGGGTGAGAACGTTATCGCAACAGCTCGTCAAATGATGGGAAAAACAAACCCACAAGAAGCGTTACCAGGCACCATTCGCGGTGATTTCGGCTTAACTGTCGGAAAAAATATCATTCACGGCTCTGACTCAAAAGAGAGCGCTGCGCGCGAAATTCAACTATTTTTCAAAGAAGAAGAACTCGTTTCTTACAACAAGCTAATGAACGAGTGGATATACTAAAAAAGGTAGGCGCATGCCTATCTTTATTTTTTTATTCCTGTTTTTTCACATTTTCGTTATACTGTATGTATGAAAGAAAAGGAAGAGGAGTTTTTAGAATGAGTGATTATCAACAATTTATTGCAAACGTGAAACGAAAAACAGGTATTGATTTAGCGTTATATAAAGAAGCCCAAATGAAACGGCGCTTAACTTCTCTTTATGAAAAGAAAGGATTTAAAAATTTTGATGAATTTTTTCGGGCAATGAATCATGATCAAGCGTTGTTTCATGAGTTTTTAGATCGTATGACGATTAACGTATCTGAATTTTTCCGAAATGCAAAACGATGGGAAGTGCTAGAGAAAAAAATTATTCCGAAACTTCTTGAAAAAAATAAACGATTGAAAGTTTGGAGTGCCGCTTGCTCAACAGGAGAAGAACCATATACGTTAGCGATTATTTTGTCTAAATTTATGCCATTATCGCAAGTGAGTGTATTAGCGACAGACATTGATGATAACGCCATGGCTCGCGCGAAGCTTGGCATTTATATGGAACGTTCTCTTCAAGAAGTGCCAGAAGATGTGAAGAAAAAATTTTTTGTTAAAGAAGGGTCTCACTATAAAATTATCGATGACATTAAACGAACGGTCACGTTTAAAAAGCATAATTTGCTTGCCG
Source organism: Anoxybacillus tengchongensis (assembly GCF_014201585.1). Lineage (GTDB taxonomy): Bacteria > Bacillota > Bacilli > Bacillales > Anoxybacillaceae > Anoxybacillus > Anoxybacillus tengchongensis. The sequence continues at coordinate 310,684 of NZ_JACHES010000001.1, forward strand.
ATCCGTTTGATACGAACTTCGACTTAATTGTTTGTCGCAACGTGCTTATTTATTTCACAGAAGAAGCAAAACATGAGTTGTACTTAAAATTTAATCGCGCTCTTCGTCCTGGAGGAATATTTTTCGTCGGTAGCACGGAACAAATTTTTAATCCGGCGGCATACGGTTTTGAAGTAGAAGATACATTTTTTTATCGAAAAATGTAGTTGCGACCGAACTTGGTCGCTTTCTGTGCAATTAAGGGGTTACGTCCACCAAAAAAATGTGCTATATTCATACATAATCGCTTTAAAGAGATGAAGGGAGAGAGGGAATTGCGGTACTTAACAGCTGGTGAATCTCACGGTCCACAATTAACAACAATTATTGAAGGTGTTCCGGCCGGATTGACGCTTTTGGCGGAGCATATTAACGAAGATTTAGCGCGTCGCCAAAAAGGATATGGTCGCGGACGACGCATGCAAATTGAAAAAGACGAAGTGAAGATTTTAAGCGGTGTTCGTCACGGGAAAACGCTCGGTTCTCCGATTACGCTCGTTGTTGAAAATCGCGATTGGAAACATTGGACGAACATTATGGGGATCGAACCGCTCGCTAGTGATACAGAAGAAGTGAAACGAAAAGTGACGCGCCCACGTCCAGGACATGCTGACTTAAACGGGGCGATCAAGTATGGTCATCGTGATATGCGCAACGTATTAGAGCGTTCCTCGGCGCGTGAAACAACGGTGCGCGTAGCAGCTGGAGCGGTAGCGAAGCGCATTTTATCGGAATTAGGTATTCGCATCGCAAGCCACGTCGTTGAAATTGGAGGGGTAAAGGCGGAAAATACCGCATATACATCGCTTGAGGAGTTGCAACGAGTGACAGAACAATCTCCTGTTCGTTGTTTTGATGCGGAAGCGGAAAAAAAGATGATGGCCGCAATTGATGAAGCGAAAGAAAAAGGCGACTCGATTGGTGGAATTGTTGAAGTCATTGTTGAAGGTGTTCCGGTAGGCGTTGGGAGCTATGTTCATTATGATCGGAAGTTAGATGCAAAAATCGCTGCTGCGATTGTTAGCATCAATGCCTTTAAAGGCGTTGAGTTTGGCATCGGATTTGAAGCTGCACGTCGCTTTGGCAGCGAAGTGCACGATGAAATTATATGGAGCAAAGAAACGGGATATACGCGCAAAACAAACCGACTTGGCGGATTTGAAGGCGGGATGACGACGGGCATGCCGATCGTTGTTCGCGGAGTCATGAAGCCGATTCCGACATTATATAAACCGCTCATGAGTGTCGATATTGAAACGAAAGAACCGTTTGCAGCAAGCATTGAACGTTCAGATAGTTGCGCAGTTCCAGCCGCAAGCGTTGTTGCGGAAGCTGTTGTAGCATGGGAAGTTGCCAATGCCATTGTCGAACAATTTGGACAAGATCGCATCGATCTCATTATAGAGAATGTTGAAAACATGCGCCGGTACGCAAAGGAGTTTTAATGATGAAACGCATTCACATCGCTACGTCGTCGAAACAATATGAAGTTGTCATTGGGAATGAATTATTGCATATGATAGATCGCATGATTGATCGTATTTGTCCACATGTGACAGCTGTCCTTATCATTACAGATGAAACAGTCGCTTCGCTTTACTTAGCTGATGTGCAACAAGCTCTTCGTCAAACATATGACCGTGTGTATACTCATATTATTCCAAGTGGAGAAGAAGCGAAGTCATTTGAACAGTTTTACGCGTGCCATACAGCAGCATTAACAAACCGTCTCGATCGTGATTCATTAATCATTGCGCTTGGCGGAGGGGTCGTCGGAGATTTAGCAGGCTTTGTCGCAGCGACATATATGCGTGGCATTCGATTCGTTCAAGTGCCGACGACGTTACTAGCGCATGACAGTGCTGTTGGTGGGAAAACGGCTATTAACCATCCGCTCGGAAAAAATATGATTGGCGCTTTTTATCAGCCTGAACTCGTTTTTTACGATATTTCTTTGCTTCATACGCTTCCAGAACAGGAAATGCGGTCAGGTTTTGCGGAAATTATTAAACACTCTTTAATTTATGATCGTGTTTTTTTCGGCTGGTTACAAGCGAATGTGCAAAAACTCGATGATTTACGTGGTGACCGTTTGCAATACGCGATTCAAAAAGGAATTGAAATTAAAGCGGCTATTGTCGCCAAAGATGAAAAAGAGCACGGTGTTCGCGCTCATTTAAACTTTGGTCATACGCTCGGTCATGCGCTAGAGAGTGAACTTGGTTATGGGGTGATGACGCACGGAGATGCGGTTGCTCTTGGTATGCTATTTGCCATTTTTGTAAGCGAACATTTTTACAAACAACCGCTTTTTTATTCATCTTTTCGAACGCTGTTTAAACATTACGGGTTTCCAACATCCCTTCCATCGCACGTATCGCCCGAACGGTTGCTCGAAAAAATGAAAAAAGATAAAAAAGCGAAAGATCAAACGGTGCGTATGGTGTTAATGAAAGAGATTGGAACGGTATGTGTAGAGCGTATAGACGATGAGCAATTATTGAGATGGTTATACGCGTTTGCCGAAGAAGGAGGGGAAAAATGTGATTCGAGCGATTCGCGGGGCAACGACTGTGAGCGATAACGATGAACGAGAAATTATAGATGAAACGAAGCGATTGTTAACGGAAATGATACAGCAAAACGATGTGAAAGCAGAAGACGTCGTATCGGTACTCATTTCGATGACCGATGATTTAAACGCTACGTTTCCAGCAAAAGCGTTGCGTCATCTGGACGGCTGGACGTATGTGCCCGTCATGTGTATGCGTGAAATTAACGTTCCACACGCGTTACCAAAATGTATTCGCGTCATGATGACCGTACATACAAATCGAACGCAACAAGATATGCATCACGTATATTTACGCGATGCTATCCAACTTCGCCCAGATTTAAAGTTGACAAAAAAGTCAGACATATAATATGATGGTTTATAAGTTAGTTGAGTAGAGTAAGAGTTGAGTAGAGTAGAGAATGAGTGAGAGCGGAGCAGAGGATCATTAGGATACGTACGCCTAAAGGCCGCTCGTCTTTAGGCTTTTTTACTTTCCTCTTTGTTTCCCCCTCATGTTCATTCTCCAAGAAAGGAGAACGATCATGAATATAGCTACATTTTTACAAACAGCTTCCCGGTTTCGAACGATTCCGATTGTGCGCCGTTTTTTTGCAGATACGTTTCAACCCATACAGCTATTTGTGGCGTTACGTGATGAGGCGGCGTTTTTGCTTGAGAGCAAAGACGATATGTCCCCTTGGTCGCGCTATTCGTTTATCGGCATTCGTCCGTTTATGTCGATTGAAAGTGATGACGGCAAGCAATTTTTTGTAAAAGAAAAACAACAAGTGCTCGCGTGTACGGCGACAATCCAAGAAGCGTTTGCGACGATGCAACATCATTTAAACGTTCAACTACTATCATTGGACGTTCCGTTTCGTGGAGGAGCTGTCGGGTATATAAGCTACGATTTTATTTCTTCTATTGAGAAAGTCCCATATCATGCACATAACGACTTACAAATGAAAATCGTCCATTTTGTCGTTTGTGAAACACTTTTTGCCTTTGATCATATAAAGAAAGAGCTATTACTTATTCATTATGTTCGTTTAACGGAAACAGATGATGAAGCAAAACAAGTAGAAAAATATGAAGCAGCTTGCCGAAGAATCGATGAGCTAGCACGTCAAATGGTTCAAGGCTACGATGAACAAGCACATATGATGTTCGACCGAAATATATGTGTTTCATTTGACCGAGTTCGTTCGAATATGGATCGCGAAATGTTTTATGAAGCTGTTGAAAACATTCAATCGTACATTGCCAGCGGAGATGTGTTTCAAACGGTGTTGTCGCAACGATTTGAGATTGAAACTTCCATTGATGGACTTGAGCTATATCGTTTATTACGTTTATTAAATCCGTCACCATACTTATTTTATTTAAAAATTGGTGAAGAACACATCGTCGGTAGCTCCCCAGAGAAGCTCATTCAAGTACGAAACAGGGAGCTTGAAATTGATCCGATCGCAGGGACGCGTCGCCGCGGTAAAAATGAACAAGAAGATGTTGCGCTCATGAACGAGTTGCTTCATGACCCGAAAGAGCGAGCGGAACATTATATGCTTGTCGATTTAGCACGCAACGACATCGGTCGCGTTGCTATGTATGGGACGGTGCGTACGCCACAATTTATGCAAATCGGGAAGTTTTCACACGTCATGCATTTAATCTCAAAAGTAACGGGAACGCTCCGTGATGACGTTCATCCGCTTGATGCCCTTATCGCAGCTTTTCCTGCAGGAACGGTGAGCGGAGCACCGAAAGTTCGGGCGATGCAAATTATTCAAGAGCTAGAGCCGACAGCACGCAACGTATATGCAGGTACGGTTGCCTATATTGGTTTTGACGGGAATATTGACTCGTGTATAGCAATTCGCACAGCTGTATTAAAAAATAATGTAGCATACGTACAAGCAGGGGCGGGAATCGTTGCGGATTCATTGCCTGCATTGGAATGGAAAGAAACACGAAATAAAGCGAGCGCTTTAATTCATGCGATTCAGCTTGCAGAGCACGTATTTCAAAGGGGGAAGCGACATGTTTGAACGGTTTTTGCATAAATGTGCTGGACAACAAACGTTGACGGAACAAGAAGCGTATGAAGCGATGCATGCGATGATGAGCGGGGAAGTGGATGAAAGACAAGTAGCTGCTTTTTTAGTTTTGTTGCGGTTTCGTGGTGAAACGGTTGATGAGCTTGTTGGCTTTATTCGGGCCATGCGTGAACGTATGCGAACGGTTTCTTTCGACGAACCAGTGATCGATACGTGTGGAACAGGTGGAGATGGAAAAGGGACATTTAACATTTCGACAGCCGTCGCTTTGCTTGTGGCTTCGCTCGATGTTGCTGTCGCAAAGCACGGCAATCGTGCGGTGTCGTCGACAAGTGGAAGCGCGAATGTCATTGAGCATTTCCTAATCCCAATGCCGAAAACGGAAGAAGAAGCAAAACAAGCGTTACGTACACATCGGCTCGTTTTTTTATTTGCTCCATTTTATCATGAGGCAATGAAGCATGTTGCCCCTGTTCGCCAAAGTTTAAAAATGCGAACAGTATTCAATTTGCTCGGTCCGCTCGTCAATCCAGCTCAACCGAAACGCCAAGTCATTGGCGTACATGATAAAAAAGATGCGCGCAAAATGGCTGAAGCGTTGCGACGAATGGGAACGGAACATACCGTGTTTGTCACAAGCGATGACGGTTTAGACGAATGTAGCATCAGTGCGGTAACACAATTAATTGAACTCAAACATGACCATATCGTTGAGCGCATCATTACACCAGAAGATGTAGGGTTACAGCGTGGTTGTTTGTCTCATATATGCGTTCATAGCGTAAACGAAAGTGCGCAACTCATTGAACACGTGTTTGCTAATCGTGCAAATAAAAGTGCGACAAATATCGTTTTACTAAACGCAGGTGTTACTTTATATGTTGCAGGTGTTGCATCACATATTGAAGAAGGAGTCGATATGGCGAAGCGAGCGATTGAAACGGGTCGTGCTTATGCATATTTACAGCGATTGCGAGGTGCTATGTATGCTTGAAGCGATTTTACAAACAAAGAGAGAAGAAGTTTTATCGTTACAATTACCAGAGACATATGAACAACTTCCGCGTCGTTCGTTTTACGACGCTTTAGCGAAGCCACGTCGCGTTTTAGGATTGATTGCAGAAGTGAAAAAAGCGTCACCATCAAAAGGAATCATTCGACAACATGTGAATGTCGTTGATATTGCCCGCGCATACGAGCAAGCAGGTGCCGATGTCGTGTCTGTTTTAACAGATGAAAAATATTTTGCTGGCCATCGGTCATACGTGACGCAAGTGAAACAACACGTGCAAATTCCAATTTTACGTAAAGACTTTATTATTGATCGTAAACAACTTGTCGAAAGTGTGCGCATTGGCGCAGATGCCATTTTACTCATTGGTGAAGCGCTTGATCCGAGTTTTTTGCATGAATTATATGAAGAAGCGCACGAAATGGGATTGCAATGTTTAGTAGAAGTGCATACCAAAAAAACAGTAGAAGCGATTTTAAAACGTTTCACACCGAAAGTGATTGGCATCAATAATCGCGATTTAACAACGTTTCACACATCGCTTCATGTGACAAAACAAATTGTTCCGCTTTTGCCTCCATGCATTATCGTTAGTGAAAGTGGCATTCACACATACGACGATGTGCAGACGATACGACAAGCCGGTGCCCATGCGATGCTCGTTGGTGAGGCATTTATGCGCAAGCCAGCTGTCGATGTGGCCATTTATGAATTGTTTGGGGAGCGGTATGTATGACCGTTTTAAAATATTGTGGAAATCGTTCATTGCAAGATGTGCAACTTATTGCCAAAAGCAAAGCGGACTATATCGGATTCGTGTTTGCAGAAAGTAAGCGAAAAGTCGAACCGAAAGATGTGAAACGATGGTTATCTGTCGTTCAACTTGAAACAAAACAAATTGTTGGGGTTTTCGTTCATCCAACCGTTTGTTCCGTTGCTTCCGTTCTTGAGCACGTTCCATTATCCATTATTCAATGTCATGGGATGGAAACGGTCCAGACGGTGCAGCAGTTAAAAGAGAGGTTTCAACTTCCAGTTTGGAAGGTTATTCATCACAACCTAGAAGCGTGGACATATATGCGCGCATGGAAAGGCGTTGCAGACGGTTTTGTTATTGATAGCGGACGAAAGGGAGCGTGGGGAGGAACAGGCATCTCATTTGATTGGTGTAATGTTCCTCAATACATGGAAGAAGCATATAAACAAGGTGTGCCTTGTTTCATCGCTGGAGGTATTACGCCAGACAACGTTGAGCAGCTGTTAGCATATGAACCATTCGGGATCGATATCAGTAGTGGAATTGAAGAAAATGATAGAAAAAGCGAAAAAAAAATAAACAAAATTGAACAGAAGGTGAAATCATGTTGACGTTACCAAATGAACGTGGTCGTTTTGGCATGTTTGGTGGAAAATTCGTTCCAGAAACATTAATGCGTCCATTAGCTGATATAGAGCGCCAATTGCATGAAGCATTGGCTGATCCTTCGTTTCATGCCGAATATATGCATCATTTGTATGAATATTCGGGACGACCGACCGCTTTAACATTTGCAAAAAACTTGACAGAACGATTAGGCGGGGCGAAAATGTACTTTAAACGTGAAGACTTAAACCATACCGGTGCTCATAAAATTAACAACGCCATTGGGCAAGCGTTGTTAGCGAAACGAATGGGAAAACGAAAAATTATCGCTGAAACAGGTGCAGGTCAACACGGAGTAGCTGCGGCGACCGTTGCCGCTCGTTTTGGTATGGAATGTAAAGTGTTTATGGGTGAAGAAGATGTGAAGCGACAAGCATTAAACGTATTTCGTATGAAATTGCTTGGTGCACAAGTCATTCCAGTAACAAGCGGCAATCGTACACTAAAAGATGCGACAAACGAAGCGATTCGTTATTGGGTGGAGCATTGTGACGATCATTTTTATATGATTGGCTCTGTCGTTGGACCGCATCCGTATCCGATGATGGTGCGTGAATTTCAACGTATTATCGGGGAAGAAGCGCGCGAACAAATGTTAAAAGTAGAAGGAAAACTCCCAAATACGATCATCGCTTGTGTTGGTGGTGGAAGTAATGCGATTGGCATGTTTCATCCATTTTTAGAGGATGACGTCGAATGTATTGGTGTCGAGGCAGCCGGAAAAGGTGTGCATACAACTGAGCATGCTGCAACAATAACAAAAGGGACAAAAGGTGTCATTCATGGCTCCCTCACATACGTATTGCAAGATGAACACGGTCAAATTACGGAACCTTATTCGATTTCAGCGGGATTGGATTATCCAGGTGTCGGACCAGAACATGCATATTTAGCACATATCGGTCGTGTTCGCTATGAAAGTGTCACAGATGAAGAAGCGATTGCAGCAGTTCAAATGACTGCAGAAACAGAAGGAATCATTCCAGCGATCGAATCGGCGCACGCACTTGCTAAAGCGTTTCAAATCGCCCCTCTTCGTCCAAAAAACGAAACGATTCTCGTTTGTTTATCAGGAAGAGGAGATAAAGATGTGCAAACGGTCATGAACTATTTGGAAGGGGATGAGCCGAGATGAAACATTTTATTCCATTTATCGTTGCTGGCGATCCATCTGAAGACGTGACGATGGATTTAGCGATTGCGCTTGAAAAAGCAGGTGCGACGATATTAGAGCTTGGTGTACCATACTCCGATCCGCTTGCAGATGGTCCAATTATTCAACGAGCAGCGAGCCGGGCGCTGAATAATGGAATGACGTTAACAAAAGCGCTTGAGCTCATTGGACGAATGCGAAAAAAAGGTGTAAAAATTCCGATTATTGTCTTTACGTATTACAATCCTGTGTTACAATTAGGAGAAGAACGCTTTTTTGCTTTAGCGCAACAAAACGGTGCGAGCGGTGTACTCATTCCAGATTTACCGTTTGAAGAAAGCGAGTATATGAGAACATTAGGTGACGCATATAAAATTCCTTATATTTCGCTTGTTGCTCCAACGTCTCATGAACGCATCGCAATGATTGCATCGCAAGCTCAATCGTTTTTATATTGCGTGTCATCGTTAGGTGTAACGGGCATTCGGGATTCGTTGCCGGCGGAATTGCACGAATTTTTGAAACAAGTGAAATTATATAGCCGTGTCCCTGTTGTCGTCGGATTCGGTATTTCGACAGCTGAACAAGTAGATCGACTACAACACGTGTGTGATGGCATCGTCATCGGTAGCGCCATTGTGCAAAAAATTGAACAGCTACAAGATGAATTAAACGACGTCCGTACACGCCCAAACGCGCTTATCGCTTTTTCTCAATATGTCGTTTCACTTATTGAACCATTGAAAAGGGTGGGGAAAAATGAAAGTCAAACAACAACTGAACCAACTAAAACCGTATCAACCGGGCAAACCGATTGAAGAAGTAAAACGTGAATATCGGTTAGAAACGGTCATTAAACTTGCATCAAATGAAAATCCGTACGGATGTTCACCACTTGCTCAACAGGCGATTATGAAAGAACTTGATTACTTAGCTTTGTATCCTGACGGATATAGCCGAGCGTTGCGCGAGGCGCTTGCATCGCACGTTGGTGTCAATGAAAAGCAACTCATTTTCGGAAATGGTTCGGATGAAATCGTTCAAATCGTTTGTCGTGCCTTTTTACAAAAAGGGACGAATACAGTGATGGCTACGCCGACGTTTCCACAATACCGCCATAATGCGGTCATTGAAGGTGCGGAAGTGCGCGAGATTCCTCTTCAAGACGGACATCATCATTTAGAAGCGATGCTTGCAGCGATCGACGATCATACGCGCGTCGTTTGGATTTGTAGTCCAAACAACCCGACGGGGACGTATGTGAATGACGTTTCTTTGCGTGCCTTTTTGGACAAAGTACCGAAACATGTGCTCGTCGTTGTTGATGAAGCGTATTATGAATACGTGCAAGCGGAAGATTATCCAAATACCGTTTCTTTGCTTCAACAATATGAAAATATGATGATTTTACGCACGTTTTCAAAAGCATACGGGTTAGCAGCGCTCCGCATCGGATATGGCATTGCCCACGAGCATATTTTACAAGCAATCGAGCCAGCGCGTGAACCATTTAATACATCTCGGCTGGCGCAAGTGGCAGCATTAGCCGCATTAAACGATCAAACATTTATTGAACAATGTGCACAAAAAAATAAACAAGGGCTAAGTCAATTCTACACATTTTGTGATGAACATAGCTTGCGTTACTACAAGTCGGAAGGGAATTTTATTTTAATTGATTTCGGTTTTAGCGGTGACGAAGTGTTTACGTATTTGCTTCAACGCGGCATCATTGTTCGTTCAGGATGCGCTCTCGGTTTTCCGACCGCTGTGCGCATTACAGTCGGATCACCGGAACAAAACGAAACGATTATTCGTGTTTTAACAAACATGTTGAAAGAAAGAAGTGAGCAGTTTTGCGAGGAAACATTTTAATTGCGGGTCTTGGCTTAATTGGTGGTTCGATTGCGCTTGCTATAAAGCGAGCGCATCCGAACGCGACAATGATCGGATATGACGTATCAGACGAATCGTTGCGTTTGGCGCGTTCGCTTGGTGTCATTGATGAAGCAGTACCGTCGTTTGCTCATGGGGCATGTGAAGCGGATGTCATCGTGCTTGCTGCCCCTGTCGTTCAAACGGAGCAATTGCTTCGAGACTTAGTTCATCTCTCGTTGCGACCAAACGTCATTGTAACAGATGTCGGAAGCACAAAAGAGCGCATCGTCAAACAAGCATTGCCGTTATTAGAAAAAGGAGCGACGTTTATCGGTGGACACCCGATGGCCGGCTCGCATAAAAGTGGAGTGGCAGCTGCGCGTGCGCATTTGTTTGAAAATGCGTTTTACATTTTAACACCAACGGAACATGTGAAAGAAGAAGATGTCATACGACTAAAACATTGGCTTGAAGGAACGAAAGCTCATTTTGTTACATTAACACCGAAAGAGCATGACCGCATTGCTGGCGTCATTAGCCACTTTCCGCACATCATTGCAGCAAGCCTTGTTCATCAAGCACAGCAGTATGAGCGAGAAGATGAACTTGTGAGCCGATTAGCGGCAGGTGGATTTCGTGATATTACGCGCATTGCTTCAAGCAATCCGGAAATGTGGCGTGATATTTTCATACATAATAAAGAGGAGTTGCTGCAGCTGTTTGATCGTTGGATCGAGGAAATGAAAAAAATCCGCACATACGTTGCTGACGGTGATAGCGAACGCATTTATCAATATTTTCATGAAGCGAAACAGTTTCGTGATGGGTTGCCTGTTCGAACGAAAGGAGCGATTCCTTCTTTTTACGATTTGTATGTTGATGTGCCAGACTATCCAGGGGTTATTTCTGAAATTACGGGTTATTTGGCAAAAGCGCGCATTAGTATTACAAACATCCGTATTATTGAAACGCGCGAAGATATTTATGGTGTGCTTCGTTTAAGCTTTCAAACAGAAGATGACCGTCAACGAGCAAAGCATTGTATTGAAGCAAATACAAACTATGAAACGCACGTTGTGTAAAAGAGGGTGGAATGATGGAATTAAAAACAAATATTCATGCATTGCGAGGAGAGATTGCTATCCCGGGAGATAAGTCGATTTCTCACCGCGCCGTTATGTTTGGTGCGCTGGCGAAAGGGACAACTCGGGTGACAAATTTTCTAACAGGTGAAGATTGTTTAAGTACAATCGATTGTTTTCGAAAAATGGGTGTAGAAATTACGCAACAAGGAAATGAAGTGATTGTAGAAGGAAAAGGGATTGCCGGTTTAAAAGAGCCTACACATATATTAAATGTCGGCAACTCAGGGACGACGACACGTTTATTGTTAGGCATTTTGGCAGCTTGTCCATTCCATGCTTGTTTAATCGGAGATGATTCGATTGCGAAACGACCAATGGATCGCGTCACAAAACCGTTAAAACAAATGGGCGCGCACATCGATGGAAGGGAACAAGGGCGCTATACACCGTTAGCCATTCGTGGTGGACAACTCCAGCCAATCACATATCATTCCCCTGTTGCGAGCGCACAAGTAAAATCGGCTATTTTGCTTGCAGGTTTACATGCAGAAGGAACGACTACAGTTACTGAACCTCATCGTTCGCGCGATCATACTGAGCGTATGTTAAGAGCGTTTGGAGCGGACGTGCATGTCGACGGATTAAGTGTCTCCGTCACAGGAAGACAAACGCTTCAAGCGATTGATATACAAGTGCCAGGTGATATTTCTTCCGCAGCTTTCTTTTTAGTCGCTGGTGCAATTGTCCCAAATAGTGAAATTACATTAAAGCATGTCGGAATGAATCCGACGCGCACAGGGATTATTGATGTATTAAAAGACATGGGGGCAAATATTTCTATTGAAAATGTTCGTCATGAAGAAAGTGAACCTGTAGCCGATATTACCGTTCGTACTTCAACGTTGAAAGCAACGCATATCGGAGGAGATATGATCCCACGATTAATTGATGAAATCCCAATCATTGCGCTTTTAGCAACACAAGCAGAAGGAACGACCGTCATTACAGATGCAAGTGAGTTAAAAGTAAAAGAAACAGATCGTATTGCTACGGTCGTATCCGAGTTACGAAAGCTTGGTGCTCACATCGAAGCGACAGAAGATGGGATGGTTATTCACGGAAAAACACCGCTTTATGCGAACGATGTCATTGTTGATAGCTATGGTGATCATCGCATCGGTATGATGTTAGCTATCGCAGCATGCATCACAAAAGGAAACGTCACTCTCCAACGTCCCGAAGCGATTGCGGTGTCATATCCGGCATTTTTTGAACATTTGCATGCCTTGCAAAGCTGATTCTATGATGGATCAGCTTCTTTTTTTGCATGGTTATTTGTTCGGTGGTATGATAAAGCGTGATGATATGAATGATGAGGGTGAGATTGATGAAGACAGTAGATCAAATCGTTCAACTCGTTGAACAAGGTGATGTTGAACGCGCATTAGCACTTGCCGAACAAGTGAAACAAAACGGAAACGATGAAGAGCGATATATGTTAGCAGACCAACTATTTTCGTGGGGATTGTTAGAAGAGGCGGAATCGCTCGTTCGTATGTTGCTTACACGTTATCCAGACGAACGCGAACTACAACTTTTTTTAGCAGAAATATATACAGAGATGGATAAAGAAGAAGAAGCGCTCGAATTGTTGATGGACATAGAAGAAGATGACCCATATTATGTGCGCGCATGCTTGTTAATGGCAGACCTTTATCAAATGCAAGGATTAGATGAAGTAAGTGAACAAAAACTACTAAAAGCATATGAAAACATGCCAGACGAACCACTCGTTCAGTTTGCATTAGCAGAGTTATACTTTACGACCGGTCAATATCAAAAAAGTTTGCTATATTATGAACAAGTCATAAACAAAACAAAAACGCTCGCAGGTACTGTCATTGCCCAGCGCATAGCGGAAGCATATAGCTTACTTGGTGAATTTGAACGATCATTATCTTATTATGAAGAAGCATTAAACGAACGTTTCGATGTGCATACGTTATTTCAATACGGATTTACAGCATATCAAGCGGAAGCATATAAAACAGCTATCGCGAAATTTAGTGAGCTAAAAGTACTTGATCGCGAGTATGTGCCTCTTTATTTATTTTTAGCAAAATCGTATGAACAAGAAGGAGATATACAACAAAGTTACGAAATAGCAAAAGAAGGATTAACAATAGATGAATGGAATAAAGAATTACTCGTATATGTTGGGAAAATCGCATTAAAACTCGGCAAGCGAGAGGAAGCGTTGATGTACATTGAAAAAGCGCTCGATATTGATCCGGGTTATTTAGAAGCATTGTTTATACAGACGAGTTTGCTTTTCCATGAGGAACGGTATGAAGACGTTGTACATGTCATTCAACAAGCGATCGATCAAGGCGAATATGATCCACAATTTGAATGGGAACTTGCGAAGGCGAAGCAAAAGCTTGAAATGTATGATCAGGCATTAAATCATTATGAAGAAGCATATACTTTTTTTAAAGATGATCCAAACTTTTTATATGATTTTGGCTACTTTTTATTTGAGGAGGGAAGAAGAGAAAGAGCAAAAGATATATTTGAACAACTATTACGTATCGATTCGACAAACGAAGAGATTGCCCATATGATGTTGCAGTTTGAATGAAGTTGTCATTCGGATGCAAGGGGGGAAGGGAATGGTTTCTGTTCGGGAGAAGAAAGAGTTTGTTCGCTGGTTTTTAAACAATTATCAATTGAAACGGCGTGAATGTGTATGGATTTTAAACTATTTACTTAGTCATGATGCGCTCATGGAAAACGTGCATTTTGTGGAACATGCGGAATATTGTCCGCGTGGCATGATGATGTCGACGCATTGTGTAGACGATGTACCGTTTCGATTTTACAAGCAAAATGTCGTCACGACAGATGCAGAAAAATCGTTTCACGACATTCGTTTAAATCGTGACGAAGATATTTACATTCAGCTCAATTTTCGTGGCGCTTTCCATTCACCACAATACGTGGCGGTGCTTGAAGAAAATCCGTACATGCCAAAACGAGTGAATAAACAAGATGAACAACTCGTTGAAACAATCGTCCATCAATCGATTCAACATTTTCAACGTCAAAAAATTATGCGGCTAATTGACGAGGCGCTTGATCAGCAAGATGAACAAAAGTTTCGTGAGCTGACTGAACAATTAAAAGCGTTGCGCTAACCTCGTGTTTTCGCAACGCTTTTTACTATGGTATATATTTGTCACAAAACGTTCAAAAAAATACATATGCGTTTCGTGTAATATGGAAACATAAGGAGTGATTTCAATGAAATGGACAGCAAAAGATGTAGACATGTATCAACAAGCGAAAGAGTATGTGGATACCGCGCTCGTTCCGTGTGTACCGATAGGAATCACAAATATGAAAGCGTTTGCTGAAATGAGCGAGCATACGTTGTTTATTGCAAATGAAGTGGAGCGACAGTTTAAAGGGAGGGTGATGTTATTTCCGCCACTCACATATTTCGTGCAAGAACAAATACAAGCGCGGGTGTATGAATGGATAAACATGTTGAAACAAGCAGGATTTCAACATATATGTTTTGTTACTTCGCATGCGGATATTGCGGATGAATCGTTTGTGTATGTACCAGCGCTACCGCTTGAACATGCTGATGAAGCATATAAGCAAAAAGTGATGCGCCAACAAGTCGAACAAGTAATGGATGCATTAGTTACAAAATGGACGTTAAAAAATTAGATAGCGTTTACACTATCATTATATTGACCTTGATGGAAACATGATATATCATTAGGTTGTCCTAGTTTTATATATGTGTTATAACAATTCGTCCGGATGGACTTAACTTTGCATAGAGGGGGGAAAACGATGAGCGAGAAAAAGCATCGCGTGTCAAGACGGCAATTTTTAAACTACACGTTAACAGGTGTAGGCGGATTTATGGCAGCTGGTATTTTATCACCAATGGTGCGCTTTGCCTTAGATCCGATCTTAAAAGAAGAAGCTGGGCAAGATATGGTTGCGGTTGCCCAAGTGAAAGACATTACGACAGAACCACAGCGCTTCGACTTCAAAGTAAAAGTAAAGGACGCGTGGTATGAGTCAGAAGAGCCAAGATCGGCTTGGGTATTTAAAGATGAAAACGGGGATATCGTTGCGCTATCGCCAATCTGTAAACATCTTGGCTGTACGGTGAACTGGAACGGTGAAAAAAGCAATCCAAACCGTTTCTTCTGTCCTTGTCACTATGGATTATACGAAAAGGACGGAACGAACGTGCCAAACACGCCACCACCGGCTCCACTAGACCGTTATGAATATGAAGTGAAAGACGGCACGTTGTATTTAGGAAAAGCGAAACCACAAGGGGGTGCGTAATACATGCTTAATAAGATTTACGATTGGGTTGATGAGCGGTTAGATATTACGCCTTTGTGGCGCGATATCGCAGATCATGAAGTGCCAGAGCACGTAAACCCTGCGCATCACTTTTCAGCGTTTGTTTACTGCTTTGGTGGATTGACGTTTTTCGTTACAGTTATCCAAATTTTATCTGGTATGTTTTTAACGATGTATTACGTACCAGATATTAAAAACGCTTGGGAATCTGTTTATTACTTACAAAACGAAGTGGCGTTTGGGCAAATTGTGCGCGGTATGCATCACTGGGGGGCAAGCCTTGTTATTGTGATGATGTTTTTACATACGTTGCGCGTATTTTTCCAAGGTGCTTACAAAAAGCCACGTGAGTTGAACTGGATCGTTGGTGTACTTATTTTTATGGTTATGATGGGTCTTGGCTTCACAGGTTACTTATTACCTTGGGACATGAAAGCGCTCTTTGCGACAAAAGTCGGATTGCAAATTGCTGAAGCGACACCAGTTATCGGTCCAGCGATTAAAACGTTATTGGCAGGTCACCATGAAATCGTTGGAGCTCAAACGTTAACGCGCTTCTTTGCGATTCACGTATTCTTCTTGCCAGGGGCGTTATTAGGTTTAATGGCTGCACACTTTTTAATGATTCGAAAACAAGGTATCTCTGGTCCACTGTAAAATTTAGCATAAGGGAGGGAACGATATGCATCGCGGAAAAGGGATGAAATTTGTCGGCGATTCACGCGTGCCTGCCATGCGCAAGCCGAACATTCCGAAAGACTATTCCGAATATCCGGGGAAAACCGAGGCGTTTTGGCCGAACTTTTTATTAAAAGAATGGATGGTCGGCTCCGTCTTTTTAATCGGCTTTTTATGTTTAACCGTCGCACATCCATCGCCACTTGAGCGAATTGCGGATCCGACAGATACAAGTTATATTCCGCTTCCAGACTGGTACTTCTTATTCTTATACCAGTTATTGAAGTACTCATTTGCATCTGGTCCATATACTGTGATCGGAGCGATCGTTATTCCTGGACTCGCGTTTGGAGCGTTATTGCTTGCACCGTTTTTAGATCGTGGTCCAGAGCGTCGCCCATCGAAGCGCCCAGTTGCTGTCGGTATGATGTTGCTTACGCTCGCTGCAATCATTTTCTTAACATGGGAATCTGTCGTCACGCACGACTGGGAAGCGGCTGCTGAGCAAGGAAAAATTCGTGCAGAAGTAGAAATTGACAAAAATGCAGAAGGATATAAAATTTTAGAAGCAAACACATGCTTAACATGTCACGGCGAAAACTTACAAGGTGGTCCAGCTGCTCCATCTCTTGTCGGCACAGGATTATCTCCTGAGGAAATTGCTAATATTGCGAAAAACGGTCAAGGCGGCATGCCAGGAGGTATTTTCAAAGGTACAGATGAAGAGTTACAAAAGCTTGCAGAATTCGTTGCAGGTTTAAAAGCAGAATAATTGATGAAAGCTGACTGAACATCAGTCAGCTTTTTTGTACATATGGGAGGTTCGGTATATGTTATACATACGTGATTGGTTGATGCATCGCTCGTTTCTTATGCTATTATTGGTCGTCAATGTCATTGGGACAATTTATGGTTATGTATGGTATGGACCACAGTTGTCGGAAACGCCAACGATTTTTCTTCCGTTTGTCCCGGATAGCCCAACAGCAAGTTTGTTTTTTGTTTTTGTTGTAATCGCCTGGCTTCGTCATACACATTGGCCGCTCATGGAAGCGTTGGCGGTTGTTACGCTCGTAAAATACGGTATTTGGGCTGTTGTCATGAATATGCTTGTATTTATTGTGACAGGAGAACTCGGTTGGGCGGGATGGATGCTCGTTGTATCGCACGGAGCGATGGCGGTGCAAGCAGTGCTATATGCCCCACAGTATCGCATGTCATTTGGTCATGTTGTCATCGCTGCCATTTGGACATTGCATAACGACGTCATCGATTACGTGTTTGGGATGATGCCGCAATATCGGATGTTGGCACAATATACGCTACAAATCGGCTATTTTACATTTTGGCTAAGCATCGTTTCAATTGCGGTGGCGTACATTTTTTCGCGTCGGCGATAAATCGAGGTCTATGTCTCTTTTTACGATCATATATTCAATAGTAAGATCGTAAGGAGGGACAAGGAGATGCGCATTCGATTCGTCGTGATGTTTATCATCATTTTTTTATTTCCGTATACCGTATATGCAAACGGACATGAGTGGGACAAACTCGATCAAATTTCTGACGAAGCGCTTCAGCTAACAAAAAATGATCGCCTGCAAGAAGCAAAGCAGTTATTAGAATATTTCGAAAAACAATTTGCATTATTTCGTGAAGACATTCATTCTATGGATGTCATATATGTGTTAACGGCTACGCACGAAGAAGCATTAAAAGCGGTTACGACATCGAGTGTACCGATGGAACAACGAATCAATCAATTGACGCAATTTCGGCTTGCTGTTGATGCTGTTCACACGAAACATCAACCGCTTTGGAAAGAAATGAAACACGCTGTCATGTCAGCATTTGAAAAGATGAAGCAAGCGATGGAACGTGAGGACGAACAACTATTTCAACAAGCGTTTCATCAATTTTTACAACGGTATCAACTCATTGAACCGAGCGTAAAAATTAACGCCGATCGTGAACAAGTGCAACGTGTATCAGCTCATATTTCTCTTTTAGAAGCTCCTGCTTTTCGTCAATTGCATGCAACAGAGCGAATGAAAGAGTTGCGACAAATGGAAGAAGATTTGCATGCTTTGTTTGCTGATGAAAAAAAGGAAATGACACTCCCGTCACTTTGGTGGGTTATGACGTCTATCGGTGGCATGATTATTATGACGTTAACGTATGTAGGATGGCGAAAATATCATGGGGAAAAAGAACGAAAAATGATAAAGGATAAACAATAAAAGCGTCCGTCGATGGACGCTTTTATTCATGTAGCGGTTGTTTATTTTCATCTAGTGTAAATCCTTCACCGTGTACATCGTGTACATCGCTAATGGCGACAAAGGCATATGGGTCAACGGAAGTGATAATGGATTTTAAACGCGATAATTCGTTTTTAGCTACAACGCAATATAAAACATCTCGTTCGCGTTTTGTATAAGAGCCGATTCCTTTTAAAATCGTAACCCCTCGTTCCATTTCCGTCATAATTTTTTCAGAAATTAAATCGCTTTTTTCAGAAATAATGGTTGCTCCTTTTGCCGCGTATGCTCCTTCCTGTAAAAAGTCAATCACGCGCGCCCCGACAAACACTGCAACGAGCGTATACATGCCTTCACGGTACGGTAAATACGTCAGCAACGAGAGAAAAATGACACATGAGTCAAACAAAAACATCGTTTTTCCCATACTAATGCTTTTATATTTATATACGAGCCGCGCAATAATATCGACACCGCCTGTTGTTCCGCCGTAGCGGAAAATAATACCGAGACCGACCCCGATAAACACACCAGCAAACAATGCCGCTAACGTAAGGTCGTTATTGAGCGGAATGTGAAATCCGTACCGTTGGAAAATCCAAAGAAATACAGATAAACTAACCGTTCCGATAATCGTATAAAAAAACGTCGTCTGCCCAAGCAATTTCCATCCGATAAAAAAGAGTGGGATGTTCAGCACTAAGTTTGAGATAGAAGGATCAATGCCAAACAAAAAGTATAAAAGAAGCGTAATCCCTGTAAATCCGCCTTCCGCTAATTTATTTTCCATATTAAAGTGGACAAGTCCAAACGCAAAAATAGCAGATCCTAGTAAAATAAATGCGACATTTTTTAGTTTCATCGTCTTCACCTCTCGAATATGACTGCGTTTTTTATTATAGAGGAATGTCATCGCACCCGTCAAAAACATTTGTCAAATGCCCCACTTTTAGCTAACATGAATGTAGAGGTGAAGACAATGGAAAAAACGATGCGGCAAATGCAACATGAAGTTGACGAATACATTGGACAGTTTAAAGAAGGGTATTTTAGTCCGCTCGCCATGCTGGCTCGTTTAACAGAAGAATTAGGCGAGTTAGCGCGTGAAGTGAACCATTATTACGGAGAAAAACCAAAAAAGAAAACCGAACAAGAAAAAACAATTCAAGAGGAGCTAGGCGATTTATTGTTCGTCCTTATATGTATGGCGAATTCGTTACGTATCGATTTACAAGAAGCGCATGATACGGTCATGCATAAATTTCAAACGCGAGATCGCGATCGTTGGACAAGAAAGGAAGAGGGAAGATGATTCGAATTGTTATTGCCGGACCACGTGGACGAATGGGCCGAGAAGCTGTTTCTCTCGTTCATGAAACAAAACATTTTGAGCTCGTCGCTGTTGTAGACCGAATAAACGAAGGAAAAACGTTAGCACAACTTGACGGTTTTCCAGCAATTGAAGTCCCGATTTTTACAGATTTAGAGCGATGTTTACAAACAGTGCAAGCGGACGTATTCATCGATTTAACGACGCCAGAAGTCGGAAAACGTCATGCGGAAATTGCATTGCATTACGGTGTTCGACCAGTCGTTGGTACGACAGGATTTACAGAAGATGATTTAACACGTTTAACACAAGTAGCTGAAGAGAAAAAAATTGGTGCAATTATTGCCCCAAATTTTGCGATTGGTGCAATTTTAATGATGAAATTTGCACAAATGGCGGCTAAATATTTTCCTCACGTAGAAATCATTGAACTTCATCACGATCAAAAACTTGATGCTCCGTCTGGTACAGCGTTGAAAACAGCGCAGCTCATTCAACAAGTACGTCCTTCATTCATACAAGGGCATGAAGCTGAAAAAGAGACGATGGAAGGAGCGCGCGGAGCCTTATATGACGGCATGCGCATTCATAGCGTTCGCTTGCCGGGGCTTGTAGCACATCAAGAAGTCATTTTTGGTGGCGATGGACAAACATTGACAATTCGTCACGATTCGTTCCATCGTTCATCATTTATGTCAGGTGTTCGTTTTTCTGTTGAGACGGTGATGAAGCTAGAAACGCTCGTATATGGATTAGAACATTTAATTGAATAAGGAGGAGAGGGAATTGAAAATTGCTTTAATTGCGCACGATAAAAAGAAGGAAGATATGGTTCAGTTTGTGACAGCTTATCAACATATTTTAGCTGAACATGAGCTATATGCAACAGGTACGACGGGATTGCGCATTCAAGAAGCGACAGGTCTTTCTGTTCATCGCTTTCAATCTGGTCCACTTGGAGGCGATCAGCAAATCGGTGCGATGATTGCAAATAACGATATGGATATGGTTATTTTCTTCCGCGATCCATTGACAGCTCAACCACACGAACCGGATGTTAGCGCTCTTATTCGTCTTTGTGACGTGTATGCTATTCCGTTAGCGACAAACATGGGAACAGCTGAAGTACTCATACACGGTTTAGAGCGTGGCGATTTTGCATGGCGAAATATTGTGAAGCGAGGGAAGAAGTAATGCATATGTTAGCATTTGGCGCCCATCCCGATGATGTTGAAATCGGCATGGGCGGCACGATTGCGAAATACGCTCAACAAGGATATAACATCGGTATATGCGACTTGACGTTAGCAGAGCTATCATCGAACGGAACGGTACATATTCGCCAGCAAGAAGCGAAGCGGGCAGCTGACATTCTCGGCGTTCATACACGTATACAGCTCAATCTTCCAGATCGTGGACTAACCATGCAAAAAGAGCATATTGATCCGATCGTGACCGTTATTCGTACATATCGACCGCATATTGTGTTTGCACCATATTGGGAAGATCGCCATCCAGATCATGGTCAATGCGCGAGATTAGTGGAAGAAGCGGTGTTTTCAGCTGCCATTCGCCGTTATGAAGATGGTCAACAGCTACCTCCTCATCGCGTGCAAGCCGTTTATTTTTATATGATTAACGGATTTCATCGCCCTCATTTTGTCGTCGATATTAGTGATACAATCGATAAAAAATTAGCGAGTTTACAGGCATACGAAAGCCAATTCGATCGAATGAGCGATTCAGTTGACACGCCGTTAACGAACGGATATATTGAAACCGTTGAAAGCCGCGAACGATTATTTGGCAAAGAAGTTGGCGTCTCGTTTGCGGAAGGATTTATGACAAAAAAACCAATTATACTTGCACAAGATTTGTTAGGGGAAGAAAAATGAAACTGAAAATAGGAATCGTTTGTTATCCGTCAGTCGGCGGCTCTGGGGTCGTTGCGACGGAATTAGGAAAAATGCTTGCTGAACGTGGTCATGATATTCACTTTATTTCATCAAGCATTCCATTTCGACTCAATAAAGTGTATCCGAACATTTATTATCATGAAGTGACAGTGAATCCGTATTCTGTATTTCAATATCCGCCATACGATTTGGCATTGGCAAGTAAAATTGCAGAAGTGGCGAAGCGGGAGCAACTTGACATCATTCACGCCCACTATGCTGTTCCGCACGCCCTTTGCGCCTTTTTAGCAAAACAAATGGTCGGTGATCATTTAAAAATTGTGACGACGCTACATGGTACAGATATTACTGTGCTCGGGTACGATCCGTCATTAAGTGACTTAATTAAATTTGGTATCGAACAATCCGATGTTGTCACAGCCGTATCCAATGCATTAGCTATTCAAACGTATGAACTACTTGATGTGCAAAAGCCGATTCAAACGGTGTATAACTTTGTTGACGAACGTGTATACAGCAAACGGCGAAATGATGAACTCCGTCGGCAATACGGCATCGCCCCGCATGAAAAAGTAGTTATTCATGTGTCGAACTTTAGAAAAGTAAAGCGGGTATGCGATGTCGTCCGTACGTTTGCGCTCGTTGTGAAACAAGTCCCTGCGAAATTACTCCTTGTCGGTGATGGACCAGAAATGACAGTCGTTTGTCGTCTCGTGAAAGAATTGAAACTATGCGAATATGTTCGCTTTTTAGGGAAACAAGAAAATTTAGCGGACTTGTACTCGATTAGTGATGTGAAATTATTATTGTCAGAAAAGGAAAGCTTCGGTCTTGTTTTACTTGAGGCGATGGCATGTCATGTGCCTTGCGTTGGCACGGCGATTGGCGGCATTCCCGAAGTCATTGAGGATGGAAAAAACGGCTTTTTATGTGCGCTCGGTGATATCAACGATGCGGCACGTCAAACACTTCGTTTATTAACGGATGAAGCTCTTCGTCAAACGATGGGACAAAAGGCGTGTGAAACCGTGTATGAAAAATTTTATTCTGAGAAAATCGTGGCACAATATGAACATATTTATTTTCAACTTAAAGGGGATGAATGATGAACGAACAATTTCAACAGGCGCTGTCTGTCATTGAAACATTAAAACGTCATGGACATGAAGCGTATTTTGTCGGTGGGGCGGTTCGTGACTATTTACTACAAAGACCGATCGGTGACATTGATATTGCGACATCTGCCCATCCACAAGAAGTAATGTCCATCTTTCCGAAAACCGTTCCTGTCGGTATTGCGCACGGAACGGTGATAGTTATCGAGCGTGGCGTTTCATATGAAGTGACAACATTTCGAAAAGAAGGACGTTACGAAGATTATCGAAGGCCGAAAGATGTCACGTTCGTCAGCTCCCTTTATGAAGATTTGCAGCGACGCGATTTTACGATGAATGCCATCGCGATGAATGAGCACGGTGACATCATCGATCCGTTTGGGGGAACGGAAGCGTTGAAGCAGCGCATCATTGAAACGGTTGGCGATGCTGCGGAGCGCTTTAACGAAGATGCGTTACGGATGATGCGAGCGCTTCGGTTTGTCAGCCAACTCGGCTTTTCTTTATCTACAAAGACAAAACAAGCCATTATACAATACGGACATTTATTGCAACATATTGCTGTTGAGCGCATCGCCGTTGAATTTGAAAAATTGCTGCTCGGTCCGTTTATGTCAAAAGCAATTGATCTCTTAATCGAAACGAATTTATTTTGTTATTTGCCAGAGCTTGCTACGAAAAAAAAGGAGCTTGCTCAACTAGCTACCTATTCCATTGTGCCAACTCATCGCACGGAAGCATGGGCCCGATTTGCATTTGTCGTCCATTTTCATCAAAAAGAACTGAAAAAATGGAAACTACCAAACCACTTCATTCGTGACGTTTTGATTTGTTTAAAGGCGCTCGAACATATTCGTTCGCTTTCGGATTGGACAGTTGATACATTGTATGAGTATGGACCATACATTCCACATATCGAGCGCATACGCGCAGCATTTAAACATGATGAGCCGCATGTGCATCTGTTATTAAAACGGTGGGAGGCGTTACCTATTCGCAATCGCAAAGAGCTTGCGATTAATGGAAACGATTTACTGACTCTATTTGAACGAAAAGCTGGTCCATGGTTAGCCACAGTGATTGAAAATATCGAGCGTGCCGTACTGCATCGTAAAGTGGAAAATGAGAAAGAGAAGCTAAAGGAGTGGGCGGTGTGCAATCAGAGACGAGAAAACAACTGTTGAAACTATTTACAGAAGCAGATGGAACATTTTTGTCCGGGCAAAAAATTAGTGAGCAGCTTGGTTGCTCAAGAACAGCTGTTTGGAAGCATATCGAAGACTTAAGAAAAGAAGGATTTGAAGTTGAAGCCGTTCGCAGGCTTGGCTATCGTTTAAAACAAATGCCTGATAAACTGAACGCAAATGAGATCCAACTCGGATTAAAAACGAAACGTTTTGGTTGGAACGTATATGATCAAGAAAGCGTGCCCTCAACGCAACAATTAGCTCATCAACTTGCCCACGAAGGCGCCGAAGAAGGAACGATTGTCATTGCCGAGGAGCAGACGGCAGGAAGAGGACGCTTAAACCGGTCATGGCATTCGCCGAAAGGAACAGGGATTTGGATGAGTTTAATTTTGCGCCCGTCTATTCCACCGCAACAAGCGCCTCAGCTGACGCTTTTAGTTGCTGTTGCGGTTGCCGAAGCAATTCAAGAAGAAACAAACATCATACCGGATATTAAATGGCCGAACGATATATTAGTCAATGGCAAAAAAGTCGCTGGCATTTTAACAGAATTGCAAGCCGATCCCGATCAAGTACGGGCAGTCATCGTCGGCATCGGCATGAACGTCAATCAAAAACAGTTTCCAAATGATATTGCCCCGATTGCGACGTCTCTGGCGCTTGAAACAGGACGAACGTTTCACCGTCCGAAAATCGTTCAAACATTGTTACAAAAATTAGAACAGCTATACGGACAATATTTACAACACGGCTTTCTACCGATTAAACTGTTGTGGGAAGGTTATGCAGTCACGATTGGTCAGCAAATTGTAGCGCGTACGCTAAATGGGGCAATTCGCGGTGTGGCACTTGGAATTACAGATTCGGGTACATTAAAAGTGCAAACCGAAGATGGAGCAATTCATTACATTTACTCAGCAGATATTGAAATAAAAAAACAGTAGGAAAATTTCGAAATATTTGTTAAAATGAAAGCGGTTGAAATTGGGCAGTATCTTCATAAGAACTGCACCACGCATACGACATATTGACGATCATTTCTGCCTTGATCCGATCAACCGGACGGGGACAGAGGGATGGAGCAAAACAAAAAGTCCTTCTTTCTCTATTTTGGCAGAAAGAAGGCTTTTTTTATCCATTTCCTCTGCATATTGAGAGGAGGATGTATATGAAAACGAAATTAGATTTTTTAAACATGAAAAAAAATCATGAGCCAATTGTCATGCTGACGGCTTACGATTATCCATCAGCGAAGCTTGCTGAGGCAGCCGGTGTTGATATGATTTTAGTTGGCGATTCGCTCGGAATGGTCGTATTAGGATACGACTCGACGATCCCTGTGACAGTGGAAGATATGATTCATCATACGAAAGCTGTTCGACGTGGCGCACCAAATACGTTTATCGTTACAGATATGCCGTTTATGTCGTATAGCACGCTTTCTGATGCGTTACAACATGCGAAAGCAATCATGCAACAATCAGGTGCAAATGCTGTAAAAGTCGAAGGGGCAGGTTCTGTATTACAAGTCATTTCTTCTTTAACAGAAGCAGGCGTGCCTGTTGTTGCTCATCTCGGTTTAACACCACAATCGGTCGGCGTGCTAGGTGGATATAAAGTACAAGGAAAAGATGCCGAAAGTGCTCGGCGTCTTATACAAGAAGCAAAAGCATGTGAACAGGCTGGAGCGATCGCACTCGTTTTAGAATGTGTACCGAAACAACTTGGTGAAGCGATCACGAAGCAATTGACAATTCCAACGATCGGTATCGGGGCGGGAGTCGGTACGGATGGACAAGTGCTCGTCTATCATGATGTGCTCGGATATGGGGTAGAACGTGTACCGAGGTTTGTTAAACAATATGTGAACGTACAACAAACGATGCAACAAGCGCTAGCGGAGTATGTAGCTGACGTAAAAATGCGCCAATTTCCAAGCGATGAGCAATCGTTTACGATGAACGAACAACAATGGCTAGCGTTATACGGAGGGAAACAATCGTGATTACAATCGAAAAAATCGAACAGATGCAAGCCTGTATGTTAGCCGAACGGCAAAAAGGAAAAACGATCGGTTTCGTGCCAACGATGGGCTACTTGCACGAAGGACACGTTGCGTTACTAAAGCGAGCGCGGGAGGAGAATGATTTTGTTGTTTTAAGCATTTTCGTCAACCCGCTTCAATTTGGACCGAATGAAGATTTTGAACGTTATCCACGCGATTTTGAACGCGACCATGAAATAGCTAAACGGGCGGGTGTTGACATCGTCTTCTACCCGTCCGTTCGTGAAATGTATCCGCATAAGCCGTCGGTAACAGTGAAGGTGCATGAGCGCGTCGATGTACTTTGTGGCAAATCTCGCCCAGGACACTTTGACGGGGTCGCAACGGTTGTGACGAAACTGTTTCATATTGTCATGCCACATCGTGCATATTTTGGAATGAAAGATGCGCAACAAGTGGCGGTCATCGATGGGCTTATTCGCGATTTCCATTTTCCGATTGAACTCGTTGCTGTTCCGACAGTGCGTGAAGACGATGGACTGGCGAAAAGTTCACGTAATGTGTATTTAAGCGAGCAAGAGCGAAAAGAAGCGCCTGCGTTATATGCGGCTTTACAAAGAGGAAAAGCATTTATCGAAGCCGGAGAACGCGACGTAGAGAAGGTACGACAAGCGATTGTGCATCATATTGAACAACATACAAACGGTGTCATTGATTACGTTGAAATTTACTCTTACCCAGAGCTAAAGCCACTCGAGACGTTACAAGGAAAGATCATCCTTGCGCTCGCTGTACGGTTTACAAACGCTCGTTTGATTGATAATATCGTTATGAACGTACAATAAGGAGGCAACACCATGTTCCGTACATTAATGAACGCTAAAATTCATCGTGCTCGTGTGACGGAAGCGAATTTAAATTATGTTGGTAGCATTACAATTGATGAAGATATTTTAGATGCAGTTGGGATGGTTCCAAATGAGAAAGTGCAAATTGTAAATAATAATAATGGAGCACGATTCGAAACATATATTATTCCTGGTGAAAGAGGAAGCGGTGTGTTTTGTTTAAATGGAGCGGCAGCTCGTCTTGTTCAAAAAGATGACATTATTATCGTCATCTCATACGTACTCGTACCAGAAGAAAAATTGGCGTCTCACCGCCCGAAAATTGCGATTATGGACGAGCATAACCGCATTAAAGAACTCATCGTACAAGAGCCGGCGGCGACCGTTTTATAACGGGAGCCATGCCGCCTCTTTTTGTTTGTTACACAGATGTGAGGTGAAAAAAGATGAATGATCGCTTTGTCGTCGTCGATATTGAAACGACAGGAAATGCCCCGAAAAAAGAAGATCGCATCATTCAAATTGGTTTTGTCGTCATCGAGGGCGACAAAGTTTGCGAAAGTTTTTCAACATTTATTCAGCCAGAGCGAGACATTCCTCCTTTTATTCAACAGTTAACGGGCATTGATCATACGATGGTGCATGATGCTCCGCCGTTTCACTATATTGCCCCAATGCTTGTTGAAAAATGGAAAGGAGCTTATTTCGTAGCGCATAACGTTCATTTCGACTGGGCATTTTTACAAGAGGAGTTTATTCGAAGCGGCATACAACCGCCGACATGTCGGCTTTTAGATACGGTGGAGCTCGCCCGTTTTCTTATGCCGACACAGTCAAGCTATAAGTTGAATCATTTAGCTGAAGCGTTGTCGCTTGCACATGATCGTCCTCATCAAGCAGATTGCGACGCAGAAGCGACAGCCCAACTGCTTCTTTTTTTACTGCATAAGCTATCTCGTTTACCGCTTGTGACATTAAAACAACTGCGCCGACACAGTCAAGCGCTAAAGAGTGAGTTAACTGCTCTTTTAGATCAATACATCACTAAAAAAGAACGCTCTCTTCAGCAGAACGAAGAAACGATTGAATATGAAGGGGTCGCTTTAAAAAAATGGTTTTCGCCAAAACGAACTGACTACCGTAAACATATTCCATCTTTTTCACAATGGCTTGCGACAAACCCATTTGCTTCGCCATTTGAATATCGAGATGGACAAAAACAAATGATGGAAGACGTCGACTACGCGTTACAAACGTGTCAACATGCACTCATTGAAGCGGGAACAGGCATTGGAAAAACGATGGCGTACTTACTTCCTTCCGTTTTTTATGCGGTAAAGCAACAGCAACCTGTCGTCATTAGCACACATACGCTCCAGTTGCAAAAACAAATGATTGAAAAAGAATTACCGAGGGTCACACAGCTTGTTCCTTTTTCATTTACAACAGCTGTTTTGAAAGGCAAACGAAATTATATCAGCGTAAAAAAATTTGCTCGTACGTTAGACGATATAGATACGAACTACGACATTGCTTTAACAAAATGTCAATTGCTCGTCTGGCTAACAGAAACAGAGACAGGTGACGTCGATGAACTAAACTTAACTGCGGGAGGTACGTTATTTTGGGAAGATGTGTATAGCGATGACACGAATGAGGAATACGATTTTTTTGTTCGTGCCAAAGAACAAGCAAAACATGCGCATATCATTATTACAAACCATTCGTTCGTTATGCATGATTTAACTGCTGACGAAAACTTTCTCCCACCGTATGAACGACTCATCATTGATGAGGCTCATCATTTAGAAGATGTGGCTGCTCATTTTTTCGGAAGGCACGTGTCATATGAGTACGTTCGTCTACTGTGGACACGAATGAACGACGTTGCTATGATGCACAAAATGGGTGCACTCCGCTCGTTTCTAGGAGACCTTGAATATGAACTGAATCAACTATTTCAATCTCTTCGCTATTATGTATTACGTCGACAAAAAGGAAATGGACGTATTCGCTATCGCTTTGTTCCGTGGAAAGAGTATGGGAAAGAATGGAACGGAACAATTGAATTGCTTATGCGCATTATGAGCACCGTGCAACAATTGTCGCAAATGATAGACGATATTCCAAAAGAAGAGAGGAAACCTTTTACAACGTTTATTGACGTTTTATCGACGTTACAACATTTATTAACGAGCGACGACGATGATATTGTTCGCTGGCTAGAAGTAGATGCGAAAGCCGCTGTAAATGCGATCACAGTCATTTCACAGCCGCTCGATTTAGCCCATTTTTTTGCTGAGCAATTATTTTCACGTAAGCGGAGTGTTATTTTAACTTCAGCAACGTTAACGACAAACAATCGTTTCTCGTTTATGATTGCTCGGCTTGGTCTTGATGATTTTTATCCGTTTACACGCATCATTCCGTCACCATTTTCGTATGAAAAACAAGCCGCACTGATGGTGCCAACAGACTTGCCAACGTTTCCTGCGGTTGCAGTTGAACAATATGCTGAACATGCCGCTCAGCAAATTATTCGTATCGCTGAACATACAAAAGGGCGCATGCTTGTATTGTTTACTTCATATGAGCTATTGAAACAAACGTATACCTTCGTAAAACAGCTCAATGACGAGCAATCATTTGTGTTACTTGCTCAAGGAGTAAGTGGAGGTAATGCAGCGAAGTTAACGCGCCATTTTCAGCAATTTGAACAAGCGATTTTATTTGGCACAAGTAGCTTTTGGGAAGGGGTAGACCTCCCTGGAAATGAAGTGACATGCGTCGTCATTGTTCGGCTACCATTTGCTCCACCAGATGATCCGGTCATGAAAGCGAAAAGCGATTATATTCGCGCCAAAGGAGGCAATCCGTTTTACGATTTATCGTTGCCACAAGCGATTTTGCGCTTTAAACAAGGATTTGGACGATTAATTCGTACAAAAGAAGATCGAGGAATGATTTTCGTTTTAGATCAGCGATTGTTAACAGCATCGTACAGTAAATATTTTTTGCAATCTCTTCCACCTATTCGGGTATATCATGCGCCGCTTGCCGAACTTTTACAACATGTTAATGAGTGGCTATAAAATTCCCTTTATCAGTGAAAGATAAAAGATGTAGATGAAGGGAGTGAACATTTTGCAATGGATGCTATTCTTTTTTGTATTAAGCAGTTTCATGCATCCTTCAACGGTAGGAGAGCACATTCAAAAAATTGATATGATGCTTGAAGAAGAGGAAATGGCCATTATGTTTTTGCCACTTAGCAACGGAGAAGCGACGTTATTTAAACATGCAAGCGGAAAAACGGTATTGTTAAATACAGGGGCCCCGCATACGGAGCGAGAACTAAAAAGATGGTTTGAGCATTTCCATATTGCTGAAATCGATGAACTTTTGCTAACGAGTGATGATCAAGAATATGTCGGCAATGTCAAATGGATTGAACAAACGTATGGCCCGAAAATAGTGAATGAATGGAAAGAACAAAAAGTATATGAACCTTTCCCGCATTTTCGGATACAGCCACTCTATATAGCCGATGGGGATGTAACGATGTCCCTTCAATACGGTCAGCTCCGCCTTTTATATATGGCGCACGCTGATAATAATGTCGAGCGAAAATTGATGACCATGCCGCTTCATGACGTAAACATATTGAAAATTGCCCATTTTGGTATAAATGACTATCCGCGGACGTCTTTTTTAAAACATGTCGACCCACAAGTAGCAATCATTTTCAAAAAGCATGGTAGCTGGCCGAGTGAACGTTTGCTTGAGCGATTGTATGCGGCCTGGATCGATTGTTATGAGACAAATCGTTTTGGTGTGATTGTAGTAAAGTGCAACTTAGAGGAATACGATGTCATGACATTTTAAAAAAGGGCCAACGTTCGGCCCGCGGTGTGTACGATAGGAATTTTTTTAATTCAAATTGACCAATGTAGGAAATCGTTGCTACAATGAAGATGTTTACACACCGAAATCGGTGTGTAAGTGTATTGTTTCCGTTCATGATAAACGATATAAGTAACAAAATTTGTGCACATGGAGGATCGGGTCGTGGAGAGCAAAATCGAAGTATTAGCAACTGTAAAAGTTGAATACTCATCGGACTTATACAAAATTGTTGATTGTTTGAACCGAACGTTAAAAGAAAAAGATTTAATGTTCGGACTAGCACTTGATGAAGAAAATAAAGAAAAGGCTGTGTTTACCATTTATCGAACGTAAGAAGGGATGAAGGTGAAAAAAATAGTCATTGCCTTCGTATGCGTGTTGTTCGCCGCTTTATTCCTATACATCGACGCATATAGCGATGCGATATCGTCTAAAAACGAAAGTGAACAACGTGCAATGAAGCAGGTGGAGAAAAAGGGAATTGTCGAAGTGACGGATGTGTATACGTATCGAGGTAGCGATGTATACGTCATCGTCATAGGCAAAAATGATAAAGGTGAACAAATGATTGCATGGGTGACGGAAAAAGGAAGAGTGGTTGATGTTCGAAAGGCTTCAGAAGGTATTACGAAACAACAAGCGCTTTCTTCCGTACAACCGTACCAACCAGAAGCGGTCGTATCAGTGAAATTAGGAATGGAAAAAGAGGTCCCGCTATGGGAAATTACATATATTGACGAACGAGACCGTTATTCGTTTTATTACGTTCGTTTTGAAGACGGGGCCTTTTTGAAAAGATATCATTTTGCGAGGGGGAAGGATTCATGAAGTTAGCGAAGCGCGTTGCATCATTAACGCCATCATCAACGCTTGCTATTACAGCGAAAGCGAAAGAACTAAAAGCAGCAGGGTACGATGTCATTGGGCTTGGCGCCGGTGAACCAGATTTTAATACGCCGCAACACATTATGGAAGCGGCTGTGAAAGCGATGTACGATGGACATACGAAATATACGCCATCTGGTGGATTAGCAACACTCAAAGAAGGGATTATTAAAAAATTTCAGCAAGACCAACAACTTGACTATAAACCGTCAGAAATTATTGTATGTGTCGGAGCGAAACATGCCCTTTACACGCTATTTCAAGTCATTTTAGACGAAGGCGATGAAGTCATTATTCCAACACCGTATTGGGTGAGCTATCCGGAACAAGTGAAACTAGCAGGTGGAGTGCCGATATATGTTGAAGGGCTTGAACAAAATGAGTTTAAAATTACACCGGAGCAATTGAAACAAGCGATTACAGATCGCACGAAAGCAGTCATTATTAACTCACCAAGCAATCCAACGGGCGTCATTTATACGAAAGAAGAGCTACAAGCGCTCGGTGAAGTATGTTTGGCACATGATGTGCTGATTGTTTCTGATGAAATTTATGAAAAACTCGTTTATGGTGGACACGAACATGTTTCTGTTGCCCAACTCTCACCTGAATTGAAAAAACAAACGATTATCATTAACGGAGTGTCGAAGTCACATTCCATGACAGGATGGCGCATTGGCTATGCAGCAGGAGATGCCGATATTATTCGTGCGATGACAGATTTAGCAAGCCATAGCACGTCAAACCCAACATCGATTGCCCAATATGCTGCCATTGCTGCATATAGCGGGTCTCAAGATCCAGTCGAACAAATGCGGCAAGCGTTTGAAGAACGGTTAAATATTATTTACGATCGCCTTATTCAAATTCCTGGTTTTTCGTGTGTCAAGCCACAAGGTGCATTTTATTTGTTCCCAAATGCAAAAGAAGCGGCAACAATGACGGGATACGAAAGTGTCGATGCGTTTGTCGAAGCGTTGCTTGAAGAAGCAAAAGTTGCACTCGTCCCTGGTTCAGGATTTGGTGCACCAAACAACGTACGCTTATCATATGCGACGTCGCTCGAGTTACTTCATCAGGCGCTCGACCGTATCGCAACATTTGTCAATGAAAAAACGCGCGGCTAGTCGATATGACTAGCCTTTTCTTTACGTGTAAGAACGATCATCTTGCGTTTTTTTGTCGAAATGTATAATATTGATGATGTACATAACAGTTGAACGTCTTTGGAGGGAATTTTTGTGAAAACGACGATTGCAGAAGTACATAAATATGTAGGGCAAGAAGTAACGATTGGCGCTTGGCTTGCGAATAAACGGTCAAGTGGAAAAATCGCTTTTTTACAGTTGCGCGATGGCACAGGCTTTATTCAAGGAGTTGTAGAAAAAGCACAAGTAAGTGAAGACGTATTTCAATCGGCAAAAAGCATAACACAAGAAAGTTCGCTATATGTCACAGGTATTGTGCGTGAAGATAATCGTTCACCGTTTGGATATGAGCTATCTGTCACAAACATTGAACTTATTCATATGGCTGTTGATTATCCGATTACACCAAAAGAACATGGTATTGAATTTTTAATGGATCATCGCCATTTATGGCTTCGCTCGAAGCGCCAACATGCGATTATGAAAATTCGTAACGAAGTCATTCGCGCCACGTATGAATTTTTCAATGAAAACGGCTTTGTGAAAGTGGACCCACCAATTTTAACAGGAAGTGCGCCAGAAGGAACGACAGAATTGTTCCATACGAAATATTTTGATGAAGATGCGTATCTTTCACAAAGTGGACAACTATATATGGAAGCAGCAGCGATGGCACTTGGCAAAGTATTTTCGTTCGGTCCAACGTTCCGCGCGGAAAAATCCAAAACTCGTCGTCATTTAATTGAGTTTTGGATGATTGAGCCGGAGATGGCGTTTTATCAATTTGAAGATAACTTACAAGTACAAGAACAATACGTTTCTCATATTGTGCAGTCCGTATTGAAAAATTGCCAACTAGAGCTTAAAACGCTCGGTCGTGATACGTCTAAGCTCGAAAATGTCAAGCCGCCATTTGCGCGCATTACGTATGATGAAGCGATTCAGCTTCTTCATGAGAAAGGATTTGACGACATTCAATGGGGCGATGACTTCGGTGCGCCACATGAAACAGCGATTGCGGAAAGTTTTGATAAACCGGTATTTATTACACATTATCCAACGACATTAAAGCCGTTTTATATGCAGCCAGATCCAAATCGCCCAGAAGTCGTTCTTTGCGCGGATTTAATTGCTCCAGAAGGATACGGAGAAATTATTGGCGGTTCAGAGCGCATTCACGACTACAATTTATTAAAACAACGGTTAGAAGAACACCAATTGTCGCTTGATGCATATAAATGGTATTTAGAGCTTCGCCAATACGGTTCTGTGCCACATTCAGGTTTCGGACTAGGACTTGAGCGGACTATCGCCTGGATTTGTGGTGTCGAACACGTTCGTGAAACGATTCCGTTTCCACGTTTACTTAATCGTTTATATCCATAATGATGAAATCCCCCGTGCTCACATGGGGGATTTGTTTTATGATATAATAGAGCGTGAGGTGTTTGACATGGATAATGAAATGATTCGCTTTTTTCGTGAAGGAAGTGTGGCCATTCCACGGTTATTATTAACGAACTATAAAGCGCTTGGATTAAATGAAACAGAGTTTATGTTATTGTTACACATCCATTCGTTTCTTGAACAAGGAACGTCATTTCCAACCCCAGATGAAATTGCTGCGCGTATGACCATTTCTTCTGAAATGTGCATGCAACAACTGCGAAAGCTTGTACAAAAGGGATTTTTGTCTATTGAAGAGCGAATGGATAACAACATCCATAGCGAATGTTACTCGCTTGATCCGCTTTGGGAAAAGCTCATTCGTGCTGTTTTTCAAGGCAAGAAACAAGAAGAAGAGCAAGAAGAACAATTGTATACCGTTTTTGAACATGAATTCGGTCGTCCGCTTTCCCCAATGGAGTGTGAAACGCTAGCGATGTGGATGGATCAAGACGAACACGACCCCGTAATCATTAAAGCGGCGCTACGTGAGGCGGTATTGTCGGGAAAACTAAATTTCCGTTATATCGACCGTATTTTATTCGAATGGAAAAAGAATGGGATTAAAACAATTGAACAAGCACAACAACATGCAAAGAAGTTTCGTAAAAATCAAGTGAAGCAAGAGCAACCATATAAACCAACCGTTCCGATTTATAATTGGCTTGAACAGTCGTAGAAAGGATGGTTACATGTTAACGAAGCAACAAATTCGCTATTGTTTAGATGAGATTGCAAACATGTTTCCAAACGCTCATTGTGAGCTCGTTCATCGCAATCCGTTTGAACTATTAATCGCCGTTGTTTTATCGGCGCAATGTACAGATGCGCTCGTCAATAAAGTGACGAAGCAACTATTTGAGAAATATAAAACACCAAAAGATTACGTGTCTGTTCCGCTAGAAGAGCTTCAACAAGACATACGTTCGATCGGACTATATCGCAATAAAGCAAAAAACATTCAGCAACTATGTCGTATATTAATTGAGCAATATAATGGGGAAGTACCAAAAAGTCGCGATGAACTAATGAAGCTCCCGGGTGTCGGCCGAAAAACAGCGAACGTTGTCATATCTGTTGCATTCGGCGTTCCTGCTATTGCTGTCGATACGCATGTCGAACGAGTGAGTAAACGGCTTGGCATTTGTCGTTGGAAAGATTCCGTGTTAGAAGTAGAAGAAACGCTAATGAAAAAAATTCCAAAGGAAGAATGGTCGGTGACCCATCATCGCCTTATTTTTTTTGGACGCTATCATTGTAAAGCACAATCGCCGAAATGCGACGTTTGTCCACTGCTGCATCTTTGTCGAGAAGGAAAAAAACGAATGAAAGGGAAGATGTAAATGATCGTTCCAAAAACGTTTCAACATCCGCTCTTTTTTTCGACCGATTCCATTAATATTCCTACGTTTCAAACGTTTCCGCTGATGATGAAGCATGTGCCGTTTTATTATGATATGACACAAGAGGAGAAGCCGTGGCAACGGAAAGAGCAGTCGCTTCCCGCTATATTTCAGCTTTGGGAGGAAGAAAAACGTGGGCTTGCTCCGTTGTTTGCAACTCGTCAAGGGAACAAAGCAAAAGACGGAATGGTTCGAGGGATTAGCTACTTTTTATGTGCGCTACATTGGCTCAATGAACGAGCAGTAAGTGACGTATGCCATTGGGAAAAGGAAGTGGAGTTGCTCCCGCTCAGCCCGTTAAATGTCGTTGATCGGCTTTCGTTTATTTTTGCTCGTCCGATCCTCCATCATTCTTTTGTTCAATTAGATGAACTATTTACCGAACTCATGAAGCTATTTTATAAACAAATGGTCCAACAAAAAAGAGACTGAGAATTGCACTCAGTCTCTTTTCTCATGTTATTATTAACGATTTGTTGTCCCGTCATTGTTTCCATTTCGTTGTTGATTGTTTGTTCCCGACGAATTTGTTGATGAATTGTTATTTGGGTTTGTCGGGTTTGTTGGTGTCCCCGGATTGTTTGGGTTTGGCTCGGTCGGGTTTGTCGGTGTCCCCGGATTGTTTGGATTTGGCTCGGTCGGATTTGTTGGCGTCTCCGGGGTTTCTCCGTTTCCCGGTTGTTCCGGTGTCTCATTTTCTTTTGGTTGCTCCGGTTCCTTTTTCGGAATTTGCACAAGCACTGTAGTTGGTGCGCTTGTTGTGCCATCTGCTGCGACGGCATATACTTCAAACAAGTACCCCGAGCCTTCTTTCGCATCAACGGTCAGCTGTGAATCTTTCGTTTTAGCAATGACGGTCGGTTTACGTCCATCTACCGTTTGCCGTACTTCAAACGATATATCTTTTTCTGGATCGATTGTATATGACCACGACAATGAAATGGTTTGTGTCGCTGGATCGTATTGTGCTCGTAAGTCTTTTACTGGTTCAACCACTTCTTGTTTATCTTCAGCTACTTCTGTTGGTTCTTCGTAACCGCGAACAAAATATTCGTACGTAATTTCACTTTTTGGCGTATATTCGCTCGCTAGTTTTGGCGGATTTGTTCCTTTTTTTACGGCTAGCTTGACAACGCTTTTTGGCTGTTTAAAGTCACCGCCGCTGCCATCATCTACGTGAGAAATGACGCGTTTAAACAATTGCTTCGCATATTGTTGTTCGTATTTTGATAAATACGCTTCGCTACTTTTTTTGCTAAATCCGGTCCAAATCGCCGCTGTATAGTTTGGCGTATAGCCGACGAACCAGCTGTCAGGAACGGCACCTTTTGAGAGACCGTACTTACGACGATCTTTTTCATCATAGTTTGTCGTTCCGGTTTTTCCCGCAATATGAAGCCCTGGTACGTTTGCTGCTGTCCCTGTTCCTGACTGAACGACTGTTTTTAACATATCGGTAATCATAAATGCTGTATAGTCTTTCATTGCAGCTTTTGGCTCTGGACGAAGATCTGCTTCTGTTCCATCTGGGAATACTACTTTTTTTACAGCGTGCGGTTCAATATAAATGCCACCGTTTCCGAATGCACTGTATGCACCTGCCATTTGCAATGGAGATACCCCTTTGCCGACGCCACCTACCGCATATGCTTCATGCATTTCTTCAAAGCCCATGCCAAGCTTGTTCGCAAATTGTTTGGCTCGCTCTAAGCCGACTTCTTGGAGCGCTTTTAGCGCTGGAATGTTTCGAGAACGGGCAAGCGCTGTTCGCATCGACATTTGTCCTTCGTATTTGCCGTCCCAGTTTTTAATTGGCGTTCCGTCCGAGTATTGATACGGTTCATCTTTTAATTGATGGTATGTCGACCATTTTAAATATTCAATTGCTGGACCGTAATCGACAATCGGCTTAATCGTTGAGCCGGGCTGTTTCCGTGTATCTGTAGCATAGTTAAATCCAAACGTAACTCCTTCTTCTTTTTTACGTCCGCCACCAAGTGCCCGAATTTCCCCTGTTTTTGTATCTACAAGAGCAATGCCGGCTTGGAAATCAGCCTTGTTTGTGCGAATGACCTCGTCGGAATTGAGTAATTCCTCCACATACGACTGAGCGTTTGGATCTAGCGTTGTATAAATTTGTAATCCAGCTGTGAACACGTCAAGGCCTGTTTTTTCTGTCACTTCATCAATCACTTGATCAATAAATGAATCGTACGGGATCGTACTTTGTTGTTTATTTTCTGTTAATAGTGATTGTACAGGTACTTTTTTCGCTTCTTCGGCTTCTTCTTTTGAAATAAATCCATGTTTAGCCATAAGCGACAATACAGTATTTCGCCGTTTTTCTGCCGCTTCTGGATGTGTAAACGGATTGTAATTGTTCGGGCTTTGCGGAATACCGGCGAGCAATGCTGCTTCTGGAAGCGTTAATTGTGATAAATCCGTTTTGCCAAAGTACGTTTCGGCTGCTTTTGCGACGCCGTAGGCTCGGTTTGAATAATAAATTTTATTCAAAT
Source organism: Anoxybacillus tengchongensis (assembly GCF_014201585.1). Lineage (GTDB taxonomy): Bacteria > Bacillota > Bacilli > Bacillales > Anoxybacillaceae > Anoxybacillus > Anoxybacillus tengchongensis. The sequence goes on from NZ_JACHES010000001.1 coordinate 348,933, forward strand.
ACATTTCTAAAATTTCATGTTTTGAATATTTTTGCTCGAGCCGAATGGCAAGCCATAATTCTTGTACTTTTCGTTTCAACGTTTTTTCAGGTGTTAAAAAAGAAAGTTTTACGACTTGTTGTGTAATTGTACTTCCACCTTCAGCTCCAAATCCTTCGCGAATATTCGCTACAACGGCTCCGAAAAAGCGTACAATATCAAAGCCATGGTGTTTGTAAAAGCGAGCATCTTCTGTGGCGAGTACAGCTTCTTCAAGCACTTTCGGAATATCTTTATACGATACGTAAATGCGTTTTTGTTGCCCGAGTTCTGCCACTTTTTTACCGTTTCCGTCGTACACGATCGACGCTAAAGGATCGCGCAACAACGTTTCATCAAGTGGAGGAGCATCTTTAATCATCCACGCAAACGCTGCTACACCAGAAAACATACCAATGGTCATGATCAGCAACATAATAAGCACAATTTTTTTCATCATTGAACGCCCTCGCTCACGCGGACGTTGTTTTTTTTGTTCCGCTTGTTTTCGTTCTGTTCGTGAACGATAGTTCGCCATATCGTTCCTCCTATTCTAAAAATATAGTTTGTCCACAATTTGAATATAATCGATTCGTGGGTGATAGCCAAGCGGAATGACATAACCATGTCGTTCGACTTCCGCCTTTGTTATCGATTTGCGACCACCTTGTTGCTTGCGCTCCCAATATTCAAGGAGGTGATGTGCATCCAATAAATATGTCTCATCAAACGTCGTAAAACGCAAAATCACGAAGCAAATCGCTCCGTGGGCTAGCACTTGTTTCATATGTTCAATTTGGTGCTTGTGAAAATTTTGAAGCGGAAACGATGTACGATTTCGTGTTTCTTTTGCTTCAAAGTCGATATATTTCCCACGGTATACGCCGTTATAGTCCGTTGTGGACGGTTGTTTAAAATACGCTTCTTTAATGACGGCAGCGCTTCGTTTCGGATAATCAACGCGCACAATTTGCACAGGCGTCGGTTTTTTATGAATGACGGCAATACCTTGAGCTAAATAATAAGCGTTCGTTTCATTTAAATCTGCCTCGAGCGTCATCCCTCGATTTCCATACGTATCGGCAGCGGAAGTGCGCAACGTCTGTTCATTTTCTTTTTTTTTATACGGTCGCCCATTCGGATATTTCAACATATCATCCCCCCTTGAATGTTCAACATTATATCATATGTTTCGGTTGTTCGTCATTTGCTCGAAAATTAGAAAAAGAAAGATGATTTGACATGAAAATAAGAAAGTGATATAAATATTTTGTATATATGTATATTCAAAAATTTGAATATATAAAAAAAGGTGGGGTACTTTTTGAAGCGGTTCCAAGGATACACTATGGCTCATTTTCAAAAAGATTTAATATCAGGGTTTATTGTAGGTGTGATTGCTTTACCGCTCGGGATGGCGTTTGCGATTGCTTCCGGTGTAAACCCAGAGTACGGAATTTATACGACAATCGTTGCAGGTATTCTCATTTCTCTTTTTGGTGGATCAAAATATCAAATTGGAGGACCTACAGGGGCATTTATTCCCATTCTATTAGGTATTGTATTAACATATGGATATGAAAATTTACTTGTCGCCGGTTTTTTATCAGGAATTATGCTCGTGTTATTTGGAGTGTTGCGCTTAGGCTCTCTTATTAAGTTTATTCCCCGTCCTGTGACGATCGGATTTACAGCAGGAATTGCTGTTATTATTTTTGCTGGTCAAATCCCTAATTTTTTAGGATTAAATGTAAGAAAACATGAAGCGTTTATTGATAATATGAAGGAAATATGGACACATCTTCATGATGTCAATATATATAGTGTTATCATTGCATCGATAGGGCTTGTCGTTCTGTTGCTTGCGCCAAAAGTTGCCCCTAAAATACCGAGCCCATTATTAAGTTTAGTTGTTTCAAGTTTATTTTCCTTTTTTTTACTCGAAAATAAAGTAGCAACCATCGGCTCTGTTTATGGGGAAATTCCAAATACGCTTCCGCATGTTTCGGTTCCTCATTTCACACTAGAGCACATATATGAGATGATTAGACCAGCTTTTGTTATTGCGATGCTTGGCGCAATTGAATCTTTGTTATCGGCGGTCGTTGCTGATGGAATGACAGGAGAAAAACATCATAGCAATCGTGAATTAATCGGACAAGGAATTGCCAATATAGTAACTCCTTTTTTTGGTGGAATTCCAGCGACAGGTGCAATCGCACGAACAGCAACGAATATTAAAAGTGGAGCAACGTCTCCATTGTCCGGTATCATCCATGGCCTTGTTGTTCTCGCCATTTTGCTCGTTTTTTCACCGTATGCATCGCATATTCCGCTAGCAAGTATGGCACCGATTTTAATGATTGTTGCTTGGAACATGAGTGAGCGGAAAGAGTTTATACATGTGTTAAAAATGAAATCAGCTGATTCGATTGTGCTTGTCATCACATTCGTTTTAACAATTTTTGTAAATTTGACTATTGCTGTAGAAGTAGGTCTTATTTTAGCTGTACTATTGTTTGTAAAAAGAATGACAGATGTATTTCAAGTATTCAAAGTACTTCCAGATGAACAAAAGAAAAAAGTCAGTCCCCGAATGGTTGAACAAGGAAGAGACTGCCCGCAAATTAGTATATATACAATTGATGGTCCATTGTTTTTCGGTGTAGCTCAAATGTTTGAGCAATCGATTATGTCGACAATAAACCATACCCCGCGTGTTCTTATTTTACGCATGAGTAAAGTACCGTATATGGACCAAACAGGGGAAGCGAATTTAGCAAGTCTTGTTGAGCATTTTCAATCGAAAGGTGGAATTATTTTCGTTTCCGGTATACAACAACAACCGAAAGAGATGTTAAAAAGATGTGGATTATATGATAAAATTGGCGAAGAAAACTTTTTCGAGCATACAGGGGAGGCGCTAAAAACCGCTTTTTTACACATTAACCAAACGCAATGTGTTGGTTGTAAGCATTTTGCCTTTTCAGAGTGTCGCCAGTTATGTCATATTCAAGCAGAACAAGCGGTCAATCATTTTAAAACAGAATATGTTGGAGGAAACAAATGAACCTAGAATTACAGCAATTTAAAGCGGAGTTTTTCAAGGCTTTAGCCCATCCTTTGCGCATTCGTATTTTAGAATTATTAGCAGAAGGGGACAAAAACGTCAACGAATTACAAACGTTAATCGGTGCTGAAGGATCTGCCGTATCCCAACAACTGAGCGTGTTACGTTCAAAAAACATTGTGTATGGAACGAAAGATGGGAATCGAGTAATTTATTCATTACGTGATCCAATGATTGTCGATTTGTTACACATTGCCAAACAAATTTTTAATAATCATTTAATTGATGCGATCTCTATTTTAGATAAAATGAATGAAGAGAAAGAGACAGGGGGAACGTGATCCCCTGTCTTTTTATGTAGAAGGACGGTCTGGACCTTCTAGCTTTTTGTCGCCAAAACCTGTCGTTTCTTCTTGCTTCGGCTTTTGTTTTTTCTTTTGTTCTTTTTTGGCCATCACAATGCCCCCTTTCGTCTTTTTATTTTGACCGATCATGTCAAAAACATGCGCATGGATTTGTCGAATTTTGTACACATAACACTTTGTTTGCCGAATTTCTTCTAGTTTTGTCAAGTGAGAAGGGAGGAAGTGAAAGATGGCGAATGTGTATGGCAAAGGTCGAAAGGGGAGTTGGAGGATGGAACATATTCAAATGCAACTACAACAGTTGTTTGAGGAGATTGAGCAGTTGGAAAATAAATTAAAAGAGCGTACAGAAGAACAAATGGCTACACATTACGATATGCAGCAAGATAGTTTACAAGATATCGAACGCCAACTCGACAACATCGAACGACAAATGGAAAAAAGAGAAATATATACGTTCGCTCCAGCGATATAAAAGATATAAAAAAGGTGGCATAGTAGCCACCTTCTATTCTTTTACCCGTTCAATCGTCACCGGACGATGTTCTTCATTTCCTACTGTATCAATGGCGTAGTCAACCACTTCACGTTCTTTCGATGACGCCAATTCGCCATGTTTCGGCTTTTCGCTTTCATGCCCTTTTTTCTTATGGTGAAAATGAACACCACGACCCATTTCCATCATCCTCCTTTTGCATGCTAACGTCTCACTTAGCATGGCACAAGAGGGGACAAATCATTCAGCGCTCGCTGAATATTGTTTTACTCGTTCATCATCAGGTTTGTAAGCACCAAGCGCTTCTAAATCGCGCACGAGATGGCGATACACACCAAGCGGCAATTCGTTGCGCAAATACAGTTGGCGCGCAAAATCAAGCAATTCGTTTGCGTCAATCGGCTCATATTGTTTTGTCGCAATAAATTTGTTTTTTAATTCAATAATTGTCATAATTATTCCCTCCCCCTTTTGCACTTATCATAACATAAAAAAAGACGACATGTTAAATTCAAAAAATTGAGAATTCCGACATCGATTGACATGATTAGTCACGAACCATTTAGCTAAAAAACGAATATGATGTGATGAAAGGAGATGAGAAGCTATGTATCAACCATGGTCTACCATGCAAATGCCACATATTCCACCTGTTCATTATTATCCATACTATTCCCAACCGACCTCGTTTCCGACTCAGCCAGTCGTTCCGCCAGTTGTACCGTCCATGTCTCCATTCGCTCCACCAACCGTTTCTCCTTTTATGCCGCCGATGTCTCCATACACGAAACCGCCAAGCTTGCTTGAGCAGTTTAAAACAAAAGAAGGAACGTACGATATAACAAAAATGATGAATACGATGGGGCAGGCGGTGCAAGTCATGAACCAAATGAGCGGGCTTGTGAAAGGATTAACGCAAACGTTTAAATTGTAACGTTTGCGTTTTTTCGTATCGTTATTCAATTGGGATAAATGTTTTTTTCTGCGGGAGACGAATGATCAGCTTACCGTCTTGAAATGATGCGTGAATGTCTGATTCACTCACAGGATAAGGGAGAAAAATAGATTTCGTCGCTCGTTCATATGTGCGTTGGCGATGAACAATTTTCTTTTCATCATCAATTGTTTCCGTCTGTTCATCGTAAATGACCGATAGTAACAGGCGTGTATCATCTATGAACTGCAAATGAATACCGTCACGTTTTGCGTTTGGAATATGGGCAATGATGACATATTCTTCATTTGTTTCACGCACATCAATCGGAATATAAACAGGTGAAAATGTGCGATGAACATATTCATCAAGCGCATGCAACATTTTTTTTAACGACCGATCATCGAAAAATGAATCGAGCATATGAGACAAATCTTTTTTCATCAGCATTCACTCCTTATAACATACGTTTGTTCGTAATATATGCAGGAAAAAAGTAAATCGTGCGCGAAACTTTTTATGTTGTCATTCGTAAATATGTAAAAGAGATGAGAAAGGAAGAGATCGCGTGCAAAGAAAAAGAAAGGAAAACAAGCGACTAAACGCGAGACAGATTGTAAACAAATATAAAGAAAAAGGAATGAATATTAGCTTATGCAAGCCACGCTCAGCTATTAAATGGCTTTTTGTGCAAAACAGTTGCCTTTTTCCACGCATATGATACAATGAAACTAAAGTTCATACATGTCAAGAGACGAAGAGAGACCATACATGCATAATAAGCAAAAGCTTATTGTGCCTGTTTTGGTCTCTTTTTGTTTTTACAAGGGGGGATCGTTATGTTTTCAGCAAAACAACGGATGCAAATGATTGAGGAAATGGGCAAAACAACGTATGATGTGCTCGTCATTGGTGGAGGAATTACTGGTTGTGGCATTGCGCTCGATGCAACGACGCGCGGAATGAAAACAGCGCTTGTTGAGATGCAAGATTTTGCAGCAGGTACGTCAAGCCGTTCAACGAAGCTCGTTCATGGCGGATTACGTTACTTAAAACAGTTCGAAGTGAAAATGGTCGCAGAAGTAGGAAAAGAGCGGGCAATCGTGTATGAAAACGGTCCGCACGTGACAACTCCGGAATGGATGTTATTGCCGATTCATCGCGGTGGCACGTTCGGCAGATGGAGCACATCGATCGGGCTATGGGTGTACGATCATTTAGCGCGCGTCAAAAAAGGAGAACGACGAACGATGTTATCAGCAGATGAGACGCTACAAAAAGAACCGTTAATTAAACGAGATGGATTGCTCGGTGGTGGCTATTATGTTGAATATCGAACAGATGATGCCCGACTGACGATTGAAGTGGTGAAAAAAGCGGTAGAATGTGGAGCACATGCGGTAAACTACGTACAAGCGGAATCGTTTGTGTACGATGAAAACGGACGTGTCATTGGCGTCATATGCCGGGAGCAAATCACAGGGCAAACGTTTACAATATATGCAAAAAAAATAGTCAATGCGGCAGGTCCATGGGTTGATATACTTCGTGAAAAAGATGGTTCAAATGTCGGAGAAAAATTACGTTTAACAAAAGGTGTGCACATTGTCATTGACCAAGCACATTTCCCGCTTAAACAAGCGGTATACTTTGATACGCCTGACGGTCGCATGGTATTTGCGATTCCGCGCGATGGGAAAACGTATGTTGGAACAACAGATACGTTTTATGATAGCGATCGTGCTCATCCGAAAATGACAAGTGACGATCGCGACTATTTATTGCGTGCCATTCATTACATGTTTCCTTCTGTTCATATTACAAAACAGCATATTGAATCGAGTTGGGCTGGTTTACGTCCTTTAATTTACGAAGAAGGAAAAGATCCGTCAGAGATTTCTCGAAAAGATGAAATTTGGCAATCTCCTTCCGGCCTTATTACAATTGCAGGTGGAAAATTAACAGGGTATCGAAAAATGGCGGAAACGGTCGTTGATCTTATTGCTAAACAGCTAGGAAAGACGTATTCACCTTGTCAAACAAAACATTTGGCGATTTCCGGCGGGGACGTTGGCGGTGCAAATCAATGGCATACGTTTATGTCAAAAAAAGTAGCTGAAGGGATTGCTTACGGATTTACAGAAGACGAAGCGAAACGACTCGTTCAACGATACGGCACGAATGTCGATCGTTTATTTGCCCTTACAAACACATATGATCGAAATAAAACGTCCCTTCCGCTCGATTGGTATGTGATGTGTGTATATGCGCTCGAACACGAAATGACCGTCACACCCCTTGACTTTTTCATTCGTCGCACAGGGGCCCTCTTTTTCGACATCGCTGCGGTTCGCGAGCTAAAAGAAGCAGTCGTTGCATATATGCAATCATATTTCAATTGGACAGAAGAAGAACGAAACCAATATGACCAACAAGTAAACATGGCGCTTCATGATGCGGTCATTCCATGTACGAAATGTTAGGCGGGTTCTCCCGCCTTTTTCATTTCTTGAAGTTTTTCCATAATGCGCCGTTTTCGATAAAACATCGCACCCGTTTCAGCTATATCAGCAATCATTGCTTGATTCGTCCATGCGCCAAATACCATTCCTGCGATCGGAATAGCTTGAAATAATTTTTTCCAACCGTATTGATCGCGAAACGCCCAAACGATTTCTCGCCATCCTTGCAATTGAGAAATGGTTTGCTGTTCGCTCTTGGATGACCATTCGTTTAAAATCGCTTGCTTGCCAACGACGTCAGCGAGCGAGAATTGTAAACATTTTACGATAAACAATCGTTCTTCTTTTTCATGTGGATCAAATCCGTATATGATCGCCATTTCTTGCAATGTTTTTAAAGCTGTTCCGAGAACGACAGCAACATCGAGCAGTAACGTCCATGCGCCACCAAAGCCTGTCGCTGCCCCTTGATATGTCGCGAACGTTTTACGTTTTGCTACAAGTTTCTCACAAGCTTCATTCATCTTTTGTAACGGAATCGCACGTACCTCATTTAACGTGATCCTACCATAAAATGAAGATAGGACGGCTTCTTTATTCACTAAATATTGTCCACCTGTTTGAATATATTGGCCAAGCTCATCAAGAAGATGTGCCATTTTTTTATGTATCCATGCCGGTGTTAAACGGTCAAGTAAAACAAATGGCAAACGGCTTATTTTTTCCCAAAACCAAATACGCTTTTGTTCTTTTTCCCATTTTTCAATTTCGCGTAATTGATCGATTAAAAACGATTTGTCATCCATTCCGCTCACCTCGTGTATATATACGTGTAACAAAAAAGAAAGTTTCAAAAAACACCGGCGATATGGCCGGTGTTAATGAAATTGTACGTCAATTCGTTTTTTGTCGCTCGCTTGTACTTTCGGAATGCGAATTTCAAGCACCCCATTTTTATACGATGCTTGCACGTTTTCATGGGCAGCAGGGGAAGGGAGAGGGATCGTACGGTAAAACCTTCCGAAAAACCGCTCTTGCCGATGCATATGTTCATCGTGCACGTCATGTTGCCGGCGTACGTGTCCACTAATCGACAGCGTTTGATGATCAATATGAATATCGACGTCTTCTTTTCGTTCTAGCCCTGGAATATCACATGTTACGACTATTTCTTTTTCATTTTCATGCACATCGACGCGAGGCATACGAAACACATCATCTACGTGCGAGAAAAGCGAAGGGAAGTTAGAGAACATACGTTCTATATCCCGTCGCATGACATCTAATGAACGAAATGGATCCATCGTAAAACCTCCTCGTATCATATTCGCTACGTATTTTGCGCAAATGACGGGATGTTATACAAAAAAACTTGCCTTAGCGGGAAGGCAAGTTTTCGAGCTGTTGTACGTATAAACGAACGAGTTCGTATTGTTGTTTAGCATCAAGCGATGATGACGCAATACGCTTGATCGCCAGTGAAAATTTCTCGTAAGGCGATTTTCTCAAACGCGGATGTGTCATTTCATCTAATAAATCGCGCCGAATCGCATCGATTAACACTTCTTCTGCTTCATTTTCCGTTGCGGGTAGCGAACGGTTTGACCATAATGATCGATACGCTTCTAACAGTTCCAAAAAACTCCCTCCTTAGTCAATGCGGTCAATCGTTTCTGCCATTTGTAAAAACGGGTCTAACTCATTTGTTTGTTGGACAAAAATAGTCAGTCGCATCGGTGTTCCGTTTTTTACAACGAATACATACACTTCGCCATCTGCAATGGCACTTTTATATACATCCGCACCGTTCAAACGCGTTCCTTTTGTCCACGTTATTTTTTCGACCGTTCCGTCTTTACTGCTCGCTTTTACATATTGTTCAGCTTGTTCTGCGATAAGTGACCAATCTGCCCCTTCATCAATAAGTTCGACCGTCATCGATGATTTTTCTTCATCAAGAAAAATCATATCTTTGCCTGGTTCAATTGCTTCTGCTTGATAACCGTCTAAAATATTCGCTTGAAACGGTTGATTGCTACTTTTATATGTGTAAAATGATTCGCTTGTTTGTTCGCCCGTTTCATTTTCGATCGTTGCTGTACGTTTAATTGTTTTTGCCATCGTCATAAATGGCTCAAGCCAGTTATCTTCTTTTTTCGTAAACACCGTTAAAAACATCGGGGCATCTCCTGTTACACCAATAATATAAACGACACTATCATCGACCGGGGCTTCATATACGATGGCGTCTTCAAACGGCAACGTTCCTTCAAACGGTGTAGCTTGTTCGGAGACGGCCGTGGCCCGTTCTTTTGCGTACGTTTCGATTTGGTCTTTCGCTTCTTTCGGCAAAAGTTCAATGCGCATCCATTGTTCTTGCTCGCTTTCATGCATGACGACATCTTTTCCTGGTTCTTCTGCTTCTAAACTAAACTTTGGTAATAATGAAATTGTAAACGGTTGATTCGTACTTTCAACAGGTGTCAATTCAAGCGGGGCTTGTTTTTTTTGTTGCTCTTTATTTGCAACAGGCTGCTTTGCTGGGGCAGTTGTTTGTTCGTTGCAAGCAGAGAGCAATGTGAAAGCTGCAACGATGCTAATGAATAACTTCGATCGTTGTTTCATATTTTTCGCTCCTTTAATTGTTTTTACTTTTATTGTCGTATAGTTTGGCATTTCATGCAAGTGTTCCTTTATATACAACCGTACGATTTCGTCCTTGCTGTTTCGCTTCATATAAGGCGATATCCGCCTGTTTAAATAGTTCTGTTTCATTTGTTGCAAGCGTCGGGAAAAGTGAAATGCCGATAGAAACTGTAATATGCACCGTTTGTTTTTGTACGACAAATGGATAACGCTCAATCGTTGTTCGGACATGCTCGGCAAATGTTACTGCTTCATGTTCGCAACTTATAAGTAGGATCGAAAATTCCTCACCACCATTGCGAAAGGCTAGGCCGTTTTTCGGAACGAGCGAGCGAATGAGCTCACCAAGATGACGTAAAATGACATCTCCACCATCATGTCCGTACACGTCATTTACTGATTTAAAGCGATCAATATCAAATAAAATAAGCGCTAAACAGTTGTTTTGTTGCTTGACTTGTGCCATTTTTTCATTTAATACAGTATGAAACTGACGAACGTTATAAAGCCCCGTTAAAAAATCAGTCGTTGCCCATGCTTTATAATGTTGCAATAAATCTTTTGATTGGCGAATATCTTTACAAATATTAGCAGCTATATATGTGGCGATAATCGAGATGGGCCAGAAAATGACTAACGTTTCAGTGTAAATGTAGCGATCTGGAATATTAATGAATAAGGCAAACGAAATGAAACACATGCTGTAAGCATTCATCCAAAACGTTGTTACCGCGATGTTTCGCTTCATCCAGCGACTTATTAGCCCACAGCCGATTGCAATCGCAAGAGAAATAAAAAAAGAAACGAGCGATGCAAACATATTGCCGAATAAAAATCGTCCTGCTCCCATAATGATCCCTGCCGCCAGTGCGCTTGGCATGCCGCCGTAGTAGCTGACGACAATGAGTGGAATGTGGCGCAAATCCGCAATAACTCCATGTCCAAGTGGAATGGAAAAAAGCATAAGCACAATGCTTAATAAGCCACAAAAAGCCCCAGCAAGTAGGCGCATATAAAAAGGAGATTGTTTATGAATGTTTAAAGGGAAAAATTTACTAATTAAATAAAAACCAGCAATAAGTATGCCGCTGTTGGCAATAAATTGTTTGATCATCCCTCGCTCCTCCTCTCTTTGCCAATATATGCGAATGAAAAAAAATGTTGCGGACAAACGCCGCAACATCTTTAAATAGAAATCACCCATTCACCATTTCGCATAATCGGTTCGCGCACACCGTCTTTTGTGATGCCATCGACGTTTAATTCATGAGAACCGATCATAAAATCTTCATGCACTAAGCTATCGTTTGCTCCACGTTCAAGCAATTCTTCTGTGCGCATATTTGTGCCGCCTTCGATATTTGTCGGATACGCTTTGCCAAGCGCCAAATGTGAGGCAGCATTTTCATCAAATAACGTATTATAAAACACAAGATTTGATTGTGAAATTGGCGAGCGATGTGGCACGAGTGCAATTTCTCCTAATCGACGTGCACCTTCATCTGTATCGAGCAAATGTTTCAACGTATCGTAGCCAACTTCTGCTGTAAAATCGACAACTTTACCATCTTTAAATGTAAGTGTAAAGCCGTCAATAATATTTCCGCCGTAGTTCAGCGGTTTTGTATTGCGCACAACACCATTCGTTCCATCTTTATGCGGCATCGTAAACACTTCTTCTGTCGGCATATTTGGATTAAATACAATGCCGTCTGTACTTTTTGCTGCGCCACCAGCCCAAATATGTCCATCCGGCAACGCAACAGTTAAATTTGTGCCCGGTCCGTCATAAATGAGTTGTTTATATTGTTTGTTGTTTAAATAATCGACAATGCGCGCTAATTTTTCATTGTGCGCTTTCCACGCAGCAATCGGATCGTCTTGGTCGACGCGAGTGACTTGGAAAATAACGTCCCATAACTTTGCAATAGCTTCGTCCTCATCCATATTCGGAAATACTTTTTTCGCCCATGCTGGTGTCGGCACAGCAATTAAAGACCAGCAGTTATGATCGGCCATTAAGCGACTACGGTAATGTTGCAACGCCATGCTTGCTGCTTTTGTTGCTGCAGCTACTCGTGCAGGATCAATATCTTTTAATAAGTCTGGATTCGGTGCATAAATACTTAAAAACGCTCCACCTTTTTCGGCGACTTCCTCGCGTCCTTTCGCAAGCCATGTCGGGTACTCATGAAGCGCTTCTTCTGGCGCGTGTTTAAATTTTATGTACGTGATTTCTTCATCGCTCCACTCGACATGCACATGTTTTGCCCCAGCTTCGTACGCTTTTTTAGCAATTTCGCGCACAAGTGGAGCAGACGGTAGCGGAGCGTTAATAAACAACGTTTGCCCAGGTTGAATGTTTACCCCAACACGCACAGCAAGTTGTGCGTATTTTTGTAATTGTTTTTCTAACATAACAACGCCTCCTTATCGTAAAGCATACTACCATTTTAACAAAAGGAATGATGTTGTGAAAACATTTTCACTTGTATTATTATTTATTATTAAGGAACATCATTGGAAAGGGAATGACTTATGGAATGTGGTGACAAACAATTATTTTATGTTGAAGGTATGTTTATTTGCGCCCATGAGCGAACGGTTGATGTACAAGTCAAAGGAGAGACGCTCACATTTACGACGACAGAACCGCTGATCGGTTTTTGTGCGGGAGATGATGTTGGCGTCGCTTTCTGTGAAATTAGTGACGAAAAAAAACTCATTTCCATTGAACGACAAGACGGTCCACTGCTTTCGTATGTGAACGGTGAATGGTTTGCGGAAATTATATTTATCGATTCGATTGATGAGACAACATTTTTATTTGATTTATATCGCTCCCCTTATCGTGATGATGAACGAATGATGACATACGAACCGCTTTCGCGTGAACGTGGAACGATTATGACTGTTGTATTTGTTCGACAAGACGGAAAAAATGTATTAAAGAAGGTGGTAAGCGGATGAATGTAGTCATTGCACCCGATTCATTCAAAGGAAGTTTATTAGCGGGCGAAGTGTGCACGATTATTGAAGAAGCGTTTCGCTGTGAATATCCAGAAGCGACAGTCGTCGCTGTTCCGATGGCAGACGGGGGAGAAGGGACGATGGAAGCGATCGTTTCCGCGATGAACGGCTCCGTTCAATATGTCACAGTTCGCGATCCGCTTTTTGAAACGAGGCAGGCGGCATATGGTGTTGTTCAAGATACAGCGGTCATTGAAGTTGCTCAAGTCATCGGTTTGCCGCTCGTTCCAATGGAAAGGCGCAATCCGCTTCACACGACCACGTATGGTGTTGGGGAAATGATTATGTCAGCGCTTCATGCGGGGTATCGCCGTTTCGTCATTGGGCTTGGCGGAAGTAGTACAAACGACGGTGGGTTCGGCATGTTATGTGCGCTCGGTGCGACGTTTACGAACGACAAAGGAGAACCGTTGCCTCCGATCCCGTCTTCTTTACCGCATATTGCCTATGTTGATATGACATCCGTTGATCGACGTGTATACGAAAGCGAGTTTCTCATTGCATGTGATGTCGATAATCCGCTTTATGGGGAGCGAGGGGCATCGTACGTATTTGGACCGCAAAAAGGAGCAAATGATGAAACGATTCGTATATTAGATCAATGGATACATACGTATGCACAAACCATTGAACAGCAAATTGGTCGTTCATATGCACATGAGCAGGGAGCTGGAGCGGCAGGCGGTTTAGGTTTTGCCTTTTTATTGCTTGGAGGAAAATTAATTTCTGGAGCAAAACTTGTCGGGGAAACGGTGCAACTGCCGGAAAAAATGAAATGTGCACATATTGTCATTACGGGAGAAGGGCAAAGCGACGAGCAAACGTTGTACGGGAAAGTTCCATGTTACGTTGGACAACTGGCGAACGAATATGACGTCCCTGCTTTTTTATTGTCCGGCAGTCTCGGCGATGGATTTGAAAAACTATATACATATTTTGTTAGTTGCGATGCGATTGCGACAAAACCGATGACTGTAGAACAATGTATGCAATCTGCTGCCACACTTTTATATACGAAAGCACGCAACCTTGCCCGTACGTTCAAACGGTTTTCCTAGTTGAGAACCGTTTCATTTACGCCTTTTTTATTTTTATTAAACATTGTTCTAAATAAACAATAAACAAGGGGAGAAGCACCCCTTGTTTATTCCGCTTGTTCGACTAATTGCATAGACAAGGAAGATAAATGTTTCATCACGCGATGAATTTCTTCAATTGATCGCAAAATATAGTCGATTTGTTGTTGGTTTTCTTGGAACAGATGAGTATGATGATCGAGTTCCATTTTTGAAGCAACCATTGCTCCTTTTGTTTGTTCAACTTGACTAGAAGCTTCTTTTGCCATTGTACTCATATCGTTCATTTTGTGGACAAGGGTTGCAACTTGATGGTAGTTCGTTTCTATTCCTTCAATGATGTGTGTGCTCATTTGTTTTGTATGTTCAGCTAGTTTTCGTACTTCATCAGCAACGACAGCAAATCCTTTTCCTGCTTCTCCTGCTCGAGCCGCTTCAATTGCAGCGTTTAAAGCGAGCAAATTTGTTTGATCCGCAATCGTTTGAATTTGAGAAGACGTATTACGTATACTTTCAGATGAGTTAGATAATTGTTGTAAAATCGTAAGTACATCGTTTACTTTATCCACCACTTCATCGAATGTTTTGCGCGTTTGTTCAACTTGTTGTTCTGTTGAGTTCATAAGGCTAGATAAGTTTTGACTGCTTTTCTGCGTCATTTCTGTTTGTTCTCTCACTTTTCTTGCTTTTTCTCCGGCTTCACTTAGCCCTGCCTCCGTTTGTTCAATTGAAGCGGCAAGCTGCTGACCCATATCACGTAATTGTAATTGAGTAGCGGTTTGTTTTTTAGTTAGTTGCTCCAACTGTTGCATTCGATCATCCATATAGGCACTCATAATGAGTTGTGAGTCAAAGTTAATAAGATGAAAGAGAGCAGTTATTATGTGAGTCCACCGATCAATTCGCCCTTCCTGTTCCGCATATGTTAATAGGCGTGGAAGCAGAGCTGTTACAATTGCTTCATATGTTGCGATCATCCATTCGATTGGTAAGCCACGTTTATGATGATTACTACCGAGCTGTTTCCGAAAAGAAATATAATCTTCATTAATTGTTGCTGAAAAGAGAGAGTCAACATATTCAACAAATACTTGTTTTAAACGTTCCCGCGTCGTTTTTGCATGTGCGACTGACTGCAATAGTGAAAACGAGTATAAATGATTAAGCACATCTTCGACTGCCTCATCAACATGTTCCATAACGAGCGGTTTTATTTCCCGCAATAGTTGTAAATGTCCTTCTTTCACTCCCATGTAAGACAATCGTGCTTTCACTTCATTTGTTGTATGTACAATAGGTTCTCTACTGTCTAAGTGAAATGGCGGAAACTGTTTTTTATATTTAGCAAAAAGCATGGAACATCACTCCTTGTTATTGTTGTAATACAATTATATTCCTTGCATTATGAATTGACGAACAATAATGCGCTCCCAATATATTAAACATTGTTTTAAATAAACAACTAAAAAAAACACATTTTTAAGCGCTCGGCTAGTTGTCCTATTCGTTTCTTTTTCTTGCGCATATGATGTGAGAGAAGGAGGGATGCGAGTGCAAGTCATCGTATTTTTATATATCATCGCTTACTACATGGCATTATTTATTATGTCTGGACAAACAGAAGTGATTGTTGGCTCATTTTTTTCGTTAGGTGGCATATTTCTTTCAATCCTTTTATTATGGAGAGCGTCCATTCGTATAAAAACAAATGAACGTGTATTTTGGAAATGGATGACCGCTGGTGCAATTTTTTATTTTATTGCTGAAATGATTTATCGCATATATGAATGGGCGTTACAAACAGAGCCACCGTTTCCAGGGTGGGCAGACGTATTTTATATTTTATATTCTCTTGCCTGCATTGCAGCGTTAGTATATATCGTGATGCAACAGCAAAAAACCGTTGTCATATGGCAGTCATTATGGGATGCGCTCATTGTGACATGCGTCATTATGGCATATAGCTGGATATACATTGTTCAACCGATCACCTATTTGGAAGAAGAAGTGTTATACATTTCTATTTTAGTTACTTATCCACTTCTTGATCTCGTCATGTTATTTTTACTTTTGTTTCTCTTTTTTGCAACAAACGTTCGCCGCATTTGGTTATGGAATATTGTCGGTGTTGGATGTTTTGTATTTACAGATACTATTTATTTCGTACAAATGATGCAATTTCATTATGAATCCAATTCATGGTTAGATCCGTTATGGATTTTAAGTGTACTTATGATCGGGTTGTCAGGCTATCGAGCCAAAGATGGAGATTTATTGTTTCAAAAAAGAGAACATCTTTCCGTCATCAAAGTCATTTTTCCGTATGTATGTTTTCTTATTTTAATGTGTGTTCCTTTTATTTCCCCAGACGATCGCATCGTCATCGCCTGTCTTGTGTTTGCGGCCGGATTGATTTTCATTCGTCAATTTATGACGCTACAAGAAAATCGACAGCTTTTGCAACGACTTCAAATATTAAATGACGACTTAGAGCAGAAAGTCGCGACACGAACAAGGGAGTTAACATATGTAAACGAACAACTTGCTTATGCCGCAAATCACGATTTTTTAACAGGACTTTTCAATCGGCGAGCATTCGTCACCAAGCTTGAGCGGGAGATCATTCGTGCTAAAAATGAGCAACGTTGTCTCGCTGTCATTTTTATTGACATTGACCGTTTTAAACATATTAATGACTATTTTGGCCATCACATTGGGGATGAATTAATTGTACACATTGGAAAGGTATTAAAAGAAAAAGCCCGCCCAACCGACATTGTCGCTCGACAAGGCGGTGATGAATTTACAATTATTTTTACACCGTTACATCATATCGATGAGCTTCGTCGTTTTGTCAATGACATCGTTTCTATCAGTCAGCAACCGATCGCTGTTCAACATTTAGATATGCGTGTATCGCTTAGCGTAGGAGTAGCGGTGTATCCGTATGATGGGGAAACGGGCGATACGTTAATGAAACATGCTGATATGGCAATGTATCGCGCGAAAGAACAAGGGAAAAACCAATATCAGTTTTTTAACGGTGAAATGGATCGCGTTATCTTACAAAAAACGACTATTGAAACTGCGCTTCACGAAGCGATTGAAAAAAAACAGTTTACGCTATTTTATCAACCACAATTTGATGTGCAAACAGGGGAATTAATTGGGATGGAGGCGCTCATTCGCTGGATTCACCCAAAGCTCGGTATGATTTCACCAAGTGTGTTCATCCCGATTGCCGAAGAAACAGGGCAAATTATTGCGATTGGTGAATGGGTGATGGAAGAAGCATGTCGTCAAGTGAAAGCATGGAACGAACAGATCGGGCGATCGTTTCGTATGAGCGTCAACATTTCACCAAAACAATTTTTAAAAGAAAACTTTGTTGAACATATTCATTCAGTCTTACAACAAACGAACTTGTCCCCAAACAAACTCGATTTAGAAATTACAGAAGGGGTTGCTGTATTTAACGAACAATATACGATCCAGAAATTACAACAATTAAAACAGCTCGGTGTTTGCATTTCTATTGACGATTTCGGAACCGGCTATTCGTCACTTAGTTATTTACGCAAATTTCCAATTGATCGTTTAAAAATCGCAAAACCATTTATTGACGGAATTACAGAAGAAAAAGAAGACGTTGCTGTTGTAAAAGCTATCATTGTACTTGCGAAAAACTTAAAATTACGCGTCATTGCAGAAGGGGTAGAAACGTTGCAACAATTGCACATTCTTCGCTCGTTACAATGCGATGAAATTCAAGGATATGTGCTTGGAAAGCCCGTGTCTGCCCACCTTTTTTCAAAAACGTACATCGAAAACCAGCTTCTAACTGATTGAAGTTGGTTTTTTTTAAAAAATTTATTGACAATGATAATCAATTGATGTAGTTTAAAATATGTATTGATATTAATTATCAATATCGATTAGTCAACTTGACGTTCAAGGGGGAAAACATATATGCCGCGGTTGTATACAGAGCAGCTTTCTGTTGGATATGGCGAACGCGTCATTGTCGACCGATTAACTGTACATATTCCAGATGAAAAAATCACGACAATTATCGGGCCGAACGGTTGTGGGAAATCGACGCTGTTAAAAGCGATGACACGCATTATCCGTCATCAAGAAGGCGCAGTCATTTTAGACGGCAAACAAATTTCGCAAGAGCATACGAAACTGTTAGCGCAAAAAATGGCCATTTTACCGCAAACGCCGGAAAGCCCTGGCGGTTTAACGGTCGGCGAGCTCGTTTCTTACGGACGGTTTCCGTATCAAAAAGGATTCGGTCGGCTAACGAAGCGAGACTATGAAGTCATCGATTGGGCGCTTGAAGTGACTGGAACAATCGATTTTAAACATCGTTCGGTTGATTCACTATCTGGCGGCCAACGACAACGGGTATGGATTGCGATGGCGCTTGCGCAAGAAACAAATATCATCTTTTTAGATGAGCCGACAACATATTTAGATATGGCTCATCAATTAGAAGTGCTCGAATTACTCCAACGTCTGAACCACGAACAAAAACGCACGATCGTCATGGTGCTACATGATTTAAATCAAGCGGCTCGCTTTGCTGATTATATGATCGCGATGAAAGACGGAAAAATTGTTCAAGCGGGAACGTGCGAACAAGTGATGACGCCAGATGTATTACGACATGTGTTTCATATTGACGCGGAAATCGGTCGTGACCCCCGAACAAACAAACCAATTTGTATCACATACCATTTAATAAAAGGAGATGCACAACATGTTGAAAAAACGAATGATGTCCATTCTTCTTTTGTTCGTCCTCATCTTGAGTGCGTGCGGTAACGAAGCAGCAGAAAACGAACAAGAAAAGGCAACAAAAGAAACGAACGAACCAAAAACGATGACGTATCAATCAGAAACAGGTCCAGTTGAAGTGCCTACACATCCGAAGCGTGTTGTTGTTTTATCATCATTTTTAGCAGGTAGTGTGATGGCGTTAGATGTGCCAATTGTTGGTGTGGACTCTTGGGCAAAAATGAACCCGCGTTATGAGCCATATTTAAAAGATGCAAAAGAAGTAACAGATGAAAGTTTAGAACAAATAATCGAGCTTGAGCCAGATTTAATTATTGCAGCGTCAACAAACAAAAACTTAGATAAATTAAAAGAAATTGCTCCAACGGTCACATATACGTACGGAAAAGTAGACTATTTAACACAACATTTAGAAATTGGAAAGTTATTAAATAAAGAAGAAGAAGCGAAAAAATGGATCGACGACTTTAAAAAACGGGCACAAGAAGCCGGTGAAAAAATTCGTGCAAAAATTGGTGAGGATGCAACGGTTTCGGTCATTGAAAATTTCGATAAGCAATTGTATGTGTTCGGCAACAACTGGGGTCGCGGAACAGAAATTTTATATCAAGAAATGAAATTAAACATGCCAAAAGCAGTAGAAGAACATGCGTTAAAAGATGGATACTATGCAATTTCACTCGAAGTGCTTCCGCAATTTGCCGGCGATTACGTCATTTTCAGCAAAAATGCAGATGGCGACCTTTCATTTACAGAAACAGAAACGTATAAAAATATTCCAGCAGTAAAAAACAATCGCGTCTTTGAAGCGGATGCAAAAGAATTTTACTTTAACGATCCAATTACATTAGAATACCAGCTTGAGTTTTTCAAAAAGCACTTTTTAGGAGAGTAATATAAAAGAAGGAGGAGTTCGTCGTGAATTCCTCTTTCTTTATGTATGGAGAAAAAGAGGGGATGCATATGCTAAAAAAATTTTCGCTCGCTTTCATTGTATTTATTGCGACATTTATTGGAGCGATTGTCGTCGGGGCAGCCGAAACGACAATGAAAGACGTATGGCTAGCTGTCACGGCACCGAAGACAAACGAAGTTGCAACGATGATTTATGAAGTTCGTTTGCCACGTGAAGTCGCAGCGGTCGTCGTGGGGGCAGCTTTAGCTGTCGCTGGCGCCATTATGCAAGGGATGACACGAAATCCGCTCGCAGATCCTGGACTTATTGGTTTAACCGCAGGGGCGAATGCTGCGTTAGCGGTGATGTTTGCGTTTTTTCCTTCCGCTACATATATGCAAACCGTATTCGCTTGCTTTGTCGGAGCGGCCTTTGGTAGCTTGCTTGTATTCGGTATTGGCGCAAAGCAATTTTCACCGTTTCGTATTGTACTAGCTGGTGCCGCGATTTCTACCTTCTTATATGCGGTCGCAGAAGGGATTGGACTCATATATAAAGTGTCAAAAGATGTATCGATGTGGACAGCTGGTGGGATGATGGGGACGACATGGCATGAACTGAAAATCGTTACCCCATTCATTTGTTTCGCGTTGCTTTTCGCTTTTTGGCAAAGTCGACAGTTAACGATTTTAAGTATGAGTGAAGAAGTAGCTGTCGGACTTGGCCAGCAACTGACGCGTGTAAAAACGATTCTTTTTTTCATCGTTATTGTACTAGCTGGTGCGTCTGTCGCGCTTGTTGGCAACTTAGCGTTCGTCGGTTTAATGATTCCCCATCTCGTTCGCTCGCTCGTCGGAACAGATTATCGCTTTATTTTGCCGATGAGCGCGATCGGTGGGGCAACGTTTATGTTGTTTGCAGATACAATCGCACGAATGATTCATGCACCATATGAGACACCCGTTGTTGCAGTTGTGGCGGTTATGGGGCTTCCGTTTTTTCTTTTCATTGTGCGTAAAGGAGAGAAAATGTTATGATCGTACCTCAGTTACGAAAAAAACAGCGCATCATTTTGCTCGTTTTGCTTATGTTCATTTGCATGACGGCCATCATCAGCATGGGGACAGGCTATTCCTCTTTATCTTTCGATCGGCTCATGCCGGTGCTATTAGGTGAAGGGACGTTTAAAGAACAGTTCGTTCTTTTCTCCATTCGCTTACCACGCATCGCGATCACGTTGCTTGCAGGAATGGCATTAGCGTTATCAGGTGCGCTTTTACAAGTCATTATGCGCAACGATTTAGCCGATCCAGGTGTCGTCGGTATAAACGCTGGTGCTGGTGTGGCGGTTGCTCTGTTCTTTTTATTTATTCCGATTCAAGCTCTATCGTTTGCTTATATCATTCCGCTTGTTGCCTTTTGTGGTGCGCTACTTACAGCCATCCTCATTTATGCGTTATCATACAATAAACAAACAGGACTTCAACCGATTCGACTTGTGTTAATCGGGATCGGTTGCGCAACAGCGTTTTCAGGATTCATGATTGTGCTCGTTTCAGGTGCTGATCGCACGAAGGTTGATTTTATTGCGAAATGGTTAGCCGGAGGCATTTGGGGAACGGATTGGGCGTTTGTGCTTGCTTTATTGCCATGGCTTATTATTCTTGTCCCATTTGTTTTATATAAAGCTCATCGTCTTAATGTATTGCAATTGAGCGACCCGGTAGCGATCGGCATCGGGCTATCACTTGATCGGGAACGACTTGCTTTATTGCTTACAGCGGTCGCACTTGCTGCATCGGCAGTGTCCGTTACAGGAGGTATCGCATTTGTTGGTTTAATGGCGCCACACATTGCTCGTGCGCTTGTTGGACCGCGCAATGAGTTAAGCTTACCTGTCGCCATGCTGATGGGCGGTGCGTTGTTATTGCTTGCTGATACGATTGGACGAAATCTTATTGAACCGGACGGTCTTCCTGCCGGTGTGCTCGTATCGCTCATCGGTGCACCTTATTTTGTTTATTTATTATGGAAAAAGAAATAAACGTATGATACGATAAGTGTAAACTTTTTTGTTTATAAGGTTTACAAAAAGGGGGAGAGGTGCATTGTGGGAGGAATTGCAATTACATATCGAACAACTTGCGGGCAAAGCGCAAAAACGAACATTAGTCAAAACAGAAAGTGACGGTTGTTTTATACATATGGACGGGCGTCATCTATTTAATTTGTCATCGAACAACTATTTAGGTCTCGCAAATGACGAACGGTTAATTCATGCGAGCATCGAAGCAACAAGAAGATACGGCGTTGGAGCGACTGCTTCACGCCTTGTCGTTGGAAATCATCCGCTGTATGAACAAGCAGAAGAAGCGTTGATCCGTTGGAAAGGTTGTGAAGCCGCACTTATCGTCAATAGTGGATACACAGCAAATATCGGCATTCTTTCTTCTTTAGCAGGACGAGATGCAATTATTTTCAGCGACAAATGGAATCATGCAAGCATTGTGGATGGCGCGATATTAAGCCGGGCGGAAGTGAGACGCTATCGCCATGCCGATATGGACCATTTAGAGACGTTATTAAAGAAAGCAGAGAGACATAAACGGAAAATCATTGTGACGGATACAATTTTCAGTATGGACGGAGATGTTGCACCGTTACGTGATCTCGTTATGTTAAAAGAAACGTACGGTGCCATGCTCGTCGTGGATGAAGCACATGCGAGTGGTGTATATGGGAAAAATGGAGAAGGAATGGCTCACGAACTTCAACTCGCACAACATATTGACATACATATGGGGACATGTAGTAAGGCGCTTGGTGCATATGGGGCATACGTCACTGGAAAACGCGTCTTTATTGATTATTTGATGAACACGATGCGTCCATTTATTTTTACAACCGCATTACCTCCAAGCGTTCTCGGTGCCATTTGTGCAGCTGTTGATATTGTGCAACACGAGATTACATTGCGTCACCATTTACATGCATTAAGCAATTACTTCCGTACACGTCTTCAACAGGTAGGGTTTCATATTGGTGAAAGCACGACGCACATTGTACCAATCATTGTTGGCGACAACGAACGGGCGCTTGCGTTTAGTGCTCAATTGCGCGAGCGTGGTATTGCTGCTGTTGCGATTCGCCCACCAACTGTACCAGAAGGCACAGCGCGCATTCGTTTTTCACTCATGGCGACGATGACAAACCAACAAATTGATTGGGCGCTTTCGCATATTTTTGAAGTTGGAAAAGAAATGGGGCTGATCGCATGAACGTGTTATTATTGCCTGGGTGGGGGATGAAAAGTGACGTTTTTACCCCGCTCATTGAAGCGCTTCAGCTAAATGATGTCACGATCGTTGAATGGGAGCATATGCGCGATGTGAATCATTTTTTGGCGAAAGCCAAAGAAGCGTTGCACGCTCCTTCGCTTGTTATCGGTTGGTCTCTTGGATCGCTTGTCGCTTTACAACTCGGTATGCACCCGTATGTTACGCATCTTGTATGTATTGGTGGCACAAGCCGATTTACAACATCAGAAAATTATCATGCAGGTTGGCATGCGCGTGTTGTTGAGCGTATGAAAGTACAATTAGTGAGACAAACAAATAAAACGATTCAGTCGTTTATTGATATGTTGTGGGGAGAGAAAGAAGCACGACCATTTCCACATATGCATGATCGAACGTCTGACTTGTTGCTTGGATTAGATTATTTACTAGCGACAGATGTACGAGACCAGCTACAACAAATGGATGTGCCAATTTTACTTATTCACGGTGAACAAGATCGCATTTGCCCTCCCCAAGCTGCGCAGTATATATACGAGCGAACAAGGAATTGTACGTTGACGCTTTTACGAAACGTCGGACATGCACCACACGTCACGCAACCATATGCGTGCGCTCATGTCATTCAAACATGGTTAGGCGGTGGAAGCAATGATTGATAAACAGTTGATGCAAAAACGATTTAGCGAACGAGCAAAAACGTACGATCAGTTTGCCAACGTACAAAAAAAGATGGCACATAAATTAATGATGCATATCGCTCGCCCGCCAAAAACGATTTTAGAAATCGGATGTGGTACAGGATATTTAACGAAGTTGTTACACGATGCGTATCCGCATGCGAAGCTAACAGCTGTTGACATCGCACCCGGTATGATTGAGACAGCGAAACAAAGGCTCGGTGCGACGTCAATAACATGGCGATGTGCGGATGTGGAAGAAGTAACGTTTCATGAGACGTACGATTTAATTATTTCCAACGCAACGTTCCAGTGGTTCACCGAGCCAAAACAAACAATTGCTAAACTTGTCAAACAACGAAACAACGGAGGGCAACTTCTTTTTTCAACGTTTGGCAACGGCACGTTTCACGAGTTGCACACCTCATTTGCTTACGCTTTAGCGAAACAACATATTCATGAGCCGCTTCGCATCGGCCCGTCGTTTCCAACGTTTTCTGAGTGGCTTCGTATGCATGCACATGCTCGTGGACATGAACAGTTTGAAGTCGAATATTTTCCATCTGTACGCGATTTTTTCTTATCCCTTCGTCATATCGGCGCAACAAATAGTACGTCTGGACGTTATTGCCAACGCCCGTCTGTGTTTAAAACGATGATGAACGAATACGAAAGCCGATTTGCTGAACATGGCTTCATTCGTGCGACATATCATTGCATTTGGATTGACATCACTTAGGTGGTGTCATGTTTTTTCCATAAAAAATTTCATCCATTTCAATGCGCAATTTATGTGTAATTGCTTCAACTTCTTCTTTTGTCAGTTGATCTTTTGACAACTCAAACAAATAGCTGTCTAAATCAAACTCGCGCAATTTGCATTTTGTATGAAAAATATGTTCTTGATACACGTTCACGTCAATCATATCGTATTGTTTCCGAATGTCGTCAGGAATGTAGTTTTGAATCGATGTAATATCGTGATCAATAAATAATTTTTTTCCAGAAATGTCGCGTGTAAATCCACGCACACGATAGTCGATAATCATAATATCGGTCTCAAACGAACGAATTAAATAATCGAGCGCCTTTAACGGTGAAATTTCTCCACACGTGGCGACATCAATATCCGCCCGAAACGTGCTAATCCCATCGTTCGGATGATATTCAGGATATGTATGCACTGTAATATGACTTTTATCGAGCGCACAAACGACCGCTTGCGGCACAGGCGGCTCTTCTTTCGGCACTTCAATCGGCCCTTCTGATATAAGCATCGTGACGCTCGCCCCTTGTGGCACGTAATCTTGCTTAGCGATGTTTAAAATGTGCGCCCCAATCATATCCGCTACGTTTTTTAAAATATTCGTCAACCGTTCCGCATTATACACCTCGTCAATGTATGCAATATACGCTTCCCGCTCGTTTGCACTTGTCGTATAACAAATATCGTACATATTAAAACTAAGCGATTTCGTTAAGTTATTAAATCCGTGTAGTTTCATCATAGCCCTTCCTTTCTTTTTTCTTATCTTGCCCCGTTTATGCGAAAAAATTTGTCAAACTCATCGGGACAAATCAATTTACGCTTGCGGCAGTTCGCGATTTGCCGCCAGATGAATATGAAACAACATTGTATCATATTCGCCAAGATAAAATAGAACAAACAGAACACATTTTCCCAATTGTCGATATCGATGATTATTCATTCGAAACGTTACAAGCACATGAGGCATTAACAGCTGACATCGTCGTTTTAACAGGTAACGAACAGACGAACGCCCAAATCGCAACATGGGCAAAAGAGCAAGGCACTCCGCGCGTGATCGCTTTCGCCGAGTCGCCATCCGTTGTTCAGCAATTAAAAGAAGTTGGCGTTGAAACGATTTCTCTCTCTATCAGCAGGAGCGATGTTAAAAGCGTTTATCGAATCACCAAACGTTGTCCATATGTTGACACACCGCGACATCACATTGTATGAAATCGAAATGAACAACCTTGCTTATCACGGTGTGCTTCTCCGCCAATTCCCATTTCTCGGCGATTGCATCATCGTCCGCATTTTCCGTGGGCACGAATCGATCGTTCCACACGGCGACACCGAAATGCGCATCGGCGACCGCATGATCATCACGAGGAATATGTGAAAGAATTGCGGGAGTTGTTAGAGGGAGAAACAGAAGATTTTTACTGTGTCATGTAACGAAGCAGTCCACGAGAGGGTGGGTTGCTTGTTTGCTTAAAACTCAGAAAGGAAATGGCCGTCCCGTAGCGAATAATAACAGTAGATGAATTGTTGCGATGTTTACTCGGGTGGAGCGCACCCATCGTTGTATTTAGCTAGTAGTTTTTCTGTGAAGGGGATGCAGAAGGAAGATGAGAAACTGGGCAGCGCTGTTATTTCATACGCTTGGTGTTGCGATAGTTACATATGTTTCATTTTGTTTGGCTCTTTCTGGAATTTTCGAAGCGAACCAATTTCCAAACGGTCTCTTTTTATTCGGGATTGCATTGCTTTTATTTGGCACGTTAGCGATTGGATTCGCGACAAGAAAGTATATCTTTTCTGTTTCTAGCAATAAGCAAGAAAGAAGAAAACTACAAACGAGTTTCATTGTATGTACGATAGCGACGGTTTGGATAGTAGTTTCGTTTTTAGTTTAGGAAGTGGTGGAAGATTACTACTTTCACAAGATTTCCCCAGACTGTTAGTTTGTCAAAAAGATCAGTTTTTTCTTTGTTTGTGTTAAGATAAAAACAAAAAGAAATGGGGGAAAGACGATGAAGTGGGAAGAGATTCGACAAGCTTTTCCGAATCGTTGGGTGCTCATTGAGGCGGTCGATGCTTATACAAATGAGAAAAACGAACGTGTTTTAAACAAATTAATCCCGATTGAAACGTTTTCGGATCCAATGAAAGCAATGAGTGAGTATAAACATCTTCATAAGGAAAACCCTCATCGAGAATTGTATGTTCTTCATACGAATCGCAAAGAAACAAATATTGTGGAAAGAACATGGACGGGAGTGCGCCGAGGATGATAGAGCTTCGTATCGAAGAAGGGATGTTGCTCGCTACATTGCAGTTAACCCATAAAAATCAAACGATTGAGTTAAAAAGAGCGTTAATCGATACCGGCTCAACAGGAACTATCGTATCTGCTGATCAAGCAGCAACAATTGGAATCGTTCCAGAAGAAAACGATTCTATTTATCGAATTAGCGGGGTGGGGGGAACGGAATTTGTTTATGCAAAAATTGTAGATGAAATCATGATAGGATCCATGAAAGCAGCAAATGTTGAAATTGAATTTGGTGCGATGGAGTACGGAGTAGAGCTAGATGCGATTATAGGACTTGATTGTCTTTTGCATATTGGCGCTGTCATCGATTTAGAAAAACTTATTCTTTATAGTAAAGGAAAACGAATAGAATGATTGCCTCTATAGGAATGGCAAACGAGTTTTATTTGATGCACGCTGGCGGAGAGATGAAACGAATGGAAGGAAAGCGGTTCACAAACGGTGAACAGCTTTATTTTTTGGGGTATCTATCTTTTTCTACTATTTCCAGCGATAGAACTATTTTCGTTGGAGGGTGAGAAGATGTATATTTCAAGTTAACTTGCTTGCCAAATTAGGTTGAATGAAAGCATAGTTCATCTCTAGCAGCTTTTGCAAGAAACGGGCGGGGAGTGGGGCGTGATGACGTACGAAGAGTGGCAAAAGCGCCTTCCATTTTGATCGGTGAGTACGTTCCGTTGCGCTGTGTACAAACCTGAACGCTTAGGATACATCGGCAACTTTAACCGAAACAAAATCGACCAAACGAAATCGTACCGGCTGAATCACGAGGAGCTGCAAAAGCAACATATTGAAGTGGAACAAAAGGAAGTCATGATGAGCCAATGAAACATTGTTCTAAATAATAAATTTGCCTAAAAAATATCAAAAGCAATGGAAAATCCCACAAACTCCGAGGCGCTAAAAGAACGGTTGAAGCGGTACAAATAACGTCATGACACGTAGTTTTTTCGTTCCAAAAGAGTGGGGAATATTGTAAAATAGGAAGAGAGAAACAGAAAAGTCCTGCGGTAATATGTCAAGGTGAAACATCATCGAAATTGTGAAACATCATCGAAATTGGAAATTCGATTGTCCGATGATCCGAAAAAAGGCAATACTTAAGAAGCCCAGTCTTGTCTTATGTCATTAACTGGGTTTTGATGCAAAATCAGTTAGATCGATACCCCTATCGATCTTCCCCCTTTCTTGGCGTGTAGATTTGACCGTTGCGTAGCAGCGCATCGATCACACGCACGAGTTTTCGAGCGGTGAGGACGAGGGCTCGTTTATGTTGGTGCTTGGGCACTTCCTCATACTTCTTCCGGTAATAGGCGAGAAACGTCGCATCATGCCGTTGTACCGAGTTGGCAGCCTCCACTAGGTAGTAACGGAGATAGCGATTGCCAGAACGAATGAGGGAAGTCTCCTCGGCTTGGAACCGACCGGACTGGTGCTTAGACCAAGTCAAACCTGCATATTTCGCTAAGGCAGCTTGGTTGTCAAAGCGCTCGATTTGTCCAATTTCGGCTAAGATGCCAGCGGCGTAGACCGGACCAATGCCGGGAATCGTTTGTAGCGTATTTGGGATGCCTTCCAAATGGCGGGTAATCGCTTTGTCGAGCTCTTTGATTTGCGCTTGAAGGCTGCGAATAGACTGAATCGATAGCCCTAAAAGCAAATCAATGGAATCCTCGACACACTTGGAAAGCCGATACGACGAACGAGCCGCCTTTTGAATGGACTTGGCGATGCATGCCGGATCGGCAAAGCGATTGCGTCCCTTTTGGCGCAAGAAGTCAGCGAGCTGTTGTACGTCCATCTGACTGATTTCGTCTAAGCTAAACGACTCGAGAAGAAGCTCTAAGATGGCATGTCCGAATACGGAGCTGTCCACCTCTTGGGTAAAGGAACTGCACTTGTAAAACAAGTGTTGGAGGAAGTACTGCTTTTCCCGAGTGAGCTGATGGACGAGATGATAGCGCATGCGTGTGAGCCGTTGAAGGGCGATAAACTGTTCTTGCATGACAGCTGTCACTTTCAAACGGCCAAAGCGAAGCCGATCGGCGATGATCCACGCATCGATGCCGTCCGTTTTATCCAAGTCGGTGTAAGCTTCTTTAAATTTGCGAATGAGCTTTGGATTGATGGTAAACACCTTGACATTCCAAGACTTCAGCTCCTCCTGTTGGTGGAAAAACATCGCCGGATGCCAGCTGTAGACCGAAGTGGCTTCCATCCCGATGAGAATTTCGGATGGTTGGCGCTCGTTTGCCCATCGGAGGATTTGATCGCGAAGGAAGGTCGCGCCAAGCAGATGATTATCCGTCTTGAATTGGGCGCACGTGTTTCCTTCTTGATCCATGATACACGTGTATAAGTCCGTTGAGCTCACGTCAATCCCGACGTAGAGTTTCATGAGATCACCTCCAATCGTAGTAGGATCGTGGGGTTGGGACTCTTCGGGATGCCCCCGGACCGCGCCTGTTGACCAGTCACCCTCGCGTATGAGAACTCACGTTGGGCCATGGGCTGCCTGGAAGCTGCTCCTTCCAGCATGGGAAACCAACGGGAACAGCCTGCGGGTTAGAAGTCCGAACAGGAGCCGAGGAGACAGACTTTTCAAGTAGTCAAGGCTACAGGAGGAAGAAGAGTGTCCCCGATGATCCTCAAGATCATTATCCAAGAACATCGCGAAAAGTCCAACCCCGATGTTTGTGAAATAGGTTTGCGACCCACGGGGGAGGGGCGCCCCTCCCCCGTGGGCAAGTCACCCAAGAATATACGATTGTCAAGGAGCGTATCGAACTGGAAGTTCGATTTAAAAATCTTTCTAAACATACTATACGAGGAGAGGATACGATGCCTGTTTATAATAAATTGGTTCGGGATTTGATTCCGAACATTATTGAGGAAGCTGGAAAGACGTTTACAATGCGCACGTTAAGTGATGAAGAATATCGCGAACAGTTGCGGAAGAAAGTATTCGAGGAATTAGAGGAATATATGAACGCATCAGATGATGTCACAGCGGTGGAAGAATTAGCGGATGTATTAGAAATTATACATGCGCTTGCCGAATGCCATGGGGCAACGATCGAACAAGTCGAAGCCGTTCGTGCCTCGAAAGCGGAAAAACGAGGAGGGTTTAAAGAGAAAATTTTCTTAATTGAGGTACACGATGAGTAAAATCGAGTTTGTCAAAAGCCATTTAATTGAAAAACTGAATGAGCATATCGAAACAGCCTCGACGATTTACATTTTGACGTCGTTTGTGATGAAGTCGGGCGTGGACGTCATCCAAGAAACGCTAAGAAAAGCCGCTGAACGAGGAGCAGATATTAAAATTTGTGCTGGAGATTATTTATATGTCACACAACCAGAAGCTTTACGTCAACTTATAGCGATCCATCCGAATATTGAAGTTCGGTTATGGAAAAGTAACGGTATTTCCTTTCACCCGAAAGCGTATTTATTTGAAAATCAAAATGATGGGTATTTTATTATTGGTTCGTCCAATTTATCTCGTTCAGCGTTAACGAGCGGTGTAGAATGGAATATTGGCGTGCCTAAATGTGTGGAAGAAAGTGTGTTTGCTCAAGTGATGAATGAGTTTTTAACTCTTTTTTATGCGGAACAAACGGTACAAGTAAACGCCGAAACGTTAAAGCAATATAAACAACAATATGACGATTATCATCAACGTCATACAAATCTCGTGCGACAATGGACGAAGCTAGAGGAAGTAGAGTTGATGCTTCCAACGACAAAGAAAGAAGAAACGGAAATGATTTATGATGAAAAGGCTTCATATGGGATCATTCAGCCACGCTTTGCGCAAGTAGAAGCGCTTGCTCAGCTAGAGGCTACATACGAAGAAGGTTATGATCGAGCGATGGTCGTCATGGCGACAGGATTAGGGAAAACGTACTTGGCTGCCTTTTTCGCTCGAAAGTTTCAAAGAGTGCTATTTGTAGCGCATCGCGAAGAAATTTTACATCAGGCGAAGCGTTCGTTTGCGCAAGTGCTTTCGAATAAGACGTTTGGCATTTACGACGGCAAAATAAAAGAAAGGCAAGCCGATGTCGTCTTTGCGTCGATTTTTACGCTAAGCATGAAAAAACATTTAGAAATATTTGCGGAAAACGCGTTTGATCTCATTGTCATTGACGAATTTCATCATGTCGCGGCGAAGTCATATGAACGAGTGCTTGCGTATTTCCATCCGAAATTTTTACTCGGCATTACCGCAACCCCTGATCGCAACGACTATAAAGACGTATATGCGCTCTGTGACGGGAATGTGGCGTACCGTATTGATTTTATCGAAGCAGTACAGCGCGGCTGGCTTGCGCCGTTTCGGTATTATGGCGTGTATGATGACACCGACTATACGAAAATCGCCTGGCGCGGCAACCGCTACGATGAAGAACAATTGTTACAGGCGCAGTTGCGCACAGAAATGGCAGAAAATATTTTGCGAGCTTGGGAGAAGTATAAGCAAACGAAAACGCTCGTGTTTTGTTCTTCCATTCGCCAAGCGGATTTTTTGGCCAATTATTTTAACGAACACGGCTACCGTACGGTGAGTTTGCATTCAAAACAAGTACATATTACGCGCACGAAAGCGATTGAACTACTCGAAAAAGGCGAATTAGACGCGATTTTCACCGTCGATTTATTTAACGAAGGCGTCGATATTCCAGCGGTTGATACGCTATTATTCGTTCGTCCGACCGAGTCATTAACGATTTTCACTCAACAAGTTGGGCGTGGCTTGCGTCTCCATCCAGCCAAACAGTATTGTGTCATTATCGATTTAATCGGAAACTATCGCAACGCCGATGTGAAACTCGCCTTATTCGATACGCAAAAAGAAGAGAGAAAAAAACGAAAATCTATGGTTCCTGTTGTTCCAGACGGATGTGTCGTCGACTTTGATGTTCGTGTCGTTCACTTATTAGAAGAAATGCGCAGAAAACGCCAACCACGCAAAGAAAAATTATTAGTAGACTATTACGACGTAAAACAACAGCTCGGCCGCCGTCCGACATATCTTGAACTTCATTTGCATGGACGAAGTGAAGCAAAAGAATACAGGGACGAATTCAAATCGTACGTCGGCTTTCTTTACTGGGCGGACGAATTGTCCGAGCGGGAAAAAGAAGTATTTTTGCGATATGAATCGTGGCTAATATTAGCAGAATGGACTGATATGCGTAAAAGTTATAAAATGGTCGTCTTGCAGGCGATGTTAAACCGCGGATCGTCGCATTGGCATTTGCCAATCACGCCAACAGAAGCCGCCCCATTTTTCCATCAATATTTAACGGAAAAAGAATACCGAAAACGCATCGATTTCTCCGACGGGGAAACGAAGCGCTTATGGCAATACGACGAGCAAAAAGTCGCCAAACTCATCGCCAAAATGCCGATGACCAAATGGAGCGGCAGTTCCAACGGACTTCTTTCATTTGAAAATAACGTCTTCTCGCTCACCTTCTCCATCGCGCCGGAAGACGAACGCATTTTATATGAATGGACGCAAGAAATTTGTGAATATCGGTTGCATGTGTACTTTGAGAGGAGGGGTGGGGGGAGCACTCGGAAATAAGAGAAGCAAGGGGGATGTGTGTTCATGTATTCTATTCTTGAAAACTTGCGCTGTCCAATCTGCAGAAAAACATTTAAACGACAAGACCAAGTTGTTCTCGATATTATTAATACAGTTATACATCATGAATGTTATTATACATGTGTAGGAAGGAAACTGTTTCCGGTCAAAGACGAGGGATCGCTTCGGAAGATAATCGCGACGTATGAGTTTTTTGCAGATGAATGATGTTCTTCTGAAGTAATTATACAGATAGGATAAACGTTGTTATATTTTCTGATAGAGGATCTTTGATTTTCAATAAAATCCCTAATTCATGCTTTTGACTTGCTACTGCATTAAGTTTTTTGATGAAATCCAGACATAGGGGGCGGCAGAGATCTTCGATATATGGTAGAATGATTTATATCAATTATGAAAGAACATACATTCGTTCTTGAGGAGGTATGTTATATTATGTCTGGAAAAAAATATAAAGTAGCGAGTTTATTTGCAGGAATCGGAGGTATAGATTTAGGTTTCGAACAAGCTGGAGCGGAAGTTATTTGGGCGAACGAAATGGACAAGAATGCATGTATTACTTATAGGGAGAATTTTAACCATACTTTAATTGAGGAAGATGTTAGAAAGGTTAATGAGTATAGTGTTCCGAAGATAGATATTCTAACAGCTGGTTGGCCTTGCGTAGCTTTTAGTATCGCTGGAAGAAGGCACGGTATGCACTATAAATGTAAAGGCTGTGGTCATGAGCATTTAGTAACCTTTGAGGAGTATATGGGAATCCCTGTTTGTCCAGAATGTGGTGGACATACTGAAGCAAAAGATCCTAGGGGTACTCTATTCTATGATATTATTCGATTTCTTCGTGCAACACAGCCTAAGGCATTTCTTTTAGAGAATGTAAAAAATCTCAAAGGCCATGATGGAGGAAGAACATTTAAAGTCATTGAGGAAATGCTACATGCAGAAGGATATTATTTTACAAGCAAAGTTTTAAATACAATGGATTATGGTAACATCCCGCAGAATAGGGAGCGTATTTTTATCGTGGGATTTAAAGATAAGAGAGCATTGTCGAGTTTTAACTTTCCTAAGCCACAGCCTTTAACAAAGACAATCGATGATATTTTGGAAAGAGGAAAGAAGCAGGAGGATAAATATTATTATACTGAAAAATCACAATACTACCCTATGTTAACAGAAGCTATGCGTAGAAAAGACACTGTATATCAGCTACGAAGAGTTTATGTGAGAGAAAACCAAAGTAATGTATGTCCGACACTTACTGCTAATATGGGTACAGGAGGACACAATGTTCCGCTCATTCTTGATGATTATGGAATAAGAAAAATTACACCGCGTGAAGCGCTGTCGTTTCAAGGTTTCCCTAAGGAGTTCAAAATTCCTGAGGGAATGGCCGACTCACACATTTATAAACAAGCAGGAAATTCTGTCTCTGTTCCGGTAGTGAGGGCAATTGCAGAAAATATAATTAAAGCATTGGATTCAGTTTATACTGACATCACTGATAATTATGACACGGATACTAGCTCAAAAGTAATAGAACAATTAGAACTTCTTGTTTAAATCAAACATTCCCATCCGTTCTAATATATTTTATTATTTGGATGGGGAGGTTTATTTTATGAAAAAGCTAAGAATAAAAAATAATATTTACTGTTTAACAAATCCTAAGAAATTTGAAAGTATGGGTGGCTTTGATTCGTTAACATTGGAAAATGTATTTAATTTTGCGTATGATATGAGTTTTGATAGTAAAGGTGCACACAGAGATCATCGTAGTGGGGGAACATACAGAAGAAAAAATGGAGAAATCTTTACGGATGCTTTTCAAGGAAAACTGGGTGAATTTGGAGTATATGATTATTTTAAGAGTAGCGGTATTTTGTTGAATTATCCTGACTTAAAGACATATCAATTGGGAATATGGGACACGAGTGATTTTGAAATAAATGGGCTCAAAATTGCTGTAAAATCGACGAAAAAATATGGACAATTGTTGCTACTAGAAAAGGCAGATTGGGATTCAAAGGGACAATACATCCCTAATCTAAGCAATGGGAACGGGATTTACGATGCTTTTATCCTAGTAAGGATATCCCCTTCTATCACATCGCTCATGAAGAAAAATAAACTATATTATTCAAATAAGGTTGAGAAAAACGTCTTAAAAAGAACCATTTTTGCACAACGTTTTAACTATGATATACCTGGATTCATAGATAGAGAGGTACTTGTCAAGTTGATTGCAGAAAACTTTGATATTCCTAAGGGGGCGATGTTGAACTCATCAAGAACTGTAATGGATGCAGACAATTATTATATTCAGGCAGGGGATATGATGGATATAAAGGATTTAGTTAGTTACTTGAAGAGTAATACTTAATGTGAATTTAAAAATTTAAAAATTGAAAAATGGTAAACTCAGAGAGACTCCACACATTCAAAGGAGTCTCTTGTTTGCCAGATATAAATATACTAGTTTCCTCTTTTACGGACAAAGTAATTTTGTTTAGGAAAACAAAATTCAACTCACACATTAGTTTTTATTTTTTGGAATTCGTTCTGAAACTCATCATATGATCCTATGCTACAAAAATCAATTGAAAAGTGTTTTTCGCTGTGTTTGTACACTATCACAGAATCAATGCCTAATATTTTTAGTTTATCATAAGTAAGGAGCTCGCCTTCTTTCAATTTCATTACTTTTCTGAGGAGCCATTCACCGAGAGCGCTATTAGGATTAGACATGAGTGCCTTGCTGTTTTCTTGACAAACCTTGGCTGACAGAAGAGATTTGTCTGGGAGTTGTAACTGAAAACTTTGGTCACGTGGTGGAAAAAAAGTCGGGAAGACTTTATGAATCCAAGAAGGTATAGGTATATAAATTTCATTCGGATTTCTCGGTCTCCCAGCTGCATTCCATTGATTGAGCCCACTTTTTTCTGGAACATGTCTTTTGGCCCCGCGGTCTGAAAAAAGTGGTAGCAAGATATATTCCGTAGATTTCAAAGTATTATGAGGCACAGTTTCCTCTCTCACTATAGGCTCTAGGGTGAGATTAAACAATCTTGCGAGCATCGTATAAGGATTAGGAAGAATTTCGACATTAATTTCAGCTAATGGAATATTGGTATAGAAGCGCTTATACAAAGTACTTTTAGTGATATTAAAGCTGTACTCATTTCGCCCGTCTTCAAATGTAATTGTGTTTTTATTATTGCTGACTTCTATATTTTTAATATTTGAAACGTCTATCAGATCCATAGGCATTTCATAAATAAGTATTTTTCCTGGTAACCTTGTTACACAATGGTAAATCATTGTATGAAGATTATAAGCTCGTTTAGTGAACTCGATCCTTTCGTTACGAAGTTTAGCAATTATATAAACAAGTTCTTTGTATGATTTGTTTCGATATAAATCTGAGTCTCTATTAAATTCTGCAATTTTTTGAAGTGTCCGACCGTTACCGTGAAGGAAAGTTTTAATGCCTACTCCCACTCCATGTAATGAAGCATCCGCTGAACAGTCAGCACGTCCTAGATTTTCTGCACCGAAGGCTTCACAAAATGCATTTTCTACACTGCGAGAAACCAAATAAGGTGAATCACTTTCTGAAAATAAATTGGATAATGCACCTGTTAATCTTAACATTTGTTTGTAAGCAGTTTGGTTACTTAACGGTTGTTTGTTGTATAACATTGGTCATCCTCCTCATTTCATTTCTCTCTTCAGCCCTACAAGATAGTCCATTGAAACATCCAGTTTTTCAGCAATGATTTTTAAAGTGTCCACAGAAGGTGTGCGTTTATCACTTTCATATAATGACCAAGTGCTCTTCGAAACGCCAACCAATTTTGCGGCTTCACTTGCACTTAATCCTTTTCGTTCGCGTGCATTTTGAATACGTGTTCCTAGATATTCAACCACCTTCATCCCTCCACTCCATTGGAACATTGTTTTTATATTACCATCCAAAGCTTTCAAAACAGTCATGAGTTTGCGATTAGAAAACAAATGTTGTTTGCTTATAGAAAACTTATGACTACAGATTTTAATCGAGTATGAAGCAGTATGGTGGATATGTTGTCGGATGATTGATATAAATATTCTTGATTTTTCCTCCTGATATAACCCATTTTTCACAATAAAAAATATTTGATTTATGCTAGATTATTTGTTCATTGTGTTTAATCGATGCAAAGGAATTATTCTACTGTATAATATAGACATACAAAAATTCGTATAATAAAAAGCAATATACGAAGTTTGTTTTTACAACTTTTATACTTGCTGTATATTTTGAGGAAATTAAAACTGTAAAGGGGGTATTTCTAATGAGAAGCACAGAACAGACACCTATAAGAACAGATACCTACATATTCGTATTTGGGGGTTTTACCTTCATCACAGATAAAAGATGATTTAAAAAGAAAATTAAAGGGGTTTCTTTTATCGGGAGTAAAGGTTCTTTTATTAACCGAGAAAGATATTTGCTTAGCGAACAGTGCCTGTCACTGTTCGCTCTGGAAAAAGTGATGCAGTTGTTCCATGCATTGCAGGTCCATGTGCACTTCAGACCTTCTCGTTTTCCTGAAGTCGTGTTTTTAACAAAAAGAGAACGACTTCTTGACCTCGCTGAGCAAATGAGAAACGTACAAGTCGAGTGGTTAGAACAAGGGGAAGCCTATATCCGCAAAA
This sequence comes from Anoxybacillus tengchongensis, assembly GCF_014201585.1. Taxonomy (GTDB): domain Bacteria; phylum Bacillota; class Bacilli; order Bacillales; family Anoxybacillaceae; genus Anoxybacillus; species Anoxybacillus tengchongensis. Next base: position 386,105 of record NZ_JACHES010000001.1, read on the forward strand.
TGCTATTTCTCTATGAGCTTGAAGAATTGCTTAGCGTTTCAGGAGAAAGCGGAAATGAACATCATATTCGCTCAGTCGTATATGAGAAACTTGAACCATATGTCGATCACATTACAATCGATCGATACGGAAACTTGCTTGCGCAAAAAACATATAAATCAGGGAATGGACCAACGATTTTGTTGAATGCGCATTTAGATACGGTAGAATCGTTCGCGCCAGGAAGAACGATTGTCAAACAAGGCGCGATTTGGTCGAGCAGTGAAGGCATTTTAGGAGCGGATGATCGCGCTGGGGTGGCAGTGTTGCTTGAAATAGCGAAATGGCTTGAAGCGTCTTCGTTTAACGGAACGGTTAAATTTGTTTTTACGGTTGAAGAGGAGTGCGGGCTTGTTGGTGCAAGCAAGCTTAGTGAATATTTTTTATGGGGCGTTGATGCAGCAATTGTCGTCGATCGGCGGGGAACGGGCGATATCGTCACGTCATGCGGCACGACCCAGCCATTTTGCGATATTCGATACGGACAGTTTTTCGAACAAGTAGCTTACGATGCCGGGTTAACTGGCTGGAAATGCACAGCTGGTGGAAGTAGTGATACGAGAATTTGGGCACAACATGGCATCCAAAGCGTGAACTTGTCCGTCGGATACGAGTGCGAACATACAGACGATGAAACATTAGATATAGATGCTTGTTACGGAACGGTACGGCTCGTTCAAGCAGTTCTTCATCAATGGCGAGACTTTTCAAGAATGTTACGGGATGTGCGTCGTGTTGATCGAAACGATTTATCTTATGTTGGTCGAAATGATTTACGTCGTGTTGATCGAAAAGTTGTCAAAGTGGAACATTTCTAGAGGGAGAGGGTGTCAAAAGTGAAATCGAAGCAGATGAAATGATCGATTTTGCGTTATGAAAAGGACGTCGCTTAGGCGTCCTTTTTTGGTGGTGTAAAAAAGTTTGATAAATAAATTTAATGGCTGTATGTCCTATCTATGAGAATTTATAGTAAAATGGAAAAGGCGAAAGTATGTTTCAACAAGAAGGGAAAGATGTGTATGAGGATGAAAAATTTACTTTTTTGGGCGCTTGTCGGTGCAAGTATTGGAGTTTTTCTAAACGTATTGAATGTCCAGTTTCCTAAGCCGATCGGAATTGGCATAATTAGTTTGATTGTTATAGGGATTGGTTGTTATCATATGTATATTCTTTTTTGGACAAAAAACGTAAATTTAGTTGAAGGTTATGTAAAAAAAAGAATCAAACATCCATATTATGCATTAACGAAAGCATTAGTACATAAGCAGTTTGAACGAGCTGAGCAATATGCCGAACAACTAGAGAAAGGTTATGCAGAAGCCAAAAAGCTAGCCCTTGTCCATATATACATAGAGCAGGGAGAATTAGAGGAAGCAGAACATGTGGCGAACGACATTCAAAACGAGAAAGCCCGTTATTATAATCAAGCATTGATTGCCCTGTTGCGCGGACAGGAAGATCGGTTCGAGAATTTGAAACAGAAAGTAAAAAAACACACGTTTTGTTATGTATTAGAAGCAGAAAGGGAGTTTCGAAATGGCGATCAAAAAGAAGCTGAGCGATATGGAAAACTAGCCATTTCTACTTCGCGTGGACTTCAACGGTATGTGCTTGTTCGTTCGTTAGAAAACCAACAAAATCATCCAAACCGCCGAACGTTTTTCTAATTAACATAGTCGATATAAATTAGGAAGCAAGGGTGTGATACAGACACATGTACATAAACAACGCATTTTCGCTTATTGTGTTTAGTCTTTTATCTTTCTTGTTAGGGATTGATTAAGTGATCCGATGGGCTCTATTGATTCATTCGATGTGTTGTTTGCTGGCTCGTTGAATAACGAAATCGTACGGCAAATTGCGCGTGATGGAGTTGTTATTTATGAGAAATAAAAAGCAGGGGACAACATCGTCCGCCTGCTTTTTTCATTTAAATCGTGACCGATGTTTTTGTTTTTTTCCGCAGGTCGAAGCGGTCAGCGTTCATCACTTTTACCCAAGCTTGAATAAAGTCGTGGACAAATTTTTCTTTGTTGTCGTCTTGGGCGTAAAGTTCGGCGTAGGAGCGAAGAATCGAGTTCGATCCGAACACTAAGTCGACACGCGTTGCTGTCCAGCGGACTGCCTTTGTTTTCCGGTCGCGAATGTCATACAAGCCATCTTCTTTCGGTACCCATTCATAGTTCATATCCACGAGGTTAACAAAGAAATCATTCGTTAGCACACCGATGCGGTCAGTAAATACTCCGTGAGGCAAATCGCGGTACGTTGCCCCTAAGACGCGCAAGCCGCCAACTAATACAGTCATTTCTGGAGCGGTTAAGCCGAGCAATTGAGCTTTGTCGACAAGAAGCTCCTCTGGTGTGACGCTGTATGCTTTCTTTTGATAGTTGCGGAATCCGTCGGCAAACGGTTCTAATACGGCAAAGCTTTCGACATCCGTTTGTTCTTCTGTTGCATCGCCTCGTCCAGGCATAAACGGTACGCGAACGTCAAACCCAGCATCGCGCGCTGCTTTCTCGACCGCCGCGCTGCCGCCAAGCACGATTAAGTCAGCGATGCTTACTTTTTTAGGTAACTCGCGCTGAATGTCTTCATAAACAGAGAGAACTTTTGCGAGTCGTTCCGGTTCGTTCACTTCCCAATCTTTTTGTGGAGCGAGTCGAATGCGCGCCCCGTTTGCGCCACCGCGTTTATCAGAGTTGCGGAATGTGCTAGCGGACGCCCAAGCGGTTTTCACAAGCTCGCTTACTGTGAGTCCTGATTGTAAAATGCGTGTTTTAATGTCTTCGATTTCTGCCTCCGTTAATTCCACATCTCCTTCTGGAATCGGGTCTTGCCAAATGAAATCTTCTTTTGGCACTTCAGGACCAAGGTATCTCGCTTTTGGTCCCATGTCGCGATGAATAAGTTTAAACCAAGCGCGAGCAAACGCATCCGCGAACTCTTCAGGATGTTCATAGAAACGGCGAGCAATTTTTTCGTATGCTGGATCAAAACGCAACGCTAAATCAGTTGTCAACATCATCGGCGGTACTTTCACATTTTCATCTTCTACATCAGGTGCGAAATGTTCTTCTTTTAAATCAATTGCTTCCCATTGATACGCGCCAGCTGGGCTTTTCGTGAGTTTCCATTCATATTCAAATAGCAACTCGAAATAGCTATTATCCCACTTTGTAGGTGTCGGTGTCCAAGCACCTTCAAGACCGCTTGTAATCGTATCGCGACCTTTTCCTTTTCCGTACGAGCTCATCCAACCTAACCCTTGCGCTTCAATTGGAGCAGCTTCTGGATCTGGACCGACATGCGAAGCATCCCCAGCCCCGTGCGCCTTGCCAAACGTATGACCGCCTGCGATGAGCGCGACTGTTTCTTCGTCGTTCATACCCATCCGTCGAAACGTTTCACGAATGTCACGCGCCGCCGCAAGTGGATCTGGTTTGCCGTCAGGACCTTCTGGATTGACATAAATGAGCCCCATTTGAACAGCAGCGAGCGGATTTTCTAGTTCGCGGTCGCCTGTATATCGTTCCGAGGCGAGCCATTCTTTTTCAGCTCCCCAATAAATATCTTCTTCTGGATGCCATACATCTTCACGGCCAGCACCAAAACCGATCGTTTTTCCCCCCATGGACTCGATTGCTACGTTGCCGGCTAACACGATCAAGTCCGCCCAAGAAATTTTATTGCCGTATTTCTTTTTAATTGGCCACAATAGGCGACGTGCTTTATCTAAATTCGCGTTGTCTGGCCAACTGTTTAACGGAGCGAAACGTTGTGTACCTGTTGAGGCACCGCCTCGTCCGTCCCCGATGCGGTACGTTCCCGCAGAATGCCAAGCCATGCGAATAAACAACGGTCCGTAATGTCCGTAGTCAGCAGGCCACCAATCTTGGCTTGTCGTCATGAGCTTGCGCAAATCTTCTTTCAACGCCCAATAGTCAAGTGTTTGAAATTGTTCAGCATAGTCAAACGTTTCGTCATGAGGATTCGTTTTTCTGTCGTGCTGATGAAGAATGTTTAAGTTTAATTGATTTGGCCACCAGTCTTTGTTTGTTGTTTTGTTTGAAGCGTGACTTGTCACGCTCCCATGGAACGGGCATTTGTTTTCCATTCTTTTATTCTCCTTTCGTGCATATAAATCAATAAAGTCTAGTTGCTTACTCAACGATAGTGATAATGATTAGTACATTAGAATTATACTAAATTAATATTTAATAGTAAAGTATAAAAAATATTTTTATTTAAAAATTATAAAAATCCCCCATTTCATTCTGTTCGCAGAATAAAATGGGGGATTTATACGTCTACATCTGTTTTTTCGTTCATCGTTTCACTCCAATCTTTAATTTTGGATCATATGCTTGACTTGTTCTGTTGTTAAGTTGCGAATAAATTCGATCAAATCGATCGCTTCGATGCCAAACTCATGGCATTTTTCAACGTATCGTTGATAAGCTTTTGTGTACATATCCATAAACAAAAACTCCTTTCACACGTTTCTTTTGTTAATTACATTGTAATATAACAGATTTAAAAAATCAATATCTGTTATATAATCATTTTGCGAATGGTTTTGATATTTTTTATGTACGTGTAGTAGAAATAGAGCGTTTGTAGTACAATGAAGTAGGTCATGAAAAGGAATTATACATATTTCACCAATTAAGAAAGGATGGACATGCATGCATATTATTGAATTAATGAAAGCGATCATTTTAGGGCTAGTCGAAGGGGTGACAGAGTTTGCGCCTGTTTCATCGACGGGGCATATGATTATTGTTGACGATATGTGGCTAAAGTCAAGTGAGTTTTTGGGGAAATATGGGGCGAATACGTTTAAAGTTGTCATTCAGCTCGGTTCCGTCTTAGCTGCCGTTGTTGTGTTTAAAGATAAGTTTTTTGAGTTGCTTTATTTGCGTAAACGTGACAGAAAAACAGGACCGCATTTAACGCTCATGCACATTTTTATTGGACTTGTGCCTGCTGGGGTGTTGGGAGTTTTATTCGAAGACTATATTGATGAACATTTGTTTTCAACGGAAACGGTGCTCATTGGACTTGTGCTCGGGGCGTTGTTAATGATCGCAGCAGATCGTTTCGGAAAACGAACAGTCGCGCAAACGGTAGATGATATTACGTATAAGCAAGCGTTTATTGTCGGCCTTGTTCAATGTTTATCTCTTTGGCCCGGGTTTTCGCGTTCAGGCTCAACCATTTCAGGTGGCGTACTTGTAGGCATGAGTCACCGTGCTGCTGCTGATTTTACATTTATTATGGCTGTGCCGATTATGGCAGGGGCGAGTGGCATTTCGTTATTGAAAAACTGGGAGTACATCACGATTGATGCTTTGCCATTTTTTGTTGTTGGTTTTATTAGTGCGTTTATTTTCGCCTTGCTAGCTATTCGCTTTTTCTTGCATTTAATTAACCGCGTTCGTCTCGTTCCGTTTGCGATCTATCGCATCGTGCTCGCAGTGGTTATTTATATCGTTTATTTTGCGTAAGTGCAAGGCTCCTTTCGTGGGAGCCTTTTATACGTTTAACTGTTTGATTATTTTTGCTGGGTTGCCCGCGACGACAACGTTATTAGGAACGTCTTTTGTGACAACAGCACCAGACGCGATGACAACGTTATTCCCGATGTTTACTCCTGGATTAATAATGGCCCGGCCACCGATCCATACATGATCACCGATGATGACTGGCTTTCCGTATTCTAATCCTGATGCTCTTTCCGTTGGATCAATGGGGTGAGTAGCAGTATAAATATGAACGCCGGGACCAATAAGGCAATTGTTTCCGATGCGAATTTCACATACATCTAAAAAAACGCAATTGAAATTTGCAAAGAAGTTTTCCCCGACATGAATGTTATATCCGTAATCGCAATAGAAAGGTGGCTCAATATATACGTGTTCTCCTGTTGAGCCAAACAGTTCTTTCAACAAAGCAACGCGCCGCTCATGTTCGGTTTCTAACGTTTCATTCAATAGCCTTGTTAATTTGCGGGCATGCTCGCGTTCTTTCACTAACTCTGGATCGGTAGCCCGATACAATTGACCACTTACCATTTTTTCTTTTTCTGATTTCATTTTTTTCAACTCCTTTATTTTCCTTGTTCCATTTTAGCATAACGATGTTTAAAAAATCGTCAAAAACATGCGAGTGTATCGCCAAAAAATAAGCCTATAATGAATGTGAAAAATAACATAAAAAGCTGGTGATGGAATATGCATAAACATGCGCATGCGGTAGATTATAATGAAAATCCATTTATCGTCATTTGGGAAGTGACGAGAGCGTGTCAGTTAAAATGTGTACATTGTCGTGCGGACGCCCAGCCTCTCCCTGATCCGCGTGAGCTGACACATGAAGAAGGTCTTCGATTGATTGATGAGATATATGAAATGAACAATCCGATGCTCGTATTTACGGGCGGAGATTGTATGATGCGTGAAGATTTGTTTGATCTCGCCGAGTACGCGATGAAAAAAGGGATGCGTGTTTCGATTACACCGAGTGCAACGCCAAATGTGACGAAAGAAAAAATGAAAAAAGCAAAAGAGATTGGATTGTCGCGCTGGGCATTTAGTTTAGATGGGCCGACGGCCGACATTCATGATCAATTTCGCGGTACACTAGGATCATTTGATTTAACGATTGAAAACATTCGCTATTTAAATGAACTACATATGCCATTACAAATTAATACCGTCATTTCGCGCTATAACTACGATCATTTAGAACAAATGGCAAAATTAGTTGCAGAGTTAAAGGCAGTGATGTGGTACATTTTTTTACTCGTTCCAACAGGTCGTGGGCAAATGAATGATTGCATTACTCCAGCTGAACATGAAGAAGTGTTTCGTTGGTTATATGAACTAAGTAAAACAGCACCATATGATATTAAAACGACAGCAGCGCAACATTATCGTCGTGTTGTCATTCAACAAAAAATGCGAGAAAAACAAATTGAAGCAGGGGATATTCGTTATGAACATGCGATGACGACTGACCGTGCTTCAATCATTGACGGATTAAAACGAGCGCCAAAAGGCGTGAATGATGGTAACGGCTTCGTTTTCGTTTCCCACACAGGAGATGTCATGCCAAGTGGCTTACTTCCGATCGTATGCGGAAACGTACGTGAACAACCTTTAGCGCGCATTTATCGTGAATCGGAAGTGATGAAACAATTACGCCAACCAGATTTATATAAAGGAAAATGTGGCATTTGTGAATTTCGCTACGTTTGTGGCGGATCACGTGCTCGTGCATATGCAGTCACAGGCGATTATATGGAAAGTGAGCCGTTTTGCGTATATGTTCCTTTAGGCATGAGAAAACAAAAAACCCGAACGGTGTTCGCTTAACGCGAGCGCTGTTCGGTTTTTTTGTTTTGACCTTTTTTTCGAAACAGATGGAGGGATGTATCAAGTATCCATAGGACGATCAGAAAAAACAACACGCCTAGTTCGATGGGCTCCATCACTTTAAATGGATTAAAAATATCAATAAACGCTTGGTATATGCTCATCCCTAACAATACATTCATACTGATGGCTAGGCCGCCTAACAACATAGGGATAAGAACAGAAATGATGACAAGCTTCATTTGTTCATCTCCATAAATATCTTTTTTGGACTAGCGTGCAACTTTTTGACGTGTTTTATTCCTTTTCGCATAACATATGTATTTATTGCTTATTCTAACCATAAGCGATAGTGAATGGAGAGAGGCGAATGTGGTTACGGTTGAGAAATCAGAACAAAAAGCAAGCATATCCATGTGATAAAGTAGCGCAAGAAGGAATATATGGGACGATTGAGCGAGATTTACACGCAAATATAGAAAAGATACGTAATATAACGGGGAATAGTGCAGATATTGTCATTCGCCGTTTTTGGCTTGGGAAAGAAGACAATCTTTCGTCAGCTCTCTGTTTTGTTAGTGGAATGGTTGATGAAAATATGGTTCAGCAATTGTTCATTGAAGCCAGTGTACAACTGTCTTTTCCTTCAATGTGTTGTGATCAATTAGAATATATTGAGAAAAAGATCGCTACAGCCAATACAACGAGACGTGTGAAACAATGGAATGACGTATTTTCCTTGCTCATGTCTGGGGAAAGCATTTTATTTATTCACGGTATGCAAGAGGCAATTAGTATAGCGGTAAAAGGTGGAGAGTACCGTGCTATTACAGAACCGAGCACACAATTATCTATCCGTGGACCACGCGAAGGGTTTACAGAATCACTAACAACAAATGTAGCCATGGTGCGACGACGTATTCAACATCCACATGTATGGGTAGAAGCCATTACAGTTGGTGAGGTGACACACACAAACGTACGTATAATGTATATGAAAGGAATTGCGGATGACAACATTGTCGAAGAAGTACGTAGCAGACTGCAACGCATCTGTATGGACGGTGTACTAGAATCCGGTTATATTGAACAATTCATTGAAGATGAAACGTTTACGACGTTTCCAACCATTTATCATACAGAACGTCCGGATAGTGTTGCAGCCAATTTATTAGAAGGACGTGTTGCTATTTTTGTAGAAGGTACGCCTTTTGTTCTTATTGCGCCAGCGGTGTTTATTCAATTTTTTCAAGCGGTTGAAGATTATTATGCACGTTTTGATATTGCAACAGCACTTCGTTTTTTACGCATACTCGTATTTTTCATCTCGCTTGTTGCACCGTCTCTGTATATTGCAGCGACGACATTTCATCAAGAAATGATTCCGACTTCTCTCGTTATTGCGATTGCTGCACAACGTGAATCTGTTCCGTTCCCTGCGTTTGTAGAGGCCGTTATTATGGAAGTAACGTTTGAAATTTTACGCGAGGCTGGAGTGCGGTTGCCTCGAACTGTTGGGCAAGCTGTATCGATTGTTGGCGCACTAGTCATTGGACAAGCAGCGGTCGAAGCGGGATTTGTTTCTTCAGTCATGGTTATTGTTGTATCTATTACAGCAATCGCTAGTTTTGCTACACCATCATTTGCTATTGCAGTTTCCGCGCGTCTCATTCGTTTTTTGTTAATGGTGTTAGCTGCGTTATTTGGTTTTTACGGTATTTTAATTGGATTAATTTGGATGACTATTCATTTATGTAGTCTTCGTTCGTTTGGTGTACCGTATATGACGCCGCTCGCTCCGCTTATTCCAACGAATTTACGTGATACGTTCGTACGTTTTCCTTTATGGGCATTAACTGATCGACCACATGGGATTGCAGAAGAAACAAATATCGTTCGTCAAGGGGACGAACAACGTCCGAAGCCTAATCAGGAAATGAGGAGAGAAGGGGATGAAAATTAAACGATATCCTTTTCTTATTTTTATGTTGTTCATATGTATGCTACTTTTCGGATGTTGGAGTAAAAAGGAGTTAAGGGATTTAGCATTAATTATTGCAGTTGGTATAGATAAAAAGGATGGAAAGTATATATCGACGTTTCAAGTCGTCAATCCTGGGAACGTAGCAGGGGCGACGCAAAGAGGAGGGGGAAGTACGGGGCTTCCTGTAGCTTTATATACCTCAACAGGCGATACGTTAGTGGAGGCGAGTCGGAAAGCGTCGAAGCAAATATCCCGCATTCCATACTACGCTCATACGAATCTTGTTGTGGTTGGGGAAGAACTTGCGAAGGAAGGAATTCAGCAAATTTTTGATGTTGTTGAGCGTAATCCGCAATTTCGCCCAACAGCAAATATTGTGATTGCTCGTAAGCAAACAGCAAAGCAATTGTTATCTGTGCTCACGCCAGTCGATAAAATCCCAGCAAATCAAATGATTAAAACGTTAGAATTAACAGAAATGATGTGGGGAGAAAATGTTGGCACTCGTTTACGAGAAGTAATTGAAAGTTTTTCGCTTGCTGGAAAGGAAGTCATCATGAGCAGCTTTCATGTAGACGGAAATCGAAAGCATAGCGACGATCAAGAAAATGTTCGTACGATGGAGCCTACTGCACGTCTTCGAGCTAGTGAATTAGCCATTTTTAAAAGAGGAAAGCTTGTCGGATGGATTGGAAAAGAAGACGCGCGAGGAGTATTATGGATTCTCGATAAAATTAAACAGACAGTCGTCACAGTTGATTGGAAAGAAGAAAAAGAAGCATTGTCTTATAAAGTAGTGCGGGCAAAAACAAAAGTGACAGCACAATTAAGAAATGGGAAGCCTATCATATTTGTTACAGTTGCAACAGAAGGAGATATTGGTGAAACATTTGTTGCGATTGACTTTACCGATCCGAAACAAATCGTTGCACTCGAAAAGGTGATGCAACAAGAGATTAAAGCAGAAATTGAAAAAGCGGTACATGTTGCTCAAAAGAAAAAAAGCGATATTTTCGGATTCGGAGAAGTTGTTCATCGTACATATCCAAAAGAATGGAAGAAGATGAAAAAAATGTGGAATGATAAATATTTCCCGAAATTAGATGTTCAAGTAAAGGTGGAATCATTTATTCGAAGAACAGGATTGCGAACTCGTTCATATATTCAGTGAAAAGGCGGTGAGAAAGTGGAGAGAGCGCGTATAAGTGCGCGACAGCTATTTATGCTTGCCATTTTATTTGAACATGGTAGCGCGATGGTTATTCCACTTGGGGTGGATGCGAAACAAGATGTTTGGCTTGCCATTTTATGCGGTATGGTTTTCGGTGTTGGATTGTTATTTGTCTACTATCGCCTTTTCACGTACTATCCGAATCTCCCTTTTACATCGTATAGTCAGCGCATTGTCGGTCCCTTCTTTGGAAAAGTACTTGCGCTCATATATGTGCTTTATTTTTTATATATTTCTGCTCGTGTATTGCGTGATTTTGGAGAGCTGTTATTAACGTTTGCGTACCCTGAAACACCTTTGTTTATTTTAAATGCGGTCATGATGTTGACTGTGATGTATGCTGTATATAAAGGGATTGAAGTGATCGCACGAGCGAGTCAATTATTTTTCTTTTCCCTTTATTGGATACTTATGTTAGGTTTCGTGCTGATTATTATCGCAGGAGAGATAGATGTTCGTCGCTTACAACCAATATTAGAAGAGGGATGGCCGCGCATTTTTCATGTTGTATTTACGCAAACATTATATGTTCCGTTTGGAGAACTTGTTGTTTTTACAATGATTTTTCCTTATTTACGAAAGGAAGAAAAAGTGTGGAAGGCAGGGTTTCTTGCATTATTGTTAAGTGGCATAAATTTAGCAATGATTATGGGGATGAATGTAGCTGCATTAGGCGCAGATATTGTTTCACGTTCAACTTTTCCACTACTAAATACGATTCAAGAAATTCGCGTGGCAAATTTTTTAGAACGGTTAGATGTACTATTTATGATTGCATTAATTGTCGGCGGATTTTTCAAAGTCGGCGTCTTTTTTTACGCAGGAGTTATCGGCGTGGCTGACTTATTTGCGCTTAAACAATATCAACGTCTTGTTTATCCGCTAGGCATTTCAGTCTTGTTTTTGTCTCTTGCCATTGCAAGCAATTTTGCTGAACATATTAAAGAAGGGCTTCGAATCGTTACAATTTATATGCATGTTCCTCTTCAAATGATCATTCCTATCTTCCTTCTTTTGATCGCAATGGTTAAGCATCAAAAAAAAGAAAGAAAGGGGCGATGAATTGCCCCTTTAAAAATCAAAATGATCTGGATCTGGACCGATGCGGTGGTTTTCGTTTAGCGCATCAATCGCATCCATCTCATCTTTCGTTAATGCAAAGTCAAAAATGTTTGCGTTTTGCGCGATTCGTTGAGGTGTGACAGACTTTGGAATAGTAACGACTTCATGTTGCAAGTCCCAGCGCAAAATGACTTGGGCTGGAGTTTTATTATATTTTTGTGCAATGCTTACAAGCGTTGGCTCGTTTAACCATTCACCGCCACGCATAAGTGGTGACCATGCTTCTAATTGAATGTCGTGTTGTTTACAAAAGGAAAGAAGCGGTTTTTGTGTTAAACGTGGATGAAACTCGACTTGGTTGACCATCGGTTTAATCTCACAATCAGCAAGGATATCTTCTAAATGATGGATTTGGAAGTTGCTAACCCCGATTGCACGTACAAAACCGTCTTTATACAACTTTTCAAGCGCCTTGTACGTTTCTTTATATTTTCCTTTGACAGGCCAATGTACTAAGTACAAATCAATATAATCAAAGCCAAGTTTTTTTAGGCTTGTGTCAAATGCTTTTAGTGTCGCCTCATACCCTTGATCACTATTCCATACTTTTGTTGTGACAAAAATTTGATGGCGTGGAATGCCTGATTCACGAATCGCCTGACCGACACCTTTTTCGTTTTCGTAATATGCAGCTGTATCAATGTGACGATAGCCAACTTCAAGCGCTGTGCGAACAGCTCTGTTTACTTCGTCTCCTTCTTGTACTTTATAAACGCCTAATCCAAGCCATGGCATGCGAACTCCATTATGTAATGTGGCACCATCTTGTAAACTTTTCATCACTTTGCCCCTTTCCAATATTTGTCCCTTTTATTATGAGATGGATGGGCTGAAAAATCAAAATATATGCTTACATGAAAGGTGCTACAAGTTCAAATGGCGATAGTTTGGATGGTGTTTTAACAGTTCCGAGACAGTGACAAACGTATATCCTTTTTCTTTTAAAATCGGCAAAATTTCTTTTAATGCTTGAACCGTTTGTTTTCGACTGCCGCTTCCATGGTCGTGAAATAAAATAATTTGCCCAGGTTGAATATGGCTAATGACACGGCGCACGATGCGGCTTGTTCCAGGGTTTTGCCAGTCATACGTGTCTTGATGTTTTGACCACATCACGACGGTATATCCTCGTTGTTTAGCAATGTCAATAATACGTTTATTGTAGTAGCCGAGCGGGGGACGAAACAATGTCGGTCGCTTTCCTGTTATTTGATATATGACATCTTCGCTTTTTTTTATTTCTTCTTCAATCGTTTGCTTTGATTTGCCTCGAAAATCGAGATGTTTATACGTATGATTGGCAATTTCATGTCCTTCGTCCATTTGTCGTTTAATAATATCAGCATATTTTTCCGCTCGAAATCCAACGACAAAAAAAGTCGCTTTTGCGTCATACTGCTTTAAAATCGTTAAAATGTCAGGCGTATATAACATATCCGGTCCATCATCAAACGTAATAGCGACCATTTTTTCATCGGTCGGAACGTTCCAAACAATATCGTCATTCATTCGCTGAACAGGTGTTGTCGCCATAACGAATAAAGACAAAAATAAGAAAAATGCATTCATTTTTCATCCCCACTTTTTTTATATATCATGTGAAAAAAGTCGTTTCGTCATTCTCTTTTCTATGCAAAACATAGTAAAATAAAGATAATCGATATGTGGGAAGGGATATAGATGAAAAAAGTGATCAGTATGATTACATTTTTATTTGTACTTGTTGTAGGGGGGGTGTATTTGTTCGCACAAGAAAAACAGCTCGTGCGCGCCACATGGCTTTGGAATCCGTGGCTGCTCGTGAAAAATGAAGAGCGCATCTTTTCATTTTTAGAAAAGAAGCAAATAAGCGATGTGTACGTGCAAATGGATGAAGAAGTTTCAATGGAGGTATATCGCCAATTTGTTCGACATGCAACGGAAAAAGGGATCCGTGTTTATGTACTAGATGGAGCGCCGCATTGGATTGAAACGAACGAAGGAATGGAGCGTTTATTCCAATGGATTGACCAATATGAAAGCGCTGCCGAACAAAATGAAAAGTTTAGCGGTGTTCATTTAGACGTTGAACCGTACTTGCATGAACGTTGGCGTACGAATCGAGAAGAAGCAATCGTTTCGTATCAAACACTTTTACAACGTGCACGGCAACTCGCAAGCGAACGATCGCTACGTTTTGAAGTTGATATCCCGTTTTGGTTTGATGAAGTACAATACGTAAACGGTAACCTAGCGGAATGGGTGATTGCACATACAGACGGTGTGACGATCATGGCGTATCGCGATGAAGCAAAGGCAATTATTAACATTGTAAAGAAAGAAATGAACCTTGCGAAAAAGTACAACAAATCAATTGTCATAGGTGTGGAAACAGGACAAGTTGAGGAGGGGGATCACGTTTCATTTGCTGAAGAGAGCGAAACGTATATGAATGAACAATTAGCGATTGTTCAGCAACATTATGCTCGCACAAAAAGTTTTTCTGGCATTGCGGTGCATCATTTAGAACAATGGATGAATAGGAACGGAAAAACAAGTGAAGGTGAGATGGATGAGTGAGCATGAAGAAAAACAACTATATACACTTGCTGAGTTTTTTGAGCTTGTCGGGGAACGACGAATGGAGTTGTACGAAGGAACTCCTGTGCTCATGATCCCAGCTTCATACGAACATGAAGGAGTTGTAGCCAATTTAATTGGGGAAATGACATTTGCATTAAAAGGTAGCCCTTGTTTTGTGTTTGGAAGTAATTTACAAGTTGTGTTTCTTTTCCAAGATGAGCAAAAAGGAAAGGAAAATGTAACAGTGTTGCCGGACATCTCAGTTGTTTGTGAGAAAGAGAAATTGCGCAATAAGCGCTGTTATGGCGCCCCAGCTCTTGTCGTCGAAGTTCTCTCTCCAAGCACCGCAAGAAACGACCGATTATTGAAGCGCTATTACTATGAAAAAGCGGGGGTAAAGGAATATTGGATTGTTGATTATCAACATAAGGCGATTGAAAAATATGTTCTTCAAAACGATCGTTTGCAACTAGAAGAAGTATATGACGATCAAAACGATCATTTTGTCTCCACTTTATTTCCGAACATAAAGTTCTCTACACATCATATTTTTTCATTTCTTGATATATAAACAAAAGAGAAAGGAGCAAATGTATGTCGAAACATACGAAGCACATTCATGAAGTAGAAACACGAGTACAGCTTGCCAAACAAAACATGGACTGCACGTACCGGCTAGCATATCATATTATGGCTCCGGTAAACTGGATGAATGATCCAAACGGGTTGATTCAATGGAATGGGGAGTACCACGTATTTTATCAGTTCCATCCCGACAGTCCAACGTGGGGGCCGATGCATTGGGGGCATGTGAAAAGTAAAGACCTTGTACATTGGGAACGTGTACCGGTTGCGCTTGCGCCGAGCGAATGGTACGACGAAGGCGGCTGTTTTTCAGGAAGTGCAGTCAATGACAATGGCGTGCTCACGCTCATTTACACCGGAAATGTCTGGATGAACGAGGAACAAACGGAGTTGAAGCAATACCAATGCATTGCGACAAGCAAAGACGGCATTCATTTTGAAAAGGACGAAGCGAACCCTGTTTTAGCTGAGCCTCCGTTTGATTGCCAAGGCCATATTCGCGACCCGAAAGTGTGGAAACGCGGCGATAATTGGTACATGGTGCTTGGGACAAGAGAGGGGAATAACGGAAAAGTTGTTTTATATAAGTCGAAAGATCTGCGTCATTGGGAATATGTAAATATCATGGCTGAAAGCGATGGTAGCTTAGGCTATATGTGGGAGTGCCCAGACGTCTTTCATTTGAACGGCAAAGATATATTGCTGTTTTCCCCGCAAGGGATCGAACCAGACGGCGATCGTTTTCAAAACCTTCATCAAACAGGCTACGTCGTTGGTACGCTTAATGATGAAACAGGAAAACTCGTGCACGGAGCGTTTGAAGAGCTCGATAAAGGATTTGATTTTTACGCGGCGCAAACGTTTGAAGATGAAAACGGACGGCGCATTTTGTTCGGCTGGATGGATATGTGGGAGTCTTTTATGCCGACGCAAGCACATGGTTGGGCAGGGGCGTTGACGATTCCTCGTCTTTTGGAATTAGCGGATGATGAGAAACTATTGATGAAGCCAGTGCCGGAATTGCAGTTATTACGCGAAGAGCACGTGCGGGTGGAATCGATTTCAGTAAACGACGGAACGTACACACTTCCAGTAAAAGGCGATCGATTAGAATTGCTCGTTCGTTTTTCGTTAGCCGATTTTCAAGGGAACGCGTTTGGTGTAAAAGTGCGCTGTGCGGAGGACGGAAGTGAAGAAACGGTTTTCCGCTATGACGTAAAAGACGCTCTCGTCACATTTGACCGAAACCGGTCCGGAAAAGGGGAGGGAGGCATTCGTCGTGCCATATTGGATAAGCAAGAAGACATCGTCACGTTCCATGTCTTTATTGACCGTTCTTCTGTTGAGTTATTCGTTAACAACGGTCGGCTTGTGATGACAGGGAGAGTATATCCATCTGAAACGAGCCAAGGGATTGAACTATTTGCAGAAGGTGGAAAATTGACGGTGCTTTCTGTTGAAGCGTGGACGTTGAAAGATATATGGGGTGAGCGAGTGTAAAAGAGGCGGGACAAAAACCGTCTCTTTTTGTTATAAACGGTTATCGTGTCCATATAAAAGGAATAATATAAATGATAAAGAAAAGAGTTGGAGGATAGCGATGGGGCGACTTATTGGTTATGTTATAGCGTATGTCGTGATGGTGTTTGTTAATGTGATAGCTGAGTGGCTTCCGTTAAACGGTCAGACGACAGGAGACATATCGCGTAAAGTTAACGTCTTGTTTACACCTGCAGGGTACGTATTTTCGATTTGGGGCTTTATTTATGTGCTATTAGCGATTTGGATTTTTAGACAAATCCCAACTTCTCGTCGCCATTTACCTATGTACCGCCAAGCGTTTATTCCTTTTGTCGCTAGCTGTATGCTTAATGCGTTATGGATTGTTGTATGGCATTATGAATATTTTCTTTTTTCTGTTATTGTGATGCTTCTTCTTCTTTTGACACTTATTTCGTTGTATATGGCTGTTAAACGTACGAATTCAACAAGTCTTGATTTGCTCCCATTTTCTGTGTATCTCAGTTGGATTAGCGTTGCGACAATTGCAAACATTTCCTTTGTTTTAAAATACAATGGTTGGGACGGACTCGGGTTACCTGAAGTATTTTGGGCGATTGCGATGTTACTTGTTGCAACAACTTTAGCTCTTCTCTTCATGGTTCGGCAACACGATTACATATATCCACTTGTATTTGTTTGGGCGTTTGTTGGAATTGGCGTGAAAAATCAAGGTGCTGCGTCACTTGTCGCATACGTTTCATTTTTGTTGGCAGGAGTCATATTAATTAGCACAGCATCTTTATACAAAGAAAAAACATAATCGTCCACCTTTGTCGTGGGCGATTTATACATATTTGCTGATCGCTTCGTTGAACTGTTTTTGCATATCTTTATCATGCAACAGTTTTTTGTAATTTGTTCTTGAATATAAATAGGTAGAAATGTTCGGATCTTGTAACAAACGCTTTACAGTGTTTTTGTCGAACGATTTTTGTGTTTCAATAATTCTTGTTTTTTGCATATGTTTCAATCTTCGTTTTGCTATGAGGTAATCAAACTGACCTAACAGCAAAAAATTTAACAATCCTCCTACAAATTCAAAACACATCGTGACTAGTGTTTCCACTTCCTCCTCCGTCCCTTTGTTATTTTTGATATATCACTTAAATTTTACCTTTTTTTCTGTGAAAATAAAGGGTTCATGAACGGTTATTTTCATGCTTGGGTGGCGAGAAAAACTTCCTCATGGGTGTTTTATTATAATATATTTACAGACGAAAAAAAATAAGGATAGAATTTTATTGTGAATATTGCGACGATTGGATGTGTTTGTTGTGAAATTGTATTTACCTTTTTTAAGGGAGATTGAGGTAAAGTTCAAGGAAAGTTCTTGTCGTATCGAGTCGACTGATGGTTTTTTTGATTTAAGTCATGTAATAGAAAAGGGGGAGGAAGAAGTATTAAGTATTTCCTTTAGGAAGCAAAAAATTCTTGAAATAAGTACCAACCTATTAGCAAAAATGAATGAGTATTTTCAGGATACTCGCCTAGTGAAATGCTTAACATGCATGGGGGTGGAAAAAAATCATCAAGGAGTGCTTTTTCCATTACAACCAACAAGTGATTTTAGCGTTTATGATCGGGAATTATGTGTGTTTATAGAATTTCTTTATGTAAAAAAGATATGCCTGTTGTCATCGTTATTGAGCAAAATAATACAATGGTATACGGTAATATAGACGTTATACCGGCTGGAAAGGGTGGAGGTTATCAAAGAACTTTTGCACATGTTATTTTATTTGAACACAATCAGCTCTTAGAGCATGTTCAAAAAGCGAATGAATATAAATTTTTCGTGTATTTGTTAAATGGTAGGAAGCTGGCTGAGGGTGCTTTTCGTATAAGACGGGAAAAGCTTTCATATGGTAAGAAGTATTTTAATTCTTATAGCTATCATTTTGATCAAAAAACATAAGAGATACTGTTTGGATTTTTCTTAATTCAAGATAAATAAATGTACAGCTATTCATTACTTATCACTACATTTTATTTCTAGTGGAAAGGATGGTTAGCAATGTCTACATGGAATAGAATTGAATCAGGAATTAAACAAGGATTAAAGGATGTAGCGGCTTCGTATGGAATTGATTGGAGTGGTGCTGCTAATACTGCTAGTAAGGTAGGTCCGGCTGTTGGGGGAGGGATTAAGGGAGCTAAAAATGCACGAGCAGAAGTAGAAATGCGTATTTCTAAAGCAGAAACACGATTAGAAGTTGGAAGGATCGAAAAAGCAGCAACACAAATGGTAGCCAAAGGAGTAGCTAAAGGAGCGATTAAAGCGATAGGAATATGGGGCTTCATACCTGACATAGCCATATTTGCGAATGGTTTTAGAAAAGGGTACTCAGCTGCAGGCAACTAGGAGGGCTTATAGTGGGAGCTTACGAAATAAACGGAATTTTCCTCGTAATCTTTATCTATTGGCAACTATTTTATGCTGTTAAGAAAAAGGATACTAGTCATATTGTTTATGTTGTTGTTCCTATATTATTAATGTTTATCTTTATTTACACAACTCTTTTTGATTTCATTCATCCTTATCTACGTATTGGAATTGTTGTTATTGTATATGTGTTGCTTATTTTAGTTGGTTTTAGAAATACAAAGAGGAAAATTAAAGATGAAATCGAAAGAAAATTTGGAAAAAATGATACGTAACTTGTCATGCTTAATTAAGTGCCAGGCACATGTCGAACGGGGCGTCCAATAGTGTAACAATCTACTGATTGGACAGCTCCTTTTTTATTGGAGTCATCGACACCTAAGCGAGCCGCTACCCGTATCATCGATCGAAACAAAAAGGGGTGATTGTTCTGTTTAGCTATGCGTTCGACACGATGAAGCACCCACTTCTGGAGTTGGCGAAACAATGTTTCTTCATCACACGGACTTTTCGTGAAAAAATGGCTCAGTGTTGTGCGATGGTTCGGATGAAAGCTCCCATGATGAAGATCGGTCAGCGTTCCTGAAAAGCCCTTTGTCATCATCGCATCCACAATGTGCGCGAGATGCTTCATGACCGGTTTTGAAAAATAAAGTGGTAACCTCAGCATCGTCAAAAACTTGTGAATTCCTTGATGATGTGCTAATCGATTCATGAGACATGAACCTCCTTGTCGATAGTTGTGGATACATCTATTCTAAACAAGGAATCGGGTTCATGTTTCCTTTTTGTTTCAATGTAAATTTATGTTAGTGAATTTGCTCATCTACAGAAGCTAAATTAAGTTACTTAAGGAATAGGCATCATTGGAATGTGGACATTGATTATCACTATATAAGCTAAACCAAGAAAAGTAACCACTTCCCTAAAACTAACGGATGAAGCTGGTTACTTCTTTTTGCTAATCTGGTTAGATATCGTGCAGTCCCCTGTCTCAACCTCACAGGCGCATGTCGTTCCTCCACATTTTCTCCATATTTTTTCTGCTATAATAAAGAAAAACGCCTGTAAGGAAGGAATCTTCGTGCGAAAACTTTCATTTAAGTTAGGGCTATTGTTTTTTGTTTTTGTGCTAGGAATCGAAACGGTGTTATTTGCGTCGTTGTATGTGACGCTTGTGAACGCGAGAATTAATGAGGAATTTGAGCAGTTGTTGGCAAGAGGGAATAATCATCGGGATGTATTGGAAAAAAGCTATCATCTTTCCACGTTAGAACATGTCGTGATGATGGAGTCGGAAGCGGAAACGGATGTCGTTATTACCGATGCGAAAGGGAATATTTTATATTTTTCTGATCGCATTTTGCCGTTTGCGAAAAAACTCATTCCGTCTGTCGATGTTCGCCACATTTCTCATAGCGGGATGGTGGTGCAAAACAACTGGAAAAAACAACCGTATATCGCTACCGCCAGCCCGATTCGGATGGAAGGAAAGACAAAAGGGTATGTGTATATGTTTCAGCGGACGGCTTCCATTCAAAATATGATTTCCAAATTAAAACATCATTTTCTCGTCGTTGGAGTTGTTTCTGTCTTTTTGACGATTATGACGATTTTTTTCTTATCAAGAGTCATTACGATTCCGCTCATTCGGATGAAACAAGCGACTGAGAAACTAAGCAAAGGAGATTTTTCTGTTCGCCTGCAAGTAAAAGGGGAAGACGAGTTAGCGCAGCTCGGAAAGGCGATTCAAACCCTTGCGACCGATTTGGAACATTTGAAAAAAGAACGAAACGAATTTTTAGCGAGCATTTCACATGAGTTGCGCACACCGTTAACATATGTGAAAGGATATGCGGACATTGCGCGCAGACCGAACATCGCCGAGGAAGAACGAGCGAACTATTTGTCCATTATTTATGAAGAAGCCGAGCATATGCAAAAGTTAGTGAAAGATTTGTTTGAGCTTGCGAAAATGGACCGACATTCGTTTCACATCGAGAAAGAGCCAACCCCGTTGTGCCTTTTTTTGAAAAAAATATACGAGAAAATGGCTCCTGCGTTTCAGGCGAAACAAATGGCGCTTATTTATCGTTGCGAGGAAAACGTTACCGTCCATATCGACCGACAGCGATTTGAACAAGTGATGACCAACCTTTTAGACAATGCGTTAAAATATTCCCATGAAGGTTCTACCGTTTCGATGAATGTCAAACGAGAGAAAAAGAACGTAATCATCATGATTTCCGACGAAGGAATAGGGATTCCTGAAGCAGATTTGCCGCATATTTTTGAACGGCTTTACCGAGTCGATAAATCAAGATCGCGAATAGGCGGAGGAACGGGGCTTGGATTGGCGATTGTAAAAGAAATTGTCGAAGCGCACGGCGGTTCGATTTCCGCCACAAGCGAATTCGGAAAAGGAACAACTATGCTCATTACATTGCCGAGGGGTTGATGAAGGTGTACACGGTTTTATTGGTTGATGACGAAAAACGAATGTTAAATTTATTAGAGCTGTATCTTACTCCGAACGGGTACCGTTGTGTGAAATGCGAGTCAGGAGTAGCGGCGATTCGCTATTTAGAAAATAATAAAGCGGATCTGGTGTTGCTTGATGTCATGATGCCAGAGATGGACGGATGGGAAACGTGCAAACAAATACGAGAGTTTTCGAACGTTCCGATTATTATGGTCACCGCAAGAGATGCGACGACAGACGTTGTCCAAGGGCTAAAAATCGGCGCAGATGATTATATTACAAAACCGTTTGACGAATCCGAATTGCTCGCTCGGATGGAGGCAGTATTGCGCCGTTCGGTCGGAAAACAAGCGAAACTAGAGTTTTACGGCTTAGTTTGGGACGAAGCGCAGCATAAAGTTCAATATGCCGAGCGCGATATTTCCCTCACGCCAAAGGAGTTTGCTATTTTAGGGATTTTTCTCAAACATCCAAATCGAGTATTTAGCCGCGAGCAACTGATCGTGACATTATGGGGGTATAATGCCAATACAGAAGAACGAACCGTCGATTCGCACGTAAAAAATATTCGCGAAAAACTTCGCCAAGCTGGTTTCCCGATTGATCAGTTTCTGCAAACCGTTTGGGGGGTAGGATATAAATGGGAGGCATAAATGGAACAACAGATGATTGCGTTATTCCGAACATATGAACCATTTGCTTTTTTAATCAGTATCGCAATGAATGTCATCATTAGTATTTTAGGCGTTGTCCCGAGCGTCTTTCTCACTGCCGCTAACTTGGCGGTATTCGGTTTTTGGAAAGGTACTTTTTTATCGTTTGTCGGGGAGGCTGTTGGGGCGATTGTATCTTTCGTTTTATATCGAAAAGGGTTTCGCCAATTTTCAGAAACAAAATGGTTTTCCTATCCGAAAGTGAAACGTTTGCTTATGGCAGAAGGAAAAGAAGCGTTTTTACTTGTTTTATCGTTGCGTCTTCTTCCATTTGTTCCATCCGGAATGGTCACGTTCGTTGCCGCTATCGGGCGCATGTCGCTCCTTCTTTTTACAGCCGCCAGCTCGATTGGGAAGCTGCCCGCACTGTTGTTAGAGGCATATTCGGTGTATCAAGTGATGAATTGGACATGGCAAGGGAAAGTCATATCAACATTTCTAGCTGTTTTTTTATTTTTATTTACTTGGAAAAAAGTTGTTCAGAACAAGACGTAAACGCCCCAGCATGAGTAAAATGTTTGTAGGAGGGCGCTAAATCCTCTTTCATATATTTCAAGGGGAAGGTCCCTTGAACAGAAGGGGGATGAGCAAAAAAGATGCAAAAAGGACTCTCTCCCTGTAATGATAATTTACAACATACGTTAATCACGTTATGCTATTAGTATATAAGTTGCAATAAAGAATTTCTGATTTTTTTGTTTCTGTTTTCATCTGGATACGAGCTGATACGGTATAGCTTGGCAGGTAATCATCTGGATGTAAAACAAAAATTCAACTTATATAGTTAAGATTTTTTATCTGGCAGGGGAAATTTTATGTTGCCGTATGAAGGAATTTGGGGAATTATAGAAAAAATTATTGAACATGGGCCGGAAATCAAGACTTCTCGCAGATACAAAGGTTTTGACGAAGAACTTTTTGAGGAACTAAAAAATAAGGTAGAAGAGTATTATTTAAATACAGCAGAATATCCAGATAAAATCGTTGAATTAATTAAACATATTCCTGAAATTGACTTTACTTACCGTTACAAGGATCCTGTATCAATAAAGCTGAAATTAGAACGTAATCAATTGACAAAACAGCTCTACAAAATTGCAAACGACATTTTAGGAATACGATTTATTATTAAAGCAGAGACTGCAGAGTTGAAACAGATAGTTCATGAATTTGTAACATGTTGTCCGTATGGACAAGATGCATGCAACATTGTTGATCAAACATTAGGGAAAACTAATGATGATGGGTATAAAGCTATTCACGTTTATATAAGACCAAATAATTATGTTTTCCCTATTGAAATTCAATTTTGGACAAGAACACATGCATTATTGAATGAATATTTACATGAACAAATATACAAAATGGATAATGATCAATTAAATCAATATGCGTTGGATTTGAGTAAGTGGCTTGAAAGTGTTCCAAGATTTCCTAATAGCGATGAAGTTGCAATTAAGTCATATGTAGACTATATTTATGAACAAGCATTTTCAAACAAATATTTAGATGAAAATGATGAAGATATTGATGACGTTGACCAATATTAAAATGGGTAAAGTTAGGTATCAGTCGGGTATAATTCACGTAATAAGTGGGGGAAATGAAAAATGAGCAAAGTTTATATTATTTCTGCTGCGGATGATAAGTCGGTTATTCTGGAATTACCGTCAACAAAAGAGGCTAAAATAGCCTACAAATACATTCGTTCTAAAACACCAGAAGCAAGCATTGGAGTATATGGTGCAAGAGATCTTCAAACATTTAGAAGAACACAAAGGACAATCGGACCTGCTACTGTGACGAGATCAGTTGAAACTTTTGTGAAAGCTTTGAACCTGAAAGAAAAATATATCCGGCGTGAACCAAAGACCACCTTATAAAAGAGGTGGTTTTCTTTTTGTTTTGATTGTCATGCCTGAGTTCGACAGTGACTAGGCAAACTAAATGTCTCTCATCCGTTGATACAAAAGGGACGAGAGGCATTTGGGCATACTTCGGGCGTGTATCTAGGTGCGAGGATGGATGCATAGAATCTTCGGAGGAGGTTTCAGCCCTAGAGCCGCAAAGAGTTGAGTCTGTTTGTCCGTCAGTTCGATTCGTTGAGAAAAGTCTCTGTTTTTGGAAGAAAAATGTCCAAGCATGAGACGCTCACACTCTTTTCTTACTTTCGGATATGATTCATGAGTCAGGGGAAAGGAATCGCAACTTTTGGCCAAACGCTCCAAGACAGCGCGATCCACCTCGTCTTCGTGCCCGAACGAATCCATCACCTTCGCTTTCGCATATTTGGACTTCGGGTTCCAATTCGTTGTGAGCAGGCTGGAGATAGGCCATGATCGTTCCATCTTTGTTTTTGCGTATGACTCGTCGTATGTACATGCCTATATTATAATTGACCTGTGGTGCTAGTTGAGCGCTAGCGCTCAACTAGCACCACGAGTAAAGTTTTTATAATTTACATTTCGCACCCTCTCGACAAACTGAAGTGATAGAATTTTTGTTTCATAAAAAATCTACCAAAAGTGAATAGATCATGGGAAAACGTTGACGATAATAATGTTGTCAACACTTTCGTTGCTTTATATACCCATTACCGGTATAATGTAATTGAAGAGGTGATGTTTGATGAGCCATTGTGAAGATCACAATATGGATGAAAAAATGGTTCCACGAACGGAACAGGAAATCGAAAGCATTATCAAGCGCTTGAAGCGCATTGAAGGACAAGTGCGCGGGGTGCAAAAAATGGTCGAGGACAATCGGTATTGCATCGATATTTTAGTACAAATTTCTGCGATTACGGCCGCATTAAATAAGGTTGGATTGAACTTATTAGAACGACACGTCAGCCATTGTGTATCGAAAGCGATTCGCGAAGGAAATAGCGAAACGTCCATTCGTGAGCTTATGGATGTTATTAAGCAATTTTCAAAGTAAGGGAGGGAAAATGGATGCGAACGGTGACACTAAAGGTGACTGGCATGACATGTGCTGCCTGCTCTACCCGCATTGAAAAAGTGATCAATAAAATGGACGGGGTAGAAGCGACCGTCAATTTAGCGATGGAAAAAGCGACTGTTCAATACGACCCGAATAAATGTAGCCTTGCCGATATTGAAGCGAAAATTGAAAAGTTAGGGTATGGCGTGGCGGCTGAAAAAGTGACGCTTGATATTGAAGGCATGACATGTGCCGCATGTGCGACACGGATTGAAAAAGGGTTACAGCGGATGGAAGGTGTAACGAGCGCAACAGTAAACTTAGCGACAAACAGTGCGGTTGTCGAATATAAAGAAGGCGTTACATCAGTCGAATACATTTTAGAAAAAATCAAAAAGCTTGGGTACAAAGGGCACATTCGAACCGACGAACGAAACGATGCTAGTCGGAACGAAGAACGGCTTAAGCAAAAACAACGGCAACTTGTTATTTCTATCCTTTTATCCTTACCTTTGCTTTATACGATGGTTACCCATATGCCATTTGATATAGGCTTGCCGATGCCGCACATATTAATGAATCCATGGGTTCAGCTTTTATTAGCAACACCGGTTCAGTTTTATATCGGTGCTCCGTTTTATGTCGGAGCGTACCGGGCGTTACGAAACAAGAGCGCGAATATGGACGTTCTTGTCGCACTTGGCACATCGGCTGCTTATTTTTATAGTTTATTTGAAACGTTGCGGGCGCTCACGAATCATGAACCGCGCTTATATTTTGAAACGAGCGCCGTCTTGATTACGCTTGTGCTTGTCGGCAAATACTTTGAAGCGCTTGCGAAAGGGAGAACGACGGAAGCGATTTCCAAGCTACTTAGCTTGCAAGCAAAAGAAGCGACTGTCATCCGTAATGGGGAAGAAAGAAAAGTTCCGTTAGAGGAAGTAGTAATCGGCGATACAATCCTTGTCAAGCCAGGAGAAAAAATCCCGGTGGACGGTACGGTGATCGCCGGCTCTTCTTCAGTTGACGAATCGATGATTACCGGCGAATCGATTCCGGTAGATAAAAAAGAAGGGGACTTCGTGATCGGTGCAACAATCAACACGAACGGAATACTAACGATTCGCGCAGAAAAAGTCGGAAAAGATACCGCACTTGCCAATATTATTAAAATCGTCGAAGAGGCGCAAGGGTCGAAAGCGCCGATTCAGCGGATGGCGGATACGATTTCCGGCATTTTCGTTCCAATCGTTGTCGGCATTGCCATACTATCCTTTCTCATTTGGTATTTCGTTGTGGCGCCAAATGATTTACCAACCGCGCTGGAAGTGGCGATTGCTGTTCTTGTTATTGCGTGTCCTTGTGCACTCGGCCTTGCGACGCCGACGTCGATTATGGTCGGTACAGGAAAAGGGGCGGAACATGGCATTCTTTTTAAAGGGGGTGAGTATTTAGAAGGAACGCATAAAATTAACGCGGTGCTACTCGATAAAACCGGGACCGTAACAAAAGGAAAACCAGAAGTGACTGATGTTTTGTCATTTCAAGAACATATGCTTGAGCATGCTGTTTCCGCCGAAAGTGCTTCTGAACATCCGCTAGCACAAGCGATTGTGGCGTACGGAAAAGCAAACGGAATCGTCGCGCAACCGTTGACGCAATTTTCTGCGCTTGTTGGGCATGGAATTGAAGCAACGGTGAACGGAAAGCACGTGCTCATCGGCACGCGCAAGTTAATGAACGAACGTGCGGTCAATATTGCCGAACATGAGCCAACAATGATAAAGCTTGAAAGCGAAGGAAAAACGGTCATGCTTGTTGCGATCGATGGACAGCTTGCTGGAATGATCGCTGTTGCCGATACGATCAAGGAAACATCAAAACAAGCGATTGCGACATTAAAACAAATGGGCATCGATGTATATATGGTGACAGGCGATAACAAACGAACAGCGGAAGCAATCGCCAAACAAGTCGGCATAGAACATGTGTATTCGGAAGTGCTTCCAGAACAGAAAGCGACGATTGTTGAACAGCTGCAAAAACAAGGGAAACGAGTCGCGATGGTCGGTGATGGAATTAATGACGCCCCAGCGCTTGCGAAAGCGGATATTGGGATGGCGATTGGCACAGGAGCAGATGTCGCGATTGAAACGGCAGATGTGACGCTCGTTGGCGGCGATTTGCTGCACATTCCAAAAGCGATTGAACTGAGTCGGCAAACGATGCGCAATATTCGTCAAAACTTGTTTTGGGCATTATTTTATAATAGCGTTGGCATTCCCGTCGCTGCAGCTGGATTGTTACAACCGTGGATCGCTGGGGCAGCGATGGCATTTAGCTCTGTATCCGTTGTGACAAACGCGCTTCGTTTGAAACGCGTGAAACTATAAACATTCAAGGAGGAATGGACAATGACCATTACATTACAAGTACAAGGAATGACATGCGGACATTGCAAAGCAGCGGTAACAAATGCGCTTCAAGAACTAGATGGCGTCAGCCGCGTCGAAGTGCATTTGCAAGAAGGTACCGTTGATGTCGAGTATGATGAAACAAAAGTAAGCGTAGAAAAACTAAAAGAAGCGATTGAAGAGCAAGGATATGATGTGAAGTGAGGGAGAAAAGGGTATTCCTCTGTCGAAGGGATGCCCTTTTTTAGTATCGAAAGGTTTTTTCTTTTTATGAAGAATAATGAACCCGAGTTCGATAGTCACTAGGCAAACAAAATGCCTCTCGCCCCTTGATACAAAAAGGAACGGAGTCATTTGGGCACACTTCGGGCGTGTATCTAGAAGGCCGGTTAAAAACCATGATTTTCGCTTCATCCGCATTTTCTGTTGTGAGAGAAGAACTGATTTTTCATTAAATCACCGGTCTTCTAGAGCCGCAAAGAGTTGCGATTGTTTGGCCGTCAGTTCGGTTCGTTGATCAAGGTCTCCGTTTTTTAAAGAAAAATGCTCAAGCATGAGACGCTCGCATTCGTCTCTTACGTTCGGCCACGATTCATGAGTCAGGAGAAAGGAATCGCGAAATGCTTTTGGCCAGACGCTCCAAGACAATGCGATCCACCTCGTCTTCGCGCCCCAACGAATCCATCACCTTCGCTTTCGCATAGTTGGCCTTTGGGTCCCATTCTTATCATTCATCGCGTAAGATCGACAAAAAATCGGGGTACGTCTTTAAAGCTTTTGACAGTACCTCTTAAATTTTGTATTTTTTTGAAACATAAACTGTTTATATTGATTGTTTTTCTTAAATTAAATAATAATAGAATTGTAGGTTTTTAATTCCATTTTGTAATAAGAAAGGTGGTGAATATGATGAATTTTGTAACTCCTAAAACGATTAATTCTCAAATTGCTGGATGTTACATTACACCTTTTAAGTCGAGACTACTTACCGCTTGCTGGAACCAATATTTGTTGGCTGTTTAAAATGGCTAAAAAATTAGGGCATGCATTTTTGTATGCCCTAATTTTTGAGGGGGGATATGTTTATGTTTTTGAAGCTTAAAGCAAATACAAAAGTAACTGTAGTTGAGCAATTTTTGTTACAATAATTACCATTTAAAAAGAGACAAACGGGGTACCCCTTATGCCACATGGAGCTGTTTTTTCACGGCATCAATGGGAATATTTTGTTTCGCTGCACCGTAGATAAATTCTACAAGACGATGTGCTTTGTTCGTTCGGAGAAAGTCAAGCCCGGTAGAGAAATCACCGTTGGACTCGAACATACTGTACACATAAGTCAGTTGTACCAGAATCCAATACCATTTTACCGCCCGACGCCCGCGAACGCGGTATCCATCGAGTTTCAGCTGGTCTTTCGCTTGACGGAAAAAACATTCGATCGACCAACGTGCAGCATAGTAGCGCAAGATGTCTTCATCGCTTAGCTCCCGGCTGGTGCTTAAGACGCAGTGAAGATGTTCCGATGTCATCGGCTGATTGGCTTTCCAAGCGAGCAGCACCACCGCATGGTCGAGACCGTTGAGCGCTCCTTCGTAACGATAGACGCGATAACGCTCTTCTCCCACCGTGACGAGGCGAGTGTCTTTCGGTTCGATGGAGCGGGCTAACTGCTTCGCTTGGACGGCAACGCCGTTCGGATAGAGAATCCGGTTTGTCTTGAGCATCGCGATGACATGGAACCCTTTTTTCAAGCAGGCTCCCACGAGGGTTTTCGATGGATACCAAGAGTCCATGAGCACATAAACGGGGCGACTCACATCCAACGAAGAAAGCATCTCGATCGCGAGTTCCCCTTTGCTTTTCCCCGCCGTCTTGTCGTAGAGGCGAAAGGCAAAAGGAAACGCTTGGATCATCGTATGAACCATGAGCCAAACGAGAGAATGTCCCCAGATCGATTTTTTCTCTGCGTGACAATAGTGCCAATCACACCCTTGAATGGCGTGTGTTGCCCGTGACGAGGGCTTCGTTTTTTGGCAAATCGTATCATCGATCGAAACAAAAATGGGTTGATTCTCTCGTTTCGAGCTGCGTTCGACACGATGAAGCACCCACTGCTGGAGTTTGCGAAGCAGCGTCTCTTCCTCCCATGGGCTTTTCGTGAAAAAATGGCTCAGTGTCGTGCGGTGGTGCGGATGAAAGCTCCCATGATGAAGATCGGTCAATGTTCCCGAAAAGCCCTTTGTAATCATCGCATCCACGATATGAACGAGATGCTTCATGACAGGTTTCGAGAAATAAAGCGCCAACCCCAACATCGTCAAAAACTTGTGGATTCCTTGGTGATGTGCTAATCTATTCATGAGACATGAACCTCCTTGTGAATGGTTTGGTGACACATCTATTCTAATCAAGGAATCGGGTTCATGTCTTCTTTTTTGTTTGGTTGTAAATTTATGTTAGCAAATTTACTCATCTACAGTTTTTTAATTGAAAATATTATAATGACCATTTTTTTTCAGCGAGAAAACGGTGAATGGGATGTCCTGCAATATGATTGTGGAAAAGAGATATACAAAGAGCAAATAGAAGAATTCGTTTCAACAAATATATTAAATTTTATGGATTACACGAGTGTATTTGACGAATTTGACTACATTATGCTCGAAGAAAAAGATATAATACTTTTATTTAATGTTTTTTTACAATATTTTTATGAAAGACAAGAAGTCCATACGCTAGATGATGGCGATGTTTTTTGTTTCGTAGGTCAGGATGGTCAGAAAATTTGTTTTTCTAACAAAATAGATCTAAGAAAAACGTATCCCGTTTTCTTGGAAAAATTAGTTTATATTGATACGTCTAGGATATTGAAGGGAACTATTCGATACGTAAAAACGAAAAAAATTATTAATTACTCAACAATCTTAAATTTCCATAACGGCGATATACATCTACTGTTAGATTTGAACCGTACCCATAAGAACAAGTTCTTGTTTAGATCAAATATTCGTGAATTTTTTAGTAATTTTTATATTTTGGATCAGAATCAAAAATGTATTTTATTCGAAATAAATAAGTGAGGGCGAACATATGTTACGGTTAGAACATATCACTATAAAATACAATGAAAGAGTGATCTTTCGCGACTTAAGCTATCAATTTCAAGAGAATAAAATATATGGTCTAATCGGGAGAAACGGAGCGGGAAAGACAACATTGTTAAAAACGATCGTACGTTTGAAAAAAGAAGAATACGGAGATATTTTTTGGGGGGATGTTTCCATTAAAAACAAAGATTATTTTGATTTGGATGCTACGTTCATTAGCGATGATCACTCTTTTTTTCAAGATTTGACGATGTACGAACAAATGTTGTTTTTATGTAAAATTAAGGGGCTTCAAAAAACAAAAGCACAAAAGAAAATAGAAGGAATTGTCGACCTGTTTAAGTTGGGAGACTACATTGATTATTTTCCTCATGCGCTTTCGAGGGGGACGCTTCAAAGGTTTGGTATTGCCTTTGGGTATTTAAGAGGGAGTAAGTTGCTGTTATTGGATGAACCTTTTATTACCCTTGATCCAATCCAAGTGAATACATTGGAAAAATTATTAATATCTCAAAAAAGTCCGAACAGAATTATTGTTGTTTCTAGCCATGACTTGGATAGTTTAGAAGCCATTTGCGATGAATATTTAATCATTAAAGATAAGAACGTTATTCGTTATCTTCCTAATGAAATTGGACGGTCAACAATTACTCAAATCATTGGTGATAGTTATGAATAGTCATATCGTATATTATTTTATACTCAATCAAATGAGAAAAGGGATGCGGATCGTCAAACAATATCCTTTCTATGTCGTTGGGATGATTGTTGCCATGTTTTTTCTTGTTCCCGTAGCAATCGATTTGAGTCGTGTTTATGGGAATATCGTTAATCACTATGCTCCTTATTTGATTTTTGTTTATGGGGTAGTCAAGTTATTTCAAAATAACCCGATCATAAATGTTCCGTTTCAAATTTTTCAGTATCGGCTTTTTGATTTTAAAAAATTTAAGCGATATTTGCTCATGAAAATGATTTTCCCCAGCATCGTTTTTTTGATCGTCTATATGCTATTCATGCAACAAGTCAGCATATCGTTGATTATAGCTCTATTAGCTAATGTTCTTTTTAATTACCTATGTTTCATGCGTTATCAATATGAAATATTGTATGTTCAGTTGCTCATGATGAGTACAGTGGTGTTAGGTTTCATAGCGATTTATGTAAAGGCGATAATAATTCCAGCTTTGATGTTTGTGGCGATGATTATACATTTGTTTTCTTTGAAATCGCTAGACTATTCATTATTGCATCGCTACTATCAAATTATGTCTAAAATGGGAGAGGGACTGTTAAATAAAGATATAAGTAAAATATTGGAGATTCAACAGTTACTCACAACAAAAAAAGTGTCATCAAATACAAAGTTATTGCTGAAGTATTATGATCAAGATTATTCATTTTACTTCATGAGGGAAGCTTTAAAAATCAGGTACTATCAGAAAGATTTTTTTGCTTACGTAACAACTTTGTTACTATTTAGCATGGCAGGAATTTGGCTAGACCATTTTTATTACGAAGTGGTTTACATTTTTTTAGTCATTTTTTTCACGGATCATATGTTGACGAAATTGAACAAATATGAGTTAGAAACAATGAAAAAAAGTCTCGTTTTTCATATCAACTTGAGACAGTATGTGAAAAGAAAATATATATGCCACCTTATTTTTATGTTAGTGCCTATCATTTTAAGTTTTTCAATTTTGATAAAGCTACCGCTTTCCTTTTTGTTGATTTGGGGATGTTTACCTCTGAAAAATGTATTATTTAATTATACAGAAAAAAAGTTTTTCAGAGCGATGCTATATGCTCTAGGGGGGGTACTGTACTCTTTTCCTTATATAGAAATGACATGGCTCCATTAATAATTCAATTGGATTAAGAGTGAATGTGGGAGGCACAACTCATACGTTTGTATCCCCTCGTCAGCGATGCGTTTGTCTTTTTGCGAAGCGATCTGAAACCAAGGATACGGTTAATGTAGATTATGATGAAACAAAAGTAAGCGTAGAAAAACTGAAAGAAGTGATTGAAGAGCAAGGATATGATGTGAAGTGAGGGAGAAAAGAGGGTGTCCAAACGTGTTGGGCACCCTCTTTTCTACTCCCCTTTATTCGTTGTGTCATTCGGATCTGGGGTATAGTCCGATTTGTAGTCGGTATATTTGACCTCTGTCACCATTCCCGCTGACGCATGGTGCAAGTCGTGGCAATGGAACATCCAATTCCCTGAATTATCTGCTTGAAATGCGACGACATATTCTTCACCCGGATTTATATTTAACGTATCTTTAATCAATGGAGAGCCTGTAATAGGCTTCCCGTTTTTGCTTAATACTTGGAAGAAATGTCCGTGTAAATGCATCGGGTGGACGTCCATAGGTGAATGGTTCACGAATTTTACTTTGACGAGATCGCCTTTTTTCACGTTAACTGTAGCTGTGTCAGGATACGTTTTCCCGTTAATCGTGAAAACCACCCCATTTTTGCCCATTGCTGTTCCTAAATTCATTGTGTATTCGACATCATATGTTTGGTCTAATGTAAATCGAGCCGGTTTCTGTTTTCCGTATGTCGTTATATCTACAACAGGAAGCGTTTCTTTTGCACTTGCTTTGTCCGTATGGCTTGTTTGTCCTTCGTATTGAATTTTCACTTTCATGCCATCGGTGCCTTTCATATTTCCATGGCATTCTAGTAACCATTCGCCTGGATTATTCGCTATAAATTCAATGTCGTAACGCTCGCCGGGAGCGATATTTAACAATTCGTCTTTGATTGGTTGTGGGCTGTTGATCGGCTGACCATCCGTTGCGACAATTTGAAACTCATGTCCGTGCAAATGAAGCTTGTGGGACATGTACCCTGCGTTAATTAGGCGAAGCCGTACTTTTTCTTCTTTTTTTACTTTTAACGGTTCAATGGCCGTTCCGCTCTTTCCGTTTATAGTGAAAATATCGTACATGCTCATATCATGCATCATCCCATTGCCACCGTGATGCATATTTGTATGCTGAGCATGTCCGTTTGTTGACGATGTTTCTGGTTGACTCATCCATTCGTCTAGCACTAGCGTATAGTCTCGATCGACTTTTTCTTCCTTTTTCGGTTCGACGATCAGAGTGCCGTATAACCCTTTATCCACTTGCTCGGCGCTTTTTTGATGCGAATGATACCAATATGTCCCAGGGATCGTTGCCGTAAATTCATACGTAAATGTTTCGCCAGGTTTGACTGCGTCCATTGTGACGCCAGGTACGCCATCTTGGTTAATTGGAACAGGATAGCCGTGCCAATGAATGGCCGTCGGTTCTGGTAATTCATTTTTAAAGACAATTTTTACGCGCTCTCCTTGCTTTACGCGAATTTGCGCTCCGGGAACGGAACCGTTATACGTATAAACAGGAACGGTTATGTTGTCATTTATTTGCAACTGCGCCTCTTTTGCAACAAGATGAATTTCTTGTCCGGACAATACGTCCGATCGTTTCGTTTTTTCTTTATGCTCTGTTGAATGATGTGGAGAATGATTTGTGCATGCAGCGGTGAACGTAGCGAGCACAGCCAATATAAACAGTTGTCGTAACATTTTATTTCCCCTTTCTAAATCTTATTGCCACTATTGTAAAATAAAAATATGGAGAATTTATGAATGTGGATGACGGTTCTCGTTTCAGCATAAGATGAAGAAGAAAAAGAAAAAAGGAGAATGTGTATGAAAAAATGTTTTTTTGTATTTAGCATTTTGTTTCTCTCTGCTTGCGGTGTATCAAAAGCGGATGAACGATATAAAGAGGGAGAAACCATCGCGTACGAAGTTGTAACAGGCGAACAGCTTCCACCACATGTAAAAGCGTTATATGATAAACAACATAAACAATTTAAAGTGTACACGGTTCAACAAGATGACATGACGTATGCGATCATTCATCTCGGAGAAAGAAAAACAGGAGGATATGGGGTTGAAGTTACCGAGGTCCGATATAAAAAAGGCAAAGCAATCGTCTATTATAAAGAACAAAAGCCAGCACCAGATGCAATCGTTACACAAGCGTTAACGTATCCGAAAGTCGCTATAAAAATAAAAACAGCGATTCCGATCGAAATAAAGAAAAAATAAGCCCTATGCTTCATGCATAGAGCTATTTGACCATAGCAATCGCATCCGCCACGATCCACCCTGATAACGCGCAACTAAGCGAGCCTGCACCAGGAAATACAGTATCTCCGCAAAGCCAAAGGCCTTCGACATTCGTTTGTGGTGTATGCGTGGACAACAAACTGAAGGGACCGTTTGGAATATAGCCACCTACTTTTCCGAACGCACGGTGTGTAAATCGAGCAAATGTCACAGGTGTACCGATCAATTGGACATGTATGTTTGTCAAAGGAAATGTCTCATGAACGTGCTTTAGTATATGTTTTGCAAGCACGTTTTTCTTTTTATCGTACGCATCGCGATCCCACCAGCGAAGCGGGTCGGTATGCGTTGAAATCGTAATGGAACGCTTTCCTAAAGGTGCCATTTGTCGATCGAACGGTGCGGAAGTGGACAATAGAAATTGATTGCCTTCACTCATCGGTTTTGTTTTGTCAATGATAAATTGATGGTATAAGCTATCTGTTTGGAAATCATCGTCCACTCCCATGTAAATCGTAAACGCTCCCCAAGCCGGGCGCTTTTTTTCTTTTTCTTCGCGAATAGAAAATGAGCGTTTAATAGAATCATCTAAAATGGCAAAAATACTATGGACAGAGCCGTTAAATACAACATGTTTCGCTTCGTATGTTTGTTTTCGATTTGTCGTCACAAGCCAATGGCGCTCTTTGCGAATGGAAATGACTTTCTCACGCATCCGTAGTTCTCCGCCAAGTTGTTTGTAACGTTGTGCAAGTGCATGAACAACGGTTGCGAGACCGCCCTCAACGTAAAATGCACCGCGATGAAAGATGCTTAAGGCAACGGCGCCAAGTAAAGCAGGACAATGTTCAATCGTTGTTTGCACACTATCAACGAGTTGGCCGTTTAAAAAAGCGATAAACGTCTCGTCGCGAATGCCATAATGTTGCAGGCGTTTTGCAATCGATTGAAATAAAAACGGTGTGGCGCTCAATAATTTTCGATCTGCTTTTTGTATCACTTCGAATATATGTTTCATCGTTTTTGGTGGGATCATCGGTCGTTTATATATAAAAGAAAGGAGTGCATCTGCAAGAGAAAACATTTCTTCAAAAAAACGGACGATGGCTCCGCTATCTTTTGGAAACTGTAGGGCAATTTCTTCGAACCAACGCTCTTTTTGTTGGTAATAGCGAATCGTCCGCTCAGAAAAGTGTACATCCATCACGGTGTGTAATGAATGAACAGGAGGGACAGACATATCGAGTTCATGAAATAGTTGCGAAAATATGCCCCCTTCTTCAAAACCCATACCGAGTGTCGCTCCTGCTTGAAAGCGAAACGATTGCCGTTCAAATTTTCCTGCGCATCCGCCGAGTTCGTTTGCGGCTTCAAGCGTCAATGTGCGATATCCTTTTTTCGCAAGAAGGGCGCTTGTCGTTATTCCGCCAAATCCTGTTCCAACGATTATGACATCGTACAATATAGTCACCTTCTTTTTTCTTTTTATTATACAATCATTGAACAAATATTGTACAATGAAAGTGTGTAAAAGATGAAAGGATGGGATACATGCATACAGCAGTTGTTTGGTTTCGCCGAGATTTTCGTCTGCACGATCATACAGCGCTCGTGCACGCGCTTCATTGGGCGAAAGAAAGACAAGGGAAACTTCTTTTTTTCTTTCACTTTGACCCTTATTTTGCAAAAGAACGCACGTATCACCATGAATATTTTTTTCAAACAGTAGAGCAGTTTCGACAAACGTTGCGTCAACAATATGGGATACATGTACACATTTTGTATGGAGATATTGATGATGTATTTGTTCGACTAATTCGTTGTACACGGATGAATGCCGTATTTTTTAATAAAGACGAAGTCGGGCGAGGAAAAGAGCGGGACGATTACGTTCAGGCGTTGTTACAAAAGCATGGGGTGGAAGTGTATACATATGATGATGCCCATATGCACGGCGCATTTGATGTGAAAAAAGCAGACGGAACTCCTTATAAAGTATATACACCATATTATCGTGCTTGGCGGAAACGTCCGAAACGTTTTCCTATTTCCGTTGACAGCGATTTGTTGCGCATGCATATGTTACACATCACACCGCTTTCGGAAGATGATGAGCGCACGTTTGCGATGTGGCTTGCGCAATGTACAAAGTACTGGGAACGTACGAGCGAACAAGATGCGTTTATCGCGTTACAACAGTTTATTGAAATAGCTCTTCCACATTATGACAAAAAGCGCGATATTCCAAGCGTTGCGGGAACGAGTCGATTATCCCCACATTTAAAAACAGGGACGATTTCGATTCGGACAGTGTTTCATGCTGTTGCGCAACAATTTGGCAATGGCTATGACGAAGCGGTAGAAACATATATAAAAGAATTAGCTTGGCGCGATTTTTACCATATGATTTACGCGCATTTTCCATTTACAAAAACAGAAGCGTTTATAGAAAAATATCGCCATCTTCCATGGTCACGCGATAATGAACGGTTTCAAGCTTGGAAAGAAGGAAAAACAGGTTTTCCACTTGTTGATGCGGGGATGCGCCAATTAAAAGAAGAAGGGTGGATGCATAATCGTCTTCGTATGATCGTGGCGTCGTTTTTAACAAAAGATTATTTGATCGATTGGCGCATGGGCGAGCAATATTTTCAGCGCATGTTAATTGACTATGATGAAGCATCAAATATCGGAGGGTGGCAATGGGCTGCTTCTGTTGGGACGGATGCCGTACCGTATTTTCGCGTCTTTAATCCGATTGAACAGTCGAAAAAATTCGACCCAG
This sequence comes from Anoxybacillus tengchongensis, assembly GCF_014201585.1. GTDB lineage: Bacteria > Bacillota > Bacilli > Bacillales > Anoxybacillaceae > Anoxybacillus > Anoxybacillus tengchongensis. Next base: position 423,540 of record NZ_JACHES010000001.1, read on the forward strand.
ACGGCACATATATTCGCACATATGTTCATGAACTTGCTTCTTTCCCTTCGCGACATATTCATGAACCGTGGAAAAGCAACCTCAATATCGATTATCCTGCGCCGACAGTCGATCATCGACTGCAACGCCAACGTGCGATTGCGTTATTTCAGATAAATGAGTGAGTATAAAAGCCCGCTTGATGAAGTGGGCTTTTCATTTTTTTGCGACTAAGACGTAAGGTTTGTGAAGGATTATAAACAAAGAAAAAAGAATAGAAATAAATGTCATCTATGCTAGACATATGTCGTCAACAAAGGAATGATCGTATATTTAAGTAAGGAATAAACGAAGAAGGGACGGGAAACGAGATGAGAACAGCAATCGAAAGAAAGAAGTTCTATATTAACGGTGAGTGGATCGAAGCACAGTCGTACACCAAACTTTTATCCCCGTATTCGGGCGAAGTGTTGGCGGAGATTCCGCTCGCGACAGAGCAAGATGTGAAGCGGGCGATTGCGGCAGCGTACGAAGCGCAGCGGACGATGGCAAAGATGCCAGCGCATGAGCGGGCGGCGATTTTAGAGCGAGTTGTTTTGCTATTGCAACAACGTGCGGAAGAAGCGGCCATGCTAATTGCGAAAGAAGCAGCAAAACCAATCACGACGGCTAAAGCGGAAGTAGCACGAACGATTCAAACGTACAAATTTGCTGCGGAAGAAGCGAAACGAATCTACGGAGAGACGATTCCGCTTGATGCCGCACCAGGCGGGGAGCATCGCGTCGCATTTACGATGCGAGAGCCAATTGGAGTCATTGGAGCGATTACGCCGTTTAATTTTCCAATGAACTTAGTGGCGCACAAGCTAGGTCCTGCGATTGCCTCTGGAAATACAGTTGTTCTAAAACCAGCAAGCCAAACACCGCTTTCTGCCTATTTTATCGCCAAGCTGTTTGAACAGGCAGGACTGCCAAAAGGAGCGCTGAATGTTGTGACCGGAAGCGGAAAAACGGTCGGTGACCAAATTGTCACTGACCCACGCGTGAGTATGGTGACGTTTACCGGAAGTCCAGAGGTAGGCGTTGGCATTCGCAACAAAGCCGGCTTAAAACGTGTGACGCTAGAGTTAGGGTCAAACTCCGCAGTTATCGTTGATGAACAAGTCGACGTCGACCGAATTATTCCACGGTGTGTCGTCGGTGCGTTTTCGTTTCAAGGGCAAGTGTGCATTTCGTTGCAACGCATTTATGTGCATAAAAATCGGTATAAAGAGTTCGTTGAAAAGTTTATTGAAGCGGTGAAGCAGTTGAAAGTCGGCGACCCGCTTGACCCAAGCACAGACGTTTCTGCGCTTATTTCCGAAAAAGATGTCGAGCGTTCACTACAATGGATTGAAGAGGCGAAACAAAATGGTGCTGTTGTTGCGATTGGTGGGGAGAGAAAAGGGAATATTTTGTTGCCGACCGTCATTTTAGATGCAGCACCGACAATGAAAGTATCGTGCCAAGAAGTGTTTGCGCCAATTGTATTAATTAATCAAGTGTCTTCCGTCGATGAAGCAATTGAACGAGTTAATGACTCGCGCTATGGGTTGCAAGCCGGCATATATACAGATAACGTTCATACCGCATGGGAAGCAGCGGAGAAACTGCATGTCGGCGGGGTGCTCATTAACGATATTCCAACATTCCGCGTCGATCATATGCCGTATGGCGGGGTAAAAGAAAGCGGATTTGGACGTGAAGGCATTCGCTACGCAATAGAAGAAATGACAGAATTAAAGCTGATTATTTTTAATCGAAATCGGTAAAGATTGGAACTCTCGGCTCTTGTCATTCCAAACAAGAGCCATTTTAACGCCATTCAAATACATACTCTAGTGGAATAGCTAAGTCCTTAAATTGTGCAGAATGTAATGTGTCTCGTTGTCCGTATGTGGCGTGTCGTTGATACGCACCTTCGTGCAAACCGTACACATGAATCATTTTGTTAGCAGTATCAACAATCCAATATTCGGTAATTCGATAGTGTTGGTAAGTATAAAATTTTTCGTTGTAGTCTTTTAAAGCGGTTGAAGGGGATAATACTTCGACAACAAGCGTAGGCGGTCCGTAACATCCTTTTTTAACAATTTGTTTTTTATTGCAAATAACTGCAATATCGGGCTGAACAATATCATCAGGGATTTCATACGTGTCATGTTTGCTAAGGAATACATCAAATGGTGCCATAAAAACATAACAATGTTTATTTTGAAAAAAATGGCGCAATGCAAAATATAATTCTCCCACTACAAATTGATGTTCCGAAGATGGAGCAGGTGTCATATTATATGGTTTTCCATTTATCAATTCCCAGCGACCTTCCCATGTTTTCCAGTCGGCGTAAGAGTAAATTTTGTTCGAGTCAGGGATATTACCCATTGTTTCACCCTCTTTTTTTAAAAAATATGTTTGGTTACAATTTAAGTTTAACAAAAGAAATTAATAGAGTGTAGGGGGAGGACTGTCCTTGAACATGTTCATCCACATTGTTGTTGATGTGATTTTGCCGTTGTTTTTATTGATTGGAGCAGGGGCTTATTTACATCGGTTGTTTCATTTAGACATGAATACATTATCGAAAATTACGACGTATTTTTTGCTTCCAGCGGTTGGATTTGTGAACGTTTATGAAAGTGACATGAACAGCGATGTATTGTTCAGAGTTCTTTTCTTTCTTGTCTTACAAGCTGGGATGCTCGTCGTCCTTAGTGCGATGATGACAAAATGGCTAAAGCTCGATCGCAGCTTAGGAGCGACGTTTCAAAATACAATTGTACTTAACAATTCCGGAAATTTTGGCATTCCAGTAAGCCAACTGGTGTTTCGTCACGAACCGTTAGGTTTGTCCGTACAAATTTTTGTGACTATTTTCCAAAATTTTTTAACGAATACATATGGGTTGTTTCAATTTATTTCTGCCAGTGAAAATAAAGGGAAAATGACTCGTGAATTTTTGAAAAATCCAATTATTTATGCGCTAATCCTTGGTGTTATTTGTCGATTTTTCCATATTTCAATTCCTTCGTTTATTTGGCATCCACTTGAACATGTAGCCGATGCCTTTTTAGCGATTGCTTTGCTGACGTTAGGTGCTCAACTTGCCTATATGAATATGAAACGTATTCCGCGTCTCATGTTTGTAACGATTGGCAGTCGCCTTATTTTATCTCCTATGATTGCTTTTTTGATCATTTTGATTTTACATATCAAAGGGACGACAGCCCAAGCGCTGCTCATTGCTAGTGCATATCCTTGTTCTCGAAATACGGCGTTGTATGCATTACAATACAACCATCATCCAGAATATGCAGCTCAAGCTGTATTTTTATCTACCTTGCTTAGTCCGTTGACGGTAGCGAGTGTGATTGGTTTTGCGCATTTGTATTTTTGATTGTTTGCATGTACCAAAGGAGCCTTCTTTTATGGTTCATCACCAAATTTTGTGATTTAGTGACAAAAAAGAGAAAGCACTGACGAGATCCTGGCAATAATGTTAGTGGAGAAATCAACATTAAGGAGGTCTCGTAAGTGCTTTCTATACCACTAGGATTGCCAGAATTTAAAGTGATTAAACAAGAACTTCATTCCTATGGTTATGCGATTCATGTAGAGAAAACAGAGACACGGGAACACTGCCCTCATTGTGGGTTTGCCACTTCCTCTGTCCACGACAGACGGACAAGAAAAGTACGGGATTTGGCGATTTTCCATCAACCCGTGTACTTGTTCGTAAAGGTAAAGCGCTATCGGTGCTGGAATTGTTCCCACGTGTTTTCTGCCTCTTTGGAATCGATTCAGCCCAATCAACATTACACCAATCGATTTTG
>NZ_JACHES010000002.1 GCF_014201585.1 Anoxybacillus tengchongensis
CCACGGACACCCTTGCGTTAGGCTAACTGCTACTTCTGCCTTCGCAGTTCGGGACTTTCACCCTAGAGATTGCACCCATGCCGAGCACACCAAAACAAATCGGCTCCCAAACAGGAAGCCGATTTTCTTAATCATAAAAGTTCGTTCCATCTGTCACTTCTTTCACAATGCCAACACGAATGACGAAGTCGCCAAAACGTTCGCCATCGAAGCGTTCTTTCGCATAACGAGAAAGAAGCATACGAAGTTCTGATAAAATCTCTTTTTCCCCAATATTTTCACGATATAATTTTCCAAGGCGACTGCCGTCAAACGCTGCTCCGAGGTACATATTATATTTACCGACGGATTTGCCGATAAATGCAATTTCCCCAAGCACATGGCGTGCACAGCCGTTCGGACAGCCCGTCATACGAATTGTGATTTCTTCGTCGCGAAGCCCGTTTTCCTCCACAATTTCTTCGATTTTATCAAGCAGTTTTGGCAAATACCGCTCCGCCTCCGCCATCGCTAATCCACATGTTGGTAGCGCCACACAGGCAAGTGAGTTACGGCGAAGCGCACTATAATGTTTGCCATCGGTCAATTTGTATTGTTGAATGAGCGCATCAATTTCTTCTTTTTTCTCGCTTGGCACGTTCGCAATGACTAAGTTTTGATTAGCTGTTAAACGGAAGTCACCTGTATGCACTTTCGCAATTTCTCGCAAGCCTGTCATTAACGGATAATCATCCGTATCTTTCACCCGACCACCTTCGACAAATAACGTAAAATGCCACGTCCCGTTTACCCCTTCAACCCAGCCGTAGCGATCGCCATTATGTTCAAAATGATACGGACGCGCTTCTTCTAGCTCCCAACCAAGCCGACGCTCTAATTCTGCTTTGACAGCTTCAAGCCCTAGTCGGTCGATCGTATATTTAAAGCGGGCGTGTTTACGTACGGAGCGATTGCCATAATCGCGCTGAATCGTGACGACTTTTTCTGCCACATCAATGACTTGTTCTGGCTTACAAAAACCGATGACTTTCGCTAGCTGCGGATATGTCGTACGGTCGCCGTGCGTCATTCCCATCCCCCCACCGATCGCTACATTAAAACCAACGAGCTTTCCTCGTTCGACAATCGCAATAAACCCGAGGTCTTGCGAAAATACATCGACATCGTTTGACGGTGGGACGGCAATGCCGATTTTAAATTTCCGCGGCAAGTATAATGCTCCATAAATCGGCTCTTGCTCTACCTCTGGTGTACCAGCTACTTTTTCTTCATCCAACCAAATTTCATAATACGCCCTTGTTTGCGGCAATAAATGATCGCTTAACCTTTTCGCCCATTCATACACTTCCGCATGCACTTCTGACTGATACGGATTCGGATTGCACATAACGTTTCGGTTGACGTCGCCACATGCCGCCAACGTTGTGAGTAGGGCATCATTAATGGCTCGCAACGTTTTTTTCATATTCCATTTCAATACGCCATGAAACTGAAACGCTTGCCGTGTCGTAAGCTTCAATGTCCCGTTCGCATATGTTCGCGCCAACTCGTCCATCGCAAGCCATTGTTCTGGTGTCGCTACACCGCCTGGAGTGCGAACACGAATCATAAATTGATAGGCAGGCTCTAATTTTTGTTTTTGCCGCTCTGCTCTTACATCACGGTCATCTTGCAAATAGCTGCCATGAAATTTCATTAACCGATTATCATCTTCTGGAATGCCGGCGGTGATGCGATCTTCCATCGTTTCTTTCAATGTGCCGCGCAAATAGTTGCTTTCTTGTTTAATTCGCTCGACGTCGCTTGGCGGTCCATCTGGCGCGGTTAATAAAAATTTTTCCACAATGATCCCCCCCTAATATACGTCGCGTTGGTACCGTTTTTGTTTTTGCATCTCAGCTATATACGCTTCTGCTTGTTCGCTACTCATTTGTCCTTCTTTTTCGATAATATGAATAAGCGTCTGATGAACGTCGCGCGCCATACGCTGCTTATCACCGCAAACGTAAACAGCTGCTCCTTCTTCTAACCATCGGAACAACTCTTTCCTTTGTTCGAGCATCCGGTGTTGGACGTACACTTTTTCTTTTGTATCGCGCGAAAATGCGACGTCCATTTTCGTTAACACACCGTTTTTCAACCACGTTTGCCATTCCGTTTGATAAAGGAAATCGGTCACGAAATGTTGATCACCAAAAAATAGCCACGATTTCCCTTTCGCCCCCATCGCCTCCCGCTCTTGCAAAAAGCTGCGGAACGGCGCAACTCCCGTACCTGGTCCAATCATAATAATTGGCGTATTTGCATCTTTCGGCAGTTTAAAATTCGGATTGTGATGAACGAACACAGGAAGTTTGTCGCCGATTTGCAGGCGCTCCGCACAAAACGTCGAGCAAACGCCTTTTCGCAACCGTCCGTGCGCTTCGTAACGAACCGCACCAACGGTAATATGCACTTCCTCTGGATACGCTAATAAGCTGCTTGCGATCGAATAAAAGCGTGGCTGCAGCTTCCGCAAAGAAGACACAAACTGCTCTGGCGTCATCTCCCACGGGCCAAACTCGCGAAGGACATCGAGCACATCGCGCCCTTTCATATATTCTTTTCGCTTCACTTCTTGTTCAGCAGAAAGAAGCGCATGAAACGTTTGATTACGCGAAAATGAAGCAAATGCTTGCAATAGTTGCTCGGTTAACACCGTAATTTCTAAATGGGAGAGCAACGCTTCGCGTAACGGTTCCTCTTTTCCTTCAACAGAAACCGGTGTGTCTCGATTCCATTTCATTTCTTGAATAATGAGATCGACAAGTTCTGGGTCGTTTTTCGGAAAAACACCGAGCGCATCGCCTGGTTCAAATGCAAGCCCTGAACCTTCGAGCGATAATTCGATATGGCGCGTTTCTTTATTTGAACCGCGTCCATTTAAGTTGATGTTTTCTAATACTTCTGCTTGAAACGGACGCTTTCGTGAATAAAGCGCAGTTGGCTGTACTTGTGCAGAGGGCGTTGCTACGGAAACCGCTCCTTGCTTATTTAGCTCGTTTAGCACCCCTTCAAGCCATTTCGCTGCCGCTTCTTCGTAATCGACGTCACAATCGACGCGCTCGTATAACCGCTTGCCGCCTAGCTCTTCTAACCGTTTATCGAAATCTTTTCCCGTTTTGCAAAAATGCTCATACGACGTATCGCCGAGCGCCAATACCGAAAAACGAAGATGATTGAGCTTCGGTGCGCGCTTGCTGTGAAGAAATTCGTAAAACGATAACGCATTGTCCGGTGGCTCCCCTTCTCCGTAAGTGCTAACGACAATTAGTAGTGTATTGATTTTTTTCAAATCGTTTGGCTTCCAATCGAGCATCGAGGAAACAGTGACGTGAAACCCGCGATGTTTAAGTGCTTCTCCTGCTTTTTCTGCCAATTTTTGTGCGTTTCCTGTTTGTGACCCGTAAAGGACGGTCACTTCTTTCGATACAGGGGCTTCTTGTTGTACCGCTACACCGACCGACTCGGTGGCAGCTAAATAGCCGCTCAGCCAAAGCTTTTGCGCTGGCGTTAATGTCGGCCAAAGCCGGTTGAGCAGTTCAACTTGCTGTTCGCTAAATGGACTGTTTGTCACTTGAAATGGCAACCTTGTTCACCTCTTTTTCTACTATTCCTATAAATCAAGTATGTTTTATTTGACTTTACCGCAAAAAATAAAATTAGTAAAATAAATATAAATTATCAGAACTATTTATTTTTTTAATAATTAAGGGGCGATCGTCGTGTACGAAGAATTAAAAACATTTATTACTTTAGTCGAGGTGAAAAATTTCACAAAAACAGCAGACATTCTTCATTTATCCCAACCGAGTGTGAGCTTGCACATTAAAAATTTAGAAAAAGAATTTCAAACGAAACTGTTTATTCGGTCACCGAAAAAATTACAAATGACGCCAACGGGCGAATTGCTTTACGATCGGGCGAAAAAAATGATTGCCTTGTACGAGCAAACAAAACAAGACATTTTACAACATCACGATTGTGTGAAAGGGACATTAAAAATTGGAGCTAGTTTTACAATTGGAGAATACGTGCTACCTTCTTTTTTATTTGCCTTACAAAACGATTACCCAGACTTGCATCTCGAAGTCATCATCGGCAATACGAAAGAAATTGTAGAGCTCGTCCGCACGTATCAAACGGATATCGGTTTAATTGAGGGACAAACGAATGAAAAAGAGCTTACGGTATACCCGTTTATGCAAGATGAGCTAGTTATCGTTGCTCCGAACGACCATCCGCTCGTTTGCCAACAAGCCGTATCGATAAACGATCTACAAAATCAAATATGGATTACACGTGAATTAGGATCAGGCACACGTGAATATTTTCATCATTTCATTCGCTCAAACGGGATAAAAGTGAAATCGCTCATGATCATTAGCAGCAATCAAGGAATTAAAGAAACATTAATGCGTGGAAACGGATTAGCCTTTCTTTCACGCCATGTAATTGAGCGCGAATTAAAACAAGGTCATTTATCGATTGTCTGCTTAAATCATCCGCCTTTTTACCGAACGTTTTCTTATCTTTATGCACCAATCATGAAAAACAACAAACTTGTACATTTATTGATTGATTTACTCGAACAAAAAAGGATGTGACAAACAAGTTGCTTTGTCACATCCCGATCGCATAAGCTTTCTTCACAACTCATCTTCCTTTATTTTGTCTTTATACTTTCTCAAACCATAAACCTTACAGCCTAAACACATGAATAATCGAAATCAAATCTTGTACCAATTCTTCTTGGGACGACAAATTTTCGTTATTGACTACAATGATGGTACACCTAATTTATTCAAGAATTGTTCGAACCACTCATAGACAAATCGAACGAATCGGTCTTTATGCACAATCAGAATCGTCGAAACCTTTCCTTCCACAAATGCTTCCATCAACCGATTCTGATGTTTGGTAATTCTATGCGTTAAAACTATATGACTCTTTGCCATTCACCTGTTTCATCTTCATTATCGTTTATCCATCCAAAACATTTTAATGTAAAACCAGCTTGCTCGATTACTTCATGTGCCTTTGTGAGAAATTCCACCCCCAAACGAGTTGGGGTAAATTTTGTATAGATTGTAATACAAATTTCACGTCCAGCGGCTTGTGGATATGATTGGTGAATTTCCCCGCTCTCAACGAATGCTAGGTAACAATTGATTTTTTCCTGTAGTAAAAGCAGATGGTTTTCTTCATCTATCCAATCTAAATCATCAATAATCGAAAGTTCCACAGTTCCTGATTCTTTATCAATTCCAATGAAATCTATTTCCTTTGTGTTTTTTAGTGACATTTTTTACCTCCATCATTTTTTATATGTTTGACTTTTAAGTTCGGGGGGATGAGGTGCTTTCGGGCGTACGATCTCTACTTTAGTTGGTGGTAGTTGGGTTCCTCCTGTATAGGGTTCCTTTCCTTTCCCTACAACTATAGCCCCTGATTTTTCTATTTCAGGAAATGCTTGCTTTTGATTCTTGGTTAAAGGGGCTGTAGGCGAGGATTTGGCTTCTGTTATTTTCAATTGCCCAGTTTGTTTATCTTTTCCAATAAAATCAACCCTTGTCTTTACTCCACTCTCAGTTTTTATTGTTATTTGTTGCTTAAGTTCATTTTGTGTTTGAGAAAGTTTATTCTGAACATTTTTTTCGAATGCTACGCCATGAGCTTTATTGCTTTTTAAAACTTCAGCTTTTCCCATCCCCTGAGTAGCTTCAGGCGTCCTCTTAACAACTCTCCCCGAAATACCTTCACCCTGACTCATTCGCTGGTACAGTTCTTTTGCACTTTGGACAAAGTTGGAACCTCCCGTTGCCGTCAAAGTGGCTCCATGAGTGGCTCCCGCAGCAGCTATGGAAGTGGCTGGAACTCCAACAGCCACTCCTACTCCCGTGCTGCTAATCGCGATGCCACCTACTTCTAAGGTCATAAATCCGACCGTTTCGATCGTCCCAGCTAAAGTCGATACCGCATGTCCCGTCATTTGCCCCAATTCATAGCCAACAGGGTGTGGGCTGCTATAAGGACGGTGAACCATATTGTATGTCACATCCTGTAAAACGGCATCGCCCGCACCTCTCACAAACTCTATCGTGCTATCAACCGAGTGTTTGGAAAACTCGTGAATGGATTTTTCGATGGTTTTTCCTACTTGTCGAACCGTTCGTTCGGCGTTTTGTCCTGCATTGATTATACCATGAACCACCTGCTTCTTGGCATGCTCTGCTTTCTTTTCTAGTTGTCGGGCATTGCGTTCGATCGCTTTCTCCGTTTCTTTGATTTCTTGCTTTATTTTCTGTCCAATCATGTGAACCGTTTCGAACACCGCTTCCTTCCCATCGTGAACGACGTGCTTGATTGCTTGCTTCGTCTTCTTGCCCGACTCATGGAACGCTTCTTGTGCTTTCTGGCTAATATGTACTGTGTCTGTGTCTTTCGCTGCTTGTTTCACGATATGTTCCACTTTCTTTCCAACGTTTTGAATCGCTTTCTCCGCTTGTTTTACCTCATGAACAATGTGCTTTCCCATTTGTTCCGCTTTCTTTTCCGCTTGATGAAAGGCTTCCTTTGCCCGTTGGCTAATGTGTACCGTATCCTTTACGACGTGCTTTCCCACCGTCTCGACTTTCTTTTCTACTTGTTGAACAGCTTTTTGAACGGCCTTCTCTACTTTTCTGACGTCATTAGCGACATGCTTTACCGTCTGTTCTACCTTTTTCTCGATGAAATGTCCTAATTTACCTAATGAACCCCAAAAAGACATCTCCACCACTCCTTTGGCTCTGTCCTCTTATTTGAATAATGTTCGTTGCGAAGGCATGCTCGATGAAAAATACCACTCCTTTCCCATGCAATTGGATGATGATTGAATGATAAAAAAAAAAATATCAATTCTGTCAATATAAATTTCGGTATATCAACTAATATTTAACATAAAATAAGAGGTTGCCCGAAAAAAACTTTCTCGGACAACCTCCAATCATTTTTATAGCTTAATTGGAACAACCGCCTCCGCTTTTCTTTCTTGTCTAGCTACGGCTCCTATCCTGCTTCGGCTTTTCTTTCTATAACGCTTGGGCTGCTGTGATAAGCGAGAGTTTGTAAACGTCTTCGACGTTGCAGACGCGCGACGATGTTTTGAGCTTCTAGGCTTAGGAAGATAAAGACGTTCGCACGACCTTGAGTAACGGAGTCGGGCGCTTTCTTTTTCGCTACCGACGGCGCAAATGCTGCACCAAACCGAAATTAGCCGTCGATGACTAAGTTCGGTGCCGTTTCTTTTGCTAGGCGCACCGCTTCAATCACTTTTTCCGTCTCTTGCGATTCTGTCGAGCACTTCGTCGAAAAGCTTAACATCGCCACTCGCGAAGTGATGGCAAACATTTTCGCTGTATTAGCGCTTTCGAGCACCAAAAGGCACCCCTTATATTACCTTATATTGATTCAAGCAACTTCTTTTTATTTTGTTGTACTTTTTCTTCTAACATTTTCACTTTTTCTTTTAACGCTTGCATGTTGGCGTCATTCGCAGCCAATTTCTTTTCTAACGCACGAATTTCATTTTTCACCGCTTTTAATCGATTAGAAGTAGCAATAAGCTTCCCAAACCATTTATCTAACTCTTCTTGTTTTTCCGCTTCATCGTCTTCATCCGATTGCACGACAGTTGATTGTTCAGTCGTAGTCACAGTAACGCTATCTTGCGTTGTTACAGCCACGCTATCTTGTTCATTGACTACTTGTGTCGTTTCCTCTGTTGGTTGTGTTGTTTGTTCACTTTGTGTCGTTGGCTCCGCTTGTTGTTCGGTTGGTTTGCTAAGCATTTCAAGCGCTGTTGATATCTCATTCAAGCGCACTTCGATCTTGCTTAATTTTTTATTTAATTCTGCTAGTTTATTTGTAAACATTTTCTGTTTTGCTAATTCTTGTTTTTTCTTCGCTTCTTCTTTTTTCTGCTTAGCTAACTCCTGTTTTTTCTTGGCTTCTTCTTTTTTCACTACGAGATAGCTTTTCTGTACATGTTTGGCTCCATCATGTTTTGCGGCAAAAGTAGGCGAAGCAACAAGCATCGATGCTAGTAAAATTGGTAATCCTTTTTTAAACATTACCCTTTCCTCCATTTCATATGTATGTTGTTTTGGTAATGGCAGCTGGCTGGCATAGGTTCTCCCCTTAGCCCCTATAGCTTTGCGACGCTAAGTTTCCTTAGCTGTGCCTTTACTTTTATTATACTTCGCTTATTTTCATGTACATGAATCAAAAGTCCTTATTTTTCTAGTAAATATATGCGAAAATAAAGGAAGAAACGAGCGGAGATAGAAATGGTATGATAAAAAAGGGGGAACAGTTATGCTAGAAAGATGGTTGAAAGAATCTCCGTATACAGTCGTATTTACTGGAGCAGGAATGTCGACAGAAAGCGGGTTGCCTGATTTTCGTTCGGCAAATACAGGGCTTTGGCGTACGAAAAATCCACAGCAATTAGCGAGTACATATGCGCTACAACATAATCGCGAGGAATTTATCGCGTTCTACCAATATCGCATTCGCACGCTTCTTGAATGCCAGCCGCATATTGGGCATACGATTTTGGCCAATTGGCAAAAACGAGGGCTTATTCATCAAATTATTACGCAAAATGTCGATGGATTTCACCAACAAGCAGGCAGTACAAATGTCGTCGAATTGCACGGGACGTTGCGAACCGTCTATTGCTTGCGCTGTAAGCAAACGTACGATGCGAAACGATATGTAGATGAACAGTTTGAGTGCACATGCGGCGGCTTTTTGCGCCCTTCCGTCGTTTTATTTGGCGAATCGTTGCCGCATGATGCAATTGAACAAGCATGGACAGCAGCCGAACGAGCGGACTTATGGATTGTGCTCGGCTCTTCTTTACAAGTATCGCCAGCTAACGAGCTTCCTGTCATCGCCAAACGAAGCGGAGCAAAACTCGTTATCGTGAATATGGAACCGACACCATTCGATGATTGGGCAGATTTAATTATACACGGTCGTAAAATTGGGGAAGTGTTGAAGGAAATTGACGAATTTCTTTGATTGTGTCCCAAAATATGTTCTTTTGGGACACAATCATCGCTTATTCTTTATTTTCCAAAAACCATTCGTATATTGCTTTTGCCTCACGTTCGTCGACATCAACGACTTTTATGCGTATACCCGGCATGACTGTCGCGCGTACAGTACATAACCGAGCCCGTTGTTGTATACGAGTTTGTGACATCGTAAACGATTGAATACGATGTTTTAACATATATACCGTTTTGATCGTCAACCATCCACTTCTCAATGCTAGCTGTTCACTCTTAATCGTTACTCCCGCTCGTTTATAACTTCGATAGCCGACATGTACTGCGGGCAAAAGGAGAAGGAGCGTTTCAAATCGCTGAAAAAATACGATTGTGATGATCGGAATTAGCATAACCGTATAGAGCGATCTCAACATATAGCGCCAACGGGCACGTGCAGGTAACGATTGAAACGAATCGTGCAAATGATATTTAGGAAAGCAAGTAGCGATAAGCGATGCTACTTCATTTTTTCGAACGAGCGGAAATAACAGGAGGCTCCCATGTTTTCCGTCATCCAGTGAACCACCAGCGTGAATAAGATGAACAGAAACATAACCGAACAAGTAACGAATCGGACTTTCCTTCACTGCAATGGCTTGAACGCGCTCAATCGATGTAGAAATGCTCTTTTTTTGCAGCAATCCTGTTGTTATCGTTATCGTTTTGTTTTGTTTGACAACCGTAAAATTCATATAGTGAAAAAGATGACCGATCACAGACAACACGTAAGCGATCATAAGAACGACAAGTAAAAAGACAAGTGTAGAAGCTGTATCGTCAACACGAAAAAATATGTTTAGCCGTTCAAACGGAATGAAATCATCAAACTCAGAAAGAAATGCACCAATCGCTGCAATGACCCCAAAAACACCGCCACTTGTGATGGATAAAAACAATACGTCACGAAAACGAAGTGTAAATATGGTATGCGTCTTATCTTCCATTTCTATAAACATGTTTTCTCGTTTTTGGTGATGCACCGCTCGCTCTATTTGCTTTGCTTCTTCTATGGAAACCGCTGAAAGTATTACTTCTGGCTCATCAATTTGCCTGCCAGCTGTTTCAATATGTACTTGTACAACACCTACTAATCGCTGGAGCAAACCTAGCGACTGAGAAATTCCTTGAATACGATCAAATGGAATGTATCGTTTCTTTTGTACAAATATCCCTTGTTCAATATACATGTTGTGCTCTTCTAAACGATATGTAAATCGGCGCCATGACATATATCCAGCAAACATAGCGTATAAAAGAAATAAAAACAACGGTGACCAATCAACAAAAGGGTCTCCTGTTTTTTCTTTTATCGCAATAAGTAAGGCAAGGGCAAGAAAAGGTCCTTGTTTCAACCGCTTCACCGTGTAAATGACAATCGCAATCGGATGTAACCGTTTCGTCTCATGCGTCATAGTCATCTTCCTTTACTAAAGAAGAAATGTAATCACGCAACGTTTCTGCTTCCTGTTCATCGAGAAACGGAATTTCATGTGCTGTTGCCGCTGTATAAATGTAAATGGAAGCAAGTTTATATTTTCTCGCTAACGGGCCTTGCTTTGCATCGACATGTTGAACGCGACGAAGCGGAATAAGGGTACGCTTTCGAATCCATACTCCGTGCTCGAGTTCAATTTCTCGATCGCGAATCATATATCGCCAACGCTCCCATTTCCATCGTGGAACGAAAAAAACGAATAAAATAGCGTCTACGATCCATAAAAAAACTAACACCCAAACAACCCATGTTGGAACAAAAAAATGAACAATCACGTACAAAAGCAAAAAAATCATTAAACGAATGGCCTCATATATCCGCCATACAGACACAGCCCGTTCAGAAAGTTTGTTTTTCATCTTTCACATCCTCTCTTTTAACAGGTTTATCATATATAACTTTACAACATTTTTATCATATGTTAAATTGTTTTTAAAGTTCATAATTTTTCATCTACTAGGGGAGTCCAATAGCTTGGACTGAGAGAGGAACGCGTAAAAGTTCTTTGACCCTTTGAACCTGATCTGGGTGATGCCAGCGTAGGGAAGTAGATGGCGCGAGTGTTCTTTACTTGTGCTATTTGCGGACAAAATCAGGTTCTCGTTATGGAGCCTGATTTTTTTTACGTATTGGCGTTGCTCCAAATAAAAAATGAAAAGGAGCGATTAAAAATGAAAGACTTATTTTCATCAATGCCATTTCCCTCGAGTAAAAAAGTGTATGTGCTCGGAACGCGTGAAGATGTTCGTGTGCCAATGCGAGAAATTCAACTTTCTCCAACCAAAACAGGTACAACGATACTAGAAAATGAGCCTATTCGAGTCTATGACACGAGTGGACCATATACTGACCCACTTTTCGAACCGAATATTGATAAAGGATTGCCAAAATTAAGAGAAAAATGGATAACGGAGCGTGGCGATGTAGAAGAATATAGCCCTTCATTAGCTAGAACAAACATTCCTTTTTCACCTAGACGTTTTCGTGCGAAAAAAGGGAAAGTTGTGACCCAAATGCATTATGCAAAACGAGGAATCATTACACCTGAAATGGAGTTTGTTGCTATTCGCGAACAGATGGATCCAGAGTTTGTTCGACAGGAAGTGGCAGCAGGAAGAGCAATTATCCCAGCTAATATCAATCACCCTGAGAGTGAACCAATGATTATCGGAAACAAGTTTCATGTAAAAATTAATGCGAATATTGGAAACTCTTCTGTTACATCCTCGATGGATGAAGAAGTTGAAAAAATGCTTTGGGCTGTTCGTTGGGGTGCCGATACAGTCATGGACTTATCGACAGGAAAACATATACATGAGACGCGAGAATATATTATTCGAAACTCCCCTGTGCCGATTGGAACTGTACCTATTTACCAGGCGTTAGAGAAAGTGAACGGTATTGTCGAAAACTTATCATGGGACATTTACCGAGAAACATTAATTGAACAAGCGGAACAAGGCGTAGACTATTTTACTATTCATGCAGGTGTCTTACTTCGCTATATCCCACTAACAGTCAACCGAACAACTGGTATTGTCTCTCGGGGTGGCTCAATTATGGCACAATGGTGTTTAGCACAACATGAAGAAAACTTTTTATACACCCACTTCGAAGAAATTTGCGAAATTTTAAAAACTTACGATATTGCTATTTCACTTGGGGATGGATTACGTCCAGGCTCAATTGCAGACGCAAACGATGAAGCGCAATTCGCCGAGTTACAAACACTTGGGGAGTTGACAAAAATCGCTTGGGAACATGATGTCCAAGTGATGATCGAAGGTCCAGGGCATATTCCAATGCATAAAATTAAAGAAAATGTCGATAAACAAATTGAAATTTGTCACGGGGCACCTTTTTATACGCTAGGTCCTATCACTACCGACATTGCACCAGGTTACGACCATATCACCTCAGCTATCGGTGCAGCGCTTATCGGCTGGCACGGTACGGCCATGCTTTGCTATGTGACACCAAAAGAACATCTCGGCCTACCGAATAAAGAAGACGTCCGCCAAGGAGTCATCGCCTACAAAATTGCTGCCCACGCTGCTGACTTAGCAAAAGGACACCCTGGCGCACAAACGCGTGATGATGCATTATCAAAGGCGAGATTTGAGTTCCGTTGGCAAGATCAATTCAACTTGTCACTAGATCCTGAGCGCGCACGTGAATATCACGATGAAACGCTACCGGCCGAAGGAGCAAAGCTTGCTCATTTTTGTTCGATGTGCGGTCCAAAATTTTGTTCAATGAATATTTCTCATGAATTACAAAAAACACTACAAAGCGAAGGAATGAAAGAAAAGGCAAAACAATTTGTTGAATATACAAACATCATGCAAGCTGAGAGATAGCGCTCAGCTTGCATTTTTATTACAAAAAACGTTATTTAAGTCATATTCGTTGACATTCCATTTACTGTAGCTTAAATTAAATTAGAAAATATTGGATATAATCAACTTTTTTCAATGAAACTTCTCTAACGTTTCCCCAACAAACATATCATATTTCACCAAATCGACACATATTTTTATATCAGACTTGGTCACTTATTTTTATTTGAAAACGGATACAAAAGGAGGAGTTTACATGATTTACGCCCAACCGGGACAACCTGGTTCACTCATTACATTCAAAAAGAGATATGAAAATTTCATCGGTGGGGAATGGGTCCCACCAATAGATGGGGAATATTTTGAAAACATTTCACCTGTTACTGGACAAGTATATTGCGAGGTCCCTCGTTCAAAAGCTGCCGATATTGAATTGGCACTCGACGCAGCTCATGCAGCGAAAGAAGCATGGGGACGTACATCTGTTGCCGAGCGAGCACGCCTGTTAAACAAAATCGCAGACCGAATGGAAGAAAACTTAGACATGCTTGCCGTGGCGGAAACGTGGGAAAATGGAAAGCCCATTCGTGAAACACGTGCGGCTGACATTCCTCTAGCTATTGATCATTTCCGCTATTTTGCCGGCTGCATTCGCGCTGAGGAAGGCACGTTGGCAGAGCTTGACGCGGATACCGTCGCTTATCATTTTAAAGAGCCGCTCGGAGTTGTCGGACAAATTATTCCGTGGAATTTCCCGATTTTAATGGCAGCTTGGAAACTTGCACCTGCTTTAGCTGCTGGCAACTGCGTTGTACTCAAGCCAGCCGAACAAACACCAACATCAATTCTCGTGCTGATCGAGCTCATCCAAGACTTACTACCAAAAGGCGTTGTCAACGTCGTCAACGGATTTGGTCTTGAAGCTGGCAAACCGCTCGCTTCTAACCCGCGCATCGCAAAAATTGCCTTTACCGGCGAAACGACGACAGGACGTCTCATTATGCAATATGCATCTCAAAATTTAATTCCGGTCACACTTGAACTTGGCGGAAAATCACCAAACATTTTCTTCGCAGATGTCGCTGCGAAAGATGACGAATTTTTTGATAAAGCGCTTGAAGGATTTACGATGTTCGCTTTAAATCAAGGAGAAGTGTGTACATGCCCTTCACGTGCATTAATCGAAGAATCCATTTACGACGTATTTATGGAACGAGCATTAGAACGAGTCAAACAAATTAAACAAGGCAATCCGCTCGATACGAGCACAATGATTGGCGCCCAAGCTTCATCCGAACAGCTAGAGAAAATTTTGTCATACATTGACATCGGCAAACAAGAAGGCGCTGAACTTCTCATTGGTGGCGAACGCAATATGTTAGAAGGAGATTTACAAGGCGGCTATTATGTGAAACCGACTGTCTTCAAGGGACATAATCGGATGCGCATTTTCCAAGAGGAAATTTTCGGCCCAGTAGTGTCTGTCACGACATTTAAAGATCAAGAAGAAGCGTTGTCCATCGCAAATGATACATTATACGGACTAGGTGCCGGGGTGTGGACGCGCGATATGAATACAGCCTATCGCTTTGGTCGGGGCATTCAAGCTGGACGCGTGTGGACAAATTGCTATCACGCTTATCCGGCCCATGCAGCGTTTGGCGGATATAAAATGTCAGGAATCGGTCGCGAAACGCACAAAATGATGCTCGATCATTACCAACAAACGAAAAACTTGCTTGTTAGCTATTCGCCGAAAAAACTTGGATTTTTCTAATCATTCAGGCAGCGTCTCAAAAGCGCTGCCTTTTTTGAAAGGATGATGCACATGCAACCGAAAGTGATCGCGACCGATGCTGCACTGCAACTTATTGAACAATTAAAAGCAAAGTACGGTCCGCTTATGTTTCATCAATCGGGCGGCTGTTGCGATGGAAGTTCACCAATGTGCTATCCACAAGGGGAGTTTATCATCGGACAGTCAGACGTGTTGCTTGGGGAAATCGGAGGATGCCCATTTTATATGCACGCTGCTCAATACGAATATTGGAAACATACACAACTCATTATTGATGTTGTACCTGGTCGCGGCGGTATGTTTTCACTTGAAGGATCCGAAGGGGTGCGTTTTTTAACAAGATCAAAAATGTTTGATTCATACGATGAGCTGCTTTGAGGCAGCTCATTTTGCATTTATAGGCATTATTTTTTACCTGAACACCGAAATAATGAATGACTATTCATTTTTGTTTGATATAATAAAAATAAGGGGAGGAAGCACTTCACATGTTATTAAAGAAAAAATTCGAACAAGAAACTGTTTCTGGAGTACATATCGCCAAAGGCACGCTAACATTTCAAGGGGTACGATTAACGGTGCATTGTTTTGCTATCGACGGAGTATTGATTGATACAGGAGCAGCATCGTTAGCAAGTGAATTTACAAACTTTTTCAAATCATTAGACATCGATCAAGTGGTAATTACCCACTTTCACGAAGACCATACAGGGTGTGCAGCGTTTTTACAAAACGAAAGACAACTACCAATTTATATGAGTGAGATCATGATTGAGTATTGTAATAAACAAGCAGATTATCCAATGTATCGCAAGTTTTTTTGGGGAAGGCGCCCTCCTTTCCAAGCTAAGCCGATTGGAAAAACGTTTTCTACACGCCGTGCGATATGGGATGTCATTCATACACCAGGTCATGCTGTTGACCATCTCGCATTTCTTAATCGCGAAACAGGACAACTTTTTACAGGAGACTTATACTGCCTCGAAAAAACAAAAGTCATCTTGCGCGAAGAAAGCATTTCTACCTTGATTGACTCATTAAAAAAAGTATTAACGTACGATTTTAACGAAATGTTTTGCGCCCACGCGGGTTATGTAAAAGACGGGCGCACCGCCTTACAACGAAAGCTTCATTATTTACAAGAGCTTCAAGGAAAAATTATTGATTTGTATGAAAAAGGAGCGACATTAAAACAAATACAATCTGCCCTTTTTCCAAAGAAATATCCAATCACCTTTCTTTCCCTAGGCGAATGGAGCTCTTTCCATATCGTTCGTTCGGTGATTGAAGAACATTATATGAAAAAAATTAGCGAACAGTGACGATTACTGTTCGCTAATTTGCCTTATCCTAATCGCCATCATCGTTGTTTGTGGAATTTTTTCTTTCACCTGCTTTAACGTCGCAACGATGAGAAAGCTTACAATAACTAATAAAAACCACGAACTTACTTTTCCAAGATGAACAAAACTCCATGTATCCACTTGGTTCGGGTATTGCCAAGCGCCAAAAAACGTGGCAATATTTTCGGCGATCCATATGAAAAATCCGATAAGTAAAAAAGAAAGGACGAGCGGCATACGGTAACGCGTGCCGTTTACCTCGTATGTGACCGATGACGCCCAAAAGACGATGATGACAAGTCCAATTAACCACCACCGAACGTCAATCCAATAATGATGGGTGAAAAAATTCAAATAAATCGCTGCAGCTAGCGGAACAACGAGCGAAAGCGGCGGCCATTTGACGAGCTCCACCTTTAACCGTCGCCACGCTTGGCAAAGATAGCTAGCCACACTTGCATACATAAAGCCGCTATATAAAGGCACACCGAAAATTTTAGCATACCCTTCTTCTGGATAAGCCCAAGACCCCATATGCACTTTAAACAGTTCAAGCGCAAGCCCAATAAGGTGAAACAACGTAATCACTTTTAGTTCATCTCGCGTTTCTAGTCCCACACGCACCATCCACCATTGCATGAAAAGGCAAATGATAAGTAGCCAATCATAACGTGGCAAGAAAGGGAGCGGCACCATTTTTGTCACCGCTAACGAGGCAAAAATGACAACCGGAAACAAACAAGATAACGCTTGTTGCCAGCCAAAATGAACGAGTTGAATCAATGATCTCATCGCTTTTGCCTCCGATTACATTTCGTCATCACTTCGATATTCTAAAATATCTCCAGGTTGACACTGTAACGCTTTGCAAATCGCATCTAACGTCGATAACCGAATCGCTTTTGCTTTGCCGTTTTTTAAAATCGATAAATTCGCCATCGTAATTCCTACTTTTTCTGACAACTCAGTCACACTCATTTTCCGCTTCGCCAGCATAACATCTAAATTAACAATAATCGCCATGTGATTCACCTCAAATCGTTAAGTCATTTTCCGATTTGATCTCGATAGCCTTTTGTAAAAGCTTTTGTAGCACCGCTGCAAACAAAGCAACGACTAACGCTCCAAAAACTACCATTAATCCAATAATGATAATTCCTGGGGCATCGTCTAAATCGGCGGTGAGATAAAAGAACGGCATGCCTGCGATATACAATAAACTAATGACAGCGGCACAATGTTTTATATACTTTAGCGCTTTTACAGATACATCGGAAAACGCTTCGTTTTTATCAATATAAGTCAACATGTTGAACGCTTGATACAACGCAAAGAAAAACGGAATAGCGGTAACATAAAAAAAGATAACGATTGGATAGCGCAAATACGCTAATTCCGGTAACCACTCCGCATAAAAGTTAGGAAACTTAGGCAAGACAAATACACATAACATAGCAACAGGAGCGCCGATTATAAAAATAGCGATTTTTAAAAAAAGTGTTTCTCGCTTCACAACAAGCACCTCACTTCCATGATTTCCATTTCATTTTAATACATTATTTATCGTTTTACAATAAATAATTATTGTTTTAATTTATTTTTTTATTTTAAAACAAAAAAAGCACTTCTCTTTTTTGAGAAATGCTTATTTCTGTTACTTTCGCCAAAAAGTTGTGCAATCTGCTTTCTCTTGAATATTAAATTCAATGATTTTCTCTAGCAATTCATAATTGACCGGTTCATTCCACGGAATTCGAAACAATCCTTTTGTCGCGCTATAGCCAGCTTGAGCGATTTCATCGGCAAAGCGCGTCATGCATGCTTCTTCAGGTGACACACTTAAATGATGCTTTGCTGTGGAAAAACCGATAATAAATGTGCCATGGTCGGTAAACATAGGTGTATTCCATTTGATTTGTGGTTTTAACTGTGGAAATGTATCACAAACCCACCGTAAAATTTCCTCTGTTCGATTGCGGTGGTCAACGTTTTCGATCCTTGCTAAATATTGTTCAAAAACTTCCATAAGTAAAGTATTCCTCCCTCGTTTGTTTACCATATCAATAAACATTGTGTAGCGAAATATGCAGCTTTTTAGCCACATGGACTTCTTTCTTACCAATTGATTGAAAAGCCTAGTTGTAGCTTGAGAATATTTTTAATAACCGTCCACCGCCCTCTTTTCATATCTTTTATTTCATGATGTTTATGAATCAATCGAGCGACCTCTTCAAGCGATGTAGCTTGATATTTTAAATACATCGTTCCTTCAAAAAAAGATACGCAGTGGGACCAAACCATTTTCCGTTTGTAACCAAAAATACGCTCTCATCCCAGCATATAATCAAGTCAAAATGGTTCGGCTCATACGTTTCATAAGAAAATAACCGTTGTTCTTTTTGTTCCACTCTCACACTCTCACACTCTCCCATGATTACATATCACATGTATCCTTGTTACTATAACAATTATCACATAAAACAATATGTCAAGTAAGTTCCCTTCTAATCATTCCTCTGCAAACAATCGGTCATAACTTTTTATCTTCTCTCATACAAATAAACCGTCCATATACAACAGGAGGCGATCATCATGGAGCGACAGGCAAAAGTAATTAGTATTATCAACTGGAAAGGCGGAGTGGGAAAGACGACCGTTACCCATCATTTAGCGACCGGACTACAACATTTATCATCTGACGAATTAGAGCTATTCGGTCTTGAACAATCTCAACCGAAAGTGTTATTGGTGGATGCGGACGCACAATGTAATCTCTCCATTTCATGTTTAACACCAGAGCGGTTTGAACAGTTAGCCTATCAAGAAACGCCACCGATCGGTACGTTGAAAGATTTAATTGAACATTATTTAAAAAATGAATATCCACAAATTGATGTAAACGACTTTATTTTAAAAGCGTGCGTGCGAAGTAAAAATGAGAAAGTGTATGAACATATTGATTTGCTCCCGGCACATGCTGAACTCATTCATACAGACATGGATATTGCTGTTTACTCACGGCCTCATTTTAAAGACCATTTATTTGGTTCGGACATTTATAAATTTCAAATGCTTCACCATATTTTAAACACAGTGAAACATGAGTATGATTTTATTTTTATTGATTGTCCACCAAATTTAAATTACATTACGCAAAATGCGCTCTATGCAAGCGATTATTATTTAATTCCAGCTATTCCTGATCGGCTGTCTTCATACGGCATCTCAGCCATTAAAAATAAAGTAGATGAATTAAACGAAAGGTTTCAATCTAGTTCAAAAGAATATAGCGATACAAAACTCATCGGAATCGTCCTCAATTTCATTCGCGAATACGGAAATCAGCCAAAACAAACACAAGAAAATATGATCAATACATTGAAACGCGCGCTTTCATCTGACATGATATTTAACAGCTATTTACCATACGGTGATGCCATCACGCGAGCATCGACGCTAAGTTATCCTGTATTTGCCGTTGAAAACAACCGAGCGAAACAGAGCGAATGCGTGAAAAAAATTACGCTTGAATTTTTAAACCGAATTGGTGGAGGAATTGTCGTATGAACGTAAAAACATTAACACATATATTAGAAAAAGCGCTCGTTATTTTAAAACATTACGAACATTGCACAGTGGATGAGATGTTAGATGATCTTTCTGCAAAGCTACAAAAGCAAACATTAAAGAAACAATCAACAAAAGAAACGGACTATGCAAACGTCATAAAAAAAATAAAAAACATGAATAAAGAGGAAGCAACAACGTTTTTAATGTCTTTTAAAAAAGAACAACTGCTTCATATCGGGGCACAAATGAATATAAAGTTACAAAAGAGAGAAACAAAACAACTATTGATTGAATCGATTATAACTCATTGCAGTTTTTCTGAACTATATAGTCAAATGGCAAATCGAAAATTACAAAAACAAATGAGCGAACAGACATAAAAGCTGTTCGCTCAACATACGAAACGACCGAGCTCATTCCGACAAAACGGTTCGTTTCATCATATCATATGAAAGGGGGCCCACATGTTTATGGAGAATGACTCCGTGTTCATCAATAATGTACGAGGTCGGAATGGTGATGACTTCATATGTTTTACTAACCGTTCCTTGCTCATCAAACATAATATCGAATGACACTCCTCTTTCGTTAATAAACGTCTCAACGGCTTGACGATTTTTTTCTTTATTCGTCAAGTTGACAGCTACAATGGCGACATGTTGTCCATGCTGTTCATAAAATCGCTGCATCTCTGGCATTTCTGCACGGCACGGCGGACACCACGACGCCCAAAAATTTAAAATCACTTTCTTCCCTCGAAATTGAGACAACTGTACTTTTTCTCCTTTTAGTGTCATTAATTCAAAATCCGGAGCCATTTTTCCAACATCAATTCCAACGTTTGTACTCGATTGCTCCGACGTGACTTCGTTTGTCGTGTCCGATATTGGTGCGAATATAAAGATAGAAACGAAAATATGGAACAAAACAAGCAATTGTCCGAGCTTTTGCTTCGTTTTTGTACGAGAAGAGATAACGAAAAAAATAAGAGCTACGATAGCTTGTAGCCAAATGAAGCGATATTCCGAAAATTCACTTCCTTTCACCACACTGAATACGACCCAGTACCCGAAATATATAGGAGTAACCGAACGAATATAAACATCGAACGAAATGTGTTGTTTTTTCAGTTGCCAATATGTATACACGACAATGAATATTGCTGCTAAAACAAGGCCAACAACGCCACCGTTGAAATAAAGGAGCGTTAACGGATTTTGTAACACCACGTTCGGATGCACAATACCGTAACTCAATTTCCATATGACTAAACCATATATGAAACTGTTAAAAATAACATCCATCACATTCCGCTCCGCTTTTAAAACAAACAAACCGTAGTAAAAAAACACGTATGTCATAAGCAAACTGACGATAAGCAATAAATTTTCTCCTTGAATGACAACCGCTCCAAGCTGCACCGTATTTCCCTCTTTTCATTTCTATTTTTTCAGTGAACGCATCCACCCCTCTATTATATTCACATATGTAACAATAGAAAAACGTGAAGTGCGCCAAAAACTTGCAAACTTCACGCTTCTCTTGTCTCTTATGTTTTTCGCGACTGCCTATACGCCCTCCACGACGTTCCAATTCGTGGCAAATGTTTCGCTCGTTCGCTTGAGTATACATACACAAATCCGGCCGTCTTTCCGTTTACATCTGTCACGAATACTCGCTCATAATCGTTGTGCTTTCCTTCTCCGTCATATCCTTCAAGCTGATCCATTGCCCTTAGTCCTTTTTCGCTCACCGTCAGCCATTCCCCGTCCACAGGAGGAGCAGACGGATCAAGCACTAAAGCCGGGTACAAGTCATAGACGCTATGAAGCCACCCACATACAGCACCTTTCTCGATATGTGCAACATACGGGGCAACAACACGATGATTCTCCTCCCCTCGCAGCAATGTCCCATATACGAACACTTGAAACGATTTCATCTTTGCTCACCTCACCTGGGTGTTTTTTCTTTTCCCCAAAGTGAAAAAATATGTGCTTGCAACTGTTGCTGATATGGCTCAGACAATCGTTTCGCCCCTTCTAACAAAATGTTCGCATATTCATCAGACGGCGGAATTTCAACTGTTTTTTTGTGAACAACTTCATACGTACTAGCTACTCGCATCGTTTTCGCTTGTTCGTCCCACACTTCAATTTCACGACGCCGATAAAAATTCGGATGACCTTCTCGTCTGTCTAGCTGTTCAAAGTTCGGCACTTCAAACAAAATTCCTTCCACTTTTTCTCCCGGAGCATACACAATATCGGCGACTCCACCTTGTCTCGTACGCGAATATACTGAAAATGCGAGGCGATAATCAAAAACAATTCCCGTTCCAACGTACTCAAAACTTGTCGTTCTTTCTAAGTCCGAAAACGACATGCAACTGCCGTACGCAAAATATAATGGCATATGCATCCGCACCTTTCATTTTGTTTATATTCAACATATACGCAAAACCGCAAGCAAAAACCATATGTCACCCATACATCGTCCACATGCCGATATCGGAAAAACCAAGTCGTTTATAAATACGTCCTGCACTCGGATTATCATAAAATAAACATAACGTTTTGCCTGAGCGAATGTAGTCTTGGATGACACGTTTCATTATTTCGCTTGCATACCCTTTTTGCCGATCATTCGGATCCGTACAAACACCGACAACCATCGCAGACAGCGTATTCTCTGCCGTTGTCGAGACAGACGACACCATGCGGCCATCCTCCTCGATATAATACGTGCGACCTGTGTTCGTCTCTAACGATTTGACAAGCATATCTCGCGATGAAGGAAGCACCGAAAACTCAGCAATGCGACTGCGCAACTCTATTATTCGATCCACATCATTGATCGTTGCTTGTTTTATTTCATAGCGGCTTTCCACTTCCGGAAATATGATTTCGTTACATTCGCAAAAATACGTCACACGCTTCTTCCCAAGTGGCAAGAGAGGTTCAAATGCTGCAACAAGATCCGTTTTTCCAGAAAGTCGAACAGAATGAGCAGTATTTCTCATAATTTTAGCAAATCCCTCTATATCAAACTCCCCCGGAGCATATGGAATATACGAATCATAAAATCGCAACAACACGGCTCGCAACGCACCGTCCTCATCAAAGTCGCCCCACAGCTCTTGAAACTCCTGCTCGTATCCAAACGCTTCAATATCACCGATAATAAAAAGATTAAGTGACGGCTCTTGCTTTAAAAAAGAAAACACAACACGATGATCCTTCCTATTCAGCTTACGAATCATATCCATCTCTCCTCGATCAAATATTAATCCTACTATAGCAAACATACGCACAAAATTTTGTCGAAATATGTAGAAAAACGAAAAAGATGAGGTTTGATTCTCGTCGCATACAAAAAGTTCCCTCTCATTGTGATATAATGTAAAAAAGACAAAGAAGCAGGTGAGAGAGATGGAAAAAGTACAACACGGTCGTCTGTATTCATATAAAGATATTCAACAATGGGAAGGAAATTGGGAGCTAATTGACGGTATCCCTTATTTGCTTGCATCGCCTTCATATGTTCACCAATATGTCGTGGGCGAACTGTATCTCGCCTTAGCCCCTTACTTCAAAGCACAAGGATGTCGCCTCATCTTATCTCCATTTGATGTACAATTCGATGCAGCTAAAAATGAAGAAGAAGCGCAAACCGTTGTACAGCCGGATTTATTCGTTATTTGCAACGTAACTCAACTGAAAAAAAACCGAGTACAAGGTGCACCCGATCTCGTGATCGAAGTGTTATCCGCTAGCACAGGAATTAAAGATCGAAATCAAAAATATTATTTGTATGAAGCAAATGGTGTGAAAGAGTATTGGATGGTCGACCCAAGCAATCGAACGATTGAAGTCATTGGCTTAGAAGACGGACGGTTTCAAAAACGGGCGGTATTCGGCCCGAAAGATGTGTTAACGTCTTTTTTGTATCCAGATTTAGCAATTTCGCTTCATTCCATTTTGCATATGGATGATGTGGAATAATAAGAAAAGCGCAAAGTGTCCCAATTTCGCCTAAAGGCAGCCCGCATCCTGCGGGCAACGGCGAAATGTCGCCATCCTTGGCTCCGCGAAGGGCGCACAAGCCCCACCGAGGAGGGTTTGTCCATGGCGCTTGGAGCTAGACAGCTTACCGTGGGAACCCCCATATACTTTCTTGTCTTTTTATAAAGCCGGCTAAAGTTCCCTAGCCGGCTTTTCATCTGCTTAAATTTAGTCGATAGCGCAATTTCCGTCCGTGCACGTTTTTCCTTCTTCCGCTAGCGATTGCAGCGATGATGACTGCTGTTCTTCTAGTACGCTTTCATTATTTCGTAGCGATGTACCTTTACTTGTATTTTTCAAATCTCCAAGATAACTATATTTATCCCTTTCTACTCTCCGTCATTTGTTTCCAAACGGATCCTTTCGCTTCTTCGCCACCTTCGATTCGTTCAATCGCCATTTTTACTTGCATGCTTACTTCAAATTCCGGGTCGTTTTCGGCTGCTTTTAACGCAGGCAGAACGGATTCATCGCCATTTTCATATAAAAACATCGCGGCACGCCAGCGAACGAGCTTGCTTGCATCTTTTAGCGCTTCGACCATCACAGGAATGGCCTCCATGTCACCAATATCAGACAAGCAGTCGCCGGCTGTACGACGCACAGAAACAGCTGAGTCTTTGAGTGCTTCATACAAATACGGAAGCACGCTTTTGCCACCAATCATTCCTAAATACGCAGTCGCTAAGCGACGAATAGCGACTTTTTCGTCTTTTAACGCCTTTGCCAACACAGGCAAATCGTTTTCCGTTGGCTCTCCCATTTGTTCCAACGCTGCATATCGTTTCGTCCAATCTTGGTCATCTAGCATTTGTTCTGTCACTTGAAAACTCGTTCGTTTTTGTGTTTTCGCCTGCTCACCTTGTTTAAACATGTGTACGAACCGCTCGAGCCGTTCGAGTGGATAAGCGGCAGACAACTCCTCGACTATTTCGGCGCCGATCTCTTCAAACGTTCCGTACCGAACGCCCTTTTCGACCCACTTTCTCTCCATGACGATATTCCCTGCATGTTTTTGCGCTTCTAACACCGCATCGACAAACGGCTGCGGCAAGCCAACTCGTCTCTCTTCGTGACCGTCCGTTAACTTCACTTGCATCGGCAAGCCATAAAGCATTTGCACATACACTTTCACTTCGCCAAAATGCTCGTTGCGTACAGGTTCATTATCTTGGATTTCATCCACCTGCTCGCCAAATACTTCGCGCACTTTTGTTAAAATCGGTTTCCAGTCATATTTTGCATGCCGTTCGACAGCTAAAAAATCAGCGACATGATAAATGCCCTTCACCCCTTCGATTTGCAGCAATTGCTGGATGATGGCAGGGGCATGTGCAGCTTGCCCAGGTTTATAGTTATAACTTGTGCCAAATGGAAGCTCTTCATCAAGCAACACTTTCATCGTATTAGGACTTGGCGTCGGTTCAATGGATTGAATTTTCATTTGTTTCTCTCCTATCCTCTAAAAAATACCTCGTAACTTCATTAAAAAGGAAGAAATAAAGAAAAGCAAAAGTTTCGCTCAATGAACCAAAAATAACCACCCCTATAAAATCGCAGAGGTGGTTTCACATCGTCTTACATAAACACTTTTGTCACTAAAATGTGTCGTATATCGTCATGAAGCGTTTCATACTTACAATCGTTTAGATCTTCTTTCGTTACCCAAGCAAATTCAGAATGCTCATCGTTTAGTGTGAGTAAAGAAATATCATTGTTTTTCGGTTTGACAAGATACGTAAACACAACTCGATATATATCTTCATCACCACTTTTGCTTTTTAAATTTCGAACGAATAGTTCTTCTATCAATTCTACATCCAAATTCAATTCCTCTTTCGCTTCTCGAAACAAACCTTGCACAGGAACTTCGTCATACTTGATTTTTCCAGCTGGAACGTTCCATACATTCGGAGCTACCTTACAATGCTCTGCACGTTTCGTTAAAAGAACTTTGTCATCGTGCCATACAATGACCTCAACAGAAATTCGATAATTCGGATACATACATTTTCCTCCACATTATTGAAAATCAAAGACAATGACTCGTTTTTTCCCTATACTCAAAACAACTCTAACTGTTCTGTTTCGCCTAACCGTTCAAGTGACTTCGGATCATGATCTTGGAAGTAGGCGTGATGAATCCACTTTTCCTGCGTCATAATTTGCTTGTTCGGATCAGATGACGAACGAAGTCGGCAACTATAAATAATTGGGAAGTAATCACGCAAAAATTTCCCTTCTGCATGCGCTGTCAATGCAATAATTTGAAAACCGAGCTGCTCTGCGACAAAAAACACTGGCATTAGCACATGATCGCTTGATGCTTTTCCGAACGGATTGTCCAAAATAACCGTGCGATGTCGCCTCATTTTCGAACGAATATGCTGCTTTTTCTCGGCAACATAGTTGAGAATACCTAAAAAGAGCGTCATGTTTTTGCTCCATTTTTCACCGCCAGACCAGACGTTGCTTTGCTCCCACAAATACGAGCGCGTCGTTACTTTATTGTCATTCGTTACTTTGCGACAACTTACTTTCATTCCTTCATTGTTCATCACTACCTGTAAAAGTTGCTTCGATTGAAGCCACATTTCTATTTCTTTACGTACTTTTGCCTCGTCTTGCTTACCGTGTTCGTTTAGGAAACGTTCAGATTCAAGTTGTTGCAGCATCCATTCAATATAGTTGCGGATACGCATTTTACCGACTTCTTCTTCCCAATCTGGAATCGCAAATGTGAAAATGCGCTTCCATTCTTCCCCGACTTTAACTCTCGTTTTGTTCGGTATTTGCTTTAACTCTTCAACTAACGTACGCAAATGTGTATGAATATGGTTAATAAACGCTTGTAACTCAGCATCTTTCTGACGAATATGTTCATTCGCATAATGCGTTGCTCGCTCCACACTTTGCATCATATGTTTTTTAAAAGCAATAATGTCTTCGTATGTTTCTTTATGCTCGATGCCGTTTATAGCTGTTTGTTGCATTTTTACATCTTGGATTGATGTACGACAAAATTCTTTAAATAACCGCTTCTCTCGTTCTACACGTTCTTTTGCTAATTCAACTGCTTGCTTACTCACTTTCAACCGTCCGATCACGTGCTCAACGAAACGACAACGATCGTACGTGAATGATGCGACTTCTTCTTCATTCAACGATAAAGCAACAATCGCTGGGGAATGAAAATGATGCACTTCTTTTGCAACATGGAGCGATCGCTCTGCTTGCTCAATATCCCTTATCTCCTTCGTGAGTCGCTCGCGTTCTTGTTCGAGAAATGTTTTTCGTTTCATGAGCATTTCTCGTTCCACATCCAATTGCACAGCAACATCACTCAGTTCATTTGAAAATATCCATTTCTCTTCGTTTGGAAATTGCTCCTGAAACTGCTCCTCTTTTGCCTTCACGACACCTTTTTGCTGTTCTTTTCGTTTTAACGCTTCTTGCACTTGTCGCTTTAGATGTTTCAATGATTCATGGCCTGATGTCATTTGTTCCTCAAGCCGTCCAAGTAAATACTCCCCATCACTTGGGAATATCATTGTTTCATCTAAATCAATTTGTTTCTTTTTTAACTTATTGATCTCATGAGTAAGACGATCAATCTCCTTTTGGGCCGACTGTTTCTTTTCTTTCCACTCACCGTATGATGTTTTAATCCCTCGAATGCGTAACTCGAACTCACGAATGTGTTCGCGGATGACGTCCTCGCTTTGTCCCGAATAAATAGGGATAAGATGACGGAGCGAACGATAATCGTAATGTTGTTCAATTGAACGTCGCTCTGTGTCAAGTGATCGAAGACGTTCTTGAAGCTCTATGCTTTGTGCAAGGGCATCTTCTAGTGAACGAGTAAAACGTACGATTTCTTTTGTCAACGATGTAAGTTGCTGATCAAGTATGTGTATTTGCTTTTGTCCTTCTCGCACTTCTTTTTTATATTGAATATAGGTCGTGGCATCTTTTATTTTATCGCGAAACCCACTTAACTCCCCTTCGTATTGGCTAACAAGCGACTCATCTCGTTCAACATGCAATCGGCATTCATTTATACGTTTTTTTTCTTTTTCGATTGTTATCGCTAATTGTTCTATACTACGTAAAAGATCAGCATGTTCCATACGGAGCGACTCGATGATTTCGTATGGGTAAGTGGCTAGAAACGTGTGCCATGCTTGTTGTACATCTTGCCAAATTCTTAGCTCTGCTTCTTTCTCTTGGCGGCGTTGCATTATATGTTCAGCGTTATCACACATACGTTTTTTCCAAATCGCGAACGATGTCGGATCGATTACTTCCTGCCAATAGTATGGTGGAACCCACCCATACGATACATGTTCATTTTCCACACGCGATGCCTCGTCGACAGACAGCACGACAATTGGCCACTGCATCCGATCGTTACATTGTCGCACTTTTTGTATTAGTTGCTCTTTCGCTTTCGCAGTTGTAATAAGCGTCATTGGCCAAAGTGGAAACTCTTGCTTTTTCTCTCGTTCTTCTTCCTCGAGCGACTGCAAATACTCCACACCTGTAGCGAGGAAGTGAAATTGACTTTTCCATGAAGAAACCTGTTCTGCTAAAAATGGATCGGCGAAAAACAAGTCTTGTCCACCGTACGCATCGACAAACCGCGAAGCAATCCGTTCTTGCACTAAAAGTTTTTCACGCTCCTTTATCCTTTTTTCGATTTCCTCATAAAGCCTCATTTGAATCGTCTCTTCTTGAATATAAACGCTATCAAGCGCTACCCATTGTGGTCGAACAGAAGCAAGCTTTTTTATAAGTGCTTGTTCCTCGCTCTCTATCATTTGAATGTGTTTTTCCAACGCTTTACACTCTGCCTGTTTATTGGCTCGTTGCTTTTCAAGTGCCTCTTTATGCGCTTCTATATCCCGTTCTAATTGTTTCAATTGCTTTATTTCTTGGCGCAAACGAACGAGTTCTTCATCTAGCCATTGTTCTCTTTCCATCCATTTTTCCATTTCTTCTTCAACAGATTGTTGTGTTGGATTTGCTAATAAGCGTTGTTTCAAATGCTCCATATCTTTTTCTCTTGCATGAATGACTTTTTGAATGCCAGCTCGTTTTTCGCGCGTCTCTTGCTCTTCTTTCTTACGTGTTTCAATATCTTTTTTCCATTGTTCCATTTGTTTTTGAATAGGATGAAGCTCATAGCGTACATTTCGCTCGTCTTTTTCGATTTTTTCCAGTTGTTCCATAAACAAACCGAGTAGTGAACGACGAGCTACTTCTAATTGCTCCTCGTAATGAGCGAGCGTTTCATCTTCTTTTAACTTCGCCATCTGCTGTTCAATATAAGCTAACATTTCTACATGTTGTTCTCGTGCTGACTTATACTTGACAAGTTGGAGCGAATAGTATTCATGCTCCAGACGCACCATTTCTTCTTCTTTTTCTTTTTCCTGCACTAACGCCTGTTCATATTCTCGTTTAAATTCATTGAGTCTCATCTGCTCTAATAAAATATGATACGTTGCCCGCTTTTTCCGATGAGTCAACTCAGCGTTGCTCCATTCTTCCCATTGCATCACATTGTCATTTTGCTCGTTTTCACACGCTTGTTTTTGTTTGAGCGTCTCGAGCCATACTCCTTTGGCATGTTGCTTCTCTTGTTCATACAATAACTGTTGCTGATGAAGCTGTTCGTATACACCAACATATTGCTCAAGTTGTTGGTGTATACGTTTGTTTTCTTCAATCGTTTCTTTTAGCTTTTTATAATGCTTAAAGCTTGCAAGTTGCTTTTCAAACAAATCAGCAAATAGTTTCTCATCATGCCCAACAATTGCACTTTCAACAATTGGAATAAGTAGACGATCGAATAGTTGATTTGTCGTTTTACATTCGTCAAAAAACGTCTCAACACCACCTTCTGTGCTATTAATTTTAACAATACTTTCCCATTCGCTTGAAATAATATGATATTGCTCTTCTAGAAACGATTTATATTCTTTTATTGTTGAAAACGTGCGAGCGAACATCGACTTTACTTTCATATCATGATAATAATCTTGCATT
This sequence comes from Anoxybacillus tengchongensis, assembly GCF_014201585.1. GTDB lineage: Bacteria > Bacillota > Bacilli > Bacillales > Anoxybacillaceae > Anoxybacillus > Anoxybacillus tengchongensis. The sequence goes on from NZ_JACHES010000002.1 coordinate 29,801, forward strand.
TCACCTCGTTCCGCTGGGCGCTTTCCGCTTCTTCCTTCGCGTACAAATGGAATACCCTCAATCCCATGTGGGTCGTTCGCGTTATATTCATATACGTAACGGAGCGAGTCTAATCCGTTGTTTGTCATAAAAAGCGATACAGCTGTCACGACATATCGGCGCGGTTCATCATTTAACAACCATTCAATTGCAATATGTGCAGGTGCGTTTTCTAATTGAAGCGTATGTTTTATTTTTCGATCCGCTAAATCAACGTGCGGCAAAATCGCTTGCAGTACAGTGTGGATAAATACCGTTTTTCCACCTCCGTTTTCAAGCAAAATCGCTCCATTATGCCCATCAAACCGAAACAATTCATCGTTATACCGCTTGCGACCTTCTTCATAAACAACGTTCGTCAGCCGAATTTTACTGATCGCTGGCATCTTCATTCTCCCTTTCAAATCCGTAAATAAACTCAAAAATTCCACGGTTATATTCAACATCCATGAAAAAGCGTTGCACAATCGTTTTTGCTTTTTCTGTTAATGTGACTTCATGGTTGCCGATATCAACTAAAAGCTCTTGATCAATTAAAAAGCGTCTTGCTGTATCAAGGAAACTCAGACGACTGATCGTAGCGCCACTTTGCCTTTTTGCTGTTTCTTTAATATCGTCCATTGCCTCCCATTTCTCAATAATCACACTCCAATTGTAAGAAAACTCTTGTTCCCATTGTTTTAGTTGTTCCGCATCGTGTCGCTTCAATTGATCGATACGCTCCTGCACAAGCCGTGCCCATTCATCCATTGCTAAAAATTGTCGCGTTGGTTCTTGAGTATGATACGAATCGTAAAAACTTCCAAACAACACGAGCGATACAAAATAAAGCAAATATAAATCGCCGTTTGTAGCGCCTGAACGAAGATAATGACGCTTAACCCAATCGTTACTTACATGAAATGGTGACAATTTCGTGCGCGGTATAAGAAACAATTGGTCGCTCGTCAACACAATAACACAATCGACTTCACGACTAAACGCATCCAAAAGCGCACGAATTTCGTCATCACTTTTATAAAGATGCACCGCTTGCGCATCTGCGACTCCTTTCCTCGCTAGTGTCGTATACAATTGAAAAGCTTGCATAACTTTTTGTTCTGGATAATCTCTCACCGTTCCCTCACCGCAATCATCATATTTTGAATAGAAAACCGCTCACATTTTTGGATGACGGTTTTCATTTCTTCTACTTCAAGTACATACGTGCCGAGCAATGAAAGGGCCTCTCCGAACAGCGTTTCTCCCTCTTCCCCGTCTATTTCTTTTTGAATAGGAGAACGTTGGTGCATAAAAATCCAAAAATCGTAAAATGATCGATGTTCATACAAATGCGACTGACCAATGTCATCTAAGTAATCAAAAAATGAAGAAAGCTTATCGACACGTCCTAACTTATATGCCTCTAACAAATGTTTCATCAATAGTCGATATCGGCTTTTCAGCCATGTACGATACGGATCAACATATTCAATATTGTCTGCTTCTAAAAAGTGTGGATGAACCTTTTCTTCACGCTCTTCTATAATATTTTGTTCTGCAAAAACGACCATTGGCGACCAATATTTATTTTCCTCTACTTTTAAAAACGGATGGAGCACCCCTTTCATTGCTTCAATCGGAAGTGGAGCAGAGACGATGTATGACATGACATCTTGATCAAAGTTGAACGAATGAAGTCCCGTATAATACAGCGATTCTTGAGCGGTCACAAGCGTCGTGTTTTTCAATGAAAGCGCCTTGTCAAGAAGAGCGGAATGGGCATAATGCACCGATTCTAATTCCCGAGCAATTTTCAGCACAAGTTCATACGTCTTCTCTTCTTTTTGATGTACATCATGAGCGTATAATCGCTCTCTTGTGTCGTTGACAAACTCACGTAGCTCCTTAAACTCCTCATCTTCGCGCGTAAGTCTTCTGTAAATATCATCCAAAAGTTGCTTATATCGCTCAAACGTTTCTTCAGAAATAATACTGCGCTGAATTTCATGTTTAAGACGAATCATCCGCTCCTCCAACGTTTCAACATCAATGCGCATTTCGTTAATTTGTTTCAACGCTGCCACAAATTCTCCTTTTTCCAGCTGTTTTCGCAACATAAGCTGGTTGATGGATAGTTGAAATTCACTATAAAACTCTTTGGTCGCAAATAAAAGCTCGAGCCCATCTTCATCGAGTGTGTAATATTGCGTATTCGTTTTCGTGTCAAAATCATGCGCTTTTAAAAGTGAATATTCAATCACACTTTCTTCACGCTGTTCCCAATCATAAAACGAGTAGCTTCGCTTTTTTCCTGATGTAGGACGAAACGTTTGAACAATCGTCCGTGCTAGCTGTTCACACAACTCATCATCTAGCACATATACGTGTTCCGTCAATTGTTTTAAAAACAAAGCAAGCTGTTTAACTCCAGTTTTGTACTGCCGTATAAGCTTTTGTTCAAAGAAAAAAAGAAGCGTCAACAGCCCAAGCCCTTTCATATCAATAGGTTGCCCGCTTCGATCAGTTGTTCGCATTCGTTCAAGATCTAAAAGCGGACTAAACAGTGCTAGTCTCCTCATCCGTTCACGGTAGCCTTCTGTAATCCCTGCCCACGCTAACTTGTCCAATCTGTTTCCCTCCAAATATGTTGCAATTCCCATGTTTTCAGTGTTTCTTGTGGGTAGTATAAACCAGAAGCAAGCAGTTCAGAAAGCCACCATTTTTCATCTAGGTCAAAATAAGAAAGAAACGAAAGAAGTGCTTCCGCCCGCTCAGTTTGATACTCTTTGCCACGCGTTGGTTCTTTTCGCAAACATGCTCGGTAAAACGGGAGTGCAGGAGAAACCGGGATCTTTTTTGAAAGCGAGTACCAAATAGAAACACCTTCGCGGTCAATGTCGCCAAAATAGTAGAAACGATGGGTGGCTTGGATTGGATATTGCATCGAAAATTGCTCAATGTTGCTAATTACGCTTTTTCCTTTTCCATAAATAAGCGTAGAAAAAAACGTGTCACAAAGCGCAGGCAAAAGCGCTTGATACGTCGTTTTATTTTCAACAATGAGATGAAGCTGCGATGTTCTTGCTATATTCGTTGGGTTGATCGCAAACATTAAAGGATCGGAAACGGGAACAATGCGAAGGAGTTCAAAAAGACCAATGCGTTTCAGCACTTCTCTCCCTCCTCCTTCATCGATCCATTTTTCATCACCGACTAACTCCACACTTCGCTCCGGCGCAGCCGCTACTTCACGAGGAAGATTATGAGTTCGTAAATATGCGTCAATTTTTAAAATAAATGGCTTGTCCCGCTCCCATACAGAAGGTTCCTTGCCATAATACTCGTCAAGCTGAATGGCTGGATGAAGTTGATTTTGATAACGTTGCAACTCGCGATGATAGTTTTTCATTAAAAGATGTTTATGAATACGATATTGAAATGCAAGCGACGGTGTTCGTATCGTTCTTCCTTTTGCTTTTACCATTTCAATCGTCCCTTTCGCCTCCAATGCAAGCACCATTTCAGCAAATTCTTCATACGTCTGCACAAAAGGCTGAATGATTCGTTCCAACTCATCAAGCGAAATCATCCGCTTCGAAAACAATGCCAATTGCTTTTCGATTTTTTCTTGCATCGTTTCAACTCCTAGAAATCGAACTTTTTTTATTTATTATACAAAAAACGATACATAAAAGTGGGGAGCTTATATACTAAAAACCTTTTTACTTCAACCTCATCTAAATTCATTCGTGCAATCATGCGTAAAAATTGTTTTTTTAGTTCTACACTTTCAGTATACTTCGTTTTGCTTAATAACGTAGTAGAATCATCACCATCCTAAAAAACGACTACGTCGGAGTGATTATTCTCATCAAGCACCCATGAGTAAGTTTTGCCATCAAGTATAAAAATAACTGTACATACATTGGTTATCTTCATAGAAAAAGAAAAGTGTCCTTGTTATCACTATAAGATAAGGACACCTTTTATAAAATAGTTAACTTTATTATGTAAACAAAGATAACGATGCTAACAAACCTCACAACAAAAGATCGAATCGCAACTTTATCCCCTTTTCTTTTTTTGAATAAAAATTCAATAAGGAGAAAAAAAGCAAGAATGATTGAGAACGAAACTAAAAAAAGTATGTTTTCGTTCATTGACGAACACCTCTTGATGTATACGTAGATATTTTTTACTATAAATGAATGCTTGGCAACGATCTCTTCTTCGTCATCCATAACTAGTAATCGCCATTTCCAAAAGCTTGATAAAGGCAGATCCTCTAATGACTTGTAATTAGTATAACATATAAATACTTTGAATAATTAACTGTAGATGAGCAAATTTGCTAACATAAATTTACAACCAAACAAAAAAGAAGACATGAACCCGATTCCTTGATTAGAATAGATGTGTCACCAAACCATTCACAAGGAGGTTCATGTCTCATGAATAGATTAGCACATCACCAAGGAATCCACAAGTTTTTGACGATGTTGGGGTTGGCACTTTATTTCTCGAAACCTGTCATGAAGCATCTCGTTCATATCGTGGATGCGATGATTACAAAGGGCTTTTCGGGAACGCTGACCGATCTACATCATGGGAGTTTTCATCCGAACCATCGCACGACACTGAGCCATTTTTTCACGAAAAGCCTATGGGAGGAAGAGACGCTGCTTCGCAAACTCCAGCAGTGGGTGCTTCATCGTGTCGAACGCAGCTCGAAACGAGAGAATCAACCCATTTTTGTTTCGATCGATGATACGATTTGCCAAAAAACGAAGCCCTCGTCACGGGCAACACACACCATTCAAGGGTGTGATTGGCACTATTGTCACGCAGAGAAAAAATCGATCTGGGGACATTCTCTCGTTTGGCTCATGGTTCATACGATGACTCAAGCGTTTCCTTTTGCCTTTCTCCTCTATGACAAGACGGCGGGGAAAAGCAAAGGGGAACTCGCGATCGAGATGCTTTCTTCGTTGGATGTGAGTCGCCCCGTTTATGTGCTCATGGACTCTTGGTATCCATCGAAAACCCTCGTGGGAGCCTGCTTGAAAAAAGGGTTCCACGTCATCGCGATGCTGAAGACGAATCGGATTCTCTATCCAAAAGGGACGGCCATTCAAGCAAAGGAATTTGCCAAATCTATGGAGCCACGGGATACCCGCCTCGTCACGGTGGGAAAAGAGCGTTATCGGGTGTATCGCTACGAAGGTGCTCTGAACGGTCTCAAGGATGCCGTGGTGCTCCTCGCATGGAAAGCCGATCAGCCGATGACGCCGAAACATCTTCATTGCGTCTTGAGCACCGATCGCGAGCTAAGCGACGAAGACATCTTGCGCTACTATGCTGCACGTTGGTCGATCGAATGTTTTTTCCGTCAAGCGAAAGACCAGCTGAAACTCGATGGATACCGCGTTCGCGGGCGTCGGGCGGTAAAACGGTATTGGATCTTGGTGCAACTTGCGTATGTGTACAGCATGTTCGAGTCGAACAGTGATTTCTCTACCGGTCTTGACTTTCTCCGAACGAACAAAGCACATCGTCTTGTAGAATTTATCTACGGCGCAGCGAAACAAAATATTCCCATTGATGCCGTGAAAAAACAGCTCCATGTGGCATAAGGGGTACCCCGTTTGTCTTTTTTAAATGGTAATTATTGTAACAAAAATTGCTCAACTACAGTAATTAAGTAACAAGACACTTAATGTGTCTGTAGCAAATGGAGATAAAACGAGTTGATCATGCCTTTGAAATAACGTTGTAATCACATGAAAAACTAAGTTTCCTATAGAAACGTGACATACAAAACCGAAAATCATATAATCGTAATAGCATGGAAATAGAAGGACGGTGACCAGATGGAACAAATTATTGTTGAAACATTAAAAGATGCGGTCTCTCCTTCTGTCATTTATTTGTTCGGATCAGTAGCAACACGACACGTTCGTTACGATAGCGATATAGATATTGCTTTTTTGAGTGATAAACGATCGAGTGATAAACGATCATTGGATCATTATGAACGCTTTATGCTCGCGCAACAATTGGCAGAGCGATTACAGCGAGACGTCGATCTCATCGATTTAAAGCAAGCGAGCACCGTTTTTCAAGCACAAATCGTCCATAGCGGTAAGGTCATCTATTGTGCAAACGAACAAAAAAGGGCAGAATATGAATGGCGAGTGCTGAAGATGTATGCGAAACTAAATGAAGAACGGGAGGAAATTTTGCGAAACATTGTGGAAAGTGGGTCGGTTTATGACTAATGATGTCATCCTAAATAAAGTCAGTTTCATCGAACGGTGTATAAGACGTATTCATGAAGAATATGAAAACAACCCAAAACATTTGGAGAATTACACAAAACAAGATTCCATTGTCCTCAACCTCCAACGAGCGTGTGAGGCAAGCATTGACTTAGCGATGCACATCGTTGCACAAAAAAAGCTCGGACTTCCACAAACAAGCCGAGACGCTTTCACTCTTTTAGAACAACACGGCATCATCTCTTCATCTTTGTCACAAAAAATGAAAGCGATGGTCGGATTTCGCAATATCGCCGTGCATGACTACCAAGAACTAAACTTGACGATTTTACAAAAAATACTCGACAACCATTTAACAGACTTTACTGAGTTCACGAAAGCAATTATTGAGCAAACATAGGCGGTGTGAGCATGCACCGCCTAACTGCTTGCTGATTCTAATCGTTTGAAGTGCCTATCCCAAGTTGACTACATCCTCAGATGGATTGGCTTTAGCGTGTGCTGCTATGTAGGCATCAATGAAGTCAACGTTTTTTTCGACGTAATCCCGAAGTGCTTGTTGAATGACCGGCTTTTCTTCCGTTTCCACCCCAATACTATTCGTGAATTTGAGTAAAGCATCTGAGATATCTTTAGGGTCTGCTTCATAAAAAGATGCTAATACCCAACAGCATTCAGATACAACTTCGATGCTTTTTAGGAGCATGAGATCCCCTCCGTTTCTCAATCTCCTCTACAGACAACTCCGTCAGTTCGTAAATCGTCTGCTCGTCGTACCCCTTCTCTAGCATCTTCTTCGCAATCTGGCGTTTTTCTTGCTGCAGCCCTCGTTCCACACCTCCTTTTAAGCCTTCTTCTAACGCTTTTTCTCATATGAAATGATTAATTCCAGCACTTGATCTTTTCCTTCCGTTTCCATTTCAAATGGTTTTACTTGACTGTCAAGTTTTCCTGCGAGTAATCTAGCTCTCTCAAGAAATGTTACATCATTTTTATTTTATCTGCGGTTATATGATGGAATAATTTCTTCCGCGTCCTTCAATCTGGTCTTTATATGCTATAAGTGTATTTAGCATTGTATTAGGATAGTTCACTTTTTTTCTCAACTCTTTCAATGATTCTGGGGAATCTTCAAGCATTACTTTTTGGATACGTGTCATTTCTTGCACATCGTACGCGGCTTTATAGGCCATAAAAGGCGATACATAATCACCCATGTTTAGGGAAGTAAGCTCTTCGCTTCCTGTCCATTTGTATAGCTTTATTTGTTTCTGGAACCTAGTAAGGTTATCTTGCTCGATCAAAAATCTATATATGAGATCGCTTTTTATTTTAGCAACATTTGATTGTTCGAGATAATTTTTTTCTAGCAAGAATACAACAATTCCCATAAAAGTATCGACTATTTGCAAAGGAATGGATTTAGCTGAATCTTGGGACATTACACGAACCACTCGATAGTTTTTGTTTCTATAGGCAGAATGTGCGTTCATCTGTTCAATAATTTTATGTCTAAGAAAAATCTCATCATATTCGTCGTTCTGATCCACTTTAATTTTAACTTTAATCATTTCATCATTTTCACTAAATTCGGATAAATTTCTGGTCACACCATAGAATAGCCTCTCTGGTATCTTTATATAAAATAAATTTCTCAACTCTGGAGTAGTCAATCCTATCCTTTGTGCAGCATATAAGGCGTCCTTATTATTAACGATAAGAATGTTTATTTTTACATCCTCATTGATAACTGTATGGAGAGTTTGGAAGTATTTTTTTACATGGTTGTCTTTAGTATACTCACGAAAGTGTAATTCACTAAAGGATTTACATTGTTTAAATATATCCCGAACTTTTCTCACAACTTTTGCCATAGATATATCTGTACTTCCATAAGCACCATAATAAGAATACTCAACGTCAAATTGATCAATTTTATTACTCTCATCAAAATAAATCAAGTAATACATAGATTGATGCACACCTCTTTTTTCTTATTCAATTGATATATTTTTTTTACCAAACTCTATTGACTAAAAAAATTTTATGACTTATATTTATTTACAATAAGGTGCTATTTTCCCCGCTACCGTTTAGGCAGGGCTGATAGCACAAAAGTTCGGCAAGATAGCTTTTCCCCGCTACCGTTTAGGCAGGGCTGAGCTATCTTTTTTTGCACCTAAAATACAAAAAGCATTACTAAAGCCGTTATAATCACGATTTTATCCTTTGATTTAGTATGATTTATGATAAAGCTCCTCCATAGAATAGGAAAAGTTTATGAAATCGCGTTTATTCCTACTTCCCTTGTCTATACCATTTAAGGCGAGGAAAGTGAACAAGATGACAAAAGGTGTTTTGGATTTCTAACAAGCGGTTTTTACACTCCAAAGCATGGTTACATTATAATAAAATCCCGTAAAAAATCTTGTCGAATCCTGTCTGAAATTTTAAAAAGGACAGAATTTTTATCAACTCCTGTCTGGCCTGCGCAAATATTGACGATGAAGATTAATTGCTCAAAAACAGATTCCCTCTACCATCCTCACTCAACGATACGCGCTCCAGTTTACCTGACAATACCACCTTGCTAATCCTTTCCTCCTTGCTCGTACCGTCCCATAGTTTCTCGCAACTAATGACGTAGTTACCAAATCAACTTAAATATTTCTCCCAATAATGCAACAAGCGAACAGCACTATGACTGTCCGCTTGTTTGTAATAGCACTTCTTTTAGCAGCTCTATCGCATGTTCATCGTTCGGATCATTTGTGCCAAGCTCGCCGCGGAAGGCTTTAGAGAGGATGGATTGCTTTAATAAATCGAGCTTTTCTTCAACTTCTGAAACCATTTCTTGTTCATGATCCAATTTATTTAATAACATCCCAACTCTTTTTGAAATACGTTTTTGTTCATTTATTGGTGGTAACGGTATCTTGATTTCCTTACATTTCAAAGCCGATATTTCCTTAAAAGTACTACCACTCCCCATCCCTTCCAAGTATTTCTTTGATTTTTTAAAATACCAATACAGGTATTCGGAATCAATGACGTCTGATGGTATAAAACTTTTAAATCCCTGATTTGTTGATAGAAGATTGGCCGCAATTGCTACATAGCCTATTGGCGCTCTCGAAGATAATAAAACCGTTTTTGCTGGAAGTAATTTAGCTGAACTATTTCTTAACCCCTCACTCGTAATATTTCTTTGCCCTCTACTTATATAAATACCTTCAAAGTCTGATAAATCAGCAGGAGTTATCCAAGGTACATTTCCGTTCTCATAATACTCTTTAACTGTTGTTTTAGGGGTTCCTCCTCCTACAATCTCTGTAACATTCCCAGCTTTAACCCAGATCCAATTCTTTGGTACTTCGTACAATTGCTCATTTTCTGGAACGATATCTCTTTTTGTTATTACATTTGATTCTTCAAGCATACTCTGTTCATTAGGATTATTAGTCCCCAATTTTCCCCTAAACGCCCTCTCCAAAATCGCTGCCCTTCTTAGCTCAACCGACCCCTTCACTTCCTCAACCAACCGCTTCGCTTCGTCAATTTTCGCAAACAGCCGCTCGATTTTATCAACAATGCGTTTTTGTTCATTGAGAGGTGGAAGAACAAATTTCAGCTTTGACATTTTACTTTTATTAACGATTGAAACAGTTGTAGATGAAGATGAAGCTTTTAACAAACTCTGATACACAGGACTTAATGAAAAATAATAAGTGTATTTTGGATAAATGGCTTTTTTATCTGGTATTAGGGAATTTATTTGTTGGTTAGTGGTACATTCTACTAAATTAAATCCTACCTTTCCTATAGAACCTATACAACAAACTAAAGTTGAATGCCTAGGAATTATTCTACTTTTCTTTTTTCCCTGATCAGTAAGATATTCAGAAGCCTCTATTACTGAATCTTCTTGCTCTAGATCCCCGGGCTTAACAAAAGGAAAGGCACCTCCATAATATTCACTATTTCTTTTAGATGGAGTGGAGCCTGTCACAATTTCATGTACTACACCAGTCCAAGTCCACACCCAATTCTCCGGCACTTCATACGGCTGTTCGTCTTTGGGCACTAGTGCTTCTTTTAGTAGCTCGTCGATGGATTTTTGTTTTGTTTTGCTCATTTTTTCAGCACCTCAGATGTTTCTGCTACTTTTAATGTGTCGTTCGACGGGTGATAGCTGTTGGATTGTTCGGTTGCTTTTAGTTCGGCTATGACTTCGTTTAATAAGGAAATGGCTAGTTCTAGTTTTTCGACGGCTTCTTCTGCTGAGTCGATTGGGTCTGGCAAGTTTTCGTAAATCGATAGCGATTCGTCGGCAATTAAGCCGATGTCTAAGCTATCGCCTTTTTTCGCAATCTCTTCGCGCGTGAATACGTTCCATCGCTCATCTTGCACTTGATGGCGATCTTCCGCTGTATAAGCGTTGATAAAATCGGCGAAATGTTCTTTCGTCAGCGGATTGCGTTTTCCAAACGACGGCATGTTTGTCCGCAAATCGTACACCCATACTTCTTTTGTATTGCCGACATCGCTTGTGCCGCGCGTGAAAAATAAGACGTTCGTTTTTACCCCTTGGGCGTAAAAAATGCCCGTTGGCAACCGTAAAATCGTATGAAGCTCGCATTTGTCCATTAAATCGCGACGAATGTCCGCCCCGACTCCTCCTTCAAATAAGACGTTATCTGGCACAACGACGGCTGCCCGCGCTTTTCCGTTCGGTTTGAGCGCACGGTAAATGTGCTGCAAGAAATTCAACTGTTTGTTCGATGTCATAAACGTAAAATCTGTTCTTGTCGCGCGTTCGCCTCCCTTTTTCGTTCCGAACGGCGGGTTTGTTAAAATGACATCATAGTTTTTGAAGCTTTCGCCTAACGATGAAAGCGTATCCCCTAATACAATTTCCCCATGAATGTCATGAAGCAGTGCGTTCATGATTGCAAGGCGATGCGTATCTCGGACAAGCTCTATCCCAGAGAACGCTTTATATTTTTGAAACTCTATTTCTTCTTGCGACAAATCAAAATAATCATCCGTTTGTTTACGAACGTGGCGATCGGCGGCAATCATAAAACCAAACGTTCCTGCCGCTGGGTCGTGGCAACGTTCCCCTGGCTGTGGATTCACTAATTCCACAATGACCTCAATGAGCGGGCGAGGCGTAAAATATTGCCCCGCTCCTGATTTCACTTCATTTGCGTTTTTCTCTAAAAGCCCTTCGTACAAATCGCCTAGTCCCTCTTGTTTCGCGTTGTACCAATCGAGACTATTAATCGATTGAATGATTTTTTCTAAGTTTTTCGGCTCACGAATGTTAGAAGCAGCGTCTGTGTAAATTTGCTTTAACAATTCATTTTCTTCTTTTCCTAATGCAAGTAAAAGCTGTTGATAATGATCTTTTAGCTCAATGCCGCTTTTTGTCACGAGCGAATCCCAGCGATACGCTTCTGGGATGATATACTCTTGTCCCGTTTCTTTCATCATTTTTAAAAATAACAAATACGTTAACTCTGTCACGTATTGATGGTACGTAATTCCATCGTCACGAAGAACGTTACATAAATTCCAAAGCTTTTGGACAATTTCTCGGTTGTTCATCTAAGCTTGCTCCTTCTTTGTGTGATAGTTATATAAGTTGACGTTAATTTCGCAGACAATTTGCGCGAGTTGTCCGTCGAAAATTTTGTCAATTTGCTTAAATCCGCCATGGCTCTTAAATGGCTCGTATTCGAACGCTTTTTCTGGATCAGGATGAAGGACATATTCTTGCAATAGTTGCTTTTCGATGCGTTCGAGCCATTTCTTTTGCACCGGCGGCCATGCTTTCATTTGATAAATTTTTTTCATTGCGTTTTTAATTCGTTCTTCATGGCTAATGAGCGGATCGCCTAATGCTTGTTGGCGAATAAAAGCAATAATGTCTGCCGCGATGTCTTCGTTTTTCGCTTCTCGCCATGCCGCTTGCAGCTTTTTCTCGGAAAAGCCTTTTTGGTCTAGCTCGAGTAAAAGCTTTTTTAATTCTTCTCTCGTTAATTCGGTAGGACGTTGGCAAACGACCATAAGCGCCGGGATTTTGTTCATATTGTTGCGAATAAATTCGCCAAATGACTGCAAATAATCGTCTGGCTTTTCTGCGTTGCCGTATCCGCGTTTTACTCCAATTAGTTCGTCTTCATGATTGGAAATAAATTGCTTGTTTTCTCGGTAGCGATTTTCATCCATATAGCGAAACATCGATTTGTACTCTTTTAATTCTACAGGTAATTGTTCCGGCTGCAAGTCTTTTACCCAATCAATAAATTCATCGACCGTTTTTCCACCAGATAGAACGCGAAAGTCTTGATGTTGACGCTCCGACCATGTTTGTTTTTTTCGTTGTATTTTCGCAATAATTTGTTCTTTTTGGTATTGGAGATGTTCCTGCTTCTCCATTTTCTCCAATTCCTCTACGAGTTGTGTTAACGAGATATTTGGTCGTTTCACTACTGGCTTCATGCTCGTATACGGCTTTAGCGACTCATAAATCCCAACCGCATCAAAAATGTTGAAATGGTCTTTTTTAATTTCGTCGCATTTTCTTGTCGCACGCCCTAGCATTTGTTCATAAAGAATACGCGAACGAACTCTTCGTAAAAACACGAGGTTTGTAATGGCTGGTACGTCGATACCTGTGGTTAATAAATCGACCGTCACGACAATGGTCGGATATTTTTCATTTTTAAAGCGACGAATGGCGCCAGAAGGGTCTTTAATCGAGCCTGTAATTTTCATAATGGCTTGATCTTCGACCGCTCCATACACTTTTTCAAATTCTTCTTTTAAAATGCGCACGACTAAATCGGCATGATCATCCGTAGCGGCGAAAATTAATGTTTTTCCTTCATCGTCTGGAGAAATGTATTTCGTCAATTCACGAATAATGACACGGTTAAAGCTCTCGGTAATGACTTTTGTATTAAACTGTGCCACGTCGATATTCACTTCGTCTTCTAAATACTCTTGCGAAATCGTTCCCGACACCGTGTCGTACACATCGACCATTTCCCCTTTTGTCCACGTAATCCCTTCTTTTTTTAACACCGTTTCAAATTGATGAGGAGGTTCGTGATCGACTAAATACCCGTCGATCACCGCTTCACGATACGAATACGTGAACACAGGTGGACCGAAAATTTCAGTCGTATGCAAAGCTGGCGTCGCTGTTAACCCGATGCGAACAGCGTCAAAATAGTCGAGACTTTGCGATATTTGCTTACATAATCTTGATGGTCGCGAAATTGTAGCTCCACTTCATCCATTTCTTTATCTAACGTATATCCACGATGAGCTTCATCGACAATAATGCAATCGTATTGATCTATTGGCGGAACATCTTCTGCTCGATCGTTATAAAAAATGCGCTTTAACATGCCTTGCACCGTTGCAATGTGTACTCTCGTTTCGTTGTCTGGCTTTTGGTCGTACAACGACTGCAAATGATAAATTTCCGTAAACGTCAAGAAATTTTCGAGCTTGCTTTCTTTAAATGCTCCTTCCGCCTGTTCCCCTAGCGCTTTTCTATCCACGAGAAATAAAATGCGGCGGAAGCGGTTTGCTTTAATTAATCGGTAAACTAAACCAATCGCCATTCTCGTTTTCCCTGTCCCCGTTGCCATCGCGATTAACATGTTTCGTTTTTTCTCTTCGAGTGCTTTTTCGACCGCTTGAATTGCTTTTACTTGATAAGGGCGCAGTTTTAAATAATCGAATTTTTCATCGCGCAAAAGCTGTTCCGAACGTTCTATATCTTGATCAAGCAGCTCTTTTAATCCTTGCGGCGTATACCATCCTTGCAGTGGGCGCGGATGGTTCGTTGATTTTCGCGCATCTAAAAACCAGATGCCTGATTTTTGTTCCAACTGTTTTAAATAAGGTCGCCCGTTTGTCGCAAAGAGAAATGGAACAAAATAATCGCCCCACGGTTCATGAATGATTTCATTGCCATGGCGAATGACCGATTTCGCATATTCTTTCGCTTGTTCAATATCGGATGGAATATCTTTGCTCGCCCGCTTTGCTTCAATAATTCCGACCAATTCAAGCCCAAAAAATAAAGCATAATCGGCGTAACCATTTCGTAACGGCCATTCAGCAATCGCCATATTTCGTCCTTTTTGTGGACGAACACCTTTAGAAAATCGTAATTTCTCAGAATCAGCTTCCCATCCAGCTTGTTGCAGTTGCTGGTCAATAAGGAGGCGCGTTTCCGCTTCGGTCAATTCCATATCGATAACCGCTCGTTGTGAAATCTCGCGACGTTTTTGTTTTTCTTCGCTTGAGACATATAGCTGTTCTGTGCGCATTTTCTCAAGTTCTGTTTCTAGCTTGGAAAGCTTTTGCTCATATAGCTGAATGACGCGTTGAAGTTCTTCTTCACGCATTTTAGCACGTGGCACTGGTTCGACGTATGCTGGTGGTTCAAATGACCAATCGCCGTACACTTCCATAAACCAAACAGCAATACGAAACGCCATATGTAATAAAGCTTTTGCTTCCTCTACTTCTCCATAACTCGGGTTATGTACCGCTAGATTCCCCTTTAAACGAATGACCGTGAATAAATCATATATTTCTTTTGGGATGATTTGGTCATAAAATAACACTTTCAGTCGTTCTTGCTGGTCCGTTCCTTTTTCTTCGCGAATGTTTTCTAATGCTAAAATACACTTGGTGATCGTTTCAGCAAATTTTCGAAGTTCGCTAATCGTTACGTTCGGGTTTTCATATACATTGCGTTCTGCCGTTTCCCCAACTCTTGCAAGTACTTCCCACTTTTCTTCTAAAAAGCGAAAGTTATGCGACATATATCTCCCACCATTCTTTATAGTGCATTCTTCTACTAATACGCCATCTATTTTACCATATATTTCACATTTTGTAACCCGATATATTGACTTCAGTCATCATCAGAATGGTGGCTACCTTCATCATCGACTATCAAACACTCTACCACGAAGACAGCTTCTCTTAAGCGATTACAAACAGTCATTCAATTTACCCCCCACTCCACGTTAGCGACCGATACCGCCAGTATAACAGAGCCGCCCTCACGTAGTTATCGATCGCAATAGATAGCCATACGCCAATAAGCCCTAATCCGAAATGAATGCCTAAAATGTACACTCCGACGGTTCGAATTGCCCATATGCCAAAGGCTGTGACGTACATTGGAAATTTAGCATCTTTATTGGCTTGTAAAACAGACGTTAGTATCGTAACGATCGCTGTTGCTGGCTGAGCGATTGTATCAATGCCTAGAACGGCGACGATTAGCGAAATAACCGTTTCGTTATGTGTAAACACGCGTGCTGTCAATGGTGATGTTAAAAATAAAAGGAAAGTTACGCCCGTCATCATCACCGAAGTACAAACTATAGAAATCAAACTATACGCCTTTGCTTCATTGTATTGACCTGCTCCAAGACTTTTGCCAACAAGTGTTGTTGTTGCTGTTGCTAAACCTGTTCCGACAATGGATGAAAATAAAGTGAAATTTCCTGTTAACGTATGCGCTGCATAAACTTCTGTCCCCATGCGTACGATCATGCCGAAATAAATGATTTGTCCAAATCGCATAAATAATCGTTCCATAGAAGAAGGGATGCTTAACCGAACGAATTGTAGCATAACACTTTTTTGAAACGTCCACATATCCGTTGAAAAGACGAGCAATTGTTTCTTTTTTAGATGAATAAATAGTAAAATGACACCAAATATGCGTGCGAAAACAGTAGCGATTCCAGCCCCTATGATGCCGAACCCTTCAAAACATACGCCAAAGATGAAAATATAATCAAGGATAATATGTATTCCATTCATCCATAAGCCGATGCGCATAGGCGTTTTTGTGTCGCCAGTCCCTCTAACGATCGCGCCTAATGTGAACATCATAGATATGAAAATAGATGGCGTTGCGACGATTTGAAAATAAACGATTCCTGTTTGTAATACATGTTCGTTCGCCCCCATTAACCTAAACATATGTTCAGCGAAAAAGAATGAAAGGATCCCAAATACTATTCCGATGACAATCGTTAATATGATGGAGTGAGAAATCACTTTTTTGACTTTTTGGCTATCATTAGCTCCTGTATATGTAGCAACGAGTACTGTTGCAGCAGTGCCGGTCGCTAAAAAGACAGCAAAGTAAATTTGCAAGATCGCATTCGCCATTCCTACGGAAGCTACTTCCACTAAGCCAAGCTTGGAAATAAATAAAGAATCGACAAATCCGACAATGCTTTGAAGCAAACTTTCAATCATCGCAGGAATAGCTAATGAAATAAGCGGAAGCCAATACGTTCTTGTTTTCTGTATAATATTCAAACGAATGCACCTCTCTCTGACCATACGTTCATTTTAATCACTATTGCAAAGTCATTCAATTGAATTTCTCCCCCCTCTCCTTCGTCACCATTATTCCACATTTATCCCATACAAAAAGCACCTGGCTTCCCTAGTGCTCTGTCGCTAGCAACATGTTTGTTTGTCGTCTTTCTCTTCACAACACGCTTCTTCCTCTTTGCAGCAATCCTCTTTTTCCTCGCAACATGCGTCGTCTTTAACCTCGATAATTTGCACATCGCAACAACCTTTTTCTTTTTGTGTAAATAATTTTTTGAACATAGAAATCTCCTCCATTTATATGATGTAAAACAAAAATCCTGATAACGTAGCCATTGAGATGACTGAAGCGATGAACGCCCAAACGAGTTTCTTTTGAAAAATGCTATGCAGTAGCGTAATTTCTGGTAAGCTTGCGCCAGCCGAGCTAATCATAAGCGCCATGACCGAACCGAACGCCATTCCTTTTGCCACAAGCATTTGCGAAATCGGAATCATCGTCGCTAGTCGGATATAAAGCGGAATGCCAATGATCGCTGCAACTGGCACTAACCACCACGTATCACCTCCCATATAGGTTGCAATCCATTCCGTTGGCACAACGCCGTGAATGAATGCGCCAATGCCAGCCCCGATGAATAAGTATGGATACACGGTTTTCATGAGATGAAGTGTCTCATGCCGCGCTTCTTGCATCGTCCATTTTGTGCCGATGGCGACGTTTCCTTTCACAATCACGCGCTTGACCGCCTTTTCAAAACCGAGTACCTCGAGTGTAAAGCCGATCAAAATCGAAAGTACAGTCGTCCCGTATATGCAGCTGCCACTTTCACACCGAGTAAGGCAATCATTATCGTTAAAATCGTCGGATCAAGTACAGGGGAGGCAAATAAAAAGATCATGACCAAACCAAATCGGACGTTTTTGTTCAACAATGAAACGACAACCGGGATGGTTGAGCACGAACAAAATGGAGTCACAAAGGCAAACAGTACTGCAATGATTGCCCCGATAAACGGATGGTGTTCTGCCAATAGCTGTTGCATGCGCTCGTACGGAATGTATCCCTCGATAAAGTGAATGACAAACGAAATGACTAAAAAAGGCGCCGTCAGCTCCAACAATAAAAATGCGAACGACTGTATCGTTTCCAAATAAGTCCTCTCCTTTTATTTGCGATATGCAAGTATTTGTTCAAGCAATAGGCAAGATTTCTCTTGCCTTAAAACAACGGTTTGCAACAGACGGTTGATTTCGCCATACATTCATTCAGCAGGCGAATGGAGCGAAGGACAGTTTCTCGTTCAAATTCAGTCATATGCGAAAATACTTCGGCTAAATATTCGTTCACTTCTGCGTCAATTTTCGCTGTGACGTATTTTCCTTCCGGTGTTAACGATAAAATATAGACGCGGCGATCTCGAGGGTAAGGTGTTTTTTTCACTAAGTTCATTTTCACAAGCGTTTGAATTTGACGGCTAAACGTTGTAATATCGATCGCTAACGCCTCAGCGACTTGTTGCATCGACGGCTCGTTCATGCGGTCGATTTCGTATAAAATGTGACTTTGCACAAGCGATAATTCAATCTCGCCGACGGTGCAGCAATTGCGATCTAACAACCCGAGACGTTTTGTCATCGTATGGAATAGTTCACGAACATTTTCCATTTTCTCACCTCTTACTTTTATTATACGCTTTTATTTGCATTTTGCAACTAAAAACAAAAAAATATTTTCCTCGTTCATGTCAACCCAAGCCATGCGAACATGAAGAAAAAAACAAAAATCACTGTGAATACCGTACCTAACACCGTTTCGTTATGAATATCACGACCTTGATGCAGTTTTTTCAACAACAATGCGAAATTGAAAAACCATAAACCGGACATAAGTGGCAAAACGACTAGACAAAGGTAGATCATTTACTCACTTCCTTTTTCTCCATTATAACATAAAACCGTTACATATAATCGCTACAAAAAAGACAGAAGCCCAGCGACTTCTGCCTTTTATGTTTATGCGATTTGAAGTGGCATGTTTTCTTTTAGGCCAAGCGTTTGGGCAGCGAGCGTTTGGACATCGCGTAAAAGCGTTTCGTTTTTCATAAGCGATACACCATACGATGGAATCATTTCTTTAATTTTTGCTTCCCATTGTTTCATTTCGTTCGGAAAACATTTTTCAATCACTTCAAGCATGACGTGAACAGCCGTTGACGCCCCTGGCGATGCACCAAGTAAAGCCGCAACCGATCCGTCATGGGCGGCAACAACTTCCGTACCGAATTGAAGCGTACCTTTGCCACCTGCTTCTGTATCTTTAATGACTTGTACACGCTGACCGGCAATAATGACATCCCAATCTTCGCTTTTCGCATGCGGGATAAATTCACGCAATTCTTCCATACGCTGTTCTTTTGATAACATCACCTGTTCAATCAAATATTTTGTTAGCGCCATGTTCTTAGCCCCTGCCGCAAGCATCGTTAACACGTTATGCGGCTTGACGGACGTAATTAAATCGAACAGCGATCCGTTCTTTAAAAATTTCGGTGAAAATCCAGCGAACGGTCCGAACAATAACATTTTTTTACCGTCAATAAAACGTGTATCGAGATGTGGAACAGACATTGGAGGTGCCCCAACTTTCGCTTTGCCGTACACTTTCGCATGATGTTGGTCGATAATGTCTTGATTATTGCACACCATAAATAGCCCACTGACCGGGAAGCCACCAATTCCTTTTCCTTCAGGGATGCCGGATTTTTGTAGTAAATGCAAGCTGCCGCCGCCTGCCCCGATAAAGACGAACTTCGCTGTGTGAACGTCAACTTCCCCTGTCGCTAAATTGCGCACTTTTACTTCCCATAAGTTGTCACTGGTTCGTTTCATATCTTCAACATGGTGTTTATAATACAAATTCACATGCTTATGTTCTAAATGCTCAAATAACATGCGCGTTAAAGCGCCGAAATTCACGT
The DNA here is from genome assembly GCF_014201585.1 of Anoxybacillus tengchongensis. Classification (GTDB taxonomy): domain Bacteria; phylum Bacillota; class Bacilli; order Bacillales; family Anoxybacillaceae; genus Anoxybacillus; species Anoxybacillus tengchongensis. The sequence continues at coordinate 49,476 of NZ_JACHES010000002.1, forward strand.
CCGTTCCCGCTTCAATTCTTGTTGCTGCAATCGGTTCGGTGACGATACGGTCTTCCATCATCAGCGGAATCCACTCTCTTAATTTTTGCGGATCATCAGAAAACTCCATGCCTTTAAATAAAGGATGAACCACCATTTGTTCAAAACGCTTCTTCAAAAATGTAACGTTTTCTTTCCCTTGTACGAAACTCATATGTGGGATTGGCATAATAAATTGTTTCGGATCACGGATGCGCTTATTTTGAACGAGATAAGACCAAAATTGCAATGATTCTTGAAACTGCTCATTAATTTTAATCGCTTTGCTTATATCAATTGATCCATCCGCTTTTTCAACTGTGTAGTTTAGTTCACAAAGTGCGGCATGGCCTGTTCCGGCATTGTTCCATTCGTTCGAGCTTTCATCTGCTGGTTGACCAAGCCTTTCAAACACAGTGATCTCCCACTCCGGTGCTAACTCTTTCAACAACGTCCCTAATGTCGCACTCATAATCCCCGCGCCAATTAAAATGACATCTGTTTTCATTTTAGACCCCCTAAATGTTCATCCGTCCATTTGACCGAAAATTTCTCCATATTTATTATAACACATTTCAATTATAGTATGTCACTATTATTCTTCATTTTACAAATGTGATTATACGGTTAAATAAAAACGAATACAATTACATATTTTCGACAAAAAACAATATTCTTTTTTTAATGATTTTACAAAATGATTTGATATTTTGCTAGCTTTATTTATAAAAAACGAACAAGGTTGCCCTTGTTCGTTTTTTTACTCAGCTTGCACTTCTTGCGTCCGAATAAATTGATCATAAAACGCAGCGAGTGATGTGTAGACATATGGAACGAGCCATAAAAATCCGATACCGAATGTTATAATCGCGAGAAGTCCCCATCCGATAAAGCTTAAGTATAATAAAAATAGTTTTCCTTTATACCCTCTCATTCGCTTTTTACTTTCGCTAATCGCTTGAAGCGCACCGTATTCTGGATGATCTTTTAATAAAAAGAATGCTTGTGAATAAGATAACGTTTTAATTATTCCCGGGATAATCAGCAATAAGCTCCATAAAAATACAAAAATACCGAATAAAATGGACGTAACGATGAGTTTCAATGATAACTTTCCATTTTGATATACCGTAAACATCGGAGAGATACGAACAGGTTCATGGCGATATGCATCTAAAAACACCCAATACATCATAACACTAAAGGGTAGGAGGGCAAATGAAATGATCATGCTCACAATCGAGGCAGATGTTGGTACGTTTTCTTGTGCAAGCCACGTTTCCCATCCCCCACTTAATACAACTTCAACCCCTGCAGGCACAATGATTGTTACAAATACATAAACAAGCATGAGAAACACCGAACTGCCCCATTTTCCTTTCAACGCTTCCCTCGCTCCACGCCTTAATGATGATAATGTCATAAGATGAAGCCTCCCTTTGCATAATAATGCTTACACATATATTGTATGGTATTCCTGGTCATTGTAGCATATATTTATCCCTTTTATACAAAAAACGAAATACATTCCTCATATTCCTCGTATATAATGGACGTATCAAACAGATTGGGGGAAAGCAAATGAAAAGCATTAAACCAGGTCGTGGACCATCGATGCAAGGCTTCGTCGGGAGTATTTTCTCTATTATTTTCGGTATTTTTTGGACATTTATGACCTTTTCTATTACGCAAGATTCTCCGTTTCCAGGGACACAAATCTTTCCGTTTTTTGGGCTGATTTTTATTGGTTTCGGTATTTTTCAAGCGATTTATCATTATAAAAACGCTACAGGAAAAGATCGAATGTCCATCGTCGATATCGTTGACGAAAATGAAGAAAAAGATCCGCTAAACGCTCGCTTTCATCGCAACGAAGGAGAAAAGTTTTGTCCACACTGTGGAACGAACGTACAAACAAATTTTCGCTTTTGTCCATCTTGCGGTAAAGCATTATAAACCGAGCAGCACGCTCGGTTTTAATGCCCAATTGTTTGTTGAAGACCACCTGGTTTATTGTAGAGTGCGAGGCGGTTCACAAGCGTTTCACACGCTTCGCTTAAACCGATGACTTCCGCTTCCATGCCGTTTTGATGCATCTTCATCACGACACGGTCAATCGCATGTACACCTGTTTCATCTTTAATACGCGCTTTCGCTAAGTTAATGTGTACTTTTTTCACCTTATCATCGTAGTGAAACGCACGAACAAAATCGTTTGCCGAGGCGAAAAAGAGCGTTCCTTCGACATCGTATATTATCATATCACCTTTCATCGTTTTTGTTACCTTTACTTTAGACATATTTGCCACAAAAAATAGAGCACTTAAAACGATGCCGGCAATGACACCGATCGCTAAATTATGCGTGATTACCACTGTGGCAACAGTAACGATCATGACAAAAGCATCCGCCTTTGGTACTTTAGCGAGTCGTTGTATCGAACCCCAGTCAAACGTGCTAATTGATACCATAATCATCACTGCAACGAGTGCCGCGAGTGGAATGGTAACAACAAGGCGGTTAAACAGAACAATAAGCACCATTAAAAATACACCTGCAACAAGAGAGGAAAGACGCCCCCGTCCACCTGATTTCACGTTAATAACCGATTGCCCAATCATCGCACATCCTGCCATGCCTCCAAAGAAACCTGCCACAATATTAGCCATTCCTTGTCCGCGTGATTCTTTATTTTTATCGCTTTCTGTATCCGTCAAATCGTCAACAATTTGTGCTGTTAAAAGCGATTCAATTAATCCAACAAGTGCAAGCGATAAGGAATACGGGAAAATGATCATAAACGTTTCAAGCGTTAATGGGACATTCGGGATAAAAAAGCTTGGCAACGTTGCCGAAATTTCTCCCATGTCTCCAACCGTGCGCACATCTAATTTAGCCACCAAAGCAATCGCTGTAATAACGACGATGGCAACTAACGGAGACGGGATCGCTGTTGTTATACGTGGGAATACGTAAATAATAACGAGCCCAAGCGCAACAAGCGCATACATGATCCAAGATTCCCCTTTGAAATGTGGTAATTGCGCAGCAAAAATTAAAATAGCAAGTGCATTAACGAAGCCAATCATAACTGGACGCGGAATAAATTTTAATAGATTTCCGACTTGTAAAATTCCTAAACCGATTTGAATGATACCCGTTAAAATTGTTGCAGCAATCATATATTGAACACCATGTTCTGCGACTAAATTGACGAGAACAAGGGCCATCGCCCCCGTCGCAGCTGAAATCATCCCTGGTCTTCCGCCAACAAAGGCGACGACGACCGCAATACAAAAGGAAGCGTATAAACCTACCATTGGATCAACACCTGCAATAATTGAAAACGCAATTGCTTCCGGAATTAATGCAAGCGCAACAACAAGCCCAGCAAGCACATCTCCTTTAATATTTCCAAACCATTCTTCTTTCCAATGTTTAAACATAAAACCCCTCTTTCTTTACTTATATTGCTTCTTCCGTTAAGAAGTTCTCCCGTACGCAACAAAGCCGATTATACATAACACTGTCTATCTTCTCAACCTTTTCTAATGGCTCAAAAACAGCTACACATGCATACATACCAAAAAAGAAAGCGATACCAAATTTTTTTTTGAAAAAGCTTTCATAAAGCGATATAATGAACAAAAACAGTTGCGAGGTCGAAACCATGAAAAATATTTTGCTTGCATCAGATGGCTCTGAGCATGCTTTACGTGCTACAAAAAAAGCGATTGAACTTTGTTCATACGTTAAAGAAGCAGTGATTACCGTTATATATGTGGTGGACCCATCAACCGCAAAAACAGATGTACTACTAGAAGGAGATGTGGAAGAACGGGAGACGATGCGTAAAAAACGTTTAGCTCCAACGGAGATGTTGTTGAAAGAAGCGAATATCCCGTATGAGATTCGTATATTAAGAGGGGAGCCGGGGCCAGCTATCGTCGGGTTCGCAAATACTCATCCTTTTGACCTCGTCGTTGTTGGTAGCCGTGGATTAAACACGTTACAAGAAATGGTGTTGGGGAGCGTCAGTCATAAAGTGGCCAAACGCGTAGAAGCCCCTGTATTAATTGTAAAGTAAAAAGTTCGGCGAGCGCCGAACTTTTTTACTAATTTTTCTTTATGACCGAACGTGTTAGCCATATGACTCCGAAAACGAATAATCCAATTATTCCAAGCATGACGAGTTGAAAAACCATGTCCCCAATGTACATAAAATCAACTCCTTTTCTTTCCATTATACATTATTTTTCATATACGAGCCATGTCGGTTGATTAATTTTCGCTGACAAATTTACAATCTTTGTTTTTACGCGACTTGCTTCTTTTCCCTGAAGCGGAATCGGTTGATAGTTGTTTCGTGTCGTCACAGACGAGATGCGGAATGGGATAATGCGAATTGTTGTTTTTGGTTGTTTTATGCCGCTAGCAAAATAAAACGTTTGTTGATAAACGAACGTATCTTTATCGCTCGGATTTTTGTTGCCCCCAAACATAAAGTTTCCTAAGCTATAAACAATCATTTTTCCTTTATATTGTTCAATTCCTTGGATAACATGCGGATGATGACCAACGACAAGATCTGCTCCGCTATCGATCGCAAACCTTCCTAACGATTTTTGTGTGCCGTTTGGTACATAGCTTCGTTCTTCACCCCAATGAAAATGAACGAGAATGATTTGTGCTCCTTGCTTTTGTAGTGAACGTATGTCGTTTGCGATTTGCTTTCGTACCGCTGTCGTATCGCTCCATCCTTTATAACCGAGTGTGCCAATTTTCACTCCTTTTACTGTTTTTACAAGTGGTATCCCATTTCCAAAATAACCGATATTTGCTCGTTTTAACGTTGCGATCGTGTCTGTATATCCCTTTTGTCCATAGTCGAACGTATGATTATTGGCAAGATTCACCCCTTCAATGCTTGCATTCGTTAAAATATTGACATACGATGGATCACCTCGAAAGCGAAACTTCTTCTCGGCTTTTTGCGTGGCTGTTGTTAACGTTGTTTCCAAATTAACTGTTGTAAAATCATCTTGTTTAAAAATGGGCCCGATGTATTTAGTAAAAAAAGAAAGACCGTTTTTTTTCGCTTCATGATCAAACGAATATGTATAACCATAGTTTTCATCGCGACCAAGCGTCACATCGCCAGCAACACTTAATGTGATGCTCGTTTCCTCTTGCGCCCAAACAGGATGGGCGAATAAAAACAAACAAATACATAAATACATACATATGCTTCTCATCTTTCTCCACTCCCCTTTTGTGTATATCATTCTTTTTCTACACATGGGTTACAAATCCTTTTTTTATTTTATTTGTTGATTATTTAGAACATAGTTTTATAAAAATATATAAAAAAGGATCGTAGATGTTGTTGTGATTGCTATGCCGATGAGCGTTTCGTATGGAAGCAATGTGAGCCTTTCTTTCGTTGACATATGTACACTGGCTGCAGTGATATGAAAAAAGCTACCGTGCGGTAAATGATCGAGCACTGTTGCGCCCGCATGTACCATGGCCGCTCCGGCAAGCGATGAAACACCAGCTTCAATTAACGCTTCTCCAAACACGTGGCTCGCGATAGCTGTGCCTGCTGTTGTTGAGGCGGTAACACCTGATAATAGTGCACCGGCAAGAGGGGCGATCACATATGGAGAAAAACCAAACGACTCAAGCGTATGCATAAACGTTCGATGTAACGGTGAATTTGCAATCACACCTGCTAACGTTCCGGTGCCAACAAGCATAAGAACAACGCCGCTCATTTTTTCCATCCCCACACGTAAAAAGACGTTTAGCTCACTCATTTTATTCATAGCCATTACGCCAATTAACGCGCCGGCCGGTAAAGCAATAAGCGGATCAATTGACACCCCTAAAATCGGACGAGACAATAAAAGAATGATCGCCACACTAGGAGCGACGATCGCCTTTTGCCACGGCGGTGTTTCTTTTTCAACTGTTTCAATGTCTGTCATATGTTTGGCATCGATTCGCCACCGTTTTGCGAGCTGATACGTAACAAAAAGACCAACGACAGCCGGCACGATACCTGCCATCATGAGTGAAGATAGTGGGACATAAAATGCTTCTGCTGCGGCAATTGTGTTCGGATTAGGAGAAATGATATTTCCTGCTTTTCCCCCGCCAATTAATGCGAGCAATATCGCAAAACGTGACATGTGAAGTCGATGTGCTAGCGCAAGTGCAACAGGTGCAATCGTCATAATAGCGACATCAACAAATACCCCACATGCTGTTAATACCATCGCCGCAAAACATAGCGAAAATAACGCATATTTTTCTCCGCATGTTCGCACAAGTTTTTCCGCAATAGCCACAGCTGCCCCAGACTGCATCAATACACCAGCAAGCACACCCGCAGCTAAAACGCGCAAAACAGACGGAGTCATTTCTTTCGCCCCGTCCATCATGAGGCGAACCGCTTCATCGACGGAAGCTCCACCGAATAAAGCACCAATAAACGCCCCGCACATCATTCCGTACCCTACTGGAACGTTTCGTAAAATAAGAACAACGGCTAACAAAAAAGCGACGATTGCTCCAAATATGCTCACTTTCATTCCTCCAAACATATCATTTATAAATGTTAACGACTTTTTTTGTAAATATATCATAAAACAATATCAATGATGTGTAAAAAATTCTAAAAAATACATATATACGTATTGCTACACATATATGATTGTAGTATTTTTGTAATAGTCTTTTTGTCGGAGGTGACATATGTATTGTCAAGTGTAACAGGACGTTTTTTATTCATTTCTATTGGAACAGGCATTGTAATGGGACTCACTTTTCCGATCGTTGCTAGCTTCTTCACAGTATATAAACATCCGTCATACGCTACATATTTTACACTTCTTTGTGTCGGGGCAGGTATCATCGTCGGACTAATTAGTTTTTTTGTCGGAAAAGTGACATTCATTCGAGCAATGAAAGAGATGAACAAACAGTTCGAAACCATTGTACAACGCGGAGACTTAACATCTCGACTCAGCTTAAAAAGCAATGACGAAATCGGGCGCATCGTTGCCAACTTTAACGTTGTATTAGATACTCTCGCCACGATGATTTGGCGCATCCACCACGAAGCCCATGAGCTTGATGGAATCGTTTCCACTGTCTATCAAGATATTCGCCAGTTAAGTAAACACCTTGAACATATTTCATTAGCGACGAAAAATGTGTCTGGAAATGTTGATGAGACCGCTGCGTTTGCTGAGCAAATGTCCGCCACATCAAAAGAGATTGAGCACGCTGTTCAACAAATGGTCCGGAAAATGAAAGAGGGAGAACAAAATGCTTCATCGATTCGCCAACAAGCTGTGAACATCCATCACATCGTAACAACATCATCAAAAAAATCAAGCGATCTGTTGGCAGAAACAAAAAAAAGATTGGAAAAAGCAATCGAAGCTTCACATGTCGTAACAGATATTGAGCTATTCACAAATACAATTATGAATATCGCAAAACAAACAAATTTATTAGCACTCAATGCTTCAATTGAAGCTTCTCGTGTTGGAGAAGAAGGGAAAGGTTTTGCTGTCGTTGCAGAAGAGATTCGTAAATTAGCAGAACAATCACAACAAGCGGTTGAAAATATTCAACATGTTGCCAAACAGTTGACGTCTGCTGTAGAGCAATTATCAACGAGCGCTTCAGCCGTAGTATTATATGTTTCAACAGACGTCCAACGTGATTACGAGCAAATGAAAAATGTTACAAAACAATATGAACAAACAGCTTCGTTCATTGAAAATATTGTTGCTCAATTTAACAACACAGCAGGCGAACTTAGTCGCGCGTTACATGAAATGATTACTTCCATTCATGAAGTATCTACAGCTACTGCTAATAGTGCACAAGAAGTAAATGACTTGTCGAACCGATTAGTTGAAACAAATGAAATTGTCGGGCAAATCGCGACATCTGCTGGAAAATCAGAACATATTTCAAATGAAATGAAGCGAGCGATTCGACAATTTTCCACGTAAGAAAAAGGTGTCCAAACTGGACACCTTTTTCTTATGATGAAATGGTACGTTTAAACGTATCAAATTGCTCTGTAACATGTTTCTCTGGTGTAGCTGTCAATACGCTGACGACGACGATAGCAATGAGGCTTGCGATAAAGCCTGGTACCATTTCGTACATCACGCTTGCATACGGAGAGTTCGCCCAAACGATGACTGTCGTTGCACCTGCAATCATCCCTGCAAGCGCTCCCCATTTTGTCATACGACGCCAATATAAGCTTAATATAATGACAGGACCGAACGAGGCGCCAAATCCAGCCCAGGCATAACCAACAAGATTTAAAATCGTATTGTTTTGCTCATATGCTAGTATTAAAGCAACAATAGCAACAAGCAACACCGATAAACGACCGACAAATACAAGCTCTTTATCGGATGCTGAGCGACGGAATAAAATTTTATATAAATCTTCCGTTAGCGAGCTTGATGTCACAAGTAATTGCGATGAAATTGTGCTCATGATTGCCGCTAAAATGGCTGCAAGTAAAAATCCTGTAATAAGTGGGTGGAATAAAATTTCACCAAGCTTAATAAATACCGTTTCTGGATCTTCTAACGTCATACCTGCTTGTTTAAAGTAAGCGATTCCAAAAAGACCTGTTAACATCGCGCCGACAGACGAAAAGATCATCCATCCCATCCCGATACGACGCGCTTGTTTCATCTCTTTCACCGATGAAATCGCCATAAAGCGAACGATAATGTGCGGCTGTCCGAAATAACCAAGTCCCCACGCAAATAAGGAAATGATACCGATGACGCTTGTCCCTTTAAACAAATCGAGCAAATTCGGATCGATGTCGCGAATCGTTGTTGTTGTCTCTGTTAATCCTCCTGTATGCATAAGCGTCACAACCGGGACGAGAATAAGTGCAATAAACATGATGAGACCTTGTACAAAATCTGTCCAACTAACCGCTAAAAATCCCCCAAATAACGTGTATGCCACGACAACGCCCGCGACAATCCATAGCCCTGTGTGATAATCTGTACCGAACGAGTTTTTAAACATGACCCCGCCAGAGACGAGACCAGAAGAAACGTAAAACGTAAAGAAAATCATAATAACGAATCCGGAAACGAGACGCAATAGCTTCGATGTATCACCAAAACGATTTTCTAAAAATGACGGGATGGTGATTGAATCGTTTGCCACTTCTGTATATACCCGTAAGCGTGGCGCAACGTATAGCCAGTTCGCATATGCGCCAAGGGCTAATCCGATGACAATCCATGAAGCGCTTAACCCTTGCGCATACATCGCACCAGGTAAACCGAGAAGCAACCAACCGCTCATGTCGGATGCCCCCGCGCTTAACGCTGTCACCGCTGGTCCGAGCGTTCGTCCACCTAACATATAGTCAGACAAGTTGGACGTTCGTTTATACGCCCAATATCCGATGAGCAACATCCCAATTAAATACGTCACAACTGATGCAATAACCAAAGTAATCTCCCCTTCCCTTGTTGTCGATAAAACCCCTTTGTAGCTATCATTATACTAAAATATGTTCACAATTTGTACAAAAAATTATTTTCCAAAAAAGCCTTTTAATGCGAACGCAACGTTTTGTGGACGTTCTGCTAGCCGACGCATAAAATAACCGAACCAATCATTTCCGAACGGAACGTATACACGCATCGTATATCCTTCTTTTGCTAACTGTTGTTGCATATCTGTCCGAAAACCATACAACATTTGAAACTCAAATTGATTACGCGAAATATTATTTTCTTCTGCAAATTTTTTTACTTTTTCAATAATATGATGGTCGTGTGTAGCAATTGCTGTATAACTTCCGCTTAATAAATGAAGTCGAATAATATTCATATAGTTTTCATCAATTTGTTGTTTATCTTGAAACGCCACTTCTGGCGACTCTTTATACGCCCCCTTCACTAAACGAAGCGATACCCCTTTTAAATCTTTCACATCTTGCTCCGCGCGGTACAAATAGGCTTGAATGACCGTTCCGACGTTGTCGTATGTGCGGCGAAGTTCATGTAATAAATCGAGCGTCGCTTGGCAATGTCCTGAATCTTCCATATCGATACGCACAAAATTGTTGTACTGTTTTGCCGTTTCAACAATTTGACGCATATTGTTTAAACAAAAATCAAAATCAATATCGAGCCCAAGTTGTGTCAACTTGACAGATAGATTGCTATGGACGCCTGCGCGATAAATCGCTTCTAACGTGCGAATATTATATTGTGTCGCTTCAAGGGCTTCTTCGCGACTTGAAACAAACTCTCCTAAATGATCAAGTGTACAAACAAGCCCTTTTTCGTTCAGTTCACGCACCTTTTTGATAGCGCTTTCAATCGTCTCCCCTGCAACGACTTGGGAAGCTCCGAAACGGAGCCCCCATTTTTTTGCAGCTTGATTTAGCACTTTACTTTGCGAAGCGTATAGAAAGATATTTTTTGATAGTTGTGCGAGCATGTTGTTCACCTCTTTTAAATGTTAAAACATTTCGCTAACCGTTTTTGCTTGCATGTGTAACAATAAATAGTCTGGGCCGCCTGCTTTTGAGTCTGTTCCTGACATATTAAAACCGCCAAACGGATGATAACCGACAATCGCTCCCGTGCAACCGCGATTAAAGTATAAATTTCCAACATGAAACTGTTCACGTGCTTTTTCTAAATGACCTCGATTGTTTGAAATGACTGCACCGGTTAATCCATAATCTGTGTTGTTGGCTACTTCGAGCGCTTCATCAAACGTTTTTACTTTCGTAAAGGCAACAACTGGTCCAAAAATTTCTTCTTGCATAATGCGTGCGGTAGGGGAGACGTCGGCAAAAATTGTCGGTTCGATAAAAAATCCTTGTGAATCGTCTCCTTTCCCACCTGTCATGAGCTTTCCTTCTTGTTTTCCAACTTCGATGTAGCCCATAATTTTATCGTACGATACTTTATCAATGACCGGACCCATAAATGTGCTTTGCTCTTTTGGATTGCCAACTTTTAATTGTTTTGTTAGCTCGACAACACGCGCAAGCACTTCGTCGTATACATCTTCAAGCACGATCGCTCGCGAGCATGCGGAGCATTTTTGTCCTGAAAAACCGAATGCAGAAGCGACAATGGACTGCGCTGCTAATTCAAGGTCAGCATCCTTGTCAACGATAATCGCATCTTTTCCGCCCATTTCGGCAATGACACGCTTCAACCATTTTTGACCAGGTTGAACGATCGCTGCCCGCTCGTAAATGCGGCAACCAACGGCGCGCGATCCCGTAAACGAAATAAAGCGCGTTTGCGGATGTTCAACGACATATTCTCCTACTTCTGCTTCCCCACCCGGCAAATAATTTAATACCCCTTCTGGCAGACCGGCTTCTTCCATAAGCTCAACAAATTTTGCAGCGACAATTGGCGCACGATCAGATGGTCGTAAAATAACTGTGTTTCCTGTCACAATGGCAGCCACTGTCGTTCCAGCCATAATCGCAAGCGGGAAGTTAAATGGCGAAATAATTAAACCGACGCCAAGCGGTACATAAAAAAAGCGGTTTGTTTCTCCCGGTCGGCTCAATACGGGCACACCTTCTGAAAGAGAAATCATTTGCCGAGCATAATACTCTAAAAAGTCAATTGCTTCTGCGGTATCGGCATCTGCTTCTTTCCACGGCTTACCGACTTCCTTCACTAGCCATGCTGAAAATTCATGTTTTCTTCTTCTTAATATAGCTGCGGCACGAAGTAACACATCGGCACGCGCCTGTGGTGACACGCGCTTCCACGTTTCAAACGCAGAAAGTGCAGCAGACATCGCTTCATCAGCAAGCGCTTTCGTCGCTTTCGACACAACGCCAACAACTTGTCGTTTATTCGCTGGATTCGTCGACACCACTTTTTCTTCGGTGACGACCCGTCTTCCCCCGATGATAAGCGGATATTCTTGTCCAAGTTGTGTTTCAACATAAGCAAGCGCTTCACGAAACGCTTCTGCTTCATGTTCAAGCGTAAAGTTTGTAAATGGTTCATGTTTGTATGGTACTGTCACATGCATCGATCCTTTCACGAATTTGTCACATATTCTACGATTCATTATAATTTATACTTTCTGAAAATTGTTTGTCGTTTACATATAATCATTTCTACTTATTTTTGTTGTTCATCCACAACATCTTCCTTATATTTGTATAAAAGGAGATCAATGTACAACATCATTCGTTGCTCAAAATCATGAAGCGGTAGATTCGTAATTGCCTGCATGCGTTTTAGTCGATAATGCAACGTGTTGGGATGAATGTATAAACTTTCGGCTGTTTGCTTTATATTGCAGTCATGTTGAATGTATGCACGAAGCGTGTGCAAAAAGTCCGTCCCATGTTGTTCATCGTGCTTTTTTAGTTTTGTTAATGCTTCGTTTTTATAGCGACGTTGCTTATATTGTTCGTATATGAATGGAATGATGCGATAAATCCCTAAATCACCGTAAGCATGTGGTAAATACTCATCCATATGTCTTTTTAAATGAATAACTTCCATCGCTTCTTTGTAGCTATCACGCAACCGTTGCAAACCGTTATACTCATTGCCGATTCCAACAATAACGTCACGATCCATCTCACACCGAAAGTCTTGTTGTAATTTTGTAATTATCATTTTTACCACATCAATCGGTCGTTGTGTTGGCGTCCCCCCCACAATAAGTAAAAATGGATGATGATGTTCGATAAAAAAAGTCGGGACATGCGTTGTTCTTGTTATAAACGTCACGTATTGACGAATGTCATCTTTCTTTTCATTCTTCTGAACATATAGAGCGGAAACAGCAAATGACGAAGGGAGCGTCACACCAAGTAGCTGGGCTTCCATTTGAACATCACGCTCACTTATGTCACGATATTGAATAAAACGGAGAAAAAGGTCGTTGATTTCTTCTTGACGTTTATAACGTTTTCCTATTTGTTCATGTAACATATGTGCCGCTTCTTTTGCTACGTCTTCGATTCGTTTTCGCTGTTCCTCTGTCAAATCGTGAAACGACGCCTGCACCCAAAGATAGCCATACACTTTCCCTCCGTGTTTTAAACAAACGACCGCGCGAGCACCAAGATCAATATCGGGAAGTGGAGGGATGCTAACAACTCCGTCTGCCTGTTCAATTTTTTTCATCCATCCATGCTCGTGTAAATATTGAAAGACGTGGGCAGACGCTCTTTTACTTAAAATCGTGCGCATGCGTACTTCGTCCGTTTGATCATGATGGCCGCTATATGCAAGCAATTCAAAATCACGTGATTCAATCGTTACCGGACGCTGCAATTCAAAAAATAATTGATCAACTAATTTATGCAATGAAATCCCCTCCTTGCTTTTATTATGCGCGATCAAAGACGTGAAAAAAAGACTTCGGGACACCCCGAAGTCTTTTGCCATTAACGTTTTCCTTTTACATAAGGCGTACCGAGCGCTTTTGGCGCATCTGCTCGTCCGATAAAGCCAGTTAGCGCTAAAATCGTTAAGGCATACGGTAAAATGAGCAAATAAACAGTCGGTACGTTTTTCAAAAACGGAATCGCTTGCCCAACGATACTTAAACTTTGTGCAAATCCAAAGAAAAGGGCCGCTCCCATCGCACCAAGCGGATGCCATTTTCCGAAAATCATCGCAGCAAGCGCCATAAATCCTTGACCAGAAATTGTCGCATGGCTAAAATCACGTGAAATGATTGTTGCATAAATGGAACCGCCAATTCCAGCGAGTGCACCACTTAACATCACCGCGATGTAACGCATTTTTGCTACGTTAATTCCCATTGTATCCGCCGCCATCGGATGTTCTCCAACCGCACGAAGACGAAGCCCAAACGGCGTTTTGTAAATGACGTACCATACAACAAACGCGAGTACAATCGCTAAATAAGATGGCAAATATCCGTTTGAGAATAAAATCGGACCGATGACTGGAATTTTGCTTAAAATCGGAATATCGATTTTATCGAACCCAACTTGCACTTGGTCTGTTTGGCCTTTCCCATACCACATTTTTACAAGAAACAACGATAATCCTAACGCTAAAAAGTTGATAGCTACCCCACTAACGACTTGATCAGCGCGAAGCGAGATGGCTGCTACCGCATGCATAAGCGAGAAAATAGACGCAACAACCATCGCCACAAGCATAGCAAGCCATGGTGTTAATTGTCCGAATTGATCGGCAAATGTTAAGTTAAACACTACACCAGTAAACGCGCCGATGACCATTAACCCTTCTAATCCGATATTTACAACACCGGAGCGTTCACTAAATACGCCACCAAGCGCCGTAAAAATGAGCGGTGCCGCAAAAAAAATCGCGGAAGGAATAATAATTTCAAGGATGTTCAACATTTATTTTCCCTCCTTTTTGAAGCGCGTAAGCACAAGACGAATTAAGTAGCTTGAAGCCACGAAGAAAATAATTAACGCAATGACAATATCAACAAGCTCTGTCGGCACATCGGCTGCTGATGGCATTTCAAGCGCTCCGACTTTTAAAGCCCCAAAGAGGACGGCTGCTAAAATAATTCCAAATGCATGATTTCCGCCAAGAAGAGCGACCGCGATTCCATCAAATCCGACTCCGGTAAACCCAGCTTTGACAGAGACGTTTTCAAACGTTCCTAATCCTTCCATCGCCCCAGCGATACCTGCGAATGCCCCTGAAATAACCATCGCTAATATAATATTACGATTGACGTTCATACCCGCATAATGCGATGCATGTTGGTTAAAACCGACGGCACGAAGTTCATACCCTGTCGTTGTTTTCTCAAGCAAAAACCACATGACGACAGCCGCAATTAACGAAATAATAATGCCGTAATGAAGCGTAGAGTAATCTGTCAACGATTGTAAAAACTCTGAACGTAACGATGCTGACGGATGAATTTTTTCTGATTTAAATCCTTGATCAGATAAAACAGAACGAATGACCGCATTCGATACGTATAGCGCAATATAGTTCATCATAATTGTGACGATAACTTCATGAACACGGAAACGTGCTTTTAAAAAGCCTGGAATGAATCCCCAAAGTGCCCCAGCTGCTCCGGCTGCAATGATTGCGAGCGGCAAATGAATGACTTTTGGTAGTTCAAACGCCACACCAACCCAAACAGCAGCTAGCCAACCAACAATAAGCTGTCCTTCTACACCGATATTAAATAGCCCTGTGCGAAAAGCGAACGCAACAGCTAAACCTGCTAAAATATACGGCGTAACTTGACGAATCGTTTCTCCAATGTAATATCGATCACCAAAAGCGCCGTACAATAAAGCAGAATACCCGGCAATTGGGTCATATCCACTAACAATCATGACAATTGCACCAGCGATAATTCCAAGAATAACCGCAAAAACAGGGACGAGAATATTCGTTAAACGATTTTCACTCATGATGATACACCTGCTTCCTTCCGTTTGCTTCCTGCCATCAATAAGCCGAGCTCTTGTTCTGTCGTTTCTTTCGGATCGACAATGGCAACAATTTTTCCTTCATAAATGACAGCAATGCGATCGCTGACATTCATAATTTCATCTAATTCAAACGAAACGAGCAACACCGCTTTTCCTTTATCACGTTGTTCGATAAGACGTTTGTGAATGAACTCAATCGCCCCAACGTCGAGCCCGCGTGTCGGTTGCGCTGCAATGAGTAGATCCGGATCGCGATCTACTTCGCGCCCGATAATCGCTTTTTGTTGGTTTCCTCCTGATAAAGCTCGCGCCTTTGTATATTCATCAGGCGTACGAACGTCGAACTCTTGAATAAGCTGACGCGCTTTATCGTAAATGGCTTTAAAGTTCAAAATACCGCGTTTTGAATATGGTTCCTTATAGTATGTTTGGAGTACCATATTTTCTCCGATTGGGAAGTCGAGCACGAGACCATGTTTATGACGGTCTTGTGGAATGTGTCCTACACCTGTTTCTGTAATTTGACGCGGTGTTAAATTGCGAATTTCTTTACCATTTAAACGAATGGAGCCTGACTCTGATTTAATTAAGCCTGTGATCGCTTCAATAAGCTCCGTCTGTCCATTTCCGTCTACCCCTGCAATGCCGACAATTTCTCCTGCATGTACCGTTAAATTTAAATGATCAACAGCGGTAATTCCGCGTGAATCTTTCACGACTAAATTTTCAATTTCAAGAACAGGTTTTCCGACTTTCGGTGGTTGTTTTTCTGTTTTGAAATGCACTTCACGTCCAACCATTAATGAAGCGAGTTCGTTCGGATTTGTTTCCGATACATTCAATGTGCCAATGCCTTTTCCGCGACGAATAACGGTGACGCGGTCACAAACTTCCATAATTTCTTTTAATTTGTGCGTAATTAAAATAATGGATTTTCCTTCGCGTACAAGCGCTTTCATAATTTGGATAAGTTCTTGGATTTCTTGTGGTGTTAACACAGCTGTCGGTTCGTCAAAAATTAAAATATCTGCTCCGCGATATAACGTTTTTAAAATTTCTACACGTTGTTGCATACCGACAGAAATGTCAGCGATTTTCGCTTTCGGATCAACTGCTAAACCATAACGTTCAGAAAGCTCGCGCACTTCTTTTTCTGCCTTTTCAATGTCAATTTGTCCGCCTTTTGTCGGCTCACTTCCTAAAATAATGTTTTCTGTTACCGTAAACGTATCAACAAGCATAAAATGTTGGTGTACCATCCCAATCCCTAAGTCGTTGGCAACGTTCGGGTTTGCAATATTTACTTTTTTCCCTTTGACACGAATTTCCCCGCCATCCGGTTGATATAAACCGAATAACACGTTCATTAATGTTGATTTTCCTGCACCGTTTTCACCTAATAGCGCATGAATTTCTCCTTTTTTCAGTTGCAACGTAATGTTATCATTCGCCACAAAATTCCCAAAAACTTTGCGGATGTTCAGCATCTCAATTACGTATTCCAAACGTGATCCACTCCTTATATGAGCATGGTTTACATCACTAAATGAAAAGCTGCAACATGTTGCAACTTTTCATTTAGTGGTTCTCCGAAGGACTTCCCTTCGGAGAACAAGAAATTATAGAGAAGCTTCAAATTGTTTATATTCGTCGCGAGTTGTAGGTACTTTTACTTCGCCGTTAATAATTTTTTGTTTCCACTCATCAACTTTTTTCAACACGTCTTCAGGAACATTGTTTTTTGTTGTTGGCGCAATACCTACCCCATCTTCTTTTAAGCCGTATTCAACTGCTTGACCGCCTGGGAAGTTGCCATCTTTCGTTTTTGTCGCTAAGTCATATACAGCAACGTCAACACGTTTCACCATAGATGTTAATGTTACACTTTTATCTGTTCCAGGTACTTTTCCTTCTTCATATTGGTCGCGGTCAACACCGATGACCCAAATTTCTTTGTTTGGATCTTGTTTTTTCAAGTCAATCGCTTCAGAGAATACACCGTTTCCTGTCGCACCAGCAGCATGATAAATCACGTCAATGCCAGAAGCGTACATACTCGAAGCAATGGCTTTTCCTTTATCCGCTTTGTCAAATGCACCTGCGTATTGCACTTCAACTGTTGCTTTCGGATTTACAGCCTTTACGCCAGCACGGAAACCGCTTTCGAATTTTTCAATTAATGGAATTTCCATACCACCAACGAAACCGATTTTATTTGTTTTTGTCATTAAACCTGCAACAACACCGACAAGGAATGAGCCTTCATGCTCTTTAAATGTAATGCTTGCAACGTTCGGTTTTTCAACAACGCTATCAACGATCGCAAATTTGTTATCTGGTTTTTGGTCTGCAATCTCTGTAATGGCATCTGTCATTAAGAAACCGATTCCGAAAATAAGATCAAAATCGTTACGTACAAGTTTATTTAAGTTTGTTGCATAATCCGCATCGCTTTGTGACTGTAAATAGTCATAGCCACCTTTTCCTTTTTTCAAGCCGTTTTCTTCACCAAATTTTTGCAAACCTTCCCATGCAGATTGGTTGAACGATTTGTCGTCAATTCCACCTACGTCTGTAACCATCGCTACGCTAAACTCAGACGCTTTTCCTTCTTCTTTTTTCGGCTCTTCTTTTGCTTGTCCGCAACCGCCAAGAAGCATGCCAGCAGTCAATAATAAAGACATCGACAATCCAAAACGTTTTTTCTTCATAAATCATTACCCCCTCAGTTTTAAAATATGGATGAGTAAAAAGTGAAATGTAAAATATCCTTCTCCCTCCAATGTCACCTCCTTAATAGGATAAGCACTTTTATAAGTTACACACGTTTCCGTAAAACGTGAAAGCTAAACTTATCTGATTTGAAATAGTCAATCGAGTATAAAATAGGTTCGTCATTTTCATCAAAATGCATTTGTTTTAAAACTAAAAGTGCTGTTTCTGGCTCACATTGCAAAATCGGTGACACTTTTTCATGATAACCGAGCGGTTCGATGTGGGTAACAGCATACGCGATATACCGATTCGCTTCATTATGTAATATTTCTAATAACGACTCATTTTCATAAGCAATTCCTTTAGGTAAATATTTACAAGGTACTTTATCAATGCAGTAAACGACCGGCTCGTTATTCGCAGTTCGCACCCGCTCAACAACAAGTAAATCTTCCTCTTTATGACATTGAAAGCGCTTTATATCATCTTCAGTCGGTTTCTGAATGGAAGAAGATAAAAAGATCGTTCCTGGTTTGCGTCCAGCTTGGCGAATCATCTCCGTCACGCTACTTAGCTGTTCAATACCTGACGTAAACATCGGCCGGGAACTCACAAATGTCCCAACACCGTGGCGGCGGATGATGACGTTTTCTTCTTCTAATACTCGTAATGCTTCACGCAACGTTGCTCGGCTAACTCCTAATTGTTTTGCTAATTCAAATTCAGAAGGAAGTTTTTCCTTTTCCTTGTATACCCCTTGCTCAATATCCTTTTTAATCCGATCAATGACTTGTAAATATAAGTGTCGATGATCTGTTTTAACAGACATTCACCATCCCCCACCTTAGATATCAGACATCTGATGTTAGACAAATTTCTTATTAATAATATAACATTTTTTCATCTATAAATAAATAGTGAATAAAAAAAATGTCGAAAAAAGTCGTAAGAAATAATATGTAAGCGATTGTAATAATATATCATTATTATGTCCCGTTTATACAAAAAAGAGGCTTATTTTTCAGCCTCTTTTACGACGTTTTTGCTTCATCATTTGACGATACGAGCACAGCGCGCGGTTTACTTCCTTCATAAGGTCCGACGATGCCACGCGCTTCCATTGCATCAATTAAGCGTGCAGCCCGGTTATAACCGATGCGGAATCGTCGTTGCAACATCGAAACGGATGCACTTTGCATGTCAATGACGAGCTGGACCGCTTCATCAAACAACTCATCATCGAACGCTTCTTGCGGTTCATCATCTTGCGCCATCATCGTTTCTTCGTATTGTGCTTTTTGTTGTGAAATGACGTATTGCACGATGTTTTCTACTTCTTGATCGGACACAAAAGCACCTTGCACGCGAACAGGTTTGGAAGCACCGACAGGTAAAAAGAGCATGTCACCACGCCCAAGTAATTTTTCAGCTCCTCCCATATCTAAAATCGTACGCGAATCGGTTTGTGACGATACGCTAAACGCGATGCGAGATGGAATGTTTGCCTTAATGACACCTGTAATCACATCGACGGATGGACGCTGTGTTGCGATAATTAAATGAATGCCTGCCGCACGTGCCATTTGGGCAAGACGGGTAATGGAATCTTCTACATCGCTTGAGGCAACCATCATTAAATCCGCGAGCTCATCAACAATGACAACAATATACGGCAACAGAGGTTGCTTCGTTTCCGCTGTTTCATTATGCCGCTCAATATATTCGTTATACCCTTCAATATTGCGCGTGCCTGTGTGCGAAAATAATTCATATCGTCGCTCCATTTCGCTCACTACTTTTTTTAATGCTTGAGACGCTTTTTTCGGATCGGTTACGACCGGAGAAAGCAGATGCGGAATACCATTATATACACTTAACTCCACCATTTTCGGATCAATCATCATCATTTTTACTTCATGAGGTTTCGTGCGCATGAGTAAACTAACAATAATGGCATTAATACATACACTTTTCCCGCTTCCTGTCGCTCCCGCAACAAGTAAATGTGGCATTTTATTCAGTTCAGCAAGCACCGCTTGTCCGGAGATGTCACGGCCAAGTCCAATTAACAGCTTTGCCTCTTTCTTATCTGCTTCTTTCGCCTCTAACACTTCACGTAAAGAAACCATCGCAATTTCCTCATTTGGCACTTCAATTCCGATCGCTGATTTTCCTGGAATCGGTGCTTCAATGCGAATATCTTTTGCCGCTAGGGCGAGTGCTAAATCGTCACTTAAACTAACAATTTTACTTACTTTCACACCAACATCTGGATACACTTCATATCTTGTGACAGCTGGTCCAATATGCACTTTTGTTACTTTTGCCTTTACACCAAAACTTTGGAACGTTTTTTCAAGTTTGCGAGCATTTTCATAAATACTTTCTTTTTCTCTCGATTGATCAACAGCCTTTGGTGGAGAAAGCAAGTCAACAGGCGGCAACGTATAATCTGTTTCATGTGTTTGCATAAATGCGATCGGGTGTTCTTTTTCAACCACTTCGTGAAAATTGGAAATGACAGGCCCTTCGACCATAGTTTCTTCCTCTTCTTCTTTGTCTTCCTTTTCTTCGAGTGCCGTCACTACTTCAATATGCGGTTGCTGTTGTTTTTCTTTTTTCGGACGATTCAAAAACGAACGAACATCAGCGATGACAGCCGTTGTTTGCGTCCGCATAAACGAAAGGAACCACTCTATTCCTTTGCCAGCTGTATCACGCAACGTTTTACCTGTGAGAAGCAACACACCAATGACTAGCAACAATGAAGCAATCCATTTTGTCCCTAATTGATCAAATAAATAGTAGCTTATCGTATACAGTAAAGCGCCAAGCATCCCACCGCCTAAATCAGAGAAAGAGCCACTTTCCCCACGCACATCTGCCCAAAATAATTCCCATGTTGTTCGAATAATGCTTGGATTTACTAATTTCCCATTGCGTGATAAAATGTGAAACAGCGTTTCATGGCTAAACAACAATAATGAAAAGATAATCAAATACAAACCGACAAGAATACGGTGAAAAAATGAAGGCCATGCACGCTTCCAAATGACATATAGCGACGTCAAAAGCGCCCCTAATAACGCAACGATATACCACTCGCCCATAAAAAAACGGGTAGCAAAAACGAGCGAACGTCCGACGGCTCCGACATTCGCCATCGCAATGACCGTACATGCTAACATCGTTAAACCGATTAACTCGAAGCGTAACGTTTTTTTCCATTGATCTTGTTTGTTTGTGCGACGCTTATTTTTCTTTCCCATTTCGCCCACTCCAACATGTAAGATGAAAAAGCAGCCAACAGAGAAGCGTGGCTGCTTGTTCTTATTATACCATAAATTGTAGTGATGTCGCATGAAGTTTTGTGCCTGGTTCATACGTCAAATAATGTTTTGGATCGCTACTTAATACACGCACAATTTCATACTCATTCGTTTCTGTTTGTTGCACAAGTAACGTCACTCCGTTACATTGAACGGTGCGGTGTTTTCTATACTCCGTTTCGTTTGTTTGAAAAACTAAAAACTCTGGAACGATGGTATGTAAAATCATTGTAACATTGCCCCTTTTTGATTAGAACGGTCAATAAGTTCTCGTAATTTATACATCGCCTGTGACAGTCCTCCGACTTCATCAATTAAACCGTACTTCACAGCATCTGTTCCTACCACATTCGTTCCGATATCACGCGTTAAATTGCCTTTAGAAAACATGAGTTCTTTAAATTTTTCTTCACTAATGTTTGAATGTTTCACAACAAAGTTCACGACGCGCTCTTGCATTTTATCTAAATACTCAAACGTTTGCGGCACGCCGATAACAAGACCTGTGAGGCGAATCGGGTGAATCGTCATCGTTGCCGTTTCTGCGATAAACGAATAGTCGCACGATACCGCAATCGGCACACCAATTGAATGGCCTCCACCGAGAACAATCGAAACAGTTGGTTTGGACATCGAGGCTAACATTTCTGCAATAGCTAACCCTGCTTCGACATCACCACCTACTGTATTTAATACGACGAGCAGTCCTTCAATATTAGGGTTTTGCTCGATGGCCACAATTTGTGGAATAATATGTTCGTACTTTGTCGTTTTATTTTGCGGCGGTAATTGAATGTGCCCTTCAATTTGCCCAACGATCGTTAAACAATGAATCGTTGAATCAGAAGAAAGTTGCGGAACATTCGTTTGGCCGAGCTGAACAATATTTTCTGCTGGAGACGGCTTCGTTTCCTCTTGAGATATATCTCGTTCTTCCATAACAATAACAATCCCCTTTCTGTTGCGTGATGTCGTTAGTATACGTGAACATCGACATGTTCATACAAAAAACACCTGCGTGTCGCAGGTGTTTTCTTGACTTTGAGCATGTTGTTTTATACTTCCATAATAATTGGTAAAATCATCGGTTTTCGTTTTGTTTTTTCAAATAAATATTGGCTAAGTGCATCACGAATGTTTGTTTTTAATGAAGACCATTCAATGACGTAGTCTTCCATACTCTTTTCTACAATCTCTTTCACAATTTTTACAGACTCCCCAAACAGCGTTTCCGATTCGCGCACATATACGAAACCGCGTGAAATCATTTCCGGGCCAGCAACGATCCGCTTATCTTGTTTACTTAACGTCACAACAACGATCATTATTCCATCTTGTGAAAGTAGGCGACGATCGCGCAACACAATATTCCCTACATCACCAATGCCCAATCCGTCAATTAAAATTTGGCCACTCGGTACTTTTCCACCGAAACGGGCGTAACCGTTACGAAATTCGATTACTTCTCCTTTTTCAATCAAAAAGATCGCATCTTGGCGAATGCCGACAGCTTGGGCGATTTTTCCATGCGCTTTTTGCATACGAAATTCTCCGTGCACCGGGATAAAATATTTTGGCTTCATAAAATTTAACATTAACTTTAATTCTTCCTGATATCCGTGTCCAGACACATGAACTTGGCGTTGTCCGTATACGACATTTGCTCCTGCACGATATAATGCATCAATCGTTCGAGCAATAAATAGTTCATGACCTGGCATTGGAGAAGAAGCAACGATGACCGTGTCCCCTTCTTTAATGTTGATATATTTATGTGCTTGTTTCGCCATGCGCGCTAGTGCTGCCATCGGTTCTCCTTGATTGCCTGTCGTTAAAATGACTAAGTCACGATCGTGGTAACGATCTACTTCACTCATCGAAATGATCATGTTTTCATCCAATTTCAAATATCCGAGACGCACCGCGATATCGATCACCTTATGCATATGACGGCTCATAATCACCACTTTTCGCCGATGATCACGAGCAGCGTGCAACACTTGTTGAATGCGCGTAATATTTGATGCAAAACAAGCAACGATCACACGACCTTGCGCATTGTAAATGACGTCGGAAATCTCTTGACCAACAACCGCTTCAGAACCTGTATATCCCGGCTTTTCTGCGTTTGTGCTATCTGATAATAAACAAAGTACACCTTTCGCCCCAATTTGTGCCATTTTACCGAAATCGGTACGGCATATGCCAACAGGCGTTTGATCAAATTTAAAATCGCTCGTATATACGATGGCACCTTGCGATGTTTGAATACTTACCCCTAGACAATCTGGAATGCTATGATTCGTTTGGAAAAATGATATGATAGCTTTTTCAAATACGATCTCGCTGTCAGCATGTATTTCGATGCGCTTCGCTTTCGATGTAATCCCTTGCTCTTTTAATTTTTCTTCCATGAGCGCAAGCGTCAATTTTGCCCCGTACACAGGTACAGTAATTTTTCGCAACACGTACGCAATAGCGCCAATATGATCGTCATGACCGTGCGTTAAGAAAATGCCACGAATACGTTCTTGTTGTTCAACTAAGTACGAAATATCAGGAATGACCATATCAATACCGAACATTTCGTCCTCCGGAAACATAAGACCTGCATCAAGGACGAAAATGTCTTCGTCGACCTCGACGACATACATATTTTTTCCTACCTCTCCAACACCGCCGAGGGCAAACACACGAATTTTCTCTGCTTGTTTCATCTTAAATCCTCCTACAGTCAACCAAACTCACCCGCTCAAAGTCACTTACATCCATTATAACTGATTCAACAATAAAAAAGAAAGGGATGAATTCCCTTTCTTTTAACCTTGTAACACATGCATCAATTGCAAACGTTCTGATTCAGTAAGTGGCACAAGTGGAAGTCGAACAGAACCAACATCTAATCCCTTCAACTGTAACGCCGTTTTTACTGGCACAGGGCTTGGCGCAGCAAATAATGCTTTCATGATCGGTAATAGCTGTTGATGCATCGCTGCCGCTTTTTTATTGTCTCCACGCATGAAAGCTTCCATCATTTCTTTCATTTCATTGCCGATAATATGCGAGGCCACGGAAACAACACCCTTTCCGCCAATCGCTAACACAGGAAGCGTCAAGCCATCATCTCCGCTATACAACATGAAATCATCGCGCGTTTTTGCAATAATTTCCGTCATCGCATCTAAATTGCCGCTGGCATCTTTGACGGCTACGATGTTTGGAATTTCGGAAAGACGAACGATCGTTTCAACAGAAATATTGACGACCGCCCGACCCGGAATGTTATACACCATGACGGGCAAAGACGTGCTCTCCGCAATCGCTTTGTAATGCTGATAAATGCCTTCTTGATTTGGCTTATTGTAATAAGGTGCGACGATCATAACGGCATCGACACCGATTTCTTCTGCCTTTTTCGTTAGTTCAATCGATGCACGCGTATTGTTGCTTCCTGTTCCTGCAATGACAGGTACGCGCCCGTTAACAACTTCGACAACGTGGCGAAAAAGCGCCAACTTTTCCTCAGTCGTTAACGTTGGCGATTCTCCTGTCGTTCCAGCGACAACAAGTGAATCCGTACCGTTTTCAATTAAATAATTGACTAATTGCGTCGTTTTCGCAAAATCGATGTTCCCTTTATTGTCAAATGGGGTGACCATCGCTGTGGCAATTTGACCAAATTGAACCACAATTTTTCACTCCTAACTAAAATCGTATTGTTTCTGTTCGGCAAGTTGAAATGCATCGTGCAATGCATTCACCGCTTCTTTTAAATGTTCTTCTTTCACCAGTACCCAAATGGTTGTATGGCTATCAGCTGATTGTAAAATTTGAATGCCACGTTCGGATAACGCAGTAACAATTTTCGCTGTTACCCCCGGAACACCGGCAATGCCTGCCCCAACAGTCGATACTTTCGCGCAACCGCGCGTGACAGTTGGTTCATAGCCAAGCTTTTGCAACGTCGCAATGGCGCGATCTGCCACCTCGCTCGATACGGTATATACGACCCCGTTCGGTGAAATGTTAATGAAGTCGACACTAATTCCTTCGTTCGCCATTGCTTTAAATACTTCCGCTTGTAAATCGTAATGTCCCTCTTTTGCTGGCACTTTAATTTGCGTAATGTTTGAAACGTGAGCAATTCCTGTCACTAATCGCTCTTTCACATCGCTTCCTTTTTTCCCAATCGATGTGACAAGTGTCCCTGGGGCATCAGAATACGTCGAACGAATGCGCAGAGGTACTTTCGCTTGCATCGCAATTTCGACCGCACGTGGATGAATGACTTTTGCCCCTTGATATGCCATATTGCAAATTTCTGTATATGTCACGACATCAAGTGGTCGTGCATTTTCTACAATACGTGGGTCTGCTGTCATCACACCTTCGACGTCGGTAAAAATGTCAATCCATTCCGCACCTAGTGCAGCGCCGAGTGCGGCTGCTGATGTGTCGCTCCCACCGCGTCCAATCGTTGTCACATCTCCGTTTTCAGTAGCACCTTGGAAACCTGCGACAACGACAACATCATGCTCTTTTAGCGCACGCAACAACCGCTCACAACGCATATCGATAATTTTTGCATTCGTATGATCATTGTTCGTACGAAAGCCCGCTTGTGCTCCGGTAAAGGCTGTCGCTTTGACCCCATGTTTGTTTAACATGTTTGTAAAAACGACGCTTGAAATGATTTCCCCACACGCCATTAATAAATCTTTTTCACGGTTTGTCACATATGCATTGGCTCCGTCAATGAGGCTAAGGAGCGTATCCGTTGCATACGGATCTCCTTTTCGCCCCATCGCTGAAACGACGACAACAACTTTATATCCGTCTCCCAACGCTTTTTCAATATGTTTACGCGCTAAATTTCGGCCGTGTTCATCACGAACAGACGTACCGCCAAACTTTTGAACGATAATTTTCAACGTCAACACCTCGATGCTGATTTTACGCTTTCACAATCCCTAATTTTAAAAGACTTTCAGCAATTTGAACAGAGTTCCATGCCGCTCCTTTTAACAAGTTATCAGAAACGATCCATAAATGGAACCCTGTATCGCGATGTAAATCTTTGCGAATACGACCAACGAATACGTCATTTTGTCCTGTTGCATACAACGGCATTGGATAAAGTTGTTCGCTTGGATCGTCTTGCAAGACCACGCCCGGTGCTTCTTTTAGGAGCGACTGAATTTGCTCGACCGTTACTCCTTCTTTTTCTACTTCAATGTAAACGGATTCTGAATGCCCTACCATCACCGGAATGCGTACGCACGTTGCTGCTACTTCTAACTCAGGCATATGCATAATTTTTTTCGTTTCATTAATCATTTTCATTTCTTCAAATGTAAACCCATTATCTTGAAACTTATCAATTTGTGGAATGGCGTTAAATGCAATCGGATAATGTTTACGATCCGATTTCACCGGTAAAATTTCTGGTGTCACTTCTTCTCCATTTAACATATGCGCCGTTTGCGTTTTTAACTCTTCTACCGCTTGTGCTCCTGCTCCTGACACTGCTTGATATGTCGAGACGATCACGCGTTTTAATCCAAATGCTTGACGAATCGGCTCAAGCGCAACGACCATTTGAATCGTTGAGCAGTTCGGATTCGCGATAATGCCGTTATGCCAATGTAAATCGTTTTCATTGACTTCTGGAACGACGAGCGGAACGTTTTCGTCCATGCGAAATGCGCTCGTATTATCAACAACAATTGCCCCTCGCTTTACCGCTTCAGGAGCAAGTTGCTTCGATACCGCTCCTCCTGCACTAAATAATGCGATATGCACACCTTCAAAGCTTTCTGGCTTTGCGGCTTGCACTTCAATTTCTTCACCTTTAAACATGACTTTTTTTCCAGCTGAACGCTCTGATGAAAGTAAAGATAATTTAGCAATGGGGAAGTTTCTTTTTTCTAACGTTTGAATCATTTGCTGTCCGACAGCTCCTGTCGCGCCAACGACGGCGACATGTAATCCTTTTTGCTCCATCTCTTCTTCTCCTTCCAACTGATAGACAATTTTAATATCATTTATTTTAGCACATTCATTCATAAAGGAGAGACGTTTTTTATAAATTTTCTTGCAACTGTTTATTTATGAGCGACGATATTCAACGATGACCGGCTGAATTTGCCGACCTTCTAGCGCTGCTTCTACTGTATCGAGCAGTAAAGGCATATGAGCCACCATCGAATTTGGTTTTTTAAATGGATCATCTTGCCCAAATGGAATGAAGTAAATATTTTTTGCCGCCATCAATCGCATTAAATTCACTCCATTTAAACCGAGCGCGTCGTTTGTCGAAATGCCGATCACAACGGGACGATGGTTGCGCATCGTCGCTTTCGCAGCCATTAGTACAGGAGAATCTGTCATTGCGTTCGCTAATTTGCTCATCGAATTTCCGGTTAACGGTGCAATGACCATACAATCAAGCGGTAATTTCGGTCCTAACGGCTCCGCCTTTACAATTGTATCAATGACTTGATGACCTGTCATCTCTTCAAGTTTTTTCACCCATTCTTCTCCTTTGCCAAATCGGGTATTTGTCGATTGTACGGTATAGGAAACGATCGGAATGACGTCTGCCCCTTTAGCAATTAATTTTTCAATTTCCGGCATCACCGCATCATATGTGCAATGTGATCCCGTTAAACCGAAGCCAATACGCTTTCCTTGTACGTTCATTTTTTATTCTCCTTTCTTTTTTTCAAATCTGCTGAAAGAAGTTGTGCCAATACGTTCGCGACAATTTGCCCCGCTGTTTTCGGAGCGACAATACCAGGAAGCCCTGGAGCTAATAATGCTTGAATGCCGCGTTTTTCCGCATATCGAAAATCCGTTCCGCCCGGTTTTGACGCTAAATCGATGATGAGCGTATGAGCAGGCATTTTCGCAATGACGCTTGCGGTTACAACGGGATGTGGGATCGTATTAATACAAACGTCAATATCTTTCACGTGTTGTTCTAAATCGTTTAAATGAAACGGTTCGAGCGCCATCTCTGCAATGCGCGCTAAATGTTCGGAGCGGCGGGCTCCCACTTTTACTTTCGCTCCTAAAGCCGCAAACGTTCGGGCAACGGTCATACCTACACGCCCTAACCCTAAAACAGCAACGCGTGATCCATGAATTGTCACATCTGTATGTTGAATGACCATCATGATCGTTCCTTCTGCCGTAGGAATCGAGTTATAAATAGCGACATCATCCCGTTCGAATAGTTGAACATGTTTTCGTCCGACCGACTTAACGACACGATCTAAATAGTCGTTGGTAATCCCTGAGTAAACGGTACAATGCATCGGGGTCTGGCGGAGTAATTCTTCTGTAAACGTCATTTTTTCGTTTGAAAATACCGTTTGAATTTCACCATCCATACTCGTTCCGTGAACAGGTAAAATGATAGCATCCACTTCGTGGAAATCGACTTCGTGAATTTTCATTTTCGTTACCCCAGCAAAGCCATGGTCTAATTGATCGAAGCCAACAAGTGACAATCTCGCGTCAAGTTCCATCAATTTCCGAATGACTTCAAGCTGCCGAGCGTCCCCACCGATGATCGCAACGTGCATTCCTGTCAGCATGAGTTCATTCACCCTCTTATACATCTAGTTTTTTGCCCATCGTTACTTTCACATCTTATGATATCGGTCATAAAACGGTGAGCGGAAAATGAAAAAAGACACCCCTTCAGGTGTCTAGTCATCGACATCAATTAAAATCATATCAGAGCCGATCTTTTTTACACGACTCCACGGCACGCGTATATCTGTCCCATCTTTCCGAAAACCGAACCATTTTGTTGTCGGAATTAAAAGCGCTTGAATTTGACCCGTTCGCTCATTGATTTCTAAATCCGTTTGTCCTAGAATACCGAGACGCTCTGCTCGCTTCATATCGACAATTTCTTTCCCGCTTAATTCACTTAATCGCATACGACGTCCCCCTTTCTTTATCATTGTAGAAAAAAGAGCATAAAAAAATGCCTGCAAGTTTATTGTTGCAGGCTTTTTGGTAATGTTCCTTCCGGACTAATGAGCGCAACGGAGAAATCGTCTGTAAAAATCGTTTGCGCCATGCGGTCAACGCTTTCTTTTGTCACGCGATCAATGCTTTCAATGATTTCATCAAGCGAGCGATGACGACCGAGCAACAGCTCATTTTTTCCATTTCGGCTCATACGACTATTTGTACTTTCTAAACTTAACATTAAGTTCCCTTTCATTTGCTCTTTGCTATTTTCTAGCTCTTTTTCCGTAATGCCATCTTGTTTTAGTTGTTCAATCGTTTGTTGAATCGTATCGAATAAAAGATCAAGCTGGTGGCTTCCTGTCCCCCCATAAATCGTGATCATTCCTCCGTCGCGATAGGCGGAATGGTAAGAAAAAACAGAATAAGCTAATCCACGTTGCTCACGCACTTCTTGGAAAAGACGGCTACTCATACTTCCACCTAAAATGTTGTTTAAAATAATTAAACTATAAATATCTTCATGCCCAATTGGCAATCCATTAAATCCAATGCATACGTGCGCTTGTTCTGTCTCTTTTTTACGCGCGATTTTATGCGGGTAAAACGTTGGTGCGATATGCGCATCGTTACCTTTTTGTCTCGTAAATGAGCCGAAGTAAGCTTCGACTTGTTGAATGAACGACTCATCGACATTTCCTGCGATTGAAATGACAACACGATCGGGCGTATACGATTCATGCATATATTGTCGTAACGTATCCCCCGTAAACGTTGCTAACGTTTGCTCCGTTCCTAAAATCGGATAACCGAGCGGATGATTTCCGTAACTTGCCTTGCTTAATAAGTCATGGACGAGATCATCTGGCGTATCTTCATACATTTTAATTTCTTCGAATACGACATTTTTTTCTTTTTGTAACTCTTCATCTACAAACGTAGAGTGGAAAAACATATCGGCTAGTATATCTAAAGCAAATGATGCATGTGTATCTAATACTTTAGCATAGTAGCACGTATATTCTTTTGACGTAAACGCATTTACTTGACCGCCGATGCGATCAAACGATTCCGCAATATCACGAGCTGAACGCGTTTTCGTTCCTTTGAAAAACATATGTTCAAGAAAATGCGAAATGCCATTGTTTTTTTCGTTTTCATTGCGTGATCCTGTGCCGATCCAAATTCCGATCGCCACAGAGCGAACAGTTGGAATATGCTCGAGTACAACTCTTACCCCGTTTTGACACGTATATGTTTTAATCAAGTCCCTTCCTCCTACTTTTTACAATTCTTTCCTCACTTAATAATGTAGACACATTGTCAATGGCGTATTCTTTTTTTTGTAATGATTGAATTAACGGCTCTAACGCCTTTACCGTTGATACAGTCGGATGCATTAAAATCATCGCTCCGTTATGCACTTTTGATGTTACTCGTTCCACTATAACAGAAGGCGCTGGTTTTTGCCAATCAATTGTATCGACCGTCCACAAAATCGTATACATCCCAAGCTCATGGGCGATATATACAACATCATCTCGATAGCTACCGCTTGGCGGAGCGAATAAACGTGGCTTGATGCCTGTTGCCGCTTCAATTGCATCGTTCGTTTTGACGATTTGTTCCCGAATCGCTTGTTTACTCATCGTTTTCATATCTGGATGGTTGTACGAATGATTGCCAATTTCATGACCAGCATCAGCAATCATTTTTGCTAGTTGTGGGTTTTCTTTTACCCAACGCCCTTCTAAAAAAAACGTGGCACGTACGTTGTATTTTTCAAGATTATGTAACATGCTCGGGATATGTTCGCTTCCCCAAGCAACGTTAATTAGAAAAGAGACCATCGGTTTATCTGGATGCCCCCGATAAATAGGTGATGGAGGTAAATCCGACAAATGAATAGACGGCGATACTTGTTTATATACAAGCTGCTGTTCAGAAAATGTTCCATTTTGTTTCATTTGCTTATATGATGCCTCAATATCTACTTCTAATCCGTTGTAGCCAGGGATTGCTTTCCATACACGATCGACTTTCGCATTTTGCGCAGGAATGTTATATTGTTTTGCCTGTTCGATAACTTGAATATATAACGGATCACCTTGTTTTGCCACCGTCATATGCCGTAAATCATGGATGTACGTTGTCGTCCAAGGATTTTGTACAATTATGGCCGACACACATATGATGATCGTTAAAAAAAACGCTCGCCGCACGCTTCGTCCCCTCCTTTTCTAATAAAAAGGGTATGAGTAAGAGGGACAAGGTAGAACGAGCGCACAAAAATTTTACACACAGCAAAGAAGCCAAGGGGATGCGAACCCAAGGCTCCGGTTTTATTGCTCGGCTTCTTTTTGATCGCGTAACACGGCCTTGCGTGATAAGTTGACACGGCCTTGTTTATCGATTTCTGTTACCTTTACTAAAATTTCATCACCGATCGAAACGACATCTTCTACTTTTCCGACGCGTTCCTCCGCTAATTCTGAAATGTGCACGAGACCGTCTTTTCCGCTAAACAATTCGACAAATGCCCCGAATTTTTCAATCCGCTTAACTTTTCCTAAATACACTTGTCCAACTTCCACTTCACGAACGATATCTTCTATAATCTTTTTCGCTTTTTTGTTCATTTCTTCATTTACTGATGAGATGAAAATGGTTCCATCTTGTTCAATATCAATTTTCACGCCAGTTTCTTCAATAATTTTGTTAATTTGCTTTCCACTTGGACCGATGACGTCACGAATTTTATCAGGATTAATTTGCATCGTTAAAATTTTTGGTGCATATGGTGACAACTCTTTACGCGGTTCGCTAATCGTTTGCATCATATGTTTTAAAATTTCCAGGCGACCTTTGCGCGCTTGTTGCAACGCTTCTTCTAAAATTTCACGCGACAATCCTTTAATTTTAATATCCATCTGCAAGGCGGTAACCCCTTTTTCCGTACCGGCCACTTTAAAGTCCATGTCACCAAGGTGGTCTTCCATGCCTTGAATGTCCGTTAAAATCGTATAATGTTCGCCACTTTTCACAAGTCCCATCGCAATACCAGCAACCGGTGCTTTAATTGGCACTCCCGCATCCATCATAGCAAGCGTGCTCGCACAAATGCTCGCTTGAGACGTTGAACCGTTTGACTCTAACACTTCAGATACAAGACGAATCGTATATGGAAACTCTTTTTCAGACGGAATGACCGGTTCAAGCGCGCGCTCACCAAGCGCTCCATGCCCAATTTCCCGACGACCTGGTCCACGCATTGCTCCTGTTTCCCCAACGGAGAATGGCGGGAAGTTGTAGTGATGCATAAACCGTTTCGTTTCTTCAATGCCAAGCCCATCTAAAATTTGCACATCGCCAAGTGCTCCAAGCGTACATACGCTAAGCGCTTGCGTTTGACCGCGTGTAAACAAGCCGGATCCGTGCGTGCGTGGTAAAAGTCCAACAGCTGACGAAAGCGGGCGAATTTCATCGACTTTTCGTCCGTCTGGGCGTACTTTTTCTTCTGTAATTAAGCGACGCACTTCTTCTTTCACAAGTTTATATAAAATTTCTTTTACTTGCTTAATCGTTTCTTCGTCTGCTTCTTGGTCTTCATATGAAGCAACAACTTCCGCTTTTAATTGTTCAATCGCTGCTTCACGGGCTAATTTTTCAGGCACTTGAACTGCACGTTTCACTTCGCCTTCGACACGAGCGCGAATATGTGCTTCTAGCTGAGGGTCAAGTTCATAGAGGACAACTTCCATTTTTTCTTTGCCCACTTTTTCCGCGATGTCTTCTTGGAAGGCGATGAGCCGCTTAATTTCTTCATGTCCAAACATGATCGCTTCAAGCATGACTTCCTCTGGTACTTCGTTTGCTCCTGCTTCAACCATGTTAATCGCATCTTTTGTCCCTGCAACAACAAGATGCATATCGCTTTGTTCCATTTGTGCGACAGATGGGTTAATGACAAACTCCCCATTGACACGACCAACTGTCACTCCTGCAATCGGTCCTTCAAAAGGAATATCAGAAATCGTTAACGCTAACGAAGAACCAAACATGGCTGCCATTTCTGGTGAGCAGTCTTGATCAACGCTCATCACCATGCTAACAACTTGCACTTCGTTACGAAATCCTTCCGCAAATAGTGGCCGAATCGGACGATCGATGAGACGGCTCGCTAAAATCGCTTTTTCGCTCGGACGCCCTTCTCGTTTAATAAATCCCCCTGGAATTTTACCGACAGCGTATAAACGTTCTTCATAGTTAACTGTTAACGGGAAAAAATCCACGCTTTTTGGTTCTTTCGACGCTGTCGCTGTGCTCAATACGACCGTATCACCGTAGCGAACTAATACAGCGCCGTTTGCTTGTTTGGCTAATTCGCCAATTTCAACGGTTAACGGCCGACCCGCCCAGTCGATCGAAAACACATGTTTTTCTTGTTCCATATAAACCGAGTACCCCTCTCTATGTACAAATGAAAAATCGTATTTGTTTTAGTATAATCAAATATCGGTGCAAATACTAATAAAAAGCGGGAATGCTCCCGCTTTTTACTTATCGGCGTAATCCGAGTTTGTTAATCAATTCACGATAACGGTTGATATCTTTGTTTCGTAAGTACGTAAGTAAGTTACGACGACGACCAACCATTTTCAAAAGACCGCGACGAGAATGATGGTCTTTGCGATGAACGCGTAAATGTTCGTTCAAGTTGTTAATTTGCTCTGTAAGGATAGCAACTTGTACTTCAGGAGAACCTGTGTCAGTTTCGTGAATTTTGAACTGGTTGATGATCTCGTTTTTACGCTCTTGTGTTAATGCCATCCTTGTTCACCTCCTCTTTTTTCAGCCCCAATTACCGAGCAAACGGCGGTGACTCGTATTGCCCAGCAATGGTTAACATACATTAAATAGAATACATGTTTTTCCGATAAAATGCAAGGGGATTTTGAAAATATTCGCGTGCCGCTCGAACATCACGGTGAATTTGTTCGATCAGCTCGTGAACAGAAGAAAACGCCCGTTCGTCACGCAATCGTTTATGCCATTGGATCGATACGCTCGTACCGTAAATGTTTGCTGAAAAATCGAATAAATGCACTTCAATCGTTGGCTCTTTCGGCTGTTCCGTATGAAATGTCGGCTTATATCCAACATTACATACTCCCGTCCACATTTGATCATTGATTGTAACCGTTACTGCATATACCCCGATACGCGGAATGATGTAATCATCGTCAAGCGCAACATTTGCCGTTGAAAATCCGATTGTACGCCCACGTTTATCCCCATGAACTACTGTGCCTGTCACTTCATATAATCGCCCAAGCAAATATGGAAGCTGTTCCACGTCCCCTTTAGCTAAACATTGACGAATATATGTCGAACTAATTTTTTCTTCACCAAACGTCTGTTTTGGAATGACCGTTTGCGTAAATTGTTCACGGGAATGAAACGGCAATGTTTCCATCGTTCCTTTCCCTAAACGGCCGTACGTAAAGTCAAATCCAGCTACCACATGTTTGACACCAAGCCCAATAATGTATTCGTCAACAAATTGTTGCGGTAATAAATGAGCAAATTCAGGCGTAAATTGAACGATATATAAATAATCTACCCCAAGTTTTGCAATTTGGTTTTCTTTTTCTTTTAAAGGTGTAATAAAACGAACATGTTGCTGTGAGCGTCCAAGCACGACAGACGGATGTGGATGAAACGTCATGACCGCACTTTTGTATTGATGATCGTCGGCAATTCGCTTCGCCGTCTGAATAACTTTTTGATGTCCAAGATGAACACCGTCAAAATACCCGAGTGCCATGACAAGCGGATCATCGTTTTTTTGATTTAACGGATGGGACAGCCAAATCGTTTTCATCGTTTTCACCTACAATATTTTTAAAGGTTTCATATAGCTTTGCTTTGTCGGGTGAGGCATGTAAATCGCTAACGCTTCGCCTTGCTTGTTTATCATCAATAAATGTGCAGGCATAGAAGAGAGGGCGGGTAAAACCGACCCGTTTTTTACTTTTTTCTCTTCCTCATCGCTCAGTACGTATGTCGGCAAATGGGCTAACGCTCGGTCAATCGGCAAAAGCAAAGTATGCGCTGTACCATTTTCTATATGTTGTTCAATATCCGCAAACGTCACGCATTGATCAAGCGTAAACGATCCAGACGCTGTGCGAACGAGATGGGACATATGTGCTGGATATCCAAGCTGTTCGCCTATTTGAACGGCAAGCGTGCGCACATATGTCCCTTTACTACACGTCACTCGAAAACGAAACGATATACGCTCACCTGCAAATACTTGTCTGTGATCGAGGAGTTGCAACTCGTAAATATAGACGTTTCGTTTCGGTCGTTCAACGTCAATCCCTGCACGTGCGTACTCATATAATTTTTTCCCATTTACTTTTACTGCAGAATACATCGGAGGGATTTGTTCAATTTCCCCCGTCAGTTTATCAAATACATGTTCAATTTCATGACGAGCGATCGGCCGCTCCACCGATTTTATTGAAACAACATCACCCGATGCATCTTCTGTTGTTGTTGCTATTCCTAGCATCACTTCCCCTTCATACGTTTTTTTCTCTGCTGTTAATAGTTCAACAATTTTCGTCGCTTTGCCGATACAAATCGGCAATACGCCGCATACGTCGGGATCGAGCGTTCCTGTATGACCAACTTTTTTCGTTTGGAATAGTTTACGAATACGCATGACACAATCGTGCGACGTCATGCCAGCAGGTTTATGTAACAATAACACTCCGTCCATCACTTCACCTCTAAAATAGCGGAAATGGATAGACCCATGTCTATCCATTATTCTTCTTTATGTTCTTTTTCTTCGGAAATTTGTTTAATTAAACTTTCAATGCGTTGTCCGTAATCGATTGTTTCATCAATTTCAAAGTAAATTTCCGGCGTCTTGCGTAAACGAATACGCTGACCAATTTCTGAACGGATAAATCCCGTTGCTTTTGCTAATCCTTTGAGCGTATTTTTCTTTTGTTCTTCATCTCCAAGAACAGAAATATACACTTTTGCTTGTTGTAAATCGCCCGTTACTCGAACATCCGTTACAGTAACGAAACCGATACGTGGATCTTTCAGTTTGCGTCCGATAATATCACTTAATTCTTTCTTCATTTGTTCGCCTACACGTGTGGCTCGCAAACTCATCATCATCACCTCGATTAAAACCACTCAAATGTTGTAACCGTTCGCTCGATTTCTGGAAACGAATCGATCAATTGCAACGCACGTTGAAGTTCTTGTTCTGTCGCTGTCCGCTCAGCTGTAATAGCTACAATTCCAAGCTTCGTTCGTTGCCATACGTTTTGATAATCTACTTCGGCTACGGATATATTATATTTTTGTTTGAGCCGTGTGACAATGCGTTGCAACACGGCTCGCTTTTGTTTCAATGATTGAACGTCGTAAATGATACATTCACATTCGACGTACCCGATCATTTTCGTGCCACTTCTTGCATGACATATGCTTCAATAATGTCGCCTTCTTTAATATCATTAAAGTTTTTAATCGTTATACCACACTCGTATCCTTGTGCCACTTCTTTCACATCGTCTTTGTAACGTTTTAATGTATCGATTTGTCCTTCATAAACAACGATGCCTTGACGAATAAGGCGAACGCTACTATCACGCGTAATTTTTCCATCTGTCACATAGCATCCTGCAATTGTGCCGACTTTCGATACTTTAAACGTTTGACGAACTTCTGCTTGACCGATCACTTTCTCTTCGTACTCTGGGTCAAGCATACCTTTCATCGCTGCTTCAATTTCTTCGATAACTTTGTAAATGATACGGTGGAGACGAATGTCTACTTTTTCTGCTTCTGCAACGCGTTTAGCATTCGCATCCGGACGAACGTTAAAGCCGATAACAATCGCGTTCGATGCAGATGCAAGCATAATGTCGTATTCCGTCACTGCTCCAACACCAGAGTGAATAATTTTGACGCGCACACCTTCTACTTCAATTTTTTGCAACGCCGCAACGAGCGCTTCCACGGAGCCTTGTACATCCGCTTTGACGATGATGTTTAATTCTTTCATTTCGCCTTGCTTAATTTTTTCAAACAAGTCATCTAGGCTTACGCGCGCTTTGACGCTCCGTTGTTGCACAATTTGTTTTTGCGCGCGCGCTTCACCAATTTGACGCGCTTTTTTCTCATCTTCAAATACCATAAAGCGATCGCCCGCTTGCGGTACTTCGTTTAATCCGGTAATTTCGACAGGTGTCGATGGACCTGCTTCCTTCACACGACGACCGAGATCATTTGTCATCGCCCGCACGCGTCCATACGTATAGCCGACAACAATCGGGTCACCGACGCGCAACGTACCAGATTGAACGAGAAGGGTAGCAACTGGTCCGCGACCTTTATCTAATTTTGCTTCAATGACCGTTCCTGTCGCACGGCGATTTGGATTTGCTTTTAATTCTTCCATTTCGCTAACAAGCAAAATCATTTCAAGTAAGTTGTCAATTCCTTCTCCTGTTAACGCTGATAATTTACAATAAATTGTATCTCCGCCCCATTCTTCTGGAACGAGTTCGTACTCCATTAATTCTTGCATGACGCGGTCTGGGTTTGCCGTTGGCTTGTCGATTTTATTGACTGCGACGATGATTGGAACTTTTGCGGCTTTCGCATGGTTAATCGCTTCAACTGTTTGTGGCATCACTCCGTCATCTGCTGCGACAACAAGAATGACGATGTCTGTCACTTGCGCTCCGCGTGCACGCATCGTTGTGAACGCTTCGTGACCAGGCGTATCTAAAAACGTAATTTTTTTGCCGTTAACAACGACTTGATATGCACCGATATGTTGCGTAATGCCGCCCGCCTCTTGTTCCGTTACTTTCGTGTGACGAATTGAGTCAAGCAACGTTGTTTTTCCGTGGTCAACGTGTCCCATAATCGTGACGACAGGCGGACGTTCGACTAAATCTTCCGGATTATCGACAATTTCAATTGTCTCAAATTCTGTTTCATCGATCGTTACTTTCTCTTCCACTTCGACACCGTAATCTGAGCAAATTAACTCGATCGCATCTTTGTCTAAATCTTTGTTAATCGTTGCGATAATGCCGAGCATAAATAGCTTTTTAATAATTTCAGAAGGCTCTTTACCTAGTTTTTTCGCTAGTTCAGCAACCGTTAATGAACCTTCAAATGTAATTTTTTTCGGAAGCTCTTTTTCCTTTTTCTTTTGCACGTCTTGTTGTGGAGCTTGCTGAGGTTTTTGTTTTTTATTTTTTTTGTTATTGAAAATTTTCTTTTCTTTTTGTTGAATTTGCAAGTCGTGTTTTTTCCCTTCGCGATTTTTTACTACTGCTTTTTTAATCGGCACTTTCGTTTGAATGACTTCATCTTCATCTTCTTCAAACTGTTCTAAAACAGGCTTTTTGACTGGTGCCTTCTTTTCTTCTTTTTTCGCTTCTTGTTTTTGTTCTTGTTTTTGCCCGTTTTTAAATGAACGATCTAATTGCTCAACAACATCTGCTTCAATCATTGTCATATGGTTTGATACATCGATGTTCATTTCTTTTAGTTTATGGATTACGTCTTTACTTGACACATTATGTTTTTTGGCATACTCGTATACACGCATTTTTGACATACATTCACCCCCAAAATGTTAGAGCATCGTTTTCAACTTTTGTGCGAATCCTTCATCCGTAATCGCTACAACAACACGTGCTCCTTTTCCAATCGCCCCACCTAATTCATGACGATTGTCCACGTAATAAAGCGGAACGCGATAAAACGAACATTTATCGGAAATTTTTTTTCTCGTGTTTTCTGACGCATCTTCCGATAAAATGACAAGCTTCGCGCGTTTACGCTGAATTTCTTTTACAACAAGCTCTTCTCCCGAAATGACTTTGCGCGCCCGATTCGCTAGTCCGAGAAAAGAAGCCCACGGTTTATGATTCATTTGTTTCTCCGTTCTCCTTCTCAGCAAGCTGCAATAACTGTTCGTAAATGGAATCGTCAATGGTCGCTTTTAAATGATGCGCAAGCGTATTTTTCTTTTTGGCAAGTAAAATACATTCTTTACTTAACGTGATGTACGCACCACGCCCTGCTTTTTTTCCCGTCGGGTCAATCGACACATCTCCTTCTTTCGAACGAACAATGCGAATAAGCTCTTTCTTTGGCTTCATTTCCCCTGTAACAACACATTTGCGCATCGGGATTTTTTTTGGCATATTACTCCACCTCACTAATCTCCTCTTCGTCAACTTGGAACGATGATGAAGAACGAGGGTAAATACCTAGTTGCTCCGCTTCAGATTGACTTTTGATATCAATTTTCCAATTCGTTAATTTCGCCGCTAAACGAGCATTTTGCCCACGTTTTCCAATAGCAAGCGATAGTTGATAATCCGGTACAATGACCGTTGTCGCTTTTTCTTCTTCGTTAACGATGACGTCAAGCACTTTAGATGGACTTAACGCATTGGCTACAAATTCGACCGGATCCGCAGACCAACGAACGATATCGATTTTTTCGCCTTTTAGCTCGTTTACAATCGCTTGTACTCGTTGCCCTTTTGGTCCAACGCATGCACCAACCGGATCGACCTCTGGATTATCAGAATGAACAGAGATTTTTGAGCGATCTCCCGCTTCGCGCGCAACGGACTTAATTTCGACTGTCCCGTCATAAATTTCCGGCACTTCTAATTCAAACAATCGTTTTAATAGCCCTGGATGCGTGCGCGATACGTAAATTTGTGGCCCTTTTGTCGTTTTTTCTACCTTTGTAATGTACACTTTAATGCGATCATGTGGTTTATATGTCTCATTCGGCATTTGTTCGCTGACCGGAAGCAACGCTTCAATTTTACCAAGACTGACGTAAATAAATTTTGAGTCTGTCCGCTGTACAATGCCTGTCATAATGTCTTCTTCACGATCGACAAATTCAGCATAAATGACGCCTCGTTCTGCTTCGCGGACGCGCTGCGTGACGACTTGCTTCGCTGTTTGGGCAGCGATGCGTCCGAAATTTTTCGGTGTCACTTCAATTTCAACAACATCTCCTACTTGATAGTTCGGGTTGATTCGCTTCGCTTCGTCAAGCGAAATTTCTAAACGTGAATCATACACCTCATCTACGACTTCTTTACGAGCAAATACGCGAATGGTTCCCGTTTCTTGATTAAAGTCAACACGAACGTTTTGCGCTTGATTAAAGTTGCGCTTATAAGCGGACACAATCGCCGCCTCTATCGCTTCAATTAACACTTCTTTACTAATGCCTTTATCGCGCTCAAGCGCCGTTAAAGCATCTAACAACTCTGTATTCATGAACCGGTCGTCCCCCTTTAATGTGAATTAAGAAAAAATGACAGCTAGCCGTGCACTAGCTACTTTTTCATATGGAATCGTGATTGTTTTTTTCTTTGTTTTCACTTTCACTTCTACCGTCACGGTTTGCCCATCAAATGCAGTTAACAATCCTTCAAACTCTTTTTGACCGTCGACTGGCTCATACGTTTTGACGTAAACGTTTTTTCCGACGGCGCGTTCGAAGTCTTTCGCCTTTTTAAGTGGACGCTCTGCCCCTGGTGATGATACTTCTAAAAAGTAATTGTGCGGTATAGGATCAATTTCATCGAGTTTTTCACTTAACTGTTCACTTACGACACCGCATTGATCGATATCAACACCCGTTGGTGAATCAATAAAAATACGCAAAAACCAATTTTTACCCTCTTTCACGTATTCAATATCGACAAGTTCTAATCCCATATGTGTGACAATCGGGGTGACGAGCTCCTCGACGATGTGTGTGACTTTTTTCATATTGGTCCTCCTAACTGCAAGAAAATCCCTTGCAACGGCAAGGAATCTCAAATCAATACGAAAGAGTGGGTCTCCCCACTCTTTGTGTGCATTATCTTTACCATTTCCACTAGAACTATAACATATTGGCAAAAAAATTGCAACTCATTCAAAATAGCGACAATTGATTGTGATCGGGTAGCGACTGTAAACAACCCCGACTTTCAAGATATTCTAAAATCGTTTTCGATACTTTGCCACGTTGTTGTAAATCTTCTTTCGATAAAAACTCGCCTTCCTCACGAGCACGCACAATGCTGAGGGCAACGTTTGTCCCAAGTCCCGGAATCGCATTAAACGGTGGAATAAGCGAATTGCCGTCAATAATGAACTCCGTTGCTTGTGAACGGTACAAATCAATATTTTTAAATGAAAAGCCTCGTTCGCACATTTCTAGCGCGATTTCAAGTACGGTTAACAAGTTTTTCTCTTTCGTAGACGCATCAAGCCCTTTTGACTGAATTTCCTCAATGCGTTTACGAATCGCCGCAGATCCTTGAATCATGGCGTCTAAATCAAAGTCTTCTGCACGTACGGTAAAGTACGATGCGTAATAAAGAAGCGGGTGATGTACTTTAAAGTACGCAATGCGTACCGCCATAAGAACATAGGCCGCTGCGTGCGCTTTCGGGAACATGTATTTAATTTTTTTACATGATTCGATATACCATTCTGGCACATCATGTTTGCGCATTTCTTCTTCAAATTCTGGCGTCAATCCTTTTCCTTTACGAACGGACTCCATAATTTTAAATGCTAATGACGGCTCTAAACCACGGTAAATTAAATACACCATAATGTCGTCGCGACAGCCGATTACTTCTGATAGCGTACACGTTCCGCTTTGAATAAGCTCTTGCGCATTGCCGAGCCAAACGTCCGTCCCGTGCGATAAGCCTGAAATTTGCACAAGCTCTGAAAACGTTTTTGGCTTTGTTTCTTCTAACATTTGGCGAACGAAGCGCGTGCCAAACTCTGGGATACCGAGCGTTCCTGTATTACACATAATTTGTTCAGGTGTCACCCCAAGCGACTCCGTACTACTAAAAATTTTCATCACTTCGGGATCATCGGTCGGAATCGTCTTTGGATCAAT
Organism: Anoxybacillus tengchongensis; assembly: GCF_014201585.1. Lineage (GTDB taxonomy): Bacteria > Bacillota > Bacilli > Bacillales > Anoxybacillaceae > Anoxybacillus > Anoxybacillus tengchongensis. Next base: position 92,017 of record NZ_JACHES010000002.1, read on the forward strand.
TCCACTTAAATCTTGTAACATCCGGATGACTGTCGGATCATCGTGTCCGAGAATATCGAGTTTTAATAAATTGTCGTGAATAGAGTGGAAATCAAAGTGCGTCGTCCGCCATTCCGCTTCTATATCGTCAGCTGGATATTGAATCGGCGTAAAATCATAAATATCCATGTAATCTGGAACAACGATAATGCCTCCTGGATGTTGCCCTGTCGTTCGTTTCACTCCCGTACATCCGGCTGCTAAACGATCTATTTCTGCTGCACGTACATGAAGGTTTTTATCACTTATATACCCTTTGACAAATCCGTACGCCGTTTTGTCAGCAACAGTACCAATCGTTCCAGCACGATATACGTTATCTTCGCCAAATAGCACTTTCGTATAGTTATGCGCCCGCGGTTGATACTCGCCTGAAAAGTTTAAGTCAATATCTGGAACTTTATCGCCTTTAAACCCTAAAAACGTCTCGAACGGAATATCGTGACCATCTTTATTATACCGCGTACCACATTTTGGACAGTCTTTATCTGGTAAGTCAAATCCGGAGCCGACCGAACCATCATCGAAAAACTCGGAATGTTTACAGTTCGGGCAAACGTAATGCGGTGGGAGCGGATTCACCTCTGTGATCTCGGTCATCGTCGCAACAAATGATGAGCCAACTGAACCGCGCGAACCGACAAGATAACCGTCATCAAGCGATTTTTTTACGAGTTTATGAGAGATTAAATAAATGACCGCAAAGCCGTGACCAATGATGCTCTTCAATTCTTTTTCTAACCGTTTTTCAACGATGTCTGGAAGTGGATCACCATAAATGCTCTTCGCCCGTTCGTAACTCATTCGACGAATTTCTTCGTCTGCTCCTTCAATTCTCGGTGTGTATAACTCATCTTTAATTGGTTTCACGTCTCCAATGAGATCGGCAATTTTTCTTGTATTTGTGATAACAATTTCTTTTGCTTTTTGTTCACCGAGAAACGAAAATGCTTCTAACATTTCGTTTGTTGTACGGAAGTGAACATTTGGGAGTTCATGACGATTTAACGGATTACCACCAGATTGTGAGTGAATTAAAATTTTGCGATAAATTTTATCTTCTTGGTTCATATAATGCACGTTTCCTGTGGCGACAACCGGAATGCCGAGCCGTTCGCCAAGCTGCACAATGTTTGTAATAATTTCTTTTAGCGCTTCTTCATCGCGTACATATTCCATTTCAATAAGCGGGGTGTATACCTCTGGCGGATGCACTTCAAGGAAATCATAAAACGGGGCAATTGCCTCTGCTTCTTCGATTCCTTTTTGCATCATCGCCTCAAATAACTCACCTTTATCGCACCCTGATCCGACTAAAATACCTTCGCGATGTTGTTGTAACACTGAACGAGGAATGCGTGGAACGCGATAAAAATAGTTCACGTGTGAAAATGATACGAGCTTAAATAAATTTTTTAACCCGACTTCATTTTGTACAAGCAACGTAGCATGAAACGGGCGAGATCGTTGAAACGCTCCTTGCTCTTTTGATGCTTCGTTTAGCTGATCAAGATATTGGATTCCTTTTTCATCAAGTTCTTTTAATAAATGAATAAGCAAATACCCTGTCGCTTCTGCATCATAAATAGCACGATGGTGTTGGGTTAATTCAATATTAAACTTTTTACAAAGCGTATTTAAGCGATGGTTTTTTAGCTCGGGATATAGGTAGCGAGCAAGCTCTAATGTATCAATGACCGGATTTGTTACTTTGCCACGATTGATTTTTTTAAATCCTGCATTTAAAAAACCAATATCAAACGTCGCATTATGAGCAACAAGCACACAATCGTCGACCCAATGGTAAAACTTTTCCAATACTTCTTCAACGTCTGGTGCGTCCTTTAACATATCATCTGTAATCTTCGTTAGTTCAATTGTCGTCGCTGAAAGCGGATGATGCGGGTTAGCAAACGATTCAAAACGGTCGATAATTTCTCCGTTTTTCACTTTTACTGCTGCTAACTCAATGATCGTGTCATATACAGCGGAAAGCCCTGTCGTTTCCACGTCAAATACGACAAACGTATCGTCCATGAGCCGGCGATGCGCTTCATTATAAGCAATCGGTACGCCATCATCGACAATATTTGCCTCTAGTCCATATAAAATTTTTACACCGTATTTTTTTCCTGCACTATACGCTTCTGGAAACGATTGAACAACAGCATGATCCGTAACGGCAATTGCTTCATGTCCCCATTTTTTTGCTTGTTCGACGAGCGTTGTAATCGAAGCAACCGCATCCATTTGACTCATTTGTGTGTGAACGTGCAATTCTACACGCTTTTCTTCGGCTGTATCTTGACGCTCTTTTGGTTTCACTTCATTTAAGTCATTTGCAATAAGCACAAGATCGCGAACGAATGTGTCGTTTTGTACGCTGCCGCGCACTTTCACCCACATACCTTTTTTTACACGTTGCATCAATTCTGCATCTTCTTTATCGCGTGAAAACATTTTTACAAGAATAGAGTTTGTATAATCTGTCATTTTTAACGTCAATAACGTTCGTCCGCTTTTTAGTTCTTTTGCTTCAGCATCAAACACGTATCCTTGCACAACGACACGACGTTCTTCTTCTACAATTTGATCGAGCGAACGAATATGTTCCTCATCTTTAATTTGATAGCCAATCACAAGCGGACCACTTTCTTCGGTTACGTTAGCCTGTTCTTGTTTCGGCATCGCTTCGATAAAAGCAGCTAGCGCCCGCTCCTCATCTTCTTTTTGTTTTTGTGCTAAAAATTGTTCAAACTGTTGTTCATCGTGTTTCACGTCTGCTTCTAATTGTAAATATGGGAAGCCAAACGAAGCGTACGTCTCAGCAAATATTTCTGCAAATCGCTTTTTTAAAGCAATCGCTTCTGCTTCATTGCGTGCTTGGACAATTACTTTCGTTCCTTTGACGTGCGGTTGCTGCTGTGTCATTAGTGAAAGAAGAGGCGAGCTTTGTTGAATCGTTTCCACAAACATCGGCCAATACGATATGACGTCTTCGTCGGTAAACGTTTGATCTTCCGCTTCAATCGTGCATTGCACATGAGCGATGTGACGAAACTGTTCGATTAATCGTTTACGAAATTCCGCATATACATCCGCCCGTAAAATCGCTGGAAATTGAAAATAAAAATGCCAACATTTCGTTCTTTTATCGACAACTACTTTGTTAATCTGTCCATGTGCTAAGTCATTCGCGATATTAGACGAAGACAGTTGTAGCTGTTGCAACAAAATAGAAAATCTTTCTTTTTGTTCTTCTCTCATCGTTGTTCGTTACAAAAAGATGTAACGGTGCACCTCCCTTTCTTTATTTCTCCATCGTTTGGGGGTGATAGACGACAGAAAGAGGGGAAGACCCCTCTTATCGCTTATAAGTAACGGCGCAACGTTTCAACTAATTGCGACACATGTACTTCTTCTGTTTCGCCTGTTTTGCGAACTTTTACTTCAACTATTCCTTCGCTTACCCGCTTTCCAATCGTGACGCGTACAGGTAAACCGATTAAATCGCTGTCAGCGAATTTCACACCTGGGCGCTCGGCACGATCATCATACAACACTTCAAACCCTTCTTGTTGCAAACGGATGTACCACTCGTCTGCAAGTTTTCGTTGCTCGTCCACTTTTGGATTGACAGAAATAAGATGCACATGGAACGGGGCAACAGCTGTTGGCCAAATGAGCCCATGCTCATCGTTATATTGTTCAGCGATGGCTGCAAGCGTACGAGATACACCGATGCCGTAACATCCCATAATCATCGGTTGCATGCGTCCATTTTCATCTAAATACGTTGCATTCATCGCTTCGCTATAACGTGTTCCTAGTTTAAATACGTGACCAACTTCAATGCCGCGCGCAAAACGAATCGTTCCTTTTCCATCTGGCGACGGATCCCCTTCTTGAATGAAACGAACGTCCGCATATTGCGCAACAAAATCACGATCTGGGTTAACCCCTTTATAATGATAGTGTGCTTCATTGGCTCCGCATACACCGTTGACAATCGCTTTTACTGCATGATCCGCTAAAACAAGTACGTCGTCGCTCACACCAATTGGACCAAGCGAACCAACTTCACAGTTCATCACTTGTTTTGTTTCTTCTGGCGTTGCTAATTCCACAACCGTTGCTTCTAATATATTTTTTACTTTCACATCATTCACTTCATGGTCGCCACGTACAAGAACAAGTACATAGCGATCGTCTACTTTAAATAATAACGACTTGATACATTTTTCTTTTGGTACTTGCAGAAATTGACTTACTTCTTCAATCGAACGTTGTTCCGGTGTATGCACTTTTTCAAGCGGGGCATGCGGTTCATCGCTTCGCTCATACGTCGTAATGACTGGCGCCATTTCGATATTCGCTGCATAATCAGAACAATCTGAGTATGCAATTGTATCTTCTCCGACATCGGATAAAACCATAAATTCATGTGTATCTTTTCCGCCCATGGCGCCAGAATCGGCAATGACAGCGCGGAAATTTAATCCGCAACGACGGAACACATTGGCATAAGCTTCGTACATTTTATTGTATACTTCATCTAAACTTTCCTGTGAAGCATGGAACGAATACGCATCTTTCATAATAAACTCACGGCCACGAAGCAAACCGAAACGCGGGCGTTTTTCATCACGAAACTTTGTTTGAATTTGGTAAAGCGTAAGTGGCAAACGTTTGTACGATTTCACTTCATCGCGAACAAGTGCCGTAATGACTTCTTCATGTGTTGCACCGAGCGCAAAGTCGCGATCATGGCGATCTTTTAAACGCATTAATTCTGGTCCATATGAATACCAGCGGCCTGACTCTTGCCATAGCTCTGCTTGTTGTAGCGCTGGCATGAACAGTTCGATAGCACCTGCACGATCCATTTCTTCACGAATGATCGCTTCAATTTTTTGTAATACACGTTTACCAAGTGGTAAAAAGCTATATACTCCACTCGCGTTTTGGCGAATGAAACCAGCGCGAAGCAGCAGTTGATGACTTTTAATTTCTGCATCTGCTGGCACTTCACGCAATGTAGGAATAAACGACATACTTTGTTTCATCTTTTTTTAGCACCTCTTACTTCATTGATTTATAGGAAAAATTTTTGAATATCATTCCACGTAACAACAAGCATAAGCAACATGAGAAGGGCAAAACCGATAAAATGCACAATTCCTTCTTTTTGGCGATCAATTGGCTTTCCACGCAACGCCTCAATCGCAAAAAACGTTAAGCGTCCCCCATCAAGTGCCGGAAGCGGAAGTAAGTTGATAATCCCTAGGTTAATGCTTAAAATAGCTCCCCATTTCATTAAGTAATACACGCCAGATTGAGCGACTTTATGTGTGGAAACGGCAATGCCAACAGGTCCAGATAGCATATCAAATGAAAATTTCCCCGTCAATAAATGACCTAGACCAACGATAATTTCTTTTGTCCAATAGTACGTTTCTAGCGCTCCTTGTTTGATCGCCCCAACAACCGATTTTTCCATCGGTCCATATACACCGATCAGCCCGATCGTCTCCCCTTCTATCGTTTTCTTTTCTGGTGTAACAGTGAGATCGATCATTTGGCCGTTGCGCTTCACTTGAAATTGGAGCGGTTTTTCTGGGCTTTTTCGAATCATTGTAACAACATCTGTCCATGAAGACATCGGCTGTCCGTCAATCGAAATGACAATATCACCTTGTTTCAATCCTGCTTGACGCGCAGCACCGTCTTCTGTCAATTCACCAACAATCGGTTTATCGACAGGGTAACCTTGTAATAGCCCAATAACAATAAAGATGACAAGCGCTAAGATGAAATTCATTAGCGGACCAGCGAAAATAGCCATTGCCCGCTGTCCGAGCGTTTTTGAACCGAATTGACGATCGTACGGTGCTATTTGTACTTCTTCGCGATCAATAACGATGTACGCTGGATCGCTTAGCTCAAAGCGTTGTAAACGATCATCCTCATTCTCGTAACCTTCAATATATAGCTCATGTTCAAAGTCTGCACGCTCCACCTCAATGATTTTCGCATCTTCATATTCATCTTTATGATTGACGATTACTTTCTTCACTTTACCGTCTGAATGAAACAATAAACCGACAACTTGCCCGCGCTTAACGTCAATCATCTCAGGGTCTTCGCCAGCCATGCGCACAAAACCGCCAAGTGGAAGTAGGCGAATGGTGTACGTCGTTTCCCCTTTTTTCATCGAAAACACTTTTGGACCAAATCCAATTGCAAACTCGCGGCATAAAATACCTGCCCGCTTAGCGAAAATAAAGTGGCCTAATTCATGAAAAAACACAAGCGCACCAAAAATAATAAGAAAAGCAATAACCGTCTCCAAAGTTTCAACCACCTTTTACATGTGTAGTGATTTTACATATCGTCTCGTTTCAAGATCGACTGCACGAATCGTCTCAAGGTTCGGATGAGCAATCGGTACGTGTCGCTCCATCGCTTTTTCAATGCATTGTTCAATCGCTAGAAACGATATTCGTCCAGCTAAAAAGGCCGCCACCGCTTCTTCATTGGCGGCGTTTAATACCGTTGGCATCGTTCCGCCTATCTTTCCAGCTTCATAAGCAAATTGTAAACAACGAAACCGGTTCATGTCCACTTTTTGAAAATGCAACGTGGCTACTTGTGCTAAGTTCAGTCGCTCAATATGTAGCGGAAAACGGTCAGGATATGTTAATGCATATTGAATCGGTACGCGCATATCTGGCGTTCCGAGTTGAGCAATGACACTTCCATCATGAAATTGTACCATCGAATGAATAATACTTTCTTTATGCAAAAGAACGTCAATTTGTTCATACGGTAATTGGAATAACCAGTGTGCTTCGATAACTTCGAGTCCTTTGTTCATCATCGTTGCAGAATCAATTGTAATTTTTGCTCCCATCGACCAATTCGGGTGTTTCAACGCTTCTTCCACTGTGACGTGTTGTAGTTGTTCGCGAGTCCGATCGCGAAAACTACCACCAGATGCCGTTAAAATAATACACTCAATATTTTTTTGTCGCTCTCCTTGCAAGCATTGAAAGATAGCAGAATGCTCACTATCGACAGGCAAAATGGTTACGCCGTAGTCAGCAGCGTGTTTCATGACAAGATGACCTGCGGTAACTAACGTTTCTTTATTTGCTAACGCAATCGTTTTTTTCGCCTCAATCGCTCGTAACGTAGGCACTAATCCAACGCTTCCGACAACCGCATTGACGACAATGTCTGCTTCTTGAACCGTCGCTACTTCAACGAGACCATCTTCACCGGAAACGATGCGCACTCGCCCTATATATTCGCTTTGTAGCATATGTGCATCTTCTTTTTGAGCAACACATACGACTTTCGGTGAAAATTGTTCAATAATATGTCGAGCTTGCTCTATATTTCGCCCAGCGGAAAAAGCGACGAGACGAAACGCATCGGGATGGGCGCGAATCACATCTAACGTTTGCATGCCGATTGAGCCCGTCGCTCCTAATAAACTAATTGCTCGCAAAAGCCCCACTCCTTTTTACGCAATAAGGTAAAACAAATGCAAAATTGGCAAAACAAATAACAAACTATCGAAGCGATCTAAAATGCCACCATGTCCTGGCAAAATAGCTCCTGAATCCTTTACTCCATAGTGACGTTTAAATGCCGATTCCACTAAATCACCAAGCTGTCCGAAAACGGATAAAATGACTGTCGCAATGAGTAACATGAGGAAAGACGGCGCAAATGGCGATAGCCACTCATACACGCTCACGACAACAAGGGCACACAAAACCCCACCAATAGCACCTTCCACTGTTTTGTTTGGGCTAATATGCTCCCATAGCTTTCGTTTTCCGAACGCACGACCAACAAAGTACGCTCCGCTATCCGTTGCCCAAATTAAAAAAAGCGCATAAAAAATGTACGACAAACCGGCTTCACGCACTTGAACAAAAGAATAAAAACCAACCCCTACATATAAGACAGCGACAATCATAAATGCTACATCATCAAATGTAAATGCATTTTTTGATATCACCGTATAAATGAGCAACAAAAAGAGCCCAACGACGAGAATCCATATATTTATCATATGTTCATATGGATATAAAAAGAGCCATAATGCAAGAAAACTAACAATGCTCGGAAACGAAAAAAGCGATATGCGTTTCATGCGAATAAGTTCAAATAAGCCAACCGTAGCTAGTATATACGTTAACACTAAAAATGGCCATCTGCCATATATGACGATCGGTAAAAAGACTGAAGCTGCAATCACTGCTGTCACAATTCTTTGTTTCATACGAAATTATACGCCTCCAAACCGGCGGCTTCGTTGTTGAAATTCATGTACCGCCTGTAAAAAATGTTGTTCTGTGAAGTCTGGCCATAATACGTCTGTAAACCAAAATTCTGTATAAGCCAATTGCCAAAGCATGAAATTACTTAAACGAATCTCTCCGCTTGTGCGAATGAGTAAATCGGGATCTGGTAAATCGTTTGTCATTAAATATGAATGGAACATCTCTTCATTCACATCACTTGCTTGAATCGTTCCATTTTGCACATCATCAACAAGCTTTTGAACGGCATACACAATTTCCGCACGACTTCCGTAGTTTAACGCAAAATTTAAAATTAAGCCCGTATTTTGTTTTGTCTCTTCGATTGCTTTATCGACTGCACGTAACGTATGTAAAGGTAGTTGATCTTTATGTCCCATGACGCGTACTTGTACGTTTTCTGCGATTAACTCTGGCAAAAATGTGTTCAAAAACTGCTCAGGCAACTGCATTAAATAATCGACTTCCGTTTTCGGTCGTTTCCAATTTTCTGTTGAAAAAGCGTATAACGTTAACACGTTCACACCGAGTTCGTTCGCAAAGCGCGTGATTTTCCGTACCGTTTGCATGCCCTCATAATGTCCAGCCATACGTGGCAACGCGCGTTTTTTCGCCCATCGTCCGTTCCCGTCCATGATGATTGCCACATGCGCAGGAATCGGTCCTTGTAAAATTGTTTCTTTCTCATATCCTTCTTCTTTGTTTTTCCATCTTTTCATCTTTTCAAACATAAGCGCGTGTCCTCCAGCTTTGATCCAACGTGATTAGGCTGTGCGCCCTATTTCGTAATTATAACAAAAAACCCTCTATAAACATAGAGGGACTTATACTTCCATTACTTCTTTCTCTTTTTCTTTCGTGATCACATCAATTTTTGCGATATGATCGTCTGTTAATTTTTGAATGTCTTCTGTATAGCCACGCAACTCGTCTTCTGTAATTTCGCCATTTTTCTCTAGCTTTTTCAACTCATCGTTTGCATCGCGACGAATGTTGCGCACAGCGACTTTCGCTTCTTCAGCATATTTTTTTACTAACTTTACAAGCTCACGACGGCGCTCTTCCGTTAGTGGCGGAATGGAAATACGAATGACTGAACCGTCGTTTGAAGGCGTTAATCCTAAATCAGATGCTAAAATAGCTTTTTCAATTTCCTTCAATACAGATTTGTCATACGGCTGAATAACAAGAAGGCGCGCTTCTGGCACTTGAATGCCTGCTAACTGAATAATTGGTGTCGGCATGCCGTAGTAATCTACTGTAATTTTTTCTAGTAACGCTGGATTTGCACGACCTGCGCGAATCGTTGCGAGTTCACGCGAAAAAGCTTGAACTGCTTTATCCATTTTTTCTTTCGCGTTCGTTAATACTTGCATCTTATTTCCCCCTTACAATTGTTCCAATATTTTCGCCTAATACGGCACGTTTAATATTTCCTTCTTCCATAATGGAGAAAACAATAAGTGGAATATCGTTATCCATACATAGCGATGAAGCGGTGGAATCCATGACACCTAATCCTTGTTTGATTACATCTAAGTAGGATAGTTCATCGTACTTTACTGCATTTTTGTCTACTTTTGGATCAGCGCTATATACACCATCTACGTTGTTTTTCGCCATTAAAATGACATCCGCTTCAATTTCTGCAGCACGAAGCGCGGCTGTCGTATCTGTCGAGAAGTACGGATTCCCTGTTCCTGCTGCAAAAATGACGACACGTTTTTTCTCTAAGTGACGAATCGCTCTTCGACGAATGTAAGGCTCTGCCACTTGGCGCATTTCAATAGACGTTTGCACGCGCGTTTGCACACCAAGTTGCTCTAGGCTGTCTTGCAAAGCAAGCGAGTTCATTACTGTTGCTAGCATGCCCATATAATCGGCTGTGGCACGATCCATTCCCATTTCACTGCCGATTTTACCGCGCCAAATATTCCCACCGCCAACAACGACCGCCACTTCAACTCCAAGTTCTGCTACCTCTTTTACTTGTTGCGCAATGGATTTAATGACAGACGGATTAATGCCAAATCCTTGATCACCAGCTAACGCTTCACCGCTTAATTTTAAAACGACACGTTTATATTTTGGGCTTTTCATTGTAAACCTCCATACCGTTCTCTAAAAATAGGGAACACATATGTGTTCCCTATTTGTATTCATTACTTACGAACTTGGCTCATAACTTCTTCAGCGAAGTTATCTTGACGCTTTTCAATACCTTCGCCTACTTCGTAACGGATGAAGCTTTTTACAGTTGCACCATTAGATTCTACAAATTGGCGTACTTTGACGTCTGGATTTTTTACAAAGCTTTGCTCAAGTAAGCAAATGTCTTCAAAGAATTTGCCTAAGCGGCCTTCAACCATTTTTTCAACGATATTTTCTGGTTTTCCTTCATTCAATGCTTGTTGTTTTAACACTTCGCGCTCACGAGCGATTTCTTCCGCGGATACTTCATCGCGAGAGACGTATTTTGGATTAATCGCAGCAATGTGCATCGCTACATCTTTTGCAATGTCGCTATTTGTTGTACCTTCTAATACTGTTAATACGGCAATGCGACCACCCATGTGTAAATATGCACCGAACGCTGCATTATTATCTTTTTCTACAACTGCAAAGCGACGTAACGTAATTTTTTCGCCAATTTTAGCGATCGCTGCGTTGATATGTTCTTCTACTGTCGCACCGTTGTCCATTTTTTGTTGCAACGCTTCTTCTACTGTTGCAGGCTTATGTTTTAATAAATGATCTGCTAATTCTTTTACTAATGTTTTAAACCCTTCGTTTTTCGCAACGAAGTCTGTTTCAGAGTTTACTTCTAAAATGACAGCTGTATTTCCGTCAACTTCAATTAATGTTGTTCCTTCAGCCGCAATGCGATCTGCTTTTTTCGCGGCCTTCGCCATTCCTTTTTCACGAAGCCAGTCGATCGCTTTTTCCATATCACCGTTTGTTTCTGTTAACGCTTTTTTGCAGTCCATCATTCCTGCGCCTGTTTTTTCGCGCAATTCTTTTACCATTTGAGCAGTAATTGCCATATTAAACATCCTCCTTTTTTATGTGCCAAATCGTATGTACACAAACCGAAACGGTTCGTATGCTTATTATGCCCGATTTTCTTAAAAAAAGGTGATAAAAGGCTCCCCCCTCTTATCACCTTTCACATGCTTACTCAGCTGTGACAACGGCTTCTTCGCCTTGTTTTGCTTCTAAAATCGCATCAGCAATTTTAGATGTAAGAAGTTTCACAGCGCGAATCGCATCGTCGTTCGCAGGAATGACGTAGTCGATTTCGTCTGGATCACAGTTTGTATCCACAATTCCGATGATCGGAATGTTTAATTTACGAGCTTCTGCAACGGCAATGCGCTCTTTGCGTGGGTCGATGACAAATAATGCATCTGGCAATTCTTTCATTTCTTTAATACCGCCTAAAAACTTTTCAAGACGCTCTAACTCTTTCTTTAGTTTTACCACTTCTTTTTTAGGCAATACATCGAATGTGCCATCTTCAGCCATTCTTTCGATTTCTTTTAAGCGTTTAATGCGTTTTTGAATAGTTGAAAAGTTTGTTAACGTTCCACCTAACCAACGTTGGTTCACGTAGAACATGCCAGAGCGTTCTGCTTCTTCTTTCACAGAATCTTGCGCTTGTTTTTTCGTACCAACGAATAAAATTTTACCACCGTTTTCCGCAAGTTCTTTGACGAAGTTATACGCTTCTTCTACTTTTTTCACTGTTTTTTGTAAGTCAATGATATAAATACCATTGCGTTCAGTGAAAATGTACTTTTTCATTTTCGGGTTCCAGCGACGTGTTTGATGCCCGAAGTGAACCCCTGCTTCAAGCAATTGTTTCATTGAAATGACAGACATCTTTCATCCTCCTATACGGTTTTTTTCCTCCGCTCACGTCATTTTTAAGCAAGACTGCAAGGCAGCACCGTTGCTTAAATCGATGAGCGTGTGTATTCACACCAAATAGAACTATATCATAATTAAAAAGCACATTCAACTACTTTTGGTGAAATTTAAGCAAAAGCTCCATTTCTGTTTTGCCACGTTTGAGCGTCTTCGCAATCTCATCAATTGTTTTTCCTTGTTGTTGAAGTTTTAATGCTTCTGAGACAAGCGACTCGAGCGATTGCTCTTCCTTTGGCGCAGTTGACGATAACTCGATGCGGTCAACAACATGCTCAACTGGAGGAGACATTTGTTCTTTTCGCAATGAACGAGAATGTTGGCGAATAGTCGATGATGTAATTTGTTTAACAAATCGTTCGTTTTCTTCTTTGAACTGCATTAAATATGTTGTCATCATCGTTTCCATTTCGCGAATAAGCTCCGCTTGCTCTCTTTCCGTCTCTTTAATTTTCATCCATTTTAAAGATAAAAGGATGATAAGAAAGAGAGAAATACCATGCAACACGAAGCTAACAAACCATAAAAACGTTGTCATATCATCCCTCTTATCCGGTAAAATCAATATGCGTTCCTTTGTAAGGGTGTTTGTTTTTTTCTTTCTTCTCAGATTGCTTTTTCCATTTGGAACGTTCGCTTTGTTCGGCTTTCGTCACTTGCTGCCGAATACGCTCGTCTTGTTTTTTCATTTCTGTTGCAAGCTGTTGTTGAGCAAGCTGTCCGTACTGTTGCATATGTTCTTGCCACTTCCCGAGCTCATGCGTTTTCGGCAACGCTACTTGTAACTCGACTAACTTTAAGCTCATCGTTTCACTTCCTTCATAAAAGTTGTTTGATGAAGGACTGTCATATCGCTTGCTCAATCAGTTTGCGCATTTTAAATAAAGCTTTGGCGTGAATTTGAGAAATCCGTGACGTCGACAGTCCCATAATATGCCCGATTTCTGTAAACGTCAGTTCTTCTTTGTAAAACAAACTAATGACTAACTGTTCTTTTTCATTCAATTGTTGTACGACGTTTGCTAGTTGAGCAATTTGTTCTTCTCGCAATATGTGCTCCTCAGGCGATGGCGATCGTTCATCACGTATCGTAAACGATGATTGATCATCGTCATCGTCAAATGGTCGCTCATCAAGCGATAAAACATTCGCGAAAAACTGCTCATTCATGACTGCGTATACTTCATCTTCTGATATATTTAACGCGTGAGCTACTTCTTTGGCACTAACGTCACGCATATGCAGTTGTTGCAACTGCTCAATTGTCGCTTCAATTTTCTTCGCTTTTTCTCGTACGCTTCGGGGAAGCCAATCTTCTTTGCGCAAACCATCTAAAATAGCGCCACGAATACGAAATGAAGCATACGTGTCAAACTTTAAATCACGCGAAGGATCGAATTTTTCTAGCGCATCGTATAAACCGAGTAACGCTAAACTTTTTAAATCTTCTTTTTTTACGCTTTTCGGAAGGGATGAAGCTATACGTTGTACGTGATAATCGACAAGTGGCATATACTTTTCAATCAGTTGATTGCCCGCCTCACGATCACGAGCATCAATCCACTTTTGCCAGCACAATATATCATCCCCCCTAAGCTACGTTTTGGCATTTATTTCTCTTCGTGACTCAATAATTGACGAATATACTCAGCTACTTTTTGTTGTTCTTCTTCACTTAAGTCTTCAATCATCTGCTCAACTTCGGTGTCATTCCGTTGTGCAAACGAAACGTTCGATGTTGATTCATCTCTTTCGATAAATCCGATCATCCAGCGAACAATAAATGCGAAAACAAAGAAAACAACAAATGCAATGAAAGCCCGTATTGTAGATGTCCATATGCTATTTTGCAATAGTGAAGAAAAAAAGGCGATCATACAGCCGAATAAAGCAAAGCCAATGTTAAATTTCCATGTACCAGCCATTACATTTCCCGTACCCCTTGATTTACTGTTCGAATGAGCAATATACCTGTTTTCGGATGAAATTCAATCGTCCGCCCGCTACTTCCTCCGACATCTTCAGCAACAATCGGAATGCGAAAGCGTTGAAGCTGCTGGCGAACAGCCTCAACATTGCGCGGTCCGATACGCATCATATCCGTCGTCCCTGTGCGAAACTGAAACATTTGCGCACCACCAGCCATTTTTGCTTTCAAATGACCGTTTCGTCCTCCTGCCTCAATGACGCGCCGGATCAGCTCTTCAATCGCGGTGTCGGCATACTTCGCCACATTCATGTTTTCGGATTTTGCTAACGATGAATCAGGTAACATCACGTGCGCCATCCCGGCCACTTCTTTTGTTAAATCATATACGACCACACCAACGCACGAGCCAAGCCCACATGTGCGAATGACATGCGGTGCCTTGACAATATTCATGTCAGCAATCCCGACTTTCACCACTTGAACAATTTCACTCATCATGTTCCACACCTAAAGCTCGAAAGATGATATGAAATGATTCAGGGTCAGGAAGTAAGAAAAAGTGGCCATTGACGCGATCATCCGGCTGATGTTCCTCGTGAATTGCTGTATCAACGACGATGACATGATCACCGACGCGCGACATTTCAATTAATCCATAGCTTAAAATTGCACCGATCATATCAATGCTGAGCGCCGGAACAGATGGATGTAAATTTAAATTGGTAAAATCCGATAAAGATGATAAATACGAACCGGCTAAAATGTTGCCAAGCTCTTGCAATGCAGATAACGGTAGCTCTGAACAATCTTGTTCTAATTTAAACTGTTCGTCGCCAGTCATTTGTTGAATAAATCGTTCCGCCTGCTCAATCGATAGTACAAAAAACATATTGCCAGGTGCATCTCCTTCAATACGCAAAAAAACAGCAGCAACGACATTGTCAGCTCCTCCGACAATGTCCATCATTTCGTCAAAAGAAATGATGCGCACATCAGGAATCGTCATTTCAATTCTTTTATTTAACAGTTTTGATAACGCCGTTGCTGCATGGCCCGCACCGATATTACCAATCTCTTTTAGTATGTCCATATGGACGGCATCCATCCGTTCAAAATATGACATGGACGATTTATCCTTTCTCTGTTTTTAATACTTTTTCTAAGTTTAATAAAATAAATAGACGCTTTCCAATTTTTACGACACCATTAATATAATCCGCTGTTGTTGCATCAACTACTTCTGGCGGCGGTTCAATGGCGTCCGTTGAAATATCAACGACATCGTTTGCCGCGTCAACAATTAAACCAACTTCCATATCATCAAGCGCAACGATAATGACGCGCGTATGGTCGGAAAATGTCGCTTCTTCTAACCCAAACCGCATGCGTAAATCAATAATCGGTGTAACGACTCCACGCAAATTAATGACGCCCTTAACATATTTCGGAACGCGAGGAACGCGTGTAATATGTTGAATTTTTTCAATCGAGCGCACTTGTTGGACTGGAATTGCGTATTCTTCGTCTTTTAGTTGAAAAATAATCACTTTCAGTTCAGCCACATTAAATTCCCCCTCTCGCTTGCTCCTACTTAATTAACGCATTGCAATCAATAATGAGTGCAACTTGTCCGTCGCCTAAAATGGTTGCCCCAGAAATAGCAAATACGGACGTTAAGTAGTTGCCAAGCGATTTTAACACCACTTCTTGTTGACCAATAAATGAATCGACGACAAGTCCAGCCATTTTCTCACCTTTACGCACAATGACGACCGATAAGAAATCGTCTTCTTCCTTGATGACCGGCACTTCAAAAATATCTCTTAAGAATAAAAGCGGCACAACTTTCCCACGAAAATCAATCACTTTTTGATTATGGGCATGTAAAATATCTTCTTTTTTCACAATGGCTGTCTCGATAATCGATGACAACGGAATCGCATATTTTTCATTTTGAATTTCAACTAACATAACTGAGATAATGGATAGTGTAAGCGGTAGCTGAATCGAGAAGACCGAACCAACCCCTTCTTCCGAGTCAATGGATACTGATCCACCAAGCGACTCAATCGTACTTTTTACAACATCTAATCCGACACCGCGTCCTGAAATGTCAGATACTTTATCCGCTGTTGAAAAACCTGAAGCAAAAATAAGTTCATATACTTGTTTGTCTGTTAAATTGGCTGCGTTTTGTTCCGAGATAATGCCTTTACTAATGGCTTTTTTCAGCACTTTTTCACGACTAATGCCCGCACCGTCGTCTTCGATTTCAATGAATACATGATTGCCGCTATGATATGCTTTAAGCTTGACTGTTCCTTCTTCCGGTTTTCCTTTCGCTCGGCGCACATCTGGCGTTTCAATGCCATGATCGATAGCATTGCGCAACAAGTGAACGAGCGGATCGCCAATTTCATCAATCACTGTGCGATCGAGCTCCGTTTCTGCTCCGATAATTTCAAGATTAATTTTCTTCCCTAAATCGCGAGCTAATTGACGAACCATTCGCGGAAAGCGGTTAAATACCGTTTCAACAGGTACCATGCGCATATTTAAAATAATGTTTTGCAAGTCTCCTGAAATGCGCGACATCCGTTCAACTGTTTCGTGTAATTCAGGGTTGTTTAACTCACGCGAAATTTGTTCTAGTCGGCCGCGATCAATGACAAGTTCTTCAAATAAGTTCATTAATACATCAAGGCGCTCAATATTGACGCGAATCGTTTTGTTGCTTACTTGCTTTCCAGTCGCTTTTTCTTCTTGTCCTTCTTGTTTTTTCTCCGCGACTTGTTCCACTGTTTTCGGCTCTTCTTTTTGTTCCACCGGTTTTTCGTGCGCCTTTTCCTGCGCAAAATCAACCGGTTGGACGTTTACTTCTTCTACTTCAGATACTTTCATAATGCGCTTTTGTAACTCATCTTGTGATACTTTTGTCACTACCGTCACAACAAATTGATCGTCAAACTGTTCGGCCTCAAGCATTTCAACGGTCGGAACAGACTTGATCACTTCACCGATTTGTTCAATCACTTCAAAAATCATAAATACGCGGGCAGCTTTTAATAAACAGTCAGAGCGCAGTTTAATCGCAACTTCATAACTGTGGAACCCTTGTTCAGCCGACTGTTTTAAAATCGTGTATTCAAACTCATCGTATGTTTGTTCATATGTCGGAGTGCTTTTTTGTGCTACAACGACTTCTCCTTTTTCAATTTGCTTTAACTGCGCAACAACGTCTGTAACGTCACGTTTTCCATCTCCACCTTCTGCAATGGAAACGACCATCGCTTCTAAATCGTCAACAGCACGAAAAATGACGTCAAGAAGTTCAGGCGTAACCGCTATTTTCCCATTACGAATCGCATCAAGTACATTTTCCATTTGATGTGTTAAATTCGCTAAGTCCTCAAATCCCATCGTTGCTGACATTCCTTTTAACGTATGAGCAGAACGAAAAATTTCATTAACGATCGACACATCGTCTGGATTTTTTTCAAGTTCTAGCAGTTGCTCGTTAATTGTTTGTAAATGCTCTTTACTTTCATCAATAAACACTTCGAGGTATTGACTCATGTCCATTGTTCCTATCCCCCTCAAACTTGTACGTGTTTCATTACCGCTTCAGCAATATCGTCCACGTGAACGATCTCATCAACAACGTTTGCAGCAATGGCTGACTTAGGCATGCCGAATACAACGGAAGATTCGGCAGATTCTGCAATGACAAACGTCTTACCCGAAGACTTTAATTGTTTTAATCCTGCTGTACCGTCTGAACCCATGCCTGTCATAATAACAGCAATTTTCTCGTAATCTGTTAAGGCGCTTAGCGATTCAAACATCACGTCAACAGAAGGTCGATGACCATTGCGCGGTGCTGCTTCATCCAAGTGGATGGCTAGCGACATCCCTACACGTTTCACATGTAAGTGTTTTCCTCCTGGTGCGATATACGCTGTCCCTTTTTGAATAATTTCACCATCCTCTGCCTCTTTGACGCGAATGTGACATAATGAATCAAGTCGGGTCGCTAACGACTTTGTAAACCCTTTTGGCATATGTTGAACAACTAAAATCGGTGCGTCAATCGTTGCTGGAAATTTTGTTAATACGTGTTGAAGCGCACGCGGTCCACCTGTTGATGTACCGATCGCGATGATTTTTTTCTTTCCACTTACATTTTGTCGTTCACTTACCTCTATTTTACTATATTGCTTTTGTGGCAACATAGACATTTTTTGTTTTGTTTTCACCGTTCGTAAATTCGCTTCGCTTGCCAAAAGCACTTTTTCGATCATTTTATCTTTAATTTTATATAAATCTAGCGAGATCGCTCCGGAAGGCTTCGCAATAAAGTCAACCGCCCCGTATTGCAACGCTAAAATCGTATTTTCCGCCCCTTCTGTCGTCGTGCTTGAGATCATAACGACAGGAAGAGGTCGTTTTTGCATTATATGCTTTAACGTTTCAAGCCCGTTCATGACAGGCATCTCAACATCTAGCGTCACGACATCCGGATTGAATTGCTCAATTTTTTGTAACGCTTCTTGTCCGTCACGTGCTGTACCGACAACGTGCAACCGCGGATGTTCGGACAAAAAATCACTAATTAATTTTCGCATAAAAGCAGAGTCATCAACGACGAGCACTTTTGCTTTCTTCACAGCGATGATAACCTACCTTTCCAAAAAGTATTGACGTAGCTTAGCAAAAAAGTGAAACGGACGTTTCGTTTGCTCCTCGTGTTCTTCTTTTACTAAGTAGCGATCCGTCATTTGCATAAGCGCCTTACTCGCCTTTGCACTAGGGTCAAATAAAAGAAAAGGCGTTTGCCGAATAACTGCGGTGCTTACTGTTCGGTCTTCGGGTATATATCCTAATGCATGTAATTGTTTTCCTAAAAACCGCTTCGCCACTTGTTTTAAACGTTGCAACGTTTCTGTTCCTTCTTTATCCGAACGTGCGCGATTGACTAACACATAAATCGGAAGTTGCGGATCTGCTAAATGAATGTACTTCATTGTTGCATATGCATCTGTTAAAGCTGTCGGTTCAGGTGTCGTTACGATGAAAATATCATCCACAGCCTTGAGCAGCTGAAGACGGTCTTCAGACATACCAGCTCCCATATCGAAAATGAGATAGTCGTATTGCTCGGAAACAAGTTGCAATTGTTCAATAAAATATTCGACTTTTTGCTCATCCATATGAAAAATTTCTGTTAATCCCGTTCCCCCCGCAATAAACGACAACTGCTCTGGTCCTGTTTTTATAATATCATGAATGGTGACGTCTGGACGAAAAATATCGATGATCGTACGAGAAGATGTATGTCCAAGCAAAATATCAATATTCCCCATACCAATATCCATATCAAACAACAATACATGTTTCCCTCGTTGGCGCAATGCTAAGGAAAAGTTTAACGAAACGTTCGATTTTCCAACGCCACCTTTGCCACTCAATACAGCAATCGCTTTCGTTTCTGCTTCATGTTGCATTTTTTTCACACGTAAACGTAAGCTTTCCGCTTGATCTCTCATCATCGTTGCTCGACCCCAGTAACCATATTTGCCACAAGCTGTGGAGTAGCTTCAACAATATCATCAGGTACGTTTTGCCCGTGCGTCATATACGCTGCACCGATGCCGCACTGGATCATCATATTTAACATCGCTCCGTGTCGACTCGTTTCATCGACTTTCGTAAAAATAAATTTATGAATCGGAATAATGGAAAACTGTGTGTAAATGTCTTTCATATCTCGCCATTTTGCTGTAAGCGACAATACAAGAAACGTTTCCATTTCTTCATTAAAATCAATCATTTCTTTTAAATCGTTCACATATTGGGCATTGCGAAAATTTCGTCCAGCTGTATCAATAAATATAATATCGTATGACGCGAGCTTTTCTTTCGCTTGACGAAAATCGTCGAGATTGTAACATACTTCAAGTGGAACATTCAAAATTTTAGCATATGTTTTTAACTGATCAATTGCCGCAATACGATACGTATCTGTCGTAATAAACGCTGCTTTTTTTCGATGTTTAATGACGCAATCGGCAGCCATTTTCGCAAGTGTTGTCGTTTTACCAACACCCGTCGGTCCGACAACGTTCACGAATTTTTTTTGAAACGACATGCCGCCAAACGAAAGAGAAGATAATGCGTGAACGATTTCTTCATGAAGCCATTGCTTCACTTCTTCATACGACGCATTTGCTCCAGACGTGTACCAACGTTGCAACAAGGTAGACATAAACATAGCTCGCACATCATCGCTTATTTCTTGATCGATTAAATGCCCATCGATCATCTTTAACGGGGTCGGATAAAGTTCTCCTCCATGTGACAACTGATGAATCGTTGCCTTTAATTCATGAATTTCTTTTAATAGCTGTTCATCACGCATCGGTTCTGTGCGCTCTTTTCGTTTTTCTTTTATTTTTTGAACAGGCGGAGTGGCTGGTTTCGGATCAACAGCAGCAATCACTTCGATATTTTTCCGGGCAAACAACCCAAGAAAACCTTTTTTGTGTACAACTTTCGAGTTTAAAATGACGGCATCATTGCCGAGTTCAGCTCGAATCATTTTCATCGCTTCTGGCATTGATGAAGCTACAAACTTTTTCACCTTCATTCCACATTCACCACCCCAACACTTTGAACTTCCACATTGGCTTCAAGTTCATTATACGACAATACCGGAACGTGACGGAAATATCGCTCCGTTAATTGTCTCACATACATGCGCACAGCCGGTGAGCAAAGCAAAATAGGCGATTGATCTTGAAAAGGAAATTGCTCAATTTGCATCGCAATCGCTTCAATAATTGCTTGTGAAACAACGGGATCGAGCGCTAAATAATTACCGTGCTCCGTTTGTTGCACACCTTCTGCAATCATTTTTTCGACTTTCCCTGATAACGTAATGACACGTAACGGTTGACCTTCAACCACATATTGGCTCGTAATTTGACGGGCGAGTGCTTGACGAACGTATTCTGTTAAAAGATCTGGATCTGTCGTCATCCGAGCAAAATCCGCAAGCGTCTCAAAAATGACCGGCAAATTGCGAATCGATACTTTCTCACGTAATAAATTCGCCAGCACTTTTTGAATGTCGCCTACCGATAACGGGTTTGGTGTCACTTCTTCAACTAAAATAGGATACGATTCTTTCACATGATCAATGAGCTGCTTCGTTTCTTGACGGCCGAGCAACTCATGCGCATGCGCTTTTAACAGCTCGGTTATATGTGTTGATACGACAGACGGAGGATCAACAACTGTATATCCAAACATTTCAGCTCGTTCTTTCATTTCTTCAGAGATCCATTTTGCCGGTAAGCCGAACGCTGGCTCAACTGTATCGATTCCTTCAATCGAATCATCTTCAATGCCTGGGCTCATCGCCAAATAATGATCAAGCAGCAATTCCCCTCGTGCCACTTCATTTCCTTTAATTTTTAGTCGATATTCATTCGGTTGCAGTTGAATGTTATCGCGAATACGAACAACGGGAATCACGATACCAAGCTCTAAAGCGAGCTGACGGCGGATCATCACGATACGATCTAGCAAATCCCCACCTTGATTAGCATCAGCGAGCGGAATTAAGCCGTATCCAAACTCGAACTCAATCGGATCAACGCTTAATAAACTAACAACACTTTCTGGGCTTTTCATTTGATCCATTTCTATTTCTTCTTCTGTTTCTTCCGGTGTTGTTTCAGACACATGCGCTTGTTTTGTTAATTGATATGCTCCAAAAGCAAGCAAAGCCGCGATCGGCATCGTTAACAAATCATAAATGGGCGTCAACAATCCGAGTAAAAAAATCGTTCCTGCTGTGACATATAGCATTTTCGGATAAGCAAACAGCTGCCGCATAATGTCGGCACCTAAGTTATCATCGGAAGCGGCACGCGTGACGACAATCCCTGTCGCAGTTGAAATTAATAGCGCTGGAATTTGGCTAACGATTCCATCTCCAACAGTTAATAATGTGTATCTTCTTGCCGCTTCCCCAATATCCATGCCTTGCTGTACCATCCCAATGACAATTCCGAATAGCATATTAATTAGAACAATAATAATTCCTGCGATGGCATCACCTTTAACGAATTTGCTTGCTCCGTCCATCGCACCATAAAAATCAGCTTCTTGCGCAACTTTTTCGCGTCGTTCTCTCGCTTGTTGTTCAGAGATGATGCCCGCATTTAAATCCGCATCAATACTCATTTGTTTTCCGGGCATCGCATCGAGCGTAAAGCGCGCCGCAACTTCAGATACGCGCTCTGCCCCTTTTGTGATGACAACGAATTGAATAATAATTAAAATTAAAAACACAACGAAACCAACAACAACATTTCCACCAATAACGAACGTTCCAAACGTTTCAACAACTCCTCCTGCTTCTCCTTTACTTAAAATCGAACGAGTCGTTGAAACGTTTAAACCGAGGCGAAATAATGTAAGCAAAAGGAGAAGCGAAGGGAAGATCGAAAATTGGAGCGGTTCGCGCATATTCATTGATGTTAAGAGAACGAGCAACGCAAGAGAAATATTCATAATGATGAGGACGCTAAGCAACCATGATGGTAGAGGAATGATGAGCATCGCTACAATTAATACAACCATAAGTAATACAGATAAGTCCCTTGCCGACATAAACGTTCTCTCCTGTCTACATACATGAAATTAAAGTTTATTTTTCGTTTTATAGACGTACGCTAAAATTTCCGCCACCGCTTTAAAAAACGCTTCTGGAATGACCATCCCGACATCTGTTTGATCGTATAATGCGCGAGCGAGCGGACGATTTTCAACGATCATGACATCGTTTTTTTTAGCAATATCTTTTATCTTTTGCGCCATATAGTCTGCCCCTTTAGCGACAACGATTGGGGCATCTGCTTGTTGTTCATCATACTTTAACGCAACTGCAAAATGTGTCGGGTTTGTAATGACGACATCTGCTTTCGGTACTTCTTGCATCATGCGGCGCATCGCCATTTCCCGTTGCTTTTGCTTAATGCGCGATTTAATTAACGGGTCACCTTCTGTCTTTTTGTATTCATCTTTAATGTCTTGCTTTGACATACGAATATTTTTTTCAAAATCGTACCGTTGATACAAATAATCGAACATTGAAAGAAACAGTAAAGCGACAGAAGCAGCAATCCCCATTTGAATCGTTAAACGTCCAAGCGTGGCCGCAATCGCTCCAATTGATTTATGGGATAGCAATAAAATATCGTCGATGTGTAGCCATAAAACAGAAAAAGTTACAACACCAACAAACAATACCTTTAAAATGGACTTTAACAATTCCACAAGCGCACGAAGTGAAAATATGCGCTTAAACCCTTGGATTGGATCGAGTTTACTTAATTTCATTTGCAGCGGTTCGGTCGTGAATAAAAAACCAACTTGCACAAAATTAGCAAATAGCGCCGCAGCAATGGCGGCTAAAAAAATTGGTCCAACGAGCATAGCAAGTTGTCGCAAAAGATCAATGAAAATAAGCTGCACAGAATCGACCGTGACGTCCATAAAAAAGTAATGTTGAAACGACTGGCGAAATAGCCGCACAACCGCATCTCCCCATACGCCCGAAGAAAACGAGAGAACGAGGAAAACAACGAGCATTAAAAAGGCAGCGGTCGCATCCGCACTTTTTGCTACTTGTCCTTTTTTGCGCACTTCTTGCCGTTTTCTCGGCGTTGCTTTTTCTGTTTTTTCTCCGGCGAAAAACTGCAAATCAACGGACAGCCAACTCACGTTACGCGCCTCCTAATAGTTTCATCATGTTGCGCATCGACATAAAAGTGAGTTCAAACAGTTGTTTGGTGACGACAAACATGCTTGAAAATACAATGACAAACAAAACAAAGCTAACGATAATTTTTACAGGTAGCCCAATAACAAAAATGTTCATTTGTGGAACGGTGCGCGCTACAATGCCAAGCGCTACATCAACTAAAAATAAACAACCGACAATCGGAATGGCCATTTGCAATGCAATAACAAACATCGCTTGAAATAAACGAACGACTTGTTCTGCAATTTGTCCATTTCCGAAAGAAATGAGATGTTCGACCGGAATGAACTGATAGCTATAAAAAATACCGTCTAACAACAAATGATGTCCATTGACGGCAAGCAAAAAAAACAAAGCAAGCGTGTATAAATATTGTCCCATTAATGGGCTTTGGGCGCCTGTTTGCGGATCGATAACGTTTGCAATCGCAAATCCCATTTGGAAATCAATGAATCCGCCTGCAATTTGAATCGCTGACATAATCATAAAAGCCACAAGCCCAATAAGTAGCCCGACGAGCACTTCTTTCATTAGCAGCATCATATACGTTCCGTCAATATTTAATGGCTTTGGATCGAGTGAAAAAAACATGAGCCAACTGATAAAAAAAGCAAAACCGATTTTATGAACGCTTGGTATGTTTCGATACGAGAAAAGCGGCATCGTCACAAAGAACGAAGCGACGCGCGCAAAAATGAGCAAAAATGTCGGTACATACGTGTATAGCTCCATACGCTTCATCCTACAAATTTACTTAAGTTATTAAAAATGTTGTATGCATATGAAATCATGCGCGAAAGCATCCACGGTCCGAAGAAGACGAGACCGAGTAACACCGCAACAATTTTCGGTACAAATGCTAACGTTTGTTCTTGAATTTGCGTCGTCGCTTGCAAAATACTAACAAACAATCCGATTGCAAGAGCAAGCAACATAAGCGGACCGCATATGACAAGCACCATATATACACCGCGTTCCGCTACTTGAATGACAAAATCGGGACTCATTTTTCCCACCTACTTTTAAAAGCTTTCTAATAATGATTTCACGACTAAATACCAACCGTCCACCAAGACAAACAATAAAATTTTAAACGGCAACGAAATCATGACCGGCGGTAACATCATCATTCCCATCGACATTAATACGCTTGCGACAATCATATCAATGACTAAAAACGGAATGAATAACATAAAGCCGATCTGAAACGCTGTTTTTAGTTCGCTAATCGCAAAAGCGGGAACGAGCGCTGACATCGGAATGTCTTGTACCGTTTTCGGTTGTTCAGCCCCTGCGTAGCTTAAAAATAAAGCTAAGTCTTTTTGACGCGTATGTTTACTCATAAATTCTTTTAGCGGTGCTTCAGCTCGTTCATAAGCTTGCTCTAAATTAATTTTTTCATCAAACAATGGCTGCAAGGCGTCACGATTTATTTGTTGAAACGTCGGCGCCATAATAAAAAATGTTAAAAATAGCGATAGCCCGATAATGACTTGGTTTGGCGGCATTTGTTGCGTGCCGAGCGCTGTTCTAACAAATGATAAAACGATGACGATGCGCGTAAACGATGTCACCATAATTAAAATGCCTGGCGCAATCGACAAGACCGTCAAGAGCAACAACAGTTTGACGGATGTTGCTACGTTTTCGGGCGCACTATTATTAAAAAACTGCATGACTTCATTCATGTGAATCCCTTTCTTTTTCTAGCGCTCTCATCGCCTGTTTTCGCTTCTCAGCCAATTGTTGTAATTCTCGATCAAACAATTGGCGAAAACGAGGTTCGTTTGTTTTTCGTTGCAAAAGCGATTGGAGCGATTTCCATACGTTCGTATCAAGCAATGAATCAAGACGCGCTTCATGTTGTTTAAGCAACTCTTCAATTTCTTGTTCATCCGTAATTTCTTTCAATAAGTGAATCGACTCGCCTACACCGACAACAAATACGCGTCGACCGACTTTCACGATTTGAATCGTTCGATTCGTTCCTAAACTTGTTCCACCTAAATGTTGGATAAGCCCTTTTCGCTCATAAAATCGGTTTTGTTTATTTAACCATTTTAAAAGCGCATATAACAAAAACACAACAAAAGCAGTTGCAACAATCAGTTTGACAAAATCCCAAGCTGTAATTGGAGACGGTTGGGCAACGTTTTCTGATTCCGTTGCCTTGTCCGTTTGTTGTTCTTTACACTTTTCTGGATGCTCTACACATTCTTTTACGCTATTCGTTTGTTCTGCAAAAGCAGGAGAAACTGCTTGCAGAACAACGAACGCGCACAACATGATGATGCGAATATAGCGCAATGAATTCCACCTCTAACCGAGCGTTTTGTTAATCGCTTCAATGACACGATCTGCTTGGAACGGCTTAACAATAAAATCTTTTGCTCCCGCTTGAATGGCATCAATAACCATCGCCTGTTGCCCCATCGCAGAACACATAATGACTTTAGCGTTGCTGTCAATTTTTTTAATTTCTTTCAGTGCCGTAATGCCATCCATTTCTGGCATCGTAATGTCCATTGTAACTAAGTCTGGGCGAAATTCTTTATACTTTTCGACCGCTTGCGCTCCATCAGCTGCCTCTGCGACAACTTCGTGCCCATTTTTCGTTAAAATATCTTTAATCATCATTCGCATAAATGCTGCATCATCAACAATTAAAATTCTCGCCATTCTCCAAAAACCTCCCAAATTATCGTAATTTGTTTAACCGATCGCTTTGGCTAATAATACTTGTCACACGCACCCCGAAATTTTCATCAATGACAACGACTTCGCCTTTCGCGATCAATTTATTGTTTACTAAAATGTCAACCGGTTCACCAGCCAGCTTATCGAGTTCAATAATGGAACCTGACGATAAACTTAAAATATCTTGTACAGAGCGCTTCGTTCGCCCGAGCTCCACCGTCACTTGCAACGGAATGTCAAGCAACATGTCGAGATTGCGCGATTCCGCTTCTGGCAATGGCGCTGGTTCAAAACTTGCAAAAGCAACAGGCTGGACGTTGACAGGCTGCTGTACTGCTCCCGTTCCAAAATGTTGAGGAGCTTCTTTTTGCGTTTGTTGAGCCGGTGAAGGCGCTGGTTGCGTTTGTGCGGATGGCGCGGTTTGACGTGGCTCATTCGTATTTATTGTAGCCGATGTTTGTGTCTTTGTACTAGACGGATTTAATAAATTTTCGACTAATTCTTTTGCAAAATGAATGGGCAACAATTGCATAATGTTAGAATCAATTAAGTTACCTACTTTTAAACGGAACGATACTTTTACAAGCACGTCGTCCGGCGGTAAATATTCAAATCCTTCGCCTTCTGATAAATCAAGTAAGTGTAAGCTTGGTGGTGAAATATCAACTTTTTTACTAAAAATTGTGGACATCGATGTCGCAGCTGAACCCATCATTTGGTTCATCGCTTCTTGTACAGCGCTCAGTTGAATTTCATCCATAAAGGCAGGCGGGTTTGTACCATCTCCACCCATCATTAAATCTGCGATAATCGCAGCATCAGATTGTTTAATGACAAGTAAATTTGTTCCTAAAAACCCTTCCGTATAGCTGACTTGAATCGCAACGTACGGATGCGGAAACTCTTCTGCCACGCGCGCACGTTCAATGAGTGAAACGTTCGGCGTCGTAATTTCAACCTTTTGATTTAATAACATCGATAACGCTGTCGCTGAACTACCAAATGAAATATTTCCAATTTCACCAAGCGCATCTTGTTCAATTGGTGTCAATACTTCATCGATCGACATTGTACTAGACGGCATCGGGTCTTCGTCAATTCCTCGCAACAACGCATCAATCTCATCTTGAGATAACATATCGTCACTCATCATCGCCGTCTTCCCCCTTTATTACATCTAAAATTTGTACTGCTAATCGTTTATTCATTTTTCCCGGCTGCCCGATAAATTTCGGCACATCCCCCACCTTAATGATGAGCGGATCTCGCACCGTTTGATCAAGTTGAATGACATCACCAACGGAAAGTTGCAAAAACTCTTGTACGGAGATGCTCGATGTACCAAGTTCTGCGATCATCGGCACTTTCGTTTGCTTTAATCGTTTTTGTAGCGTCGCAACTTCCTCTGGTTCACGCTCTTTTTTTTGCGTTTGCATCCAATAATGAACAGATAATTTCGGGATAATCGGCTCTAATACAACGTGTGGGATACAAATGTTAATCATTCCACTCGTATCACCAATTTGTGTATTTAACGAAATAACAACAACCGTTTCATTCGGTGACACCATTTGTAAAAATTGTGGATTGACTTCAAAATCTGTGAGCATCGGATCGATATCTGCCACGGACTCCCACGCTTCACGCAAGTTGCTAAACGCTTTTTCAAACAAACTGGACATAATTTTTGTTTCAATTTCAGTTAAATTTTCGATTTTATTTAAACTTACTCCTCTACCGCCTAATACGCGATCAAGCATCGCATAAGCGATATTTGGGTTGACTTCTAACAGCACGCGTCCATCAAGAGGAGGGACTTCGAATACCGTTAAAATTGTCATTTTCGGAATGGAGCGAATAAATTCCTCGTACGGCAATTGGTCAGCCGATGCGACTGAAATTTGCACGTATGTTCGCAACTGCGCTGAAAAAAATGTCGTTAACAATCGAGCAAAGTTTTCATGTATGCGCGTTAAACTGCGAATTTGGTCTTTTGAAAACCGCAATGCTCGTTTAAAGTCATACACTTTTACTTTTTTCTCTGCTTCTTCCTTTTTCAGCTCATCCGCGCTCATCTCTCCAGCAGATAGCGCCGCAAGCAAAGCATCTATTTCACTTTGTGATAAAACTTCTCCTGACACCGTTCTCACCTCCTACTCCTATTCATTTTATTTACTGGAGAATAAAGGAGGTTATATAAATTTTCTCAACTTTTCCTTCTTGCATAAGTTCATTTATGCGTTCGCGCAGTTTTTTCTCTAAAAGAAGCTTTCCTTGTTTTCCTTTAAACTGCTCCGCTGTCATTTCTGATAATTCTTCAATAATGATATTTTTAATTTGAAAATCGCGTTTTTCTGCTTCTTCTTTTGCTTTTTCGCTATCTGTTTGAATTTTAAACGCAATTTTAATAAAGCTTCCGTCCATTAAATTGGTCATGATCTCGGGCACATCAAACGAGCTTGCAACAATTTCATCGACCGACGGCTCTTTCGGTTCATCATTCCCCATAAATTTCATAACGACAACAAGGGCGACGACGCTAACAAGCGTAATCACTCCCATAACAATTAACATGATCTTTAACATTTTATTGTCCTTCAACGTCGGATCCCTCCGCCTCTCTCCTTAATCCGAGAACAGAAATGTTACGATAAAACGTTTCTACTAATAACATAACATCTTCCACAGACTCCCGCACGACAAACTTTTTGCCATTCGTTAATGTAATGGTCGTGTCTGGGAACGCTTCAACTTGCTCTATGTAAATGGCGTTTAACGTAAAAGGTTTACCGTTTAACCGCGTTAATCGAATCATTATGTATCGGGGGCAAACGCCCCCGTCCCCCCTTTATTTATTATTTCTTCAAGTTGACAAGCTCTTGTAAAATTTCATCCGACGTTGTAATAATGCGCGTATTCGCTTGGAATCCGCGTTGGGCAACGATCATTTCTGTAAACTCTTCAGATAGATCGACGTTCGACATTTCTAATGCCCCGGAAATAATTTCACCTGCGCCGTTTAAACCAGGTCGTGATAACTCATTAATCGTCAATCCATTGGCATTTCGGTCGAGCTTACCAGAGTTGTTTGTTTCTTTAAACGTATTTCCTCCCATTTTCTCTAAGCCGCTCGGGTTCGGAAATTGTGCTAATAAAATTTGTCCTGCAATTTTTAATTGTCCAGAACTATCAATAAATGTCACTTTTCCGTCCGCCGTAATCCCGAAACTTTTCGCCGTCTTCGGAATTTGAATCAATCCCGGTTCAAAGCTTGTCACATTTCCGTATTTCGGCTCGCTGTAGTCTTGTAACACTTGTTGGACACTTTCGACGAACCCGCTAATTCCTTCTAAATAAGGACCCATCATTTTTTCAGCTTCCGCTAACGTATCCGGCCAATCGGCCTCGTTTTCTGGAAGGAGCGGAACAGGATTGATACTTGCTTTAGGGGATACGCGGTCATTAAAATAACTTCCGGCCGCAGCAAGCGTTGTATCGTTCGGATCTGTCTTCCCTGTTATTTTTTCATTTAGATTTTTTAGTTCATTATTAAAATTTTTGATAAAATTAATAAAATCTGTTTGTGTAGTTGGGTTGTTATCAGGATCTTTAGTAAATTCATCTTTCCATTTTTTTATAAAGTTTACAAGACCATTCGTGCTATTCAGAAATGCATCCAAATCACGTCTTGCTTGAGCCACATGAGGAGCATTTGTAATCACCGTATCTACATCTTTAATCGCTGCTTCCCCAATTAAATATTGTCCGTCCGAATTAACGATATAACCGTATTCATCTAAATAAAAGTTACCAGCACGTGTAAAGCTTAAGTTAAAAACACGGTCAATTGGAACTCCTGTATTCACTTTATTTGTTCCTAATTTCCCAGCTGGTCCATCCATACTAATTAGTGTTACATCATTAATCGATCCAACGACGAAAAAGCCGTCGCCACCAAGCGCCAAGTCAAGTGGACGTGAGGTCGTTTGTGTCGAACCTTGTGTATGAATTGTTTCGATCGAGCCGAGCCCGCTTCCTAAACCGATTTGTTTGCCGTTTATTCCCCCGCGTGTCCCTGTTGATGATGTCGCAGCTGAAATTTGTTGGGAAACGAGATCTTTAAATGTGACGCGCGCTTTTTTGTAGCCATACGTGTTGACGTTAGAAATATTGTTACCAATCACGTCTAATTTATATTGAAAGTTACGAATACCACCAATTCCAGTGAACATGGAACGTAACATAATAATCCTCTCCTTTTCGTTGTTTGAGCGGCTTCTGTCATTCCGCACGCTCGAAGGCTTCCTGTAAAGGTCCGGCCTTATATAATAATGGCTCCATTAATATTTGTGAACAATTGGCTCTGTGCCTCTTCACGATGCATCGCTGTAATGACCGTTTGATTCACAGCGCTCACGATTAAGGCCGCTTCATCTGTAATGACGAGCGAATCGCGCACACCTTTTTGTTTTGCCTCGACAATTTTTTGTCCGATCATCGCCCATTGTTCCTCGTTAATGTGAATATTTCGTTCTTGTAACCGCTGCTGGGCATGTTTGCTTATTTTTAATGCTTTTCCTGCTTCAGCAAGCGCATCGCGAAACGACTGCCGCTCCGTGGAAACGACTGTCTGTTTTTGCGACGGAATCAATGGGGTGTGCGGAAAAAACTGAATGCGATTCATTTTTTTCACCTCCTTTATTGCGACACTTTTGTGACGCGAGAGGCCAACACTATCTCCCCTTGATCAAGCTCTAACCATACGTCTGTTCCTTTTTGAACGACAGCTTTCACCACACCGCTTTGTTCATTCCATGTGACGGTTTTACCAATCCATTCGCTATACTGAGCAAGCGACGGTGTAGATTGTTGTTGAATAAGCTTTTGTAACGCATCTAATGTACCTGCAAGTTTTTCAGATGTGCCCGTTTGTGTCTCAATAAATTTGCTCATCATATTCGACATATTGACCATTTGTTCAAGCGATGAGAAGTTTGCCATTTGTGAAATAAATTCACGGTCTTCCATCGGATTTAACGGATCTTGATGTTGCAATTGAGCAATTAAAATTTTTAAAAAGTCATCTTTCCCTAACGAGCTTTTTCCCGTCTCACGTTGTGCGACTTGGCGTTGTGATAAAAGCAAACTCGGATCGATCGTTGCCACGTACATCACCTCTACATATCAAAATGAAACCACTCTTTTAGCCACTCATCAAAAGATTGATCAGGTTGCTTTTTCTCTTCTTTTTGCTGTTCTTGCTGCTGTTGCTGCTGTTTTTGTTGATGGAAAGAATGGTCGCGAAATTTCGCTTGATCAAATACATTGAATTGCTCTACCGTAATACGATCGGCAATGTGCGCAAGCTGATGAATATGTTGTTCCACTAACTGCTTCGCTGCTTCGGTTGATGTAATCATTTTTGCAGTTAGCTTTCCTTTTTGCTCAATGAGTTTAATCGTTACATGTCCTAAATGTTCAGGATGTAAACGAATAAGCAGTTGCGTATTGCCATTTTTCCACCGTGTCAACTGACTCGAACGAATGATTCGCTCAAACTGCGCCACAAACGGTGTTTCATTCGTCGTATCAATTGTTCGTAGTTCAAACGGTACATGTTTATCATTTGATTGTTGCGCAACATGTGCCATCTGTTCCGACAGGCGAACAATCGGTTGCTTACGCTCTTGTGGTAATGGCGCAACTTCTTTTTGTACAGTTTGCCAAGATTGTTCTTGTAAACGTGCAACGGCGTATTTCATATCGGATATCGCTTTTTCACGATCAACAGTCGACAATAAAGCACGCGGATGTTCTGTAACTTTTTGCATCAGTTCTGTCCCTACTTGTCCCACATGACGCCGTGTCTTTTCATAGTCGCCGAACTCGATTAATTTTTGCAACATGTCTTTCATCGTATTGCTTTGTTCATCGTTTGTTCCGAACATGTTGCGAAGCGTTGCACGTGCATGTTCAATGATCGGTTCTGGAATCGTCCATTGCTTTTGTTCAAGTTGAAACAAAGCGATAACGAGCATCAGTTCATCTTTTTCATCCCGATCATCTTGTGGTGAAAACATCGTTTCAAACGGCTGACCAGCTGAAAATGGTTGAATCATTTGCTCTTTCGTTTCTTCAGGTAAAAGAGAAAGAAACGATTGTATCATTTCATTTGATAATATTTGTTTGTCTGCGTATCCATCATGAAGAGGAAGTTCGGCAAACCATTGCTGCAACTGTTCCCAATCGATTCGTTGCATCGCTTCCGACTGTTCGGACAACGGTTGTACCGATTCCGATTTTTGACGCAACGAGGAAAGCAAATGAGCAAATGCATGTCCATCGCCCGTTTCAACAGTCGTTTGTTGATTTGATCCGCTGAATGGAACCATGGAAGAAATCGCCGCGATATTCATTTCTTCACCTCCTTTCAATTGTTCGCTTTTTTCGCAAGTAAGCTCGTATATTTTGCTGCGTTTACTGCATCCATTTTTTCTAAAATGGCCGCCACTTTGTCTGTTTTAAGCTTGGACAATAAATTAACCGCTTCTTGATCGGACATTTGTGGGATAATTTCTGCAGCTTTTTTCGGTGACATCGTTTCGTACATTTTCACAACGTCTACACGCGTAACACTCGTCTGCTCAGTCGTAGGCGTTGTTGTTGGCTCTTGCTCTTGTTCTTTTTCCGCTTGTAAGCGTGCGATTTCTTGCTTTAGCGCATCTATTTCCGCTTCTTTTTCTTTGAGCGTATCATTCGCTTTTTTTAGTTGTTTTTCTTTTTCAACCATCGCTGCTTTTAATTCAACAATTTGTTCTTGTAGTTTCTTTTTTTCGTTTGCTTCTGTTCCCTCAATCCATTGGGAAACAAACGGTAATTGGCTTGCATATTTTTTTCCTTGTTCAAATACGTTAACGCCAGAGAACGTTAAAATTAACAAAACGACAGAAATCGTAAATAAAAGCGGAATAAAAACGACAAAAAGAAACCATTGAAACTTGCTTGTTTTTTTCGTCTCTTCTTCTTTTTCAAACTGTTCCATCGATGCTCACCTTGTTTCTCGATAACAATATTGTTGTATAGAAATATCGTCCATTTGTTTTTGTTCAGCTATTCGCATTTGCGTTGCTATTATTTCATCATGCTTTTCTTTTATTTTTTCGTATTTTTTCACTTCGACATTCAATTCAACTAATTTTAGTTGTTTCAACTCCATATGCTGACGTGCTTGCATAACAAGATGCTGATAATGGTCGATGACCCGCTGCAAGTTGCTCATAAAATGTTGAAACGAGCGAATATGTTGAATCGCTAGCCCCGATTGTAATTGTTGTTTATGTTGTTCTTCGTAATCTTCTTTTTGTTTTAAAAAATGGTATAGTTTTTCTGCCACTTCTTCAAATTGGCTGCGCGCTTCTTCATACTCATGTAGCGCTTTTTGTTTTTCATGTTCTTTTAAATGTAAAATTTTTGTGAATTTAAATGGTGTCATCGTTTATTCACCCTTGTTCAATAAGTTGAAACAACTGTTGAACACTTTCATTTATTGTGTACGATTCATGAACATCTTGCTTTAAAAACGAAATAATTTTCGGGTAGTAGCGAATCGCTTCGTCAATTTCTCGCGACGAGCCACGCTTATACGCACCAATTTGAATTAAATCTTCAGACTGAACGTATGTCGCTAACAGCTCACGTAGCTTCTCCGCCATTTTTCGATGTTCTGGCGTCACAATGTAGTTCATGACGCGGCTGACGCTTTTTAATACGTTAATTGCTGGGTATTGACCTTTATTTGCTAGTTGTCGTTCTAATACAAAATGACCATCTAAAATGCCTCGAACCGTATCGGCAATTGGCTCATTCATATCGTCACCATCAACGAGAACCGTATAAAAGGCAGTAATCGTTCCATGTTCGTTCGTCCCTGTTCGCTCAAGCAATTTCGGTAAAATCGCAAAAACAGACGGTGTGTATCCTTTCGTCGTTGGTGGCTCTCCGACAGCTAATCCGACCTCGCGTTGCGCCATCGCAACACGCGTAACAGAGTCCATCATAAACATGACGTTTAGCCCTTGATCACGAAAATATTCAGCAATGGCTGTTGCTGTATACGCCCCTTTAATGCGCATGAGGGCAGGCTGATCAGATGTCGCCACAACGACAATAGACCGTTCTAATCCTTCTGGACCGAGATCGCGCTCGATAAACTCGCGCACCTCACGGCCACGTTCGCCGATCAGCGCAATCACGTTTAAATCTGCGTTTGTGTTGCGAGCAATCATTCCCATTAACGTACTTTTTCCCACACCAGATCCAGCAAAAATACCGATACGCTGCCCTTTTCCAACCGTCAATAAACTGTCGATCATTTTCACGCCGACTTCAATCGGTTCTGAAATTGGAGGGCGCGTCATCGGATTTGGCGGTTGACGGTCGATTGGAACAGCCGTCAATCCTTTCGGAAGCGGACGATCGTCAAGCGGAGCGCCTAACGCATCAATAACACGTCCGACAAGCGCTGAACCGACTTTGATGTCAAGCGGAGCGCCTGTTGCTTCGACAATGCAACCAGGGGCGATATCCTGGACGGCTGCATACGGCATTAAAAGCACATATTCGTCACGAAATCCGACAACTTCCGCTTGAATTTTTTTCTTCTTTTTATGACCGATATGAATGTAACACACATCCCCAATCGAACTTTCTGGTCCTTTCGCTTCGATCATTAACCCGATGACGCGTGTCACTTTGCCAAATCGTTTATACGGGTCGAGCAGCTCGATTTCATTGATCAGTGCTTGCCAGTTCATTCGCTCGCCCCCTCGATTCGCTCAAGCAGTTGTTGCTTCAGTTGCTCAAGCTGCGTATCCACACTTGCATCAATACGACCGAACGGCGATTCGACGATACAGCTTGTTTCAGCTAATGTTTCATCAGGATAAATAAACAAATGAACATCTTGGCTAAATAATGCTTTCAACTCATCTTTTTGGCGAATGACGACATCATAGTAGGCCGGGTGAACATACATTTTCACTTCTTCATGTTCTCGTACTTCTTTTATCACTTGTTTCACAAGCCCAAGAAAATGTTCTTTATTTTCAGCAAGACGTTCCCCAATGATCCGCTCCGCTACTTTGCAAGCGACAAGTAAAATCGTTTCATCAGCCGATTCGAGTATATGATAAAACTGCTCATTAGCTGATTGTATGATCTTTTTCGCCTCACCAATCGCCTCCATATATTGCTGAAGCCCGTCTTGTTGTCCTTGTTCGAAACCGATCGCGTATCCTTCTTGACGCGCTTGTTCAATCCATTCGTTTCGTTCTTTTTCCCATTGTTTTTGTTCTTCAGCTATTTGTTGTTGAACAGAGGCATAATACATGTCGGCTTCTTGACGAATATGTGCTGCTTGTTGTTCCGCTTGCTCAATTAACATTTGCACATGTTGTAGCGTCATTTCGTCATGTTGCTCATGTTCTTCTTGTTGCATGTCGGGCAGCACTTTTTTCACTTGAATAACCGCTCGTTGCTCCGAACACGTTCGAGCAAACGGGGCTTTAATGACTTTAGACAATAATATCATCTCCTCCGCCACGAGCGACGACGATTTCACCCGCTTCTTCGAGACGACGAATCACTGCAACAATACGCGATTGCGCTTCTTCTACGTCGCGAAGGCGAACAGGCCCCATAAACTCCATCTCTTCTTTAAACGTTTCTGCCATGCGTGAAGACATGTTGCGAAATACAACTTCTTTTACTTCGTCGCTAGACACTTTCAACGCAAGCAACAAGTCGGCATTGTCCACTTCGCGAATGACGCGTTGAATCGCACGGTTATCAAGCGTAACGATATCTTCAAATACAAACATGCGCTTTTTAATTTCTTCTGCTAATTCTGGGTCTTGAATCTCAAGCGCATCTAAAATGGTTCGCTCAGTTGCACGATCGACACCATTTAACACTTCAACAACAGCTTCGATGCCACCTGTTTGCGTGTAATCTTGTACAACTGTCGTCGATAATTTCCGTTCAAGCACTTGTTCGACTTCATTAATCATTTCCGGTGATGTGCGATCCATTAAGGCGATGCGACGAGCGACATCCGCTTGCATTTCTTGTGGTAGCGCCGATAAAATTTGACCAGCCTGCGTTGGTTCTAAATACGATAGCACGAGCGCAATCGTTTGTGGATGTTCATTTTGTAAAAAGTTTAAAATTTGCGCTGGGTCCGCCTTGCGTGCAAAATCAAACGGACGCACTTGCAAAGCAGATGTTAAGCGATTAATAATGTTCATCGCCTGCTCTGGACCGAGCGCTTTTTCAAGCACTTGTTTTGCATAGGCAATGCCGCCTTGTGAAATGTAATCTTGCGCTAAGGCGATTTGGTGAAACTCTTCTAAAATCGTTTCTTTTTTCTCAGCGTCCACTTGGCGAACGTTGGAAATTTCAAGCGTCAATTTTTCAATTTCTTCTTCAGATAAATGTTTATATACAGATGCTGAAACGTCTGGTCCTAATGAAATGAGGAGAATGGCTGCTTTTTGCTTTCCTGTTAATTCGCCTTTTTGATCGCGTTTTGCCATATAATCCCCCCCTTATTCCTCTGCAAGCCATGTGCGTAATAATTTCGCAAACTCTTCTGGTTTTTCTTTTGCGAGTTTTTCAAGCTGCTTGCGACGCAATGTGGCTTCTGTTTCGACTTCTTCGTTTACATCTGGAATGTGTACTGCCACTTGTTCTTCTTGTAATGACAGTTCGTCCATTTCTTCTTTTTTTCGTCTACGCAACCATAAAAAGACGAGTGCTCCAATAATCAAGGCGAGTACACCGCCACCAGCAACGTATACCCATGTCGGAATAGTCGATGTTTGTTCGTCAAACTGCACTTTTCCGTTAAACGGTTGCACAGAAACAACAACGCGATTTTGTAAATCGGCATCCGTCCATTGTCCTGCAATGTCTTTATCGACTGACGTACGCACGATCGTACCTAAAATTTTTGTAATGTCATCAACCGTTTGTGCAGGAAGCGAGTTCGGATCATTTGGTTTTGGCGGTTCAACCATCACTTGAATGCCTAAATCTTTTACTTTATAAGGACTTGCAACAATTTCTTTTTTTATTCTATTAACCTCGTTATTAATTGTTTCCTCAATCCGCTCATAATCCCCGTTTGTCTCGCCATCGGCTCCTTGATAGCCAGGCACAGCGTTTTCACCTGTTCCTGTCGTGCCACCTGGTTGAGCTCCTTTACCGGAAAACGTCTCCGTAATGCGCTGTACACTTACGGCAATGCCTTCCATATTTTCTTTATCTACCGGTTCAACAAGCTCTTCATGACGGTTTTCTTGTGTAAAATCAACATCTGCTGTCACAGAAACGACGACTTTATCTTGTCCGATCATCGTTCCTAACATTTGTTGAACACGACGTTGAATGTCGCGTTCAATTTGTTGTTTTATTTCGTACTGTTCAGCAAACGTTTTGCCGGACGAAAAATTTTCTTCATTTTTTAAGTCAAAGTACTCAAAATATTGATTCATAATGACGATATTTTCAGTAGGAAGGTTCGGCACGCTTTTGGAAACAAGGTGATATAGTGATTTAATTTGCTGTTCATTAAATTTATATCCCGCCTTTGTTTTCAAAACAATGGATGCAGATGCCTCTTCCTGTTGGTCACCAACAAATATGGTCGGCTGGGGTAGATTAATCATCACTTTCGCATCTTCTACCCCGTCGATACTTTTTATTAAATTAGCGAGCTCCGTTTGCATCGCCTCGATTTTTAACACGTTAAATTCATTATCCGTCATACCGAAGCCAGAGTTTTTTCCGAAAAACGAATAATCAATACTTCCACTATCCGGAATACCTTCTGCAGCTAATTCCACTTTTAACGTGTTGACAAGCTGTTCAGGCACTAAAATCGTCGTGCCGTTATCGGTAATTTGCGACTTAATGCCCCGCTGGTCAAGCGTGGCTTTAATTTGTCCCGCTTCTTGCGGCGATAAATTGCTGTAGAGAGGAACAAAATTCGTTCGCGTCGCAAAAAAAGCGGTAAGCGCAACGGCAACGATCAACAGCCCAACAAGTCCTAAAGCCATCACTTTTTGCTGTTTTGTTCTCTCGCTCCAAAACAATTTTAATCGTTCTATCGCTTGTTTTAATCGCTCGTTCATATGCTTCCTCCGCTATCTCTTGAGGTCCATTATACTTGCATTCTCATCACTTCTTGATATGCTTCAATGACTTTATTGCGCACTTCAATCGCTAATTGAAGCGATACGCTCGCTTTTTGTGAAGCAATCATCACATTGTGCAAATCAACGTTTTCTCCTTTTGCTAACTTTGTTGTCAACTGGTCTGACTCAATTTGTTGTTTATTGACTTCATGAATCGCTTCTTTTAAAAACTGTGAAAACGCCCGTTGTGTTTCCGCGGGCTTTATCGCTTGCTGCTGTACAGTTGGTGATAAAGCTGTACGTTGAATGCGATCAATCATCGTTTACCCCCCTACTTTCCGATTTCTAACGCCTTCATTAACATCCCTTTTGTCGCATTTAGCACGGTCACATTCGCTTCGTACGAGCGCGTGGCGCTCATTAAATCGACCATTTCTTTTAACGGATCGACATTTGGTAGTTGTACATATCCGTTTTCATCTGCATCGGGATGAGATGGATCATATACAAGTTTAAATGGTGTTTGATCCTCGACAATTTTCGTCACTTTCACTCCGCCTGCCGATCGCTCGTTCATCGCTTCATGCAAAAAAGAAGAGAACGATTCGTTCGGCTGCATCACGACCATTTTCCGTCGATACGGTTGCCACTTTCCGTCTACCATTTTCGCTCGTGTCGTATCAACGTTCGCCATATTTGCAGAAATGACATCCATGCGCAACCGTTGAGCCGTTAGCGCAGACGCAGACACATTGAAACTTTGAAACATGTATTATTTGCCTCCCTTAATGACCGTTTTCAAAGAGTTAAACTTTCCGTTTAATCGTTCAACTAGGGCGTTATAATAAATTTGGTTTTGTGCCAAATCCGACATTTCTTTATCTAAATCGACATTGTTGTTATTATGATTGTAAACGAGATCGTTTTTAGTTGTCACGAAAAATTTGTTTGTACTTCCTTTAAACTCAAAATGGCGTGGATCTGTACGATACGCTTGTAACGCTTGCTGAAATTCGGTACGAAACTGAACATCTTTTGCTTGGAAATTTGGTGTATCGACATTCGCAATGTTGTTTGCGATTACTTTTTGTTTCAACGATGAGTAATTTAATCCTTGTTCTAATATTTGGAATGTATTTGAAAACAATTTCACGACATATTCCTCCCCATAGAGACACCGTTCGACACCTTTATTGTAAAAAATTATTTATATAATGTATATAGGGAACATTGGACTATTTTTCACATACTTTAACAAAAGAGGCATCTTTGCGAGAAAGATGCCTTCTTGTGTTTAATGATGTTTTAATTTCTCGAGTTCTGTTAAAAACTTATCGTTTAATACTTTAATGTACGTTCCTTTCATGCCAAGCGAACGAGATTCAATGACTCCCGCACTTTCTAATTTACGAAGCGCGTTGACAATAACTGAGCGTGTGATGCCGACGCGGTCAGCAATTTTACTTGCCACAAGCAAGCCTTCTGTCCCATCTAACTCTTCAAAAATATGTTCAATGGCTTCTAATTCACTATATGAAAGCGAGCTAATCGCCATTTGAACGACAGCTTTGCTACGTGCTTCTTCTTCGATTTCTTCCGCTTTTTCTCGTAAAATTTCCATTCCAACAACTGTTGCTCCGTATTCTGCTAAAATTAAATCGTCATCATGAAACTCTTTATCTAAGCGGGATAAAATAAGCGTCCCTAAACGCTCACCGCCACCGATAATCGGTACAATCGTCGTTAAACCATTTTTAAATAAGTCTTTATTTTCAACCGGAAATGCCGTATACTCACTATTAATATCAAGATTTGGTGATGTTTCTGTAATGTTAAATAAATTTTTCGTATACTCTTCTGGGAATTGACGATCTGCTAACATTTTTTTCATTCGTTCGTTTTCAATTGTTTGTTTAATCGCAAAACCGAGCAACTTTCCGCGACGGCTGACGACGAAGACGTTCGCCTCGATCACTTCGCAAAGTGTTTCCGCCATCTCTTTAAAGTTTACAGGCTTTCCAGCCGCATTTTGTAGCATCGCATTAATTTTTCTCGTTTTTTCAAGTAAATTCATATCGCATCCTCCTTATAAAATAAATTCGCTTAAATCTTTATTTCGTACAATGTTTCCTAATTTCTTTTCAACGTATTGTGGAGTAATAACAACCTTTTCTAAATGAACATCCGATGCTTCATACAATAAGTCTTCTAACAATTTTTCCATAATCGTATGAAGGCGGCGCGCGCCAATGTTATCTGTTTGTTGATTGACTTCAAAAGCGACTTCCGCAATTTTACGAATAGCATCGTCAGAAAATTCAAGTTGTATACCTTCTGTCGCAAGCAAAGCCACATATTGTTTTAAAAGCGCGTTATTTGGTTCAACTAATATTTTGACGAAATCATCGACGGTGAGCTTCGTCAATTCCACGCGAATCGGAAAACGTCCTTGCAATTCTGGAATTAAATCAGACGGTTTTGCCATATGGAACGCTCCAGCAGCAATAAATAAAATATAGTCCGTTTTAACTGGTCCGTATTTCGTCATGACAGTTGAACCTTCAACAATTGGCAAAATGTCGCGTTGCACACCTTCACGAGAAACGTCAGCTGATGAACCAACCTGTCCTTTTCGAGCAATTTTATCAATTTCATCAATAAAAATGATGCCAGATTGTTCTGCTAAACGAATCGCTTCTTGTGTCACTTCATCCATATCAATGAGTTTTTGTGCTTCTTCATTTGCAAGTACATGACGGGCTTCTTTTACTTTTAATTTTCGTTTTTTTCGCTTTTTCGGCATAAAGCTGCTGAGCATATCTTGCATATTTACACCCATTTGCTCCATGCCCGCTCCTTGGAATAAATCAAACATAATCGGTTGTTGTTCTTCTATTTCCACCGTCACTATTTCGTTTTCTAATTGCCCATTTGCCAATTGCCAAGCAACTTGTCTTCGTCTTTCAGCAAGTTGTTGATCGTCGCTCACGTTCGTCGTTTGTTGCTCGGCCGCACCGCCAAATAAAAGTTCAAACGGATTTTTCATCGGTTGTTTCGTTTTCCCAGGTACAAGCAGTTCAACAAGCCTTTTGTTTGCTAATTGCTCCGCTTGTTCTTTTACTTCGTTCATTTTTTTCTCTTTTACGATGCGCACAGACGTTTCAACGAGATCGCGTACCATTGACTCAACGTCACGACCAACATAACCGACTTCTGTAAATTTCGTCGCCTCTACTTTTACGAATGGAGCGCCAACAAGTTTCGCTAATCGTCGAGCAATTTCCGTTTTTCCGACACCTGTTGGTCCAATCATTAAAATATTTTTCGGCACGACTTCATCGCGCAACTTTTCATCTAATAAACTGCGGCGATAACGATTTCTTAGCGCAATGGCCACCGCTTTTTTCGCTTCATGCTGACCGACGATAAATTGATCAAGCTTTTCAACAATTTGTTTTGGCGTTAACATGCCGCTCCCCCCTCTACAGCTCTTCGACAATAATGCGATCGTTTGTGTACACGCAAATATCGCTCGCTACTTTTAATGCCGCTTCTGCAATTTGCTTCGCTGTTAAATGTTCACCTGCATACGCTTTTAACGCTCTGCCAGCCGCCAACGCATAGTTTCCACCGGAACCGATCGCTAAAATATCATCGTCTGGTTCAATGACTTCACCTGTTCCAGAAATGAGCAGTACATGCGTGGCATCCATGACAATTAACATCGCTTCTAATCGCCGCAACACTTTATCGCTTCGCCACTCTTTCGCTAACTCCACCGCTGCACGCTGTAAGTTTCCGTTGTATTCTTCTAACTTTCCTTCAAACATTTCAAACAGCGTAAACGCATCAGCTACGGCTCCCGCAAAACCTGCTAACACTTTACCATGAAAAAGTTTACGAATTTTTCGGGCTGTATGTTTCATTACTACGGCATTGCCGAATGTCACTTGACCATCGCCCGCCATCGCTCCTTTTCCTTGATGGCGAATGGCAAAAATCGTCGTCGCATGAAATTGACTCATAAACATCCGTTACAGAAAACTTACAAGACTTTATAAAGTGTTTCCTTCCTTGTTCATCGCGCCCGATTTCGCAAAAAAGCTACTCTCGTTTTCTTGGCGCTCCGAAGGCTTCACTTCCCCACTAACGTATGGGTACATCGTTATGTCACATCATGGATTCGGCATATTGTTTCAAGTTGATGCTTGCATTCAAATCACGATCGATTTCTATCCCACACGCCTCACAACGGTACGTCCGTTCCGATAAAGAAAGGTGGTCTTTCACATGACCGCAACGGCTACACTTTTTGCTTGACGGATAAAACCGATCTGCCACGATCAACTTGATGCCATGCCACGCACATTTGTACATCATTTGCCGCTTGAACTCGTGGAATGTTTGTTGTTGAATCGCTTTTGATAGCTTCCGATTTTTTAACATGCCAATTGCATTCAAGTCCTCCATCACGACATACGCTGGCTTGGCTTTCACCAACGTTGTTGTGACGTGGTGGGTATGGTTAAGCTGTATGTTTTTCAGCCTTCGGCGTTTTTTCAAAACAAGGAATTCCAGTTTCTTGATGTTTTCTGTTTTTCTGTAACGGAATTCACCTCCTTCTGTTTTTGTTTTATTCTTTTCATACTTTCGTGATATTTGTCTTTGCATGCGCTTAATTTGTTTTTCAAGCCTTTTCACTTTCGGTGTTTGGTTGATGTTTGGAAACGTCATGCCATTGCTGACGGTAGCTAACGACTTTACCCCTAAATCAATGCCGATGCCTTCGCTGTACGTGTCATGTTTTCCTTCCGCTTCCTCTACACCGACCGTTAAAAACCAATGTAGTCCGTCAAACATGATTCGTGGATTGACGTATGTCACATGTGTTCCATGCGGAATGCGACCTCTTTCTGCAAGGCGTATCCAATTGAATGTCTGCTTATTTTTCTTTTTGGAAGAGGTTAGTTTTTCTAGTTTCACATGCGTGTCGGTCACTTTGATTTTGGCGGTGTCTTGATAAAAACTTGGGCGTATTCGTTTCTTCGTTTTAAATTTCGGAAACTTCGCTCGTCCTGCAAAAAAGTTTTTGTATGCTTGACACGCATCTTTTATTGCTTGTTTTGTGATGTTGTTGGAATAATTGTTGAGCCAACGATACTCCTTTGTCTGTTTGAGCTTCGTTAGCCTTTTTCTGATTTCTCCATCACTTAAAAATTTGCCACCGTTCTTATAGTTTTCTT
Organism: Anoxybacillus tengchongensis; assembly: GCF_014201585.1. Classification (GTDB taxonomy): domain Bacteria; phylum Bacillota; class Bacilli; order Bacillales; family Anoxybacillaceae; genus Anoxybacillus; species Anoxybacillus tengchongensis. Next base: position 136,215 of record NZ_JACHES010000002.1, read on the forward strand.
GTTGTTGCGCCAATGCAAAATTGTACGCCCATCTGGCAACACCTGCACACTCAAATAATTTTGTTTTTTGTTTGTTATTCGGAAGCAGCATAACCTGATATGTTTTAATCACGTTCGGTCAGCTCCTTCATCATTTTCTTGGCTTTATTTGCTCTTTTGCTTTGTCATTTTATAAATTGTATATAGAGTTTTATGGATTTTTACAAAAATATTTTAACAGTTACTAACCTCCTTTTTATGCACGCGGATGGGAATGTAAATAAACATAGCGCAAATGATCTTTCGTTACATGTGTATACACTTGCGTTGATGAAAGATGCGCATGACCTAACAATTCTTGCACGGAACGTAAATCAGCCCCTTCATTCAACAAGTGTGTCGCAAACGTATGGCGAAACACATGAGGGCTTACTTTCAAAGAAAGGGCAGCTTGTTCGACGACCTCGTTTAAAATATGGCGTACACCCCTTGGTGTCAGCGCTCCGCCACGCGCATTTAAAAAAAGTATATCAGTCGGTGTCTTCGCTTTACTTGCTAGTTGCTGACGTCCGTCTTGTATATATCGTTCAAGCGCTTCTTTTGCATACGTACCAAACGGGACATATCGCTGTTTATTTCCTTTTCCATAAATTAAAATCGTACATACAGAAAAATCAATGTGCGACAGGCGAATGTTACAACATTCACTTACACGAATACCGGTTGCGTATAATAGTTCGATGAGCGCTTGGTTTCGTTGGCCGATCGCTGTATTTAAATCATTGACAACAAACAGCTGTTCTAATTCATCTGGATACAAAAAATGCGGAATTCTCTGTTCTTTTTTCGGCAACGATGCAAGCGCAAATGGATTTTCTAAAACGATTTTTTCGCGTAACAAAAATTTGTAAAAACTGCGCAAGCTCGACATTTTTCGGGCAATCGAACGGCTTGATTGCTTTCGTTGATGGAGTTCTGTTAAAAACAAACGGACGTCGCTATAAGATACTTGTTGCAATCCTTCAATTTGTTCGCGCTCCATAAATTCGAAAAATTCACCAATATCATGCTTATAACACGCAATTGTATATTCTGAATAATTTTTTTCTATTTGTAAATATTCAATGAACAAATTTAACGTAAAATTCACATTTTCCATTCGATCACCCCATAAGAGCTACTAAATAGTAGCATAATTTAGTAGCTCTTGCAACGAATTTCACAACTTTTTTAAAAAATTCTGAATTGTTCTTAATGCTCGTTCCGCATATTGTTCATTTTTTTTCTTTTTATCTTTGATCGGTTCATCAAGCGGAGCGAATAAGCCGAAATTCGCGTTCATTGGTTGAAAATGTTTTGGGTTTGCTGATGTAATATAGTGCGCCATGCTACCGATCGCTGTTTCTTGCGGAAACACCACAAGTTCTTTTCCGAGTACGTAATGTGCCGCATTAATCCCCGCCACAAGTCCTGATGCCGCTGACTCAACATATCCTTCGACACCGGTCATTTGTCCTGCAAAAAATAAATCGTCTCTTTCTTTATATTGGTATGTCGGTTTTAGTAACTTCGGCGAATTAATAAACGTATTGCGATGCATGACGCCGTAACGCACAATTTCTGCTTGTTCAAGCCCTGGAATGAGCCGGATGACTTCTTTTTGTGCGCCCCATTTCAAATGGGTCTGGAAACCGACAATGTTATATAACGTTCCAGCGGCATCATCTTGACGAAGTTGGACAACAGCAAAAGGACGCTTGCCTGTACGCGGATCTTCTAAGCCGACAGGTTTCATCGGTCCAAACAGCAACGTCTTTTTCCCACGCCGTGCCATCACTTCAATCGGCATGCACCCTTCAAAATAAATTTCTTTTTCAAACTCTTTTAAAGGAACGGTTTCAGCAGAAATGAGCGCATCGTAAAACCGCTCAAATTCCTCTTCTGTCATCGGACAGTTAATATACGCCGCTTCGCCTTTGTCATAGCGAGATTTTATATACACTTTTTCCATATCGATACTTTCTTTTTCAACAATTGGTGCTGCGGCATCGTAAAAATATAAATATTCTTCGCCTGTTAACGCTTGAAGTTGCTCGGAAAGGGGCTGCGATGTTAACGGACCTGTCGCAATAATTGTCGGACCTGTTGGGATCGTTGTCACCTCTTCGCGCACAACAGTCACATTCGGATGATTCGCTACCATTTCTGTTACTTTTGCGGCAAATTCATGACGGTCAACAGCTAAAGCGCCACCAGCTGGTACAGAACAAGAGTCCGCTGCTTTCATAATAACAGAATCTAATCGGCGCATTTCTTCTTTCAACACACCGACCGCATTCGTTAACGTATTTGCTCGCAGGGAGTTGCTACATACAAGCTCAGCAAATTTATCAGTATGATGAGCTGGCGTTTGTTTGACCGGACGCATTTCATACAATTTTACACGAATGCCACGCTTCGCGAGTTGCCATGCAGCTTCACTTCCTGCCAATCCTGCTCCAATCACTGTTACTTCCATTGATATTCCCTCCTCGATAAAATGGGTGAGGGTATGCGCCTCACCTTACTGTTGTTCGTGATATTCACATTGTGTACATTGAATGAGTACGCTTTTCTTTCCCTTTTTCTCAACAAGCATGCCACCGCACTTTGGACACGGTCGACTGATCGGTTTATCCCACGAAACGAAATCGCATGTTGGAAAACGATCGCACCCATAAAACATGCGTTTCTTTTTACTTTTTCGTTCTACAATGTTTCCTTCGTGGCAGCGTGGACATTTCACACCGATGTCTTTGACGATCGCTTTTGTATGGCGACATTGTGGGAAGTTCGAACAAGCAATAAACTTTCCGAACCGCCCCATTTTGTATACCATCGGGCTTCCGCATACGTCACAATCTACATCTGCTGATTCATCGGCTATTTCTACTTTCTCCATTTCTACTTCAGCAATCTTTAACCGTTTTTCAAACTCGCGATAAAATTCATCAATAATGCGCACCCATTCGACTTTTCCTTCTTCGATGTCGTCTAAGTTTTTTTCCATTTTTGCTGTAAATTCGACATCTAAAATTTCCGGGAAAAATTGCATCATTAAATCAAGTACAATTTCACCAAGTTCCGTTGGCACAAATCGCTTATTTTCAAGCGTCACATAATTGCGCTTTTGTATCGTATCGAGCGTTGGAGCATATGTCGATGGGCGACCGATGCCGAGCTCTTCTAACGTTTTCACAAGGCGAGCTTCCGTATAACGTGGTGGAGGCTGCGTAAAATGTTGTTTTCCTTCGATATCTTTACTAAACACGCGCTCTCCTTCCACAAAATCTGGCAATAGTCGCTGTTGTTCATCTTTCGGATCGTCCGTTCCTTCGACATACACTTTCATGAAGCCCGGAAACTTGACTGTCGAACCTGTCGCACGAAAGACGACTGAGCCGTTTGAAAGTTCGATCGCTACTGTATCCAGTACAGCTGGCGCCATTTGGCTTGCGATAAAGCGCTCCCAAATGAGTTTATATAGCTGATATTGATCGCGTGTCACATACGGTTTAATCGCGCTAGGATGGCGCCAAACGGACGTTGGACGAATGGCTTCGTGAGCATCTTGCGCATTCGCTTTTTGTTTTTCTTTTCTTTTTTCTGTTGCTACATATGATGTGCCGAACGTCTGTTCAATATACTGCATCGCCTCTTGTTGGGCGCTTTCTGATACGCGCATTGAGTCTGTACGCATATATGTAATTAAACCGACCGTTCCTTCGCTTCCAAGGTCAATTCCCTCATATAGTTGTTGGGCAACCATCATCGTTTTTTTCGTGCGGAAATTTAACTTACGCGCAGCTTCTTGTTGTAACGACGATGTAATAAACGGGGCAACGGGATTGCGCTTGCGCTCTTTTTTCGTTACCGCTGTAACAACAAATTCATTGCCTTGAATATGGCTTAATACATGTTGGACATCTTGTTCTGTTTTTAAATCGAACGTTTCACTATCAAGGCGATAAAATTGCGCTTCAAATACATCATTGCCTTTAACAAACGTTCCTTGAATCGTCCAATATTCTTCAGGCTGGAACGATTGAATTTCTTTTTCTCGATCAATAATTAAGCGAAGGGCAACAGATTGCACGCGTCCTGCACTTAATCCTTTTTTTACTTTTTTCCAAAGCAGTGGGCTAATGTTGTAGCCGACAAGACGATCGAGCACGCGTCGCGCTTGTTGAGCGTGAACTAAATGCATATTAATGGCGCGCGGCTGTTCGAATGATTGTTTAATGGCATCTTTCGTAATTTCGTTAAATACGACACGACATGGCGAGTCCGTATTTAAGTCAAGTAAATGTGCTAAATGCCATGCAATCGCTTCTCCTTCACGATCCGGGTCGGCGGCAAGAAATACTTTTTTTGCCTTTTTTGCTGCCGCCTTCAGCTCTTTAATCACGGAGCCTTTTCCACGAATCGTAATATACTTCGGTTCATAATCATTTTGTATATCAACGCCCATTTGGCTTTTCGGCAAATCGCGCACGTGACCCATCGATGCTTTTACTTTATACTTTTTTCCTAAATATCTTTCAATCGTTTTCGCCTTTGCTGGCGACTCTACAATGACTAAGTAGTCTGACATCATTTTGTCCTCCCTCAAGAGGTAATTCGTAAAGTAAAATCTTCATTATTATTAATGATGATTCGTTCATTTGTCAAACATCATTTTTCGATTTTTTCTTTCGTTCATGTAAAAAGGTGTCGAAATTCTTCCGAAATATCCTCACTTGACAGTATTAATTTCGCTCCTTGCTGAATTAATCGATTCGTCCCAAGCGCCTCTTTTGTTGTGATGTCGCCAGGAATCGCAAACACTTCTCTCCCTTGTTGGAGCGCAAAATGAGCAGTAATAAGAGAACCGCTTCGCTCTTTCGCTTGTACGACAAGCGTACCGAGCGATAAACCGCTAATGATGCGATTGCGCATCGGAAAATGCCAAGTTTGTGGACGAACAAACGGTGGACATTCGGAAATAATTAATTGCGTTGTCGCTAATTGTCGAAATAATGATTCGTTTTCAGGTGGGTACATATAATGTAGTCCACCAGCAATGACACCAATCGTCTCACCACAGTATTTCAAACATAACCGATGGGCTTCCGCATCGATGCCTTTGGCTAACCCGCTCACAACGACCCAACCGTTTTGAATCAGTGGCGGGAGTACGATGTGCATCGCTGTAATTCCTTGCCGAGTTGGTGTTCTTGTTCCAACGACGCTAATCATTTTTTTTCGCTTAAGCAATGCCACATTGCCTTTCGCATATAGTACCCACGGTGGATCATATATATGTTTTAGCCACTCCGGGTAGCTATCGTCCTTTATTGTTACAATATGAATGTTTTGTTCCTCATATGTTTTTATCATACGTTTCAACTTGTGACAATGCAAATCATGGAAAAAAGCAGTGAAATGTTTTTGAGAAATCGGCAGTAATTGTTGGAGTTGATGAGAAGGAAGTTGAAAAATGGAGGCAAGCGATGGGTCAACATAGAGCAGTCGTGCGATACTTTTCCATCCAATACCACGACAATGATGTAGATGAATGAGCCGTTCGCGAACGGTATCGTACATCCGTACCCCTCCTTTTTTATAAAAATCGTCCTAAGGCTTGTTCCTTAGGACGATTGGACGATTAATGTGTTTTACATTTTTCGTATAAGCCGCGCTCTTTTAGTACAGAAATGAGCGTTTCGCCGATCACAGACGGCGTTTCAGCCACTTTAATGCCACATGCAGTCATCGTTTGAATTTTTTCTGCGGCTGTCCCTTTGCCGCCAGAAATGATCGCACCAGCGTGTCCCATACGCTTTCCTGGAGGCGCTGTTTGTCCACCGATAAAGCCGACAACCGGTTTTGTCATGTTCGCTTTCACCCATTCTGCTGCTTCTTCTTCTGCTGTTCCACCAATTTCACCGATCATAATGACCGCATACGTGTCTTCATCTTCGTTAAACGCTTTTAATACGTCAATGAAGTTTGTTCCGTTGACTGGGTCACCGCCGATACCAACTGCTGTCGATTGACCGATGCCCGCTTGTGTTAATTGATGTACCGCTTCATACGTTAACGTACCAGAACGCGAAACGATGCCGACATGACCTTTTTTATGAATGTAACCTGGCATAATGCCGATTTTGCATTCTTCTGGAGTGATGACACCAGGGCAGTTTGGACCAATTAAGCGCGTTTTCTTGCCTTCCATGTAGCGCTTCACTTTAACCATATCTAACACAGGAATGCCTTCTGTAATACAAACAACTAAGTCGATTTCTGTATCGACAGCTTCCATAATCGCATCTGCTGCAAATGCCGGTGGAACGTAAATAACTGAGGCGTTCGCTCCCGTTTTTTCAACCGCTTCTGAAACCGTATCAAACACAGGCACACCTTCTACTTCTGTACCGCCTTTTCCAGGTGTCACCCCGCCGACGATGTTTGTGCCGTACTCGATCATTTGTTTTGTATGGAACAATCCTTGTGAACCTGTAATTCCTTGTACGATTACTTTCGTCTCTTTATTAACAAAAACGCTCACGTTTCTCCCATCCCTTCTATTAGCTTACTAGCGAAACGATTTTTTGCGCGCCGTCTGCCATCGATTCAGCCGCTGTAATGTTTAGCCCAGACTGTTCTAAAATCTTTTTCCCTAATTCAACGTTCGTTCCTTCTAAACGAACGACAAGCGGAAGATTTAAGCCGACTTGTTTTGTCGCTTCAACGATGCCGTTTGCAATGACGTCACATTTCATAATGCCCCCGAAAATGTTAACGAAAATGCCTTTTACTTTCGGGTCAGATAAAATGATTTTAAACGCTTCTGTTACTTTTTCTGTCGTCGCACCGCCACCAACGTCTAAAAAGTTTGCTGGCTCCCCACCGTAATATTTAATAATATCCATTGTTGCCATCGCTAAGCCCGCACCGTTTACCATGCAGCCGATGTTTCCGTCAAGAGAAATATAGTTTAAATCGTATTTGGACGCTTCAATTTCTTTTGGATCTTCTTCATCTAAATCGCGGTATTCTAAAATGTCTTTATGACGATATAGCGCGTTAGAATCAAAGTTGAGCTTTGCATCAAGCGCCATCACTTTTCCGTCGCCTGTCACAACGAGCGGGTTAATTTCAGCAATGGAGCAGTCTTTTTCAACGAACACTTGATATAAACCTAACATAAATTTGACCGCTTGATTGACAAGCTCTTTTGGAATGTTGATGTTAAACGCCATGCGACGCGCTTGAAACGCTTGTAAACCGACAGCTGGATCGATGTACTCTTTAAAAATTTTCTCTGGCGTTTTTGCTGCGACTTCTTCAATTTCTGTTCCGCCTTCTTCTGATCCCATTAAAACAACGCGAGACGTTGCACGATCGACAACAAGTCCGATGTAATATTCTTTTTTAATGTCGCATCCTTCTTCGATTAAAAGGCGCTTCACTTCTTTTCCTTCTGGACCTGTTTGGTGTGTGACAAGCACTTTTCCTAATAGCTCACTCGCGTATGTACGAACTTCTTCTAAACTTTTTGCGACTTTTACTCCCCCTGCTTTTCCGCGACCGCCGGCATGAATTTGTGCTTTGACGACACAAACGCTACTGCCGAGCTCTTTCGCTGCCTCGACCGCTTCTTCAACCGTAAATGCTACACGGCCGTTCGGCACGCTCACTCCGTAGCTTCTGAGGATCTCTTTTCCTTGATACTCATGAATATTCATACCCCATCCTCCTATGTATAAAAATAAAAGTACTAGCGCTTTCATTGTATAATGATACTTTGTCAGTTGTCTACCATTTAGACAGAAAATTCTTTAACAAAAGAAAAAGAAGCGACGGTCACGAGCGCTCCTCTACCTTCTTTTCTATTTGATAAATAAATGCAAATACTTCAGCAACGACTTTGTACAGCTCTTCTGGAATCGTCTCATTTAACTGCAGTTGTCCGAGCATCGCAGCAAGCGTTTTATCTTCGTAAATCGGGACGTCGTATTGTTTCGCACGTTCAATGATACGCTCGGCAACCATTCCTTCTCCTTTTGCTACAACGACCGGGGCAATATGTTGTTCGTCGTACGATAAAGCAACGGCACGCTTTCGTTTCATATGCGGTAATCCACTCCTTTATACGAAAATGGTTCAACAGGTAATCGTTTGCTTCGCTTGTTCATCGGTGGTTTAACGGAAACAGCAGAAAGCGTGTATCCATGTTCAGCAAGCTTCTCCTTTAGTGACGGCTCAAGGGCAGATGCATACAATTCTACACGGGGCGTGTCGTTGATGATCGAAATATGAACGATGCGTTGTTGAATGTGAACGTCTACAATCGTTTCTTTTAACGTCGCCATCGTCAAATAAAATAAAATGCGACAATAGTCTGTATCCATTTTTCCATTTTCTCGTTGTTTTCCGCGCCATTGAATCGTCACATCTGTTGCATGCGTCCCGATGAGTAACGGAAATTGAGTAAATATATGTTGGAGAGAATGGTCATTTGTTGATAAAAACTGATATGCTTTCATCCGATCAAGTAATGAGGTGATCTCCGCTTTTAACTCACCTGTTGCTTCTTCTGCTGCTTTTTGCAATAAAACAAACCATTCATCTTGTTGTTTCATCGTTTCTTCAAGCAGTTGTTGAATATGTTCAGGCGAAAAAGAAGAAAGCGTCGGCATATGGCGTAAATAGGAAGAAAGTGTCGCTAACGTTCCTTTTGGATGAGCGCGATCAATGAGCACCGCAAGCATAAGCCGTTGTTCATATAGCGGCTTATCATGCTGTAAAGTGACGAACGCACGAAACACATCATCACGAAGCGGCAAATTGTGCATAAATAGCCATTTGACTGCTTGAGCTTCCTTTTCGCCACCTGTTTGTAACCATTGTCGAATAAGGGCCATGTCATGCTTTTTAAACGAAAATGATTCATCCATCATCCAGCGAACGAGCGCCTTCGTTTGTTCATTCATCGGTAAACGAAAGTGACGGATGATGCTCTCTTCATCTTTCAGCTTTTCTGTATGTTGCAATATTTTTAGCTCAAGCGGAAATGTCTTTTGTACATGAAACGTATATGTGCCGCCTTCTTTGACAGGCGACTGCAGTTCAGCTGTAAGTGTATGACTTCCAACCCGAACGAGCGCTGTTCGGTCTTCGTTTATTTTTTCGATTTTTCCATAGATGATGTCGCCAACTTGAAACGTCGGTACTTTTGGTACACGTATCGTTTGTGCATCATCAAATAATGTGCGTAGCCATTGAACGTTCATTTCATTCTCCTCGCTTTAATCGCTCGCGAATCGGGGCGAACGAACGACGATGCTCTTCAATGACCCCATATCGTTCAATCGCTTGCAAATGCGCTTTCGTGCCATATCCCATATGTTGCTCAAATCCATATTGCGGATATGTTTCACCTAGTTGCTTCATCATGCGATCGCGCGTCACTTTTGCTATAATGGAGCTTGCTGCAATGGATATACTATGTGCATCCCCTTTCACAATGGATGTTTGCGGAATCGATAGCGGGAGGCTCATTGCATCAATAAGCAAATGTTCTGGAACGATGGAAAGCGATTGAACGGCTGCCACCATCGCTTTTTTCGTTGCCTCGTAAATGTTTAACTCGTCAATTTCGCGTGCGCTGACAACACCAATGCCGATGGCAAGAGCCGTTTGTTGAATGATAGAAAACAATTGTTCACGTTTTGTTTCCGATAGTTTTTTTGAATCGTCTACATAAGGAATATATACATCTTTTGGCAAAATAACGGCTGCAGCAACGACCGGACCAGCTAGCGGCCCTCGTCCTACTTCATCTACGCCAGCGATGTAGCGCACTCCTTTTTCATATAGCGCCTGCTCATATTGCAACATATGCAGACAACGTTCTCGTTCGCGTTTTTCTTCTTCTTTTTGCTTATACCATTGTTGAATGAGACGTTGAACGCCTTTTCGTTCATCGTGCAATAGTTGTTGAAACCATTCATCTGTTTCATCGTGAATCGTTTGTAGCCTTTTTTTTATTTCTTGTATATTCACCGTCATCACTCCTTACACCTTATATCGACAAATAAACAAAAAAATAAAGGCTCGCTTATGCGAACCTTACGGGCGGTCAAAACTAAGTCGGCCTAATTTTTCTGTACGAATATCGCGCAACACAAGCTCAGCTACTTTATCGTAATCGACGACGCCACCGGCAGCTAAACAGCCACGCTTTTTTCCGATTTCGTCAAATAGTTGAACGATGTCCTCTGGAATATGCGAAAGCACATATCGTTCTTTTAAACGATCGGGATAATAAATAGCTAAAAAACGTAACGCATAAACAGCAACGTCTTGCAAATTTAAAATCGTATCTTTAATCGCTCCCGTCGTCGCAAGCTTTAATCCGACTTCTTCATCTTCAAACTTCGGCCATAAAATCCCTGGGGTATCAAGCAGTTCAAGCTCTTTGCCGACTTTAATCCATTGTTGCGCTTTCGTGACCCCTGGTGTATCGCCTGTTTTGGCGATATGTTTTCCTGCGAGTCGGTTAATAAGCGTTGATTTTCCGACGTTTGGAATGCCGACAATTAACGCACGCATCGCCCGAGGACGTTTAATTCCCTTTGCCATCATTTTTTCAAATTTTGGGCGTAACCGCTCTTTTGCTACTGCTACAATTTGTTTGACGCCTGTTCCGCTTTGTGAGTCGATCGGAAGCGCTTCAATTTGTTGCGCAGCGAAAAAGTCAATCCATTGTTTTGTGACGTCTGGATCAGCCATATCGGCTTTATTTAATAACATGATGCGCGGCTTGTTTGCCACAATTTCATCAATTAGCGGATTGCGCGATGAAATAGGGATGCGGGCGTCCACTAGTTCAAATACGATATCAATGAGCTTTAGCTTTTCTGTTACTTCCCGTTTCGCTTTTGCCATGTGGCCAGGGAACCATTGAATCGTCATCGTTGCCACCTACTTTTATTATGTTATTCAACAATGCGAGCATCAGAAAGAGGCCAATAGACGACCGACGTTTTGCCTACGACTTTTTCCATCGGAATAAATCCAATATGGCGACTATCTTTACTATACCGACGATTATCCCCAAGCACAAATAAATGACCTTCTGGAACCGTCTTTCGTCCCCACAGTTCTTCGAGTGTAAACGACTCCGTTAATGGGCCATCAAACAGTTGTTTTTTCTCCTCATCTAAGTAAGGTTCTTTGTAAGGCTTTCCGTTGACGTATAACGTATCGTTTTTATATTCGATCCGATCGCCTGGCAACCCAATGACGCGTTTAATATAATCTTTTCCTTCTTCGGCGTGAAACACAATAATATCAAATCGTTCTGGTTCGCCAATTTTGTATGCCATTTTATTGACGATCATCCGGTCTTGGTTATGTAACGTCGGCATCATCGATTCCCCTTCAACGATAATCGGGGCAAAAATAAAGTAGCGAATGCCTCCTGCTAACGCTACGGCAATCAAAATTGCTTTCAACCATTCAAACCATTCGTTTTTTTGTTTTTCCATCCTTCTCCCACCTATATGATACATGTTGAAAAAGGAGCTTGATGATCAAGCTCCTCGCAATCATTTCGTTTGTTAGATGATTTCTTTGATGCGTGCTGCTTTACCGCGGAGTTGACGCAAGTAATACAATTTCGCGCGACGAACTTTACCGCGACGAACAACTTCTAATTTAGCAATCTTCGGCGTGTGTAATGGGAATGTACGCTCAACACCTACACCGTAAGATACTTTACGAACTGTAAATGTTTCGCTAATTCCACCACCACGACGCTTGATAACCACGCCCTCAAATACTTGGATACGTTCACGGTTTCCTTCAACAACTTTCACGTGAACGCGCACTGTGTCACCAGGGCGGAATTCAGGAAGATCGTTACGTAGTTGTTCTTTTGTAATTTCTTGAATTAAATGATGCATCATCTTCATCTCCTTCCAACAGATGCTCATGCCTATGTTTATCGTTCATAGCAGCGGAACATCGTTTTACGTGCGACGTAAGTCACAACGTTTATACTAGCATAAAGATGTATCGGATGCAAGAGTTACCGCTCATTTTTTTCCCATTGTTCAATCCATTTTTTTTGTTGTTCCGTTAGTTCATACGTCTCCAGCAAGTCTGGTCGACGCAGCCATGTGCGGCGCAACGATTCTTTTTGACGCCACTCTTCAATTAAACGGTGATTACCCGAAAGAAGAACATCTGGTACTTTCATGCCACGAAAATCGGCAGGGCGTGTATAATGTGGATGCTCAAGCAAGCCAGAGCTATACGAATCGTGTACGGGCGAATGTTCATTGCCGAGCACGCCTGGAAGCAGACGAACAACGCTGTCGATGACGACCATCGCTGCGAGTTCTCCGCCTGTTAAGACGTAATCTCCAATGGAAATTTCGTCTGTGACAAGATGCTCACGAATGCGCTCGTCGTAGCCTTCATAATGTCCGCAAATAAAAATGATATGCTGTTCTTTAGCAAGTTCCTCTGCTTTTTTTTGCGTGTAACGTTCACCTTGTGGACAGAGTAAAATAATGCGCGGACGATGGTCGCTTTGTTTCGTTAAATGATCGACAGCATCGAAAATCGGTTGCGGTTTTAATACCATGCCTGCGCCCCCGCCGTAAGGGTAGTCATCCACCGTTTGATGTTTATTATCGGCAAATTCACGAAAGTTAACGAGTTGAAACGTGACTGCTCCTTTTTCTTGTGCGCGCTTTAAAATTGACTCGTTGAAAACACCAGTAAACATTGTTGGAAATAAGGTGAGCACATCAATTTTCATTCGTCAAGCAGTCCTTCCATCACATGAATCGTAATCGTTTTGTTTTCTACATCGACTTGTTTGACGACATCTGCAATGTATGGGATTAACACATCCCCACCTTTTTTTCGTTTGACGACCCATACGTCATTAGCGCCCGGTGTTAGGATTTCTTTTACTTCGCCAATCGTTTCACCATCTTCGGTCACGACTGTACAACCGATAATTTCGTGAAAATAATATTCTCCTTCGTTAAGCGGTTGTAATTGGGTTTCTGGTACTTTAATGATTGCCCCTTTAAACTGTTCGACTAAGTTAATGTTGTCGTATCCTTCAAACGTTAATAAATCAAACGTCTTATGAACCCGATGGCTCGCCACTTTGACTTCAATTGGCGGCTTGTTTTCCATAAAAATATATAGCACATTTCCGACTTTATACCGCTCTTCTGCAAAATCTGTGCGTGAAATAACGCGCACTTCACCGCGAATGCCATGCGTATTGACAATTTTTCCGACATGAAACCATTTCACAACGATCACTCCTCGCGTATATCAACAACGATTCCATCTTCAATAACAATCGTTTTTTGAGGCGTCCAACGCTCACCAATGTGAATGTCGATGATCGCCTCTACCTCTCGTTCTTTTATTTCGCTTCCTATCGGTAATATGCGCAATTGTTCGAGCAGGAAATCAAGTTCCGCTATTTTTCGACGGCGAACTTGCATTTCTCGTTCAAACTTTTCTTTAATTTGTTTCGGTGGAAACGATGTTTGCTTTTCCATTCGTTTCTGTTCAAAGATGAGCTGCTCACATTGTTGTTCAAGTTGCTGTTTTTGTTTTGTAAATTGTTGTATAAGTTGTTGCTTGCTTTTTTCTGTCAGTCGTTGCTTCACTTCAACCGTTTGAATGATTTTCATGGCGCACCGCCTTTCTGAACGAAAAAAGGGGAGGTGTCTCCCTCTCCCTTACTCTTCGATGCGTACGTCTATTCGCTTCTTCGACTCATTTGCTGCTTGAACAACGGTGCGAATGGCTTGAATCATTCGCCCGTTTTTTCCGATCACTTTTCCAACGTCTTCTTGATGAAGCGCGATCGCATATGTGATCGATTGTTGTTGTTCCGTTTCGCGAATGACGACGCATTCTGGATGATCGACAAGTGACCGAACAATTGTCTCAAGCAACGTCTTCATATATTACTTTCCGTACTTTAAGTTGTGGAATTTTTCTAAAATTCCTTGTTTTGAAAGCAAGTTGCGCACCGTGTCAGATGGTTTTGCACCGTTTTGCAACCATTTTAATGCAAGTTCTTCGTTAATTTTAATTTCTGCAGGCTCTGTTAAAGGATTGTATGTGCCGATTGTTTCGATGAAACGACCGTCACGTGGAGAACGAGAGTCTGCAACAACGATACGATAGAATGGTGATTTTTTTGCACCCATACGTTTTAAACGAATTTTTACTGCCATGATGATAGCACCTCCGAAAATATTTCACACAAGATAGTATATTAGCAATAAACGTTTTGTTTGTAAAGTGTTTTTTCTTAACACCGTTATTTTGTTTACATGAACGGGAAGCGGAATCCTTTCTTTTTCCCTTTCGGCATTGTTGTCATCATTTTCATCATTTTTTTCATTTCGTCAAACTGTTTTAACAACCGATTGACGTCTTGAACTGTCGTTCCGCTTCCTTTGGCAATTCGCTTTTTGCGACTTGAGTTAATGATGTCTGGATTCATTTTTTCTTCTTTTGTCATCGAACGAATGATCGCTTCAACGCGGCTAATTTGTTTTTCGTCAATTTGTAAATTATTTAAGCCTTTTACTTTGTTTGCACCCGGAAGCATTTTTAAAATTTCATCGAGTGGGCCGAGTTTACGCACTTGCCCAAGCTGTTCTAAAAAGTCGTCAAGTGTAAATGATGCGGTGCGCATTTTTTGCTCGAGCTCTTTTGCTTTTTCTTCATCGACGGCCGCTTGCGCTTTCTCGATGAGCGTCAACACATCACCCATCCCTAAAATACGCGATGCCATCCGCTCCGGATGAAACGGCTCAAGCGCATCGAGTTTTTCGCCCATACCGACAAATTTAATTGGCGTGTTCGTGACTGCTTTAATCGATAATGCTGCCCCGCCGCGCGTATCGCCGTCGAGCTTCGTCAAAATGACGCCCGTTAGTCCAAGCTGTTCGTTAAAGCTTTGCGCGACGTTGACCGCATCTTGTCCTGTCATCGCATCGACAACGAGGAAAATTTCATCGGGTTTCGTCACTTCTTTAATTTGTTTTAATTCGTCCATGAGCGCTTCGTCAATGTGCAATCGCCCCGCGGTATCGATCAATACGTAATCATGATGTTCTTCTTTTGCTTTTGCGATCGCTTGCTTAGCAATTTCAACCGGGCTCACTTGATCGCCAAGCGAAAACACAGGGATGTTCAGCTGCTTTCCTAACGTCTCAAGCTGTTTGATCGCCGCTGGACGATAAATGTCAGCTGCGACAAGCAACGGTTTACGGTTATGTTTTTTACGTAATAAATTTGCTAATTTCCCCGTCGTTGTCGTTTTCCCTGCCCCTTGCAAACCGACCATCATAACGACTGTTGGTGGACGGCTCGCTACGGCAATTTTGCTGTTCTCTCCCCCCATCAGCTCCGTCAATTCTTCTTTCACGACTTTAATGACTTGCTGTCCTGGGGTTAAGCTTTTCATTACCTCTTGTCCGATAGCTCGCTCGCTTACCTTTTTCACAAAGTCTTTGACGACTTTGAAATTGACATCCGCTTCTAATAGCGCTAGCCGCACTTCGCGCATCATTTCTTTTACATCGGCTTCCGTGACTTTGCCTTTGCCACGAATTTTATTCATGACATGTTGCAGACGGTCGGCCAATCCTTCAAATGCCATCGTTACCGCCCCCTACTCTAATTTCTCCAACTCCTCAACGATCCTCATCAATTCTTCATCGTTCGGATAGCGTTCGGCTATATGCGCTTTTAATCGATGTAATAGCTTGTGCCGTTGCTGAAACTTTTGAAAGAGCAATAGCTTTTGCTCATAATCTTCTAGCATCGCTTCCGTTCGTTTAATGTTATCATATACAGCTTGACGACTCACTTCGTACTCTTCGGCAATTTCACCGAGGGAGTAATCGTCTAAGTAATAAAGGGACATATAGTTCCGTTGCTTCGGCGTCAACAACGATTGATAAAAATCGTATAAATAGTTCATTCTCGTTGTTTTTTCTAGCATGAAACTCCCCCCCTGTTAAGTGAAACGCCTTTACATGACTTTAGTGTATATGTTTTAGCCGATGCTGTCAAGTCATTCTCCTTGCGTCTCTTCTCGTTCCATAAACGTTGAAAATAATCCGTACACGAATTGTTCAGCGTTAAACGGCTCTAAGTCGTCCATTTTTTCTCCTAAACCAACAAACTTCACAGGAATGTTTAACTCATGGCGGATCGCTAACACAATGCCACCTTTTGCCGTTCCATCTAATTTCGTGAGCACAATGCCGGTAACGTTCGTTGCTTCTTTAAACGTTTTCGCCTGGCTCATCGCATTTTGTCCTGTCGTTGCATCTAACACAAGCAACACTTCATGCGGTGCGCCCGGCACTTCCCGTTCAATGACGCGCTTCACTTTTTCTAGCTCTTTCATTAAATTAACTTTATTTTGTAAGCGCCCAGCAGTGTCGCACAATAAAATGTCAACGTTTCGTGATTTTGCTGCTTGAATGGCATCGTACATGACCGCAGCAGGATCTGAGCCTGCCGATTGTTTAATCACTTCGACGCCAACGCGCTCGCCCCATACTTCAAGCTGTTCAATCGCACCGGCACGGAACGTATCGCCTGCAGCAAGCATCACTTTTTTTCCTTCGTTTTTTAATTTGTATGCCAACTTTCCAATTGTCGTTGTTTTTCCGACACCGTTGACACCGACGAATAAAATGACCGTTAAACCGTTTGGCTGAATGTTTAGTTCTGTCGTTTCGTCCCCGCTTGCTTGATATATGTCAATGAGTTTTTCGGAAATGACACTATACATTTCCTTTGGATCTTGAATGTTGCGGCGTTTTACTTCCATTTTCAACTCATCAATAAAATCCATCACCGTTGCAACACCGACGTCTGAAGCAATTAAAATTTCTTCTAGCTCTTCAAAAAACTCTTCGTCCACTTTTCGATAACGAGCGATTAAATCATTTACTTTTCCAGCGAATGAGTCGCGCGTTTTTTCTAAGCCGCGCTTAAACTTTTCCGTTACCGTATCCGCTTGTTTTGCAATTTTTTCTTTTAGTTTTTTAAAAAAGCTCATCGTTTTTCATCCTTTCTTTCCAGCTGCTTCTTCGAGTCGAACGGAAACAAGTTTCGATACACCTGATTGTTGCATCGTTACCCCATATAGTACATCCGCTTCTTCCATCGTTCCTTTTCGATGCGTAATAACGATAAATTGCGTTTCGTTGCTAAATTTTTTCAAATATTTCGCATATCGTTGTACGTTTGCTTCATCGAGTGCGGCTTCTACTTCATCGAGCACACAAAACGGAACAGGTCGAACGTTTAAAATAGCAAATAAAAGAGCAATCGCCGTCAACGCTCGCTCACCGCCTGATAATAAGCTTAAATGTTGCAATTTTTTTCCTGGCGGTTGGGCGACAATATCGACACCGGTATGAAGCAAGTCGCTCGGATCCGTCAGTTGCAAATCCGCCTTGCCTCCTCCAAACAATTCGACGAACACACGAGCAAATTGAGCGCGAATTTGTTCAAACGTCGTCGCAAATCTTCGTTTCATTTCATCGTCCATTTCGTCAATGACTTGATACAATGTATCTTTCGCTCGCTGTAAATCTTCTTTTTGTTCCGTTAAAAAGCGATGACGCTCTGACACTCGTTCATATTCCTCAATCGCTCCAAGGTTGACCGTTCCAAGCTCGTCGATGGCGAGTTGAATGAGTTTTACTTTTTTCCGCGCTTCTTGCGCTGGAATTGTTAGTGGAAACGCTTCTTTTGCAGCTTCAAATGACAATTTATATTCTTCGCGAAGTTTGTTTAGCAGGTGATCAAGCTCCATATCAAAGCGAGCGAGCTTCACTTCTTCGTCTTTTAACGTATCGGTTAGTTGTTTATGTTGACGTTTCAATTCTTTTATTTCTTTTTCGAACTGTTCAAGCTTCGTTTGATAGTCTAGTCGCTGTTCACGTCGACTTGCGATGAGCTGAATCGTTTCTTCTTTTTGCTTCATTTTTTCTTCGCATATTCGTTCGAGTTGTTGCTCATCTTCCGTTTGTTCATTCATATGATAGAGAAGTTGGTTGCGCTCATGCTCCATTTGTGCACGAGTTCGCTTTGTTTCTTCCCATTCTTCGATGAGTCGGCGCACGTGTTGCTCTTCGTTTCTCACATGTTCTTGCTTTTCGGCGAGCGCCACTTTCAAAGCGGTAAGCTGTTCTTGCATTTGTTCTTTTGATTGTTGCTCGAGTTGTTTTTTCTCTGTCCATTGCTTTACTTGTTCGTCAATGTCGGCAATTTTTTGCTCGAGCGTCTCAAGCAATTGCACAACATGATGAAGGCGAGCAGTAAGCTCTTGCTTTTCTTCTTCAAGCGTTTGTCGTTCATAACGATATACAGCGAGTCGCTCGTCCATATGCTTTTTGTGAAGATCGAGTTCCATCCATGCGCTTTTTTCTTCTTGTAGCGCCATGCGGCTCGCTTCTAGTTCGGTATAAAGCGCTGTTCGTTTTTGCTCAGCCTTTGCAATCGCTTCTTTTTCACGTTGCACGAGCTGTTCAAGCTCTAGCGTTTTTCGCTCAGCATCGCGCCAGTTTGCTATCACTTCTTCTAGCTCACGGGCACGACTTAATAACGAACTTGTCTGTTTATTTACCGTTCCCCCCGTCATCGCTCCACCAGGATTCACAACGTCTCCTTCAAGCGTGACGAGACGGTAACGATATTGCAATTGGCGTGCAAGCTCATTTGCCCCTTTTAAATCGCGTGTAATAATGACCGTTCCAAGAATGTTTGTCATAATTTGTTCGTACGTTGCGTCATACGAAATTAAATCGGAAGCGACACCCACGTAAGCTGGATGTTTGGCAATGTCCGCACGCACCGATGAAGGAAGCGTTTTTCGTTGAATGACGTTGAGCGGCAAAAATGTTGCGCGCCCATATTTATTTTGCTTTAAAAATTGAATGGCTGCGCGAGCGCTTTGTTCATTTTCCACAACAATATGTTGCGCAGCTCCTCCAAGCGCTACTTCGATCGCTGTCTCTAGCTCTGAAGGCACCGTCATCAGCTCAACGACTGCTCCATGAATGCCTAAGAGGCGATCTTTCGCTTTTAACACTTCTTTTACACCTTGGAAAAATCCGGCGTACTCTTGTTGCATCGCTTCAAGCATTTCTTTTTTTGATTTTATTTTTTGTACATATTGATATGCTTCGTATAACGTTACTTCTTTTTTGCGATATTGTTCTTTTCGCACCGTTAATTGGTGTTCTTCTGCTTGAAGCGTTTGTTCTTGTTTATTGATGCGCTCTTGCAGTTTTTGAATGAGTTGTTGTTTTTGCTCCCATTGTTCGACGATGTGCTCGTATGCTTGAATATGTTCATCGTTTGCAGCGATGAGTTGCCGTTGCTTTTCTTCGTTTTTTTGTAGCTGTGTCTCGATATGCATCCGTTCATTTTTTAACGTCGCTTGCTCATGAACGAGATCAATATATTCGCTTTTTAATCGCTCAATTTCCGCCTCCGCTTTTGGACCGTAAGCGGAAAGGACGTTATTTTGTTCTTTTAATTGTGTTTGAAGCATCCGCACATCTGTTTGAAGCTGTTGAAGCAACTTCTTTTTTTCGGCAATCGTCGCTTCAAGTACACGTTCGCGCTCAGCAAGTTGCGCGATCGTCCGTTCGATTTGTTGTTGTTGCTTATGAGCATTGTTTTTTCGCTCTTTTAATAATTGTTTTTTTCCTTCCATTTTTTCGAGTTCTTCGCTCACAAGCAATAACACTTGTTGTAAGCCATCAATCGATTCATCAAGCGCTGTCAGTTCATGCCGCAACTGAGCGATATGCGCTTCTTCTTTTTGTATTGTCGTCGCTAGTTCCATCTCGTTTTGTTCATGTAAAGCGAGTTGCGCTTTGAGCGCTTCCCATTTTTCATGTAGCTGTTCAATTTCATAGACGATTAATCCGACTTCATACGTCTGTAATTGTTCTTTTTTCTCGATATATTCTTTTGCAATCGATGCTTGTTGTTTCAACGGTTCAAGCTGTTGATTTAATTCGTGTAAAATATCTTGCACCCGCTGCAAATGATCTTCTGTTTCGCTCAGCTTGTGTTCAGCCTTTTTTTTCCTCATTTTATATTTTAACACACCCGCTGCATCTTCAAAAATCATGCGCCGATCTTCTGCTTTACTACTTAAAATTTCTTCTACTTTTCCTTGGCTAATGATTGAGAAAGCTTCGCGTCCGACACCCGAATCCATAAACAAATCGACAATGTCTTTTAAGCGGCAAGGTTGCTTGTTAATAAAAAATTCGCTATCGCCTGAACGATAGACGCGTCTTGTGACGCTTACTTCTTCGTATTCGAGCGGCAAAAATTGATCGCTATTGTCGAGCGTTAGCGTCACTTCAGCGACATTTAAAGGTTTTCGCGATTCACTTCCTGAGAAGATGACGTCTTCCATTTTTGCTCCGCGAAGCGACTTCGCCGATTGTTCCCCGAGCACCCAACGAATCGCATCTGTAATGTTGCTTTTCCCGCTTCCGTTCGGACCGACGATTGCCGTCATACCCGGAACAAAGTCGATAGAAATGCGATCCGCAAAAGATTTAAATCCGATAGCTTCTAAACGTTTGAGGAACACATATATCCCCCTTTATCTAAAAGATGTGACAGTAAACAAGGCTGTCCTTTCGCACTGGATCAGCCTTGTTGTAATTGTTTTAGCTTAGCTAATGCCATCTGTGCGGCGCGTTGCTCTGCCTCTTTTTTCGAGCGTCCAACTCCAATGCCGAGCTCTTCGCCATTTAACGATACGCGCGATACGAATTCTTTATTATGGGCAGGACCTTTTTCTTGTAAAATTTTATATTCTAAAACTCCGCTACCATCACGTTGCACAAGTTCTTGTAGTTGACTTTTGTAATCCATCACATGAGAAAAAGCACCTTGGCGAATTTTCGGGAACATCGTTTTCTCTAAAAATTGTACGACTGCTTCAATCCCTTGATCTAAATAAAGCGCCCCGATAAACGCTTCAAACACGTCCGCTAACAACGACGGACGCATGCGCCCTCCTGTTAGCTCTTCTCCTTTTCCGAGCAAGACGAGATCGCCAAACGATAGCGCATGAGCGAACGTAACGAGCGACGGTTCGCAAACAATCGCTGCGCGCAGTTTCGTTAGTTCCCCTTCGCTCATTTGTGGAAACTGTTCAAATAAATATTGAGAAACGGTCAATTCAAGAACCGCGTCCCCTAAAAATTCAAGGCGCTCATTATCTTCATGTAGCCGCTTCCGATGCTCATTCACATATGATGAATGGGTAAATGCTTGAATAAGCAATTTTTCATTGCGAAAAAAAATGCCGATTTGCTCTTGAAACTGTTTAAATTTCACGTACGGTCGTTGCTTCGACATGCATATGAACCCCCAACTATAAACGTAAAAAGCATAGAAAGCCCCGCTTACAAAACGGGACTTTTCTTATTATGATAGACGGCTTTGTATGTAGTTTACTGCGTCACCGACAGTAACAATTTTCTCCGCCTCTTCATCTGAAATTTCCATATCAAATTCATCTTCTAATTCCATAACAAGCTCAACGACATCAAGCGAATCTGCTCCTAAATCTTCTTTGAATGAAGATTCAAGCGTTACTTGTGACTCCTCAACACCAAGGCGATCAACAATAATTTTCGTTACACGCTCTAACACATCTGCCATTTTATTCACCTCCCCTCAAGTCATTATACTGAATTATATCAGAAAATAAAACGAATTTTTACATGACCATGCCGCCATCAACATGAATCGTTTGCCCTGTCATATAGCTTGCCCCATCTGAAACGAGAAACGCTACGACATGCGCAATATCTTGTGGATTTCCAAAGCGAGCAAGCGGAATTTGTTGCAGCATCGCTTGGCGCACATCTTCGCTTAATTGATCGGTCATATCTGTCGTAATAAATCCAGGCGCAACGGCATTTACCGTAATGTTTCGGCTCGCAAGCTCTTTTGCGGCTGTTTTTGTTAGCCCGATGACACCTGCTTTTGCAGCAACATAGTTTGCTTGCCCTGGATTACCACTTACGCCGACAATAGACGCCACGTTTACAATTCGACCGTATCGTTGTTTCATCATCGGACGCGTCACCGCTTTTGTGCATAAAAAGACACCTTTTAAGTTCGTATTGATGACCGCATCCCATTCTTCTTCTTTCATGCGCATAAGCAAGTTGTCGCGCGTAATGCCTGCGTTGTTAACTAAAATGTCGATGCGCCCCCAACGCTCAAGCACTTCTTTCACCATGCGCTCGACCGCTTCGCTATTTGCGACATCCGCTTGTACAGCGAACGCTTCGCCGCCATGCTCGACAATTTGAGCGACAACTTCATTTGCTTTCGTTTCACTTCCTGCATAATTGACCGCTACTTTTGCGCCAAGACGAGCGAGATGCAAAGCAATTTCGCGCCCAATGCCACGTGACGCCCCTGTCACAATCGCTACTTTTCCTTCCATCTTTATTCCCCTTTCACCGCAGCCACCGTCGCTATAAACGAAGCTTCATCAAAGATCGAATAGACGTTGACATGACGGTTTATTTTTTTCACAAGACCGCTTAATACTTTTCCAGGACCAATTTCAATAAACGTATCTACACCTAAATCAATCATCGTTTGTATAGATTGTTCCCAACGAACTGGCGAATACAACTGTTCAACGAGACGATGTTTGATTTCCGTTGGATCTGTCATTGGCTCAGCTGTCACGTTCGAAATGATAGGCACTTCACTTGGTTGAAACGACAATGTGTTAAGCACCGCTGAAAACTGTTCTGCTGCAGGCTTCATTAAACTCGAATGAAACGGCCCGCTCACTTCAAGCGGAATAACCCGCTTCGCCCCTTTTTCTTTCGCAAGTTGCGATGCTCGCTCGACCGCTTCTTTTGCCCCTGAAATGACAATTTGTCCCGGACAGTTTAAGTTCGCTAATTGCACAGGTGATGATTCCGTTGATGCTTCATCGACAACTTGTTGTAATAACGCTTCATCCATACCAAGCACCGCGGCCATCGTTCCTTGTCCTGACGGCACTGCTTTTTCCATCAATTCTCCGCGCTTACGCACCGCATATACAGCGTCAGAAAACGACAGCACAGATGCTGCAACAAGCGCGCTATATTCCCCGAGGCTATGTCCTGCAACATAATGCGGAACAATACCGGCTTCTTTTACTTTTTGTAAAAATGCGATGCTTGTCGTCAATAATGCCGGTTGGGCATTTTCAGTTTTTGTTAATACGTCTTGTGGACCTTCAAAAATGAGCTGTGACAAAGAAACTTGCAATCGTTCATCCGCTTGGCGAAAAACAGCAGCTACTGCTTCATCTTTTTCCGCCCATTCTTTTCCCATGCCGACCGTTTGTGAACCTTGTCCTGGAAAAATAAATGCGATTTTCCCCATCATGCCACCTCTTATTGTTTTATTTCAGCTACGGATTGTTTCACCGTTTGTACAACGTCATTGGCGACCATTTCGCGCGCTTGGCGTACCGCATGAAAAATGGCGTGAGCATCGGATGAGCCATGTGCTTTAATGACCGGTGCTCGTAAACCGAACAGTGCTGCACCACCATATTCTGCATAATCCATTTTTTTCTTCAATTGCATAAGCTGTGGCTTTAATGCAAGCGCCGCCATTTTGCTAACCACATTGCTTGTCAATGCTGATTTTAACATTGAGAAAACAGCGATTGCCGTGCCTTCGATCGTTTTTAGCGCGACGTTGCCGGTAAATCCGTCAATAACAACGACATCCGCTACTCCTTCTAATAAATCGCGCGCTTCCACGTTTCCGACAAAGTTTAACGACGTCTGTTGCATAAGTTGAAACGCCTTTTTTGCTAATTCATTTCCTTTTTGATCCTCTGTTCCGACATTTAATAAACCGATGCGTGGGCGACTAATGCCACGCACTTTTTCAGCGTATGCCGCACCCATGAGCGCATATTGCAATAAATGTTCTGGACGAGCATCAACGTTTGCTCCAACATCTAACAATACAAATCCTTTTCCATCAATCGTTGGCAACGTCGGGGCAAGCGCAGGACGATCAATACCATCGATACGGCCGACGATAAACAACCCTGCAGCCATTAAAGCGCCCGTATTCCCTGCAGAAATGCACGCATCTGCACGTCCTTCACTTACTTCGTTTGCCATTAATACCATGGACGCCTCTTTTTTGCGGCGAACAGCACGGACTGGCTCATCTGTTGCTTCAATCACTTGTTCAGTATGAATAATGGATAGTCGTTCATCATTTGTTATGTATGGGCGAATGAGCGTCTCATTCCCGACAAGCGTAATTTCAATATCTGGAAAGTGCTCAATCGCCTTTTGTGCACCGATCACGACTTCTTTCGGTGCGTGATCGCCTCCCATGGCATCGATTGCGATTTTCATCTTTCTTCTCCGTCCTTTTTAACAACGTTTGAGCGATACATATGAAATTCTCCTTGAAAAACAAGTTCTTGTCCGACGTAGCTATTTACTTCGACGACAGTGCGCCCGTTTTCGTTTAAATTTTTCACTTTTGCTTTGGCGACGACGCGCTCACCTTCTTTGACAGGGCGCATAAAGCGAATGTTCGCCTTTGCCGTTAATGCGAGTTCATCGTTAATAACTGCTACAGCGAGCGAATTCGCTTGGGCAAATAAATGATGCCCTCGTGCAATTTGATTGCGTTTAAACACATGTTCTTGTTTGACATCAAAAATCGAAATCGCACTTTCGTCTAATTGCATATCAATAATTTCCCCGATGACTTCTTCAATAGGCAACGACTTTACTTCGTCAGCGAATGTGCGTTCAGCGACATGTTTAATGCGCTCGCGCAACTCCGGAATCGATAGTTCTAGGCGATCGAGGCGGATCGTTTGAATGCTGACTGAAAATTTTTCAGCAAGCTGTTCATCCGTAACAAAAGGATTTTCTTCAATCGTTGCTTGCAGTAATCGTTGCCGTTCTCGTTTATTTCTTCTCATATTCGATCCACCATCCGAATTATTACTAGGTACTAATAGTAGTATATAACACCCGAAGTGACATTTCAACAACTTTTAATCTAATTTTTCGCCGTTTAAAACGCCCGATTGTTGTAAATGTTCACGAAGTAGCGCATATGTTTCATGGCGCCAAAACGAAGGCGAAGCAATGAGGCGCGCTGCATCTTGTCGCGCCACTTCTAAAATGCGATAGTCGTGAACAAGATCGCCAAGGCGAAACTCGGGCATGCCGCTTTGCTTCGTTCCGAAAAAGTCGCCCGGTCCACGCAGCTCTAAATCTTTTTCAGACAATACAAAGCCGTCGTTTGTTTCTGTCATAATGCGCATTCGCTCTTTTCCGGTTTCTGATTTTGGATCAGCGACTAAAATACAGTACGACTGCGCTTGTCCGCGCCCAACGCGCCCACGCAACTGATGAAGTTGGGCAAGACCGAAACGATCCGCATCATAAATGACCATGACCGTTGCATTCGGAACGTTTACGCCGACCTCAACAACCGTTGTAGAAACTAAAATATGGATGTCGTTTGTGCTAAAAGCACGCATCACTTCTTCTTTTTCTTCTGAAGATAAACGACCGTGCATCAATCCAATGCGATATCGTCCTTTATAATAGTGCGTCAGCATCGCATGCACATCAATAGCATTTTGAACATCAAGCTTTTCTGATTCTTCAATGAGCGGGCAAATGACGTATGCTTGATGACCCGCATCGACTTGTTTGGCAATAAATTGAAATACACGTTCAAGCATATCGTGTTTTACCCAATATGTTTCAATTTTTTTTCTTCCTTTTGGCATTTCATCAATGACGGACACGTCCATTTCTCCAAATGCCGTAATCGCAAGCGTACGTGGAATAGGTGTCGCCGTCATAAATAATACATCGGGCGATTGTCCTTTTTCACGTAAAATACGTCGCTGTTCGACCCCGAAACGATGTTGTTCATCTGTGATAACAACACCAAGTTTCGCAAAATTCACATCGTCTTGAATGAGCGCGTGCGTACCGACAACAATGTGAACGTCGCCTGCTGCGAGCTGTTCGAGTAGCTGTTTACGCCTTTTTCCTTTTACCGAACTCGTCAACAGTTCGACACGAATGCCCATCGGTGCAAGTAGCGAACAAAGGGACTCAGCATGTTGCTCAGCTAAAATTTCTGTCGGTACCATTAACGCTCCTTGATACCCTGATAAATACACTGCGTATAATACAATAGCAGCAACGACTGTTTTTCCCGAACCGACATCGCCTTGTAATAGGCGATTCATACGGTATGGTGATTTTAAATCTTGCACAATTTCACGCACAACGCGCTGTTGGGCGTTCGTTAACGGAAAAGGGAGCGACTGAATAAAAGCATGAAGCTGCTCATCGGAAAAGCGATGAGCAACGCCCGGTGACTGTTCGCGACGATATTTTTTCAACGCTTGCATTTTCAATTGAAAAAGTAAAAATTCTTCATAAACGAGACGGCGCCGCGCTTGTTTCAGTTGCTCGTGCGAAAGCGGCATATGAATGGCTCGTATTGCATCACGTTTTGATATAAGCCGATATGTTTGCAGCAACTCGTTCGGTAACGGATCGACGATCGCATCGCTGTATTGTTGCAAAGCAAGCGCAATAAAACGTCGCATACCTTTCACCGTTACATCGCCACGCGTCGAATAAACCGGTTCGATTTCCTTTTGCTGTTTCATTTCCCCGATGTGTAACTGTTGTACCGTAATCGTTTGACGATGTTTATCCCACTTTCCTGTGATCGTTACCGTTTCGTGTAAAGCAAGCTTCTTTTTCAAATACGGTTGGTTAAAACAAACGGCGGTTACTAAAAACCGGTCCACAAGTACACGAAACGTTAACCGTGACTTTTTTCTGCTGTAGTACGTCAGCACAGGCTCGCTATATACTTTGCCAACAATCGTTATTTTTTCATCGTGCTTTGCTTCTTCTAATGAACATATGCGATAATCTTCATAACGAAAAGGGAAATGATATAACAGTTGTTCAATTGTATCAATTCCCATATCATGAAGAGCGGCGGCTGTTTCTTCACCAATTCCTTTAATCGATGTGACTGTTTGTTGTAGTACGTCACTCACGTTTCTCATTCGGCTTGCCGAAAATGCTCGCTTCTAATTTACGAGCGGTCGGCGTCGCCGCTAACCCTCCTTGTGCTGTTTCTTTTAACGCAATAGGCATCGTTTGACCGATGCGAAACATCGCTTCAATCACTTCATCGCACGGAATGCGACTTTGTATCCCAGCAAGTGCCATATCAGCAGCAATCATCGCATTTGCTGCTCCGATCGCATTTCGTTTCACACATGGTACTTCCACTAACCCTGCAACAGGGTCACAGACGAGCCCAAGCATATTTTTTAACGCGATCGCCATCGCTTCTGCCGCTTGTCTTGGTGTACCACCAGCCATTTCGACAAGCGCCGCCGCTGCCATGCCTGCTGCTGAGCCGACTTCTGCTTGACAACCTCCTGCCGCTCCAGAAATCGATGCGTTGTTTGCAACAACGAATCCGAACGCACCAGCTGTAAATAAAAACTCAACCATTTGTTCACGCGTCGGCTGCAGTTTTTCTTTTACTGCAAATAACGTACCTGGGACGACACCAGCCGATCCTGCTGTCGGGGTAGCACAAATCATTCCCATCGCCGCGTTCACTTCGTTCGTCGCCATTGCTTTGCTCACGGCATCTAAAATCGTTTCTCCCGATAAAAATTGGCCGCGTGCAATATATTGTTGTAAGAGAGGAGCATCGCCGCCCGTTAGCCCGGAATGCGAGCGAACACCTGCTAATCCGCGTATGACGGCTTGTTCCATCACTTGTAAGTTTTTCTCCATTTGCGCAACGATATCCTCTCGACTGCGCTCAGTCACTTCCATTTCTTGGCGAATCATCACTTCAGCAATTTTTATTTGTTCCCGTTCCGCTCGTTCCACAAGTTCTGCTACATTTCGAAACATCGTTATCTCCCCTTTGCGCCGAGCTTACTCGACAATTTTTGTTACGTCAATGATATGTGGTAGCGCTTTTAATTGTTCAACAATCGCATCGTCAATATTTTGATCGACTTCAATCGTCATTAACGCTTGTTTTCCTTTTTCTTTCCGCGAGACTTCCATGTGACCGATGTTGATAGCATATTTCGCCAACACGTTAGCGACCCCTGCGATCGCTCCATAACGATCGTTATGCATAATTAAAAGGGCAGGGTGATGACCAGAAAGCTTTAATTCGAAACCGTTTAGCTCAATAATTTCAATTTTTCCACCGCCAATTGAAATGCCGACAAGCTCTAATTCGCCTTGTTCGTCGCCGAGACGAATTTTTGCAGTATTTGGGTGAGGCGGAATCGCTTCTTCTTCATGAAACGTGATGCGAATACCTTCTTGTTTGGCGATGTGTAACGATGTTTTCATTCGTTCATCAAACGTATCAAAATTTAATAAGCCGCCAACGATGGCAACATCTGTGCCGTGTCCTTTGTACGTCTCAGCGAATGAACCGTAAAAGAAAATATCGGCCCATGCTGGCTTTCTCCCAAATAAATTGCGCGCTACTTTGCCAATGCGTACCGCTCCTGCTGTATGCGAGCTTGACGGACCGATCATAATCGGACCGATAATGTCAAATACACTGCGATATTTCACGTTTTGTTCTCCCCTTTGTCATCTTCATGAAAAAGAAGGGGAACACTCCCCTTCTTTCATTGTATGTGAATGATAGCGATCTCGCGTTATTCAATCGCAAAAATAAATGGATAGAGCGGTTGACCACCGTGATGTGTTTCTACTTCGACATGTGGGAATTGTTGTTCAACAAATTGAACGACGTGTGCAAGTTGTTCTTCTGTCGCATCTTCACCAAAGAGAATCGTTAAAATCTCGTCTTCCTCGCTAACCATATGTGTAAGTAACGTTTCAACGACATGCGTAAGCTCTTTGTCCGATACGACAATTTTCCCATCGGCAATTCCCATATAATCATCTTTTTCGATTTCGACACCATCAATATTTGTATCGCGTACAGCAAACGTCACTTGTCCTGTTTTTACGCGAGCAAGTGCCTCCGTCATCGCTTTCTCATTGTCTTCTTTTGTCGCAGAAGGGTTAAAGGAAAGCAAAGCAGTCATTCCTTGTGGTACTGTTTTTGATGGAATGACAACCACATCACATGAAGCGACAGAAGCGGCTTGTTGAGCTGCTAAAATAATGTTTTTATTATTTGGCAAAACAAATACCGTTTGGGCATTTACTTCCTCAATTGCCTTCACGATGTCTTCTGTGCTTGGATTCATCGTTTGTCCACCTTCGATGACCGCATGAGCACCGATGCTTGTAAATAATTCGGCAATGCCATCCCCCATTGCTACCGCAACGATGCCATATGGGATGCGCTCTTGTTTTTTCGGCGGCTGCATCTCTTGGTGAACAATATTTGCGTGCTGTTCGCGCATGTTTTCGATTTTAATGTTAATTAAACTTCCGTAGCGTTGTGCATAAGTGAGCACTTCACCTGGTTGCTCCGCATGAATGTGCACTTTCACTAATTCATCATCTGCAATAACAAGAAGCGAATCACCGAAACGGCTTAAATCTTGACGAAATGCATCTTCATGAAACGGATGTTTCGCTACTTTATCTTGCTCAAATTTCACCATAAATTCTGTACAATATCCAAATTCAATATCATCTGCACTTAGATGGCTTTGAACGTTGCGATGATGTTCTGTGCGGACGAGCTGTTCCATTGACAATGCTTCTGTTTCTGCAATCGTTTCACCTTTTAAAGCAGCTAAAAATCCTTCATATACAAATACGAGGCCTTGTCCACCGCTGTCGACGACACCTACTTCTTTTAAAACAGGAAGTAAATCAGGCGTCCGCTTCAACGATGCTTTTGCTTCTTTTAACACTTCCGTCATCACAACGACGATATCCGTTTCTTTTTTCGCCACAGCTACTGCGCGCTTTGCTGCGTCTTTTGCAACGGTTAAAATTGTACCTTCAACTGGCTTCATGACCGCTTTATATGCCGTTTGTACACCCGCTTCAAGCGCCGCCGCAAACTCTTTGCTGTTAATTTCGCTTTTTTGTTCAATCGCTTTCGCAAATCCACGGAATAATTGCGATAAAATGACGCCTGAATTTCCGCGCGCGCCCATTAATAATCCCTTCGCTAGCGCACTTGCCACTTTCCCGATATGGTCAGATACGTGATTTTTTACTTCTTTCGCACCAGACGTCATCGACAAATTCATGTTCGTTCCTGTATCCCCATCTGGAACGGGAAACACGTTTAATGCATCTACTGTTTTTGCATTGTTCGCTAAATGTGTCGCGCCTTGCAACACCATTTGTGCAAAGCGTTTCCCATCTAATGTTGTCATTGTCACAGACTAGTTCCTCCTCACTACGGATTCGTGACACGAACCCCTTGAACATAGATGTTAATCGAATGAACAGATAAACCTAACGTTTGATCTAACGTATACTTCACTTTCGTTTGTACGTTATGGGCAACTTCAGAAATTTTCGTACCGTAGCTAACGATGACGTATAAATCGATGTGCACTTCATCGTTTTCTTGGCGAACAACAATACCTTTTGCGAAATTTTCACGACGTAAAATTTCAGCAATCCCATCTTTCAATTGATTTTTTGATGCCATGCCGACAATGCCGTAACAATCGACCGCGGCTCCTCCAGCAATTGCTGCAATGACATCGTTGCTAATTTCAACACGACCGTATTTCGTTTGTAATTCAATGGACATCGCTCAAGTCCCCTTTCTTGTTAGGTAGCTAACGCCATTGTACTATACTCGGCTTATTTTTAAAAGTTCCTACCCATAGTATATTTACCCGAAATAGAAAACAGATGTCAAGGTTATTTTCTTGAAAGAGTATGTCGGAAGTATTGCAATCCGTTTTTATGTATGATAAATTATAGTAGTGTTTTGAGCACGTAGTTTGGCAAGTGAGGAGGGAAACAAAATGGCAAAATGCTTTGTGACTGGTAAGAAAAAATCATTCGGAAACGCTCGTTCTCACGCAATGAATGCGAGCCGCCGCACATGGAAAGCAAACCTTCAAAAAGTTCGCATTTTAGTTGACGGAAAGCCAAAGCGCGTTTGGGTTTCTGCTCGCGCATTAAAATCCGGAAAAGTAGAACGTGTGTAATAGAAAAAAGCACCAATCATTTGGTGCTTTTTATCCTTTTTTGAACGAATTTAACATTGCTCGCACAATTCCACCTAAAAATTTCGGCAACTTAATCGTATAAAATTTCACTATGATTCCCTCCCCTACAGTGCACACTCTTCTACTAATATATTCATCTCCGCACAAATCGTACCTCGAAGCGTTATTTTTCATCCTTGCTTCTTATCATCATTAATATGCCTTCAGTGAACGAAAAAGTACCAAAATGATGGATGAGTTCGTTGCTTACGCATAATGTTGATCCAAGCGGTATATCGTGCGCATCGAGCGAATATTTAAATCCCCGAAGCGTTAAAGCACGAATCGGGGTCATGGGGATAAAGGAAATATACGAATAGTCGCCTTCATTTTCAACGATATGTTCGCCGTTTCGATAAAGTGTAACGACATTTTGACGATCAATTAATTCAATTTGTCCATCTTTTCCTTTAAACAAAAGCTGGACGTTTCCGAATAAATGATCAAGTCGCCCACCTGTTCCTCCAAACACGCGAATTTTTGTCGCTTGTTGTTCAAGCGCCCAATCAAGTGCAATGTCTGTATCCGTTTGATCTTTTTCAGATGGCCATATGTCGATGTGAGGTAATTTTTTTTTCAATTGTTGTAACTCTCGTTCATCCATGGAGTCAAAATCGCCAAACGCTCGTTTTGGCATGATTCCCGCATCAAGTAGCGCTAAAACGCCACGATCTACTCCTATCCAACATACGTCTTCTCCGTCATAAGCTTGCAAATGAGGTAAGAAGCTTGTCGGCCCTCCTGCTACAAGATGAATAATCAATTGGCTCCCCTCCTAAGAAAGAAGGATGTGTCAAGATGACACACCCTCGCGAATAGCGCGAATTGCTTTGGCACGATCTTTTTGATTATAAATGGCTGATCCTGCAACGAGAACGTTCGCTCCGGCTTCGACACAAAGTTTTGCGGTTTCAGCGTGAATGCCGCCGTCGACTTCAATTTCAACAGAAATTCCACGCTCGCGAACGAGTGTTGAGAATGCTTGAATTTTTGGAAGTACTGCTGGAATAAACGATTGTCCACCAAAACCCGGATTGACCGTCATAAATAAAACGAGGTCAATGTCTTCAACCAAATGTTCAATCATCGAAATCGGTGTATGCGGATTTAACGCTACTCCTGCTTTTACACCATGTTCTTTAATGAGATGAATGGTGCGATGTAAATGCGGACACGCTTCAACGTGTACGGTTAAATAGTCTGCTCCTGCTTTCGCAAACGTCGGGATATAACGATCGGGTTGTTCGATCATTAAATGAACGTCGAGCGGCAATGTTGTTACAGGTCGAATCGCTTCCACGATGAGCGGGCCGATGGTAATATTCGGGACGAAATGCCCGTCCATGACATCGACGTGAATATAATCCGCTCCCCCACGCTCAACATCGATAATTTCTTCGCCAAGTTTAGCGAAATTGGCAGATAAAATGGATGGTGCAATTTTAACCATGTTTAATACCTCGGCTTTCGTTCTTTGATTTCCTCGATAAAGCTCACGTAATGTTCGTAACGATAAGAAGGAATGTCTCCCGAGGCTAACGCCTCTTTCACCGCACATTTCGGCTCGGCTGTATGCGTACAACCACGAAACTTACAATCAGCACTTCTAGCTACAAACTCTGGAAAACAAAGCGGCAATTGTTCGAGTTCGATCTCATCGAATTCTAGCGCACTAAATCCCGGCGTATCTGCAACAAAACCGCCCCCGATTTCAATTAACTCAACATGCCTTGTCGTATGTTTTCCTCGTCCAAGATGATGGGAAATGTCCCCTGTTTTTAACTGTAAGTCCGGACGTAACGCATTGAGTAAAGACGACTTCCCAACGCCCGACTGCCCCGCAAATACGGACACTTTTCCTGCAAAGTACGGCAATAACGCCTCAACGCCCGCAAGCGTTTTGACTGACACTTCTAACACATCATATCCAATTTGACGGTAATCGCGAATATATTGTTCGATGTGCGGCTTTGTTTCATCATCGACTAAATCCATTTTGCTTACAACAATAACGGGGCGAATGTGTTTTGCTTCAATGAATACGAGAAATCGATCCAGTAGCCCGGGGCTGAAATCTGGCTCGGCGGCTGAAAACACTAAGATCGCTTGATCGATATTTGCGATTGGCGGGCGAACAAGTTCATTTTTCCGCTCAAATACATCTAATATGTAGCCTTCTCGCTCATTTTCCGCCTGAAAAGAGACGTAGTCGCCAACAAGCGGCGTCACTTTCCGCTTTCGAAATACCCCGCGACCACGGCATTGATACACTTGACCGTCGCTTAACACGTAATAAAAGCCGCTTAGCGCTTTAATAATTTTTCCTTCTGCCATACCTTCCCTCCTTTAAGGTGTTGTTGGATATGGAACGATACCTTCACGTACTGTCGTGCCATTGACAACGACGCGATATCTTCCTTGTTTCCCTTGTTGAATGACAAATTCGACACGTTCTTTTACATCATTTGTTAAGCGATAACGTTTGTATGGTTGAGCAAATGAATGGTTTTCATCTTCAATATATAATTCCGCCATGACTGGTTCGGTTGCATCAACAGGCGGTTCATACGGAATGTCAATTTCTTGAGTGACTTTCTTTGTCTGGATCGGCTCTTTTCCAAGGGAAATCACGACGGTAACAGTCGCCCCTTTCTCCAATCTTGCATTCGCTTGTGGTGTTTGGGAAATGACGAGCCCTTTTTCGACTGTATCAGAATATTGCTGTTTGACGATCACGTACAATTGTTGGTCTGCCGCATAATCGCGCACACTTTTTTCCGTGTATCCTGTTAAGTCTTTTAAAATAATTTTTTCTTGCCCAAGGCTTACTGTGAAACGCACTTCTGTTTCTTCTGGCACCACTTTTTCACCTGGAAGCGGAAATTGCTCAATGATCGTTCCTGCAGGTTCGTCGCTATACACTTCCTTTTTATCAATAAGCAAATATTTTTCCGCTCGCAATTGTGGCTCGATATCAGCGATTTGCTCACCAACATAATTTTTGAACTCAACTTTTTTCTTTCCTATACTCTTGTAAATTGTCACCGCCGTACCTACTTTTACGACTTTTCCAGCCTGTGGATTTGTACGAATGACGTAACCTTCTGCAATATCATCATGTTCTTCTTCAACCGTCTTTTCAATTTTCAAGCCTAACGACGTTAATTGTGTGATCGCCTCATCATAATTTTCATTCGTTACATCAGGCACAGTCACATCTTTTGGAAAAAATAAATCTGGAAGCCATGTGACCGCACTCACCCCAACACCGATGAACAACAAAAGAAACACCGTCCATGCAACAAGCCACTTTTTCGAGCGCTTCTTCTTTGGAGAAACGTCTTCTTGTCTTTCTTGTGGTGGAGAAGCGGCCGATTTGACAATTGGAATAATTTTCGTCTCTTCATCATCGTCTTCTATAGGTAACGTAAACTTCGCTTCGTTCATACGCTCCGGTGAAAGAGCGGTACGAATATGTTGTTGCATGTCTAATGCGCTATTGTAGCGATGCAACAAATTTTTTGCTGTTGCTTTTAACACAATGTTTTCTACACTTTGCGGAATATTCGGATTCCATCGTCGCACAGACGGTGTTTCTGTTTGCAAATGTTTTAATACAATCGCCACAGCAGATTCGCCAGAGAACGGCAATTGACCTGTTAATAGTTCAAACATGACGATACCGAGCGAATAAATATCCGATTTTTCCGTCGCCATCCCACCTTTAGCTTGCTCAGGCGATAAATAATGAACAGAGCCTAAAACGGAATTCGTCTGGGTAATTGTCGTTGAACTTAAAGCAACCGCGATACCGAAGTCTGTAATTTTTAATGTTCCATCTTCTGCCACCAAAATATTTTGTGGCTTAATGTCGCGATGAATGACTCCGTTTTGATGGGCGTGGGCCACTGCCCCTGTCAATTGATCCATCATGCGCAACACGTCTTGCACAGGGAGGGGGGCATGTTGCTGAATATATTGTTTTAACGTACATCCACGCACATATTCCATGACCATGTAATAAATACCGTCATCTTCTCCGACATCGTAAATCGTTACAATATTTTCATGGTTTAAACTTGTTGCGGCTTGTGCTTCGCGGCGAAAACGTTTAATAAATAATTCATCGTTTGCAAAATCTAAACGTAACACTTTTACAGCAACGTCGCGATCCAAAATGATATCTCTAGCTAAATAAACGTTCGCCATGCCACCGCCACCAATGAGTTGCAAAATTTTATAGCGACCGTTTAATCGTTTGCCGATGAGCACGAGCGATCACCTACTTTCATCCACATCTGCAAATTGTACGATCGCTAACGTAATATTATCTTCCCCACCGTGCTCATTTGCGACATCAATGAGCGCCTGCGCTTTTTCTTCAAGCGAGCGATCAGATGTCAATATGTCGACCATCGTCGATTCCGATACTTTATTAGAAAGTCCGTCAGAACAAAGCAATAACATATCTCCTTCTTCGACAGTCACTGTTTTCACGTCTAGCTGAATCGTCTGTTCTGTTCCGAGCGCACGCAATAGCACATGTTTACGCGGATGATATTCTGCATCTTCTTTCGATAGTTGCCCGCTTTTCACTAGCTCATTAACAAGAGAATGGTCTTCCGTCATTTGTTGAAAACCATTTGTATTTAACAAATAGCAACGACTATCACCAATGTGCCCGATCGTCGCAAACTGGTTTGTACAAATAGCAGCAACAACGGTCGTCCCCATTCCTTGACAATGATCGTTCGTTTGGGAGTGATGAAAGAGCGATTCGTTTACTTTCATGACATGTTCTTTTAGCCACGTTTCCGCTTGTTGTGGCGATGTCATTTCATCTGTTTCTTCCCAAAATTTTTTTAATTGTGTCATCGTCATTTCACTCGCCACATCGCCAGCCAGATGACCACCCATCCCGTCAGCGACAACGGCTAAATAGTTGCCTGCTTTATTGATAAAAACACCGCCATTATCTTCATTATGCGACCTAATTTTACCGACATCCGTTTGAAACACCGCCTTCATACATGCACGATACTCACGCAAGTATCGCTTCCTCCCTTCTGCTGTCCCGTTTACGCTTTCGTTTCTTCTTTTCTTTCTTTTGCACGCAGTTGTCCGCATGCTGCATCAATATCATGCCCTTGTTCACGACGAATCGTGACGTTAATGCCGTGTTTTTTTAACGTTTTTTCAAACGCAAAAATTTGTTCACGCGGCGTACGAACATAGTTGCGTTCAGGTACGTAGTTGACTGGAATTAAATTGACATGGCATTTTAATCCTTTAATCAGTTCCGCAAGCTCTTCTGCATGTTCAATTTGATCGTTCACACCGCCAAATAAACCATATTCAAATGTGACGCGTCTCCCGGTTTTTTCAATGTAATAGCGCACCGCTTCCATTAATTCCGGCAATTTATAAGCGCGGTTAATCGGCATCAGTTTCGAGCGCAATTCCGTATTCGGTGCATGAAGCGAAATCGCAAAATTAATTTGCATATTTTCATCAGCGAATTGGTAAATTTTCGGGATAATACCGCTTGTCGATACGGTAATATGACGCGCGCCAATATGCAGCCCTTTCGGATGATTAACAATTTTTAAAAACTTGAGCAGCTCGTCATAGTTATCGAACGGTTCACCTATTCCCATGACGACGATGCTACTTACGCGTTCGTTCGTTTCATCGAGCGCTTTTTGCACTTTGACGACTTGAGCAACAATTTCACCTGCTTGTAAATTGCGCTTTAATCCGCCTAATGTCGAAGCGCAAAACGTACAGCCAATTCGGCAACCGACTTGAGTCGTGACACAAATCGAATTGCCGTAATCGTGGCGCATAAGCACCGTTTCAATGGAATAGCCGTCATGAAGCTCAAATAAAAACTTCATTGTTCCGTCTTTTGATGTTTGCTGCACGAGCGTTTTTAATGTTGTGATGACAAAATGTTCATCCAACCGCTCGCGTAGTGCTTTTGGAATATTCGTCATGTCTTCAAACGATGTCACCCGTTTTTTATATAGCCATTCAAAAATTTGTGTGGCGCGAAACGGCTTTTCTCCTTGCTGTTCCACCCAACTTTGTAAGTCTTCTAAACGTAGCGAGTAAATGGATGGTTTCATGTTATGTCACCTTTCTTTTTCAATGTTGCGATAAAAAATCCATCGCTAAATACGTGATGTGGAAGTAGTTGCAACATGCCGTCATGCACATACGATGCAACTGACGATGGCAGGCGTGAAGCAAGCGTTTCGTCGCGATCATATTCGGGATGTTCATCTAAAAACCGAGCGATGACTTGTTCATTTTCTTCGCGATCAACGGTACATGTGCTATATACAAGCGTTCCGCCACGTTTTAAAAGCGGGGCAACGGCTCGTAAAATATTTAGTTGAACGTTTGCAAGTTGTGCAATATCTGTTTCGCTTTTCGCATATTTAATTTCCGGCTTCCGACGAATGACGCCAAGTCCTGAACACGGAGCATCAACTAATATCCGATCAAACGTTTCAGCGACAAATTGCGTATGCGCTTGACGACTATCGAGCTGTTTCGCTTCTATATTCGACAAACCGAGCCGCTTCGCCTGCTGTTCAATGAGTTTTACTTTATGATCATGAATATCTAAAGCGACAATGCGGCCACGATTGTTCATTCGTTCCGCAATATGCGTCGTCTTTCCGCCTGGAGCTGCACAACAGTCTAACACGACGTCTGTTTCGTTCGGCGAGAGGGCGTAGGCAACAAGCATTGAGCTTTCATCTTGAATCGTAATGAGCCCTTCTTGAAACACGCTCGTTTTCGCTGCATTTCCTTTTATGATTTTGATTCCAATCGGCACGACGGAAGAAGAAACGGCTTCAATGCCTTCTTCTTTTAGGCGGGCGATCACTTCTTCAACGGTCGCACGCATAACGTTTACTCGTGCTGTTTGTTCAGGCGGTAAAACGTTTGCTTCACACATCCGTTTCGTCGCATCTAATCCGAATTGTTCAACCCACCGGCGCACGAGCCAAAGCGGATGGCTCGTTGCGATCGCTAAACGTTCGAGGTCGTCCTGTATTTCATCAAAAGAGCGCAACCCTTGGCGCTGAATCGAGCGCAATACGCCGTTAACAAGCGAGGCGATGCCGCGATGCCCCCGCCGTTTAGCAATTTCAACCGCTTCAAACAATACTGCGCGATCGGGGATGCGATCTAAATATACCATTTGATAAAGCGACAAGCGAAGCAACAGGCGCACCCACGGCTCGATTTTTCCTTTAACAAACGGCTGTAAATAGTAATCGAGCGTATCGCGACGTTGTACCGTTCCGTACACTAATTCCGTTAAAAGCGCAACATCTTGGGCGGATAATTCGTTCGTTTCAATGACGTGATGTAACGACAAGTTGCTATATGCTCGTTTTTTTTCAATGTCGATTAGCACATCTAATGCTAAGTTTCGCACGTTTTGTTTACTCATTCGTTCCTCCTAATACTATCCCAATTGAAATCGTCTTGCCGCGCAAAAAGTCGGTGGCGCTCATCTTTCGTTTTCCGGCTGGCTGCAGTTCCGTAATTTTTATCGCTGTCTCATTACCGGTTGCAACGATGATGCCATCTTGCTCAACGGCGACAATCGTGCCTGGTTGTGCTTGTGAAGAAGATTGCACTTTTTCTCCCCACCAAATTTTCCAACGTTCATCGCCATATGTCGTATAGGCAACAGGCCACGGATTCATGCCGCGAATATGGTTATAAATGTCTTCACCTGTTTTCGTCCAATCGATTCGTTCTTGTTCGGGCTTAATGTTGTATGCAAACGTCGCTTGTTCATCGTCTTGCTTGATCGGAGTAATGTCGCCCCGAAGCAGTTTCGGAAGCGTCTCAGAAAGTAGAGTCGCACCTGCTTGACTAAGTTTATCATGCAACGTTCCGACTGTATCGCGCTCATCAATTGGCACTTCTACTTGCGTTAATATATCACCTGCATCTAGCTTTTCAACCATGTACATAATTGTAATGCCCGTTTTCTTTTTTCCTTGTAAAATGGCGTAATGAATTGGAGCACCTCCGCGCAATTCTGGCAAAAGTGACGCGTGAACATTTATACAACCATACTTTGGTGCTTCTAGGAGCGGTTTCGGTAAAATTTGTCCGAATGCAGCGGTCACAATGATGTCTGGTTGTAAAGCAATCACTTGTTCATATTGGTCTTTTTCCCGAATTTTCGTTGGTTGTAGTATCGGAATGCCGTAAGATTCAGCTGTCACTTTCACAGGCGGTGGGGTTAATTGTTGTTTTCGTCCTTTCGGTTTATCTGGTTGCGTCACGACGCCGACTACGTTGTATCCGTCTTTAATCAGTTGCTCTAAAATCGGAACAGCAAAATCAGGTGTTCCCATAAACACAATGTTCATCCTTCGAACTCTCCTTCTTCATAATAACGAATCACTTTTGACGTAAATAATATGCCATGTAAATGGTCGATCTCATGTTGTAACGCGCGTGCTAAAAAGCCGGTCGCTTCGATTTCGAACGGGCGACCGCGCCGATTTTGCGCACGTACTTTCACGTATTGAAAACGTTTCACTTCTCCAAATAATCCCGGAAAACTTAAACATCCTTCTGGCCCGATTTGTTCGCCGCTCTGTTCAACGATGACAGGATTAATTAATTCAATGCGCCCATGGCGGTCACCAATGTCAACAATCGCAATTTGTTGAGCGATACCGATTTGTGGGGCGGCTAAACCGACCCCATCGGCCGCAAGCATCGTATCATACATATCGTTTAATAGCTTCGTCAATTTTCGGTCAAATACAGTGACCGGCTGACAAGCGGTTTCTAAAATTGGTGCAGGATATATGACAATCGGTAAAATCGCCAAAACGTCTCCTCCCTTATTTACATCATCATATATGGATTTAAATCAATCGTAATCGTCACATCGCCGCGCGCCATGTCGCGCTGATAATGTTCAACAATCGTGCGCAACGCCGTCGTTAAGTTCGCTTCTCGCTTGTATTTTATCATGCATTGGTAACGATATCTATCGTTCATGCGCGCAATTGGAGAAGCGACAGGCCCTAGCACAACCGCTTCAGGAGAAAGATGTTTTTTCACGTGTGCAGCAATTTTTTCCGCTACGCTTACTCCTTTGAGCGGATCGACATGGGATACAGTAATAAGCGTTAAATAGTAAAACGGCGGATACCCATGTTTTTTTCGGGTGATCATTTCGCGTTCATAAAACGCTTCAAAATGATGATCGGCTGCTAGTTGAATGCTGTAATGTTCAGGCGTGTACGTTTGAATGACGACTTCGCCCGGCAAATGATGCCGTCCGGCTCTACCGCTCACTTGTGTTAGTAGCTGAAACGTTTTTTCTGCCGCCCGAAAGTCAGGCACATGAAGCATTGTGTCAGCCGCTAATACGCCAACTAATGTGACGTTCGGAAAATCAAGTCCTTTCGCAATCATTTGCGTGCCAAGTAAAATGTCAGCATTCCCTTCCCCAAATTCATTTAACAATCGTTCGTGTGCTCCTTTACGGCTCGTCGTATCGACATCCATGCGAATGACGCGCGCATGAGGTAAAAGTTTTGTTAATTCTTCTTCTACTTTTTGTGTTCCTGTTCCAAAAAAACGAATATGTTCGCTTTGACAAGCAGGACAATGTGAAGACATACGCTGTTCGTATCCACAATAATGACATTTCAGTTGCTGTTGAACGCGATGGTATGTAAGCGAAATATCGCAATGTGGGCATTGAATAACGTGACCGCAGTCTCGACACATGACAAAAGATGAATAGCCACGACGATTTAAAAATAAAACGGACTGTTCCCCTTTTTGTAACCGCTCCGTTAATTTTTCAAATAAGAGCCGAGAAAACATCGAACGGTTTCCTGCCCGCAATTCTTCGCGCATATCGACAATCTCAACAGGTGGAAGCGCATGATCGTTCATTCGTCTCGTTAACGTAACTTGTTTATATACCCCTTTTTTCGCGCGCGCAAATGATTCAAGCGATGGAGTGGCGCTCCCGAGCACAACCGGACAACGATGGTAACGACCGCGAAAAATGGCAACATCGCGCGCGTGATAGCGCGGTGATTCTTCTTGTTTGTAGCTCGTTTCATGCTCTTCATCAATAATAATGATGCCGATGTTTTCAAACGGGGCAAAAATGGCAGAGCGCGCCCCGACGACGAGTTGCACTTCTTTTCGTTGAATTTTCCGCCATTCATCATACTTTTCTCCGAGCGATAAGCCGCTATGAAGAACGGCTACTCTCGAGCCGAATCGTTCTTTAAACCGTCTTACCATTTGTGGGGTAAGTGAAATTTCAGGTACGAGCACAATCGCTTCTTTTCCTTTTTTTAAGACGATATCAATCGCCTGCATATACACTTCTGTTTTTCCGCTTCCGGTGACGCCGTACATTAAAAAAACATCGTGCACGTCTTCGTCAAGCGCTTGTCCGATCGCATGTAGCGCTTTGCGCTGTTCATCTGTTAAAGCGAGCGGTTTTGTTTTTGTAAATGAGCGATTTGCATATGGGTCACGATATACTTCCTGTTCTTTCACAGTAACAAGCTGTTTTTTCATAAGCGATTGAACGGTCGCGAATGTGCTATTTGTTTCGCTCAGCAGCTGTTTTAACGGTAAAGTGCGCGCCGCAAGCAACCGCTCGAGCACTTGTTTTTGTTTGATTGCGCGCGTTGAGAGCGATGCGAGTATATGGGTGACATGTTCATCGCTTGCACATAATTCGACCCATTTTTCTGTTTTTATTTTTCCTTTTTCTTCAACACGATAAACGACTTCAATATGGCCATTTGCAATTTCTTTTTGCAACAGGCGGACGTATGGTGTTTTTTCGACATCACTCCACGGAATGGCGAGACGATCGCCAAACAACGCACGTACATCTTCATGCACAAGCGAAATATGTTGCTCAATGAGCCGAATATCTTTTTCATACTTCGCCTTCATCGCCGCAGGGAGCATCGCTTGAAGCGCTGACACCATAAAACAAAGCGTCGTTTCCGTTAGCCATTTTCCTAATTGAAGCAGTTCTTCATTAAATACAGGAACGACATCAAAAAGGGAATGAATAGGCTTTAATTGTTCTATCGGCATATCGGTCGTTTCTTTCACTTCAATGACAAACCCTTGTAAAAGTCGGGTGCCAAATGGCACGACAACGCGCATCCCTGCTTGTACGATGCCGACAAGTTCAGGCGGGATGATGTAATCAAACGGGCGATCCGTTTGACTCGCTGGAATATCAACGATGACAGAAGCAATCGTCATAAGCGTCCCTCAATTTCGTGATGAACTTCACGTAAAATTTCTTTTGCCACTTCCGATTTTGGTAAAAGCGGAAGTTGTTTTTCGGTGCCGTCTCGTTTAAATAGCGTTACAATATTCGTATCCGTTCCGAATCCCGCCCCTTCTTGCACGACGTTATTTGCGACAATCATATCGGCGTTTTTGCGGGCAAGCTTGTCTTTGGCATATCGTTCGACATCGTTCGTCTCTGCCGCAAAACCGACTAAAAATTGATGCGTTTTTTGTTTACCGAGCGTTTGTAAAATATCGACGGTTCGTTCTAAAACGACAGTATAGTCCTCTTGTTGTTTTTTTATTTTATTGTCCGCAACATATTTTGGACGATAATCTGCTACTGCCGCTGTTTTAATGACGATGTCGCTATCGTGAAAATGGTTCATCACGTTTTCATACATGTCTTGCGCGCTTTCCACACGAATCGTCTGTACGCCTGCAGGACTAGGAAGCGATGTCGGACCAGAAATGAGCACGACATCGGCTCCAAAATCGCGCGCCGCTTCGGCGAGTGCATATCCCATTTTCCCAGTCGAATGATTACTGAAAAAACGGACAGGGTCAAGTTTTTCACGGGTCGGACCAGCGGTCACTAACACTTTTTTTCCTTTTAATATCTCGTTTGTTGCGAAATGTTGTTCAAGCAAAGCGACGATCGTTTCTGGCTCTTCTAATCGTCCTTTTCCAACGTAACCGCACGCAAGCATCCCTTCCGCCGGTTCAATGAAGCGATAACCGAATGACTGCAATGTACGCATATTTTGTTGCACAGCTGGGTGTTCATACATATGAACGTTCATCGCTGGGGCAATCCACACCGGCGCTTTTGTCGCAAGTAAAATGGTTGTCACCATATTATCGGCTAGTCCGTGTGCAAGCTTTGCGATCGAGTTTGCGGTCGCAGGGGCAACGAGTACGACATGTGCCCAATCAGCTAAATCAATGTGTGCAATGACGTTCGGCTTTTTTTCATCAAATGTATCGACGTACACCTCGTTTTTTGATAACGCTTGGAACGTAAGCGGTGTAACAAATTGACAAGCCGCTTCCGTCATGACGACTTTCACATTCGCTCCCGCTTGCACAAGTTTGCTTGTGAGCACTGCTGCTTTATATACTGCAATTCCACCTGTCACACATAATAAAATGTTTTTTTGCTGAAGCATCAACGTTGCCCCTTTCATCTGGTATTTGTAAAAAAATAACAACCTAAAACTAGGTTGTCGTAAGTAGTTTATTGCGTTGCTTCTTCTTCGCTAACGACTTCAATATGACCCGCCGCAATTTCTTCTAACGCTTTGCCGACAAATTTTTTCGACACAGGTTTTTCGATCGTTAAATCGTTTTTTACTTGTAATTGGCGTGCGCGCTTCGCCGCCACTGTCACAAGCGTATATTTTGAATCTAATTTTGTCATAAGTAAATCAATCGAAGGATATAACATATTACTCAACCTCCAACATCTTTTTATATCGTTGTGCAACGCGTTCCCGACGACAATGTTCAGCCGTCACAATCGCTTTAATGCGTTCACACGCAAGCTCAACTTGATCGTTTTCAACGACGTAATCGTACGCATCCATCATTTCTAGCTCTTCTTTCGCTGCCTTTAATCGATCGCGAATGAGCTCTTCTGATTCTGTTCCGCGCATTTCAATTCGTTTACGCAATTCGCTTAAACTTGGCGGAGCGAGGAAAATAAAGAGCGCCTCTGGAAACACTTTACGAACTTGCATCGCCCCTTGCACTTCAATTTCTAAAAAGACGTCTTTTCCTTCTTGCAACGTTTTTTCCACGTACTCAATTGGCGTACCGTAGTAATTCCCAACATATTCCGCCCATTCTAGCAATTCATTTTGGCGAATCATTTGTTCAAACTGTTCGCGCGTTTTGAAAAAGTAGTCGACACCAT
Source organism: Anoxybacillus tengchongensis (assembly GCF_014201585.1). Lineage (GTDB taxonomy): Bacteria > Bacillota > Bacilli > Bacillales > Anoxybacillaceae > Anoxybacillus > Anoxybacillus tengchongensis. Next base: position 180,863 of record NZ_JACHES010000002.1, read on the forward strand.
CAACCTCCCCTTCACGCGGTTTGCGCGTCGTGACGGAAATCGAATATTGCAATTGAATGTCTGGCTGTGAAAATAATGCTTTTCGCACTGTCCCTTTTCCAACGCCGGACGGTCCTGATAAAACGATTAATAACCCTCGTTCTTTCACGTTCATCCCTACCCTTCTATAATAAACAAACTACTCCACATTTTGCACTTGTTCTTTAATTTTTTCAAGGGCGCTTTTCATGTTAACGACTTCAGAGGCGATGTGGCCATCGTTTGCTTTGGATCCGATCGTATTCATTTCGCGGTTGAGCTCTTGGACGAGAAAGTCGAGCTTTCGTCCGACTGCTCCCCCTTCAGAAACGATGCGACGAAACTGTTCAATATGGCTATATATACGTTTTAATTCCTCATGAATATCGACTTTTTCTGCAAATAAAGCGACTTCCGTTAGTAGCCGTTGTTCATCAACGATTCCTTGGACGAATTCATGCACCCGTTTATGTATGCGATCGCGGTAAGAAGCGACGACCGTTGGGGCAAGCTGTTCAATGCGATGCACACTTTTTTCGATCGTCTCAAGTTGTGTAAGCATATCTGCTAATAACGCTTTTCCTTCTTGTTCACGCATATATTTTAACTGTTCAACCGCTTCTTTTGTCGCTTCTAACAGCAAAGAAAGAAGTGCATCGTTTTGTAGCGGTTGTTCTGTCATTTCCACCGCATCTGATAGCATGTGTACAACATCTCGAAGCGATATATCGTCTTTCAAATGAAACCGACTGCGCACATCGTGAAGCATCCGATAATACGCATCAACAAGTTGCCAATCGACATGAAGCGTTCGTTCAACGAGCTGTTCTCCTTCAATCGTGACAAACACCTCGACACGTCCACGTGCAATATGTTCGGTAATGACTCTTTTTATTTTATCTTCAAACATCATCCACTGTCTAGGCATGCGGATCGAAATTTCACAAAAACGGTGATTGACTGATTTCATTTCCACCGTAATGCGTACGTTTTCATCTTCTCTTTTTCCTCGACCAAATCCTGTCATACTCACGATCATATTCTCACATCCATTGCTACATATGAAATATCGACAACAAAAGAAGGTAATAGATTGGCTCCATTACCTTCTCTCATTATAGCACATATCACTATATAGCGAAAACATTTCATGAACGACGACGCGTGAATAGCGAACCTGCCAGTAAAAATGTCGGAATGGACGATAAACCAACAATCAACAACCAATCCGTGAGCGGAAGCGACATGGTATGGAAAATTGGTTGTAACGGCGGATAATAAATGACGACAAGCAGCAATAAAAGCGACGACAAGACAGCAAGCACTAAATACATATTTTCAAACGGATTGCGGTCAAATACGGAACGCTCGCTTCGACAATCAAAAACGTGAATAAGCTGAGCGAGTACGAGCGTCGCAAAGGCGACCGTCTGCGCATACGTTAAATTTTCCGGATGACGCGTATGCACAACGAGAAACGCGATAAGCGTCACCATGCCGATCAGAAAGCCACGGCTAACAATTTTCCATCCGAGCCCGCGCGCAAATACCCCTTCTTTCGGATGGCGTGGCGGCCGCTTCATGACATTTTCTTCTGCCCGATCTAATCCGAGCGCCATCGCAGGAAGCCCGTCTGTCACAAGATTGACCCATAAAATTTGAATCGGTACAAGCGGAAGCGGAAGAGCTAAAATCATCGCAAACAACATGACTAAAATTTCTCCAACGTTTGAGGCGAGCAAGTAGCGAATAAATTTGCGAATGTTTTCGTAAATGTTTCGTCCTTCTTCAATCGCTGCTTTAATGGTTGCAAAGTTATCGTCTAACAAAACGAGCGAGGCCGCTTCTTTTGACACATCTGTTCCTGTGATTCCCATCGCAATGCCGATGTTGGCTGTTTTAATCGCGGGAGCATCGTTGACCCCATCGCCTGTCATCGCCACAATATGCCCTCTTTTTTGTAACGCTTGTACGATTTTCAATTTATCGTCTGGCGATACGCGCGCAAAAACATATACATCTTCCACAACGTCTTCTAATTCATCGACAGACAGTTGTGATAACGTCTTTCCGTCCATCACTTTTCCGTTCGGCGGCAACATGTGTAGTTGCTGGGCAATCGCTTTCGCTGTTAAAATATGATCCCCTGTAATCATGACCGTTTTAATGCCCGCTTTTTTACATTCGGCAATTGCTTGTTTCACTTCTTTGCGCGGCGGGTCGATCATTCCTTGTAAACCGATAAACGTTAAGTCGCTTTCCGCTTTCGTTTCATCATTGATTGCTTCGGTAAGTGAAAGTGGACGATAGGCGATCGCAATCGTGCGCAACGCTTGTGAGGCGAGCATATTGACCGTTTGTTGCACCGTTTTTCGTTCTTGGTCACGAAGCAGTTTTGCTTGACCGTCCATATATATGAAGCGGCAACGTTCAAGCAACATATCTGGCGCTCCTTTTGTGACAATCCAGCGCCGATTAGAGCGGTCTTTCACAATGATCGTCATCATTTTGCGCGTTGAATCAAATGGAAATTCATGTTCAATCGTAAATTCGGCCGCGATTTTTTCTTTCGTCCATCCGGCTTTCGCCGCCGCGACAACGAGCGCCCCTTCAGTCGGATCGCCAGCAATCATATACGTTTTTCCTTTTTTCTTCAGTTCCGCATGATTGCATAGCGCACCGAACAATAACATTTGTTGCAACGATGTGTCTATTTTTTCTTGTTTCCCGTTTAACAAAAACGTTCCTTTTGGTTCATAGCCCGTCCCGCTGACCGTCCATAATCGGTTATTTACCCATACGTGTGTAACCGTCATTTGATTTTCTGTCATCGTTCCTGTTTTATCGGAACAAATGACCGACGCACATCCGAGCGTCTCAACGGCCGGCAGTTTGCGCACGATGGCGTTTCGTTTCATCATTCGCTGGACGCCGAGCGCCAACACGACGGTAACGATGGCAGGCAACCCTTCCGGAATCGCGGCAACCGCAAGCGATACCCCAGCTAAAAACATGTCATATAACGCATGACCTTGCCATACACCGAGCACGACAACGAGCGCCGTCAGCGCTAAAGCGATGACAATTAAAATTTTGCCGAGCTGTTCAAGCTTCCGCTGCAATGGCGTCATGATCGTTTGTGCAGACTGCAATAAATGGGCAATTTGCCCCATCGCTGTATTCATTCCTGTCGCCACAACGATCCCGATCCCGCTTCCTTTCGTCACGAGCGTCCCCATAAACGCCATATTTGTCCGATCGCCTAACGAAACGTCTGGCGCAAGTGGTGCGGTTTGTTTTTCGACAGGAAGCGATTCACCCGTCAACGATGATTCTTCGATATATAGCCCTTTCGCTTCCACGAGGCGAACGTCAGCCCCGATGCGATCGCCGCTCGTAAATTTTACAATATCGCCAACGACAAGGTCGGCAGACGGCACTTTCATCCATTCGCCATCACGCAAAACGAGCGATTCTGGGGCAGATAGTTTTTTTAACGCTTCAAGCGACTTTTCCGCACGCCGCTCTTGTATAAATCCTAAACATGCGTTAATGATGACGATCGCCACGATCGCGACCGCATCAATGTATTCGCCGAGTACGGCGGAAATCGCTGTTGCTGCCAATAAGACGAGCACCATAAAATCTTGAAACTGTCCAAAAAATTGTTTGAATGCAGACGGTTTTTTTTCTTCCGACAGTTCATTTTTCCCAAATTGTTTTAACCGTTTTTTCGCTTCTTTTTCCGTTAATCCGAAACCGATCGTTGTATTTACTTGTTGTTCGACTTGTTCAACACGCAATTTGTGCCAGCTCATTTCTTTCCCCCTTCCGCTTGTCTTATCTATGACAGCTTATTCAGGCATGTACAAAAAAATGATATGGTATAATGAAAAGAAAAAAAGAGAAAGGTGTTTTCGATGTCGTTTGACGGAGTATTTACATATGCTATGACAAAAGAATTACAGCGAACGCTTGTCGACGGACGCATTTCAAAAATTTATCAGCCGTTTCCATCCGAATTAGTGCTTCACGTTCGCTCGCACGGAAGCAATTATAAGTTGTTGTTATGTGCGCACCCGACTTACGCCCGCGTTCATTTAACAAATGAAACGTACGATAACCCGCCCGAACCACCGATGTTTTGTATGCTTTTGCGCAAACATATTGAAGGCGGCGTCATTGAAGCAATTACGCAAGTCGATTTCGATCGCATGATCATCATTCACGTGAAAACAAGAAATGAGCTCGGTGATATATGTACAAAACAGCTGATCATCGAAATTATGGGTCGCCACAGCAACATCATTCTCGTCGATGAACAGACGAACACAATTATCGATAGCATCAAACATCTTTCACCTGCTGTGAATCGCTACCGAACGGTGCTACCTGGGGCGCCTTACATTGCGCCGCCATCGCACGACAAACTGAATCCGCTTGAAGCGACAGAAGAAACGGTGTTAAAAAAAATCGATTTTCTCGCCGGAAAATTAGCTGATCAACTCGTCGCGACATTTATGGGCATCTCCCCACTATTTGCGCGCGAAGCTGTTCATCGGGCAGGGCTTGCCAATCGCACGACATTGCCGAAAAGTTTTATATCGCTAATCGAAAATGTGCGAAACGAAAATTTTACTCCGTGTACGTACACAAACGGACAAAAAGAAATATTTTACGCCTTGCCGCTTATGCATATCGGAGGAGAAGTGAAACATTTTCCGACGTTAAGCGACATGCTCGATCGTTTTTATTTCGGCAAAGCGGAACGCGACCGGGTCAAACAACAGGCGCACGATTTAGAACGATTTGTCGCGAATGAAAAAGAGAAAAACGAGAAAAAGCTCGCGAAGTTAAAACAAACGTTAGAAGAAGCAAAACAAGCGGAGCAATATCGACTATATGGGGAACTGCTCACGGCAAACCTTTATGCAATGAAGCGCGGAATGAAAGAAATGGAAGTAATCAATTACTACGACGAAAACGGTGCAACGATCATCATCCCGCTTGATGAACAAAAAACGCCGTCCGAAAACGCGCAAAACTATTTTCAAAAATACCAAAAAGCGAAAAATTCGCTTGCGATTGTCCAAGAACAAATCGAACGAACGAAAGAAGAAATCGTATATTTCGATACGCTATTGCAACAGCTCGAAACCGCCTCGCCGAAAGACATTGACGACATTCGCGACGAATTAATCGAACAAGGATATTTGCGCGCTAAGGCGACAAAACAAAAAAAACAAAAGCCGCGCACGATCGAACTCGAGCGCTACATATCAAGCGACGGAACGGAGATCTTTGTCGGCAAAAACAATAAACAAAACGACTATTTAACAAACAAATTCGCCAGCAAAGACGACATTTGGCTGCACACGAAAGACATCCCTGGCTCCCACGTCGTCATTCGCAGCAAACAACCGTCACAACAGACGATTATAGAAGCTGCTCACTTAGCCGCTTACTTCAGCAAAGCGCGCCACTCGAGCTCCGTCCCAGTCGACTACACGCGCGTCCGCTACGTCAAAAAACCGAGCGGCGCCAAACCGGGCTTTGTCATTTACGAAAACCAACAAACGATCTACGTCACACCCGATGAGGAGTTGGTCGTGAGGATGAAAAAACCCGTCTAGATAAGGCGGGTTTTTAATTTAATCAAAATTTTTTGTCATTTTTTCGTCCTCTCTTTTTGTCGAATGATGATATAATGGAAAAGGAAAAAAGGGGGTGAACATGGTGGAACAGTTGTTGCAACGCATTTTTGATGAGCTGGCATTTTTACGTGCAAACATGGCAACAAAAGAAGACGTCGCTATGTTGAAAGATGACATTCGCGCATTAGAAAGCCGCGTCAGTCATATTGAGCAGACGATGGCCACGAAAGATGATATCGCAAGCATTGAACAGCGCATGGCAACAAAAGACGATATCGTTGTTATGGACAAACGCATCGAACACATCGAACAAACGATGGCTACAAAAGACGATATCGCTGCGTTACAAAACAGCATGCATGCGCTCGAACATCGAGTAGATCGGATTGAGCAAACAATGGCAACAAAAGAAGATGTAGCACTTGTGCCAGCTATTCGTGAAATGGTTGGACAATTAATGGAACGAATGACGGTTGTTGAGTTACACGTGCAAGAAATTCCAGCTATCAAACAGCAAATCGAACAGTTGTCGCAACAAATGGAAGAAGGGTTTGAGAAAATAGCGCATCAAGAAACGATCCTACAAGCATTATCACTCCGTTCGATTCAACAAGCAAACGATATCCACTATTTAAAAACAAACGTCATTTCCACGAAGTAAGAAAAGGGTGTCGCTCGTTGGACACCCTTTTCTTTATGCTTCTAATTGCTCACGCCAATGATGTAACGTCGCTCGCTCTTCTTCGGTAATGATGCCGAGTTCCATCGCTGTTTCCATTAGCACATCGTAATCAGTCACTGTATAGACCGGAACGTGTTCATGTTGAAACGCTCGTTTGCCTTTTTCTAATCCGTATGTAAAAATCGCAACGACGCCAAGTACGTGACATTCCGCTTCACGCAAAGCGCGTACGGCATTGAGTGAGCTGCCGCCTGTTGAAATTAAATCTTCAATGACGACGACATGTTGACCTGCTTCGACTTTCCCTTCAATTTGTTTTCCTTTTCCGTGTCCTTTCGCTTGACTGCGCACATAGCACATCGGGACATCGAGCCGTTCGCTCACCCATGCGGCATGAGGAATGCCTGCGGTAGCTGTGCCAGCGACGACGTCGACGGTTGGAAAATGCGTGCGAATAAGCGCGGTTAGTTCATCAGCAATCATTCGTCTCGTCGTCGGATACGCTAACGTCAACCGATTGTCGCAATAAATGGGGGCTTGTATGCCGGAAGACCAAGTAAACGGTTCGTTTGGGCTTAACGACACCGCACCGATGGAAAGTAATTGTTTTGCGATTTCTTTTTTCATTATTGTCCACCATCCCATTCCCGTTTTAGCCGCTCATATGCCGCATATGGATCATGCGCTTTTGTGATGCTTCGTCCGATGACGATATAATTCGTCCCAAGCTGTTTTGCCTCATGTGGTGTGACGATGCGCACTTGATCGTCCACATGATCATCCGCAAAGCGAATACCTGGGGTAACAGTCAAGAACGATGCGCCAAGCGATGCGCGAAGAAGCGGCACTTCTTTTGCGGAACAAACGACGCCGTCAAGCCCGCTACGGTAAGCAATCGTAGCGTAATGAAGTACCGTTTCGTTCATCGTACGGTCGATCAACAATTCATCGTGAAGCATTTGTTCGCTTGTGCTCGTTAGCTGCGTCACCGCAATGCAACGGGGACGCTTCATTCCAGAAGGCGTCCCTTCTTCTAATCCTTCGACCGCTGCGCGCATCATCGCGCTTCCTCCGGATGCATGAACGTTTACTAAATCGACACCTAATTTCGCCAAGCCTTTCATCGCTTTTTTCACTGTATGCGGAATATCATGAAGCTTTAAATCTAAAAAAATATGATGTCCGCGCTGTTTTAACTCGTCGATGATCGTTGGACCTTCTTGAAAATATAGTTCCATGCCGACTTTTAAAAAGAGCGACGTATCGGAAAATAGCTGTAAAAACGACCACACTTCTTCCTTGGATGAAAAATCAAGCGCCACAATAAACGGTTTGTCCATTATTCCAGCTCCTTCCCGTACATTCCGAAATATGTTGAATGCCAAGTTCATCTAAAAGCGGTGGCAAATCGCGAATCACATTTGGACAAACGTACGGGTCGATAAAATGCGCTGTTCCGATCGCAACCGCGCTCGCACCAGCGTAAAAAAACTCAATCACATCTTCCGCACTTTGAATGCCACCCATGCCGATAATCGGAAGCGATACAGCCTGGCTTACTTCATAAATCATTCGCAGCGCAATCGGCTTAATGGCTGGACCGGATAACCCGCCGGTTACGTTCGCTAAAATCGGCTTCGCTGTTTTGACGTCAATGCGCATACCTAATAACGTATTAATCATCGTCAATCCGTCTGCTCCCGCTTGTTCAATTGCTTTTGCCATCGCGACGATGTTGGTCACATTGGGTGATAGTTTCACATACACAGGCACAGCAGACACTTCTTTTACCGCCCGCGTCAGCTCCGCAGCGACTTCTGGAACTGTTCCAAATGCGATGCCGCCCTTTTTCACGTTTGGGCATGAAATATTTAGCTCAAGCGCATGAACGTTTGGCGCTTTTGATATGCGCTTGGCGACTTCTACATATTCCTCTACCGTTGAGCCAGCAATGTTAGCGATAATCGGTACGTCGTATTGCGCTAACCACGGAAGTTCTTCAGCTAGCACTTTGTCTATACCGGGGTTTTGCAGTCCGATCGCATTTAACATGCCGCTTGGCGTCTCGGCGACGCGCGGCGTCGGATTGCCGAAGCGCGCTTCAAGCGTCGTCGCTTTAATCATGATTGCTCCGAGGACGCTTAAGTCATAAAATTTCGCGTATTCTCGGCCGAATCCGAAACAACCTGAGGCAGGCATAATCGGGTTTTTTAATGAAAGCCCGGGCAATTCAACGGCTAATCGGTTCATAACACGACCTCCCCCGCTCGAAATACCGGCCCGTCGCTACATACTTTTTTATATGCTGTTTCGCTATGCGGCACGCGACATACGCATGCGAAACAAGCGCCGACACCGCAACCCATCCGTTCTTCTAATGACAAATATAGTTCTTTATGCGGAAATTGTTGTTGTAATGCTTTTAACATCGGCTTCGGTCCGCACGCATATAGCACATCAAATGAAAGAGCGTGATGTTCAATGACGTCGGTAACAAACCCTTTCATGCCGTACGAGCCGTCTGCAGTCGCCACATACGTCTTGCCGAACGAGGCGAAGCGTTCCTCGTAAAAGACGACGTCTTTCGTTTGAAAGCCGAGCACGATCGTCACACATACACCGTTTTTCACTAGTTGTTTCGCTAGTTCATATAACGGCGGCACCCCGATGCCGCCGCCGACAAGAAGGGCGCGCTGTCCGCTAGAAAGGGCGGAAAGCGGAAAGCCGTTTCCGAGCGGACCGAGCACATCGAGCGTCTCCCCAGGCTGTTTTTGCGAAAGGAGCGTTGTGCCTGTCCCTTCCGCACGGTAAACGATCGTACATTCGCCTGCTTCGTGATTAATGTCGCAAAGGCTGAGCGGCCGGCGAAGTAGCGGAGCGAAAGTTGCCACTTTCACATGCACAAATTGTCCGGGCGTGTGCATGCGCTGAACGAGTGAACTAGCGAGCGTCAATTCATAAATGCCTTTCGCTATTTGGCGATTGGAGATGATTGTCATATGTTCCTTCATACGCCCACCTTCTTTTCTGCCATCGCTGTTGTCGAAAACGTCATCGCTTCTAAAACGAGAAGCATCGCTTTCGCTGTATCGAGCGACGTTAAACAAGGGATGCCGTTTTCTACCGCTTCGCGGCGAATGCGGAAGCCGTCGCTTTCCGTTTCTTTTCCTTTTGTTAACGTGTTAATGACAACTTGCGCTTCGCCTTGGCGAATGACGTCAAGAATGTTCGGTGTGCCGGTATGAATTTTCGCGACGACAGTCACAGGAATGTTCGCTTCGCGCAACGTTTGCGCGGTGCCATTTGTCGCAAGCAACTGATATCCAATATTGTAAAAGCGACGGGCGATGTCGATCGCTTCTTCTTTATCTTTATCGGCAATCGTTAATAAAACTGCCCCGTACGGACGAATGTGAATGCCTGACGCAATGAGCCCTTTATAAAGCGCCTTCGCAAACGTGCCGTCTTTTCCGATCACTTCACCCGTTGATTTCATCTCTGGACCGAGCGAAATATCGACGTTGCGCAATTTCGCAAATGAAAAGACCGGTGCTTTCACATATACGCCTTCGCTTTCTTCTTTTAATCCGGTGTAGTAGCCAAGCTCTTTTAGCTTCGCCCCTAAGATAACTTTTGTCGCGAGATTGGCCATCGGAACGTTCGTAATTTTACTTAAAAACGGAACGGTGCGGCTTGAACGCGGATTCACTTCTAACACGTACACCTCGCCGTCATATAGCACGAACTGAATGTTCAACAAGCCGACGATGCGCAACCCTTTCGCCAACGCAATCGTATAGTCGACAATTTTTTGTTGAACGTCTTTTGTTAACGTTTGCGGCGGATAGACGGCGATCGAATCGCCCGAATGGACACCGGCGCGCTCAATATGTTCCATAATGCCCGGAATAAATACGTCTTCCCCGTCAGAAATCGCATCGACTTCGATTTCTTTTCCGATTAAATAACGGTCAATTAATACCGGGTGTTGCGGATTTACTTTCACCGCGTGTTCCATATAATGTAGCAGCTCTTCTTTTTTATAGACAATTTCCATCGCCCGACCGCCAAGTACATACGACGGGCGCACGAGAACAGGATAGCCGATGTCTTCAGCAATGTGTACCGCTTCTTCAACGGAAAACGCTGTTTTTCCTTTCGGTTGCGGAATGCCGAGTTGCGCAAGCGTCCGCTCAAATTTGTCGCGGTTTTCGGCGCGATCTAAATCTTCAAGCGACGTGCCGAGAATGTGCACCCCGCGCGCCGCTAATTCCGCCGCTAAATTGATCGCGGTTTGGCCGCCAAATTGAACGATGACGCCCATTGGCTGTTCTAAATCGATGACGTGCATCACATCTTCAATCGTTAACGGTTCAAAGTATAGCTTATCGGAAATGCTAAAGTCGGTCGATACCGTCTCTGGATTGTTGTTAATAATGATCGCTTCATACCCCGCTTCTTTAATCGCCCATACGGAATGAACGGTCGCGTAGTCAAACTCGATTCCTTGCCCGATACGAATCGGACCAGAGCCAAGAACGACGACACTTTCGCGCGATGTAACGAGCGATTCGTTTTCTTCTTCATATGTGCTGTAATAATACGGCGTTTCCGATTCAAATTCCGCCGCACACGTATCGACCATTTTATATACAGGCGTTATGCGAGCGCGTTTCCGCAGCTCATAGACGTCGCGTTCAGTCATTTGCCATAGTTTAGCGATCGCCACATCGGAAAAGCCGATTTCTTTTGCTTTTTTTAGTACGTCTAGATCGCCAACACGTTCACGTAAAACCGCTTCGTACTGTACGATGCCTGCAATTTTCGTTAAAAAGAACGGATCGATTTGACTCCATGCATGCACTTGTTCGACCGTTACGCCGCGACGAAACGCTTCCGCAATGTAAAATAGCCGTTCATCACCTGCTTTTTGAATGCGTTTTTGTAGCAGCGCATCATCGACTTGTTCTTTTAGCTCCAAATGATAGACGTTCGTTTCAAGCGAGCGTACCGCTTTTAATAGCGACTCTTCAAACGTGCGCCCGATCGCCATCACTTCTCCTGTCGCTTTCATTTGCGTGCCGAGATGGCGGTTCGCTGATTCAAATTTATCAAACGGAAAGCGCGGAATTTTTGTGACGACGTAATCAAGCGTCGGTTCAAAGCAAGCGTACGTTTTTCCTGTCACAGGATTCATCATTTCATCAAGCGTTAAACCGACGGCAATTTTTGCGGCGAGTTTCGCAATCGGATACCCAGTCGCTTTCGAGGCAAGCGCCGATGAGCGACTGACGCGCGGGTTGACTTCAATGACGTAATATTGAAAACTGTGCGGATCAAGGGCAAGTTGTACGTTGCAACCTCCTTCAATGCCGAGCGCACGAATAATGCGAAGCGAGGCGTTTCGCAACAGTTGATATTCGCGATCGCTTAACGTTTGGCTTGGGGCGACGACGATCGAATCGCCCGTATGAATGCCGACCGGATCGATATTTTCCATATTGCAGACGACGATCGCATTGTCTTTCGCATCGCGCATCACTTCATATTCAATTTCTTTATAGCCTGCGATGCTTTTTTCTAGTAAACATTGATGCACAGGGCTCATTTTTAAGCCGCTTGAAACGATGTCGACAAGCTCTTCTTCGTTCGTACAAATGCCTCCGCCTGTTCCGCCGAGTGTAAACGCCGGACGAACGATGACCGGATAGCCAATTTGGTCAACGAACGCATACGCTTCTTGTAAACTATGCACGATCGCGCTTTCTGGCACCGGCTCACCGAGTTCGTTCATCAACGCACGAAATTGTTCGCGGTCTTCTGCTTTTTCAATCGCTTCTAATTTCGTGCCGAGAATTTCAACGCCGCACTCTGCTAGTACCCCGGCTTTTGCTAATTCGACCGCTAAATTTAACCCCGTCTGTCCGCCAAGCGTCGGCAAAATGGCATCAGGACGTTCTTTTCGAATGACGCGGGCGACAAATTCAAGCGTTAACGGCTCCATGTATACTTTGTCAGCAATTTGTGTATCGGTCATAATCGTCGCTGGATTGGAGTTGACGAGAATGACTTTATACCCTTCTTCTTTTAACGCTAAACATGCTTGCGTCCCAGCATAATCAAACTCCGCTGCCTGCCCGATGACGATCGGTCCAGAGCCGATGACGAGAATCGTTTCAATATCTTGACGTTTAGGCATGAACGACACCTCTTTCTTTTTTAAACTGTTCAATCATCGCGATAAAATCATCGAATAAATGATTGGCATCTTCTGGACCAGGCGACGCTTCCGGATGATATTGCACCGTAAACGCAGGAACATCTTTATGACGAAGCCCTTCAATCGTTCCGTCGTTTAATGCGATATGCGTCACTTCTAATCGCGTATGAACGAGTGACTGTTCTGTAACTGTGTAACCGTGATTTTGTGAAGTGATCGCTACTTTTCCTGTTTTAATATGTTTCACCGGATGATTGGAACCGCGATGACCGAATTTCATTTTTTCCGTATTCGCTCCGCAGGCAAGCGCAAACAGTTGATGCCCAAGGCAAATCCCAAAAAGCGGAACGTGACCAAGTATGTTTTGAATCATGTCAATGGCTTCTGGTACATCTTTCGGATCCCCTGGTCCGTTTGATAACATAACGCCGTCGGGATGAAGTTGCAACACATCTTCTGCGGTTGCGTTGTATGGTAATACGATGACGTCGCAATGACGTTTATTTAGTTCGCGCAAAATGCCGTGCTTCATGCCGAAGTCGATTAAAACGACGCGATGGCCGCGCCCTGGGCTAGCGTATGGGCTTTTTGTCGATACGCGCTTCACTTGATCGCGCGCAAGTTCCGTTTCTTTTAAATGAGCGACCGCCTCCGAAACGGACACGTCCATGTCGCAAATCATTCCTTTTAACGTGCCGTATTGGCGAATGATGCGCGTCAGTTTTCGCGTATCGACACCTGCTAGACCGGGAATGTTTTTCATGCGCAAATATTCGTCAATCGTTAGCTCGCTTCGCCAATTGGACGGAGATGCGCACGCTTCCTTTACGATAAAACCGAACACATGCGGTGCAATCGATTCGAAGTCGTCGCGGTTTACGCCATAGTTTCCGATCAACGGATACGTCATCGTCACAATTTGCCCGCAATATGACGGGTCGGTTAAAATTTCTTGATAGCCTGTCATTCCGGTGTTAAAAACGACTTCACCAACTGTTTGTCGTTCACTTCCAAACGCTTCGCCAACAAAACGTGTACCATCTTCTAAAATAAGTTGTCGTTTCATCGCTCTCTCCCTTTCTGCCAAACGATTTTTCCATCTACAACCGTCATCGTCGGCCATCCTTTACATGTCCAGCCTGCAAACGGTGTGTTTTTTCCTTTAGAAACAAATGTATGTGGATCGATGACTTGCTCGGTATGTAAATCGATGACGACTACGTCTGCTTTCGCGCCAACTTTTAATTCCCCACCGTCAATGCGAAATGTTTTCGCTGGCTTTTTTGAAAGCCAATCGACGAGCTGTTTTAACGTGCATATTCCTTTTTCAACAAGATGCGTATATAAAAGCGGAAAGGCGGTTTCTAATCCGACGATGCCAAACGGAGCAAGTACCATCCCTTCACTTTTTTCTTCTTCTGTATGCGGAGCATGGTCGGTTGCGATAAAATCAATCGTTCCATCAAGTAATCCTTCGATTAACGCTTGTTGATCTTCTTTCGCTCGCAACGGTGGATTCATTTTAAAGTTTGCGTCTAACGAATGAATATCTTCGTCGCAAAGCAGTAAGTGGTGCGGTGTCACTTCAGCAGTGACGCGAATGCCTGCTTGCTTCGCCTCGCGAACGATGCGCACCGATTGTTTCGTGCTTATGTGGCAAACGTGGTAGTGACACCCGGTCGCCTCCGCTAACAACACATCGCGCGCAATATGTACAGATTCACAAACGGAAGGAATGCCAGAAAGTCCATGCCTTTTCGCAAATGATCCATCGTGCACGCATCCTTTATACGTCAACGTTTCGTCTTCACAATGTGCAACAATTGGCATATCGAGAGAAGCGGCTTGTTTCATCGCCTCATACATGATGCGCGCGCTTTGCACGCCAACGCCATCGTCTGTAAACGCAAACGCCCCTGCTTCTTTTAAGGCGGCAAAATCAACGAGCTGTTTTCCTGCTTGACGTATCGTAATCGAAGCGTATGGCAACACGCGCACGTGCGCCGTTTCGCGAATGCGGTTGACGAGCCATTCCATTTGTTGTTTCGTATCGGGAACAGGTTTTGTGTTTGGCATCGCTGCAATCGTCGTAAATCCACCTTTGGCCGCAGCAAGCGTACCTGTGGCAATCGTTTCTTTATGTTCCCCGCCCGGTTCACGCAAATGAACGTGTACGTCGATAAATCCCGGCGCGACAAACTGTTCACGCACGTCGATCACCTCGTCATGATCGCTTGCAGCGATGTGAGGTGCGATTTGAACGATGCGCCCGTCGTTCATTTTTATATCAGCTAACGTCAGCTCGCCTTGTTCATTAAGCAAGCGCGCACGTTTGAAAATGATAGTCATGTTTTGTTCCCCCTTTTTGTAATGCCCGTTTCAAAACAGCCATGCGCACGTATACGCCGTTTTCCATTTGTTTAAAAATGCGTGAGCGTTCACATTCAACGAGCTCGCTTGCAATTTCTACGTCGCGATTGACTGGGGCTGGATGTAAAATGATGCTCGTTTTTTTCATTTGTTTTTCCCGCGCGATCGTTAAGCCGTATTGCTCGTGATATTGCTCTTTCGTCCATCCTATTTTTTGTTCGTGCCGCTCATGTTGAATGCGAAGAAGCATGATCACATCTGCCTCTTTTACGGCTGTATCGAATTCGACGTACGTGCCATACGGATTCGTTATATCTTGCCACTCAGGCGGACTGCAGAAGAAAACATTTGCACCGAGCCTCGTTAATATTTCAGCATTGGAACGTGCCACTCGGCTATGACGAATGTCACCAACGATGGCGACATTCAGCCCGATAAATGTGCCAAATTGTTGACGAATCGTCATTAAATCGAGTAGCGATTGAGTCGGATGATGACCGCATCCGTCACCGGCATTAATGATCGGGATATGAATCGTTTCGCGAAGTGAGTCGAAGTAATGATCAGATGGGTGGCGAATGACGACTGCTTCCACACCGATCGCTTGCAACGTCCGAACCGTGTCATACAATGTTTCTCCTTTTTGAACGCTCGACATGTCTGCATCAAACGGAATGACTTCCAGCCCAAGCTTTCGTTCCGCTATTTCAAAGCTGCATTTCGTGCGCGTGCTCGGCTCAAAAAATAAGTTGGCAACAAACGTTTGTTTGTTCACTCGCCACGTCTCTCCGTGCGCAAATCGTTCCGCTTCATGCAAAATGGCAAGCACTTCATCAACTGATAACTCCGCTAACGTTAGTAAATGCATATAAACTCCTCCTTTTTAGTAAAAAACACCTTGCCGAGCGAGGCAAGGTGTTTAAAAAACATGAGGAAAGAGACCGTTTCAATGAACGGATTTCCTCTAGCACACCTTTGTAAGCCTCGCTGGACTTCTTTTAAAAGGTGTGTTATGCGACATCATGTTTTTGTTCAAATACGCTATCCGACACTTTCGGACGACCTGGCAAAATGAGGTTTAATACAATACCTGTGATGGCCGCAAGCGCCATACCGTGCACTTCAAATTGTTCTGACACTTTCACAACGGCATCCCCGATGCCAATGACGAGAATAACAGATGAAATGACTAAGTTTCGTTTGTCTCCAAAGTCGATTTTACTATCGACAAGCATGCGCAAACCAGAAGAGGCGATAATTCCAAATAATAAGATGGATACACCGCCCATGACCGGCGTCGGAATCGAGCTAATGATCGCTGTCACTTTGCCGAAAAATCCGAACACAATCGCAAGGACAGCTGCACCAGCTAACACGTACACGCTATATACGCGCGTAATCGCTAATACGCCGATATTTTCACCGTATGTCGTCTTTGGCGGACCACCGATGAGCGCAGAAATCATCGTTGCTAATCCGTCACCGAAAATCGAGCGATGTAAACCTGGTTCTTTAATATAGTCGCGCCCAACGACTTTGCTTAATACGAGCTGATGACCGATATGTTCAGATAATGTCACAATCGCCACAGGAACCATCAAAAGCACAATATCGAGCGTCACACGCACGTCATAATGAACAAACGGCAACAAGAAATCAGGCATCTCAAGCCACTTTGCCTTTGCCACCCCTGATAAATCGACGACACCGACAGCTAACGCGTACACGTAGCCAACGATAATGCCCATAAGGACAGGCACAAGACTAAACATTCCTCGCGATAAAATCGAGAACATTATTGTTGCGGCAAGCGTCACAACTGCAACAGAAAAGTGCGTTAAGCTATATTTTCCGTCTGGACCGTTCATCGCCATGCTGACGGCGACGTTGGCTAATCCTAAGCCGATGACGATAATGACTGGACCGACGACGATTGGCGGGAGCAAATTCATAATCCAACGATACCCTGCTTTTTTAATCGCTAAAGCGACGATGCCATATACGAGTCCGGCTAAAAAGCTACCGATCATCGCCGCACCCGGACCACCAGCTGCTTTGGCTGCAATAATGGGGGTAATAAACGCAAACGATGAACCGAGGTACGCAGGCACTTGCCATTTTGTGACGATTAAAAAGGCGAGTGTGCCGAGTCCGCTTGAAATGAGCGCCATCGCTGGACTTAATCCGACTAAATACGGCACTAAAATCGTTGCACCAAACATCGCAAATAAATGTTGTAAACTAAGTGTAACAAGCTGCCCAAAAGAAGGGACATCCTTCACGTCTAATACCGGTTTGTTCATCTTCTCTCTCCCTTTCTCAATTTATATAAAAAACCCTCTTTGTCCGTACGAAGGCACAAAGAGGGTATGAGAAACGAATCCCCTTTGTCAGCCTCGCTGGACTGCCTTTAAAAAGGGTGCTTTATTCATGTATGCTGACTTGATCGATGTCGTCGACTTCTTTTAACTCGACGACGATCATTTCCGAGCTTGACGTCGGAATGTTTTTGCCGACGAAATCAGCGCGAATCGGTAGTTCGCGATGACCGCGATCAACGAGCACCGCCAATTGAATTTGTGCCGGACGCCCAAGATCCATCACAGCATCCATTGCTGCGCGCACCGTTCGGCCTGTAAATAATACGTCATCAACTAAAATGACTTTTTGATTCGTAACAGAAAACGGGACGTCCGTTCCTTTTACAAGCGGTTCATGATCGTCTGTTTTTACCGTTAAATCATCGCGATATAACGTAATGTCTAGCTCACCAACAGGAATGGATGTTCCTTCAATTTGTTCAATGCGTTCAGCTAATCGTTTTGCTAAGTAAATGCCGCGCGTTTTAATGCCGATGAGCACACATCCGTCAATCCCTTTATTGCGCTCAATAATTTCGTGGGCAATGCGCGTCAATGCGCGTCGAATCGCTTGTTCATCTAATACAATCGCTTTTTGCATCGTTTCACCTCCAGACAAAAAACCCTCTCACCGTTTGGCGAGAGGGTACATGTAGGCATACGTCACCTAGATCCGACACCTTCTCAGCCTCACGGGACTGAATTTAAAGGTCTTTGTTCACTTGAGTTCATTTTACGTTTCCTTGTTTCGTTTGTCAACGATTATTTCGCAACATATCGAGCAATCGTTCAAATTCATGAGGAATCGGGGCTTCAAACTGCAAATATTCGCCTGTGCGCGGGTGATGAAACCCTAATACACCAGCATGAAGCGCTTGTCCATCAATCGGTAGCGTTTTGCGCGGACCGTATTTCGGATCACCCGCAAGCGGATAGCCGATATATTTCATATGGACGCGAATTTGATGCGTTCGCCCTGTTTCGAGTTGACACTCCACAAACGTATAATGTTCAAATCGTTCAAGAACGCGAAAATGCGTCACCGCTTCTTTTCCGTTTTCAACGACCGCCATACTTTGTCGATCGCGTGGATCGCGTCCGATCGGCGCATCAATTGTCCCGTAATCGTGCGGAATGACGCCGTGAACAATCGCGACATATTTGCGCGTCACCGTTTTGTTTACAAGTTGATTGACGAGCGATTCGTGGGCCAAATCGTTTTTTGCGACCATTAATAAACCAGACGTATCTTTATCGATGCGATGAACGATACCTGGGCGCAATACGCCGTTAATGCCTGAAAGGTCTTGACAATGAGCAAGCAATGCGTTGACAAGCGTCTCGTGCATATGTCCCGGCGCTGGATGAACAACCATGCCGCGCGGCTTATTGACAACGAGCACGTCCGCATCTTCGTAATAAATGTCGAGCGGAATTGGCTCCGGTTCCACATCTAACGGCTCCGGATCAGGAATGGAAATGATCACTTCATCATCGATATGGCATTTGTAGTTCGGTTTCACTGCTTTGCCATTGACAAGCACATGCCCTTCTTTTAACCATTGTTGTACTTGAGAACGCGACCATTGTTCATTTAATTCGGCAATCACTTTGTCAATGCGTTCCCCATCATGTTGTTCTTCAATCGTGAGTTGAATTTGCTCCATCGCTCATTCCCTTTCGTTGTTTTTCTTCGATCCATGTATAAATAAACATGAGCGCAACACCAATCGTTAATGCTGCATCGGCGACGTTAAAAATCGGAAAGCTATAATTGAAAATATACGTATGCACAAAGTCGACGACTTCTTTTCGAAACACGCGATCAATAAAGTTGCCGAGCGCGCCCCCAAGCATAAGTCCAAGGGCGATACCAAATAGTCGCTGCGTCGGCTGCAACCGTTGAATGTATATGACGATGCCGACAACGACGACGATGGTAATGACATAAAACAGCCAAAATTGCCCTTGCAACATCCCCCATGCCGCTCCGCGATTGCGATGCGACGTCATGTATAAGACGTTCTCAATAATTGGAATGCTTTCCCCTAATTCCATATAGCGAACGACAAGCCATTTCGTCCATTGATCGATCAATATAACGACAAAAGCAAGCAAATAATATAACATCTTACCCCTCCAAAGCGAAATTCTTTTTCATTTTATCATAAAACAATCCCCCCTCAAAGGCGAAGGGGGATGGGTGTTATTGCTTGACAATTGTCGCACAACGTGGACATAGTTCTGGGTGATCTGCATCTTCTCCTACTGTTGGTGTAACAACCCAGCAGCGCGCGCATGTTTTGCCTTCAGCTTGTTTGACGACAATCGCTGTTTTGGTGAATGTTTGCGCCTCGCTCGGTGCTTCTGTAAATGAGCCGCCAATTGAAAACGCTGAAACGATTAATAGCTGTTTCATATCTTCTTCAATCGAATCGATGAGCGCTTTCGTTTCGTCGGTCGGATATAAAATGACGTGCGCTGTAAGCGACTTACCGATCAGTTTTTCGTTGCGCGCCACTTCTAGCGCTTTTAATACTTCATCGCGCAATTCCATAAACGTATCCCACTTTTTAACGATGCGATCTGCATCATCAATATGCACCGCTTCTGGCATATCGACAAGCTGCACGCTTTCTTCTTTGACGTGCGGAATGTATGACCATACTTCATCTGCCGTATGCGGTAAAATCGGCGCAACAAGTTTCGTTAACGCAACAAGCGTTTCATACAACACCGTTTGAATCGAGCGACGTTCATGATTATTTGCCGCTTCGATGTACAATACGTCTTTGGAGAAGTCGAAATAAAATGCGCTTAAATCAACAGTACAGAAGTTGTTTACTTCATGATAAATCGTCGCAAATTCATACGTTTCGTACGCTTGTTTTACTTTTTCGATGAGACGATTTAATTTAATGAGCATGTAGCGGTCGACTTCGCGCAACTGATCGATCGCTACCGTATGTTCCGCAGGGTTGAAATCAAATAAGTTACCGAGCATAAAGCGGAACGTGTTGCGAATTTTGCGATACACTTCTGCCACTTGTTTTAAAATGTTGTCAGAAATGCGCACGTCTGCTTGATAGTCGACAGAAGCAACCCAAAGACGCAAAATATCGGCGCCGAGTTGTTCCATTACTTTCGCAGGCACGACGACGTTACCGAGCGATTTGCTCATTTTTCGTCCTTCGCCATCTAACACGAATCCGTGGCTTAATACGCCTTTATACGGTGCTTTTCCAGTAACCGCAACTGCGGTTGAAAGCGACGAGTTAAACCAGCCGCGATATTGGTCGGACCCTTCTAAATAAAGATCGGCTGGACGTTGTAAATCGTCACGTTCTTCCAATACCGCTTGATGAGAAGAACCTGAGTCGAACCATACGTCCATAATGTCCGTTTCTTTCGTAAACCGTCCGTTCGGACTACCTGGATGCGTAAACCCTTCTGGCAGTAACTCTTTCGCGTCACGTTCAAACCAAACATTTGAGCCGTATTGGCGGAACAAGTTCGATACGTGTTCAATCGTTTCATCTGTAATAATTGGCTCGCCGTTTTCCGCATAAAAGACTGGAATTGGTACTCCCCATGCACGTTGACGTGAAATGCACCAGTCACCGCGATCGCGAATCATGTTATGGATGCGAATTTCACCCCATGCTGGCACCCATTTTGTTTCTTCGACCGCTTGTAACAATTGATCGCGAATTTTATCAATGGACGCAAACCATTGAGCTGTCGCACGGAAAATCGTCGGTTGCTTCGTCCGCCAGTCGTGCGGATATGAGTGCGTAATAAACGATAGTTTTAATAAAGCACCTACTTCTTGTAGCTTTTCTGTAATCGCTTTGTTTGCGTCATCGTAAAACATGCCGGCAAACCCTGGCGCTTCTTCCGTCATATAGCCGCGCTCATCGACAGGGCAAAGAACGCCAAGGCCGTATTTTTGACCGACGATAAAGTCGTCTTCCCCGTGTCCTGGCGCCGTATGAACGCAACCGGTTCCGGCGTCTGTTGTGACGTGTTCGCCGCAAATGACGAGCGAATCACGGTCGTAAAACGGATGTTTCGCCACGACGTATTCGAGTTCGCTTCCTTTGACTGTTTTTAATACAGTGACATGTTCCCAGCCAATTTCTTTTTGCACCGATTGTAATAACTCGGATGCAACGACGTATTTGCCACCGTCTGCCTCAACAACGCTATATTGCAGCTGTGGATGAACAGCGATGCCTAAGTTCGCTGGAATCGTCCATGGGGTTGTCGTCCAAATGACGATTTTTTCATCGCCTTCAAGCACCCCTTTTCCGTCTTTGACAGGGAATGCAACGTAAATCGATGGCGAGCGTTTATCTTTATATTCAATTTCGGCTTCGGCAAGCGCCGATTCGCTCGATGGAGACCAGTAGACAGGTTTTAATCCTTTATAAATTAATCCTTTTTTCGCCATTTCGCCAAATACTTTAATTTGTTGTGCCTCGTATTCTGGCGTTAACGTAATGTAAGGATTGTCCCAATCGCCGCGCACACCAAGTCGTTTAAATTGCTCGCGCTGGCGGTCAATTTGCTCGTACGCATATTGTTCGCATAGCTTGCGAAATTCGGCAACGCTCATTTCTTTTCGATTGACGCCTTTATTTTTCGTGAGCGCCGTTTCAATTGGTAAACCGTGCGTATCCCATCCCGGCACGTACGGGGCACAATAACCGCTCATTGATTTATAGCGCACGATAAAGTCTTTTAAAATTTTATTGAGCGCATGGCC
Source organism: Anoxybacillus tengchongensis (assembly GCF_014201585.1). Lineage (GTDB taxonomy): Bacteria > Bacillota > Bacilli > Bacillales > Anoxybacillaceae > Anoxybacillus > Anoxybacillus tengchongensis. Next base: position 202,935 of record NZ_JACHES010000002.1, read on the forward strand.
CATATGAATGTCGCCGTTCGCATACGGAGGTCCATCATGCAGCACAAACAGCGGACGATCTTTCGTGCGCTCTTGCACTTTACGATAAATGTCCATCTCTTCCCATTTCGCTTGCATTTGTGGTTCCCGTTGCGGAAGATTTCCACGCATCGGGAAATCGGTCTTTGGCATAAGTAACGTATCTTTGTAGTCCATTTGTTTACCTCCTTTTTATGTAAATAAAAAAACCTTCTCATGCCCAAAAGGGACGAGAAGGTCTCGCGGTACCACCCTTATTGACTATGTAAACATAGTCCACTCGACATTCGTAACGGGAATGACGCGCCGTGTCCTACTACTCGTTCAGCACGGAACTCTGGGGTGATGTTCATTCTTTCGCTTATGCCGAGCTTCCACCGCCCTCGGCTCGCTGTAATAAGCTGATGAAAGAACTACTGTCCCCTTCATCGTTTTTGCGATATAACTGTAATCGATATTATAGGCAATAACAATGCCATCCGTCAAGACTCGGTTATTTCTTGCACCGCTTCATCATCAAGTTTGTAATCTAATAAATGATCCCAATCGCCGTTGTTTAACATATCGAGCTGTGCTTCAATTAACATTTTAAAACGATTGCGGAACACTTTCGCTTGACGTTTTAATTCTTCCACTTCCATCGCAATTTTCCGCGTTTTAGCGAGCGCTTCACTAATGATGCGATCTGCGTTTTTCTCCGCCTCTTTAATGATGAGCTTCGCTTCTTTTTGCGCGTTTCGCTTCACTTCTTCTGCTGTTTCCTGGGCGATTAAAATCGATTTATTTAACGTTTCTTCAATATTTGTAAAGTAGTTGAGTCGCTCTGTCAGCTCTTTCACTTTTTCTTCAAGCTGTTTTTTTTCACGCAAGATCATTTCGTAATCTTTAATGACTTGGTCTAAAAACTCATTTACTTCATCTTCATCATATCCGCGAAAGCCTCGGCTAAATTCTTTATTATGAATATCTAACGGCGTTAACGGCATGTAGCCCACCTCCATCTTATGTACGTACCGTATGTTTCGACATGTTTTGCGAAAATCCTGCTTTTATTTTGCTTTTTCGACAACGATGCGCCATTTTTCTTTTTTTGTTTGTCCAACAACCGCTTGCAATCGGCAGCGGCCATAGCCGCGCAACGAAAGCAAATCCCCTTCTTGACACTCCATATGAGCTTGGTCGACCGTTTTCCAATTTACTTTTGCATAGTTTTGAGTAATGAGCGCTTGCGCTTTTTGACGCGATATTCGGAAACATTGGGCTAAAATCGCATCAAGTCTCAAAGAAGAAACAGTAAACGTTTCTTCCTCCCATTCTTCTTTCACAGCAAGAAGTTGCGAAAGTGGTTGTTCTTCTAACGATACTTTTGCTTTTCCAATCGCTGTGACGTTCATTTTTACAAACGGTGCAATTTCTTTAGCAACCACAAATTGAATGACATCATCAACGATGACGATGTCGCCAAACTTTTCACGCTTCACACCGAGTGACAAAAGGGCACCGAGCACATCACGATGCCCGAGCGTCACAAATTTTTTCGGATAGCGAATGGAAAACAACGATAGTTGAAAATCATCTTCATTCGGTTGCATGTACGGCGGATATAATAGCGCACGCTTTCGTTCAACAGATGATGAACCGCCAAAAAAAGCAACGTGCACCTCGTCGTTGTTGCCGACAATCGAGCGGACGATTTGTTGTTCGCGCGGAGTTAAAAAGTCCGTGAGTTTCGGAGCGTACTGTTCCGTCACAAGCCGCTTCCATTCGCACACGAGATCGATAAAATGATGCTCTTCTTTTCGAAAATGTTGATAAATATCCATTACAACCCTCGACTAACCATATCGACTAATCCGTAAACGCCTGCCGTCGCAAAGCGCAAAACAAGCAAGGCGACGATCGGCGAAATGTCGATCATGCCAATCGGTGGAATGAAGCGACGAAACGGCTCTAAATACGGCTCACAAATGTTGGCAAAAAATTGCCCTACTTTCGTTTCGCGCGCATTTGGAAACCAAGACATTAAAATGTAAATAATAATCGCATATGAATATACTTCAATGACTGTTGCTACAAAGTTTGCTATTTGATACACATTTACCACCTCTTTATTGTCGGTTCATCATCAGAAACAATCGAAATCGAGCCGCTCACATCGACGTTATCCGGTGTGCATAAAAAAATGGTCGACCCGACTTGTTGAATGTCTCCGCCTATTGCATATACCGTTCCGCTTAAAAAGTCAACGATGCGTCGCGCTTGATCGCGGTCGACACGATGAACATTGACGACAACAGCACGTCGATTTTTCAAATGGTCGGCAATTTCTTGTACTTCTGCGTAAGCACGTGGCTCAAATAAAACGAGCTTGGACGATTTTTGCACGCTTTGTAAACTGACGACGTTTTGCTTTTGTTCGGCTTTTGGTTGTTGAGCAACTTCTTCTTGCTCGTATTCATCCTCTTCCCATTTTTCTTCATCTAAATCGAAAAAATCGCGAATTTTTTTCACAAATCCCATCATTCCACCTCCTCTTCACCGACAAGACATGTACCGAGTCGAAGAAACGTAGCTCCTTCTTCAACGGCAATGACGTAATCGTTTGACATTCCCATCGACAGTTGTGTACATGGAGCATGCGGATATTGTTTTTCTTGCACGCGCTCTTTTAACTCACGCAACGTTCGAAAACAACGACGAATCGTCGCTTCATCATCCGTATATGGCGCCATCGTCATCAATCCAACAACTTCAATACGCGAAAAAGCGGATAATGTTTCAATAAACGAAAATACATCCTCTGGCGCTAATCCGTGTTTAGACGTCTCTCCTGATACGTTCACTTGCACAAAACATTTCATTGTTCGATTCGCTCGTTTGTCGATTTCTTCCGCTAACGAAAGACGATCAAGCGAATGAATGTAGTCGACGTAATCGATGATTTGTTTTACTTTTCTCGATTGCAACGTACCGATAAAATGCCACGTCGCTTCTTTTCCGATTGCTTCATATTTTTGTAAAAAACCGTCGGCACGACTTTCACCTAAATGAACGATGCCTGCTTCCACCGCTTCGTTTGCGCGTGCGATGCTTACGTATTTTGTCACTGCCACGATTTGAACGTCTGCGGCGTTGCGTCCTGTTTTTTCACACGCTTCAGCAATATGTTGTTGAATCGTTTGTAACCGTTGTTTCACAGACATGTCATCACCTCCAGCCAATAAGCGCCATCATTCTTCCTGTTTGGCCACCGTCGCGACGGTGGGAGAAAAATAATGACTGCTCACAGCTTGTGCAATACGATGAAATAGCGATGTGTTCGCTCGGAACACCTGCTTGCTGCAAAAGCTGTTTATTCATTTCTTTCAAATCGAGCGCATACTGTCCCTTACTTGTTTCATTATAAAGAGATTGAGACGAGTTGACTAGCGCCTTTTGAACGAATGTGATGACGCGATCATCGACGATATAACAACAGCGACCGATCGATGGCCCAATGACGACATACATATCACGCGCATCTACTCCTTCTTCATTCCACCGCTTCACCATTTCACCAGCGATGTTATGCACCGTTCCTTTCCAACCAGCATGTGCGAGTCCAATGAGCTTTTTACTTGGGGCAAAAAAGTAAAGCGGAACACAATCCGCAAAACAAAGCGCCAACATGAGATCTTGTTCGCTTGTATACAGCCCGTCTGTATGCGGCAAAGCGGTATCATACGTGCGCACCCCTTTGCCTGCATGTTCGTTCGTCACTTTTTCGATGTGTACACCATGCACTTGATCGGCACATACCCAGCGATCAAGCGAAACGTTTAACTGCTCGGCTACTTTTTTCCGATTTTCATACACCGCATGTCGATGATCGTTGACGTGCATGCCAACGTTTAACGTCGCAAACGGCTCGCTGCTTACTCCACCTCGTTTTGTTGTAAACGCAACAATGACGTTTTCCCAGTCATCAAACATAAGCAATGACTCATGCGCTTGGCGAAATATTTCATTCATCGTCCGACATCCTTTGTACAATTTTATCACTTTTTTTCCTATTTTATCACAGCTTGCCGAAAACCTGAACTATTCATCGCCATCTAATCGAACGAGAATGACATCAGCCCCGACTTTGACAATATCGCGCCACGGAATGATAATTTCATCCGTCCGTCCGAATAAGCCGAGCACTTTCCCGGCACCAATAATAATAATGGCTTCAATTTGACCGGTCGTTAAATTAATATCAATATCTCCAATATTTCCGAGGCGTTTGCCGTTGGCAACATTGACGACGTCTTTTTGTTGTAGTTCAGAAATTTTCACCATGTTCCCCCGCTCCTTTTCTTCGTTCTATCTCCTATATGTATGCGCAAGGGAAGGGTTGTAGTCATTTCGAGGGCATAGAAAAACCCCCAACTGCGTGGGGGGATGTTACCATTGGATATTTTTATTCATTTGTTTAATGGCAGCTTTTTCTAAACGAGATACTTGTGCTTGCGAGATGCCGATTTCTTCGGCAACTTCCATTTGTGTCTTTCCTTGAAAAAATCGTTTGCGAATAATCATTTTTTCACGTTCGTTTAAGCGACGAAGTCCTTCTTTCAACGCGATTTCTTCAATCCAGTTTGTATCTCGGTTTTTCTCATCGCTCAGCTGATCCATCACGTAAATCGGATCACCACCATCGTTGTAAATCGGTTCAAATAACGACACAGGATCTTGAATCGCATCTAGCGCAAACACAATTTCTTCGTGTGGGACGTCTAAAATTTTTGCAATTTCTTCTGCCGTCGGTTCTTTTGCTGTTTCACTCATCATTTTTTCGCGCACTTGTAACGCCTTGTATGCAATGTCGCGCAGCGAACGGGATACACGAATCGGATTATTGTCACGTAAATATCGGCGAATTTCACCAATAATCATCGGTACGGCATACGTTGAAAATTTCACGTTTTGGCTTAAATCAAAGTTATCAATCGATTTCATAAGTCCAATACAGCCGACTTGAAACAAATCGTCGACATATTCACCACGATTGTTAAATCGTTGGATGACGCTTAATACGAGCCGTAAATTCCCGTTGATTAATTTTTCACGTGCATATATGTCACCAGCTTGCATTTGCCGAAATAATTCACGCATTTCTTCGTTTTTCAGTACGGGAAGTTTCGACGTATCAACGCCGCAAATTTCAACTTTGTTTCTTGCCATGTCTTTCCCTCCTTACAGGAGATGCTGTCAGCTTTCAGTATCTCCTTCGAAGGGAAAAATATGCATTACATCATTTTGTTAAATTCTTTTCGCAATCGTTTAATAATTCGCTTTTCTAAGCGGGAAATATATGATTGGGAAATGCCTAATAAATCCGCAACATCTTTTTGTGTTTTTTCTTCGCCACCACTTAGCCCGAAGCGAAGTTCCATAATTTGTTTCTCTCTGTCACTCAATTGGTCAAGGGCACGAAATAGTAAACTGCGATCAATATTTGCCTCTAAATCTTTCGTAATGACGTCATCTTCTGTGCCTAATACGTCCGACAACAACAGTTCGTTGCCGTCCCAGTCAATGTTTAACGGTTCATCAAACGATACTTCCGAGCGCACTTTATTGTTGCGCCGTAAATACATTAAAATTTCATTTTCAATACAGCGCGACGCATATGTAGCGAGCTTAATTTTTTTTTCCGGATTAAACGTATTGACCGCTTTAATTAGTCCAATCGTACCAATGCTAATTAAATCTTCAATATTAATGCCGGTATTTTCAAATTTTCGAGCAATGTAAACGACGAGGCGAAGATTTCGTTCAATAAGTAGTGAACGAGCCGTTTCATCTCCAGAAGGAAGTTTTTTCAAGAGCATTTCTTCTTCCTCTTTGGTGAGCGGAGGCGGCAACGCTTCGCTTCCACCGATGTAATAAATTTCGTCCGCTTTGAGCCCTAATTTTTTTAATAGTTTGTACCATAAATACGTGAGGCGCAATTTGAATAACTTCATAAAATCCCCCTTCTATTTCGGCACGATCGGCCGTATAATCATAATAATTACGACGCTTGCGACATGACCATATGTGGATGAACGATGCAATTGTACTCTCCGTCAGCGGAAAGCGACGACGGGTGAAAACCAACAAGCACTTTTGTAACAGATGTCCATTGTTTTCCGTCCGACCATTGCACGTCGTCTAGTTTCATTGCAATTAATAGCTGTTGCTCGACACCAACGGCTCGATATGGAACGAAACGTATACGACTCGCCCATTCGCTCGGGATGTCATCTGTGTACGTCCGTTTGTGAATCATTTGTAAGACGGCTGGAGGAAATATATGTGCGAACGGTTGCAATTCCACAATCATGACCGGTGTGTTTGTTAACGGGTCGCGCAACTGGTTTCCGCTATCGACTAATCCTTTTAAACATACCGTTTGTCCAAAACATGTCACACGCACGTCAATAACATGTTCAAAGCGTAATTTTTTCTCCCGAATCGTTCCCATTTGCATCTTAGATAATAACCATAAAATCGGAAACATCATAACGACAAACAACCAGCTAATCGAAGTGGAATGCAAAAGCCATTGTGATGAATAAGCTGTTATTTCACTTTGTAGTAAAAAGTGAAATGCAATGAGCCCTCCGCCCATCATAAACGTTGCAAAATAAAAAGCGAGCACATTTTCGATAAAAAAACGAAAACGATGAAAGCCAAAACAAATCCAAACGATGAAAAAAGAGACGATGAGTTTTGTTGCGATATGAGACATCATATAGGCAAAAGGCGTGAAAAGAAGCAAGACGAGCAATGAGCCGAATAATGCTGCAAGCGTAAGCCGCCATAACCGAACGCGGCGCTTTAACATAATCGCCACGAGCCATAGTAACATCGCATCAAAACAAAGATTTAATAACCATACGAGATCGGCATAAATCAGCGGCATCCCCTCCTTATCTTGAAACTAGTATATAGCACTTTCAATAGAAAAGTATGTCAAACGATGACGTCATTTCTTTAGAGATTTTGTCAGATGATGAAAATAAAAAAAACGCCCACACGTAGTGAGCGTTTTTTTAACGGCGACGATTGCGGTTGCGCAGGAAAGCTGGAATGTCAAGCGGGTCTTCTGCTTGTTGTCCGCGCGTTGGCGAGTAGTCAATCGGCTCTTCTTTTTTCTCGCGTTTGACGCCAACGTTCGGTTTGACAACCGCTTGTCGTGTTGCTTTCGCTTGGTTCACTTCTTCGTTAAATCCAGTCGCGATGACAGTCACGATAATTTCGTCTTTTAAGTTTTCGTTAATGACCGAACCAAAAATCATATTGACATCTTGGTCGGCAGCTGATGCGACGATGTCAGCTGCTTCTTGCACTTCGTACAAGCTTAAGTTCGTTCCACCTGTAATGTTCATTAGTACGCCTTGTGCACCGTCGATGGACGTTTCTAATAGCGGGCTAGAGATCGCTTTTTTCGCTGCTTCTGCGGCGCGGTTCTCTCCTGTTGCTACACCGATTCCCATAAGAGCTGAACCTTTATTCGACATAATCGTTTTCACATCAGCAAAATCTAAGTTAATTAATCCCGGTACGGCAATTAAGTCGGAGATGCCTTGTACCCCTTGACGAAGCACGTTGTCTGCTTCGCGGAACGCTTCTAACATCGGCGTATTTTTGTCAACAATTTCTAACAGACGATCGTTCGGAATGACGATGAGTGTATCGACTGCTTCTTTCATCGCCGCAATACCGCTTGCCGCTTGCATCGCACGCTTTCTTCCTTCAAACGTAAACGGGCGTGTGACGACGCCAACAGTAAGTGCACCTAAATCACGCGCGATTTGAGCGATGACTGGAGCCGCCCCCGTTCCTGTTCCTCCGCCCATGCCGGCTGTAACGAATACCATATCGGCACCTTTGAGCGCCTCTTCAATTTGCTCTTTACTTTCTTCCGCTGCTTTTTTTCCTACCTCTGGATTTGCTCCTGCACCTAATCCACGCGTCAATTTCGCACCAATTTGTAGCTTAATTGGTGCCTTTGATAAGTTTAACGCTTGGGCGTCTGTATTGACTGCAATAAATTCAACACCTTGTACTCCGTGTTCAATCATGCGATTGACAGCGTTATTTCCGCCGCCGCCGACACCAATTACTTTAATTGTCGCTAACTGATCAACAGTCGTGTCAAACTCCAACATGATAATCCTCCTAGCCATTCAAATTGTCATTCAAAAAAGTATCCGAAAAATTTCTTGACTTTATGTGCTAAATGTTCTTCTTTTTGTTTTGGTTTTGCTGGCGCTTTATGCACCTTTTTCTCCGCTTGGAAATCGTTTGACGCGCTAGAAGAAAGAACGGGAACGTGTCTTCCTTGTAACTTCGCATTTTTATAAGCGAATTGAATTAAACCGACACCGTTTGTGTATTGTGGATCGCGAACACCAATATAATCCGGCATCGCGACACGAACAGTGTGTCCAAAAATCGCTTCGGCAAGTTCTAATACGCCCGGCATATTGACTGTTCCACCGGTTAACACATATCCGCCAGCCAAATCGCGAAATCCGCGTCGACGAATTTCTGCTTGTGCCATTTGTAAAATTTCTTCTACACGCGCTTCAATCATATCCGCAATTTCCAATTGGCTAAATTGTTGATGTTGGTCAGTTCCGATAATGGGAACGCTAAATACTTCTTCTTCAGAAGCAAGATCGTAAAATGCATGTCCATGTTTTAGTTTAATGCGTTCTGCATCTTCTGTCGACGTACGCATGCCGATCGATAAATCTTTTGTAATATGTTCCCCACCGATTGGAAGCACGGTCGTTGCTTGTAAAAATCCTTGTTCAAACACAGCGACCGTCGTTGAACCGCCACCGATATCAATAAGTGCCACACCTAAGTTTTTTTCATCTTTCGATAGGGCAATTGAGGCTGCCGCTAGCGGTTGAAGACATACATCAAGCACTTCTAACCCCGCTCGTTCAACACAGCGAAGCACGTTATGTAAAGCTGTTTTTGATGCGGTAATCATCGTTCCTTCCATTTCTAATCGCACGCCTAACATGCCGCGCGGATCGTTAATTCCATCAAGTCCGTCAACGATAAACTGTTTTGGAATAACATCAATAATTTCGCGCTCTGGTGGGACGGAAACGACTTGGGCTGCTTCGATGACGCGCGTGACGTCTTCATTCGTAATTTCTTTATTTTCGCTTGATACAGCGACAATCCCATGACACGGTTGAAGTTGAATATGATTGCCGTTTACTCCGACAATGGCGCCTTTAATCGTTACGCCGACCATCCGTTCCGCTTGTTCAATCGCTCGTTTAATCGATTGTACCGTTTCATCTATATCAATAATGGAGCCTTTTTTCAGCCCTTGCGATTTCACATTGCCGACACCGATAATGTTTAACTGATCGTTAATCATTTCGCCAATGATGACTTTTACACTGGACGTACCGATGTCAAGACTAACATAAAAATCGTTGCTGTTCATTCTGGTGGCACCTCCTTTACAAAATGAACGTTGTTATGTATATCAACACTATATTCCACATCCGAACAGCATTCCCTTTTTTATAAACGATTTTTTTGGCGGCTTTCTAACCATTTCGTCAGCAAAATTCGGCGGATGACAGCGATGTTTTGAAACAGGCGCACACCGAACGCAAATACAGCTGCTAAATACAAGTCTACACCAAGATGCACACCGAGAAAAGCTAAACTTGTTGCTAAAATAATATTAAAAAAAAATCCAGATACAAATACGTGCTCATCGTAAATATTTTGCAAATGTGCACGAATGCCGCCTATGAGCGTATCAAACGCTGCGAGCACCGCGATGGATAAGTAGTTCGCATATTCGCTCGGAATGCGCCAATCCGTCAACAATCCGAGCAATATGCCAATGACGAGGCCAAGCAACGGAAGCCACATCATGTTCACCTCCTAGCATCTTCGACTGCTTCCATTTGTTTGACGCGCACCGTCCCATCGTATGGAGGAATGACGACACGTTGTTGTGGCTCTGAAATCGTAAGAAGTAAATTTTCAAGGGCAAAGTCATCGGCAATCGTCGACGCTTTGAGCCGGTTGTACATTTTTTCTGCGTCTACCGCAATCACTTTAATTTCAAAAGGGAAAGAGTGTAGCGGGTACGAATCCACTTTCGTCACACCGTTAATGTCGCGAATGACCGTCGTGTTGACGATGCGTTGATCAGCAATCGATACATATTGAGCGCCATACATATTTAATTCATTCATGAGTCGGCGAAGCAACTCAGCAGACACCGTGTCGCTAAGCGGACCGACGTATGATTCATCATACATTTGTTCGACATAAAGCACGACACCTTCCCCGACCACTTCCGTTAGCCCTGCTTCTTTTTTTAATTCCTCTACCGTTTGACGAAGAATGGCTCCTTTATTTTCTGAACGCTGTTGCTCATATTTTTCTAACGTTTCTTCATACTTTCGTATTTCCTGCAACAGTTGTTTATGTAACTCTTGCTCTTTTTTTAAATCTTGTCGTATTTCCCATATGTCACGTGTGTCGCGCACATCTGGTTCGTGGCTCGTTTGAAATTGGATCGCCAACATGAAACCGATAATAAGCGACACAAACGTAAAATGCCATGTCGTTTTTCGCGTCAACATCGCTCCTCCTCTTATTTTTGCATTAGCGGTTCCATTGTAATTTCCGATTTTTCTACAATGTCAACAACAATATGGTCGCTCGTTAGTTGGTCTTTGACGCCACCAGCGATCGTTAACGCAGGGATCAGTACGTTCGGGTCGCCAATCGCTTGAATAACGAACGGGGCGGGGTGTTGCATCCCATCTATTTCAATGACCGGGCCGTTGCAAACGATATACGATCGGTGCGATAATCGTTGACCGTTAATGGATATCGCAGACGCCCCGGCAATCAATAGTTCATTGACAACTTGAAACACATGTTGTTCGTGAACAATGTAGTTTGTGGCGTTCGCTTCGGAAGGGATGTATGAAGCATCAGATAGCATGACTTCTACTCCTTTTCCTTTTACTTTCACTTTGCCAAGATACATGCGCAATCGTTCCGCATCTTCGACAAGGTTAAAATAAACTCGCTCCTCGCTTGCTAATTCTTTTTCCATTTCTCGAACGCGTTGCTGTTTTTTAAACAACTCTGCTTGTAGCTTTTGATTTTGTTCTTGCTGTTCAATAAGCTGTTGACGATACTCATATTCTTTATTCCATTGACGTTCAAGTTGGCGATTAGCCGTCTCTTTTTTCGTCAGTTGATAAGAGAATGCCAACATAAAGCCTAAAACTAAACAAACGAACGACAAAATAACATGGCTACCGTTCATTTTCATCGTTTTTGTCATTCCCTTCATCTGCTTCGTACGGTTTGAAATATGTGCTCATCTCTAAATGAAGGACGCCTTTTGCCCCCGGCTGTAATTGGCTGACGATCGAAGGATAATGAACAATTTTTTCCGAAAAACGATCGACGGTAGCACTCACTTCTATGCCATCATTCATATAGACAGTAATATGCCTTTGGTCCGATGAGTTTGGGGTATAATGAATTTCTGAGATGAGGTTTAAAATCGAACTTGGCGTGTTTGCCAATTGGGTAGCCATCTCTTGAATAGCCTCTCCTTCTTTCCATCCGACTAAAATCGGGGCATCGCTCGGAATCGCTCGTTTTGCATGCGTCAACACCTTTCCGTTATCTAAAATCGGCAAAAAGGAATGCTTGTCCAAAATGTAAGCGATCCGCTTTCGTTCAACGACAACAATATCAATGCGATTCGGAATTCGTTTTTTGACATGTACTTCTTCCACTTCGGGATGTTGTTTAATTCGCTGTTCCACTTCCGCTTTTTTTACTTTCCAAAAGCTCGTCTTTTTCGTCACGCCACTTAATTGAATAATATCTTTGGAAGCGATATGATGATTCCCTTCGACGTGGATGACGGCAACGTTGCTTAGTGGCGACTGCGCGTACACGACGCCTAACAAAAGCATAAAAAATAAAGCGATATATGCAATGAGTAAGCGATTCGCGCGTTGTCTTCGCTGCTCTTTTAATTTTGGCACACGTTCTTCAAGAACAACAACTTTTCCTTTTCCCATTCACTCCACCTCGGTCGATGGACCAAATCAAAATAACAAGAAAACTAACGGCGCATATGAGCAACCGTTAGTTCATTGTCTCTATTTTTATTATAGCATAATATAGAAAAAATTAGGATGGGGAAAATGTATTACTTCCGCCCAACAATTTCAACTTCTGTTTGCAATGATACGCCGTATAAGTCATAAATCGTCTTCTTCACATAATCGATGAGCTCGAGCACATCTTTTGCCGTTGCTCCGCCGGCGTTGACGATAAAATTCGCATGTTGTTCAGAAATTTTTGCTCCGCCAATCGTATATCCTTTTAGCCCCGCTTGTTCGATCAACTGACCAGCGTATTGTGGAAGGGGGTTGCGAAAGATGCTTCCCGCACACGGGTAGTTCCACGGTTGTGTTTCGCGGCGATAATCTTTATTTTTTTGCATGGCTGCCACAATTTCATCGCGGTTTCCTTTTTTCATTTCAAGCATGGCTGCGATGCAAATGCCTTTACGCTTTGTTTGTAGGACGGACGTACGATACGAAAATTCCATCTCTTCATTTGTTAACCATTCAATCGTTCCGTCCTCAAACAAAATTTGTGCTTTTTTCACGATGCGCGACATATCGGAACCGTGAGCGCCGGCGTTCATATATACCGCTCCGCCCACCGTTCCCGGAATGCCTCCCGCGAACTCAAGGCCGGACAACCCTTGTTTACTAATGACGGTCGCCAGTTTAATGAGCGAATATCCTCCGCCAACTGTCACTTCTGTATCATGAATGTATAAATCATCTAATCCTTCACCAAGTTTAATGACAACACCTTCAATCCCTTCATCTAATACGAGTAAGTTCGAACCGCGACCGATCGCACGCCAAGGTACATCATATTTTCGGACGATTTCCATCGTCTTTTTTAAACCATCTATATTTTTTGGCTCAACGAAAAGGTCAGCAGGTCCGCCAATTTTAATTGTTGTATGACTGGCCATACGCTCGTTTTCTTTCACTGTTCCAACGTTAGCTTGCAGGAGCTCTTCACGTAGTTTTTCCAATGTTTTACCTCCTCTACCTTTTTCCTATATCGTATGCAATTTATGAAATCATCTCCACCATGACGCGATATAAACGTTCCGCTGCATCGCGAATACCTAGTCGAAACGCCGCTTCTTTCATGTTTGTCAACGTCTGTTCGTCTAACAAAATGCGGTCGATATCGTCAAGCAAATGCGCACCTGTCAATTCACTTTCTAAACGAACGATCGCTGCTCCTTTTTTCTCAAGCGCCCGGGCATTTTTTTCTTGGTGATTATTTGTCACATACGGGCTCGGAATTAAAATGCTCGGAATGCCGAGCGCTGTAATTTCTGCTAGCGTCGTTGCACCTGCACGCGCAACGATTACATCGACCCCACCTAACACTTCCGGCATGTTGTGAATAAATGGACGAATGATGACGTTTGGCGGATTGCCGACATCGCCTACTGCCTTTATTACTTTATCATAATGAACGTCGCCTGTAACATATAAAAATTGATACGGTTTTTGTTCGACTTCATGAAGCACTTGTAAAAACGCCTCATTGATCGGACGGGCACCGCGACTGCCACCGACAATGAGTACCGTCTTTTTCTGTTCATCTAATCCGAGCGATCGTCTCGCTTCCCGTCCGTCTTTTCCTACGACTTCTGACGCGCGCGGGTTTCCTGTTAATACAACTTTTTTGTTTGGAAAATATTCCTTTGTTTCTTCGAAGCAAACGGCAACTTTATCGGCATAACGGCTTAAAAACGTATTCGTCAATCCCGGGATGCTGTTTTGTTCATGAATGATCGTCGGGATGCCTAATCTCGCTGCTGCATATACGACAGGTCCGCATACGTATCCCCCTGTGCCGAGCACAACGTCTGGTTTGTATTGTTTCAACAGTTTTTTGCATGCGTGAACACTTTTTATAAAGCGAACGAGCGTTTTGACGTTTTCCAATGAAAGACTACGTTTTAATCCACTAATGTCAATCGCATGAAACGGGATGTTTTCTCTTGGAACGATCGTGCTTTCTAACCCTTTTTTTGTCCCAATATATAATACATCGACGTTTGGATGTTGTTTTTTTACTTCATGAATAAACGCAAGCGCAGGATAAATATGACCTCCTGTTCCGCCACCACTCACTACAATTTTCATCGCTTTTCCCCCTTATCGAAAGTAACAGAAGAAGCTGACTTCCGTGAAGTCAGCCTTTAATATCGCGCATAACGGCTAATGTTTAACAAGACACCAATCGCCATAAGCATAAGCGTCAATGACGAACCGCCATAGCTTAAAAACGGCAATGTAATGCCTGTCACCGGCATTAATCCGGTCACGACTCCGATATTAATCATGACTTGAATCGCGACCATCGCAATGATGCCGACAGCTAAAAAACTGCCGTATAAATCAGGCGCCCCTAAGGCGATGCGAATGCCACGCCAAAGCAATAAACTGAAAAGAAGCAGCACGAGCGAACCGCCGATAAATCCGAGTTCTTCTGCTAAAATAGCAAAAATAAAGTCGGTTTGTGGCTCAGGCAAGTAAAAAAACTTTTGGCGGCTTTGCCCGAGTCCAAGCCCGAACAGCCCGCCCGGCCCGATCGCATAAAGCGATTGAATAATTTGAAAACCGCTACCTAGCGGATCTTCCCATGGATTTAAAAATGACGTAATGCGCTTAATACGATACGGAGCGGATAACACGAGTCCAGCAAACCCTGCCAATCCGAGCAAACCGAGGACGAGGAAATGGCTCATGCGCGCGCCAGCGACAAAAATCATGACGACGCACGTGCCAACCATGACCGTTCCCGTCCCTAAATCCGGTTGTAACATAATCATACCAAATGCAATAAACACGAGCGTTAAAGACGGAAGTAACCCTTGTTTAAATGATGCGATTTTTTTTTGGTTTTCAGATAAATATTTTGCTAAAAATGCGATCATCGCCATTTTCATAAATTCAGATGGCTGAATAGAAAATGCACCAACGCCAATCCAGCTGCGCGAACCGTTGCGCACCATGCCGATACCTGGAATTAAGACGAGAACGAGAAGTATAAAACAAACAATGAGCAACACTTTCGCCCACGTGCGCCACGTCCAATAGTCGATGTTCATGAAAAAAAACATCGCTACAATGCCAATCCCTGCAAACAATAGTTGGCGTTTCGCAAAGAAAAACGAATCATGAAACTTGTAATCCGCCCAAATGGCGCTAGCGCTATACACCATAATAAGCCCGATCGCCAACAACGAAAACGTGATGATCATTAACAAAAAATCAGGTGCAGACTTTTTTCCATGCAATGCGGAACACCTCAATTTACTTAAAATTCGTCTTATTTAAGCTTATGCACCGCATGTACAAACATGTCCCCACGCTGTTCGAAAGTTTTATATTGATCCCAACTTGCACACGCTGGGGAAAGTAAAATGACATCGCCCGGCGACGACCATTCATATGCGGCAAAAGCTGCTTGTTCCACATTATCGACACGTTTCACTTGCTGTATTCCTGCTTCGCGCGCAATGCGTTCAATTTTTGGCGCCGTCTGTCCGAACGTAATGACGGCTTTCACATGTTGAAAGTAAGGGAGTAACTCATCGAACTCGTTGCCGCGATCTAACCCACCGGCAAGTAAAATAACCGGCTCATGAAAAGCGCTTAACGCTTTTTGCGTCGCTAATATGTTTGTCGCTTTTGAATCGTTGTAAAATTTTCGTCCATTGATTTCAGCAACAAACTGCAAGCGATGCGCAACGCCTGTAAACGTCGTTAATACGCGACGAATCGAGTCATTGTCTGCACCTGCAAGCTTCGTTGCGGCAACAGCGGCTAATATATTTTCGAGATTGTGCGTCCCGCGTAACGCCACGTCGGTGATGTCGATAATTCGCTCGTCATGAAAATAAATCGCTCCCTCTTTTACCGTTGCCCCGTACGATAATGGCGTAGTTGCAGAAAACGGCACTTTTTGTGCGCGGCTTTTTCCTGCTAATTGCATGACAATCGGATCATCCGCATTGACGACAGCGTAGTCCGTTTCCGTTTGATTTTTAAAAATGTTTCCTTTCGCTTCTGCGTATGCTTCTTTCGTCCCGTGATAATCTAAATGCGCATCGAAAATGTTTAACAACACAGCGATGTGCGGACGAAAACGGATCGTTCCGAGCAGTTGAAACGAAGATAATTCCATCACGATGACATCATCTTTTGTCGCATGTTTGGCAACTTCGCACGCAACGGTTCCGATATTTCCTGCAATGAGCGGTCGCCGTTTCGCTTCTTGCAACATGTGATAAATCAAGGTCGTCGTCGTCGTTTTTCCGTTTGAACCTGTAATGCCGATAATAGGGGCTTTTGACGTTTCATACGCAATTTCGACTTCCGTAATAATCGGAATGTGTTTGTCGAGCGCTTTTTGGACGAGCGCATTGGAGTACGGAATGCCGGGATTTTTTACGACGAAATCAAACGGCTCATCGAGCAACTCAAGCGGATGACCGCCACATACGAGACGGACGCCAAGCGCTTCTAACTCTTGTTTTTCCTGCTCACTCGGTTCATTGCGATCGTTGACAACAACATCGGCACCGAGCTCACGAAGCCGTTTTGCTGCTGCCCATCCACTTTTGGCTAAACCTAATACGAACACTTTTTTTCCGTTGTACATTATACCCACACCTCAATATAAATTCCTAAAATGGCAAACAATAAACCGACCGCCCAAAACGTCACGACAACACGCCACTCTGACCAGCCGATTAACTCGTAATGATGGTGCAACGGACTCATACGAAACACGCGTTTCCCTGTCGTTTTAAACGAAATGACTTGAATGATGACCGATAACGTTTCAATGACGAATACGCCACCGATAATCACCAATAATATTTCAAGTTTCGTTAAAATCGCAATGGCGACAATCGCCCCGCCAAGCGCAAGCGAACCAGTATCACCCATAAACACTTTCGCAGGGTGCGCGTTAAAGACGAGAAATCCAAGCACCGAACCAACGACAGCAACGCTAAAAATGGCGATGTCATATTGTCCTTGATTCCAAGCTAATACAGCATATGCACCAAACGCAATCGCCGCCGTCCCTGCTAGCAACCCGTCTAAGCCGTCCGTTAAATTGACCGCATTGGAGCCGCCAACAAGCATAAAAATAATAAGCAAAATATAAGCGACGCCTAAGTCTATAGACATATCCGTCCCAGGAATCGAGACGACCGTTGAAATGCTGTAATGTTGAAAGAAAAAGTAAAAGATGAGCGCAATGAGCAGTTGTCCCACTAGTTTTTGCTTGCTCGTTAAACCAAGGTTACGTTTCATGACCACTTTAATGAAGTCATCAATAAAACCGAGCAATCCGTAGCCAAGCGTCACAAACAACAATAAATACGTTTGTGGCGTCCGTTCAAAAAATACATCGTTCATCATAAACGTTGTAATCGAGAGCGACAATAAAATCATTAATCCCCCCATCGTCGGCGTGCCTGATTTTTTTTGATGGGATTTTGGCCCTTCTTCACGAATGCTTTGCCCGAATTTTAATCGCCTTAAAAACGGAATGAAAATCGGCGATAACACAACCGTAATCATAAAGGCAACCCCTGCCGTGAACAAAATGACTTTTTCGTTCATGATCGTTGCACCTTCCTCATCTTCTATTGATCTGTTCTTCGTTGAATAGCTTCGCGTGCGACGACACGATCATCAAAATATAACACGTCTTTCCCGATGATTTGATACGTCTCATGACCTTTTCCCGCAATTAAAACGACATCGTCTTTTTCGGCTTGTTCAATCGCATATGTAATTGCCTCTTTTCGATCGACAATGCATACGACGTCTTCAGCTACTCCTTGTTTCATGTCGTTTAAAATGGCCATCGGGTCTTCTGAACGCGGATTATCCGATGTAAAAATTGGAACATCGCTATATTTGACAGCGATTTGCGCCATCAATGGTCGCTTCGTCCGATCGCGGTCTCCACCGCAACCGACAACGACAAATATACGCTTTTTGGCAAACTGTTGAATCGTCTGCAATACGTTTTCTAAACTATCTGGCGTATGAGCGTAATCGACGATGACGGTAAACGGCTGACCGGCATTAACGACTTCAAAACGCCCCGAAACTCCTTCGATGTCAGCAATGGCTTCCACAATCGTACGAAGCGGAATGTTTGAGACGAGACAAGCGCCTACCGCAGCTAACAAATTATATACATTAAACATGCCGATGAGCTTCGTTTTCACTTGTACAGTTTCGATCGGAGTAACAAGTTGAAATGTTGTGCCACTCGTTGTTATCTCAATATGTTTCGCCATAATGTCGCTTTGATGATGAATACCGTATGTTACAACTGTCGCTGCTGTGCTTTTTTTATATTCTTCTGAGGCAGCATCGTCCGCATTCAATATCGCAAACTTCGGACGTTGATGATCGAAACGATTGCCAAGTTGCGCAAACAATAACCCTTTCGACCAACGATAATGCTCCATCGTTTGATGGTAGTCTAAATGATCTTGCGTTAAGTTGGTAAACACAGCGACATCAAAGTCACATCCGTGTACTCTTCCCATATGTAGCGCGTGAGACGATACTTCCATCGCAGCAATGTCCACATGCGCGTCAACCATTTTACGAAACATTTTTTGTAAAACGAGCGATTCAGGTGTTGTATTTTTTACATCATACGTTTCATCACCAATTTTCATGTTAATCGTGCCGATCAGCCCGGTTTTTTTTCCAGCGTGGCGGCATATGCGCTCAATAAAATGTGTCGTCGTCGTTTTTCCGTTTGTTCCTGTTACACCAATGACATGCAGCTGATGCGTCGGCTGACCGTAAAACGCATCGGCTAATACAGCAAGTGCGCGGCGGCTATCATTTACGTAAATGACCGGCACAGGCAATGTGAGCGGTTTTTCGGCCACGACTGCAACGGCTCCGCGGGCGACCGCTTGTTCAGCAAAATCGTGTCCATCTACTGTAAATCCTTTGATACAAACAAATAACGAACCTTGCTGTACGTCTCTTGAATCCATATCGATCGATGTAATCGTCGGATTTTCTGTTGTAAGTGGTGTAAAGCTATGTAAATGTTGAAGCAACGTTTGTAACTTCATACCGATCGTTCCTTTCTTCTTTATATAAACAGAAAAAGAAGCCATGAGGATACTTCCTCTAGGCTTTACCGTTTCGTTCCAAAATAAACCCGGATCGTCGCTCCTTCTTTCACTTTCGCCCCAGGCTTCGGCGCCTGTTCAATGACTGTATCGCCTTCGCCACTACCATCTAATTTTAAGTGAAAAAGCTGTTGTTGCAAATCTTTTTTTGTTAAACCGATTAAATTTGGCACTTCTACATAGCGCGGATCGAGCCACGTCGTTTCTTTTTCAATTTGTTGTTTACGCGGTTTGACACCGAGTGCACGTAAGCTATCTTCCATAATATTTCCAACAATCGGTGCCGCCACAACGCCACCAAATTGTACCGTTCCTTTCGGATTATCGACCGCCACATATACAACAATTTGTGGATCGTCCGCTGGCGCAAAGCCGATAAATGAAACGATATGGTTGTCTTTTAAATATTGACCGTCTTTTGCTTTTTGAGCTGTTCCGGTTTTGCCACCGACACGATACCCATCGACAAACGCACCCTTCCCTGTTCCTTGTGCTACAACGCTTTCGAGCGCATAACGAATTTGTTTTGACGTTTCCTCGGAAATAACTCTTCTTTTTGCTTTTGGCGTTTGTCGTTGTATGACTTGTCCTGTGACCGGATCGAGCCACTCTTTTGCAATATAAGGTTGGTATAAAATTCCTCCATTTACAGCAGCGGCGACTGCCGCCACTTGTTGAATAGGCGTGACGGCTACCCCTTGACCGAAAGCGGTCGTTGCTTGTTCGACCGGTCCGACACGATGAAGTGGAAACAAAATACCTTTTCCTTCTCCTTGTAAATCAATGCCCGTTTTTTCACCGAAGCCAAATGCACGAATATATTCAAATAGTTTTTCTTTACCGAGTCGGTCACCAAGCTCTACAAATCCGGGGTTGCAAGAGTTTTGAACAACTTCAAGAAACGTTTGATCGCCATGGCCGCCACGTTTCCAACAATGAAGCGTCGCCCCAGCAACTTTAACATATCCTGGATCGTAAAAATGTTCTTTTAATAAATCAACTTTTTTTTCCTCTAAAGCTGCCGCGAGCGTAATAATTTTAAACGTTGACCCCGGTTCGTACGTGCTCCAAATAGGCAAATTGCGATTAAAAATTTCAGGTGGCACGTTTTGAAAGTCAGCGGGGTCAAATGTCGGACGGCTTGCCATTCCTAAAATTTCACCGTTGTTTGGATTCATCGCAATCGCAATAATTCCGTCCGGGCGATACGTTGCTTCTGCAATCGTCAGTTCTCGTTCTAAAATCGTTTGGACGCGTGTATCGATGGTCAATTTTAAATCAAGTCCATCGACAGGTGGCGTATACGCATCGGCCATCCCTGGCATGCGCTTCCCTTTTGCATCGGAATAAAATTGAACGGAACCTGGCTTGCCGCTCAATTGTTTATCGTAATAAAGTTCAAGCCCCATCAATCCTTGGTTATCAATTCCGGCAAAGCCAAGCACGTGCGATAAATAACTTCCGAACGGATAATACCGTTTTGAATCTTCAGCGATGTATACTCCTTTCATCCCTAAGTCGCGAATTTGTTTCGCTTGCTCGTTCGAAATTTTTCGCCCTTCTGGATGAATGCGTTCAATTGATGTTTTTTTCGTCACATGTTTATATGCTTTTTCTACCGGCATGTGCAATATGCGCGCGAGCTCGTTTGCTACTTCCGATGGGTTTTCAATTTGTCTTGGGACGACGAGCACAGATGGGGCACTCATGTTCGTTGCTAAAGGCACCCCGTTGCGATCGACGATTTTCCCACGCTCTGGCTCAAATGGGATATTTCGACTCCATAAATCTTTCGCCCGCTCTGTTAACATATCTCCTAAAACAAATTGCACATAACCGAGACGAATGTCAATAATCGCAAAAATGAGAAACCCAATCAACAAAACGACCGTCAATCGTTTTCGAACAGTTACTGCACGCATATAGCGGAACCTCCTTATATGTTTCGGCTCGTTCCACTATATGCTTGTACCGTTTCATATAGAACTAATCGACCGGACCGTCTGCTTCTTGTTGTTCTGTTTCGGTTTGCTGTTTTTCATCGATTTCCGATGGTTTCGCCAGCTCGACAATGATATAGTCGTTTCGTTTGATCACTGCCCCCGGCGTAATATTTTGCCTAAATACGTATCCATTGCCGATAAAGCTTGGCTTTAACTGCAACAGTTCCGCAAGCTTCATGACATCGCGCAGCGACCAGCCTGTGACATCAGGCATCATTGCGTTTCCGTCCGTTTGCAACAAGACGCGATCTGGGGCGACGACGTGTTCCCCTGCCTTCGGAAATTGTGCACGCACTTTCGTTCCTTTTCCGATGATCGTTACATGTAACCCTTGATTTTTCAATGACTGTGTAGCTTGTTCAACCGATTGACCGACATAGGAAGGCAGCGAAATGCTTTTTTCTTTTTTCACTCGTTTTTTCTCCACCGTCGGTTGAATGTTTAAATATTGTAAACTACTTTTCATGACAGAATTAAAAATCATGGATACGGGTGCTGCTCCTGTTTCCGTATATGAAATGTTTGGTTGTTGCACCGCAACATACATAATTAAACGCGGATTTTCACGCGGCGCCATTCCTAAAAACGAAAAGATATAGTTTTGATGACCGGTTAAATATCCGCCTTTCGGATCTGGAATTTGCGCCGTTCCGGTTTTTCCTGCGACGCGGTAGCCTTCAATTTGATACGGACGTCCTGTTCCTTTCTCAGATGTGACGACCGTTTCTAAAATGTCTAGTACTTTTTCGGCTGTTTGTTTTGAAATCGGCGTATCGACAACAGTCGGTTCATGTTTTACGACCGTTTTTCCGCTTTCCGGATCGACAATACGATCGACAACGTACGGCTTCATCATTTTCCCACCGTTTGCGATGGCGGTAGCTGCTTGAACTTGTTGAATTGGTGTGACCGACGTTCCTTGTCCAAAGCCTGTCGTCACTTTTTCGATCGGATAACGATATAAAATGTTTCCAGTTTTTTCACCCGGCAACTCAATGCCGGTTGGTTCATTAAAGTGGAAACGATGTAAGTATTGCAAAAAGCGATCTTCTCCTAATTTTTCGCGCACAATTTTTGCGAATGCGACGTTTGATGAACGTTGCACCCCTTCAAGAAACGTAATTTGCCCCCAACCGACTTTGTTATGGTCACGAACGCGATGAGGACCGACTTGATATGAACCGGACTGGTACGTTTCATTCGGCTGAAATACTCCTTCATTCACCGCCGCAGCGAGCGTAAAAATTTTCATTGTCGATCCCGGCTCGTACGGATAAGAAATCGCATCGTTAAAGTAGTTTTCAATGTTTCGTTTGTTCGGATCAAAACTTGGGCGCGTGCTCATCGCTAAAATCGCCCCTGTTTTCGGATCGGCAACAATGGCGATCATTTTTTTCGGCGCATATTGTTTTTCAACAGCGTTCATCGCATCTTCTAAAAACGTTTGAATGTGTTTATCGATCGTTAAATAAATATTCTTTCCATTTTGTGGTGGAACGATTTGTTCGTCTGCATACGGGAGTTTAAATCCTTGTGGATCGCCTTCATAAGCAACGTGTCCATCTTTTTCTTTCAGCTGCTCATTAAACTGCTTTTCAATGCCCATTTTTCCTTCCACTTCGTTCGTTGCTTCATCTTTTTGTGCATAGCCGACAACGTACGAAGCAAATGTGCCGTTCGGGTAAAATCGTTTCGAGTCACGTATGAACGTAATGCCCGGAAGCTCTAACGCCTCAATTTTTTGTTTCAACGTTTGGGTAATCCCTCGACCGTTCGGACCGAACTCGACTTGCTTCGCTTTCCTTTTTAAAATGCGCTCGACATCCGCCACGTCCATCTTTAATAGCGGTGCCAACTTTTGTGCTGTTTTTTCAGGATCGGTCACATGTTGTGGCATGTCCGGATCGAGAATGGCGGCAACTGTATATGAAGGAATGTCTTCAGCGATAATTTCCCCGTCTCGATCAAAAATCGTTCCGCGCTTCGCTTCAAGCACTTGTTTTTTTAAATAACGTTTTTGCGCCTCGACCGCTAACACTTGTCCGTCCGCAACACCTGTTGCTTGTAAATAAACGAAACGTCCAAACAATAGAAAAAAGAGCAAGCTAAAAAAAACGAAAGATATAGCTGCTCCTCTATGCGTATGTTTATGCTTTCTCATCTGGCATCAGTCCTGCACAACTTTTACGTTATTTTCGTTTAATGTAAGGCCGAGCTCTTTCGCTTTCGCTAAAATACGTTCATATGTGCTTAACTCTTGTACTTGCACGTATAAATCACGGTTTCGTTTTTCTTGCTCTTCAATGCTCGTTTGCAACTGTTGCACTTCTTTATTGACATGATAAATTGTAAATTGATTCGAGATGATCGTGACGCTACTATATAGTGCAAAGGCAAGAAACGAAACAAATACGATTTTTTCTCCTAAGGTCCAACGTATGTTCCGTTTTGTTTTTTTTCTCGGTACACGTTGAACGTGTTGCTCTTGTTGTACTTTTTGTACTTTTTGCTGCATGCGAACAGCAGCCATACATCATTCCCCCTTTTTTACAGTTTTTCAGCAATGCGCAATTTCGCAGATCGTGCACGGTGATTATGTTGCAATTCTTCTTCAGACGGAACGATCGGTTTTTTTGTAATGATTTTTAATTTCGGCTTATACTCATCTGGAATGATCGGCAATCCAGGCGGCAAGTGCGGTGTTTCACTTGCTTGTTTAAACGCTAGCTTACAAATGCGATCTTCAAGCGAATGGAACGTAATGACGCTAATTCTTCCCCCGGGCTTTAATAGATCGATCGCTTGTTCAATCGCTTCTTCAAACGCGCGCAATTCATCGTTGACCGCGATGCGAATGGCTTGGAACACGCGTTTTGCTGGATGACCTCCTGTGCGACGCGCTGGTGCGGGAATCGCTTCTTTAATGATTTCTGAAAGCTCCGTCGTCGTTTCGATTGGCTTTTGCTTGCGCGCTTGCTCAATTTTACGAGCGATCGCCTTTGAAAATTTTTCTTCGCCATATTGGAAAAAAATTTTCACAAGTTGCTCATACGGCCATGTGTTGACAACGTCGTATGCTGTTAATGTTTGATCCCGGTCCATGCGCATATCGAGCGGCGCCTCATGTTGATAACTAAAACCACGCTCGGGCATATCGAGCTGCGGAGATGATACGCCAAGATCAAATAAAATGCCGTCGACTTCATGCACATCGTAAAGCGCTAGCTGTTGTTTTAAATAGCGGAAGTTGCTTTTAATGATTGTAAACTGTCCGCTATATCGTTCGAGTTTTTGCTGTGCATGACGAATCGCCACATCATCTTGATCAAAAGCAAACAATCGTCCTTCTGGTGATAATTGCGATAATAAATATTCGCTATGTCCAGCTCCACCGAGCGTGCAATCTACATATGTACCATCTTTTTTAACATTTAATCCGTCAACAGTTTCTTTTAATAATACAGTTACGTGATGAAACAACGATGTCACCTACCTAAAAAATACGTAAAAAATGATTGCAATTGTATTGTACCATCATTTCACAAAATTCACTACTTACTTCCGAACTATTCTATTGTATACAAAAAAAATCCTGTATGCGACAGGATTTTTTTATCGACGAAAACAGTTAAATATATACAATTTTATGCATACCATTCCAACGATAATCGACATGAAGCAGCCGATCAACAAAATCTAGACCGTAACGATTCATATAGTAAAGTACGTTCCAAACGCGTTCTTGTGGCATATTGTTCGGGCGCAGCGACAGCTCAATACGCTCATATTTACGCACATGTACGTCATGTTTTTGTAACATGCGACGTGTAATCAATTGTTGAAGATAATCGATTTGTGTCTCCATTCGTTCGGCATTTTTCAACATCACTTCCTCCAGATGCGGATCCACTTGCATACCGAGTTGGCGAAGTTGTTCGTGAATAAGTGCCATTTGTTTTTTTGCTTCACGAAACGTCTCATCAAATGCCGCTGGTTGATTGTTGCGTATCCATTCCTCTAGCGCTCGCTTCGTGCCAATCGTTAACGCTTCTTCTACCGTCATATGCACATCTGCTAAATCTGCAGCAATGTGGCGTTCAACAAGCGTAACTGAAAGGCGCGGTACAATCGGCGGCATATGCCATTGGAAATGTTCAAATACTTGTTTTAACTCCGCCCAATAAGCGATTTCACCGGGACCGGCAATAAAAGCGAGCGTCGGAAATAACCATTCTTGCATGAGCGGTCGTGTAACGACGTTGTTGCTAAACGATTGCGGTTCGCTTTCAATTCGTTGTCTTAGTTCATCATGTGTGAAACGGTACACTCCATCTTTTGTGTAAAAACAATGTTGAGTATCGTCGTAATACAACAAGCGACGTTGACCGTCATCGTAAAACAAATGCGCGCACATCGGCGTCACATCAATCGCTTTTTTGTAGCCTAGTCGTTCGAGATGTTGCTGTTGGTTTTGAAGGGCGTGTGTAATGGCCTCATGTTCATGAGCGAGCGTCATGAACCATTCGCGCTCTATCGCTCGCAATTGTGGATGAGCCGCATCGACAACGACGATTCCTTCTTTGGCAAACAACGTGAAAATAACGTTTGCAAAAAATTCCGCCACCGTTCTCGATTTCGCAATACATTCATGTATGTATGTCCGCAACTCATTCGTCACATTTGTTTCACCATATGTTTTTAATATATCATCAACCCATTCCGTTAGCTCGTCTGCATTAAGTTCAATGTGGGCAGCCATTCGCTTTTCTTTCGCTAATGGGGAATATACATATTTTTTTACTTTGCCGTCTTCAGCAACATGCACATAATTAATTTCTGCGATGTCATGGTCCTCAGAAGCCATCCAAAACACCGGAACGACAGGAACGCCAAGCTGTTGTTCTTGCTGTTTCGCTAATGTAATAATAGAAATGATTTTATATATTGTATATAGCGGTCCAGTTAAAAGGCCGGCTTGTTGTCCCCCAATGACGACAACGCTGTCAGGATGGCGCAATTTTTCAATATTTGCAATCGTTTGATCGCTTGCTTGAAACTGCTTATGATACGCAAGCAAATGATGAACGAGCGCATCGCGTAAGTACGTCCGTTTTCGTAACTTTTGCAAACGCTCTTCAAACGAACAAGGATGAAACGCCTCGTGAACGGGAAACGTCCCTTCAATATATTCCGTTGCTAAACGGTTCGTTGCTGGCAATGACAGCTCGATGACTTCCATGGTAAACTTCCTTTCTCATTCATGATGAAAATGCGATCATGGCACGATGAATGATCCCATATATAAACAATCCAATATAAGCGGTTGTAAATAATAAAAATTGCATTCTCCAATATAGCTTAAACGTTCGTTGTAACGATACATCCCCTGTTTTTTTCCAATATAAAATCATTCCAATCATAAATGTTACAATAAAAAAAATGAGCAATTCAACGATATACGATCGTTGAAAAATGGCTTGTAATAAAACGTGAACAGCAAAAATAAAAAAAATCGTCGATCCGTTCACAGCAAAATGAAACGCACGTTTTCCTTTTCGCCGAAAAACGGTTTTGGCAAGCACAAACATGAAAAAAAACGAAAAAAACGGCATAACAATCATTACTGCAATGAAAGAGGCGAGTACATCTTTCACTTTTTCTTCTCCCCCTCTAGTTCTCTCCCTTTCACAAGCGCATATAACAACGTGCTAATTGGGGCTGGAACGTGTCGCTCATTCGCCCGCTCGATGACATAGCCTAAAATCGCATCTAGTTCGGTTCTCCGCCCTGCCTCGATATCACGCAACATCGATGAGCGATTAGCGGCTGTTTGTTCACAAACCGTTTGAATGTGCCGCCATATGCGCTCCTGTTGCTCAAGCTGAAAAATAGACGCCACTTCATGAAACAATTGTTCCATCGCTTGTCGATACGGCACATGTGTCACTAACATGCCGTTTGGAACACCCAATAAAGCGGTAAGTGGATTAATACATACATTGACCATTAACTTTTCAATTAACATCGTTTCCCAATCGTCAACGTATTCAAATAGAAAGCGCGCATCTACTTCTGATAAAAATGAAAACGTTTCTTTCTCTCCTCGCCATATGCTCCATTTCGTTCGTCCGATGCCGGTATGCGAAACGGTCGTATCATCGATTTTTAAGGCGCCATGTTCAACGACAGCAAGCGCAATATGCTTTTGTGGCAAATGCGGTAAATACGGTACATGCCCCATGCCGTTTTGTAAAAACATGATCGCGTTTGCTTGAAGCATATGTATGCGCGTGTTTAATATGTTTGTTACATCGTATTGTTTGACCGCAAGAAACAACACATCTTCTTCAATGGCTCGAACGAACGGTTCAGCATGGACACGATGCGTCGTCCGCTCATTGCCATATATGACCGTCAGCCCATGCGTACGCAATTGTTCTGCCTGCTCATATCGGCGTGTATAAATTGTCACATCATATTTTTTACTAAAGTAAGCCGCCGCCAACAATCCGACCGCTCCGCCCCCTATAATTCCGATGCGCACCCAACAATCCTCCTCTTTTTTTCCTATGTTTTATTGTATAAAAAAAAGTAGCTGGCGTCTATCAGCTACTATACAGACAATTGGCGTGCGCGCTCTAAAATGTGCATGACCGCCTGGTATTCTTGTTGTACCGCTTGTAGTTGCTTTTCAAGCTCTTCTTTTTCTTTTTGGAGCATTCGTACTTGTTGACGCAATTGTTCGATTTCTTGTTGTCCTTCCCCACGTTGTTGCAACGTTTGTAAGAAGGAAATAACATCTTGTAACGTCATGTCACGTTCGGGCCATTGTTGCTCTTTTTTCTTTTTTCTTTGTTGTTTAGCCATCTCTAGCGCTTCTTCATATTTTTTGCGAACGTATGCGTTCCAACGAAAACCACAAGCTGCTGCCGTTCGCGATAGTTTTTTTCCTACTTCTTCAAACGCTCGTAATTGTGTGCTACCTTCCTTCACAAAAGCTAACACCGTTTCAGCAAGCAATACATCTTCTTCCTCTGTCCATGCATCTTGGCGCATCATTTCTATCCCTCCTCGCTGCATTTACTATATGAGTATGCAGCTAATAGAGAAGATAGACGATTATTTGTTTCGTTTGGCTAAAAATGATTGTACTGCTTCATTGTGCTCGTCGCTTTCCCATAAGTATGCACATCGTTCAATTTCAAGGAAAAAACGTTGGCGAAATGTTTCTGTTTTCCAACGTGCAACCGCCGCTTCTTTGTAAGCGCGCAAGACGGCCGTTGATTTATTCGTATAATCCGTTAACTCTTTTTCACATCGTTCGCGCAACGAGTTAGGAAAAATACGATGAACGAAGCCGATATGCGCCGCTTCTTCCGCCGTCATCGTTTGCGCGCGCAACAGTACATCGAGCGCTTTATCGTACGGCATTTTTTCAAACAACATCGCAGCGCCGCCCCAACCGGTTGTGATCGCTAAATTCGCTTGCACAAATCCAAGGCGCGCCCCGGCACGTGCAAAACGAAAATCGCATGCTGTCGCTAATTCACAACCTCCGCCAATAGCCGTTCCATTGATTAAAGCAACCGTTGGTTTTGGCAACGTCAACAGTCGATATAAAATGTTACCCATTTTCGCTAACATCGCATGCGCTTCTTCTTTTGTTTTGAGTTGATGAAACACTTGTAAGTCGCCGCCCGCACAAAACGCCTCTTCTCCTTCACCTGTAATGACGAGCACTTTCGCATCATCGTCGTGTTCAACGAGCGTAAGCGCTTGCTCGAGTTCGTCCATGACTGCATAATCAATCGCATTTCGTCTTGCCGGACGACAAATCGTGAACCAGACGATATGATGTTGTTTTTCAATCATTTTCCCCTCTCCCCTTTACTGTATGTACGCCCTTTTTATTCGCTCCCGCGCGCTTTTTTCCCTTCAAAATAAGAAAAGCGCAAGGGCAATTCCCCGCGCTTTTCTTATTTGTTTACAACGTCTTTTCCTTTGTATGTTCCACAAACTTTACATACGCGATGAGCAAGTTTCATTTCACCGCAGTTTGGGCATTCTACCATACCAGGTACGCGCAATTTGAAGTGCGTACGACGTAGTCTCTTTTTCATTTTCGATGTTCTTCTAAAAGGTACTGCCATCATTTCCACCTCCTTAAAGAGATTTAGGCGAATATGGAGGCCGGTGTAGTTCCGGATCTTCCCTTAAGATTCATTTTTGTTTTCAAAAAACTTTGCTAGCTTCGCAAGACGCGGATCAATTTTGTTTTCATATTCTTCTTCCGAAATGACCGTCCATCCTTTTCCGGATTGCGGAACGGCATCGGGATGATCCGGTTGCTCGCTAAACACTTGCATCGGCACTTCAAGGAGAATGAGTTCTTTGACGATCGGCATTAAGTCGATCGCATCCCCTTGAACAACATGCGACTCTTCATCTGTTGCATCATAATCGTTCAAAAAAAACGTTTCTGTGCTTTCGATTGCGAATGGATACGACACGTCTACAAGCGTACGAGAACAAGGGAGTTGCATCGTCCCTTCGATCGTTAAGTGAAACGTAAACTTTTTCGCACTCACATCTGCCCGTCCGTGAATACGAACAGGTGAAATGTCGCGAATGGAAGCGTCCACTTCTTTTAGCTCGGACACATCGGCCATTTCGTCAATCGTCAACCCTTTATGTTGCAACTGATGAAGTTGATGAATAGACCATCTCAATGATAATCACCTCAAGACAACAAAGAAAATTATACGTTTGAACAACGGTTTTGTCAATATTTTTTCTTTACACTACTTCCATTATAATCGACTTATACTCACTGTATCACGTTTTACATAAAAAAGAAAGGTGGACAACAAATGAAAGCGGTCGGCATCGTTGTCGAATACAATCCGTTTCATAACGGGCATTTATATCATGTGCAACAAACGAGAAAAAAAACGAGCGCAGATTGCGTCATTGCCGTCATAAGTAGTTCATTTACGCAACGAGGGGAACCTGCGATCGTGCCAAAATGGGAGCGCGCCCGCATGGCGCTTGCAGGCGGCGTCGATCTCGTCGTTGAACTCCCTTATTCATTTGCCGTTCAAACGGCGGAACGATTCGCCCACGGCGCTGTTTCAATTCTCGATGCGCTTTTTTGCGAGCAATTATGTTTCGGAAGCGAGCACGGAAGCATCGAACCGTTTATAAAAACAGCTCAGCTGCTCATTTATAAAAAAGAACAACATAACGAAAAAGTAAAACAATATGTACGCCAAGGCATCAACTATGCAAAAGCGTATGCGCTTGCCCTTCATGACATTGGACACGACACGCTTGACGTTTCACAACCGAACAACATTTTAGGGTTGCATTACGTCAAAGCGATTATCGAACAACGAAGCAATATAAAACCAGAGACGATTCAGCGGATCGTTGCTCACTATCACGATGAAACGCTTCCAGCAAACGATGATATTGCGAGCGCAACAAGCATTCGCCGTTTTTTACAGTCCGATCACGACGATGTCGCACGCTACGTCCCGCATACAACATATGACACGCTCCAAACGTATCGCCATACGTATATGACGTGGCACGATTGGGAGAAATATTTTCCGCTTTTAAAATACCGATTATTGACGATGAATGTAGACGACATTCAGCAAATTGCTGAAGTGGAAGAAGGAATTGAATATCGACTAAAAAAAGCGATCATTCACGCTACATCGTTTCACGATTTTCTTTCGGTTGTCAAAACGAAACGATATACGTGGACACGGTTGCAACGCATATGCACACATATATTAACAAACGTCACAAAAAAAGAAATGGAAAAAGCACATGAAAACAAAGGTGCAACATACGTTCGTCCGCTAGCGATGAACGAAACAGGGAGAGCGTATTTACAAGCGGTTAAAAAACAAATGGCGTTGCCACTTGTGACAAGCGTCAAACAAATGCGACACGATGCTATATATCACATCGAAAAAAAAGCGACGCAAGCTTATGTGTCTATTCTGCCTGAGCCACTTTGGACGGAAGCGTTGCAACGTGAATACAAAACCCCTCCGTTACGATAATTTTTGTAAAAATCGAATCGCATCATCGAACGTGTCGACAGGTACAATTTTCATCTTTGTGCCGATATCTTTTGCTGTTTTGACCGCTTCTTTGTAATTGGAATGTTTCGCTCCGCGTTCGTTCGGAGCGAAAAAAATGTCCGCTCCTGCTTTATGGGCTGCGATCACCTTTTGTGAAATGCCGCCAATTGGTCCGACTTCGCCGTCGATGTTGATCGTTCCTGTACCGGCAATGCGATAGCCTTTCGTTAAATCTTGCGGAACGAGTTGATTGTACACTTCAAGCGTAAACATAAGTCCAGCAGAAGGTCCGCCAATTTGATCAGATTCAATGCGGACAGGCGGATCGGTAACGATATCGCGATCGGTCATGACGGAAAGCCCGAGACCGACGCGATGTTTTTCTTTCGGAAACGGCGCAAGTGTCAACGTCGCTGTTTTTTCTTTCCCTGACCGTTTATATGTGACGCGAATACGCTCTCCTTCTTTCTTTTCGCTAACGTATTGAATAAACTCGTCCGCTTCATTGATACGTTGTCCGTCCACTGCTACAATTTGATCACCACTTTTTAATACGTTCGCTGCCGGCATGCCGTCAACAACATACAACACATATACCCCTTTATTTCGATACGAAAACGGTTTGTTTGCTTTTTTGTAGGCAACGGCAATGGCGGTCTCTTTTGAACTTTCCATCATTTTTAATTGACGGTGTGTATATTCTTCGTCGCTTTCCCCTTCTTGTCTTACTTCATCCATTCGATATAACTCGTTATATTTACTTATATGTGCAAACGCAAACGAAAAAAGATTGGCTTGCCCCATGCGAACGGTCGTTAACATAAATTGTCCTTTTTCCTTATAACCGCCTCGTACTTCCACGAGCGGACGCAGCGGCTCCGCCGTTCCGGGCATCGTCACGTAATACGGTAAGTGAAAAAAAGTCGCAAAAGCGAGTAATAGTGCAATAATGATCGTTACTCGAATATACCGTCTTTTAGTCATTGTTTAAACCCCTTCTCTGCAAGCAATTGACGAATGATAGGAAGCTGTTGACGCGCTGCTTCCTCCCCCATTTGAATCATCTCTTTCGCATGGGTAAACGCATATGAACTGTAACGCTCAAGCGATGGCCGAATGACGACATCAGCGTGGGCGATGCGGTGGGAAGCGAGTTCCGCTTGAATAATGTCTAAACTTTGTAAAATGACATCGAAAATGGACGTGATCGTATCGTTTTTTTTCACGGAAGCGACATCGACAGCGATGACGACGTCAGCTCCCATCTCGCGTACAACGGTCGCTGGTACGCGATCGATCACCCCACCATCAACAAGAAGGCGGTCATTCAAACGTTCTGGCACAAAAATGCCGGGAATGGAAATGCTCGCGCGTACCGCATCCGCTATACTTCCTTGGCGGAACACGACTTTCTCTCCTTTTTGTAAATCGGTCGCCACAATCGCCAGTGGAATGCGGGCATCTTCAATACGCTTTTGTTTCGTCATGACCGAGATGAAATGTTTAATTTGACGACCGGAAATGAGACCTATTTTTGGTACCGTCCAATCGATATAATCGTTGCGCCGAAACGCTGTCGCAAGGCGATATAATCGTTCCGTTGACATGCCTGATGCGTACAACGCTCCAACGAGTGCTCCCATGCTACTTCCGGCAATCATATGAATCGGAATGTTTTCTTCTTCTAGCACTTTGATAACCCCGGCATGCGCAAAACCGCGTGCACCGCCAGAGCCTAACGCCAACCCGATTTTCATTCCCGCTCCCCCTTCCTGTTCAATACTATGGTCTAAAATGTCCACATATACTCGTATATTAAAACGAGTACGATCGGCGAATGAGGAGGCCAACGAACGATGAAAGAAAAATGGAAAACATTGCTGTTATCATCGATCATTATTTGTTTATGTATCGCATTGCTTCGCTATCCGCAACATTCATTTGAAGCAGCGGTACGAGGATTACATATGTGGTGGGATGTCGTTTTTCCTTCCCTTCTTCCTTTTTTTATTGTATCAGAAATTTTAATCGGTTTTGGTGTCGTTCATTTTCTCGGCGTATTGCTTGAGCCGTTCATGCGTCCGCTTTTTAAAGTCCCAGGCAT
This sequence comes from Anoxybacillus tengchongensis, assembly GCF_014201585.1. Classification (GTDB taxonomy): domain Bacteria; phylum Bacillota; class Bacilli; order Bacillales; family Anoxybacillaceae; genus Anoxybacillus; species Anoxybacillus tengchongensis. The sequence goes on from NZ_JACHES010000002.1 coordinate 236,499, forward strand.
CGGTGGGTTCGTTTGGGCGATGGGTATGGCTTCGGGATACCCTGCCGGTGCAAAACTGACCGCTCGCTTAAGACAGCAACAACAACTTTCCGCCATTGAAGCAGAACGGCTCGTTTCGTTTACCAATTCGTCTAATCCGCTTTTTATTTTCGGTGCCATTTCCGTCGGATTTTTTCATAATCCAAACATCGGTATCATTCTTGCTTTATCTCATTATCTCGGCAACATTTGCGTCGGTTTCATGATGCGCTTTCACGGAAAAGATGAAAACGACACGATTCCAAAACAAAAAAAGAGCCTTTTGCTTCAAGCGTTTCGCGCGATGCATGAAGCGCGCTTAAAACATAGCCAAGCGATCGGAAAGCTGCTTGGAGATGCGGTTCGCTCCTCCATTCAAACCCTTTTCATGATCGGTGGATTTATTATTTTATTTTCCGTTTTAAATAAATTGCTTTACATTACAAACATAACGAAATGGTTAGCCGACATGATACAATACGCCTTAGCGCTTTTTCATTTACCGAGCGAATTAAGCGTTCCGTTCATCGCAGGATTATTTGAAATTACACTCGGCAGCCAAATGACGAGTGAAGTAACAAACGCAACGTTATTACAAAAAGTCATGATCACAAGCTTTATTCTCGCTTTTGGCGGCTTTTCGGTACAAGCACAAGTCGCAAGCATTTTAGCGGAAGCCCATATCCGCTTTCAGCCGTTTTTTATCGCTCGTATTTTCCATGGATTTTTCGCTTCTTTTTTCGCATTCTTACTTTGGAAGCCGCTTTATGTTCAGCCGCTCGAGTCGGCAGAAACGTTGCCCGTTTGGCTTCCAGAAGGGGCGATCCGTTGGCCGATGTTATACATACATTGGATTGAACAATATGGCTTTTTTGTGACCGCTACCGTATGCCTTTTATATGTCGTTATCGCTTTCCGACGTGAAAAACCACCTGTTTAAAGGTGGTTTTCTTCATGAGCAAATTTTTTTCGAAGCGCTTCTTCCACAACTTTTGGCACAAGTTCAGAAATGTTGCCGTTATATTTCGCGACTTCTTTGACGATGCTTGAGCTTAAAAAGGCGTATTGATTGTTCGTCATCATAAAAAACGTTTCAATTTGCTCGTTTAATACGCGGTTCATTGATGTAATTTGCATCTCATATTCAAAGTCAGAAACAGCGCGCAAGCCGCGCAAAATGGCGCTTGCGTGTTTGCTGCGAGCGTAATCGACAAGTAAGCCTTGATAAGAGTCAACGATGACGTTATGTAAATCTTTTGTTACTTCTTCAAGTAGCTGTACTCGCTCTTCTGTTGAAAATAGCGGTTTTTTCGATGAATTGTTTAATACGACAACATATACTTTGTCAAACACTTTCGCCCCGCGGCGAATAATGTCTAAATGCCCGTATGTGACAGGATCAAAACTTCCCGGGCATACCGCAATGCTTGCCATCTTTATTCTCCTTCCTCGTCTACGTAAGCGTAAATCGATACAGCCGTAATGCCATACGTTTCATATTTCACTTTTGTTAAACGTCCGATATGAATGGGAAGCTTGACTTCCGCATCGTGCTCCGCGACAAGAAAGCCATCCCGTTCTAAAAGCTGATGCGCATCGATCATCGCAATAAGCGCTTCCAACTTCTTATTTTTGTAAGGCGGGTCAAGAAAAATTAAACGAAATGTCAGCCCTCTTTTCATGATCGCTTTCAGGGCGCGCTCGGCATCGTTGCGATAAATTTCAGCTTGATCGGTCAAGCGGCAGGCAGCCACGTTCTTTTTCATCGTTTGAACGGCCTTCGCATCATGATCGACGAAAATGACGCGCTCTAATCCGCGACTTAACGCTTCGATGCCAAGCCCACCGCTTCCACCAAATAAATCAAGGCCAATCCCACCAGAAAAATACGGACCAATCATATTAAACATCGCTTCTTTCACTTTATCTGTCGTTGGGCGTGTCGTCATTCCTGGAACGGCTTGAAGCGGTTTTCCTTTGCACTTCCCTGATATGACTCTCATCATATTTCACCTCGCTTTTATGATCATATCATAACCGAATGGTTGGAAGGAAAAAAATGATGAACATGTATACAATTCAAAACAATGGTCATACTGATAGTAACAACATCGTTGATGATGTTGTTGCCAACCACGGAGAAGACTTACGTTCCCCATAAGTTCTTCCTCCGGTTTCTCCTCTCCCTTTTTTCCTTCTCTTTTTCGGCTTGGCTGAAAAAGAATGGAAGGAACCCTGCGGCATATGCCACAGGGCATTTTTTTTATCTTACTGACCGACTACATGTATTTCCTCGTTCGTTTCGCTAATGTAAACTGAAAACCATTTCGGAAATTCTGTCCGTTCAATATACAACATTCCATCCCATTCTTGAATGACCGCATTCGTGCTGTTTGTAAAAAAGCGCCAACGAGCACTACCTTTTTCAATAAATACCGCCTCGCCTGAACGTTGAACAGTATAGCCAAGCGTGCGCATAATCGGAACGAACGGAAATAGTTGTTGACCGTCCTTTAATAAAACATGTGCATTCGGCAATTTTACGTCATTGACGACGAGCACTTTCCGTTCTGTGAATGTCATGTACGATTGTTCATCTTGAAAAAATGTCGTATTTCCTCCATACGCTGCTCCGAGCCATTCGTCTAACTTTTTCATCGTCAACGGTTGACCAGCGTTTGCGTTGACGAGCGTCCAAAACGTTTGTTGTTCTTCTTTCGTTAATGTTTGTTGCAATTGTTGAAAAACAAGTCTTGCTTTTTTTGTCAGCGGCTCGGTTTTCGTCATGTATGAAACGAGCAAATCCCATATCCAATCAGCAACAACGCTATTTGGAAACCGTTGCTGTAACTGCACACGAACATAAGTGCGCTGCACGTTTGCCAAAGAAGAAGTATTCGGTATAATGACAAACGTCGGCGTCATATATTGCAGACGCGACGAAGTAACAATTAACGTTTGCACACCGCTTTGTTTCCAAAACGATAACGCCGTTTGATCAAGTGGCTTTGTCGCATATACGACCAAATCATCGTTAAACGTTGGACGCAACAGCTCAGATTGAAAATAAAGCGGAACGGTTTGTCCGCCTGTTTTTTCCCACATAAAAAATGAAAAAGATGGTTTATATACATAGCCAACGAGCTTCCCGTCTGCTGCCCATACCCCTTTCGGATGAACGACATCGGTCAGCGATATGTTTGTTTGTTGTGGTTGTGTTGTATGAAAACGAACGAGCCATGCTTGAACGAAAAGCGGCTCTTTTGGTTCAATCGGCACACGATACGTCAGAGAAAGCTTCCCGGTCTTCGGTGCGTCTACGACTATTTTCCCGTTTTGTCGTTTCACGCATGTTTTTTCGTTTGAGCACGAAACGTCTTTTACTTCTTTTGGCACTGTCACTTCATATGTGTCAGCAACAGCTCCGCGTATATGATGAACGACTTCAATCGTTTTTCCCGTAAATGTCGCTTCAATGTCATGTTGCAGCACCGATTGTTTTGTCGCTTCCGTATGATATTCGTCCCATTGATAATATAAAGCTCCCGCGCTAACGCCAAGAAAAAGGAGCGTTGAAATAAAAGCTACTTTCCACATACGAAGGCCCCTCATTCAGCAGTTTATACTATAACAATAGCAAAATTTCAACGCGTTGTCATACACCGTTTTCACTAATTGTCGAAAAAAGTTGAACGTGTTAAAGTAAATGAGGAGAGAAAACATAAAGTGAGGGAATGGTGATGATTCAACGTTTTATTGAATTAGGGGAAGGGTATTCTGACATTTATGAGCTCATCGAAATTGCGAAATCAAACCGTCATCGTTTGTCTGGTTTGTTTGCTTTTCATACGATGAAAGACGGCAAAGCGGTCACGTCGTTCGTCGTTGTACTTCATCCGACGGATCCTGGCGATTTTCAACCGCTATACATTTGCCGAGAAGGCATTCCACATCCGTCTGTGAAAGTGACAAAAAGATATGAGCTGTTTATCGAATTAGCAAAAGAATTAAACCGAGAAATTATTCATTTGGATGTAAAACCGTCAAGCTTTTTTGCCGACTTACAACTATACTACCAACATTTAATTGGCATTATGCGCATGAATCGGTTTATTCCGCCATTACAATAAAAAGAGGATGTCTAACTGCGACATCCTTTTTATATTCCATATTCGTATTCCTTTTCTTTATCGACTTTTGATTCAAATTCGACCTTCACGTATGGGCGATATGAAGGTTCGACGCGTTTGACGAACGGGAGCGAAGCGATTTTTTTCATCACATCTTCTACTTCGTCCATGTTGCAATATAAAACAGCATATTTTAATCGTTTCGATACGTAATGAACGTTTCCATATTTCCTCAACTGCTTACTATGTTTTAACGAATACAGCCAAACGATAATTCCTTGACGCATCGGAAACATAAAAACCCCATCCCCCTTTTCTCACTTCGTCCGACAGCCGCACGCACCGCCAGACCCGCATCCTCCCCCGCAAGATAAAGAATCAAAATACGGATTTCCTGTCGGCACTTTAATGTTTTCAGATACGGCTCGACCGATCATCGTGCTAATTTCATCTAACAGCGACTGCATTTCTTTTTCTGCTTGTTTAAACGCGGCAATCGGACCGTATAAATCCAGTTCGCGTTTCGCCTCGCGCACGAGTTTTGTCACTTCTTTGTAGTCTGGATGATATTTACCAAAACGTTGCACATCTTCGTATCGCTCTTTTAACTGAACGAACTGACGAATGAGTTGCTGCGCTTTCTCATCTTGTTGCATATGATAAAAACAGCGACGGTATTTCTCCGCCACGTCTGATTCGACAATCATTTTGCCAAGCTCTTCAGCAAAATCTAATAACTGCAATCGTTCGACCGTTGCTACAAGCACGAGCAACACCTCCACAACGTTATCATATCACGATTTCGTCCACAAAACAAATAAGTCTGGTTGCTCCAGACTTATGAGATCGTTACCGTAAATTCGTGTGAGACGTTGTATTTACTTGCATCGTTATGGACAAGCTCCAAGCGAATCGTATGTTTTCCAACAGGCAAGCCACGAATGACAAAGGCAGCCGTTGTCGTTTCGCTCACTCTTTTGCCATTGACGTAAATATGAATACGTCCTTGCCCATCTTTTTTTGGATGCGTGCCTTTCATAAAAGTAAACTCGTCGATAATGCATTCGACAAAGACGTTATTTCCTTTCACATGATGTTTCACAAATAACGTTTGTTTCTGTTCAGCAAAAGTAACTAGGTGATGAGTAGACATAAACGTCGAAAACAACAGCGCAACACATAAAAAAAAGAAGCGCAACACTTTCACCATCCTTTCGTAGTGATAGTGTTTGCGTTTCTCGTCTAATTATGAGTGTCCTTCATTAGTTTCATCATCGCCATCATCATTTTTGCCATTTCGATCGTTTGAACGACCCGTTCCACTTTATGCGGTAGCGTCTGTTTATAATAGTGACGCATTTGTTTTTCCATTTCTTTTATATCCATCGGACGTCTTGCTAGTCGTCGATACCATGTCGGTTGTTCACGTAAAAATTGATGGAGCTTTGGCTTTGCTATAATGTATTCGTATACGTCTTTTCTCATCACATATCCCCTTAATCTTTTCGAAACGAAAATGGATCTTTCTTCGTCTGCTGCATTTGGCGGACGACCTCTTGAATAGACATAATCGCTTGTTGAACATTTGTAATGTACGTTTGAAGCTCGTTGACGTCAAGATGTTTGACGTAACTTGCTAGCTTTTGTATAAGATCTCCTTGCTCTTGTTTGCCCCCGCTTGATCGATATTCATCCCACATGTCATCGTCTTCGCCGAATACGTACCAATCGTTGTATAGCTGTTTCCACGTTTTTTTTCCTTGGCGCACCTCTTCAATTAACTTTGGATGTTTTTTCACAAACTGTTTAAATTGTTCAATGGACATATCGGTCGCTCCTTCCTTGTTTGTTTGCCTATCATATATTACGACCGAACAGCCAATGCGTGCGCCTATTTTGGCTCGGAAAAAGGGCGAATAAAGTTTTGCGTATAATAACGTTTATATACACCAACGCCTAAATGCGTCAATTCTCCATTTAACAACGTTTGCCGATGACTGCGGCTGTTGAGCCACGCTTCGACGACTGCTGGCGCATCGACATATTCCGAGGCAATATTTTCCCCTGCTAATTCAAAACGAACGTTTGCTTTTGTTAGTCGTTGCTTTAAATCGCCATTTGTCGGGGATTCGTGTGCAAAAAAGTGATTTTCGGCCATATCTTTACTATGTTCATACGCCACTTTCGCTACACGTTCGTCCCATTCGAGTGGAGAAACACCGTGACGTACGCGCATCACGTTTGTAATATCAAAAATTTGTTGGGCGTTTGCTCGCTCCACTTGTGTTTCGAGCGTTTCATCCATTTCTACACTCGGCAACGGACCACGATATTCGAGTTCATATGGACGAAGCTTCACTAACGTTTCCCCGTCAACCCAGCGAATGCTTGATAATTTGCCGGTAAAACGATCAATATACAATTGCACGTACGCATCGCCAAACGAAAGAAGCGGTTGAATGAGTAAATCTTCTTCGGTCAATTGAAAGCGATATACACCGTCATCTAGTTGCACATGGATCTCATCGTGAAGCGGCATCGTTTGTAGCAGTTCGTTAATTGAGCGGTTGAACTGAAACGGGGCAACGTTCACTTCCGGTCCACACGCATAAATTGTGACGACTCGTCCATCAAGAATACCGATTTGCATATACGTTTTCGGGTGATTATATACCCACCATACGTAGCCGTAAGCGGACGGATCGATACGGGCTGGCTGTCCAAATGTTTGTTCCACTTCTTCTTCCGTCTTTCCGATCCATGCCCCTAACCCTTCTGCGACCGTTTTCTCGCTCGTTTGTTCACTCATCATGGATGTATCGTTTAACGGAGCTTGTTCATCTGTTGGTAAAAAAGAAAAAATGAAAATAAAAATAACGATAAGTGCGACTATCCAACGCATGCACCATTCTCCCTTAGCTGTTGTATATACTTCCATTATATACAGCTTGCCTACATTACAACACTAAAAAATAAGGCTATGCGAAAACATAGCCTTTACTCGTTAATGATATTGCGAAATTTCCGTTAATGCTTCTCCTGCTTGTTCATCGCTTGCTTCATGAATTGCTAAATCACCGAGCGACATCATTCCAACTAACGTATCGCCTTCTACAACAGGCAAACGACGAATTTGATGCTTTGCCATTAAACGGGCAGCTTCAGCAACAGAAGCGTCTGGTGAAATTGTCACAAGCTGTTCGCTCATCACTTCTGTGACAGCTGTCGAACCTGGCTTTTTCTCGGCAATGCCGCGTATGACTAAGTCTCGGTCTGTCACAATGCCAACGAGGCGATTTCCGTCTACAATCGGAATAGATCCGACGTTATAATCACGCATTTTTACCGCTGCTTCGTATATATTATCAAGCGGTGTACAACATTCAACGTCTGTCGTCATCATTTCTTTTACTGTTGCCATACTGATCTCTCCTTTCGCACATTAGTTTCACCAAAATCGGAACAATTATGAAGCTCGTCATTGAAAGTTATGCGCTTTCGTACTATTATTAATGGAGGAATGTTTTATTTTACATAAGGGGGACATGAACGATGCGCTTTGAAAATACAGGTATTGAAAATCAAACAGCGCCATTAACACGTTTAGACGAATTAATGGAAAGCCTCGGCTTTGTGCGTGCAGGTCAATGGGATTACGACCGTGTCACATATGACCGCAAATTTGAAATTAAAAATGATGTTTTTTATTTGCGTGTGCAAGGCTATGCCGTTGAAGGAGACGTTGGTGGTCGCCATGCGATCATTAAACTGATGAAACCGTTGCTTGGTAAACATTATTATCCACATGGTGTCGAATACGGTGAGGGCGAAAACTTCCCTTCGTCATTAGTGAACCAATGTGAAGCTCTTTTAGCAAAAGTGAAAGAAGGTCTTGCAAACATAAACGCATGAGCGCGCTCATGCGTTTTTTCCGTCAACGAGGCGACGGACATATAGATGAACGGCAAACACCTCTCTTTCTGTCATCTCGTATATATCGTCAATGACTTGTTTTTGAATGCGTTCACATAAAGCGAGCATGTTGTCATGCCTCATAAAAGAAACGGTCATATGAATCGTCAATCGTTTTTGTTGCTCGTGTAGTCTCACTTCTTCTAATATAACATCATCAAACGGTTGTACACTCATCGCAACAATCGTTATAATGGGTTTATGCATATACATCCTCCATACGATTTATGAAATGAAAGCAGGTGTCGTTTCGTTGTTTGAGAAAATTTCAAAGCGGTCCGTATACATCATTCTTATTTTACTTGCAATCGTCTTATTGACGTATTGGGTCGCTCCGATTGCTGTTCCCATTTTATTTGCGTTTATTACTGCTATTTTTTTAGAGCCCGCCGTCAAAGTGGCACAACAACGGATCGGGTTTAAACGGCAGTCCGCCACACTTCTTGTGTTTAGTTTATTTACGTTATTTATGTTTTTAAGCGGCTACTTTATTATTACAAAAATTGTGACAGAAGCATTTCATTTTTTTAAAAACTCACCTTTATACATTAATGAAATGATTGCGGGTTGGAATGAACTTGTCGCTCGTTGGTACAAGCAGACTGAAAAATTACCACCGTTTGTTGTAGCAGAATTAAGCCATCAAGTCGATTTGTTTTTAACAAAATTAAAGACGCAATTGACGGCTTCACTCAATTTGAATAAAGTCAGCGCACTTATTGCCAACGTTCCAAAATTTTTAATTAATTTTCTCGTCTATTTAATTACTTTATTTTTATTTATGCACGACTTACCGAAAATACGCGAAGCGATTTTTTCACATTTAACAGAAGAAACGAAAGAAAAAGTACATTTTATGATGTCGCGTCTATCATATGTCGTATTCGGTTTTTGGAAAGCGCAATTTCTCGTTAGCTTAATTATTTTTGCAGTATCGCTCGTTGGATTGCTGCTTATTACACCGAAAGTGGCATTATTTACTGCGTTTATCATTTGGGTGATCGACTTTATCCCAATCATCGGTTCAATTGTCATTATGGCACCTTGGGCCATTTTCCACTTCATCACAGGGGACACCGTATTAGCCACAAAACTATCGATTCTCGGCGTCATTTTACTTATTTTACGCCGAACAATTGAGCCAAAAGTCATGGGCGCACATATCGGCTTATCGCCGCTTGCGACACTTATTTCCATGTATTTAGGTGTGAAAATTATGGGCGCACTCGGGCTCATTTTATTCCCGCTTTTACTGATTGCTATAAAATCAGCGAAAGAAGCAGGTATTATTAAATTCAACTTTAAATTGTAAAAAAGAGGGTGAATCGTCACCCTCTTTTAAAATCCTAAAATCGCTTTAATGACCGATGTCGTTTCACCACCGCGATAAAACACGTATAACAACAAATAAACAGCAACGCCTGTTGTTGCGGTGAAAAACCATACAACACTTGTAATTGGACCAATTTTTTTATGGCGTACCCAATTTTTTTTCACCGCGGAAAGCAACGTCACAATGCCAAAAACGGCACCCGCAGTCGCCAAAAAAATGTGGAAAAACAAAAAGATTGTATAATATATTTTTATATCGTCCGGACCGCCGAAACTTGTATTGCCGATAAAAATCGTACGTGATAAATAAATGATGAAAAAGGCAAGCGCAAAAGCGGCAGCAAGCCACATCGTTTTTTCATGTTTCTTTACTTGCTTTTGGCGAATAAAATACCAGCCAACTGCTACAAGAATTGCGCTAATGACAATAAAGCTTGTACTAATCGTAGGTAAAATCGGTACCATAACTTCTCCCCTCTTTATTTTGTTGTTTGAACGGCGATTGTTTCCTCATCTCGTTCTTTCCGATACCATGCAATAAAAATGTAAAACAACATGACTCCATATACAATTTCTTGGATGATTTTCATTAATACACCACCGAGCTGTTGGTCGTGTAATAACGACATCGAACTAAACATTTCTGGTCCACTCAATTCAAGTGATGACAATGTGCTTTGTGGCACACAAAGCGCTAACGCATTCATCCATGCGGCAGGATCGTAATATGTGGCATATAGCGGCGTATCGGCAAAAATAATGAGCGCACATGCTGGTGTAAGCAATACGCCATCAGCAAAAATGTAGCCGATTTTTTTCAAGCCAGATAATGTGGAAAACCCTTTTACTTCGTTGACAAGCGGCCACCACATGATCATCGCTGAAATAAAAATGGCAATGGTCATGAATGCATGTAGCCACATATTTGTTTTTACAACATCGAAAATAAGAGGAACATGGTATAAAGAGAAAATACCATTAAACAAAAATAACGCAATGATCGGCTTAGTTAAAAACGTAAACGTTGAACGAATGAATGAAATACGAAAGAGCGCTTCAAACATCCACGATGGAATGCCTTTAATGAGAAGCGGCGGTACCATTAAATAAAGGACAGCCATTTGCGTCATATGCGCACTAAACATTAAATGACCTAACAAATCAACCGGAGAACCTTTACAAATGTAAAGCAAAACAATCGCCGTAACAAACAACGTTTTTTGTTTTGTCGTCGTCGGCTTGTTTGAACGGTTTACGAGCCAAAAATAGGCGATCGTCACAGCGACTAAAAAAATGAAAAAGTACGGACTCCACATCGCTTCAAAACCAAATATACTTAACGGCATCATATTCACCTCGCTTTTTTTCCGATTTTATTATACTACAAACGTAACAAACGTGAAAAGAAAAGAAGCTAGCACGTGCTAGCTTCTTAAATCCAAACGATCGTTAAAAACGCCCAAACGGTAACGAACGCTACAACGACACCACCGTATAAGAAAAGCGCTGGAAGTTCATGCCCTTTATGGCTCATATGCATAAAGTAATACAGTTGGAAAATGACTTGCACAACCGCTAACAACAAAATGAACGGTACAGCAAACCAAGCTGAAAATCCTTCATATCCAACCGCAAAAAAGGCGATCAGCGTTAAGAAAATCATTAACGTAAATGAAATGATTTGATGTTTCATTTCTTCCGCATTTTTTTTACGGCGATATTGCACATCTACTTTTGGGTTTTGTACATGTGTATGATTTGCCATACAATCACCCCACCATTCCCATTAAGTATACGACCGTGAAAATGAACACCCAAACGACGTCGATAAAGTGCCAATATAAGCTTGCGACGTAAAACTTCGGTGCATTATATAAGTTTAACCCACGTTTTGCGTTACGAACCATTAATGTAATAATCCAAAGTAAACCGAACGCGACGTGACCACCGTGCGTACCAACTAACGTATAAAACGCTGAAGAAAACGCACTTGTTGAAAATTTAAATCCTTCATGTACGTACTCTGTAAACTCGTAAATTTCGAGCGCTAAGAAGCCTGCGCCAAGCAATACGGTAATGCCGAGCCAAAGTTGCATTTTTTTGAAGTCAAAATTGCGCATATGATGCATCGCATATACGCTCGTTAAGCTGCTTGTTAGTAGTAACATCGTCGCTAAAAAGACGATTGGCATTTGGAACAATTCTTTTGCGGATGGACCGCCTGCTACAGAATCTTTCAGCGCTAAATATGTGGCGAAGAGAGAGGCGAATAATACCGTCTCTCCGCCGAGGAAAAACCAGAAACCTAAAAACTTATTTTTCCCTTCAAGGGTCGCTTTTTCAGGCTCTGCCGGAAACGTCTCTGCCGTTAATTTTTCTTCCACATGCATTATGCCCCAGCCCCCTTCTTCTCTGCTTCCATCACTTCTTCTTTATGAATGTGGAAGCCGTGGTCATCGATAATTGAACGGAAGAACATTGCACCGAGCGTAATAAGTAATCCGACGATGCCAACCGGTGTTCCCCACGCATGATCTTGATGGAACAAGAAACCGAATGCCGCTACAAATAAGCCGAGCGAAATGACAAACGGTAAAATCGATGGATTCGGCATATGAATGTCACCAAGCGGTTCAGCTGGTGTTAATCCTTTTTTGCCTTCCATTTTTTCAATCCAGTATGCGTCTAATCCACGCACAAGTGGCGTTTGCGCAAAGTTATATTCTGGCGCTGGTGAAGATACCGCCCATTCTAACGTGCGTCCATCTTCCCATGGATCGTTGCCAACGCGTTTTCCTTTTACGGTTGTAATAACAACGTTTGCTAATAGTACAATTGTACCTGCTGCCATGAAAAATGCACCAACAGTACTAATCATGTTTCCTGTTTCAAATCCTTGACCAGGCAAGAATGTGAATACGCGACGTGGCATACCCATTAGGCCAAGGAAATGTTGAATAAAGAACGTTAAATGGAATCCGATAAAGAACAGCCAGAATGTCACTTTTCCTAACTTTTCATCTAACATTTTACCGAACATTTTTGGCCACCAATAGTGAGCCCCTGCGAGTAGTGCGAATACAACCCCACCGACGATAACGTAGTGGAAGTGAGCAACGACGAAATAGCTATCATGGTATTGATAGTCTGCCGCAGCTGTCGCATTCATAACTCCTGTCACTCCACCGATAACGAACGATGGAATGAACGCTACCGCATACATCATTGGCGTCGTAAAGCGAATGCTTCCGCCCCACATCGTAAATAACCAGTTGAAAATTTTAATTCCTGTTGGAACGGCAATCGCCATGGTTGCAACTGCGAAGATGGCGTTCGCAATTGGGCCTAAACCAACAGTAAACATATGGTGCGCCCACACCATGAAGCCTAAAAATCCGATTAACACCGTCGCAAATACCATTGAAGAGTAACCGAATAAACGTTTGCGCGAGAACGTTGCGAAAATTTCTGAGAAAATACCGAACGCTGGCAATACGAGAATGTATACTTCTGGGTGACCGAAAATCCAGAATAAGTGCTCCCAAATGATCGTATTTCCACCAAGCGCTGGGTCAAAGAAGTTTCCACCGAACAAACGGTCCATCATCATGAAAATTAAACCGACTGTTAATGGTGGGAACGCGAATAAAATAAGCGCAGATGTAACAAACGTTGCCCATGTAAACATCGGCATGCGCATATATGTCATTCCTGGTGCACGCATATTAATGATTGTAACAAGGAAGTTAATCCCACCAATTAACGTTCCGAGACCAGAAATTTGTAAGCCTAACACGTAAAAGTCAATGCCGTGGGTTGGTGATGCAAGTGATAACGACGCATACGATGTCCAACCTGCATCAGGTGCTCCCCCTAAAAACCACGATAAGTTTAAAAATACACCACCGAAGAAAAATAACCAAAATCCAAGCGAGTTTAAAAATGGGAACGCTACGTCGCGTGCACCGATTTGAATCGGTACAACGGCGTTCATCATCGCAAACACGAGCGGCATCGCCGCAAGGAAAATCATCGTCGTTCCGTGCATCGTTAACACTTCATTGTAGAAACCTGCACTAATGAAGTCATTGTTTGGCACGGCGAGCTGAATGCGAATGATCATCGCTTCTAAACCACCGAGCAGGAAGAAAATTCCGCCGGCGATTAAGTACAAAATCGCAATCTTTTTATGGTCTACTGTTGTTAAGTAGTCCCAAATGACTGCGCCGACACCTTTTTTCCGAGCTAACGTACTCACAGTTTAACCTCCCTTTATCGATAATCCCCTTACTGAACAGATAATGTCATTAAGTATTTTGTTAATGCTTCAAGCTCTTCATCAGACAATGCTGGGTAAGTACCTGTCATTTTGTTGCCTGGTTTAATTTTCTCTGGATCTTTTAACCAAGCTTTTAAGTTTTCTTCATTATGTTCTAAAATGCCAGCAATACGCGAACGATCTGCAAAGCCCGCTAAGTTAGGCGCAAGGCGTGCTTGCTCTGGACGACCATCAACCGGTGTCACCGCGTGACAGCCAATACAGCTTTTGTTAAAAATTTCTTCCCCTTGCTTCACAACAGGATCTGTTGAAGCAACAGGTTTTGCATTTTTCATTTTTTCTACCCATTGATCAAACTCAGCGCGAGGAAGCGCCTTCACTTTAAAGTCCATTAAAGCGTGTGACGGACCGCAAAGCTCCGCACATTTTCCGTAAAATAGACGTCCTGCCTCTTCGGCACGTTTGTCATCAAATGTGAGGAAAAATTGGTTTGTGTTATCTGTATTTGTATCCATTTTTCCTCCAACCGCAGGTACCCAGAACGAGTGTTTGACGTCAGATGCTTTTAAGTTGAAATATACACGCTCACCTGTTGGGACAACTAAATCTTGGCTTGTAATAATGCCGTAGTCTGGGTACTCAAACTCCCACCAGTATAGGTTTGCGCGAACATTCACGACAACGACGTCGCGTTCTTTTTTGTTCATCGGTTTTACATCCGCTAGTTTAAACGTGTATAAAACCGTTGGAACAGCTAAGATGATAAGTAAAATAATCGGAATAACTGTCCAAATAATTTCAAGCGTATGGCTTCCTTCCACTTGTTTTGGAATTTTGTTTTCTTCCCCTTTACGACGGCGGAAGCGAGTCACAACGTAAAGGAAAATGATTGTTACAACCGCAATGACGATGACCATGATGGCCGTGCTGAGCAGCATAAGCTTGTACTGCATATCAGCTACTTCTCCCGCTGGTTGAAGCGTCGACAAAAACGGCTTACCGCAACCAGCTAGCAAAAGCGCCATGGCGGATACGAGAGAAACCAAGCGCCAATTTCGTAGCCACTTCTTCATAGCCTAATCAAACCCCTCTTTCGATTATGAAATAAAGTGAAATATATACATTCTTTCTTTACAAAAAGAAAGAATTGTAAACCTTTTTTAATCAATTGTAACGATAACCATGGTGACGAATAAAATGGTCAAATAGTTTAATGAATAAATGAACATCCATTTCGCCCATTTCATATCGTCTTTCATTTTAAAGCCCGCTAATCCAAGCGCTAGCCAACCGACGTTTAACAACGTCGCAATGACTAAAAACGGAACACCTAACGAAAATAAGTAAAATGGAAGTGGTAAAAGCGCCACAATCCAAATGACGATTTGTCGTTTTGTCACCGCAAAACCGTGAACGACAGGGAGCATCGGAATGCCCGCTGCACGATATTCTTCACATCGCTTCATCGCTAGCGCCAAAAAGTGTGGCGGCTGCCATAAAAACATAAGCAAAAACAAAATAATTGGAACGACGTGGAACGTGTCATCAACTGCCGTCCAACCAATAACTGGCGGAACTGCACCAGAAATGCTTCCGATGACGGTATTAAACGTATTGCTTCGCTTAGACCACATCGTGTATAAAAAGACGTACGTCACAACACCAATCAGTCCAACGACTGCAGCAGTGACGGTTGTCATGAGCAAACTAAGCGTGCCAATAGCGACAAGAAGGATGCCGAACCAAAGCACGCGCTTCGGCTCTACACTTCCGCTTACTGTTGGACGACTTTTCGTCCGCTCCATTAAATGATCAATATCGCGATCGATAAAATTATTTAATGCGCACGAACCTGCAATGACGAGCGCAGATCCAACGAGCGCGAAAAATACAATATGCAAATTGCTTAAAAATCCTTTTCCCGTAAAATGAAAAGCTAACCAAAGTCCTGTAAATGTCGTAATTAAATTGGAGTTGACGATGCCAATTTTTACGACCGAAAGCACGTCTTTTAAAACACCTGATTGTATTTTTGTTGTTTTTACATCTTCGACTACATCCGCCATGTGCCGCCACTCCTCTCTTATGCCTTTGAAGGCGTTTCCATTATATACACGATAACGATATGTCGTCTCTGTATATTAAAGCACATTTCTTCGTCAATTTGTGAACTTTTTTTGTCTTAATTGTGTCGAATTTGTGTCAAAGCGAGATTGCTACGATGAAAACATTGAAAAATAACTGCACTTATATTTCTAGCAAACTCCATACAAATATTCAACTACATTTGTCACGTTTGCTATATTGTAAAATAATAAAACTTTGCGCTTTTCGACATTTTCCGCTAATATGAGAGTAGAATTTTTCACACGTATTTCACATTTATTATACAGTTTTTACTAGACATTGGCTATATAAAATTTTACGTTAAGGAAGTGAATACATTGCGACGGCTTTTGAAATGGTTTGCGGTAGCGACAACAATCGGCATGCTTTTCGTTTTAATTGGTGGAGCGCTTGTGACAAAAACAGGATCAGGGATGGGTTGTGGACGTTCGTGGCCGCTTTGTCACGGACAGCTTATTCCATCCAATATTACAGCAGAGTTGTTGATTGAATTAAGCCACCGTGTCGTCTCCGGCGTCGTCGGGTTGATGGTGCTCATTTTATCGATTTGGGCATGGAAAGCGATCGGTCATATTCGCGAAACGAAATTTTTAGCGATCATTTCGTTTGTGTTTCTCGTCTTACAAGGGCTGATCGGGGCCGCTGCGGTCGTGTGGGGACAATCGGACGTTGTGCTGGCGCTTCACTTTGGTATTTCGTTAATTTCATTTGCGGCCGTCTTTTTATTGACGTTGTTTATTTTTGAAGTCGATAAAAAATTTGATGTTGCATCTGTTGTGCTTGATCGCAAGATGAAATTTCATATTTATGGCATTATTTCTTATTGCTATATCGTCGTATACACAGGAGCGCTCGTTCGTCATAAACAAGCGAGTTTAGCGTGCCCGAGCTGGCCGTTTTGCGCGCAAACGCGCATATTCCCGACGCAACTACATGAATGGGTACAAATGGGGCACCGTTTAGCCGCAGGGTTATTATTTGTTTGGATTTTAATAGCAACGATTGATGCAATGAAACGATATAAACGACAACCGATTATATATTGGGGTTGGCTGATTGCGCTTATTCTCGTCAGCTGCCAAGTCGCCACAGGAGCGCTCGTCGTTTTTACAGAATTGAATTTATACGTCGCCTTAGCTCATGCGTTTTTCATTTCATGTTTGTTCGGCGTGTTAAGTTACTTTGTGCTACTGGCAACGCGCAGTAAAAAAGAAAAGGAAGCGCGACATGAATCGAACGTCATTCCATCTGCCGTATTAAAATAAAAGAACGAGGGATCCCTCGTTCTTTTATTTTTCGGCTAATTCAATTAATAAATCTCCCGTTTGAATCGCGTCGCCACCTTTGACATAAATATCTTTGACAACGCCTGAAAACGGTGCTTGAACAGTCGTTTCCATTTTCATCGCTTCTGTAATCATTAAATGGTCGCCTTTTTTCACTTTTTCTCCTTTTTCCACAAGCACTTTTACCACTGTTCCTGGCATCGTCGCAGCAATATGGTTCGGATTGTTACGATCTGCTTTCACACGTGCGACAATCGTCGTTTTAATGCTTTCGTCTTTCACGACAATTTCGCGCGGCTGACCGTTTAGTTCGAAGTAAACAACTCTCGTCCCGTCTGCTTGTGGCTGACCGATTGCAACGAGCTTGACGATTAATGTTTTTCCTTTTTCAATTTCGATTTCAATTTCTTCACCGAGACGCATGCCGTATAAGAATGTTGGCGTATCTAAAACAGATACGTCACCGAACTGTTCAACGGTACGCGCATATTCGACAAATACTTTCGGATAAAGCGCGTAAGCTAACACATCGTAGTCAGTCACTTCATGCTGAATGAGATGGTACAGTTCTTCTCTTAACTTTTCAAAGTCGACCGGCTCTAATAGCTCGCCCGGACGGACGGTAATTGGTTCGCGCCCTTTTAAAATAATACGTTGCAATGTTTCAGGGAATCCGCCATGCGGTTGACCGAGATAGCCTTCAAATAGCTCAACAACGGAATCAGGGAAGTCAAGCGTGTCCCCGCGTTCGTAAATGTCTTGTTCTGTTAAATTGTTTTGTACCATATATAGCGCCATATCACCAACGACTTTCGATGATGGCGTCACTTTTACGATGTCGCCAAATAAATCGTTGACACGACGATACATTTCTTTTACTTCATCCCAACGATCTCCTAAGCCGACTGCTTTTGCTTGTTGTTG
The DNA here is from genome assembly GCF_014201585.1 of Anoxybacillus tengchongensis. Taxonomy (GTDB): domain Bacteria; phylum Bacillota; class Bacilli; order Bacillales; family Anoxybacillaceae; genus Anoxybacillus; species Anoxybacillus tengchongensis. The sequence goes on from NZ_JACHES010000002.1 coordinate 254,567, forward strand.
TAAGTTGCTATATTGTCCGCCCGGCATTTCGTGCATATATACTTCCGTATGCGGCGCGTTCATGCCGCTTTCAAAGTCCGCATAATATTGGCGCACATCTTCCCAATAACGCGATAATTTTTCAAGCGATGCAATATCCACTTCTGGCGCACGCTCGGTTCCTTCTAGCGCATAATAAAGCGTATTGGCGCTCGGTTGTGACGTTAAACCAGCCATGGAGCTAACCGCGACGTCTACAATATCTACCCCTGCTTCAATCGCTTTCGCATACGTATAAATGCCGTTGCCGCTTGTGTCGTGCGTATGCAAATGAATCGGGATATCGACGACTTCTTTTAAAGCGGAAATAAACGTATACGCGGCTTGTGGCTTTAATAGCCCCGCCATATCTTTAATCGCTAAAATGTGCGCGCCTGCTTGTTCGAGCTCTTTCGCTAAGTTTTTATAGTAGTCGAGATTGTATTTTGTGCGCGCTGGATCGAAAATATCGCCCGTATAACAAATAGCTGCCTCCGCTACTTTTCCAGATTGACGTACTGCATCGATTGCAACCGTCATTCCTTTCACCCAGTTTAAACTATCGAAAATGCGGAATACGTCAATGCCTGCTTCAGCTGATTTTGCAACGAACTCACGAATGACGTTATCTGGATAGTTTTTATATCCGACAGCATTCGAGGCGCGAAGCAACATTTGAAACAAGACGTTTGGAATTTTTTCGCGCAATTGAATGAGGCGCTCCCATGGATCTTCTTTTAAGAAGCGATATGCGACGTCAAACGTCGCTCCGCCCCACATTTCCATCGAAAACAACTGCGGCCATAAACGCGCCGTTGGTTCCGCGATGCGCATCAAGTCGTTTGTGCGCACGCGCGTCGCTAAAAGCGATTGATGGGCATCACGAAACGTCGTATCCGTTAGCAACACACGATTTTGCTCTTTAATCCATTGAACAAGTCCGTCTGCTCCACGCTCATCTAAAATTTGTTTCGTTCCTTTTGGCATCGGTTCGATATAGTTTATTTTCGGAATGCGCGGTGGATCAAATACGGGCTTTTTCTTTTTTCCGATGCCTGGAAATCCATTTACGGTGACCGTTCCGATATATGATAACAGTTTCGTCCCACGGTCTTTTCGTTTCGGGAAAATAAAGAGCTCCGGTGTCGTATCAATAAACGATGTATCATATTCCCCTGTTAAAAATTTCGGATGTTGGACGACGTTTTCTAAAAACGGGATGTTCGTTTTAATGCCGCGAATACGAAACTCACGCAAGTTGCGTAACATTTTCGCCGCTGCTTGTTCAAACGTTAACGCCCACGTCGTCACTTTCACTAATAGCGAATCGTAATACGGTGTAATGACTGCTCCTTGGAAACTATTACCTGCATCTAAGCGAACGCCGAAGCCACCGCCTGAGCGGTATGCCATAATTTTCCCAGTGTCTGGCATAAAGTGATTTAGCGGATCTTCTGTTGTGACGCGCGACTGAATCGCATATCCGTGCACATGAATATGTTCTTGTTTCGGGATGCCAACTTTTTCGCTATGTAGCGCATGACCTTCCGCAATTAAAATTTGCGATTGGACAATATCGATGCCCGTAATCATTTCAGTAATGGTATGCTCGACTTGAATGCGCGGATTGACTTCAATAAAGTAAAACTTATCTCCAGAAACGAGAAACTCGACCGTTCCTGCGTTGACGTATTGCACGTTTTTCATAAGTTTGACTGCCGCTTCACAAATTTCTTCGCGAAGCTCCTTAGAAAGCGATACACTCGGCGCCACTTCGACCACTTTTTGATGGCGACGTTGTACGGAACAATCACGGTCGTATAGATGAACGATGTTGCCGTATGCATCGCCTAAAATTTGCACTTCAATATGTTTTGGATTTTCAATTAATTTCTCGACATATACGTCATCGCTACCGAAGGCTGCTTTCGCTTCCGATTTCGCGCGCTCGTATGCTTCTTTTACTTCGGATTGCGAACGAACGATGCGCATCCCGCGACCGCCGCCACCTAATGCCGCTTTAATGATCATCGGATAACCGTATGTCTCACCGAAGCGCACGACGTCCTCCAAGCTTTGCACAGGGCCATCGCTTCCCGGAATGACTGGAATGTCCGCTTGTTTCGCTTGGTGACGCGCTTTTACTTTATCGCCAAACATATCTAAATGCTCTTGGCGTGGACCGATAAAAATGATGCCTTCTTCTTCGCATCGTTTCGCAAATTCGATGTTTTCCGATAAAAAGCCGTATCCTGGATGAATCGCGTCGACATCATGCATTTTTGCGATTTCAATAATGCCTTCAATGTCTAAATACGCTTCAATCGGTTTTTTTCCTTCCCCGACTAAATACGCTTCATCTGCCTTATAGCGATGGTACGATCCTGCGTCTTCGCGCGAATAAATCGCAACGGTGCGAATGCCAAGCTCGTTGCATGCACGAAAGACGCGAATCGCAATTTCTCCACGGTTTGCGACAAGTACTTTTTGAATACGCCTCATATGTGATCCTCCCCCTATTCTTCATATAAAAACTATAACGAATTTTCTGTATTTGTAAATAGGATTACGAAAAAGAAATATGATTTTTTTGAATATTGCTTTTTTCATTTTTATGCTTTTCGTAGTTTGTCACTGCAGAAATGTTCGCTAATACGCCGACAGACATCATAAGTAAAACGAGCGATGAGCCGCCGTAGCTCACAAACGGCAAAGTGACACCTGTAAGTGGAATCATTCCTGAAATTCCACCGAGGTTGATAAATGCTTGAAAGCCAATCATCGTCGAAATGCCAATCGCTAATAAACTGCCAAACGCATCGTGGCATTTTCTTGCAATAGAAAAACCACGCAAGACGATAAACGATAATAAAAGAAGGACGAATGAAACACCAAATAAGCCAAGTTCTTCGGCAATGACCGCCATAATAAAGTCCGTATGCGCTTCCGGCAAATAACCGTACTTTTGAATGCCTTGTCCAAGTCCTAGCCCTTTTAAGCCTCCGTTTGCGATCGCAAAGTACGAGTTAATGAGCTGGTATCCTTCTTTTTGAGGATATGCAAATGGATCGAGAAAACTGTAAATACGCGCCATGCGTACTTTGGTGAAAACTTTATCATATATAAACGGACCGGAAACAAGCACGACAAGACTAGCAATCAAGCCGAACAATAACAACTGTTTCATTAATAGCCGTTTGCTGGCGGCAGAAGAGAAGATAATCGCTGCGCAAATGAACGCGATAATGATCATCGTTCCAACGTCTGGCTGCAAGAAAATAAGCAAGCAAATGAACAACATATAATAAACGGGAAAGAGCACGTCTTGCGGGGAAGTTTGCAATTTTTTTTGTTTGTTTGCTAGCACCCCGCTTAAATATACAATTAAGCCGATTTTCGCAAATTCAGCTGGCTGAATGTTAATAGGTCCGATTTTAATCCAGCTTGTGGCATTGTTTGCTGTATGTCCAAACAAAAGGACATAAATGAGCGGCAAAGGCATGGCAAAAAAAACAAATTGCAAAAACTTTTTGCGCGCATAATGTTTATACGGAACAAATGCAAGGAATAAAAACATACATGTTCCGATGATCCACGCCCATTTTTGTTTTTGGAAAAAATAATCGCTCGCCGTATGGAAACGAGTGACTGCTGTAATCATGCTCGCGCTATATACCATGATAAGCCCAAACAGCGATAATAAAAATACAGCGATGATTAACGGATAATCATGATATTTCATAAACGTTTTCAAGCGCATCTGACCCATCTTCCTTTTCACTGTCTTATTTGCATTGTACTATAAAACAGAAAAAACCCAAACGAAATTCGTTTGAGTTTTTGTCATTTTTTCTTCTTTTTCGTGCACGCTTCATGCAATGCCGAAAGCTCGCGCTCAAGTCGGTCTAAAATGGCCTTCCCGTCTTTTTCATCGACAAGTCCTAATCGGACCGCAAAATCAATTTCACGGGATAACCCGAACATTTGCGTATCTAACACTTCTTCATATAGCGGACATTGTGGCATCGTTAAGTGATCCATTTGCACTTGAATAAGCTTCACAATTTTTTCCGCATCCGCTTGCAATAACGAATAGGCTCTTTCTCGAAAGTTTATCGCCACTTCAGGCGTCACGTTGACCCCTCCGTTCCGTACGTTCCTGTTTCTTCATCTTATCGTGAATACGAAAAAAATGCAAGCATCATGCCTTGACCGATTCATTTTACAAACAAACGCTTTCATCATATAATGAAAGGCAGATAGGGGGAATAAACATGGTCATCGTCATCAAAGGGAACGTCAAATTTACGATTACACTCGATCCGAGCGTATGGATTTTTGACGATCGAAAAGTAGATGTACATACTTATTTTACACGTCATCCACAAATTGAACAACAAGAAGACATAGACGACATTCAAAACATTTCAGCGTATTGGGATCGTGAAATTCAAGAAGGAGCGGTGTCGCCTCCGACGCTGCAAACCGAAAAGCAATTTGAAAAAGAAAAAATATTAACCGGTACGTTCGGCATGCCGTTTGCCCCGTTTTTACGCAACGCGGAACCGAATGAGAATGCAACACAGTTCACCATCGTCACAGAAAACGGCGATACGACGATTTCACTTGCTGATGCTTATGAGCTACTATTATGTTTTTCAAAAGACGGCAAACCGCTCAAAGAAGATGGACCTGTCCATATTTATTTTGGCGATGGTTCAAATCGCGACAACCCAATTACCCACGTACGGGCGTTTATCGTCGAGTGAAAAGAGGCGTTTTGCCTCTTTTCTTACAAAAGGTCTGCCGCAAGTTGCGCAAGCGATGAACGCTCTCCTTTCACTAACCGCACGTGCCCCGCTACTTTTTGTTCTTTAAATTTTTCAACAACATATGTGAGCCCGTTATTGTATTCGTCTAAATACGGATGATCGATTTGGGCCGGATCACCCATTAACACAATTTTACTTCGCTCCCCGACGCGCGTTAAAATCGTCTTCACTTCATGTTTCGTTAAATTTTGCGCCTCATCAATAATAATAAACTGTTCTGGAATGCTCCGTCCGCGTATATACGTGAGCGCTTCAACTTCAATGGATCCCATGCCTGATAAAATCGCATCAAGTTCACTCGGCTTTTTCGTATCGAATAAAAAATGTAAGTTATCAAAAATTGGTTGCATCCACGGTCGTAATTTTTCTTGTTTCTCGCCTGGCAAATAGCCGATATCTTTCCCGACAGGTACAATCGGACGAGCGACAAGCAATTTTTTATATAACCGCATATCTTCCGTCTGCATCAGTCCGGCCGCTAACGCAAGCAGCGTCTTTCCTGTTCCTGCTTTTCCGATCAGCGTCACAAGCGGAATGTCGGTGCGAAGCAACAATTCACATGCCATCGTTTGTTGCACGTTGCGCGGACGAATGCCCCAAATATGATCGTAATGAAATACAAGTTTGCGCACTTTTTTTCCTGTATGATCGACCATACCGAGCGCCGATGACGAACCGCCAAGTGCATCTTTCATAATAATAAATTGGTTCGGATAAAATGGGTGGTTTGTAATTTCCGCCAGCACAAGTTCGCCTTTTTCATAAAAGCGCGCCAAATGTTCTGGGCTTATGTACAAATCTAAAAATCCGGTGTAAATATGGTCAATTTCAACGACGCGGTCGCTTAAAAAATCTTCCGCCTCTAGCCCAATCGCATCAGCTTTGACACGTACGAGCGCATCTTTACTGACTAAAATAACAGGGCGACCGTTTTCTTTCGACTGTTCCTCAAGCAATAAATTTTTCGCGACGGCTAAAATGCGATTGTCGTTCGTTTTTTCAACAAAAATTTCTTGCAGTTGATGAAACGAGCGATGATTTAATTCAATGCGCAACACCCCACCATGATCGAGCGGAATTTTTTCATGCAGCTTTCCGTTTTTTCTTAAGCTATCAATAATTTTAGATACTTGGCGAGCATTTCTTCCGATTTCATCCATATATCGCTTTTTCGAGTCCACTTCTTCTAATACGACAGCCGGGATGACCACTTCATTATCTTGAAAGGAAAAAATAGAATACGGATCTTGCAAAAGCACGTTTGTATCTAATACGTATATTTTTTTGCCCACGTTTTCTCCCCCTTGACGACCGTCGGTGGACGGGATTGTTGTTTATATATATGAACGGACGCATAAAGATAGAAGAAGTTTTGCAAAATAAAGTTAAAGTCGAAAAGGGGTGGAACCATTGAAATATATCATCATCTTCATGTTGCTTTTTATAAGTGCCTGCGGACAACAAGCGCAACCGAATAATCGCGACTCGCTCGTTCATGTGAAAAATACGACAAATGAAAAAATCGTCGATAAATCCGGGCAACAAATCGCGCGTCATCTCGCAAATCTTGCGAGCAGCGTGCCGAATGTGAACGATGCGACCGTATTAGTTGTTGGGAAATATGCGTTAGTAGGCATTGATGTCAATGCTAAACTTGATCCGTCGCGCGTTGGAACGGTGAAATATTCCGTTGTGGAAAGTTTACAAAAAGATCCGTACGGGGCCAATGCGATCGTCATTGCGGATGCGGATTTAAATACGCGGCTGAGAGCCATTCAAAAGCAAGTAGAGAAAGGAAAGCCGATTCAAGGATTTATGGACGAGTTAGCAGCGATTGTCGGACGCGTCATGCCTGAAATCCCAAGCGACTTTTTACAAACGACAAATCCGCGTTCAACAAGACAAAACGATAAGCAGTTAAACGATGGTGAACAAAAGCAACTAGAAAAAGAGCAACAAAAACAATCAAACGACCATATGAAATAAGCCGAGCATATTGCTCGGCTTATGCTTGTTTTAACGCGCTCATCACTTGTTGATCGAGCTTGGCAGCAGCTTGCGCATCATACGTTTTTTCGTATTTCGGTTCGAGTGCAATTTTTGCACCGTAAAACATCACATCGCGCACTTCTTCAATATCGACTTGAATAACTGCAAGCTTCAACGGAACGTTTTCTAGTTTTTCAACTTTCACATGCGCTTTTCCGCTAATGGAATACGTCGATTCGTTTGCGATTAAAACGATGGACATCGCTGGATTCGCCTGCACATTTGCGACAATGCGCGAGCGTTGATCGACGGCAAAATATACTTTATCGTGCGCCGGCGCGTACACCCATGAAATGGCGCTTGCATTTGGTGCACCTGTTTCATGGTCGATCGTACATACAATGACAAATCGTTCTTTTTGCAACGCTTGGAACAAAGGCTCAATTAATGTCGGTTCTACCGCATTTGGCATATGTATCCCTCCTTATTTTTATCATACCTTTTTTTCACACACTTTCAAATGATATGATATACTAATTCGTAAAAAAACATGTGAGGTTTGACGATGAGAGTACGATGCATTCTTTGTGAAAAAATAGATACGTTAGACGACGAAACGTTGCTGGCAAAACGGTTGCGCAACCGCCCGATTCATACATATATGTGCGAAACGTGCCATGAGCGCATTGAGAAAAAAACGAACGAGCGGCTTGCCACCGGCAAATTTCGCTTTTTCCGAACGAGCAAACACGAAACGGAATGGTAATAAAAAAAGCGCCTTGCACGAAGCATAGGCGCTTATTCGTAATTGGCATATTTGTCTGGTTCACGATTGATTTGATCGAGCATCGCTTCAACGAGTTCGGCTGGAAAACGAAACGTGCGTGATTCGTCGTTTGCCGTACATGTGACCGTATATACGTCATCTTCTTTTGTAAATGCGATTTGCTCAATCGCATGATCTTCACGCAATAAGTCGGCAAAAAATTGTTCCGTCTCTTGTGCCGCCGTATCATCCGGGCGCGCCTGTGCGACCACTTTAATCGTCAGCCAATTGTACACCGCATCTTGTAGTTTCACGCGCGTTCCCCCTCACGACGAAGACGCCATTTATAAATCATTAATACGATCGCTGCGACAAGCAATCCTTCCGCCACAGGTAAAAAGACGGCAAAAAACGTTAAAATCGTGCAGCCAAGCACAAGTAGCGCGTAAATGACGACGTTTTTTAATAGCGGCAGCTCGCGCGCAAAGCCGAGCCGATAGACGATGATCGATAAAACGATGATCGTCACGTACAACAGCCACATCCCTTTCGTCGGTTGTTCGTGCACGTTGTATAGCGAAGCGAAAAACGACAGGCGACCGATCACATCCATGAAAAATCCTCCTATTTCTTTTGCTCAGCGAGTTTTTTCTTTTTCGCGATTTTTTCGCGTTCGTTTTTATCTAATATTTTTTTCCGCAAGCGAATCGATTGTGGCGTCACTTCGCAATATTCGTCGTCGTTTAAATATTCAAGCGCTTCTTCTAACGTCATAAGGCGTGGTTTTTTCATCGTCACCGTTTGTTCTTTCGTTGAAGAGCGAACGTTTGTCACATGTTTCATTTTACATACGTTCACGACTAAATCATTGTCGCGACTATGTTCGCCAACGATCATCCCTTCATACACTTCCGTTCCCGGTTCGATGAAAATGACGCCGCGGTCTTCGACTTGCATAATGCCATAAGCCGTCGCTTTTCCTGTCTCCATCGAAATGAGTACCCCTTGATGTCTGCCACCGATTTGACCTGGGATGACAGGTTGATAGCTGTCGAACGAATGGTTTAAAATGCCGTATCCGCGCGTAAGCGACATAAATTCTGTCCGATAGCCGATTAGTCCGCGCGCTGGAACGAGGAAAATAAGGCGCACTTGTCCGTTTCCATTATTGATCATATCGATCATTTCCCCTTTGCGCGCCCCAAGCGACTCCATAATCGCCCCCGTATATTCTTCAGGAATATCAATTTGCACGCGCTCGACCGGCTCGCACATGACGCCGTCGATTTCTTTCATAATGACTTCTGGTTTGGATACTTGCAGTTCAAAACCTTCCCGACGCATATTTTCAATTAAAATGGATAAATGCAACTCTCCGCGCCCTGACACGATCCATACATCAGGAGAATCGGTTGGTTCAACGCGAAGCGAGACGTCTGTTTCTAACTGTAAACGAAGACGTTCTTCAATTTTTCTTGCAGTCACATGTTTTCCTTCCCGACCAGCAAACGGGCTATTGTTCACAAGAAACGTCATTTGCAACGTCGGTTCGTCAATACGAAGCGGTGGCAACGCTTCTTGCACGTCAAGCGGACATACCGTTTCGCCTACGTTAATATCTTCCATTCCGGAAACGGCAACTAAATCGCCCGCTTTCGCTTCTTCAATTTCAATACGTTTTAACCCGAGGAAGCCAAACAGCTTTGTGACGCGAAACGTCTTCACAGAACCGTCTAGCTTCATCAGCGCGACTTGCTGCCCCACTTGCATGCGCCCGCGGAAAATGCGTCCGATCCCAATACGACCGACGTAGTCGTTATAATCGAGAAGCGCCACTTGAAATTGAAGCGGCTCGTCGCTATTGTCGATTGGCGCTGGAATATGTTCAATAATCGTTTCAAATAGCGCCGTCATATCGGCATCTTGTTTGTCCGCATCTAAACTTGCGGTGCCGTTAATGGCTGAAGCGTACACGACCGGAAACTCAAGTTGGTCTTCTGATGCCCCAAGCTCAATAAATAAATCGATCACTTCATCGACGACTTCGTGCGGTCGAGCAAATTCGCGGTCAATTTTATTGACGACGACAATAGGCGTTAAGTTTTGTTCAAGCGCTTTTTTTAAGACGAAGCGCGTTTGCGGCATACATCCTTCGTACGCATCGACAACGAGCAACACCCCATCGACAAGCCGCATAATGCGTTCCACTTCTCCGCCGAAGTCCGCATGTCCCGGCGTATCTAAAATGTTAATGCGCGTGCCTTTGTATTGAATGGCTGTATTTTTTGCTAAAATCGTAATGCCTCGTTCACGTTCTAAATCGTTGCGGTCAAGCGCCCGTTCTTCCACTTGTTCGTTCGCCCGAAACGTGCCCGATTGGCGAAGCAATTGGTCGACTAACGTCGTTTTTCCGTGGTCGACGTGCGCAATAATCGCGATGTTACGAATATCGTTTCTCAATTCATTCAACTCCTATTTTTCAACATTGCGCGTCTATTATAGCACAAACATAGTAGAAAAGCGGAATGTTTTGTTGTAATCTAAAGGAAAGAGGAGGAGAACATATGAATAAATTTCAACCGCTTTTTTTTATGATAGCGCTACTTGCGACGATGACGTTAATAGGCACCGGCATTGCGATCGCTTATCGACATGTGCCAGCGATCGTCGGCTCGATGATTGCTTTTTTTGGCGTGATGGGTCTTGGGTTTTCACTAAAAAAAAGAAAAAGCGCTAACAATCGGTAGTTAGCGCTGAATGATCGCAAGTATTTCTTCATGCAATCCCGGCTTTGAAACGAACACGGAGCTTTTTTCAATCATATTGAGCGGCTCACCGTACAAGTTTGTTACCACACCGCCTACTTCTTGCACGATGACCATCCCACCGGCAATATCCCACGGCGACAACCGAAGCGTCATGTACGCATCAAGTTTACCCGCTGCGATATACGCCATCTCAAGTGCCGCAGAGCCGTACGAACGCGTGCCGCGCGCTTTTTTCACAAGCGGGGCAAGGACGTTCGGGTCGATGCGACGGTTTTCCGTCACCCACGTCGCATTTAATGAAATGATCGAGCGATCAAGCGTTGTTTTCTCAAGCGGTGGAAGCGGTGTGCCGTTTAAAAATGCCCCTTTTCCATTTTGTGCATAATATAGTTCGTCAAACGCCACATCGTAAATGTAGCCAAGCATGCCGACGCCATCTTGAAACACCCCGACGGAAATCGCGAAATGGCGCTGTTGATGAACGAAATTCATCGTTCCGTCAATCGGGTCGATAATCCAAACGACGCCGTCTAGCGCTTCAAGCGTATCCCCGAGCCCTTCTTCTCCTAAAATGCGGTGTGTCGGATACGTCCGACGAATGCGCTCAATAAAAAACTGTTCGATTTCCCGATCGACGTTTGTCACTAAGTCAGACGGGCTTGATTTCGTTTCGATTTTTAGTTTCGTTTGAAACGCATCGCGGATGCGCTCCCCTGCTTCACGAATCCAATGCTGCATATGTTGATCAATTTCGTTCCACATATCATACCTCCTGCATATACTTATGTAGAAAAGGCGGCGCTTGCCGCCTTTCAGTTCGACAGACGAATAAGTTCTTGGCGTAGTTTTTCTAATTTTCGTTTACATTCGTTTTTTTTCGCTTCATTATTTTCTAACATCGCTTCATAAAGGGTGGCTAGTTCGTAATCGACTTCAAGTTTTAATACTTTGATTCGTCTTTCTCCATCCATTTTTTTGAATCCATCGGCTGTTTTTCTCATCTCGTGCACCCCTTCCGTCTTTATTTTTTCTGAAAATTCTTTTTTATATACTATGTAACGGAAAGGGGATATGCAACTTTACATTTTCACAATATCTCCGTTGGACAACTCTTTTCCTTTTTTGATCGTTTCGTATGATGAATAGCCGCTTACTTTTTCGAACTCATCACATAGTTTTCGCTCCTCGGCTTTGCTTGGGACGATTTGTTTAAAGCGGCGATATAAGTTCATCAGTCGCTCTCGTTCAATGCCTTGTTCGTACGCTTCTTCAATCCCTTCATAAAATTTAATGACGTCGATGATTTCTTCTGTTGACCAACTGTAATCAATCGGATAAGCATATTTCATGATGTTCACCTTTCTTTGTCATCTGTCTCGTTTTAGTTTGCCCAACGTGCGCGAATTTGTTCCGCCTCGTTGATCATGCGCGCAAAAAGTTCAGCAACTGTCGGCACGTCATGAATCAGTCCAATCACTTGCCCCGCCCATGCAAATCCTTCTTCCGTATAGCCGTCGTAAATAAACCGCCTATTCGCTTTTCCGCTAATGTACTCTTTTAGTTGTTCATACCCTTTTCCTTCTTGTTCAAATTGTAAAATTTTTTCCGTCCATTCGTTTAACAAAGCGCGCGCAGGGGCACCGAGCGATCGTTTAATGACGACCGTGTCGCTTTCTGTACGTTCCACGAGCATTTGTTTATACACAGGATGGGCATGAATGCATTCTTTTGTTGCAATAAAGCGCGTACCCATTTCGATGCCTTCCGCTCCAAGCGCAAGGGCAGCCATCAGCCCACGACCGTCGCCAATGCCGCCTGAAGCGATGACAGGAATGGACACGGAATCGACGACGCGCGGCACTAATACGAACGTCCCGATGTCATGTTTACCGAGATGTCCGCCCCCTTCTTGACCGACGACCATGACCGCATCTGCGCCGAGTTCCTCCGCTTTCACCGCTTGTCGTACTGCCGCAACGAGCACAAGCTTTTTCACCGGCACACCTTTTAACTGTTCAAAAATAGGTGCAGGATTTCCGCCCGTCATCGAAATGACCGGCACGTTTTCTTCAATCGCCACATCAAGCATATGTGCAAATGGACGTCCATGTTGTCCAATCGCAAAATTAACGCCAAATGGTTTGTCCGTTTTTTCGCGCACTTTTTTTATTTCTTCTCGCAACTCATCTGGCGTCTCGAGCGACATCGCTGTAATTTGCCCTAGCCCCCCGGCATTCGACACCGCCGCCGCTAAATCGGCATACGCTAAATACGCTAACCCTCCTTGAATGATTGGATAACGGATGCCTAACAATTCGGTTACTCTCGTGTTCCAGTTCACACATCATTCCCCCTTTACTTTTTATCATTCTTCGCTCATAAAGAAAAGTCCTTCACAAACAATAAATGTAGAAATATGCAGCAATTTTGATTTTTAAGCAAAAAAATCATCTTTCCAAACGTATAAAGAAGTGCTATAATTCACTTTGTTTTATGTAAATCCAAGTTAAAGAGGTGTACAGCGAAATTGTCACAGTATGAAACACCGTTATTTACCGGACTGTTAGAGCATATAAAGAAAAATCCGATTCAATTTCATATTCCTGGTCATAAAAAAGGAGCAGGCATGGACGAGCAGTTTCGCTCTTTTATTGGGGAAAATGCGTTAGCGATGGATTTAATTAATATCGGTCCGCTTGATGATTTACATCAGCCAAAAGGAATGATTAAACGTGCTCAAGAGCTTGCGGCGGAAGCGTTTGGGGCGGACTATACGTTTTTTTCCGTGCAAGGGACAAGCGGCGCGATTATGACGATGGTCATGTCTGTCGCAGGACCTGGCGATAAAATTATCGTTCCGCGCAACGTGCATAAATCGGTCATGTCTGCCATCGTCTTTTCAGGAGCGACACCGATTTTCGTTCATCCTGAAATTGATAAAGAGCTTGGCATTTCACACGGCATTACGCCAGAAGCGGTAGAATGTGCATTAAAGCAACATCCAGACGCCAAAGGGGTGCTCGTCATTAACCCGACGTACTTTGGCATTGCTGGTGACTTAAAACGCATCGTTGACATTGCCCACGCGTACGGCGTTCCTGTTCTTGTTGACGAGGCGCACGGTGTGCACATTCACTTTCATGAAGATTTACCGCTATCGGCGATGCAAGCAGGTGCGGATATGGCAGCAACGAGCGTGCATAAACTGGGCGGTTCGATGACGCAAAGCTCGATTTTAAACGTGAAAAAAGGGCTTGTGTCACCTAAACGAGTGCAGGCGATTTTAAGCATGTTAACGACAACATCGACGTCTTACTTGTTGCTTGCTTCGCTTGATGTGGCGCGCAAACGGCTAGCGACGCAAGGGCATGAGCTTGCGGAACAAGCGATTCGCCTGGCGAATGAAACGCGCAAAAAAATTAACGACATCGACTATTTATATTGCGTCGGAAAAGAAATTATCGGCACAAAAGCGACGTTTGACTACGATCCGACGAAGCTCATTATTTCTGTGAAAGAGCTTGGAATAACAGGCTATGAAGTAGAAAAATGGTTGCGTGAACGTTACAACATTGAAGTGGAGTTATCTGATTTATATAACATTTTATGTATTATTACACCGGGAGATACTGAACGCGAGACGAACATATTAGTCGATGCGCTTCGCCATTTATCAAACGAATTTCGCCATCAAGCAGAAGTCGGGAAAAAGCCGAAAGTGCTTTTACCTGACATTCCGATTCTTGCACTTACGCCGCGCGATGCGTTTTATGCTGAAACGGAAGTCGTGCCATTTGACGAGTCAGCCGGACGCATTATTGCTGAGTTTGTCATGGTTTATCCACCGGGCATTCCAATTTTTATTCCAGGTGAAATTATTACAGAAGAAAATTTAAATTACATTCGCAAAAATATCGAAGTCGGCTTACCTGTTCAAGGTCCAGAAGACGATACGTTGCGAACGTTGCGCGTCATTAAAGAACATCAGAAATGAAAAAAGCGGAGCTCGTGTGGTAAGTAGTTCAGTTTAGAAGTAGAAAAAGTAAAAAAACATTCTAATTATCAAGGGTTTTAGATATGTTTTTGATAAAAAAATAACTATATAATTAGCATTCAAAAAGGTATTGGATTTTAATCCAATACCTTTATTGTGTTTATGATTTTTCTTTTTGTCTCTTCTAATTTATTTTCTTCTTCAATGTTGGTTTCTCCATCTTCCGTATAGAAATCTGCAAAGTTTTGCCCTTCATATCTTGGAACAATGTGCATATGAAAATGTGTTAATTCATCAAAAGCTCCACCGTTTTGACACACAGTAATTCCATCAGGATTAAACAACTTTTTTATAGCTTTTGAAATAATCCTTGATGCCTTAAATATCGAGTTTGCAGTATTTTCGTCAAGTTCATCAAAGTAACGAATATGTTTTTTAGGCAATATCAAAACGTGTCCTTCGTTGTATGGATTGTGGTCTAAGATGCAACAAACATAATCGTCTTCGAATACTACATTAACAGCCTCTACTTTATTTGCTAAATTACAACCTAAACAGTTCATTTAGGTTCCCTCCCTTTTGAAACGCATTATATACAATTATACATTCACTTTCTAAATTGTGGAAAACTATCGTAAGTAGATTATATCTTTGATGTCAAAAACCTTTTCAGTTATTCCAAGTCGTTGAGCAGGGGTTAGTTTTTTGCCATCCATAGATTTATAAGGTAAGCAAAAATTAAAATAAGTTCTTAGAATAGTTAATGCATATTGAGCATACTTCGGGTTAAAGTTAGCATAAATATAACTTTTACCTTCGCCTCTTGCCGTCATTAAAGGGCGTTCAAGAATGGACAGCCTTCTTCGCATTTGTTGGATAAAGGCATTGGTGGCATTATCATTTACCTCTAACACCATTTCAGCAATATCTTTTGGTTCAATAGAGGAAAGGTCTGTTGTGCAATCAACCAAGTGAAAGCCTTTATCTTTCGATGCCAAAGGATGCTCAATTGGTTGATTGGCATATTTATTAAAGGTCTTTTTCCCTTCTGAAACTTGTTCGTGAAAAGTGTGTCGGCGGAACAGTTCGGTCAAATAATATTTAGCCAACTTCCTCAAATTTTTTGTTTCATAACCGCTTTGAAAACCCCACTCTAACAAATCCTGTTTTGCATCTTCAAACTCCTGCAAACTTTGTTTCCTTGATTTTTCTCGGTCAACAAGGCTTAGAAAGTGATGGGCATCGTATCGTTTGATTTCTTTGGCAAAAACACGATAGAAGGCTGTTTTGATTGAACTGTCATTATCGCTAATCATACGCCATTCATTTGCCTTTACAAGCTGTTTAATCAGCCAATAATGAGCAATATTCGTGTATGTCGCATTAACGTGAAGACCATCTACATATTGGCTTCTGTGTCTGATTTTATTAATGTCGTGCGTATATTGAGCATATTCTTCTTCGTTCTCTTTAGGTGGTTCTTGGGGATAATGAGAAAAATCTAACCTTGCATTTTTCTTGGCAAACTCATTCAAGCGGTCATCTTTATATTGAATGGTATCCAAAGCCAATTCTTCAAAGGTAGTATCCCAATCATAAGCGACATCAGAACGAAAGGCATACCTTGAAAAAACCTCTGAAGTAACGACAATGTATGTTTGCAAATTTAAGTCTTCCAAGCCCCGAAATTTACTTCCACCTTGACCTTTTTTCCGAACATTGTTAAGTAAATAATGCATCTTATCGGTATTTAGCCACATTTCCTTAAAATGCTTGTTCTTTAAAGGTTTTGTTTCGTATCTGTCCAAAAACTCTAAACATCTACGATAAAGCCATTCTAACTTTTGATAATAGGTTCCAACCCCAATATCTAAAATTTCACAAGCACGGCTGATAGGAACTTTGTTTAATAGCAATTTTGCAAATGTGGGAAGTATGTCATTTCTTTGTTGGTGATAGGTGGTGGATTGTTTTCTGTTCGGCAAAACATTGGTAATTTTTTACACTGTTTGCATTGCCACCTTTGAGAATTACTTGTGCTTTTCCCTTGCTTATAAAACTCTTTTTTATGGTCAAAAGGGGTAAAACCTTCGTTTATACAGTCTTCTTTATGAAACACATAATCTGGCTCAACATCTTGAACTGTTTCAATTCTGACAAGCCGATTAATTTCTTCTGCGATAGACCAATTAGAATAAGGATAGGAGCTAATGTCCGATACAACACCTATATTTGGCTGTATGGGGTCAGGGTTGCACCTAATAACCTTACTTCGGTTCTTCGTACTTCCAGTTAATTTATATCTACTTGGTTTGTTTAAAACCTTTTCAAACCGTTCTTGGTCTCTTCCAAACCATTTGCAGAATGGGTCTGTACAAAAGTTATATTGAATTTGAAATGTCTTGTCATTCCAATGAAATTGAACAGGAGTAAAAAGTAAATGGTTGTATCTTTTAGCGTATTTTGTGGTGTCTAAAATGCCATAGTGTTTTTTCCTATCTTCGATGTCGCCATCTGATACAGGCGGAACAACCGATACCACTGAGTCTTGTTTATTAGACAACCGCTTCAAATTAGCCAATGGATTTCACCTTCACCATATCTTCAATTTCCATCTGTTTTATTAATCGTTTGTTATTTCGTTTTTGCTCAATCCATTTAATGAAGTCTTTGTCGTCAAGGATGTTTTGCAAGAACTTATCGGCAACTTCGCTTTCGCTGTATTCAGTGTATTCGGCATAATATTTCACGATGGCTTGAGTCCTTTCGGAAATCAGCCAATCAACCTTATCAGCATTGGTATTCTTCGGTTTAATGAACTTCACCGCACATCAACCTCCTTATTCAAATTATAACAATTTTCGACCTAAAATTAACAACGAAATTAGCACAACTTTTGGCATATGACCAACAGCCATTGTCTATTTACTAATTAGTATGCCAATTCGTGTGTTATTTCATACCTATTTTCCCTTCAAATATTGATATATCAACAAAAATAAAGAGTCCAATTCGTATGCGAATTGAACTCAAAATTATGAAGTTAATTTAATTTTTCTACCTTAAAACTGAACTACTTAGCTCGTGTGGAGTTCCGCTTTTTTCATCAATAAAAAGAGACCGACTATGCCGATCCCTTCCCTCTATATATGTCTCCCCATCCCCCAAAGCTTATTATTCCTCATCTTCACAATCACACGTACAACATTGACCGTACAATACCGTCACTTTTTCATCTTCAAAATGATCAATTGTCGCATTGCATGTTTGGCATACAATTGTACCCATCCCCGATAACCCCTTTTCCTTTGGAATGTTTGAAAACGTTTTACTGATTTCATAATAATATGTCATATTTGTTTTGTCAATAGGAATTAGTATGACATATTTAAACAAAAAAAGAGACGTATTTTACGCCTCTTCCTCCATTTTATTCATATTGTTCGGCAAGATGAGTAGCTGGTAAAATGTCTGAGAAAAATTCAGCCAAATCTTCAGCTTGTTCTTTTGTGTCGATGCGAAATATTCGTTGTAAGTAGTCGTGGTCTTCGATGTCTTTCGGGTCGAGGAGAGCTGAGCGGCCTGTTTGCATACAGATGACGAGCGGCTTGCCAAAAAACATGCTCGTATAAACGATGCCAAAATCGTAGCGAACGTCTTTTGTCGTAAAGCCGACGAACCTCACTTTTACTTTTTCATGCTCATCATACAATTTTTCAAATACGTGCATATCATTCCCTCCTTCTTGTATATTAAACTTTATTATATCGTACCATTCATATTTTCGCAATTATTTGTTTTTTTACATATGTACGTGATACAATGAAAGTGATTTCAACATATATGAGGTGAACAAAATGGCTTATACAGCTACGATTGAACTTGTCCCTGCATCGACATGGGAGACGGTGACGTTAGAACAATGCAAACAATTGCTTGAACAATTTCGGGATATCGCGCGAAAAACGGGTGAACAGCTTGCTTGGGACTATGCGGAATCTGCTTTCCCGTATGACATCGTGACAAAAGAAGATCGCATTGTATTAGTTGGAAAAAGCGACCGCTATTATATGATTGAATGTCGCGTTCATGAGCGTGCGGTCGAGTTTGTATTGCCGAAACGAGCGACGCATGGCGATAAAGGAAAAGCGAACGAACTATGTAAATTTTTCGCTAAACAAATGGCGGGGAAACTGCATTTATTTAACGGACGTGTGATGTATTATTACAAACGATAAGCCCAAAAAAGCCCGCGACAAAGAAAATAAATGGCGATCGTCAATAAGGTTGTCCAACATGCTTGTCTTTTCGTTAAACGAAACCGAAGCGCAAGCAAAAAAGCAACGTACATAAATATCATAAACAGCAACGCTTTAAAAATAAAATGATCGTGGGCAGATCTCCATTCAACGAGTGAAAATAAGCTCCAAATAAGTAATTGAACTAAAAAAACGACATACATGTTTACACACCCCTTACAAACATCATATGATCGCAAGGGAAAAATAATGAGAAAGAGGACGGCTAAGCCATCCTCTTTTTATTTGTTAATAATATGAATTGGGCTACCGAGTGCCACTTCAGCCGCTTCCATTGTAATTTCACCGAGCGTTGGATGCGCGTGAATCGTCATAGCGATATCTTCGGCTGTCATGCCGGCTTCGATCGCTAAGCCAAGTTCCGCAATCATATCTGATGCGTTTGGACCGACGATTTGCGCACCGATAATGACGCCATCGTCTTTCGTTAAGACGAGTTTTAAGAAGCCGTCTGCTTCGTTTAATGCAAGGGCACGGCCGTTTGCGCCAAACGGGAACTTCGCTGTAATGACGTCGATGCCTTCTTCGATCGCTTGTTTTTCAAAGTAACCGACAGATGCGCATTCAGGGTCAGAGAAGACGACAGCTGGAATCGCCAAGTAATCAATTTCAGACGGATGACCAGCGATCGCTTCTGCAGCAATTTTTCCTTCGTATGACGCTTTATGTGCAAGCGGTGGACCCGCAACGATGTCACCGATCGCGTAAATGTTCGGCACGCTTGTGCGGCATTGTTTGTCGATTTCAATTAAGCCGCGTTCAGTCATTTTAATACCGAGTTGTTCTAGTCCCATTTCTTCTGTGTTCGGACGACGACCGACTGTGACAAGCACGTATTCAGCATCAATTGTTTTCGTTTCGCCGTTCACTTCAAATGTGACTGTTACGCCGTCTTCACGCTCTTCGACACCTTTGGCGAGGGCGTTTGTAAAGACGTCAACACCTTTTTTCTTTAAGCGACGACGAACGACGGCGCTCATTTGTTTTTCGAAGCCAGATAAAATTTCATCTGCACCTTCTAAAATTGTAATTTTCGTTCCGAAGTTTGCGTATGCTGTCCCTAACTCTGTACCGATGTAACCGCCGCCGATGACGACCATTGATTTTGGAATTTCAGGCAAGTTTAATGCGCCTGTCGAGTCAAGGACGCGCTTTGAAAATTTAAACGTTGGCAACTCGATTGGGCGAGAACCTGTTGCGATAATCGCGTTTTTAAATTTGTACGTTTGCGCGCTATTTTCTGTCATGACGCGAACGGTATTTTCATCAACGAAATACGCTTCTCCGCGCACGATTTCTACTTTATTTCCTTTTAATAAGCCTTCCACGCCGCTCGTTAATTTTTTGACGACGCCTGCTTTCCATTCTTGCACTTTGGAAAAGTCAACTTTTACGTTTTCTGCAAAAATTCCCATATCTTGCGAATGTGTCGCAATTTCGTAACGATGACCGGCAGAGATGAGCGCTTTTGATGGAATACATCCAACGTTTAAGCACACACCGCCAAAGTTTCCTTTTTCAACGATCGTTACTTTTTGACCGAGTTGCGCCGCGCGAATTGCTGCGACGTAACCGCCAGGACCTGCACCGACGACGAGAGTTTCTGTTTCAATTGCGAAATCGCCTACTACCATCGCATTACGCCTCCATTAATAATAATTCAGGATCGTTTAATAAACGTTTGATATGATTTAACGCATTTTGTGCTGTCGCACCGTCGATCATGCGGTGGTCGAAGCTTAATGATAACGCTAATACTGGAGCGATGACAATTTCACCATCGCGCACAATCGGCTTTTCTGAAATGCGACCGATACCTAAAATCGCAACTTCTGGATGGTTAATGACTGGTGTAAACCATTGACCGCCTGCAGAACCGATGTTTGTAATTGTGCATGTCGCACCTTTCATTTCGTTTGGCATTAATTTGCCTTCACGTGCTTTCGTCGCAAGCTCGTTAATTTCTTTCGCGATCGCAAAAATCGATTTGCGGTCCGCATGTTTAACAACCGGAACGAGCAAGCCTTTATCCGTATCCGCTGCGATTCCGATGTTGTAGTAATGTTTATGAATAATTTCTTCTGTCGCATCGTCAATCGACGTATTGAGCGCTGGATATTCGCGAAGCGCAGACGTTAACGCTTTAACGACATATGGTAAGAACGTTAACTTAATGCCTTTTTGCGCTGCCACGTCTTTAAATTTCTTACGATGCGCAACAAGTTTTGTCACATCGACTTCGTCCATTAATGTGACGTGTGGGGCCGTATGTTTCGAGTTCACCATCGCTTTGGCGATCGCTCGGCGAATGCCGCTCATTTTTTCGCGTGTTTCTGGGAACTCACCTTCAACAACAACTGGTTGTGGAGCTGGTGCTGCTTTTTGTTCTTGTGCTGACGCAACTGTTTCTGTTACCGTTTGCGCTTGTGCTTCTGGTTGTGGAGCTGCACTGCCTGCTAAGTATGCATCGATGTCTTGTTTTAACACGCGACCGTTTTTACCTGTTCCTTGCACGAGGCGAATGTCGACACCTTTTTCACGGGCATATTTGCGCACAGATGGCATCGCAATGACGCGTTTTTTCGGTTGTGCTTGCGCTGGTTGCTCTTGTTTTCCTTCTTCTTTCTTTTCTTCTGCCTTTTCTTCTACTTTTGGCTCGTCGCCATGATCGCCTTTAAATTTTAAGTTTTCGTATCCTGGCGCATCAAATTTAATTAACGTTTGACCAACCGTTGCGACTGTGCCTTCGCTCACTAAAATTTCTAATACTTTTCCTTTCACTGGAGATGGAATTTCTACGACTGCTTTATCGTTTTGCACTTCGCAAAGTACATCATCTTCGTTGACTTCATCGCCCGGTTTGACGAACCATTTGACAATTTCACCTTCGTGAATCCCTTCACCGATGTCCGGTAATTTAAATTCAAATGACATTGTACCTCAACCTCCTGTTTCTTAAATGTGGAGGGGCGTGTCCCCTCCATTAAAACGTCATCACTTTTTTCACTGTTTCGATCACATCTTTAAAGTTCGGTAACCATACTGGCTCTGCTTGTGAGAACGGATATACTGTATCTGGCGCCGCGACGCGCAATACTGGCGCTTCAAGGCTAAGAATCGCACGTTCGTTAATTTCTGCAACGACGTTTGCCGCAATACCTGCTTGTTTTTGCGCTTCTTGTACAACAACCGCACGACCTGTTTTTTCAACGGATGCGATAATCGTTTCAATGTCTAGCGGTTGAACGGTGCGCAAGTCAACGACTTCAACAGAAATGCCTTCTTTTTCAAGCTCCGCTGCCGCTTTTAATGATTCATGTACCATCGCACCGTATGTGATGACCGATACGTCTGTTCCTTCGCGCTTAATGTCCGCTTTGCCGATTGGAATTGTATATTCGCCTTCTGGCACTTCTTGACGGAACGAACGGTACAATTTCATATGCTCTAAGAAAATGACCGGATCGTTGTCACGAATGGCTGAAATGAGCAAGCCTTTTGCATCGTATGGTGTCGATGGAATGACAACTTTTAATCCAGGTTGTTGTGCAACAAGCCCTTCTAAGCTATCGGCATGTAATTCTGGCGTATGTACGCCACCACCGAATGGCGAACGAACAGTGATTGGCGCATGGAAACGGCCGCCAGAACGATAGCGCATGCGCGCCATTTGACCAGAAATGGAATCCATCACTTCATAGACGAATCCAAAGAACTGAATTTCAGGGACAGGACGGAATCCTTGTAACGCTAAACCGATCGCTAAACCGCCGATTCCTGATTCTGCAAGCGGGGTGTCAAATACGCGGTCTTCGCCAAACTCTGCTTGCAATCCTTCTGTCGCACGGAATACCCCGCCGTTTACACCGACGTCCTCACCAAACACAAGAACATTCGGGTCTTTGCGCATTTCTACGCGCAACGCATCCGTGATTGCTTGAATCATTGTCATTTGCGCCATGGCTTATTTCGACTCCTTTTCTTTGTAGATTTCGTATTGTTCTTTTAAGAACGCTGGCATTTCTTCGTACATGATCGACATTAAGTCGGTTACTTTTTGTTTTGGTGTTTCGTCCGCTTTCTTAATCGCTTCTTTAATATCTTCTTTTGCTTGTTCGATGACGCGATTTTCTTCTTCTTCGCTCCATAATCCTTTGTTTTCTAAAAACTTACGGAAGCGAACGAGCGGATCTTTTTTCTCCCATTCGTTTTCAAGCTCTTTCGAACGATAACGTGTTGGGTCGTCTCCTGCCATCGTATGTGGACCGTAACGGAAGCAAAGCGTTTCAATGAGCGTTGGACCTTCGCCGTTAATCGCACGCTCACGAGCGTCACGCACCGCAACGTATACCGCAAGCGGGTCCATTCCGTCTACTTGAATGCCCGGAATACCTGCGGCAACTGCTTTTTGTGCGATTGTTTTTGCTGCCGATTGCTTTTCGACTGGTGTTGAAATCGCAAAGCGGTTGTTTTGAACGATAAAGATCGCTGGTGCTTTAAATGCGCCTGCGAAGTTAATTCCTTCGTAGAAGTCCCCTTGCGATGCACCGCCGTCACCTGTATATGTAACTGCAACTGCTTTTTTGCCACGTTTTTTCATGCCAAGCGCAACGCCGGCTGTTTGAATAATTTGGGCACCGATAATAATTTGTGGTGGCAACACGTTTACATCTTCAGGAATTTGGTTGCCATGGAAATGACCACGTGAAAATAAAAATGCTTGGTAAAGTGGTAAACCATGCCAAATCATTTGTGGAACATCACGATAGCCCGGTAAAATGAAATCTTCTTTTTCTAACGCAAAATGGCTCGCTAATTGGCTCGCTTCTTGTCCTGCCGTTGGCGCATAGAAGCCGAGACGTCCTTGACGGTTTAACGAAATGCAACGTTGGTCAAGCACGCGCGTATATACCATGCGGCGCATGAGCTCTTTTAATTGCTCATCTGTTAAATCTGGCATCGCCGCTTCGTTTACGACTTCGCCTTCTTCGTTTAAAATTTGAAACGTCGGGAACTGCTCAGCGACTTTTTCAAGTTGCTTTTTCACATCAAATAGGGGCTTTTTACCCATGTTGTTCACCTCATCCTTTCTTTTTCAACGCATAAAATGATGCTCCTTTTAATTTGCCCAAAAACGATTCGTTTTTACAACGTTTTGTGTATGAAAAGCTGTATTAATGAAAAAAGCCATTGTGATTAATACAACTGTTTTTTTACAACTTTAAGTTTACACCGTTCGACAACGCTCGTCAATGAGTTTGCTTATCACCTTCTATATAAAAATGAAATTTAGAAAATTTTAACTGTGTTATGAATCTGTTATACTTATTTTTCTCAATCTGTATTATTTCTGTTTTACAACGTGCTTATGTATGTTTGTACGCAGATTGCACTTTTGCATATAATGCCCCATAATAAAACGTAGTCTACTTTGCGGATAAGGAGTGAAGGTACGTGATTACGATGAAAGATATTATTAAAGATGGCCATCCGACGTTGCGAAAAGTAGCTGAAGAAGTGCCACTTCCCCCTTCTGAAGAAGATCGTCGCATTTTAGCGAGTTTATTGGAGTATGTGAAAATGAGCCAACATCCCGATGTAGCGAAAAAATATGGGCTTCGTCCGGGCATCGGCTTAGCCGCACCGCAAATTAACGTTTCCAAACGGATGATTGCTGTGCACGTGACGGATGAGAAAGGAACATTGCATAGCTATGCGCTATTTAATCCAAAAATCGTCAGTCATTCAGTCGAGATGTGCTATTTAACGAGCGGAGAAGGTTGTCTGTCTGTGGATGAAGCGATTCCTGGTTACGTGCCGCGCTATATGCGTATTACCGTTACAGGAACGACGCTTGAAGGCGAAACGGTGAAGCTGCGCTTAAAAGGATTGCCTGCCATCGTATTTCAACATGAAATTGACCATTTAAACGGCATTATGTTTTATGATCATATTAATAAACAACATCCGTACGACGTGCCAGCTGGCGCCATTCCGATTGAACGATAATAAGAAAAGGGCTACCATGACGGAGCCCTTTTATTTTAACAAACCAAGATGACGTAATCCGAATAAAATGCCGTCTTCATCGACTGGCTTTGTAATGAAATCAGCCACTTTTTTTGCTTCTTCATGCCCATTTCCCATCGCTACCCCTGTGCCGACAAAACGTAACATTTCCGTATCGTTTAATCCATCGCCGAACGCATAGACGTTTTCGCGCGGAATGCCTAGTTCGGCAATCATTTTTTTAATTCCTTCTGCTTTCGATCCGCCATACGGCAATACATCGGTTGAAACCGCATGCCAACGAACGAAGTGAAACGTCGGAAACGATGTAATATACGGCTGTTCTTCTTCCGGCTTACAAAACAAAAGCGCTTGATAAATGTCGTTTCGTTCGTCATACGTTTCATCATGCGGTGGATGGGTAAATTTTAAACTTCCCATGCTTTCGTGAATGTACGGATGATCCGCAACACTTGCGCGCATCGTATCCGCGTCCATAAAAATAAGCGGATGGTCATGATTGTGCGCCATTTTCTTTAATGCGCCGAGCTGTTCGCGATCAAGCGGTTGATTGTAAATCACTTCCCCTTCAAAAACGACATATTGTCCGTTAAAGCTGACAAATGATTGAATATCGAGTTCTTTTCGCAACCATTCAAACATAAACGGCGCTCTCCCGGTTGCGATTGCCACATATACCCCTTGCTTTTTTAATTCATGTATCGCCTCATACGTCGATTTCGGCAGCTGTTTATCATGATCTAACAACGTTCCGTCAATATCAAAAAAGACGATTTTTCTCTCCATGTTTCTCGCTCCTCGTGTAAAAGTGCACAAACTTACCGTAACGGAATTGCGCAATATTGTCAACGAAATGGTTAGCAATCTCTTCACCACCAGTTCAACTCATTTTCAAAAATGGGTGAATTCATTATGCAAAATTAAAAGGAGCGCTTGTTTAAAAGCGCTCCCTTTAAACTTTACTTCATTCTACTCGTCACTTTTGGATTGCAATTCGGGTAATCGGAGACTTGAACATCATCGTATCATCATTCACGCCCGCATCAAGAATATCTTGAAAAGAAAAGGAGTTGTCTTCATTAGCATGTATATAAAACCCCTCAACATCAATATATTTATGCGTACGATCTGAGGGTACGATTTCGGCATACAAATAGCCAAAATGCCGATTATTTTCCTTGTTCAAAGAATTTTTTATGACATAGCCACTAACAGAAGATTGATAAGGCTTATTGTAATGTTTTGTGCTGATGTGAGACTCCTCTCGATATGTCTTGTAAACGCTGTGAAGCTTTTGATAATCTACGACCGCATTTTCCGTTGTCAAAACTCCGTAAAAATCCACCTTCTTTTCTTGTGGATTTGTAAGCCATCTATATGACAAAACGACAGCATATCGAGACTCTTTTCGATTGAGCAAAGAAATAGACATCGTTAATTCCATCACTTTCTTTTTTTGAATCGTGTAAATTGTCGATGCTGTGCATAACATCTGTTTATAGAGATCACATTGAATGATTTGATTCTTTGTCTGCTTTTTGAAAATGTCTCTCAACGTTTGCTCATTTAGGTGATTCCATTTATCTATTGAAATTTTATTGCTGAAGAAGCGCAACTCCTCACTACCCATGTGTTTCATTTCTTCTTTCGTCAACCCGAGCAAAAATAAATTCACAATATCTTTGTTTTTAAACTGTGAGTTAATTGTATTATTCACTTTTTCCGGCTCTCTAATGAGACTTTCGATCTCTTCTTTATTAAAACCTTGTCTTTTTTCATCCAAATGCTGACCCTGTGAATACATCCCCTGATGATCACAACCAGCTAGCATTGTACACAACAACAAATAACTAAGGATTCGTTTCAACAGAAAGCCACCCTTCACTATATCTTTACAACATCGTTTTATCTCGTAAAAGAAACTGCAGCATTTGGTATTTGTACGTAACTAGTTGTTCCCGAAACAGAAATTGACGCTCCTAGCGGCATCGACACACTAAATGAAGAACTCCATCCCGTTTTCATATGAGTATAATTAGCATATGCAGAAGAATTCGCTCCAGAACTCCACTCAAATTCGGCATACGTATATCCTGAATCATCTTGTGCACGTATCCACTTTCCATTATACTGCCAAAATTCTTGATGATCAGAAGAATTTCTATCCAATTTGTGAACATATCCTGTCGAAAATTTATATGTCGCACCATTAAAATGAGAGGTTCTTCCTGCTACGTAACCATAATTGTCATAGTACTTCGTCGTCCAACTTCCAAATATTGATTTATAATCTACAGTCAATGCCTTCTTATGTCCAGTTCCGAATAAATCAACGTGTCGCTCATTCGAATCGTTTACCCAATCAAAATCAGATACAATTGCATATTTTGACGAATGGGTAACCGCAACAGTAAGTTTCAGCATAGACGATGAGTTTGATCCTTGGCAAGTATTGTCTGGATCACATAAAGAGGCTGTCACTAATTGTGGATTATTTTTTATTTTGTTATAATACTCATCCCGCTGTTTTTTGTTTTTCTCAAACTCATATTTCGTTATAGGAGTGAGTTCCCCATTATTTCCATCAATTTTAAAGTACGAAACATTTACATCTATCAATTCAGGTTGCTCCATATTCTTAAAATGATCCCAGTCATTTAGCGTGAAATGCTCAATTCTCTCCTTAGTAAACCCAAAGTGAGCTAAAAATAAGATATCCTTCTTTCTTAGTTTCAAATTTCTTGTGCCTTCATTTTGAAAATTTATATCTGCTACATCGACCTTGTTCGCTTTTAGATCTTTAACATCTTCTTTAGAAAAACCAAGCAACTCTAACATTTCATTTACATCCTTAACCTTTTTATCATCGGTGATGATGGTAGCGGAAGTCGAGGATCCTGTAGATAAAATGTAGAACATCACCAAAACAAACAAACTAAGCAAAACTTTTCTCATTAAATCTCCCCCACTACAATTTATTTAACCTTCAAATAATTATATAAGAATTTTCTTAATTATATAAAAAAAAACGTCAACATGCTGAGTGGCAAAAACTTTTTGCTATGCTGACGTGCTTTTTCACTCATCAAAAAGCGTTTCACGTTAATAATACATGATTATTTAAGAAAACATCTTGTCCACCATGCATACGGTAGTGAATAGGTTAGAACCATGTATATTTTCCCATGCAAAATTTGTCGATCATCTCCTTATAATAAATAATAAGAGAACACATTTACTTTCCGACAAAATCGGATACAATAAAAGTGAGGAGTGATGCGTCATGTTGAAAAAGTTGAAACGCAAGCTGCTCAAACAATGGAAAGAACTTTTGCGCAGAAAATCCATTGCATAGTTGTACGAGCCCTTCGATCGAAGGGCTTCTTTTCAATTTTGTTTCCCATTCCCCACTTTTTATATATAATAAGAAAAGCGGAAAGCGTCCGGAGCTACACATCGCTTTACTTTTTAAAAGGGAACATAATAAAAAAGCAATATGACACATAAGGAGAGATGAATGTTGATTTTTAAAGTGTTTTACCAAGATACGATCGATGAAGTGCCGGTAAGAGAAAAAACGAAGACGCTCTATATTGAAGCGGAAAGCGAGCGAGATGTACGCCGAAAATTACAAGACCGTCATATCAATATTGAATACATTCAACCGCTTGAGGGGGCGCATTTAGCGTACGAGCAACAAAACCCTGATTTTCACGTATTGGAGATTGAACAATGAACATTTTAAAAAATAAACAAGTTGGTGTTTTCGCTCTCGGCGGTCTAGGCGAAATCGGGAAAAATACATATGGCGTGCAGTATGAAGACGAAATTATCGTCATTGATGCCGGCATTAAGTTTCCCGAAGATGAATTGCTCGGAATTGATTACGTCATTCCTGATTATAGCTATTTAGTGAAACATGCAGAAAACATTAAAGGGCTATTTATTACACACGGACATGAAGACCATATTGGCGGCATTCCGTATTTGCTTCGCCAAGTGAACGTACCGATTTATGGCGGGAAGCTAGCGCTCGGACTGATTCGCAACAAGCTAGAAGAGCACGGATTGCTTCGTCAAACGAAACTGATTGAAATTAAGGAAGATGATGTCATTTCGTTCGGAAAAACAGCGGTCACTTTTTTCCGTACAACCCATAGCATTCCGGATAGCTACGGGATCGTTGTTAAAACGCCAGTCGGTCAAATTGTGCATACGGGCGATTTCAAATTTGACTTTACACCTGTTGGTGAGCCAGCAAACTTAACGAAAATGGCTGAGATCGGAAAAGAAGGCGTTCTTTGTTTATTGTCGGATAGTACAAACAGCGAAATTCCACATTTTACAATGTCAGAACGACGCGTCGGCGAAAGCATTCATGACATTTTCCGAAAAGTGCAAGGGCGCATTATTTTCGCAACGTTCGCTTCGAACATTCACCGCTTACAACAAGTGACGGAAGCAGCAGTATTAAACAATCGGAAAATTGCGGTATTCGGACGAAGCATGGAAGCAGCCATTGAAATTGGACAACAGCTTGGCTACATTAAATGTCCGAAAGATACGTTTGTCGATGCAGCGCAAATTAATCGCCTTCCTGCCCATCGCGTCACGATTCTTTGCACCGGAAGCCAAGGGGAGCCGATGGCAGCGTTATCGCGCATCGCCAATGGGTCACATCGCCAAATTCAAATTATGCCGGGCGATACGGTCGTCTTTTCATCTTCACCGATTCCGGGCAATACAGTAAGCGTCAACCGCATCATTAACATGCTCGCCCGCGCAGGAGCGGAAGTCATTCACGGACCGCTTAGCGACATTCATACGTCTGGTCACGGTGGGCAGGAAGAACAAAAGTTGATGATTCGTCTCATGAAACCGAAATATTTTATGCCGATTCATGGGGAATATCGCATGCAAAAAATGCATGTGAAACTTGCGGTTGATTGCGGTGTGCCAGAAGAAAATTGCTTTATTATGGACAACGGCGATGTACTTGGCATTAGTGAAGAAGGAGCAAGCATTGTCGGCAAAATTCCGTCTGGCTCAGTGTATATTGACGGAAGCGGCATTGGCGATATCGGCAACATCGTTTTGCGCGACCGCCGCATTTTGTCAGAAGAAGGACTCGTCATTGTCGTTGTAAGCATTAATATGAAAGAAATGAAAATTGCTGCGGGTCCAGACATTATTTCACGCGGATTCGTCTACATGCGTGAATCAGGCAATTTAATTAGCGATGCGCAACAACTAATCGCCAAACATTTACAACAGTTGCTTGAACAAGGAACAAATCAATGGTCGGACATTAAAACGGAAATTACTGATACACTCGCACCGTTTTTATACGAAAAAACGAAGCGAAAACCAATGATTTTACCGATTATTATGGAAGTATAAAAAAAGAAGGTGCCCGTTTGGACACCTTCTTTTTAAAACGTTGAAATACATTTTCTCCTTTACCTTCAAATATTTCAATTTGTGGGAGAAAAAAGACGGGTTCGTGCCTTGGTACAATAAGGAGCCTGTCAAATATGTTCATTGACAGAATAAATTCCGTTGAATATAATGAAAATACAGATGTAGGGTGTTTTAGTTACCTACGATTGGCTTTTCGCCACCGTTAAAAATGGCGGTGACAAAAGGCTAGACAAATGGTTTAAAAACTTGTCGCCCATCCGCAGGCGACTAACAAATGGCGGACTCGAAAACTTTTCAACAAAGAAGCGGGGTATCCGCTTCTTTTTTTGGATTGGAGTACGAAGAGATGTCTGAACATTTTAAAATTTATTTTATCAAGGAAGAATTTTTTTCGATTACCGACTGGTCACAATATAAAGTACCTATAAAAAAGAAAAGGTCTATGTTAATAATCCAATTAAAATATTTAGAAGAGAAAAAAGTAAAGAATCCTTGAAATGACAAATGTAAATTTCATAAATAACTATACCTCGTGAAAAAGACGGAGATATACTCTGTCTTTCAGACTGTTGAAAAGAAGGTGCCCGTTTGGACACCTTCTTTTCTTATTCCCCAACAACTTCGTTTTCAAAGCGGTCAATATCGTGATCCGCACCGATGACAATTAAAATGTCGCCTTCGTAAATCATTTCTGATGCAAGCGGTGAAACGATAATGTCGTTGTTTCGTTTAATCGCGACAATGTTAATGCCGTATTTCGCGCGAATGTCTAACTCGAGAAGCGAATGGCCATGAAGCTGTTCGTTTGCGACAATTTCAACGATGCTATGGCGATCAGATAGTTCTAAATAGTCGAGCACGTTGTTTGAAATCATATTGTTAGCAATTCGTTCACCCATATCTCGTTCTGGATGAACGATATGGTCTGCTCCAATTTTTTTCAATACTTTTTCGTGATAATCGTTCGTTGCTTTCACTGTAATTTTTTCAACGCCAAGCTCTTTTAAAATTAGCGTTGTTAAAATGCTCGCTTGAATGTTGTCACCGATGGCGACGATGACGTGGTCAAAGTTGCGAATGCCTAAGCTTTTTAGAACGTTCTCATCGGTTGAATCAGCAACGACCGCTTGCGAGGCAATGGACGCGTATTCGTTCACTTTATCTTCGTTTATATCAATCGCAAGCACTTCCATGCCTTGTTCGCTTAACGTACGACATACGCTACCGCCAAATCGTCCGAGGCCAATGACAGCAAATTCTTTTTTCTTCATCAAAAATCCCCTCTTGTTCGGTTTTCTTCAAGCACACGTAAAAGCCGTTTTTCTAGCATATTCACACCGCCACTGCCTGCTTGGTAATGACGAAGTTTACCGTCTGCATCAAATATATAATACGTTGGCACACAGCGATTATCAAACGCCTCTTTTAACCGATGGTCGTTGTCAATGAAAATCGGATGGGTCATGCCGTATTGTTCAGCTAGCTGTTTGACGACTTCTACGTTCTCATCGCCATCGCGCCGTGGCATATGAATGGAAATGACGTGTAATTCATCTTGATAGCGATCGCGAAAAGCATTGACTTGTTTCATTCCATCTTTACAAAGATGGCAACTCACCGCCCAAAAATGAACGAGCGTCGGTTTCCCGATGAGCTGTTCGCGAGTGACGTGTCCATTCAATACGATCGTTGCTCCGTCTAATGATGGCATTTGTTCTCGTAATTTCATCGTTCTTCTTCCTTTGCATGATGATTTCCTTTCCAAGTGACGTAACGAGTGAGTAGTTGGATGGCGACATCGATGGCTTGTTCGTTCGGATTTAATTGCGCATGATGCAAACCGAACGGCGACTGTACACCGAGCCAAAACATAAAGCCCGGAATGCGCGCAAGCATGTAGCCGAAATCTTCACCTGTCATTGCCTCTTGACAACGAACGAGGCGGACGTCTGTTTCTTTTTCAACAAACTGCATAAATTCGTTCGTTAATGTCTCGTCGTTGTACACTTGATAATACATCGAACCGTAATCGATATGTGCCTCGCATTCGTAAGCCACTTCTATGCCGCGCACGATTGCTTCGATGCGCCCTTTCACTTTTTCCATCGCTTCAGGTGAAAGCGTACGAATCGTTCCTTCTAGCCGCGCACGTTCTGCAATAACGTTTTGTACTGTACCGCTCGTCAGTTTGCCAACTGTAATAACAGCACTATCAAGCGGATTGACGTTGCGCGAGACGATCGTTTGCAGTTGCATAATTAAGGCGCTGGCCGCAACGACCATATCTTTCGTTTCGTGCGGGAATGCGGCATGCCCACCTTTGCCGATTAAATCAATAAACAGCTCGGACGTATTCGCAAACAACAACCCTTCTTTTGTCGCAATCGTTCCGACCGGATACTGTGGAGCGATATGCAAAGCGAGGATCATGTCGGGCATCCATTGTTTCATTTCATCGCTTTCAAGCATCGGAAGCGCTCCACCCGGCCCTTCCTCCGCTGGCTGAAAAATAAACAGCATATCATCACAAATTGGATGATGAACAACATAGGTAAGGACGCCGAGCGCAATGGCCATATGCATATCGTGCCCACAAGCGTGCATGCGTCCTTCATGCGTTGAACGAAACGGGACGTCCGTTTGTTCGTCAATCGGCAATCCGTCCATATCGGCGCGATAACCGATCGTTTTCGTTGGCGCTGTGCCGAGGACACGAACGAAAATACCTGTTCTCCACGTTTTAATTTGTATTCGTTCTTGCGGAAGCGTTGCAATATAATTCAATATGTATTGTTGTGTTTTAAACTCTTGAAAGCCGAGTTCAGGAATTTGATGTAAATCGCGACGAATCGCAATAAATTCGCCCATTTCGCTCCTCCTTTTGAAAAAAGCGTGGAATCGATCCACGCTTTATAGTTGACGAAGTTCTTGTTTAATTTCTACTTTTGCTTTCGTTTTTTCATCAATTTGTTTAATGACGCGCGCTGGCACACCTGCGACAACCGTATATGGCGGCACATCTTCTGTGACAATTGCCCCAGCGGCAACGACCGCGCCTTTTCCAACCGTTACGCCTTCTAAAATGACTGCGTTTGCTCCGATCATGACGTCGTCTTCAACGATGACCGGTTTCGCTGATGGTGGCTCAATGACACCGGCAAGAACTGCCCCTGCACCGACGTGGCAGTTTTTCCCTACTGTCGCACGTCCGCCGAGCACAGCGTTCATATCAATCATTGTACCTTCGCCAACAACGGCACCGATGTTAATGACAGCACCCATCATAATGACCGCGTTGTTACCAATTTGCACTTGATCGCGAATAATCGCTCCCGGCTCGATGCGCGCTTTTATATGTTTTAAATCAAGAAGCGGGATGGCTGAATTGCGACGGTCGTTTTCGACAACGTAATCTTCAATTTTATGTTTGTTTGCTTCAATCGCTGCTTCAATGTCCACCCATTCGCCAAATACGACACCTGTTTGACCGGTAATAAACGTTTTCGCACTCGGGCCGAAGTCGATGTCGGCGATATCTCCTTTTATGTATACTTTCACAGGGGTTTTCTTTTTACTGTTTTGAATAAATGAAATAATTTCATTCGCATCCATCATCATCGTCATTTCCTCCTTATCGCTTTATTTTTTACTTTAACAAATGAAACAAGCAGTGACAAGCTTATTGTCGCTTTTCGTACATCGAACGGTTAAACCGTTTTAATATTTCGCGACGGGTCATAATCCCTGCAAAGTAGCCGGCATCGTTTTCGACGCAAACGAATGGATGATCAATGAGCAACTTCAACGCTTTTAAAAATGAATCGTTCACATGTAAGCGCGGAATGTTGCGCTGCATCACTTGTTCAACTTTCATCGTCTCTAGTCGCTCAAACTCGATGCGCTCAATGCCTAAAATCGCATCCATAATCATCGTCATACTAATGAGCCCTTGCAGTTTGTACGTCATATCTAACACAGGAACAGCCGAATATCCTGTGCGCGTCAATACTAATAATGCGTGTTCTAAATGATTCCCCACTTGCACGTGCGCTACTTTATCGGACGGAATCATCAAGTCAATGAGCGGTGGTTGTTGCATCGTCATTCCGCCTTTCACGATATAATCCCCATTTGTCATTGTACCATGTTCATTTCAATAAGGAAAAGCGAGAAGTAAAGCAAAAAAGCCTTCACACATGTGAAGACTTAATTCAACAAATCAAAAATTTCGATGGCGATCATATCAATGTTGTCAAATTGATACGATTTCGGCTTTTCTCCTTTTTCGTACACTTCTAATACGAACGTGTTTGTTTTTTCGTAATATGTGACGCTACATTTTTTTTCACCGTTCACTTCAAAATTGCGTTGCGGCGCTTCGTTCGTTCCTGTTTTTTGTTCTTGTAAGCTAATTAAGCGTTGAATAATGCCTAATAATTGCGACATGACGTTCATTCCTTTCCGATACGTATTTCAACGACTATTCACTACTGTACCAAGAATCGCGGAAAAAGTAAACAAAAACGAAAGCCCACAAAAGCGGGCTTACATTTGAAGCGCGACGTATGCAATATAACCGAGTAAAAGGGCAACAAACACGATGTATGCAATAAAAACTGGATTGCGCACATACGGATGAGCAGCCACCTTTTCGCCAACGCTCGTATCGTATTCGCCTTGCGTTTTTTGCCGCTTACCAACTTGATACGTATATATAAGCCCTCCGACTAATACCCCGCTTGCGATTAGCAAAAGCATCCATGAAAATGTATCCATCATCACTCACCTCATATTTACTTTTCCACCGCAAGCGACGTTTTATTACAGATGAGCATTATGTTCAAATAAATACTCATACGTTAAATCAATAAATAAATAATGATGCTCGTCAATTGGGTACGAGTACGTGCGAATCATTTCCCCTGTTTCAATATCGCTATATAAATCAGATAAAATGCCGCGCTTGCGTGAGCGCATGCGAATGATATTTTCGAGAAAATACGGTCGCCAGCTCCAGTTTTTCATTTCATATTGCGGCTGTAATTCCCACGTATCTTCTTTTTTAAACATGTTCGCCGACTGTTGAAAACCGTCTTCGTCACATACGTAAATGCGAAAACTACAATCGCTTAACTGTTTTGCTAAGGCGGAAATGAGCTCATTAAACGATGATGCCTTTTTATGTTTAGCGACAAGCTCTGATATGCGCGCTTGAAATTGTTCAGAAATATCGTATAACGCCTGCAGTTTCTTTTTTTCATGTTGAATAAACGTATGAAATTGGTCGCGCAACCGTTCTTTTAATAAATCTTTCGGAAGGAATGTTGGCGAAGGTTCGTGCAAATAATAGCCTTGATAATATCGTCCGCCGTTTCGCCACGCATATTGTAGCTGAAAGGCGTTTTCAATGTCTTCATACAAAAGTGTCGCACCAATTTTTCGTGCTAAAAGCGAAATGGAATATAGTACATCGTCGTATGATACGGTTGTCGCTGACGTGCGCAACGAATACAAGTCAATTTTCAACAAATCGGGGGCTAACAAACGAATGCGATCTAAATTGCTACTTTCTTTTCCGATGTTATCGACCGCAATTCGAATGCCGTATGTACGCAAATATGTGAGCACGTGCCCGAGTTGTTGAATGTCGCCTTTAAAATGATGTTCCGTAATTTCAAGAACGACTTGATTGAGCGACAGCCCTTTTTCCTTGTATTGAAAAAGCAGTTGTAAAAATGATTCACCGCGGTCAATCATTAACACATTGGCATCGCGGTTAATAAAAATGAGTGACGCAGGCTGTTCATTTACGAACTGTTCGAGCGCTTTCGTCGTCACCGCATGATCAACTTCCATGCGAAATTCTTCTGGAATCGTTTCGTCGTGAAAAAATGGGCCGAGGCTGACGACTTCATTGCCATGTTGAAAGCGACCAAGCACTTCATAACCAACAATACATTGCTCATCGGCGCTAAAAATCGGTTGATAATACGGAACAACTTGATCGATATGTGTTAAAATGTCTAGCGCATCCAAAACGACGCCTCCTCCCCCGTTTTTTTCACTCATTATATCATAAGAAATGCGCACGTTCATCGTATAAGAAAAGCGCAAAGCGCCCGCCTATCGGCGAAGAGCGCACAAGCCCCACCGAGGAGGCTGTCGCCGCCGCAGTGTGGGGCGAAGCGACTTGAGCCGATGGCGCTTGGAGCTAGACAGCTCCCTAAATCTGAAATTTTATACTTTCTTATCTTTCAAAAAAAAGCGACGTCAAGAAACGTCGCATTAAAACGGATGTTGATTAAGCCATTGACCGCCGTCAACGGTAATACATTCGCCGTTAATGTAGGCAGCGGCATCGGAAAGTAAAAATGAGGCGACGCCGGCAATTTCCTCTGGCGTCCCGAAGCGACCGAGCGGTACGCTATCTTTTACGCGCTTTTCCATTTCTTCTGATAAAATGAGCTTTTCTGCCCCGCCTGTTCGCTCAATGGGTCCCGGGGCGATGGCGTTCACGCGAAAACCGTACTTTTTTCCCCATTCAACCGCTAACGTACGCGTCATCGTTAATACGCCTGCTTTGGCGCACGCGGAATGAATGACGCCCGCCCCTGCTCCCCAAGCGTATGTAGCGACAATATTAATGATTGACCCTTTTTGCCCTTTCTCAATCCAATAGTTTCCAACTTCTCGACTACAATAAAACGTGCCGTTTAAGACGATGTCAATGACGCTATTCCAGCCGTTAATGGATAACTTTTCCGCTGGGCAAATAAAGTTGCCAGCAGCATTGTTAATTAACGCATCAATTTTTCCGAAGCGTTCATCCGTTTCTTTGACCATCGCAGCGACTAATTCTGGCTTACGCACGTCCATAACGATCGGCAACACTCTTTCGCCAATTTCGTTTGCTGCCTCCTCGAGCGCTTCTTTTCGCCTTCCTGTAATAACGACATGCGCCCCTTGTTCCGCGAACTGCTTCGCCATATATTTCCCCATACCGCTTGAACCGCCTGTCACAATAATGACTTTTCCGTTCATTTCCTCATCCCCTTTATGAATGGTTATTCATTCATTTTTATTGTACTATATATTTAGAAAATTTTTAATATTATTTTTACTGTTTTTATCAACTTTTTTCTTTTATAATGAGTGAAGAACATTTTACGTATAAGGTTTGAAGCGAATGAAACGACGAGATGTTTTGAAAACGTTTTTCTCTTTAGTTGTCAAAGGGGCATTGCTTTCAACGGCAGGATATATGTATGCGAAATATATTGAACCGCGACGGCTGACGGTGCATCATTACGATGTCGTGCATCCCCTCATTCCAAAAAGCTTTGACGGGTGTCGACTGCTCCAATTTAGCGATGTGCATATCGGTTATCATTATACCGTTCGTCATTTTCAACAAGTCGTCGAACGAATGAACGACTTAAAGCCACATCTTATTTGTTTTACAGGCGATTTGCTTGATGAGCCGAACAAATATGCACATGTCGATGCGATTACATCGCTACTCTCCCAACTTCACGCTCCACTCGGAAAATTTTGCATTTATGGCAATCACGATCATGGTGGATACGGCACAGACATATATAAACGAATGATGAACACGAGTGGATTTCGTTTACTTGTAAACGAATGGGTATATGTCAAACAAGGTAGTGAACAAATTGTCATTGCCGGGTTAGATGATTTCATGCTCGGTAAGCCAAATTTCGCAAAAACGGTGCAACATATGCCAAAAGAAACGTATACGATCGCTTTAATTCATGAACCCGATCTTGTGACGCAAGCAAGCGTATATCCGTTTCACCTTCAACTGTCCGGTCATAGCCATGGTGGACAAATTCAACTACCGTGGATCGGTCCAGTTGTCACTCCTCCGTTAGCGAAACGATACGTGGAAGGATTTTACGACGTCGGGCAGCTTACATTGTACGTCAATCGCGGTCTTGGTACGACGCGCATGCCATTTCGCTTTTTAACGCCACCAGAACTTACATTATTTACGTTAAAAGCCGGGTTATAACATAAACCCGGCTTGAAACAACAATATGCTTCCGACGACTGACGCACTGATATAAATAAACGCTTCTTTATGTTGTTTATGCAATAAGAGTTGAAGTGCTTCCACGCTAAATGTTGAAAACGTCGTAAACGCTCCGAAAAACCCGACTGTCACCCCAATCGATTGAACGCCAGACGAAAGAACAAAACCGAGCCCGAATGAACCGAGCCAGTTGATGAACAAAATGGATAGTGGAACAGGTGACTGTTTTGTCCAACGCAACAGCCATATGCCAAGCTTATACCGACACCACGCTCCTAATGCCCCACCAAGTGCTACATACATCATGACAGTCCACCTACTTGTTTTCCGCCTGCTCGTTCACCGACATATACGCCCGCATAACAAAGAAGCAAACCGCCAACAAAAGATATAAGTACATATCCGTTCGCTAATGCAGCATGTGTATGCCATAACGTCACCGTTTCTTTACTAAACGTCGACATCGTCGTCAATCCGCCGCAAAATCCTGTACCGATCGCAAGCCGCAACCATTCAGCCATTTTCCGTTTTCCGACGTAAGACGTCAGCGCACCGAGCAAAAATGAACCGATATAATTGACCATTAACGTTCCCCATGGAAATGTGAGAAATGGGAAGATAAGCGCCACACCGTAACGACATAACGCGCCGAACGCTCCGCCTATGGCGACTGCCCCACTTTCTTTCATCATCTATCACCTCATTCTTCATCATCTGCGACATCGTAAGCCATTTGAAATAGTATCATTTGGCTATCGATTTCTTCTTCCCCATCTTTTCGTTTCACATAATGATATTCCCCATGTTCGTTTTGTTCACGCGCTTTGACATTATCAGAAAGCAACATGTGCAACACTTCGATAAGCCGCTCTTTTAATGGTTGGCGGAAAATCGGGAACAAAATTTCAATGCGCCGATCCATATTGCGCGTCATCCAATCGGCAGACGATAAAAAGACGCGCGCTTGTCCGTGATGGTGAAAATAATATACGCGACTATGTTCTAAAAAGCGGCCGACGATGCTGCGGACGCGAATATTTTCACTTACTCCTTCAATTTGTGGACGTAAACAACAAATGCCGCGCACAATTAAATCAATTTGTACCCCCGCTTGCGACGCTTCATATAGCTTCATGATGAGCTGTTTATCTGTCAGCGAGTTCATTTTCGCGATAATGCGACCGTCACCGTATTGTTTATGGTAACGAATTTCTTCATCAATGAGTTGTAAAAATTGTTGCCGTAAATCAAACGGAGCGACGGATAAATGATGAAACGGTGGCTTTTCCATATAACCGCTTAAATAATTGAAAAAGTTTGTCGCATCTTCTCCAAATTGCTCATTCGCCGTAATAAAGCCGAAGTCCGTATACACTTTCGCAGTCGCATCGTTATAATTGCCTGTTCCTAAATGAACGAACCGTTCAATTTTTCCTTGTTTTTGCCGAACAATTAATGTAATTTTACTATGCGTTTTTAAATGCGTCATGCCGTAAATGACGTGGCAACCTGCTTTTTCAAGCTCTTTTGCCCATTGGACGTTATTTTCTTCGTCAAACCGCGCTTTTAATTCAACGAGAACAGTCACTTGTTTCCCGTTTTCCGCCGCACGCTTCAACGCTTCAATAATCGGTGAATCTCCGCTCACGCGATATAACGTCTGTTTGATCGCTAACACATCCGGGTCATCTGCCGCATCGGAAATAAAATCGATAACCGGTTCAAACGACTCGTACGGATGATGGAACAATAAATCGTGCTCTTTTGCTTTTTCAAATATGTCTTCGTCATCATCTAAATCTTTTGGCGGTTGTGGAATGAGCGTTTCAAAAACCAAATGTTCTTTGTATCGTGCTACTTCATGATAAAACGAAAATAAAAATGTTAAATCAATGGGTCCGTCGATGTTGTACACATCTTTTTCATGAATTTCTAGCTCATCTAATAAATAGTCAAGCACCCATTCGTCGAATCCTTTTTTGCTCATTTCTAGTCGCACCGCAGCGCCCCATTTTCGCTTTTTTAACTCTTTTTCAATTTCTTTTAATAAGTCCCGTGCCCCTTCTTCATGAATCGTTAAATCCGCGTTGCGTGTAATGCGAAATTGCGTCACAGATGAGACGGTATATCCTTTAAATAACGTATAAATAAATGTCGTAATGACATCTTCTAATAGCGCATAAACGTGCGTGCCGCTATGTGTAGGCAAAGGAATGAAACGACGTAACACAGCAGGCACTTGTACAATTGCTAATTTTTTTCGATCGTCATCATCTTCTTCATCATCTTCAAGAACGATCGCTAAGTTTAAACTTTTGTTTAACAACATCGGAAACGGACGATACGCATCAACAGCCATCGGCGTTAACACAGGAAAAATATTTTTCATAAAATACGTTTGTAAATACGTTCGTTGCTCATCGCTCCATTCGTTTGGCGCAAGCAAATATACCCCTTCCTTATGCAACATCGGCAATAACGTCCGGTTGTACATGTCGTACTGCAACTGAACGAGCTCATGCGTTTTTTTCGCAATTTTTTTCAACTGTTCTTTCGGCGTTAATCCTGCCTTATTTTCTGGCTTATTAAAGCCCGCTTTCACTTGATCTTTTAAGCCAGCGACGCGCACCATGAAAAACTCATCTAAATTCGAGCTGAAAATCGCTAAAAATTTCAATCGTTCTAATAACGGGTTGCGTTCGTCCATCGCCTCCTGCAAGACGCGCTCGTTGAACGCTAGCCAACTTAATTCGCGGTTGTTGTAATAACGCGGATGACTAAAATCCATTCTCATCCCTCCAAATGAAACTGTAATTGAATCGGGCGTTTTAACATTTTTTCCACATGCTTTTTATGTTTTTCTGCTTGATACTCTTCCGCCTTAAACGATTGACTGCAAAAAATGTGTATGACGATCGTTTCTTGTTGCATGTCAAGTTGTAGACGGTTAACAATATTTCGCTTCGTGTCGTTTAAACTATAAGCAAATTTTAATAAGGCGCCAAGAAAACGAAGCTTTTTTTGTTCAGCACGTGTGAACCATGTGTGAAACGGCTGGACGTATTGTTTAAACAACGTTTTATTTTTAAACGACGCAACAAGAGCTAACTGTACACGATCGCGATGGCTTAATCCATCAATCGTTCGATTAGCTAAAAGGTAAAACGTATGTTGGCTGCTCGCTTCTTCATCGACATATTGTCCTAAATAAAACACATGGGTAGCGCGTTTTAATAGAACGAGGTCTTCGCCTGTCAATGGGAAAAGCGAAAGCGAACGCATTTGTTCAAACAGTTGGATAACTAGTTTTAATACGTGCTGCACATGGTTTGTATTCACTTCGTAATCTTGGGCTAATTCAAAAAAACTTTCATCTAATACGCTGGGAAAAATGATCGGGCCAAACTGTTCATAAAAAATGCCGTCACGCAATCCTTTTCGACTTAAAATGAACATCGTCGCATCGACCGTTTCATATAACGTTTGAAATACTTCAACGGCAGGAATAATTAAATCGGCCCGATCTTTCGATAACGCCTCCACTTTTTGAAGTTGTTCAAATGTAAGCGCGCGCAAATATTTTTTTACTTGAACGATATGCTCACGATTCATTTCATATTGATGAATGCCAGCAATTGGATAGTTTTGCAACATTTGATGTACTTGTACGACGTTGCGGGCGCTTCCACCAATCGCAATGATCGGAAGTTTTCGTTGTTTTAACCACGGAAGCGATTGAAATTGTTTTTCGACGTATGCTCGTAACGTTTGTAGTTCTTCGTCGGTCGGCACGTTTCCAGCGACAAATTCACGCTTTAACGATAGCGCACCAAACGGAAAACTATGATAATCGACAAGTTCACGATTGTGAAAATACGTCACTTCCGTACTTCCCCCACCAATATCGATCGTAATTCCTTCATAAAACGATGTCGATTGAATGACAGCTAAAAAACCGTAGTACGCTTCTTCATATTCCGATAAAATACGAATGTGAAAATCCGTTCGTTCCGCAACGATACGAACGATATCGTCGCGATTGCGCGCTTGACGAATCGTTGCCGTTGCGACACATTTCACATCGTGCAATCGATGAAAGCGCGTCACGTCTTGAAACGTAAGAAGCCCGTCTAAAAGAACGTGCAATCCTTCCTCAGTAAACCAACCGTCTTCGGTTAAATAGTTGCGCAAGCGAGCGGCAATTTTTACGTTTTCTCGCTCGCGCAAACGACCGCTTTTACTTTGTTCGTAAATGACTAGACGCATCGTATTGGAACCAATGTCAATAATACCGTATTTCAACGTTCAACCTCCCTAAAAAATAAATTGAAAATTTTCCAAAAACATAAACGATCGTGTATAATATAAGTGTACCAAAATAAAAAGGAGTTGAGTAAACATGGAAACAGTCGAATGCACCGTTGAAAATTTGTCGGTCGCGCTGTTTACTGTCAATCGTCATGCGAAAACAGCTTTAAACCCTTCTTACTTGTATTTATTAAAGAAAAAAACGATTGAAAAAATGCTCGAAGAAGGGAAAGCGAAAAAAGTTGGGCTTCATTTTTCTCGAAATCCGAAATATAGCCAGCAAAAGTCAGATGTGCTTGTGGCGATCGGTGCGTATTACTTCCACATACCTCCAACAAAAGAAGACTTCAAGCATTTGCCTCATCTCGGTACGTTGGACGATTCATATCGCAATCCTGTTGTTAAAATGCCGTTGTCTCAAGCGAAGCGATTACTACAAGCATATACAGGCATTTCACCAGAAGATGTTGAGCCGAAAACGAAACGGTATGACTGGACACGTCCGCATCGGTTCGGAAAAACGTTTCGATAAGGACAAGCCTAGTTTGAAAAGTCACAAGCATGCTTTATTATATTACACAAAAGGGCGGCCTCTTAATGAGATCGCCCTTTGTTATGTTGGATTAATTGTTCAAATTGTTCAGCAGAGAGGGGCTTGCTGAAGTAGTAGCCTTGGGCGCGGTCGCATCCTTCTCGCTGTAAAATCGCAAGCTGTTGTTCCGTTTCGACCCCCTCAGCAACAACTTTCATCTGCAAGCTGTGCGCCACTTCAATGACAGCGCGAACGATCGATAAATCGTATGAATGTTTCACCATATCTTGTACAAACGATCGGTCGATTTTAATGATGTCTACTGGCAATTTTTTTAAATAATTTAATGACGAATAGCCTGTCCCAAAATCATCGACAGCCAGTTGCAATCCTAAATTTTTTAACGACTGCAACTGAGCGAGCACATAATCGACGTGATGCATCGCCATACTTTCAGTAATTTCTAACTTTAAACAAAATGGGTCTAAATCGTACGTGTGCAACACATGTTCAATATGTTTGACTAAATCGGCTTGTAAAAACTGTTTAATGGATATATTTACACCTATTTGGACATGTGGCAGACCTTTTTTTCTCCAAACTTTACTTTGTTCACATACTTGGCGCAATACCCAGTCGCCAAGCGGCTGAATTAAGTTCGTTTCTTCGGCAATCGGAATAAACGTTGCTGGTGAAATCCAACCGCGCTTCGGGTGGAACCACCGCAATAACGCTTCAACCGCAACAATATTGCCTGTTTGAATATCGACAATCGGCTGATAGTGAACGGTAAACTCATTTTGCTTTAACGCTTTGCGAATGCTATGTTGAATGTACAATTTTTCTTCGTTCGTCTTTTTTAGTTCGTTCGTATAAAAACAATACGTATTTCCACCGTTTTCTTTCGCAATTTCAAGCGCCAAATCGGCACATGAAATGAGCGTCGTCCAATCGGTTGCATCATGAGGAAAGACGCTTACGCCAATGCTTGGCGTCACGGTTAACTCTTGGTCAGTCAGCTGAAATGGGGACGTAAATAGTTGAATGACGTCGCCGATCATGCGACGTAGTTCATTTCGATCAATCGTATAAAAAGCGAGAAAAAATTGATCGCGATGTTGTCTTGCAACGATGCTCCCTTCATAGCGCCGCAAACGCTCGGCCACTTGTTTTAATAATTCGTTTCCACACTCATAGCCAATTAAATCGTTAA
The DNA here is from genome assembly GCF_014201585.1 of Anoxybacillus tengchongensis. Classification (GTDB taxonomy): domain Bacteria; phylum Bacillota; class Bacilli; order Bacillales; family Anoxybacillaceae; genus Anoxybacillus; species Anoxybacillus tengchongensis. The sequence continues at coordinate 298,813 of NZ_JACHES010000002.1, forward strand.
TAAATTTAAAACGATCTAAATTGAGCGAAAATAACGCAAACGGCTCACGTTTATTCATGCGCGCACGAAGCATGTCGCTAAATGCATCGTACGATAGCACACCTGTTAATATATCCGCATCATCGTGATCGAATAAAAAGCAGCCTGTCCAAATGAAGTGCGAATGGAACGAATATACGTGCATGTATGCAGGACGATGATCGACAACGGTTTTGCCGCGCCACGCATCGTTTGTATGTAATGTAGCCACAACTTCATGGGCGCTGTCAACAAATTGTTGGACGACTCCGTAACGACGTGACAACTGGTTCATAAACGAATCGTCCATATACACAATCGTTCCGTCTTCATTCGTAATAAAAAAAATGGCATATTGGTCAAACTGTTGCCCAACGGCCTTCCATTTCGCAAATGGAGGGTGTTGGTACAGAAACTGTTGTTCACTCATGTTGTAATCCTCGCTTTTTGTTTTCTTCCCTCCCTCTTTATTAAAACATATGGTTCAACGATTGAAAATATTTTTTCATGAAGAAATACAAATTAGTCAATTGTTCCTGTTCGTAAAATCGATACGTTCACATCGACATCGATTTGTGTATCTTGATACAATTTGTCCCATTGCTTTGGCGTCAATTGCAATTTGCGCACGGAATGGTCGTATATTTGCCCAAATCCGATCGGATCGGTTTTGTATGATTTTAATTTATGTAATACACGCTCTACTTCTTTTTTCATTTGTTTCTCAATCGCTCGTTCAAGAATGTGGACGTTATCTTTTGTAATCGGTTTTAACTTGGTTGATGTTTCTAATATTTCACTTTCTATTTCAATACTTGCTTGAAAGCGAGGAGTTGGTTTTTGCTGAACGAGTGTGATGTTTCGTTTTGTACGAATTTCATTTAAAACGATATTCACTTTTTTTCCACGCTTTTTCACGATAAGCGGTGAAATGTCATCAACGAGCAACGGGACGTCTTTAATGCCGACGTTACGTCCAGATGCTAATAACTTAATATAAAAACTTTCATCTAAACTCGCCCTTCCAACGTACCGATCGCCTTTAAATAAAGCGACATGCTGAATAATCGGCTTCCCATCGCGCAACGTTAAACATGGTAACGTCGGGTCTTTTCCTACGTCATAATAATGGGCAATAAATTCATGAAGCGTTGCCGCTAATACCGATTCTGTTTTTGCATTTTTTTCAATTAGACGATACAAATACGTTCCGATATCAGGCGTATCCTCCGTTTTTTTACTCTTGATAATATCAACAGCACTCGGATCGCCAACAGCTAAATAAACGAGCGAGCCAATATTCGCATCGCGCTGCAACGTATCTGTTAATGGATAAATTCCTTCTTTTTCTGCTAGTTCTTTTCCATATACAGCGACACGAATTTGCCCTGACCCTAAATCGTGGCTCGTTTGCGCTTCTAAATCTTGACGCACCCCTTTGCTCGTGACATCTGTCGCTTCAATGACTTCTGACATCGACGAACCGGTCGTTTGAAACGAAAGCATGACAGATGCCCCTTTATATTGTTTTCCTTCTTTATCAAACCCAGCAGCGGTAATAATGCCTTGCCGTTCTAACACGCGCGGTTGTACACAGCCAGAAAGCAATAATGTAAACATAAGTAGCCATTTCATTGTTTTTTCTCCCTCATCCATGCTTTGTATTTGACAAGCATATACAAAATAAATGGATATACGAAACTTAACCAAAAGCCGTACCATCCGACTTGATCAATAAATTCGTTAATCGTTGCCCTTCGTTTAAATAAAATGGCAACAAAAAAAGACATGGGGCCAAAAACAAAAAGCAAATATTTTTGTTTGACGTGAAAAAGCGCTTTTCCGCCGCGCGTCATCGCCCACATAAACATGAGTAAATTCGGTAAAATGACGAGAAGCCAAAGCGGAATGACGACATATTCAAATCGCTCAATAAACGGAAATTTAACGATTGTAAACATCGACAACGACGCCCAAATCGTCACTTCGAGTTGCTTCGGGCTAAAAAAGGCGATGGCGATGACGGTCACTACAGCTACGAGAAACGTCGTTAATAAAACGCCAAGTTGGGCGTAACGATGGGCGCGTTCTTTTTCTTTAACAAACGGATAAATAATGTACAATACTTCAAATCCGAGCATCGTATATGCTGTTTTTAATACGCCGTTTGCCATTTGTTTTGGGGTCGCTTCAAAAATCGGCAATAAATGAATCCATTCCGCGTATTTCAATGGTTGAAATACGACGACAACAATCCAAATCGCCATAAAAAATGTGATAAAACTGACACCTGCTACGAGACGAAATCCCCCGCCGTATAGTGCATATACGGTTAACACAACTAAAATAAGCGCCCCGCCCCAAAGCGGAAAGTCAGGATACATCCACGTTAACGCCATTTCAACATAGCCGAGCAAAATGGACGTATATGCCATTAAAAAATAAACGACAACTGCAGCATTCACCATCCAGCCAAACACACGCCCATAAACGAACGTATGAAGCGAAAAAATGTTGTCGTGCTCTGTTTGTTTTAACGTTTGACAAATGACGAAAACGACGAGATGAATCCATAAGCCGCTTAGTAACACAGCAATCCACGCATCTTGGCGCGCCTCAACGAAAATGACGCGCTGCACACCGACAATCCCAAGTCCAATTTGTACGGTATGAACGAGGAAAAAAACGAGATAAGCGTTAATCGATAGCCGTTCGCGTGGCGTTTTCATTATTCATCCAAATCCTTTCGTTTCATCGCTTCCCGCCATGAAAAGCGGCGAGAGTTTTTTGGACGGTTCGTCTTCGGACGTTCGCCATAAAATTTAATTGGCAAACGAATGAGCGAATATTTGATATCTGCAAAACGAAACGGATAAACAGGCGACAAGTACGGTCTTCCAAGCGATGTCAGCTTTAATAAATGAATAAGCAAAAGGCTCACGCCAATAAAAATACCAATAAGTCCCCAAAGCGCTGCAAGTAAAATGATTGGAAAGCGTAAAATGCGAATCGTTGCGCCCATTTCATAGCTTGGTGCCGTAAATGAGCCGAGCGCGCTTAACGCAACGATAATAATGAGGACGTTGCTCGTAAAACCCGCATCGACCGCCGCTTGTCCGAGAACGATACCGCCGACGATACCCATCGTTTGACCAACTTTTGTTGGCAAGCGTGCGCCTGCTTCGCGCAACAGCTCAATCATAAATTCAAGAAATAACGCTTCAATGACAGGAGGGAATGGTACACGTGAACGTGACTCTCCAATCGTCAACAACAAAGCAGAAGGGATGACTTCATAATGATACGTAATGACAGCGACATAAAGCGGCGATAAAAAGATAGAAGCAAAAATACCGAGCATACGAACAGCGCGCAAAATCGTGCTCATCGTCCAACGTAAATAAATATCTTCCGTCGTTTCAAAAAAGCTAAAAAACGTCGTCGGACAAACAATGACCGTCGGGCTGCGATCAACAAAAATGCCGATGCGCCCTTTCATTAAGCTATACGCTAATCGGTCAGGAAGTTCTGTTAATAAATATTGTGGAAAAATGGTGTATGCATGATCGTCTAACAGTTGAGCTAATACGGAGCTATCAATGACCTCATCAATACGCAACTCCGATAGTCGTTGTTTTACGGTTTGAACGTTCGTTTCATCCGCAATGTCTTGAATATAGACGACGCGTACTTCAAGTTTGTTGCGTTCGCCAATTTCCACTTTTTCCGTTACTAAATGTTTATCTGTAATGTTTTGACGTAAAATGCGAATATTTGTATCAATTGACTCGGTAAATGATATTTTCGGTCCTAAAACGAGCGACTCCGTTTCTGCTTTTTCAAGCGACCGTTCGACTTTTTCAGCGATGTTGACAGCAAGCACACGCTTCTCTTGTTCAATAGAAATGACCGCCCAGCCGTCACGTATAGCGGATGCCATTTCTTTTTCTGTTTCACATATACGTATTGCGCCAATCGGCAAACAACGGGCGAGCTCATCAATCGAAACATGTTTTTGTTCATGAATAAACGCTAAAACGTTTTGTTGGAGATGGTCGTGGTTAATTAAATTACTTAAAAATAAAACGTTAACGATTTTTCCTTGACATCGAATGCGCCGGCACATGAAATCTGGCGAATGGGCAAGCAGTTTCGCGACATCATCGACTCGATTTTTTTTCGTAAACCACATGATGTTGTCCCCTTTTTCTTCCGCTTCGTTTTTTACTAGTTTGTAATAACTGCCCGTTTTTATACAAAAAAGAGGAAACCTTAATTGGCTTCCTCTTTTGGCATTGGAATAAAAATTTCTCCTTGTCGTTCTTTATTTAACAACATTTGCAAAATGGTTTTTGATAGTTGGCTCGGTTGATACGGCTTTACGAAATAACTATTTGCCCCAAGCGCCATCCCTTTTTCTCGTTCTTCTAACGCAGAAGAAATAATAATTGGAATATCGGAAAGCTGTTCGTTTTGCTTTAACGCTTTTAACACGTCCCAACCAGATGCGTCGTGTTCTTCTAACATAATATCTAAAACGACCGCATCTGGTTTTTCTTTTTCAATGAGGGCAATCGCTTCTTTTCCTTCTTTCACATGTTTGACGCGAAAACCGCTATCTTTTAATTCTGCTTCTAATAACGCCGCCAAATGTTCGTCATCTTCCACAATAATGACGTGCGCATGCGCGTACTTTTCGTAATTGTCACGCTCCTCTTCTTCTGCGTTCGCAAGGGCAACGAGCGGAAGCGATACCGTAAACGTACTTCCTTTTTTCAATTCGGACGTGACGCTTACTTCCCCTTCGTGTGCTTTTACAATTTCTTTCACGATCGCAAGTCCAAGCCCTGTTCCGCCGATACGGCGACGGTCGGAGTTATCAACGCGATAAAATTTCGTAAATAAGTTTGGCAACGCTTCTTCAGGGATGCCTAATCCTTCATCTTGCACATCGATACATAAGCGGTTGCCTCGTTCGTACATTCGCACTGTAATGTTTCCGCCTTCTGGCGAATATTTAATCGCATTGCTTACTAAATTTGTAAACACTTGGGCGAGTTTATCGCGATCGCCGAGCACCGTCGTTTTATCCGTTTCTTTTTGCAAATGAAACTGATGGATTTTCGTATTTACTTTTTGCGTTTCGATCACACTTTCAATAATAGATACGATATCTTCATATTTTTTATCGTACGTCTGTTTTCCAGACTCCATTCGTTGCACGTCTAAAAAGTCGTTAATAAGCGCAGTTAACCGTTTTGCTTCTTGGTAAATGGTTGTTAAATATTTTTTTTGACGTTCTGGTTTTAATTCCTTCGTTAACATCAGTTCCGTAAAGCCGAGCACGCTTGAAAGTGGCGTGCGCAATTCATGGCTGACCGTGCTGACAAACTCTGATTTCATTTGATCGACTTCAAATTGTTTCGTAATGTCGCGATGAACAAATACCGTTCCTTGCCGTTCACCGTTGCGATATAACGGTTTGGCGTACACTTGCATCACTTTTCGTTTTTGCGGTAAATGGTACACAAACGGTTCATGTTCTTCATCGCCGTTAAAAATAATGGCTCGTAAATAATCGCATAGCTTTTTGCCCGCATCAGACTGTTCAACTAAACCACGCGCCCATTGTTCATAACTTGCTCCTTCTAGTTCAGCAATCGTCTCTTTTTGAAGCAAGGTAACCATTTGTTTATTTACCATCACGCTACGGCCGTCACGATCAACGAAATGAATCCCTTCTTGTACCGTATTTAAAATATGTTGCACCGTTTCGCGCGCCTGTTCGGACTGTTCATATAGCGCAATTTTTTGAAGTGAAATGGATATTTGTTTCGTTAAGCCGACATATTCTTGAATGTCTTCGTCTGAAAACGGTCCGCCAAAACGGCTAAATACTAAAATAGCTTGTACGTCGTTTTCATTTGATAACACAGGTAAAAAGACGTCATGCACATACATCGTTTCTTGATGATATCCTTTTTCAGACGCAGTCAGTTCCCGCTTTAACATAAACGGCTTTTTTTGTTCAAACAATCGTTGATGCAGTCCGTTATATATATACGTTAAAAACTGATGGACGCCTTCTTCTGATAAACCGAACGAGGCGTGCGTTTTTTCGTCGTTCATTAATACGATCATGCCCCGGTCCGCTTCCATCACACGCGCCATATTGCAAACGATATTTTTTAATACTTCTTGTTTATCAAGCGAATTCGATAGTCCGTTAATAAAATCGTTGCGCCGTTTTAACTCTTTTTCACGCGCTTGCATCGTCTCAAGCGCTTGTTCAAGCTCCGCTTGTTGTACTTCTAGTTCGTCTTGTTGAGCGAGCAACTCTTCGTTGTGTGCCATTAAACTTTCTTCTTTTTCTTGAATGCTTGTTAACATTTTTTTGAAAGCATTAGCTAATTTGCCGATTTCATCTTCTCGTTTAGTCGTTTCTTGCATGTCATAAACGACTTGTTCATCGTGTGCGATTTTTTCCGCCACTTTCGCAAGTTCATTAAGCGGTCTGCCGATTTTTTTCATCATGATGCGCGCAATTGTAATTAAAATAGCTAAAATCACAGCAATGAATAAAATAAACGCCGTTTGCGCCGTCGTTTGAGCATTACGTAATTGTTGAAATTCACCATCAAGTTGTTCAGTTAGTCTGTTTTTATACGTTTTCATTTGAAATTGAAATTGTTCAATGGACGCTGTACCACCATTTTCTGATAAACTCAACACTTTTTGAATGTTTCCATTTTCAAACGCTTCGATCGCTTGCGGAACGAGATTGCCAAAATAATAACTCGCAAACTGACGCGCCTTTAAAATAAATTGCGTATCATCTTTTGTCGTTGCGACGAGTTCGAGCGCATCAAGCGCCGTTTGGACATTTTCTTGTTCGCGGAAAATGCTCAATTTAAACTCTTTTCGATTAAATGCTAAATAGCCACGCGCATCGGAAAACGCTTGATTAAACGCCCGTTCGATTTCTTGGGCGTATTTCATCTTCGTTTCGATTTGATTCTTTTTTTGTTCAAACGATGTCGTTAACGACGATTGATAGACGAGCAATGATGCCGAACCGATCATAAATACGACTAAAAAACTAACGACAAGCACGATAAATTGTCTTGCTAAACTTTTTCGAAAGTAATTACGCATCTTCTCCATGTAAAATCGCCTCGATTCGTTGCACAAGTTCTAGCGGACTATACGGCTTTGCCATAAAGTAATCCGCCCCCGCCTCTAGTACGCGTTGCTTGTCGGCTTGTTGGCTTTTTGCCGACAGCATCATAATCTTTACATGTTTTTTATCGGGCATATTTCGTACTTGTTGAATGACTTCTAAGCCGGTATATATTGGCATCATATAATCAAGCAAAATTAAGTCGTAATCGTTTTGTTTAATCATTTCAAGCGCTTCTTCCCCATCGCACGCTTCATCAATGTCGTGTCCTTCATCTTCTAACGTATCAACGACAAGCATGCGCAATACTTCTTCATCTTCCGCTAATAAAATTTTTGCCATTATTGTCCCTCTCCTTCAAACTTCTTATATGTTTGTTTCACGATTTCGTATGAACGTTTTAACCGTTCGTGATACGTCGGCGCTTCCCAACGATCCCATGTGTACGTATAAAAATGTGTGGCATCTAACATATGTCCTTCTTTTTCTGGATACGAAAATCCATCTTCATATACACCGACGCGAATGCCGTCAATCGTTCGGCTGCTCGCCAACCCTTCTTGCCACATATCCCCTATCGCTTCATGCATGCTCGGGTCTTTCATATTTAACAGCGCCCATGGGATGCGAATTTCATATCCGTCTTTTTGTTTGCTGACGCTCACGTCCGTTAATGAATTGTATGCTTCATCGTTCGGATTGGCTGTGCCAAACGTCATGACGCCTGTTTCATAAAAGTCGAATGGGTATGTTTTTCCTTTAATTTGTAGTTTTTTATTTAATGTTAAGCGAATCAGATGATACACGCCGTTATTTTTTTTGTTCGCATACGGCAGACGATCGATCATATTTAAAACGTGTCCGTAATGATAATAAAACGAATCGTAATAACTATCAATCCATAATCGTCCTTCTTTTTCTCCTCGTAAATGGAGGACGAAATCGACGCCTTCTGTTTTGACATTTGGCACGTCGAGAATGGTTGATTGTCCTTGATTGTTGATCGTGTCAAATAAAAGATATACGTCTTTGTTTTGCTTTACGGTGGTATCGTAACGAATGTACACGTATCGTTCGTCGCTTGTCATATATAGCGCTCGACCGTCTTGTTGAAACGCTGGGGCGATTTGTTGAAATGCCCAATCTTCTTTTCGTCCATCGACTTTGATCATCATCGTTTCGTTTTTTGCTGGGTCAAAACTCAGTAAACCGAATTGTTGCTCGTTCGTTTGCGCATTTGACCAAAACGGACGACGGTCTGGATTGTCATAATCCATCGTGTTCCACGTTCGTTTAAACCATTCATCTTGCCATGTGAAAATAAATCCGCCTGCCATGTTTTCATGAACGATGTCTTCGAATAGTTTTTTGTTGATGATGCCTTGCTGTTGCTCGGAATGAAATCCTTGATTCATCCCGTATACGTTGCGGTGCGTCATGCCGCGCGATGATGGTACGCCAAATTCTGCGACAACGATCGGCATGCGATGAACTTGCTTCATATCGTGCAAATAACCGGCATAGTTGTTTTTCTTGCCACGATGGTCGATGTAATTGACATATTTCGGCTCATAGTTTAAAAAGTCTGGATAATACGGGTAAATGTGATACGACGCAAATAAGCCGCTATGCATAGCGTTTGTCGTATAAATGACGTTCGGGTTGACGGACACAAAATCTTCTTTTTCTAACGGTTCGCTCGGATGTGTTAACAAATCGGTCGTCACCCAGTTTGTAAAGCTCACCGGACGTTGCCAACCGTACGTTTTCGTTTCATAAGCAATCGCTTCATCCATCATGCGCGCAAGCCAAATTTCAAACGGTGAAGCCCCTTTTGTATACACGTATGTCCCTTGATAATCTGGCAAGCCGGCATGTTTCGTATTTGTTGCATAAACAACGGTCGGTTCCCACTCGACACCAAAAATCCAGCCGAGTACATACGGCGAAATATCGAAGCGATATACACCGCTTGCATGCCCCGGGCGAGCTGGGATGATTGCTTTTCCATGAACGATGTCAATCGTTCGCTTCATTTCAGCAACAAATTCCTCTGTATTGTCTTTTGCAAACGCATCGTTTGTTCGTAAAAATGTTTCTTCATTGATCCAAACGCCATGGAATAAATATAAAGGCTGTTGTACGATTTTGTTATATTCATAAAACGCTTCATAAAACGCGGGCGGATGGATCGTATACACCCGAACGGCGTTAGCATGCATCGCTCCAATTTGTTTAAACCATCGAAAATATTCTTCTTTCGTAATCGCTGTTTCACCCGGGAAATGACCCGGTTTCGCGATGCCCATATTCACTCCTTTTAACAACATATTTTCCCATTTGCCGTTTTTATAAATTTGGATATATTGCTCTCCAACTCGTCCAGCAAGTTGAATGCCGTCGTCTGTTTTCGCTACCGTTCGCTCACGTTTTTGTTTTTCGTCATCATGCACATGTTTTAAAATCGTTTTCATCATCGGGACATATGCTTTCCAATAAAACGAGACGGTGTTATTTGGATCGTGGCGCGTCGTCCATTTCCGCCATATGTCGATGCCGACCGTTTGATAAATGCTCGGCACATCCGGTTGATCGGCGTAATCGCCACAAAAATAGTACGCATCGTATTGCTTGTTGCGATGATGAACGATTGCTGGAAATGTCGTCGGCAAGCCGATCGCTTGCAATTTCTCTTTTCCGCTTTCCGATAACGAAAGCGTATATGTCGCTAACACTTCATCGTCATATAGTGGCTTAACGATATCAAACCAATAGGAATATGGAATCGAACCGTCAATCCGAAGTTCTTTTTTCCCTTTGTCCGTCGGAGTAAAAAGCACCCCTCGTTTTCCGATTTCTTTTTTATTTAAAATGACGAGCCGATCATACTCATCGACAAACACATAGCCCGGTCCGGTAAATGTATATCGTTTGTTGTATTGTTTTTCGTAGTTTTCTTTCACCCATACAGGCACTTCGTCATCTTCAAGCTTCGGAAAATAGCGGCCGATCCAGCCCGTCCATTCGACGTTTAATAACGCGTAAAATTTATTACGAACAGCTCGATCCGTTGGGCTTGCAAACGAGTTAAATTCCGCAATGAGCGTTTTGTTTCCTTCAAACATCGCATCGTGCAAGCGACTGACTTCTTGTTCTGTCAATCCGCCATACACTTTTTTCGAGCGTTTCCCTTTCTTTTTTTCTGCAGTGAAATCATTTTCATATACACCGTACGTATCCGCCACATAAATGACGTCGTACGGTTGTAACGATGCCGGCCACGGTCGTTCTTTTTTCCCGTTTGGTACAAAACCAACGTAATCTTTATTTAACTCATAGCGCTCCCCGTTTGGCTTCACATATTTTTGTTGATTTAATAGCCAAACGAGCCCTTCATGTTCGCGATACGTTTCATCTGGAACCGTTTTATTGACGATGAGCATGTTCAACGTTGTTTCAGGCTTCATTTTCCACAGCCAATACGGTGAAGAAATGGCAAGAAAAATACATACTACATATCCAATGAGCCATCGTTGTCGTTTCATCATTTCGACACACCTTTTCTTTTCATTTCTCCCCATCCTTTTCTTTTTAACAGCGCGTCAACGATTCCTTCACAGCGCCATAGCACCGTGAGCGGACGATACCATAACGTCTCTGTCAACGAATAAAAAAAGAGGCGCACAACATCGGAAACGTTGGAAAATTTTCGCACTGTCCATTCTTCTAACAACACGGCAGCCATTGAAAAAATCGAACCGTATAAAACGGAAACGAGGAATAGTAAAATCGCAAATTCTATATATATGTCGCCTAAAATGAGCGAGATGACGATGAGGATGTAACCAAGCAGTTCGACGACAGGTCCAAAAAATTCGATGAGTAAAAAGTAAGGCATGGAAACGAGCCCAATCGACCCATAGCGCGGGTTAAACCACATGCGACGATGAAGCCAAAGGCTTTCAAATAATCCGCGATGCCAACGGCGACGTTGTTTACGTAAGTCGGTCATCGACTCTGGCGCTTCCGTCCAACAAACTGGATCAGGCACGTACACAATTTTTTTATCAGCATCTGTTTCTTTTATAAGGCGATGAAGACGGACGACAAGTTCCATATCTTCTCCGACTGTATGCGCATATCCGCCAGCACGAATGACCCATTGTTTTGAAAAAACACCGAAAGCACCTGAAACAATGAGCAATAAATTGTGGCGACTTAATCCGATCCGTCCCATTAAAAAAGCGCGCAAATATTCGATCACTTGCATAACAACGAGTAGTTGACGAGAGAGGGCGATGCGAATGACTTCCCCTTTTTCAATGTCACAGCCGTTGGCGATGCGCACACTTCCCCCTGAAGCGATCACTTCTTCGTCTGAATCAATAATGGGTTTCATGACTTTTAAAAAGGCGCGGCGCTCAATGACCGAGTCGCCGTCAATCGAACAAACGTATGGATAAGATGAAAAATTAATGCCTGCGTTTAATGCATCTGCTTTTCCGCCATTTTCTTTGTCGATAACAAATAGGTGAGAAAATTTTTGTGAGCGATATACCGCACGCACACGTTTCGTTTTTAACTGCTCACGAATGACGCGCTTCATTTCAACAAGGTCAAAATCTCGTTTGAGCCGCTCAAGCGTATCGTCTGTTGACCCATCGTTAATGACAACAATTTCATATTCCGGATATTCGATGCTTAAAAGCGAGCGCACCGTTGCGAAAATGCCAGCTTCTTCATTGTAAGCAGGCACTAAAATGGAAACTGGTTTTGTATAACTGACATCGAGCATTTCTTCATACGGCTCCCATTCGTCTAACTCGTACATGCGACGCAATTGCACGAACGAGACGACGAGTAAAAACGTATAAAAAACAATGACTGCAATCATAAAGAAAAAGACAAACAGCGCCGCCAGTTCAATCATATTGTCGACCTCTTTCTAACCATTCAAGCGCCATATCGCGCGCATAGCGGTCATCTGATGTTTGGGCGATTTGTTCGAGCATCGCCAACCCGTTCGGCATGCGCAACAACGCTTCTGCTGCTTGCGATCGAACGGAAAACATCGGATCTTTTATAAGCTCTTTGATCTGTTCGATCAATTCCTCTTTTCGTACGCGCGCACATAATCGCAACGCCATCAACCGTTCTTGCCAAATTTGTGAACGTAAATGTACATCAAGTTGTTCGGTTTCAAGTGGAAACGCCATTTCAGCTAACGCTTTTAAAGCGCGAATGCGATACTCACTTTGTTCATGTTGAAGCAACGTGCGCAAAAACGATACGTGCGCTATTTTTTGCATAATGCCGATCATATCGATTAACGCATATTGTATTTTTTCGTTCCAATCAAAAAAATGATCGACCACCTTCGCAAACATTTTATCGTCCATGCGGGATAAAATGAGGCGATAGTCAAACTGTGTAAATGATTCATCGTTCGCTTTCATATATTCATATACGTGCGGATGGCGAAAAAGAGCAAACATTTTTAACAGTTGGCGCTTCTCCATCATCGTTACATGTTTTTGTTCATACATCTTTTCTAATTCGTGTAAAAGGGAACGAAGTCCAAAATCTTCGATGTAAAAAAGGGCGTTCATCCTTCTACCGAGCCGACGATGATACAATTGTTGGCGCAAGTAATTTGAAAAATAAGTTTCCGCTAATGCCGTCGCTCGTTGTTTTACATGACCGTTAGCTAAAACGCGAAGAAAATGGTCTAACAATTCCATCATCGCCACATGTTGCGCAGACGATGATGGAGGAGTGATTTGTTCGTCGCCGTATGCTAAATGACGAAACAAGATCGGCTCATACAACTGTTTATATGTCTCTACTTCTTGTTTCCATCGGTAGTCTTTTCTTTTTCGCACAATTAAATAAAGAAAAATAGTCAGTAATATGAGCGATAACGTCATGACAATCAAAGTGAACAAAACAAGCGAATGGGACATTGTCAATTCATCCTTTTTAACATATGGCGTATTCTCGCTTCAAGTTCAAGCAATTTAAACGGTTTTGTCATATAGTCGTCTGCGCCAAGCTCAAGGGCGCGGGCAATATCGTGTTCGCTTTTTCGTGCCGTTAACATAATGACTTTGTATCTTGATGAGTCTTTTTGGCTTCGCAATTGCTGTAATACTTCGAGTCCATCCATTTTCGGCATGACGCCGTCTAAAATGACGAGGCATGACTCTTTTCCATGATGCCATTCAGACGTCATAAACTGCTCGCCGTCTTTAAATGCACGTAAATCGAGCGCCACTTTTTCTTTCGCAAACATTTTTTGAACGACGTCGGTCACAATGGCGCGCACGATCGCATCGTCATCAACAATCGCTACTTTTACAGTGCGACGATACGACGCTTCTTGTTGCTTCGCAAGCACGACACAGTTTCTTCCTGTGTTTTTCGCTTTATATAATGCGGAATCGGCAAGCTCAATCCAATGACCGATCGGTTTGGACGGGTCGTTGACTTCCACAAGGCCTGTCGAAAATGTACATGAAAACGTCGTTTCTCCAGATTGAAACGTCATGCGTTCAAATTGTTCGCGCAGGCGCTCAAATACGAGAAACGCTTCGCTCGCTTCGGTCGCTGGCAATAAAACGATAAATTCTTCGCCCCCGAAACGAATCACGATATCGTGCGTACGAACGTTCGTTTTTAAAAATTGGGCAAATTGTTTTAAGACGACATCGCCAATTAAATGACCGTATTGATCGTTTACCCGTTTAAAATGGTCAATATCGAGCACCGCTAAACAAAACGGTTCATGCGTGCGGTGCCAATCGCTTTTTAATTGTTCATACGCTTGTTTTAAATATTTTCGGTTATACACATGCGTCAATTCATCTAACAAAAGCAACTCATCGATTAATTGTTTTCGCTCGAGTTGCCTATGAATGCGCACGATCAATTCATCAATGTCAAACGGCTTCGGAATAAAGTCATCCGCACCCATTTCATAGCTTTTCATGCGCGTCTCTTTTCGATCATCGATGCTAACCATAACCATCGGAACGAATTGTTGTTTTAATTTTTCTTTTAAAAATGCTAGTACTTCAAATCCTGTTTTCGTTTGCATATGAATATCGATAACAACGCAATCCGGACGAACGTCATAAAACGAAGCGACCGCTTTGACTGGATCGGCAATCGCTACGACATACCACCCGTTTTGTTCAAGATGTTCTTTCACGTACATTAAAAACGACGGATCATCATCAATGAGCAAAACGGTCGGTTCGTCGCCTTGTTTCGTTCCTTGTTCGTTTTGTGCCACTTCTCCAATTTGTTGTTCGTAACAAAGTTGAAAAAGCGGGGCGAGCCGCTCTTTCACATCTGACGCTTTCCACTTTTTCTCTTCATTTTCTCCCCACTGCTCCATTAACTTGCGCGCATAGTTTCCGATGTCGTTCATGCCGATCATCGCAGCCGTGCCCGCAATGGAGTGAAGAAGGCGATAGACGTCTTGATGGGCGATCTCATCAACGTTTTCCCATTCTTCTAACCGTTTGCGAATATTTTTTAAAAAATGTTGGCGATATTTTTCATAACGATCCATAGTGATCCCCTACTACTTATAAAATGTGTTGATCGATCATTTGGACAAGCTCGGCAATTTCAGGTTTACTTACTTGTGCTGTCGCTCCGACGCGCTCTCCTTTATGACGAAGGTCGTCTGTAATTAAAGAGGAGAAAATGATAACTGGCAAATGTTTTAATTTTTCATCTTCTCGAATACGTTTCGTTAAATGATGGCCGTCCATTTGTGGCATTTCAATATCGGTAATGACTAACTGTACTTCGCTTTCAACCGGCTTTCCTTTTTGAACGATCGATTGTAAATAGTTGAACGCATCTTCGCCGTTTTCAAAAAACTCGACGTATACATATCCCGCTTCAGCGAGCGTATCGTGAAGTAGTTTACGTAATAGCGGTGAATCTTCCGCAACGATCAACTTTTTATTCGAACGATCGCGCTTACCTAATTTTTTCACGCGTTCGACGTTAATTCCAGATTGTGGATTAATGTCTACAACGATTTTTTCAAAGTCGAGAAGTAAAATCATATTTCCGTTTAACTTCACAACACCGATAATTTGACTTTCTAATCCTTGATACATTTGCGACGGTTTTTCAATTTGTTTCCATGATATGCGATGAATTTGCGTGACGTTATGGACGTGAAACACAACTTTTTGTTGATTAAACTGTGCGACAATATATTTATCTTGCGCTGGATTGTTCGATGGCCCAAAGCCGAGCGCTTTCGCTAAGTCGATGAGCGGAAGCACCTCGCCGCGCAATTCAATAATCCCTTCAATGTACGGATGCGCATGCGGCACTTTCGTTGGCGCAATCGGTTGAATAATTTCTTTCACTTTAATGACGTTAATGGCAAATCGGTTGTCCCCAATTAAAAATTCGACAATTTCTAGTTCATTCGTTCCACTTTCTAATAAAATTCCGTTTTTATTTTCCATAAAAAAAACCTCCATCGACATCATTTACTGCTTATTTTATCATACTTCTTTTATGCGACGGAAAAAAATTTTAGTATAAAAACTCGCTCACTTTTCGATTGGCGACGTTTGTGTCGATCGCGCAACGGTCCGCATCGCGTCCGTATTGCCATATCCAAACGTTCGCGCGGCAGTTTGGTACGTTAGGGCGATACGTTGGCGCTTTTGTTGCTGGTGTTGTCCCTGGGCGCGGATAAGAGCTCCATATAATCGTTTGTTGTGCCACACGTTCATCGTTTTTTACCGCTTCACAATATGCTTCACCGAATGCGCCTTTCGTTGGATTTGCATAAATACCCGGACGATATCCGCTCGGATAAAACGTATCGACCCACGCGCGAATCCATGCGGCATCGACTTGAAATTCATCTTCAATATTCGCAAAAATAACTTTGTTTTTCGGAATACCTAGTCTGCGCGCATGAAAAATCGCATTTCTTGCTGCTGTCCTTCCTTTTTCGTATTGTGTCGCCTCGCGAAATGCATTGTAAATCGGTGCAATTTGTATCCCGTTTCTACGAAGGAAAGCGATTTCTTCTTTTGTCAACCCGTCCGATACGTTCGGCACTGTCGTCACATATCTTCCCCAAAATTTCGGAAAACCATATTCCCGTCTCACACATGCAAGCAACGCTTCCGTCACTTTTGCAGCTGAATCAACGCCCCACATGCACCATTCCCCCTTTTTATGTGTCTTTCCATATATATGCGAATGATACATGTCTAAACAAAACTTTCAGTCTATGAAAATAATACTTTATTCCTAGGTAAATTTCACTATAATAAAAATAGATAATCATCGCGGAGGATGTATGATGAAACGAGAGCGACAAAAAAAGCAAACGAGACTATTACTGCAACAAACGGCACTTCAATTGTTTCAAAAACAAGGATACGATGAAACGACCGTTTTGCAAATTACAAACGAAGCAGGCGTCGCAAAAGGGACGTTTTTTAATTATTTCCGCACGAAAGAAGACGTATTGCAAAGTGTATTTTTTTCGTCTGTCGAGCGTGTATATGAAAAAATGAAAAACAATGAACATGAGCATTGGCGTGAACGAATGGAGCGACTGTTTTATGAACTGACAATGATGCATGAGCAGCTTGGACGTAAAGTGACGAAATCGGTTTTACATATATATACTTCTAAACAAACGTTTCCATTTACCCCTTTGCTTCATATGCTTGTACATTTGTTTGAGGAAGGAAAACGATGTGGCGATATTCGAACGAGACACTCGTCTTCATCGCTTGCTTTAATGGCAGTCCAATTATACGTTGGCGCATTACAGTTATGGATTTTTTCACATATTACGGAGCCGTTGCCGACGTTTCTCCATGAGACGTTACATGTATTTCTTTCTTATATAATCGAGTAGGAGGAGGTGATTAACCTCCGTCCTCTCACACCACCGTACGTACGGTTCCGTATACGGCGGTTCAATCAAGATCAATGACGCAAG
>NZ_JACHES010000003.1:0-270415 GCF_014201585.1 Anoxybacillus tengchongensis
TCCATCACTTAAAAATTTGCCACCTTGTTTATGATTTTCTTGTTGTTGTGCTAAAGCAAAGTTATACGCCCATCTGGCAACACCCGCACACTCAACTAATTTTGTTTTTTGTTTGTTATTCGGAAGTAGCATAACCTTATATGTTTTAATCATTTTCAGTTAGCTCCTTAACCATTCTCTTGGCTTTGTTGGCTCTTTTGCCTTGTGATTTTTTGTAAATTGTATATAGAGTTTTGTTGATTTTTACAAAAATATTTTAACAGTTACTACCCTTCCTTGTCCAAATTTTTTCCTATCTGCATTGTACTACATTACAACTACGATTGCATTGAAAAAGGTTGTCGAATCGATTTCGACAACCTTATTTCACTTCGACCCAACCGTTTTTAATCGCAACAACAACCGCTTGCGTGCGATCGTTCACGTTTAGTTTTTGTAAAATGTTGCTAACGTGATTTTTGACCGTTTTTTCACTAATATAAAGCGCATCGGCAATACCTTTATTGCTTTTTCCGTCTGCCAATAACTGCAACACTTCACATTCCCTACGCGTCAATAAATGATACGGACGACACACATCTTGGTTTTGATTTTGCTTTTCCTTTCCCAATCCCTCTTCCGCAACGAGACGACGGTATTCTTTCACAAGATTATGCGTGACTTTCGGGTGTAAATACGAACCGCCTTCTGCCACGACACGAACCGCTTCAATTAAAGCATCGGCATCCATCTCTTTTAATAAATAGCCCATCGCGCCCGTTTGTAAAGCATGCATGACGTAACTTTCATCATCGTGAATAGACAAAATAATGACTTTCGTATCTGGATATGCTTCGATGAGCTGGCGTGTCGCCTCTACACCGTTTACATGTGGCATATTAATGTCCATAATGACAACGTCTGGCTTATACTGTTCCACAAGCGCTAGTGCTTCATTGCCATCGCTTCCTTCTGCGACGACTTCAAAATCTTGTTCAAAATCTAAAATACGTTTAATTCCTTCTCGAAACAATTTATGGTCATCAATTAAAACAATGCGCGTTTTCATTGTTGTTCCCCTTTCCCTGCTGTCTTTTGGAGCGGAATGTGCATTGTAACAATCGTCCCGCGTCCAAGTTGCGAGTAAATATGTAATTTTCCTTCCAGCCATTCGATACGCTCACGCATGCCCATTAATCCGAACGCTTTTTCTTTTTTTTCATTCGGATTAAATCCTTTACCATCGTCTTTCACGACAATGAGCAAATTGTCTTTTTTAAGCTCTATTTTCACTTGTATGGTTTTTGCCTCCGCATGTTTTAGCGCATTTTGCACAGCTTCTTGCACGAGACGAAAAATGGCAACTTCAAAGCGATCAGATAACCGTCTCACTTCTCCCATATATGTAAACGTAATCGTTGTTTTATGATATTCTTCGATCGTTTGTAAGTATTTTTTCAACGTCGGAATCAAACCGAGATCATCTAGCGCCATCGGTCTTAAATCGTAAATGATGCGACGCACTTCATATAAAGCCGAGCGGACCATTTTTTTTAAATCGCGCATTTCATGGATCGCTTCTTCAGCACCACGCTCGCGATAAATGCGTTCAATTAAATCGGAACGCATAATGACGTTCGCAAGCATTTGCGCGGGTCCATCGTGAATTTCTCGCGACAGACGCTTTCGCTCCTCCTCTTGCGCCTCAATAATCCGAAGTCCAAACTCTTGTTTTTCATTCGCACCATTAATAAATTCACTCAGTTCGCGAAAATCTCCATTTAAATAGTTAAGCACAACGGTCACTTGTCCGATTAAATGATCTGCTCGTTCAATCGTTTCTTTCACAGCAGTAAGCCGTCTTTCTAGATCATCACGACGTTGCCGCAACTGCTTTTCTTTTTCTTGCGCCATGGCTAGTTCCATTTGTAGCAAATGCGCTTTCTCATACGCTTGTCGAATTTCAGCTTCCGTATAAAACGAGAAGTTTTTGCTAACATCGGATAATCGTTGTCGCGCTAAACGTGCTTGCATTTCTAAATTGTCCGTTTGAGCGATAACGCGTTGCACTTCTTCTTTCGTTTGTCGTAGCTCTTCAAGGAGACGTTCATGTTCTTTCCGTGATTGTTCGCTAATATGAAAAATTTCCGCTTTACTTTCATCTACAGCTTCAATCATTTTTTTTACAATTCGGTCCAGCTCTTTTGCGTTTATTTTCTTGTTGGACATATACACCACCTAAAGAAAAAATGACCAAAAGTCAACAAAAATGACTTTTCTGACTTTTATTTGAATGTTATTCTTACTTTGAACATTTGGCATATCGT
Organism: Anoxybacillus tengchongensis; assembly: GCF_014201585.1. Lineage (GTDB taxonomy): Bacteria > Bacillota > Bacilli > Bacillales > Anoxybacillaceae > Anoxybacillus > Anoxybacillus tengchongensis. Next base: position 2,307 of record NZ_JACHES010000003.1, read on the forward strand.
TTTATAATTTTTATTATAGCACGTTTCGTCTATTTACATCAGCATTTTTCGACAAAAAACGCACAACATTCCAAATAAGCATTTGAGGTGATTACGCTTTGTTAGAGGCATACTATACGGTGAAAGGATATGGAGAGGCAGAAATCGTCATTGAAAAATCGCGCTTCATTGGTTATGTGGAACGCGCGACAACAGAAGAAGAAGCCGTTCGCTTTATCCAACAAATAAAGAAAAAACATTGGGATGCGACACATAACTGCTCTGCGTATATCATTGGCGAGCATGACCATATTCAAAAAGCGAACGATGACGGAGAACCGAGCGGTACGGCAGGCGTTCCTATGCTCGAAGTGTTAAAAAAGAAAAAGCTAAAAAATACGGTCGTTGTCGTCACACGATATTTCGGCGGCATTAAACTCGGCGCTGGCGGCCTTGTGCGCGCTTACGGCAAAGCAGTAACCGAAGGGCTAAAAGCAGCAGGCATCGTCGAACGTAAACTTATGCGTATCATGCATACAACGATTGACTATACATGGCTTGGCAAAGTCGAAAACGAATTGCGCGCCTCAATCTATGCAATCAAAGACATTCATTATGCGGAACATGTGACTATTGACACATATGTGGAAGAAAAACAAAAAGACGATTTCCGCGCATGGATGACAGAGTTGACAAATGGGCGAGGCACCATCGCAGAAGGCGAACATGTATATGTCGAGTTTGATGTAAAGGAGTAAAAAAATTTTCGTTTACGACTGCATAAAAATTTTGTAAAATGATGATTGTTTACATGTCGATATTTGTTGAACTTTTAAAAAAGGGGAACGACTATGCAAAATAGACGAGCATATATGAAAAAAAAGAAAAAGCGAAAAAAAATATGGACCTTTGTTTTGCTTCCATTACTTCTACTTCTTATCGGTGGGGGAGCATACGCAACATTTCTTTTCAATAAAGCGCAATCCGTCATCCAGCAATCATTTGAACAAATCGATGGACGAGAAAAGTCAGAAAAGCGAATGAAAGAAGTGGATCCAAACTCAGACAACATTTCTGTTTTATTTATTGGCGTAGACGACAGTAACATTCGACAAAAGAAAGGAATGGGTGCCGTACGTTCCGACGCACTTGTCCTTGCGACATTTAACGTCAAAGATAAAACGGTCAAATTGCTTAGCATTCCACGCGATTCTTACGTTTATATTCCAATCGAAAAAAAATACGATAAAATTACTCATGCCCATGCATACGGTGGGGTCAAAGCAACAGTCGAAACAGTCGAGGAATTGCTCGATATTCCAGTTGATTACTACGTCAAAATGAATTTTGAGGCGTTTGTCGATGTCGTCGATGAACTTGGCGGCATTGAGTTTGATGTCCCTTATGAAATTCGCGAAATAGACTCAAAAGATCGCAAAAACGCCATCCATTTAAAACCAGGTATACAAACATTAAACGGTGAAGAAGCGTTAGCGCTTGCAAGAACACGTAAATATGACAACGACATTGAACGTGGCAAACGGCAACAAGAATTGATGAAAGCGATCTTCAAAAAAGCAATGAGCGTTCATTCATTAACGAAATTTGACGATATCATGGAAGCGGTCGGTAAAAATATGACGACCAACTTAACATTTGAAGAAATGAAAGGTTTCTTTGCTTACGCGACAAAAGGGACGGGAGCAAACATCGAAACGCTCCATCTCAAAGGAGAAGACGCACGCATCAGCGGGGTATATTATTACCGACTTGATGAAGCAACGGTAGATGAAATTAAACAAACGTTAAAAACACATCTCGATGTATCATCTTACCAAGCAAGAACGGAACAATTCGCTCAAGAATAAGAAAAGAGGGTGTCCAACGAGGCACCCTCTTTGTTTTACGAAATTTTCCTCATTCCGCGAACCATTTTCAGTAGCGGGCGATAGTCTTTTCCGACAAGTCCAATTTTCTCAACCACAAGTTCAACAACAAGTAAAACGAACGCGATAACGAGCAATGCTCCAAACATCGTCGCTTTCGATAACACAACAGCAGATACACCGAACATCGCTGCCATGCCGTAAATAATTAACACCGTTTGACGATGACTATAGCCGAGACGCAATAAGCAGTGATGCAAGTGTGATTTATCTGGTGCCGATAACGGCTGTTTGTTGACGATGCGTCTCACAATCGCAAACAGCGTGTCCGAAATTGGCACCCCTAAAATCAAAATCGGAATGATCAACGAAAACACTGTAACATTTTTAAAACCGAGAAGCGATAACACCGAAATCATATAGCCTAAAAATAACGCCCCTGTATCGCCCATAAAAATTTTCGCTGGATGGAAATTATATAAAAGAAAGCCGAGCGTACTTCCGAGCAATAATAAACTCATGGCAAAAACGAACATATACGTATTACCCATTGTCGCTGCCATTCCGGCAATCGTTACGAGCGCAATCGACGATACGCCTGCGGCTAAACCGTCTAGGCCGTCAATTAAGTTAATCGCATTTGTAATTCCAATGATCCAAAGCATCGTAATCGGGATGCTTAATAATCCAAATTCTAAATGGCCACCAAACGGCAAGTTAATGAAATCAATGCGAATGCCACCATATATCACAACAATGGCAGCAATGATTTGACCGAGCAACTTCCATTTTGGTGACAACTCATATATATCATCAAGCACACCCGTTAGTACGATGATTGTCGCTCCAACGACAATCGCTGTCGCATATGGGCTAGCTGGTTTCAATACAAGATAACCAACGATAAAACTAATAAAGATCGCTAATCCGCCTAAACGTGGCATAATTTTTTGATGCACTTTCCGCTGATTCGGCTTGTCTGTTGCACCAACACGAAACGCCAACCATTTGACAACAGGCGTAATTAGCACAGCTACAACAAAACAAAGAAACAAGGTGAAATAAACCATAGGAAACCTCCCTATTCGTTAGCATTCCCGATTTTTTAATCCATTATCGTTTAAAAAGTAACACTTTCTACCATCTGTTCTCACAAACCTATCAGACATTATACCATAAATTTTAAAATCGACAAATGGAAAATAGAAAACTAGAATTTTGTTACATTTTCGTCCTTTTTGTTGAAATCATTTGTTATAATGTGAGATAGATAGAGTTAAGGGAGGAGAAAACCGGTGAAAAAAAGAACGATCGTCATGATGTTTCTCGCAGCGATGTTGACCGTATCTGCATCAAAAGCGCTAGCAAATAGCGAACCTGTGTTAGCAAGCGTCGAATGGGTGCTATCAAAAATTAATCCGTTAAATGACCGTGTCACTAAGCTTGAACAACGCGTTCAACAACTTGAGCAGGAAGTAGAAAAACTAAAACAACAATTAGAGGCGGCGAAATGACGATGAAACGCATTCGATGGATTTTAGTTGCTTTCAGTCTATTTCTCTTTATCCCAACATCCGTTGATGCGGCGTCATATCCAACTCCTGTAAAGGTAAAGCTATTGCCGACAGCGACGTTTCTTGCGACAGTAAATGGAAACTATCAGCTCATTGATTTAAAAACGAAACAAGTTATTCCGTTTACAAATCCCATTGCCTTTTCGCAAACGAATGGGGCGGTTGTCGCTACGATCAACGGTGCTTCTTACACATCAACAAGCGGGTTTTTATTAGATGAAGTGACAAGAAACGATCAACATGACGTCACAATCGGCAGCATTCAACAAGCAAACGGCACATCAGCACCTGTGAAATATCGCGGTTCATTTGAAATAACCCCAGGGCCGACAGCACCAAACTTATTTAATACGTTAGATATAGAAGATTATTTAAAAGGTGTCGTTCCAGGAGAAATGCCGTCATCTTGGCATAAAGAAGCGTTAAAAGCACAAGCTGTGGCGGCTCGTAGCTATGCATATGCCCAATTAAAAAATACATCATTTTTACAAATGACAGTCGCAAGCCAAGTGTACGGCGGAAAATCAAAAGAACAAGCAACGTCAACAGCAGCAGTCAATGAAACAGCAGGCGTATATGCAACGTATCAAAATGAACCCATTTCTGCGTATTTCCACTCAAGTTCTGGTGGAAACACAGAAAATAGCGAAAATGTATGGAGTAACGCCGTTCCTTATATTCGTTCTGTTTCTGATCCATATGATCGTCATGGAAGCAATCCACATTATGGGTGGAACGCAAAAGTAGTAGCTAATACAGTATCTTCAAGATTTAAGCTAACAAACGAACAAGTCGTATCACTTCGTGTAACACAAAAAACAAATGCAGGAAGCGTTCAACAAATGGAAGCGACCGTATACAATCCAGCGACAAGACAAAAGCGCATCGTACAAGCTCGCCCTTCTTTCGTCTCATCAGCTGATGCGTTTCGTTCATTTTTCGGCGTTTCATTAAAAAGTATTGCCTTCGATGTCAAAGGAAATGCAAACGTGAAAGTGAAACGGGCAGATGGGTCAGAACAAACAGTCGATCATATTGTTGGCTATGCGCTTCAAACAAATAATGGACAAACGACGATTACAACTGGAAATACTTCGATTCGTACAGAAAATGGAACGATGTACTATCCAACTGCCCCAACTGAATTTACATTTACAGGGAATGGATGGGGACATCGACTCGGCATGAGTCAATGGGGAGCGCGCTCGATGGCCGAAAAAGGATTTACGTATGACCAAATTTTAAAGTATTACTACAAAGGGATTGAAGTGAAAAAAATCAAATAGGCTGTGCACATGCACAGCCTATTTATTTTGAAGCGCACGATCCATAAACGTCGCAAAGTGAGCGCGCGTTGTTGCTTGCTCAGGATAAAAATAGCCGTTGCTTCCTTCCGCAATGCTATGTTGGGAAATGATGCGAATTTCTAGCGCTCCTTCGGTTCCGTTTGTCACATCTTTATAACCTGCATACGGTGCTGATGTCGCCTGCAGGCGAAAAGCGCGTTGAATAATCATGGCCATATGCTTTCGCTTCATCGATTCTTGTGGTGCAAACCGATTGTTTGGGTACCCTCCAACAAAACCAGCCTCATATGCGGTCATAATTTCGCGGGCAAACGGATGAGAATTGGGGACATCCGCAAAAATCGATGGCTTGTTCGATAGCGGCAGTTGGAATGCTCTGACAAGCATCGCAGCCGCTTGCGCGCGCGTAATCGCTTGATTTGGAGCGAACAAACCATCACCCACACCCCCAACGATATTTTGACGGTATAAACGAGTGACGGAGACATACGCCCAATGACCGAGCGGAACGTCTTTAAACACTTGCGGCGATTCCGCAGCTGTTTTCATCTTTGCTAGTTGTTCGTCTAACTGTTTTATTTTTTCATCGATTTGATTTAAACGGCTATTCGTATCTGCCAACTGCTGTTCCGTCCATGGTGCTGTCGCAATTTCTTGTTCTTCACTTGCCCCTGCATGTTCCTGCTCACAAGCTGTCAATAACAACATGGCGACCGAAACAGTCGAGATGATCCACCTTTTCACTACGTCACCTCCTATTGTGCTGTATAATATTTCACAATACCTTGATAAATGGCTTCTGCATATATATTTTGGTATTGTGCCGACGTTAACTTAGCACGATCTTCAGCATTCGAAATAAATCCAAGTTCAACGAGCACACTTGTCACGTTATTGTTACGTAAAACATACAAGCCGCTATTTTTTACACCACGATCGACCATATTTGCCATACGGACAATTTCCTCTTGAATGTATTGCGCCAATTTTTTGCTTTCTTCAGCATTCGGATTCGTTGATGAATCATAATACACTTCAGCTCCTTTTGCACTTGTGTTCGTCGCTGAATTTGTATGAATGCTGACAAACATTTCAGCATAGTTATTTTTTGCAATATCAACCCGATCTTGCAGCGTCGGATACACATCGGTCTCCCGCGTCATGACAACCGTTGCGCCTGCTTTTTCAAGTTTATCTTTTAACAATTTCGCTACTTCAAGCACAATCGTTTTTTCGTTCGCTCCTCCGCTGATCGCACCAGGATCTTTTCCACCATGCCCTGCGTCAACGACGATAATGCGCCCTTTCACAGGGGAACCTGCTATATTCCGCAGTTTTAAATACGTTTTATGCACGTAAGCAAACTGACCGTTATACGCAATTTTTGCCCAATATCCGTTTATGTCGTATACATCAACAACTTGTCCTTTTTTCAACGTTCCGACAAGCATCCCAGTCGTTGACGGCGTTTGTCGAACGTTAAGCGAAGAAATTGTCACCGTTCCTTGAATATTTGTTTTTCCTTGTTGGATTAAATCTGGTAACGGCAAACGAAATTGATCGTTAATGGTTCGAGCTACTAATGTTGCAAATTCAGCACGCGAAATCGCATCCTTCGGAAAAAATTGCCCATTCCGTCCATTCGCTATACCGTGATAATATAAGCGATTAATATGAGCTAACGCCCAATGCCCTGCCGTATCTTTAAATACCGCTGCAGACTCTACCGCTGCTCCTTTACTCGGGAGAGAAAAAGCATTGACAAGAACGATGCTCATTTCAGCACGTGACAACCCATCATTCGGACGAAAGTTTGTCGTGCCGTCTCCCCCCATCACGCCTAGTTGCACTGCGCGTGCGATCCAACCACGCGCCCAATGATTTAGTGGAACGTCTTGAAACGGCAACGTTCCATCTTTCCACTCCGTTTGCCCAAGAGCGCTGACGATCATTTTTGCCGCTTCTGCTCTTGTCACCATTTGTGCAGGACGAAATTGTACCGTTTGTCCCATTTGATAGCCGTTAATAATTTGTGCATTTGCTAAAAAATCAATTTCATTTTTTGCCCAATGATCGTCCCCAACATCGACAAATCGCCCTCCTTGCTTTACTTCTGTATTTGCCCAACTAGGTGAAGCAACAGAAAAAAAAGCAAGAAAAACGATTAACCAACCATATACGTGACGTTTCCCCAGCATCTTCTTCTCCCTTTCGACATTTTTCTACCATTAAGCATAACAAACAATCCTAACCTTTTCCATACCCGTCAAAGCATATTTTTCTATTCGACAAATCGCTCGATCTTTTTCGACAAATAACGACACAAAGCGACAAATTTATACAACAAAGTTATTATTTTTGTAGTGATTTTTTAAAATAAAAAGGCTATACTTATTTATGCGATAAGGTTTTGGTTGCTAAGTCAGCCTCCCCGCCGTTTCCAAATGGCGGGGCTTTTTTTATTATGGTTTTGTCGAATTTTGTCGAACAAGGGAAGAAGCGCGGATAAGTATGGCACACATTTCTGCTCTCGTGATCGGATCATTCGGACGGAAAAAGGCATGTTTTGCAATCAATCCTCGTTCCGCTAGCAATTGCACTGCTTTCCACACATCTTGTTGCTTCACATCTCGAAACGGATAAACGGAGCGAATGGCTTCGCTTTCTAGTTGAAGGGCACGCATAAGCAGCAAAGCAAATTGCCCACGTGTGAGCTGTTCATGTAAAAAAGCTTTTCCCTCGTTTCCTTTCACAACGCCTTTTTCCGCTGCTATCGCTACAATCAGTGCATCAGCTGACGTTAATGGCACATCGAAAAAAGGAGATTGCAAAATAGATGGCGCCTCCCAACCAAATAGACGGGAAAGTATAACAATGCTTTGCCGACGTGTGACAGGATCGTTTGGATGAAACAAGCCGTCTGGAAGTCCACGTACAATCTGTAGTTGCTGGGCTTGCATGATCGCATCATATGCCCAATACGTCTTTTTCACATCGGAAAACGTTGTCGAACGAATCGGAACAGAACGAACATCCGAAGCGCTGACTCGCTTTTCCTCATCTGTGATAACGACCGCCACATCTCCTTGTTGTTTAACGATGTCGAACAAACGAAAAGACATCATTTCTCCATCTATATGAAACGAATGAACGAGCTTTCCGTTCACAAAAAGATGACCTTGTTTTCCAACAAATCGAGAAGACAAACCTAAAATATACGTACGATGTTTTTCAATTGGCTGCCCCGGCTGCAAATTCAACCAGTCAATACCTAATGGAACAGATAACGTCATTGCCCGTTGCCATTGAATCATTCCATATCCGGTATATATATCATATCCACGCCAGTACACGTCTTTGGCGGTTTTCCACAAACGTTGTCGAAGCTGAAACGCATCTTCTTCTCGATACATCGCCTGCAACATCGCAAGTAATGCCGAAACGTGCGGTGCTGCCATCGACGTTCCGCGCATCGTCCGATACCCTGACAAATATGTGCTCATTAAAAAATCTCCTGGTGCGCTCACGTCCACGTCCCAACCATAATTTGAAATAGAAAGCGGCAGTTGTTTTCGATCGATCGCTGAAACAGTAATGACCCCAGGATAACTGGCGGGATAAATGTTTGTTGTCGGCATATGGCTATTTCCTGCGGCGGCAACAACATGTACACCTCGTTTTACTGCTTCTTCGATGACCGACTTTAACACTTCCGTCTCTCCTTGACCAGCTAAACTTAAATTAATAACAGAGGCCCCTTGGTCAAGTGCATATTTTACTCCTTTTGCAATTTCAAAATCGCCACCAACTCCATAACGATCTAGCACTTTAATTGGTAAAATATCAATTGGTGCATCACCGATCAGCCCGACAATTCCTTTTCCGTTATTGACACGTGCGGCTAAAATGCCGGTCACATGCGTCCCATGCCCAAACGTATCATCAGCATATCGCTTCTTTTCTGCATAATCGACACTTACGCTATATAACACATGGTCGCTCAAATCTTCATGAAGCACAATCCCAGAATCAACAACCGCAACAAGAACGTGGTCAACCCCTTTCATTTCAATGATGCGTGGTGCTTTTGTCCAATTTGGTGCGGTGACATATAAATGAATCGTTGCAGAAGAACGGGGGATGAGTACATCTAAACGAGAAAGCTCTCCTTCATTTTTCCCTAACATGTCACCTTTTTCATCTTGTACCTCTATACGCCACGGCCCTTCCAGATGATCGACCGTGACAGAAATACGAGACAATTTCTCTTCGCCAAGTGAGACGACGATATGTTCGCCGTCAAACGGCTCACCATCGTACACGTATTCTTGTCCATCGACAATCATCTGCTTACCGATTAGTCGATTCACCGATGTTAGCGAAGGCATAGACCAATGAATAAGCGGCAAAGACCATTGTTCCGAAAATAACGGATCATCAATAGCTGCCCGCTTCACATCATTTTTTTCCGTTTTCAAAACAAATGGCAAACGTGATACCGCTTTTTGTTCCTCTTCTGTTAATGCAACTTTCGCAAACGTCCCCATCGTATCAACAACGTACGGTTGAAGAAATACAATATCTGATATACGTTGAACTTGAACAATCCACTCTTCTTTTTCACTCGCCCAAACGACTTGTGGAATAAAAAGAAAAATCAATAATATCCATAACCACCTGCTCACCCGTGCCACCTCCTACGCACTTCCATTGTATCGCGCCAAACACGACATGAATAGACAAAAATCGCAACTACATAAAATAGGAATTTAACTGAAAAATAATAGTTTTTTAATATTTTAGCAAAAAAGATTTGTAGAATTTTGTTATAATGAAGAAGAGTCATAATGAAGTAGAGGAGGAAAAAAGATGTATAAAATGAAAAAATGGCTCATGTTTGCTTGTATGTTTGCTGTTGCCTTTGTTCTCCAACCGCAAGCATCGGAAGCAAGCGAGCATGTGACGCGCGGAGAGTTTGTGCAACAACTCATTACGACGCTAGGCGTTGACATTAAAAGTGAAGTAAAGGAACTTCCTTTTACAGACGTTGATCCACAACTTGCACCTTACGTTGAAGCAGCTATTCGCCTCGGCATCGCAAGTGGAAAAACGGAAACAACATTTGCGCCAAACGAAAAAATAACACGCGAACAAGCGTATGTCTTTCTTATTCGTTCGTTACAACTTCGCCATCACTACGCAACGAACGTATTTAAATTGTATGAGGACGAAAAGTCTATTAAACCATGGGCACAACAATCGCTCGCTGCCGCACTTCATCTCGGTTTGCTTCAAGGATATAGCGACAAAACAATCCGCCCACAAGAGTGGCTTACATCTGAACAAATCAAAACAATACTCAAGCGATACGAAACAAACATTGAAAAAATTACATTCATTCATACAAACGACACGCACGGACGCGTGATCGCCAACACGCAAAACGGTGAAATGGGCTTTGCCAAAATCGCAAAAATTGCCCAAGATGCGCGTCAAAAAAATAAACAAACACTCCTTGTCGATTTAGGTGATACGTTCCACGGCACAACATACGTGAACTTAAATAACGGACAAACTGTCGTTGATTTGATGAACGCAATGAAATACGATGCAATGGTTCCGGGCAACCACGATTTTAACTACGGTCAAAATCGTTTGCTTGAGTTAAAACAAGCTGTACAATTCCCAGTCGTTAGCGGAAACATTTATAAAAACGGACAACCATTTTTACCTGCATATACGATTAAACAAGTCGGCAAGAAAAAAATCGCCCTCGTTGGTTTAACTGCAACAGATACAGCAGTAAAAACGAATCCTGCAGGCATCGTCGGCATCACATTCGCAGATGAAGAAGCGACATTAAAACAACTCGTGGACGAGCTAAAAGGAAAAGTTGATCATATCGTCGTATTGTCTCACGCTGGTCTACAAACAGACGAGAAACTTGCTAACAACGTATCTGGTGTAGACGTCATTCTCGGTGGTCATAGCCACGACACCATTGAAGCACCGAAAAAGTTTAAATACGCTTACGTCTCCCAAGCATTTGAATACGGAAAAGCACTAGGACAAACAAACTTATTATTTTATAAAGGTAAACTTATTGGGGTAAACGGCTTCTTATATCGTGACAGCGCAACAAAGCAAGAAGACGCTACCGTTCGAGCGATCGTTGACACGTACAAAAACAATATCGATGCTACCTTACAACAAGTCATCGCAACAATTGACGTCAACTTAGACGGTGAACGTGCAAACGTACGCACAAAAGAAACAAATCTGGGCAACCTCGTTGCTGATGCGATGCGCCAAGCGCTTCAAACGGATGTCGCGCTAACGAACGGCGGCGGCATTCGCGCTTCCATTCCAAAAGGAAATGTGACACGCAATCATATTTTAACGACGCTACCGTTTGCAAACACGCTTGTGAAAGTATCGATGAGCGGTGCCGATTTGAAAAAAGCGCTTGAACATGGCGTCCGCCTCTATCCTGAACAAAATGGCGGCTTCCCACACGTTTCAGGCATTCGCTTCACGTTTGATGCGACGAAACCAGCTGGCTCACGTGTGACATCCGTTCAAATTAACGGACAGCCACTTGATGAAGCAAAAACATACACCGTCGCAACAAACGACTTTATCGCCAAAGGTGGCGACGGCTATGATATGTTTAAAACAAATAAACTCGAATTTGATAGCGGGGAATTATTAAGTACAGTCGTGATCAACTATTTACAATCACAAAAGCCGATTTCAGCGGTAGAAGGAAGAATTACGGTAGCGAATCAATAACGAAAAAGACGTCCAAACGGGCGTCTTTTTTACGTTAAATCCCAAAATACGTGACAAAAGGAAATGATATGGTATAATGTGTTGGGAAGGAGTGGTAGTTTTGTTTAAAAAAATTATTGGATATGTACTCGTTACACTCATTAGTTTTTCAACGATGGCGACATCTACGGAGGCAACAAGCATTCGACCTGTACATATCCCAATCATTTCAAACGGAAAAGCACTACAAACAGATGCGTCGCCCATTATGGTGAACAATCGTATTCTCGTCCCATTTCGAGCGATCGCTCAAACGATGGGGGCAAATGTTTTTTGGAACGCAAACACAAAACAAGTGACCGTTCAAAAGAATAAAAAGGTTATTTTCCTTACTGTTCAATCGTCCACAGCGACAATGAATGAGCAAACCGTTACACTTGACGCCCCGCCGATCATTTACAAAGGGCGCACATTCGTTCCTATTCGTTTTGTCGCTGAAGCGCTCGATGCCCATGTTCAATGGACGGGAAAAGATGTGCGCATCTCGTGGGCAACTTTACAAACAAGTAAGGGAGCAGTATATGTCAATCAGACAAAAATCACAAACAACACGATGACAGATGGATTATATACATACATCCCATTAAAAAACTTATTAACAGCTATTGATGTAAATGCCGATTGGATCGAAACAGATGAATCATTAACCGTGCGATTATCCCGTGGACAGCTGACCATTTTCGCAGGGAAAAAACAATTTATTGTTGATGACCAAGAAGTTGTAGCACCACTCGCACCGATTCGACTGAACGACGAATGGTACGTATCTGCTTCGTGGATCATGACCGTGTTTGGCGCGCAAATGACTCGTAACGGAAATAACGATTTATTTTTCTCTATTCCACGAACGACGTTTCGCAGTCCGTTACTGCCCGTCAACGAAACAGCTATGATTGTCCCACAGCACGTCACAACACCAAAAATTGCTGACGACCGTCGTCTATTACTGAGCGATAATCCAGAAGTGTTAACATCCGCTTCTGTACCAAATCAACAAGCAACGTTAGCGCTTGATCACGTGCAAGAACCACTTCAAACGATGGAGCATCGCGTATTTGGTTGGCACGTTAACGCCTTAGGCACTCATGCGACAGTTGCAATAATGATTGACAACCGTTCATCTAGCGATATTGTTGTAACAAATATAAGAGGAACATATCGAACAAGTCCAAATAGTTGGGGGCATTATGATGTTGGATTACCACTGGCTGAGGCGGTGTTGCGTCAATCGTTCGCAACCGTTCCAACAGTGAAAGTGAAAGCAGGAACGAGCGCAGTCATTCAAGCATTTGACGTCTCAAACAATCAACTGCTCGGCTTTTTATATGACTTTACTGTGCAACAAGAAAACGGCATGGCAGACTATCGTATTCGCACAGTCGTCACCAATTCATCCGCTAATTTCTCAACGATCTCTCCAACGCTCGCACCGCTTGATTCATATGCAACTCATCCGCGCGGCGTATGGAAAGGAACGACATTAGAAGCGACATTGCCGACATATACGATCGATAGCGAACCTGTTGCTTACAGTATATCAAACGGAAAAACGGATCATCTTCTTTCCGTTTCCAATGCATTAAGCAATCCGAACGAAACCGTGCACAACCCTGGTCATTACGGCTTAACATATCGTTTATCACTTCCAATTCAAAATGAAGCAGGAGAAATAAAGACCATTCGCCTTCGTTTTAGCGGACGCGGTGGCGCTTACTGTGGGGGCGTCAAAATAAACGGTGTCGTTTATCTCATCCCACCGCTTCAACCGATTACCCAATCGGCCTATATCGATTACACCATCTTTTCGACTCAAGACGTTCTTTCACTTGAATTGATGCATGCAGGCGGGGCCGCACTGCCGCTTGGGATTGAAGTTTCGACGGTGAAGTAAAGGGAGGCTTCCACATCGGAGGCCTCCCTTTAGTTACATCAATTTTACTTTTCCTAAAAACTCCGCCAATACTTTTGCCATTTCCGCACGTGTCATATAGCTCGCAGGATCAAATGTTCCGTTATCTCTCCCTTGCATGATTCCTGCTTGATATACAACTTCAATCGCTTCTTTCGCCCATGTTGGTAGTTGTTTTGCATCACGGAAGTCTGTCACTTTTTTCGTTTTGTCTTTCGTTGCCCCATCGTAGCCAATAAACGAAAGGTTTAGTGCTCGATCGATCATGACAGCTGCTTGGGCGCGAGTAATCGGCTCATTCGGCGCAAACGTATTTGCTGTTTTTCCTTGAATAATGCCAAACTTCATTGCTGTAGCTAATTCCCCATTTTTGTTAAACCATTCTGTTCCTCTCACATCGACAAATCGACCATCGTATGCTTCATTTGGCAATGCTAATGCGCGTACAAGCAAGACCGCAAATTGCGCACGTGTCATATGTTCATTTGGTCGGTATGCTGTTTCAGTCATACCTTTCACAAGCTGTTTAGCTGCCAACGTTTCGATATATCCTTTTGCCCAATGTCGACCAATGTCGTTCAATGTATGTGTACCTTCAATGACAACATAAGTCGAGTTCGTCAACGATTTTACAACTGCCTTGTTGTCGACAAATGTTGTCGGTACTGGAGTGAGAGAGCCATCACGATTTACACGCACGACAATGGAACGACTTGCGTTAACCGACTGCTTTAATACGATTTCGCGTTCAACATATTGAGTAAAGCGATCAATAGCTTGTTCTTTTCCATTTGTCTTCGCAACGACGTGAAACTCGACCGCATCAGACAACGCTTTCACACGTAACTGTGGAGCGTCTTTTACTTTCATTTCGATGGAAATGCTCACTTGATCTACCGTTGCTCCAAGCTGCTTAGCCACTTCCTCTACTGCTTGCTTCACTTCTTTTGCTGGCAATTTATACACAGCTTGTTCACTCGCACTAACAATTGTCGCATCGGATTGTTTATTGGCTACTTGAACAAACAACGTCGCAGGTACGTCTACTCTTGTTGCTACATCTTTAACGAGCGAACCTGTTGAAATGACAACTTGTTTCTTTTCATTTGAAAGTTCATTGACAATTGTTGCAATATCGTTCGAAGAAACAGCAGCAACTTTTTCCACTACTTTACCATCTTTTTCTTTCGCTTCTACTTTCGGCTGTAAAACAACCGTGCCATTCTCACCCGTCACTGGTGTTGTACCGCCGCCTGGCGTTGTACCGCTACCTGGCGTTGTGCCACTACCCGGTGTTGTGCCACTACCCGGTGTTGTGCCACTACCCGGCGTTGTACCGCTACCCGGCGTTGTACCGCTGCCTGGTGTTGTACCGCTGCCTGGTGTTGTACCGCTGCCTGGTGTTGTACCGCTGCCTGGTGTTGTACCGCTGCCTGGTGTTGTGTCTTCTTGTAATACTCCTTCACGTAATTGTTTTGTGTCGAGATGTAATACATAATTTTTTGTGTTTTTCGCAATAGCACCGCCGTCATTTTTGAAAATTTCCGATTTGCTTCTTTCAGACGGCTCAATGTGAATGGCCACTTCTTTTTGGCTTGTTGCTGGTGTGAACGTGTACGTAAATGACATGTCGTCTTTAATTGTTACACGTTCTTTATTAATCGTTAACACACCATCTTTAATCGCATTTCCTTTTATAGTGACACGCTCACCTTCTTTAGTGACATCTTCAACGACAACAGGCATATCAATCCAACGTAAAATGTAATCTTGAATGACCATTTTGTTATTGCCTTGGTTGTGCACAGTAACTTTTAAGTCTGTACCAATCGCACCATATCCGTAATAGCTAACGTCATCATCTGTTTGATCGTCACGCGTATGATCAGCTAACCCTTCTTGATCCCATGAGCTACCTTTTACGTATTTGTAAATAATTGTTTCTCCCTCTTGAAGCTCTGTCGTAAACTCCCAATCAGGTGTAACCGCCCCACCGCGCGTCATTTCCCATGCACCTGTATTCCAACCGTTAATACTATTCGGAATCGTAATGCGCGTATCTAACGGCGTATAGCTTGGTGCTTTCACTTTAAACGTTACTTGAACCATCACGATGTTTGGTGTAATTTGCACGTCATTGGATGCAACAAAGTTTCCAGACCGATCATACAACTTTACAACATACGTATATGTTTTTCCATTCTCTACATCATAATCGGTAAATGATGTGCCGATATCCGTTGTTGTATGAACGATTTGACCATCGCGCTCAATGACAAGCATGTATGCATCATGATCATCACGGTCAACGAACGACCATGTTAAGTTCACCTGACCAGATTCTACTTCTGGCTGAACGAGTTGAATATGTTTTGCTGGCGGTTGCGTATCTTCAGTATTTGCTGTGAGTGTAAATGTTCGTTCAGATGTATACACCCAATCGTCGCCAAGGTTTGTCGTAAAACCGTAACGATACGTATACGTTCCAGCTTGTAATGGAATAAACGTCGCACGGAATACGTTTGCTTCATGACCTTGACGATCATATGTTGCTTGTACACTTTCCCATTTGTCGCTATTTGGTCTCTTTACCTGCAAAACAGCTTGTAAACCGTCAGCTAATCCATGTTTTGTTACATCATTAATGTACGCACTTGCCTCAATAACAATTGGAGCAGCTAAATTCAGTACTCCATCATGTACTTCAGAAAGTAATTCAATGTTATCTTCTGTTAACGGATAATGTGGTACAACACGATTTGTTTCTACCTTTGCCGATTCATTTCCGTTTCCATCTAATGCTGTAATCGCAAAATAATATGCTGTACCGTTTTTCAACTCATTAATCACAATCGTCTTTTCATTCGTTTCTTTCACAAGTGTATATCCTGCACCTTTTAATGTAGATTGATAAATGCGATACGCTGAAGCATCGCCTTCCCACGTTAATGTCACTTGACCAACGCCCGGCGTCGCTTGAACGCTCGTTACTTCATTCGGTAGATCGACAGTTACTTTTCCAAATAACATGCGACCGTCCATCGCTGGAACATGTAACGTCACTTTTCCATTTGCTACTGTCACGTTATACGAATGATGCAACTCATCTGCAAGCGTCGTTCCGTTTGGTATGAGCGAAGCGACATTTAATTCAACCGTTTGCTCGTTATTGCCACGGTTAATCGCAATCAATGCGACATCTTTTTCATATTGACGTGCAAAGACATATACGTCTCCTTTCGCATATACCGTCTCAATTGTACCTTTCGCTAGTACATCTTGATGTGCCGTACGAATCGTTCCTACTTTTTGATAGTGTGCAATTAATTGTTTATCTTCACTTCCCCACGGATACGTACGACGATCATCTGGGTCTTTTGATCCCGTTACTCCCGCTTCGTCACCGTAATAAATCGTTGGAGCTCCTGGATAGCCCATTTGTAAAATGGCAGCGAGTTTCAATCGTTTTTTGCCAAGCTCTTCATTATAATTCGGGTCAAGCTCTGCACGTTCATACGAATCCGTTCCATTTCCAAGTAAGAAAACAGCACGCGCTGTATCATGTGAACCAATTAAGTTCATGAGCGCATAAAATGCTTCTTTCGGATAATCTTCACGAATGGCTGTTAATCGGGCATCGATATCTTCCGCTTTCCCGTTTCGTAAAAAGTCTAACACAGCTCCACGGAAACGGTAGTTCATCACTGAATCGTATTGATCACCTAGGAAGTATTTTGACGCATCATCCCAAATTTCACCGAGAATTAACGGCTGCTCCCCATTTTTAAGCGTTGGACCACGATCATAGTCACCTTGCAACAACTCTTTACGAAACTCACGCCAAAACTCTGTATCTACTTCATTGGCAACATCTAAACGCCAGCCTGAAGCCCCACGCGTAATCCAACTTTTTGCGACCGAGTCGTTTTCATAGAAAATATAGTTAGCAAGCTGCTCGTTATTTAACTCACTGGCGTATGGCACTTTATTCCCAGAAATTGATTTGAATTCTGGTAAACTATCAAATCCCCACCATGATTGATACTTATACACACCGTTTACTTTTTCATTTTCAATGTTAAACCATAAATGGAATCCGTACGGACTAAATTGTTGCCCTTCGTCTATGAACTTTTGTTCAACTTGAGCACGAGCTTGTTCTTCTGATAATCCTTTTTCATTCATTAAATCGTACACAGCCGACCAATATTCATAAGCTCCGACTGTTGGATATTTTCCATATCGGTCAAAATAAATAGAATCGTCTGATACGTGATTGAATACACCGTCTAAAATTAAGTGCATGCCACGAGATGCAATCGCTTGCACAAATGACTGAAATTCTTGAGGCGTGCCAAACATCGGGTCGATTTCTTTATAATCATGCGCATCATATTTATGATTTGACGGTGCATGTGCGATTGGATTTAAATATATCGTGTTCACACCAAGCGATTGCAAGTAATCAAGTTTTTGCTCAACCCCAGCAATATCTCCACCGAAAAAGTCGTTTGACCAAATGCCATCTCCATCATATCCTGGAGTGCCTTTCATACGCGGATTGTCAGGAAGTTGCGACCACTCACGATGTTCAATCGGTTCATCCCCACGCGCGTTCGTTTTTGCGTGGTCATTGTCTGGATTTCCGTTAAAGAAACGATCAGGGAAAATTTGATATACAACCGCATGTTTCATCCAATCAGGCGTTTTATAGTTTGGATCATACACGGTCAATTGGAACAATTCCGCATTTTTATCGACCGCTCGTCCCCATTGACCTTCTTGCGTATCTTCACCATATTCTGCTTTAGCTGCACCGTCCATCGCGATGAACTTATAGCCGTACAATCCTTTGTCATCTGGTGTAAACGTTGCTTCCCAATATTCATCGTCACCAATGACACCGACTTTACTCATTGTATATAACTTCGCTGTCCCTGTCGTTGTATTTTTTACATATACGTTCGCCTTTGTCAAATCACCCTTTTTCGCAGCTAACCGGAGGGTGACACTTTCTCCTGCTTTCACTGCACCAAACGGTTGGCGATATAAAGGATCCCACGTGTTATGTTTTAACCGTTCTTTTTGTATAGCTCCATCTGAACCCGTTGGGCTGTAGTCGGTATATACCGATTTGGTTTTCGCATCGAAGAAAAATGTTACCATCGTTTCTTCGAGTACGTTTAACTTCGCATTTTCTTGTGGATAGTTCTCACTCCAGTTATTCCCTAACACTACTTTATATTCATACGTTCCTTTTGGTACACGTGCTGAGAACGTGTAAATGGAGTCGAAATTATCGTCTGTAAAAAATGCTGTGGATGTTTCTGGCGTCCAACCATCGACTTCTTTTTCATAGCCGATCGCAGGTAAAATCGTGCCGACTAACCGCGGCTGTTTTTCTTTTAGAATAGGTGTATACCATGTCGAATCAGCAATCGCATGTGTACGATCATGGTAATAAAACGTTACTTCCGTTTCTTGTTGTAACGTAAGTGAAATATTGTCTCCACTACGTCCACCAGCCCCGTAGTTTTCATCCCAACTACCGTTTATGGCAATTTTGTATTCATACGTGCCTGCAGGAAGTGTTCCTGTGAATGTGTACAATCCATCGCCTTCATACACCATGATCGTAGCAGTCGCTTTCGGATCCCACTCACCTGTATGTCCTAACTCATCCTGCAAGTTCCCAACAAGCGTCACAGTCCGGTGTTGTTGAACTGGTTGACCGACAACAACAACACTATTCTTTCCGCCGTATCCGTCATCAGCTTGATTTGCATTTAACGGATCTGTCACCCATTTTCCGTCAACAATAAATTTGTACATATACGTTCCGTCTGGAAGCGTTTTCGTTACAGACCAAACGCGGTCGTTTTCTTTTGTTAATGCAATCTTTTTGTCTCCATCTGTTTGCCAATCGTTAAACGATCCAACTAATAACACAGACTGTTCTTCCCCTGTACCTACATAACGGAATGTCACATCGTTTCCGTTTACAACAGGGCTTTGCACGTTTTCATCAGCGCGAACGATTGCACTAAATGAAAACAACTGTGCGAGAAGCAAAAAGATTGAGAAATAAGCAAAATACTTTCTCCATCTTCTCCCCACGATCTTTTCCTCCTTCTTTACATTGTTCAATAAGTGAAACCGTTTGCACAAAGGGGTACAGTAAGGGGGTAACAAACGGCCTCACTTACTAATTATCGTACATAAAAAAGGAGGGAATTTCAATAAAATATTTTGAATTTTTTGTGTATTTATAATACTTTTGTTAGCCATGACCGTAAACCTGCTTCACTTCTCCACTATTCCACAGAAACATCCTATTTGGGCGTGATAACGAGAGACACTCATCCCTCTTGCCAGCAGCTGACCGAACCGAATTAGAGATTACCAAAAAGAAGTAACCGTCTTCATCCGTTGGTCGTGGGAGAGCGGTTACTTCTTTTTTGGGGGGCAGGCACGCTACCAGTGCTTCTCCTTCAATTTCTCAATTTCCTCCATCGGAAGTTCCGTTAATTCGTAGATTGTTTGTACATCGTACCCTTTCGCTAGCATTTTTTTCGCGATCTTTCGTTTCTCTTTTTTCTCATACGAAATCATTAATTCCAACACTTGTTGTTTTTCTTTCGTTTCCATTTCATTCACCTCATTTCGTAATTGCAGTTCTTCCTCCTCAGACAGCTTTACATATGTTTCAAAAAAGCCGATTAACAACCGCTGCTTCGCTTCGTCTAATTCCATCCGCACGATCATGCGTAAAAATTGTTTCTTTAGTTCTATTCTTTCACTTTCAGTATATCCCATTTTACTTAACAATGCAGCGGCGATTGGGTTGTCATGACGAATATAGTCACGCCAGTTTTGCTTGCGCAATTCAACCACCAAAAATTGAAACTGAAGCACATCAAAAAACGGAAATTGTAGTGTAAACGATGAAGGTTCGTGGCGAATGAAGTCATAGCTAAACAGCGCAATGGGAAGAATGGGCTTGCGATGTTTTTCAAACAATCGGCTAAAGTAAATAAACATCCGTTCGGGAAAAGATGGATGCACGTAGCTTTGATTTTCGATATGGACGATAATCAAGCCGTCTTTCCCTTTTAATTTTGTTTCCACAAGTAAATCAACGCGATACCTCTCCCCCGCCGTCACATCGGTAAACAGCTCCTCCGATAAAAACGACACATGCTGAAAATCAATATACTCATGCACATGCGGGAAAAAGAGGAGAATAAACTCTTCAAAAAACATCGTGATTAACTCTTTAAACAACCGGTCATGATCAACCGCCATATATGCACCTCACTTTCTGAATGTCACATACCTTTTCGACAAATAAGAGAAAATCTTGCTTGGACAACAGAAAATCAGAGAGCTAACACAACTCACTAGGGCGTGACAGGCATCTAGCCCAACTTTCCAACCCTAATCTTGCACTTAAATATTTTTTTATTGTCTGCTGGCTTTCATTGATTCTTGCTCTTTCTTCCGCCATTCGGATCACTCTCGCCATACTTTCCATTAGTTTTTCTACATACTCCTTATCAATAAACTTATCGGAAACCGCAATAATCGTTGCCAATAAACGTACTTGTTTTTCCTCATTTTTGATCCGTTTCGCTATTTCTACTGTTTCAATCGCTCGTTCAGAACGATTGACGGAACTTCGCATTAATAGAAAGTCCATTCTTCGATCATTAACCGCAATAGTCGGCAAATCTGGTGCTTCTACCCGAACAATCGGAGCAGTCCGAATCCCATAGAAATCCAAAACCTTTTCTTTAAATTGAACAGTCATATTATGGAATATGATATCATGTTTATCATGTGCAATATCCGTTTGCCCGCTCAACATCCCATATTCCTTTCTTGACGTCCTTCTTTTATCCTCCGAAACGCCATCGCTTTCCATAATGCTTCATCTGTGATGTCTTCCGCTTCTGCTAAGTCAGCAATGGTGCGAGCGAGGCGAATGATTTTTGTTTGGACGCGGTTGCTCCAGTCGTTCGTAGCCGCCCAATGTTGAAGCAATTGCTGTTGCCTTTTCGTCAATGGACTTTTCGCAAGCAGCACGCCAATTGGCACTCGACCGTTTGTTATTTCTTCGCCATACCGTTCATACTGCTTAAAGCGTGCGGCTTCCACGCGGCGACGAATTGTTTCCGAACGCTCTAGCTGTTGGTGTTTTTGCGTCAAATCCACTGCTTGTAACGATAACAATATATCGATGCGGTCATAAATCGGCCCTGAGATGCGCTGGCGATAGGCGTGGATTTGTTTCGGACTGCATATGCAATAGCGCTTTTTCGAACCGAAATAGCCGCATGGGCATGGGTTCATCGCTCCGATCAAAATAAAATGTGCTGGATACGTCACTGTCGACGACACGCGGCTAATCGTCACTCTGCCTGTTTCTAACGGCTGGCGAAGCATGTCGAGCGTCTTTTTCGTAAGCTCTGCCATTTCATCAAGAAATAATACCCCACGATGAGCAAGCGAAACTTCTCCGGGCTTCGGCTGCGTTCCTCCACCAATCAATGCCACGGAAGATGCTGAATGATGCGGATGACGAAACGGTGGGGAGGAGTCGTTTTTTGTTTCTCCAGCTAATTGATACAAACTAAGCACCTCCAGCTGTGCCTCATGGGAAAGGCGCGGCAAAATCGTCGGAAACGTTTCAGCTAATAAACTTTTCCCACACCCCGGCGGTCCAATCATTAACACGTTATGCTCTCCTGCAGCGGCAACTTCAAGTGCATATTTGGCGTCTTCATGTCCGATGATATGTTCAAAATCACGATGAGTTTTTTGGGGTGGATCGACAGCTGAAGGTAGATGATTCATCGAAAATAACACTTGTTGCCCTTGTAAACATTGCACCACTTGATCTAATGTTTGAACAAAAACACAATCGATATGCTGCAAGTACTGGAAAGGAAATGTGGGGTCATATGGGGCATATACTTGTTGAAAGCCGAGTTTTTTGGCAGCTAAAATAGCTGGCAACATGCCATCCACTGGCTGAATCGTTCCGTCTAATGACAATGAGCCTAAAAATGCGATATGTGACGGAATTGGTTGCTCGAGTTTTCCTTTGACTTGTAAAATGCCAATCGCCATTGCTAAATCAAACATCGGGCTTTGTTTTTTTCGCTCGGGCGGCGACAAATGGATGACAAGTTTTTGATTCATAATATCACATCCAAAGGCATGCAACGCTGCAATGACACGCTCCTTTGCTTCTTTCACCGACGTATCCGGCAATCCAACAATGACTACGGAAGGCATTCCCGGCAGTTCTTTCACTTCCACTTGCACACGATACCCTTCCATCCCACGCAAACCGATGCTACAAACTTTCATGTTATTCCTCCTTGACACAGTTCGGTACAACATCTTCTTTCACAAACTGCACATATGCCTTCTTCTTTTCATTCATTGTTCCAGAAAAGTAACGAAGGAGTACATCCATGTTCATAAACGAAGGCAATGAGGAAGATTGGTGATAAAAATAAAAACTGCTCCAGCGATAATGTTCGGGAAGATGCACCATACGCGCCTCGACAGGGTTGAGATGAATATAGCGACTGACTTCTAACATCCCCGCGTCATCGTCAATGATTTTACTGAAGTAACGCTTTTCAAACACATGACCGGTTAATCCGTAACGTGTATTGTAATAGTTGGCGTATCGTTTGTTAATCAGTGCCATGACTTTGGAAATGGATTGTTGTTGTGAGCGAAGTTGAAGATGAAAATGGTTCGTCATAAGGCAATACGAAGCGAGTTCAAACGGAATGTTTTCGTGAAGCTGTTCGAGGATATACAAAAACGCACGAAAATCATTTACTTCTTTAAACAACGGATCACGCCGATTCCCACGACAAACGATATGGTAAAACAAATGCGGCACCCATATCCGCCTTGCTCGTCCCACACCTTTCACCCCTTTTGAAGGATTTCCACACATTTCTTCGACAAAAATAGCGAAACTCCTGCATGTCCAAAGAGTTTTTTTACAAAACAGGAACCATCCCTCGTTCCACTTGCCAAACCAGCCATATCATTTGTATACTATAAGCAGATATTTCATAAAATAAAAAAGCTGAGCGCCGCAAACGCTCAGCAGGCAACTACATGCCGCAAGAAGAGCGGCTGACCGAACCGAATTAGAGATTACCAAAAAGAAGTAACCGTCTTCATCCGTTGGTCGCGGGAGAGCGGTTACTTCCTTTTGTTTATATAGACGACGATAGTGACAGTTAATGTTAGCATTCCGATGAACACTAAGCTGAATTGCGCAATAAGACTCAATGATTCATACGTCGTCATCTTCCCACCTCCCTCCATTGGGGAAGTGGTCAACCGCCCACCCTGCTTATGCAGCTGCTACGGAGATTGCAACATTTTTCTATCACTCTCGCCATTTCAACGACAGTTACAACAAAAATACAAAAAACATCCATGAGCAAGTTTTGCTCGCCACCAAGCATGAAAATAATCGCTCATGGATTGGTTATTTTCACAGAAAACAGAGAGTCATCCAATGACCCTCTGTCTCTATCAATCTTCGGGAAGTGACAGGCACGCTGCCCTATCCCATATACTTTTGTTTTTCTAATACAATATCAATTAAATGATCCATTTCTTCTTTCTTCTCCGCTCGATACAAATCGTCTAGCAAATGATGCAACAAATACAAATCGGTAATAAGGTCTACTTTATGTTGCATCGGTTTACTTTCCAACCCCAATCTTGCGCTTAAATATTTTTTTATTGCCTGCTGGCTTTCATTGATTCTTGCCCTTTCTTCCGCCATTCGAATTACTCTCGCCATACTTAACACCTCCATTAGTTTTTCTACATACTCCTTATCAATAAACTTGTCGGAAACCGCAATAATCGTTGCCAATAAACGTACTTGTTTTTCCTCATTTTTGATCCGTTTCGCTATTTCTACTGTTTCAATTGTTCGTTCGGAACGATTGACGGAACTTCGCATTAATGGAAGAAAAATGAGATGCAGCTCATCTAAATCCGTAAGCTCTTCCCCATTCTCGACTTTCGTCCACAAATGTTGAATTATGGCATCGCCATTATATTTTTTCATCAGCACCGCTTGGGCCTCATATTGAACAGAACCGTAGCTTTTTTGCTCTAACACTTTTTCCACATCGGCTCCATAAATAACTACTGTCTTAATCGGCTTTTTATACCTTTCATACGCACTTACATCATATTGAAGAAATCGATCCAAATCTTCTTCATTAAACGTCGTTTGAAACTCAAGATGCAAATACGTGCCATCTGCAAGCAAAAATAGAAAATCCATTCTTCGATCATTAACCGCAATCGTTGGTAAATCTGTTGCTTCTACTCGAACAATCGGAGCGGTCTGAATACCATAAAAATCAAGAACTTTTTCTTTAAATTGAGCAGTCATGTTACGAAATATGATGTCATAGTTATTATATGCAATATCCATTTGCTCGCTCATCATTACACTTCCTTTCCCTTTATTTTACTATAACTTTTTCATGAAATAAACATAGCCAGCCAACCTTGATCAACACCATCCCTTCATATTCCTTTCTTGCCGTCCTTCTTTTATTCTCCGAAACGCCATCGCCTTCCATAATGCTTCATCGGTGATGTGTTCCGCTTCTGTTAAATCGGCAATGGTGCGAGCGAGGCGAATAATTTTTGTTTGGACACGGTTGCTCCAGTCATTTATAGTCGCCCAATGTTGAAGCAGTTGTTGCTGTCCTTTCGTCAATGGGCTTTTCGCAAGCAGCACGTCAATGGGCACACGACCGTTGGTGATTTCCTCCCCATACCGCTCGTATTGCTTCAAGCGCACAACTTCCACACGGCGACAACGGTGGAGAAGAATCATTTTTCGTTTCTCCTGCGAGTTGGTATAAACTAAGCACTTCCAACTGCGCTTCATCGGAAAGGCGCGGTAAAATCGTTGGAAATGTTTCGGCTAACAGGCTTTTTCCACACCCTGGTGGTCCAATCATCAACACGTTATGTTCTCCTGCAGCGGCAACTTCAAGTGCATACTTGGCGTAGTCATGCCCGATGATATGTTGAAAATCGCGATGAGTTTTTTGAGGTGGATCGACAACGGAAGACAGATATATGCTTTCTTTTTTTCATTCATTGTTCCAGTAAAATAACGAAGGAGTACATCCATGTTCATAAACGGAGGCAATGAGGGAGATTGATGATAAAAATGGAAACTACTCCAGCGATAATGTTCAAGGAGATGCACCATACGCGCCTCGACAGGGTTAAGATGAATATAGCGGCTAACTTCTAACATCTCCGCGTCATCGTCAATGATTTTACTGAAATAACGTTTTTCAAACACATGACCGGTTAATCCGTAACGTGTATTGTAATAGTTGGCGTATCGTTTGTTAATCAGTGCCATGACTTTGGAAATGGATTGTTGTTGTGAGCGAAGTTGAAGATGAAAATGGTTCGTCATAAGGCAATACGAAGCGAGTTCAAACGGAATGTTTTCGTGAAGCTGTTCGAGGATATACAAAAACGCACGAAAATCATTTACTTCTTTAAACAACGGATCACGCCGATTTCCACGGCACACAATGTGATAAAACAAATGCGGCACCCATATCCGCCTCGCTCGTCCCACACACCTCACCTCACGCAAACTTTTTCGCCATATCCCTTCGACAAAAACAAACAAAATCCTGCATCAAAAGAAAAATTTCTCTCTCTGGACGACTGGCACGTAATCAAAAACTTATTTTTCCACAAACATTTTACTTATACCGTAACACTCATCCCACTTGTCAAACTAGCTATATCGTTTGTATAATATAAGCAGATACTTCGTAAAATAAAAAAGCTGAGTGCGGTGAACACTCAGCAGGCAACTACATGCCGCAAGAAGAGCGGCTGACCTTTAGATGTGTAACAGATAAAAAAGAAATAACCGTTTCACACCTTTGGTCGAGGGGGGACGGTTATTTCTTTTTGTTTATATAGACGACGATGGTAACAGTCAATGTTAGCATTCCGATGAACACTAAGCTGAATTGCGCAATAAGACTCAATGCTTCATACGTCGTCATATTCCCACCTCCCTTCATCAGGGAAGTGGTCAACCGCCCACCCTGCTTATGTAGCTGCTATGGAGATTGTAACATTTTTCTATCACCCTCGCAATTTCAACAACAGCTGCCACAAAAAATGCCACAGCACATCAACAAAAATACAGAAAAAGAAACAGAGAGCCATGTGACTCTCTGTCCCTACTAATCTTCGACAATCTTCGGGGTGTGACAGGCATGCTATCCAATGAAGAATTTTTGTAAACGTTCCGCAGCCATTCGATATGCTTTTTCTTTATCACGAGGACCTATCGCAATGATTTCCATTCTTATCGGCTGTCCTTCAACCGGGCGATAAATAATTCTAATATTTAGTGACTTCGACTTAATCTTTGCAAAACCATGCAAGTCCCCATGTAACGATTCAGCCACTCCATCCGGCTTAAATAGGGGACCTTGCTTTGCCCTTCTTAAAATTTCTAATAAAACGGTTTGTCTATGTCCTTTATTAATCGCTTTAATATCCTGCTTTACATCCTCAACAAACCTCAGTTCAACATTATATTTTTCTAAAATAATCTCCTGCAAATCTTCAAGCGTTTTCACATCAATCTTCCTCTAATAATTTCATTAATTCGCTTACATTAATATCTGCTTCATCAAAAATATCTGATAAAGTTTGATTTACAGGTTTATTCTTACGTGCATATGCCTCTTCCATAACAATTTGGTCAAGTGCTTCTTCTACAACTTCTTTTATTTGGAGCAACTGCTCAAAATAATCTATATCAACAACTACAGCCAGTGCATTTTTCTTTTTTGCATTTTGAATAACAAATACTTCATCTGAGACTCCATTTGAAAAACGATCCAGTATCTCTGATAATTTTTTTGTTCTAGAAAGATCCGTAACACTTAAAACATTCGTTTTCAAAAAATTCAATGTGTTTGTGTTGGCAATAGGATATTGTTCTTTTGTCAATGTATGAACACCCACTTTCCATCCTCCTTTCTTTAGTATATGCATTATTATCTATATTATACACATAATTTTACACAAAAAACAACACATTTTCGACGGGTGACAGGCACCCTACCTATATCAATCTTCGACAAACTTCGACGGGTGACAGGCACCCTACCCAAAAAGAAAAGCCCCGCAAAGATTTCTCTCCGCAGAGCTTTTCGGCATTTCTCAGAGCAGTAGCTTTTAAATTATTCAGTAACAGTAAACTTAACAGTTGCTGTTTTACCATCTAACAAGTAAGTTACAGCAAATGTATCTCCTGCCTCTACATTTTGGATATCAACTGTATCACTTCCATTGTTAACAACTTTGAATCGCTGATCAGGATTTGTATCTACAGTTTTCTCTTTTATATTTGTAACAGTAATAATTGGTGATGGATTCTCGATTTCAACACCGTACTGATCAGTAACTTTTAGAACTAGACTCAAAACAGCAGCGTCATCGTTATCTTCTAACTCAGTTACAGCAATCGAAGCTGTGCCATTCTTTACAGCGTCAGTGAATTCAATTTTATCCGCTTTTGGTTCTACTTTAGAAACGACAATATCTTTTGTAAGTGTTACAGGAGCTTCTTCACCTTCTACGATAACAGTTACTTTCGTTGTAATTTCATCTTTTGTACCGAATTTGTTGTCACCGTTTGTTAATTTAACATCAAGTTTACCATCTGTGAATGCAAGAACATTAGAATCAACAATTACATTATAATAATTTGAAGGTAACTCAACTTTCGTACCGTCTGCCTTTACGCCGTATACTTTAAGGGCTTTTGCGTGAGTGCTTGCATCGCCATCAGCATATAATTTTCCAATTTCGCCAATTTCGAATGAAGTAAATTCAGACTTTTCAATAGTGTTAAATGTTACTTTTAATGGGCTTGTTGCTACATCCTTAAATTCGTAAGTATTGTTCGCATTCTTTTCAACACGTTGTAACTTGAACGTTACTTCTTCTGAACCTTTTTCTAACCCCGTAATAGTAATCTTACCATCGTTGGCAGTAATCACAGCCTCAGTTCCAGCCTCTGCAACTTTTACAGCACCGTTTTCAGAGTCAGTTACAACAATTTTATATTTTCCGAGGTTAGCTTCATTTGCTGTATTTGTTAACTTGTCTTTCAAATCAAAAGTACGACCGTATTGGTCTTTAACAACAAGGTTAGAAAGACTAATTTCTACTTTACCATCTTTGGCTACGGTAGTTGTGACATTTTTAAGAGACTCAATAGTTGCTGCATATGCAGCTTCTTTGACATCGATAGTTAATTGAGAAACTTTCCCACTTCCGACAACTGTAGCCACTAACACTTGCAATCCTTTTGTATCAGGTGCAGTGTACTCAAGGACAGCATTCCCAGACGCATCTTTTACAAGTTTGGCTTTATTAGTATTGAAGGTAACTTTACCATCCAATGCTTCGTGTTTTGTAACTGTATTTCCATATTGGTCAACGGCCGTAAACGGAAGTTTCACAGTTTCTCCAACAGCTACGATTTCAGTTGGTGTACCTAAAGTGAAAGTATCAAGTGCTGGAGCGGCTTTCACGTTTACTTCAAACTGGGCTACTTTACCACTTGTTTTAGAAATGGCTGTAATAATGACTTTTCCACCATTTGCATAATTCGGACCAGCAGTAAATTTCAAACCAACTTTATCCTTATCCTTATCCTTACCTTGACCATCGTATGCTTTATCAATTGTTAAAACTGACGGATTTGAAGAAGTGAACACAACATCGTTATTTACTTTTGATGCATTAACAGCATTACCATACTGGTCTTTCGCATTTAATAACAACACGAAGTCACCAACAGCTAAGTCACCAGAAAATTCTTTTCCGTCTTTGTTATAAATACCAACGAATTCAACTGTATCTGCAGCTGAAGCATCGCTAATAGTTACAACACCTGAAACTACCGTATTTGTTGAAACATTAATACCTGTTATAGCAACTTTATCTCCTGTTTTGAAATCAGATGTGTTTGTTAAAGTTAAAATACCTTTATCATCATCTTGAGCAGTAACACCGTTAGATGCTGTCCAACTAATAGAGGCAGCAAGTGGAGATTTTGTAATATCTTCTCCATATTGGTTAAACACACGGTAAGCAACTGTTGCTGTCTTCTTAGTACCATCTTGTGCAACAACTACTGGAGCAACTTCACCAAGGAGTTCGATTTTAGCTACTTTCTCATTTTCAACTTTAACAGAACCTGTAAGAGCTTGATCAGCAAGACCAGTTACGTTAACAGTGTACTCGCCTTCAAATAATTTGCTAGCAAGTTCAAGTTCAACAGATTTTTTATCCGCAGAGAAAGTAGTTTTTGCTACGTTTACAGTAACAGAACCTTTTTTCACTTCAAACTTAGCTTTAGTGTCATCAACAGCTTTGTTGAAAGTTACTTTTAAAGTTTTAGCATTAATCGCACAAACCTAACCTGAAATTTTGGCTTTTTTGAATGCACCTCAACCCCAACGGGCACAAGGGATTGGGCGATTTCTTCAGTTGGTAGCTTAGTAAAAAACGAGTGAAAAAAGAGTAGTTTGTGGAAGAGCTTAGGAAAAGATGAGTGAAAGCTGGAATAGGAAAAAAAGAAAAGTCCCGACAAAACCGAAAGAGACCGGAACCTTCAAAATGAAAAAATGGAGACAAACAATCCAAATCCCGAAAACCCCGTAAAACCCGATAGAAAAAAAGAGAAGAAAAACAACTTTGTAAAATAAAAGACTATATAATATGTAGAAACTCGTCACAAACTCCAGAAAATAGGACAAGAACCAACAAAAAATAGACCACCGAACATCCTAATACGGTTAACACCCTATCTCCTCACAAGTTACCTACTTTTCTATCAATCTTTCAAATGCATCATTTTTTCATCGGGACGACGGGTTGGTCGGGAACTCAAGGAGCGGACAACAAAAAAAGCGGGGATGATTTTCCCATTCCCCGCTAGACTTGCAGTACGCTATTCAATTGCTCTTCGTATCCGTACTTTCTGAAAAACTCCGCCAAAGCAACCTCGATGATGTCCCTCTGCGTGACGTTGAACTCCTTGCTGAAATCATTCAGCAGGGTCTGCAAGGAGGTCGGAAGCCCCAGCGTCTTGTTGGCTTTTGCTCCTTTGAACTTGTAGCGTGGGAGCGTGCCGCTGTTCTGCGGCTCTAGTAGCTCGTACAATCGTTCCTTCCTGTCCAGCAAATACGCTAACAAGTCCCGATACTCGTCCGGCAGCCCTTCTACCTTCCCGGATGCTTTCCCTTGAGTTTTTTTTGGCTGCAATCGCTGTTTTTGCGCCATGTTTTCATCGTACTCGTAGTTGTTGATGTCGCTGTTCCACACATACCCTTGCGACTTCATGTAGTCCCCCATCTCTTCAATGGAGGGAAATCCATTCTTGATGGCTACCTGCCTGATATCCGCATACTTTTGTGACAACTGCCTGACTATCTGCGCCGCCTTTGTCTGGACGAAACGGGCTTCCTCCACTGCATCCGTCCCTCCTTCTTCTCTCGGCTCAAACGTTTTGCCGTTCCAGCGGAACCCTTTCCGTCTGAAATACATGTCGATGGTAGCCCAGCTCTTGTTACCGAAATGTTTCACTATCTCCTCTTTTGTCTTTCCTTCTGCCAACATGGCAAGGGTCTGGCTGATTTTCGGGTCATCATATACAGATGGGTCAATCGCTGTCATCTGTCCATTCCTCCTTAGAAATCAATTTGGTTGACGGCTTCTTTGAGGTCATTTGGATGAACGTGCAAATAGACAGACGTGGTTTTGACGCTGGCATGTCCCAGCAAGCGCTGAATGACCGCCACATGCGTATCCTTTTTGACCAGATAGCTGGCAAAGGAGTGGCGCAGAATATGGCTGGTGACGTGCTTCGTGATTCCCGCCTTCTTGCACGCCTCTTTCAGAATGCGGTTGACGTATTGGTCGCTGACGGTTCCAGTCTTTTTGAGAGCGAAGAAGAAGAGTGAGTTCGTTTCTGGTCGATGAAACTTCAAGTATTCCTGCAATTTCGATTTCAGCTTGTCGCTTATCGGCACGGTTCGGTTCTTCCCACCCTTTCCGTTAATGACTTGGATATATCCGTCTTCTAGGTTGACGTCATGTAAAGTGAGATTGATGCACTCATTGACTCGGAGTCCTGTGTACGCCATCGTCATCGCAAAATAGTGCAAGACCGGATGGTCAATCGCCTGAATGATGGCTTCCACCTCTTCCCGGCTGAGATAGATGCGTTCCGAATCCGGCACTTTGACACGCTCGAAGTCTTCAAGAGGATTTTCGGACAGTATCCGCTTTTTCTTCATGCATTGGAAAAAGGTTGATAGAGCGTTGATTTTGCGGTTCACGGTTCTCGGCTTGCAGCCTCTTTCATTGGTCAGATAGCTGACAAACTCCTCTACGTGCCGTACGGTGATGGCATCCACCAATACGGGGCTGTTGGACTTTGACGTCATCCAGCGGTTGAACTGGTTGATGTCGACGAGGTAGCCTCTCATCGTTTCGCTACTCATCCCCCGCATCGAAAGCCATTCTTCAAATACAGGAATCGCTTGGTTCAACAATAGGCTTGTCGTTTCCATTTGTCTCATTTTCTATCCTCTCCTTTTTGACACGTATTTTGTATATAAGAAAGGCAAAGGTCTGCCCTTTGCCTCGTCTACTCAAAATCCGTACCAGCTTCTCGCCACTTCATCCATTTCGAGCGGATGCGGCTGCTCGGTGATGAGTCCCTTGAGCGTTTCTAACGGAAGTTTGATGTTATAGGTTGTATCTTGAAGTTTTTTCGGCACATTGGCAGTCCCAAGCGCTTTCTTTCGCTCTTCTTGCTCGGAATTCTCGAATATCTTCGTTCGTTTCGTTGGTCTATCTCCTTCTGTCACCAACCAGTCTTTCTCTTTCCAGCTCCGAATCACCACTTTCGGGTCATCAAATCCACCTTTCCGCAGTTCCTGTTCGAGAATGTGCTTGAGAAAGGCGACTTCCACATAGTCACGGTGAATGAACATTTTCCCCCAACAGTTAGCAGGACTGACGATGCTGCCTTCTCTGCGGAAGTTGGCTTGATGCTGGATGAATAGCTGCGTGACGTGCTGGAACGCTTTTGCCCCGATGTCCCTCGCTATCATCCGCTCCTTCTCCTCCTCTACTAGGAACGAAAGGATGCTTTCTAGGTCTAGCGATAGGCTCAGCGATTGATTAGCAATTTCCCCTGCCGCAAGGAGGATGGCGTACTTCTTGGCAATCCGTGTTCGGAACGGGGAATCCGGCAAGGCTTCCAGGCACACAGCCTGCCATTTTTCCCATGTCTCCTCGATGATGTGGAGTCCCGAATCAAACAAATATTGAATGAACGCTATCCCCGCATGACCATAGTTATTCTGAATGACTTTTCGTATGGCATCGGCATTCGCGGCAGAGCTTGTCCAAGTAATGTTCGAGAAGTCAAAAGTCCGAACGGTCAAGCCGGTGTTTTGATTTGTCCGCTCAAAGACGGACTGCTCTCCCGTTGAAAGGATGGTGGTTGCCCATGTACCCTGCTTGCGCAGCTTCATTTCGTCGTTAAGCCGTGACTTTTCTTGCCCAGCCGTCAGGACATACAGTTCACTGGTCAATGATTTTGCATGGCTCATGGAGAGCTCGTCTAACACAATAGGGATGCCGTAGTTTCCGCTCATCATATTGATGATGGCGTTGCTGGTGCCGTTCCATGTTTTTTGCAGTCCTTTCTTCTTGTTGGACGGCATTCCCATGATGGACACCGCCAGCAGCGCAGCCGTTGTTTTTCCTTTGGTGCTGTCGCCTGCCAGATGGATGAGCAGCGTGTCGACCTCATCGTAAAATCTCGAGAGATACCCAACGAGAACGGAGGAAAAGCCAGCGCATACTATCATTTCGAGCGGCGTATTGCCCTTGACTTCTTCCTCAATCATCCGTTTCCATGCATCCAGCGAGCCGTTAGGCTCCAGATTGAAAAATCCGCCTTTGATATCATGAATGACGTTCAGTTTTGCTTCTTTTGCGAGCACATGATGATGGCGGAACACCAGATGACCGCCTTCCTCCTCATGCCATCCCACCTCCCGATACACTTCCCGGTGAGGCGCCAGCTTCTGTTGTTCTCGCAAGAATGTAGCGACAAGCTTATGGTTTTCATGGGATACGTCCAGCCCCTTTCCCGATAGCTTGAGGAGTTCGCTTGGAATGAGCTGCCCCATGCCGATTTCAATCTCGTGAAATTTTTCTTTGTAGCGGTAGCACAGCTTCACATACACGTCTTTCGTATCTAGGTTTTGCACCGTTTCTTTCACAAACATCGGCTCGCTTATCTTGAATGCGGACACTTCTCCCGTTTCCTTGTTCACATTGTTCAGAAACAGACCTTTACTGTTCAGGACAAAGTTTTGTATCTGATAGGATTCCCCCTCTTGCAGGCGGCTAGTTTCGATGACAAGTGATTTGATTGTGGGTGTGTTTGGATTCATGTGAATAGCTCCTTCTCTTCGTAGATAGTAAGGGGGAAAGGAGAAATACCTCCCCCACAACAGAATGTCATTGAGTGCTATTTTGCTAGTAGGACTACTTGCTTTTCCGCCAATTCGTCCAAAGAGCAAATATCCACTACATCCAAAATCAGTCGACCATTACGAAGCACGTACTCTACTTTGATTCCGCACTTCAACCCCACTAGGTCTTGCAACCGAATAGTAGTTTCCTGTTCGCTTCTTCCCAGCGTACAATCTACGAGTTTTGCAAAGTCTATATCATCACTTGAATACACCGGAAACTCATGTTCGACGTCTGCGTAGTTTTCTATGCGAAACTTGACCGATATCCTATCGTCAAAGAAATTCAAGCCTTCACTTTCACAGATGGAGGAAACCTCTGCTTGTATGAACCTTCCAGTAGGAGGCTTCATCGCTGAAATCTTTTTCCGTCTTCTTTTCATTTTGTTCCTCTCCTTCAAAGTGTTGATTTCTATTTGCAGGAGAAGTATCTCACACACATTCACAAAATGCAATAATAATTCATTCGACCACTAAGGGGAACCCGCTAAAAATCAACGTTTCCCAATCCGTCCCGTGAATATTTATTCAAAATTTATTCATAAAAAAGAGAGATTTCAGACAGGAAGCATTACTCCTCTATTGAATTAGATTATTCATTCATTTTCCATTAGAAACTTAGCCTTCCAGACGGAAAGTTAAGATTTCATAGTAAAATTATAAAATTGTGAACAAATTATGAACTTTTTGTTGTAAACGTTTTCCCTGAAGATACGGCTGCAGAACATCTGTAAAAAAAAGGTAACGAAAGTTACCTAGATGTTGGTTTTTGAAAAAGACTTAGTACTTCTTCTTTCTACTCAATTCCTCAAGGACAATTTTTAGTATTTCAACTACTACAATCCAATTCTTCATGTGCTCCTCCCCTTTCTGTTCGCTCCTATAGTAGCTGTACGGCATCCATTTTCTCTTGCCTCGTAGTTTGAATGTAAAACTTGGCTGTCATGTTTACGGTGGAATGACCTGCAAGCTTACTGACCGTTGTCAGGTCTACTCCCTTTTTCAGCAATCTCGTGCAGAAGGTGTGACGGAATAGGTGAGGATGCAGTTTGAAGCCCAGCTCTTTCGATATTTTGGCGAGCCAGTCTCTCACCGCATCCCGATGCATTTTTCCTGCCCTCTGGCTCAGCAGAAGATAGGGGCTATCGCTGAAAACAGACCCGGAACGCTCTTCCTTCATGTATTGCCTTATCAAATATAGGACGTCTTGTCTGAGCCCGATTTCTCGCCTCTTTCCGCCCTTTCCGGTCACTTTCAGGCTGCTGGTGAGGAAGTCGATGTCGGCAATTTGGATTCCTACCAGCTCGCTCACCCTGACTCCCGTATATAGCAGCAAATAGACGATGAGCTTGTTTCTCAGCGTGACTTTTCGCCTGTCCTCCACATAGAAGAGCAGCTTTTCCACCTGTTCCTCCGTGAGCGCATCGACCGTCTCCTCGCTTCCGTCGGCTATTTTGATTCGGTCTCGCTTCAGTTGGATGAACGACTCGTTGACGATTCCTTCGGTTCTTAGAAAATCGTTGTAGACCTTTAGGCTATTAATCTTCTTATTGATGGTTGAAACGGCATAGCCTTCCTTCATCAGATGCTCCTTGTATTTCACGAAAGAGAAGCGGGAAAGGACTGGCATGTCCTTCAGCTTCTCCTGCAGGTATGATTGGAACCCTTTCACATCGTTCACATACGACTCGATGGTTTTGGGGGCTTTTCCCTCCGCAAAAAGCCATCGTTCAAACTTCTCTATATCCAAGCTCCATTCACCTCCTACAATGCAAAAAGGCTATTGATGTACGTGGTTATACATCAATAGCCTTCTACCAGTAATGTGGTTTCACGGTTCGCTCTCTCCTTCCTGCTCACGACAGTTATATAATAATGTCGGGAGTTTTTTGATACTGGAATCATAGAGATTCTTTGTCGCTCATCGAATCTACCATGCATGGTTGAAATCCATTTAGTTTTGTCGTGAGATTGCCGAAAGAAATGTCGTGAATCGGTCTCATTCCCGGCTGATTCGCTCCAGGTAGCGGATATAGCTCTGCAGCAAGTTGCGGTCGTCACGGTCTTCAATCCGGCGCAGAGCGGCTTCGATTTCCCTTTCGCTAATCTCAATCTCCTCGTCCACCACCTCCTCCAGCAGCAGCTGAACGAGCTCGTCCTCACTAAGCATCTCTCCGTAGCCGTCCAGTCCGTAGCTGTATTCCCGGTAGTACGGCACCCCGTCAATGATGATGCGATGGTATTTTGCCATATTTCCTTCATTCTCCTTTCTTCCTTAGACGTATAGTTCGTAAGCGATTGGCTCCCCATTCTTTATCCAAACCTCGTACAATTTCTCCCCCGTTTCCTCATCTCTTACAAATCCCGCTATCCATTCATTTCGCTTTTCGTCAACATACCTTAGTGTCTCAAGAAGCAACGGATTCGGCAGCTTTTCCAGATGCTCTTCAGGCACAAGATAGTTGTCCAGCTCTTCGTGATAGAATTCATACGCTTCATAGCTTACCTCGTCAATGTTGACTGCCACGTTGAACGTTCTTTTCATTGTCCTTACAAACCAATCCATGTGCAACATCTTCTCGTCTCCTCTCAAATATATCCTTTTTCTTTCAGCGACAAATATCGTTCAGGGCAAACAATCAAATGGTCTAGCACATCGATGCCAACGATTCTTCCAGCCTCGACTAGACGTTTCGTTACCTCAATGTCTTCCCTCGACGGCTCGCAATGACCGCTGGGATGATTATGGGCTACGATGATAGAAGCCGAGTTGGAGAGAATGGCAGCCTTCATCACCTCCCTCGGATGCACGATGCTAGCGTTCAGGCTTCCCACATGGCAAACGTTGATGGCAGTCGGCTGGTTTTTCGTGTCAAGGCAGACAACGACAAACTTCTCACGGTCGGCTTCCACAAGAAACGGCTTCAGCAGCTTGTATGCATCCTCCGGCGATTTGATTTGCCGCTCCTTGTACAGCACACTCGACTCACGAACGAGCTTCAGGCTGACAATGTTGATGCGCTTCGCTGGCTGCTTGGCAGGCACCTCTCTTTCTAGCAATTCTAGCTGCTGGTGGTTGTTGGTTTGATACTTGCTCATCCTTTTCCCTCCTAAAATAGAAATAGCCTCAATTCCTTTCGAGGAATTGAGGCTTTATGACTGTAGGTTCAAAACCATAATATATATTTGAAATCAGGCTTGATACAGATTTGGGCAAAAAGAAAAGCCCCGCAGAGATTTCTCCCCGCAGAGCTTTTCGACAAACTTCAAAGCTTAATATTATACCTTTCTTATTTGCAAAATTACTTAATAGTAACAGATTTTCCGTTAGCAAGTTTGTTTCCTGCCGCATCTTGACCAGTTAATGTACCAGTAGCAGCAGTTGATACTTTCAATGTTACTACGTCGCTTGCTAGGATATAGCCATTATTGTACGCAGCCGCATTAGCGTATGTTCCAGTAGCCAACAAGATATCAGTACCTGCATCATATTGGCCAGCAGTACCACCAGCAACATCAATAAAGATTTTCTCGTTACCAGTACTTGCTCCATCTCCACCGTCATCAAAACCAACTGCGATTTTTACTAGACTACCACCGTTATCAGAACCTTCTGTAATGTTATTAACTGTTAACGCAGTTGATGCAACAGTTTTTCCATTTAATGTTACAACCAAGTCACTAGGAGCTACACCAGTTACAGCCTCAGAGTAAGTTAGAGTAATAGTACCATCATTATTAAGTCTACCAGCAGTTAATACAGGTTGAACGTCGTCTGTTAGGCTAACGTTATTTACTGCTACTACATCCGCAGTATTACCTGCTTTGTCTTTGATTCCGCTAATAGTAAATGCATAGTTTGTACGAGTTTTGCTAATCGAACCTGCTGGCAAATGAACAGTTACAGTGTGAGTAGAACCAACAGAGTTAATTGTCACATATGAGCCATCTGGAAGCGGAGCTCCATCTAGACGATAGTTGTTGATATCAAGTACAGTAGATTTATCAAGATTTGCTTCTGTAATTGTAAATGTGATAGTATTTCCTGATCCGCCAGCAACCGATGCAGCTGAAATCACAGGTTTTTGTGTATCAGCGACACTTGTTGTGAAATCTACTCCTGTAACTGTAGCTGCCGCGTTACCATTTGCGCCAAGTGATGCATCAGTAACTGCAGATGCTACTAAACGAACTGTAGCAGTTTTTACAGTAGAAGCAGGTGCTGCTGTAAATGGAATTACAAGCTTAGCATTATCTTTTGAATCAAGCACTGTGCCAGAAATAGTCGCTCCTGCACTGAATAGGGCGTCTGTAATAACAGTACCGTCTTGGTCAATAACTTGAATTTTTGATTTCGTAAAGTTACCAGGCGTACCACCGTCGGCTGGACGAAGGACTTTTTCATCAAATGTTAATAGTAATGCACCATTAGCATATGCTACGCCATCATAAGTATCTCCAGGTGCAATCAATTGTACCTTAGATACTTTAGGTGCTACTTTATCTTTAGTAAATGTAACCGTGCGAGTTTCTGGTGTAATAGCGTTGCCAGACGCATCTTTAATTGCATTAGTAAAGATAACATTGACTGTATTTGTATCAGCATTAGCGTATAAGTTAGTACCTTGACCTACAGTAATTGTATATTCTTTGTTATTGCTATTAGCAACTGGTGCAACAGATACGTTTGTAATTGCATTACCGTTAGCATCAACAAGTTTAATATTTCCGGCTGCAGTTACCGTAGAAGAGTCCATAGGCTCTTTGAATACTACTTTTACTTGGTTATCGCCTTGAACTGTGACGCTGTCAATTCCATCTGCTGTGTTATCCTGTGTAACAGTGAAATCAAGGGACACAGGGTTTGGTGTAATTAAGTTTCCTGCTAAGTCTTTTAAGTTTGTTACTTCCACAGTATATTTTTGACCTGCAGTTAGACTTTGAGAAGTTGTAAGAACTACTTCACGTACATCTGAACCTGCAGATGGTGTTGCAACTTGACCATTAACTTTGAACACACCTGTTGTTGCAAAATCAACTGGCTCAGAGAATTTTAATGTCACAGTTCTAGTAGTAGTGGCTGCTTTAGCAGTAGCACTCACAAGATTTGGAGCTACTTTATCAGAATATTTAATAGATACAGATTGTGCCTCAATTTCTTTTCCATTAGCTGCTTTTAGTTTTCCAATTTCAAAGTTAAAACTATCTCCTTCAGCAATAGACCATGTCGGAGAAGTTAAAGCATTATTTAAAGTGATAGTTAAAGTTTTGCCGTCTTCACTCAACGAAGCAGTTGCGTCAGTTGCAGAACTATTATTAGTTAAAGCTACAGAAGCTACGCCCGCACGTTTAATTGCGTATTTAGTTACGTCTGTAACAGAATCTTTATCCATTTTTGTGTTGAATTTAACTTCGATTTGTTTAGCGTTAATCGCACTTACACTTTCAACTTTCGGCGTTACAACTGGCACATCTACTTTTGCTTTGTCAGTTGTTTGACCTTTGTAAGATACGTTGTAAGATTTGCCTTCTTGTAACGCTGTTTTTGTTTTGATCACAACAACTGTTGTTTTTGCTTCAGCTGCTGCAGTTGCTTTAATCGATACAGAGTCGATTTCGACGCCTTGGATTGCGAAGTCTTCTTTTTTCACTTCTTTCAATTCGCCGTTGAATGTTACTTCTAATGTTTTTTCGTCAACAAGTTTCACCGCTGTAATGTCAGCTGCGGAAGCTTCTTTTTTCACATCCATCGCACGTACGACGAATGAAGCGAATTGACCGCGTGTGACGTTTTGTTTTGGCATGAACTCAGTGTTTTTCGTTACACCGTTTGCTTCTAATGTTTGGATGTATTCACGCGCCCATGAGCCAGCTTTGTCAAGGTCCGTAATTTTTGTTGTGTGGTTTGCTGGTTTTGTTAATTTGAACGCTTCAACAACGACTTTCGCCATTTGCTCGCGAGTGATGTTTGCGTTCGGGTTGAAGTTGCCTTTTTCGTCTCCACCCATGACGCCAGCAGCTTTCACGATCGCAACCGCTTCTGCTAATTCAGCTTTGCTTGCTGGAACGTCAGGGAAGCTTGCACCTTGCTCAGGAGCTTTGAAGCCTGCATCTTTTAAAATACGTGAAAAGATGATTGCCGCTTCACCGCGCGTTAACGTTTTGTTTGGTTTGAATGTGCCGTCTGCATATCCTTTGATGTATCCTTTTGCGACTAATGTAGCGATGTCATCTGCATGTACACTTCCTGCTACGTCTGTGAAAGACGCGCTTGCTACTGGTGCGATCGCTGAAGCAACAACTGCCGCAGAGACTGTACCAGCTAAAAATTTGCGATAAGACTTTGGTTGGTAAGCCATCGACATATTTCCTCCTTTTGTTTCTGTTTCTATTTAGCTCAGCTAAATTTAAGAGATTATGTATGTTCTCTCTATGAAACTCTTAAACTTAGCAAGTGAACGACTACAAACTACATTATAATTTTTTCCATGATTAAAGTCAACCATTTTTTGAATGACTTTTCTTTGTTGGAATAACAAAACTGTTTCACATGTAGTCTTCCACCTATTCACCATTTTACCGAATGTTCGACTTTTTTCAATACCTTCCTACGTAACTTTTTGACAAAAAGTTTTGTTACATAACTGTAAAGTTATCATTCCCCTATTTATGATACACTTGGAATAGTGTAAAAATGTCGAACAATGGCGGAGTGAGGTGTGACGTGTGAGGCGGTTTGTTGCAACATTGTTTTTGTTTCTCCTTTTCCCTTCTTTCGCTTATGCAAACGAAAGTTACGATCGGCTCATTCCACTGGCGAAAAAATATATCGGTGTACCGTATCAGTTCGGCGGAAGTTCGGAAAAGGGGTTTGATTGTTCTGGATTTACGCGCCATATAATGAGCGGACTTGGTGTGACGTTAGCGCGTACGACAACGGAACAATATAAACAAGGAAGCGCAGTAAAGAAAGAAGATTTACGAATCGGTGATCTCGTCTTTTTTGAGACGTATAAAAAAGGGCCGTCGCATGCAGGTGTTTATATTGGAGATAATCAATTTATTCACGCGAGCTCATCTAAAGGCATTACGATCACTTCATTAGACGACTCTTACTATAAAAAGCGATACATAGGAGCAAGACGCGTGCTTGCATACGTGCAAGCTGCTGGGCAGTTTCAAGATGTCGGAAACGATTTTTGGGCAAGTAAAGAAATTGAGGCGTTAGGTAAAAAAGAAATGGTGCTTGGATATGCGAAAAGCTACTTTAAGCCTGATGAAGTGATGACGCGTGCAGAAGCGGCCGGACTGATCGCAACGTACTTTAACTTCAACATGAACAATCGAAAAGAAACGTTTTCTGACGTACCGAGCGATCATTGGGCTGTCGGTGCGGTGAACGCCCTTGTGAAAGAAAATATTGTCGATAAAAACAATAAGCAGTTTCAACCCGATGAACCGTTAACGCGCGAACAATTAGCGATGTGGTTTGCGGAAGCATGGAAGTTAAAGCGTGGAGCAGATGTAGCATTTACCGATGTCAAAGAAACAGATGCGGCATATGATGCGATTGAAAAACTTGTCGCAGCTGGCATTGCAAGCGGCTATGAAGACGGAACGTTTCGACCGAAAGAGACAGTGACACGTGCACAATTTGCGGTATTTTTCTATCGTGCAATTAACGCAAAATAGCGAGAAAGGACAAGCCTTTCTCGCTATTTTTTATCGATCGTTCGCTTTAAAAAGAGCACAAACTGCCCGCGTGTCACAACGTCGTTTGGACGATATGGATTGTTGATCGTTATTCGATTATAAAATAGCGTGTTAATCGGTTCATACGCCCAGTGAGAAGGAGAAACATCAAAAAACGATTGATTTACCGTCGGGCGTTCATATACATCCGCATATACACGCGTTAAAATCGTTGCCATTTGGGCACGAGTGATATAATCGTTCGGATATAGCTTTCCGTTATATCCTGTAAGCAATCCGTATGCTTCGGCAATTGCCATTTCTTTATACCACGGATCGGTCGGTTTGATATCTGTTGCTTTGACGACATATCCTTCAGGCAGCGTCAGCCTTAACTCACGAATAAGCATAAGCGCAGCATGTCGGCGAAGCAACCGTTCATTTGGACGAAACGTTCCGTCTGGAAATCCTGAGATAATCCCTCGTTCATATAATAATGTGGCTGCTTCTTGTAGTTCTCCCCCTGCAATGTCAGGAAAAAGCGGCGGGGTGGAAAGAAGCGAATCGATCGCTCCGTACGATACACGTAGCGTTGCCGAACCGCGATTGAATCCTTTTGTTGTCGGCTGAACGACACGAAATAGTGCCGTATCAACAATCGTTGAACGAAACAACCACGACACTTCATTGTTTAACGTTGCACCATCATATGTCGTTTCTTTTACTCCTTTTGGCACACTTCCGATATAAACAGAGGCATAGCGTCCGTTTCCATCTTGCGCGTTGACGTACGCGGTGGCATCGGCATATGTGTAAAGCTTGAGCGCATATACGTTATTTTTTACCGTATAGTTTGTCAGCAGTAATGAAAGCGGTGGCATCGGCTCATACAAAGCGCCGAGCTGATTTTTCCAATACGTTTGTAGCGCTGGAAGCTCAAACGGTGTCGGAAGATGAACGTTCATTTGCATATGTCCTTTTAAAGCATTCGGTGAGCCGAATAATTGCACGTAGTCTTCTGCTAGTATTTCAGGCATATACCATTCGTACGCTCCACTTCCGTCCACATGGATAGCCGGATAGCGAAAAAGCTCGCGCGCAGAAGCATATGACGATTGTAACCATTCGTTCGGGCGACGTTGTTCTTTGTTAATCATATAATAGTACGTAAAATGATGTCCGTACTCATGTGCGAGCGTCGTTGCCATTTGTTCCACCGTCGTCCATTCGTTGCCACCGTATAAATGAATGTACCGATTCGGAAGAAGTGCGAGCTTCGGGCTCAGTTGATATTGGACAAAATATTGTCCGAGCACGTTTTGTCCTGCGGGATAATCTGGAAAAATTTTTACGCTTCCTAATAAAGAAAGCTCCGCACCATGTTTATTTTTTAATAGTTCTTGTTCAAGCTGAGCAAGCTTCGCTGTATTCCAATATACGCTATAACTTTCAAACGTTACTCCACTCGCTCCTTTATAGCGA
The DNA here is from genome assembly GCF_014201585.1 of Anoxybacillus tengchongensis. Classification (GTDB taxonomy): domain Bacteria; phylum Bacillota; class Bacilli; order Bacillales; family Anoxybacillaceae; genus Anoxybacillus; species Anoxybacillus tengchongensis. Next base: position 45,669 of record NZ_JACHES010000003.1, read on the forward strand.
GCGATCAGCGGATAATAATCTTCGTACGCTTGCGCCTGCGCTTTTTTCGTTAAATCAACGACATGGGCGTGGGCAGGCGCGTGAAAAAAGAATAAAAAAATGAATGAAAGCCAAATGAAGCGCATGCGCTGCACGTCAATCACCTCGTTATCTATTAATCTACATTTATGTTAACACGTCACACGCGGCGATGGAAAAGAAAAATAAGGAAGGCTGCCTGTATGCATAGGCAGCCTTTGTATTTATATTTATTTCTTCGTTATAGAGAGCGTGTATGGGTTGGCATTTGGCCGGGCAAGCGATTCTTCAACGACGACATAGTACGTTCCTTTTTTCAAAGAAAGCATGCCGATTTCTGCATCGCCATCGCCGTAATGGTCGTACGTTTGAACGAGGCGACCTTTCGCGTCGTAAATGGACATGACCCCATCCATCGTGCCCGGTACATCGAGCTTGCATGTAAATGTGCCGTCTTTTTCAACGACAAATTTGTAATAATCTTTATCGCCGTAGTCAACGACATTCATGTAGCCACGTGCTTCATACACATTTCCTTTTTTATTGAAAGAAAGCGGTTTTGATGGCACATTGTTTTTCACAACAGATGACGCATCTTCGTCTTTTTTATTGAGCGATTGAATGCCAAATTTATACGACTGAAGCGATAGCCCATTCCACATAAGCGGGTTGACGACGAAGAAGTATCCGACATTTTTCTTCGCTTGGAACGAACCGTTTACCTCATATAAAGGGCTCCAGCCATTCGGGAAAAACATGACAGCTTTGTTGTATTCGTCTTCATCGATCGCCATATTGCCGTTCGTATCTTCAACAACAGATACGATTGGAATTAGTGTGCCAAGCAACGGTTTTGGCAGCGATGCGTTCGGTTTGCTCGGATTTGCAAAAATCGTCAACAGTTCGTTCGCTTGACGATGTTTATAGTAGTAGTAATCAACATCGTTCGGAAGCACGAAATTTCCTGTTTTCGATTCATTGACATTCACAACTGTCGCTTGAATCGGTTCATTATTTTTCTCATTCACATCTTTCGGTGCATCGATCATCTTTTTCGATGTAATCACATACGGATCAGCTACCGATTGATAATTGTCGTTTTGCACCGACATGTAATACGTTTTTCCTTCTTCAAGAATTAACGTCCAGTCTGTTTGTTTTTTCCCTGTCATCCAATCGAATGGGTAAAACGTGTTGACTGACACAAGATCGTCTTTTTTCTCATCGTACTCAAACAACATCGCTGACGGCGTCATATCGTCCGGTGTCGCAAATGAAAACTGATATATAGCGGTGTGCGGAACAGTGAAGCGATAAAAGTCTTGGTCACCACTAAACTGGATAAATGCTTCCGTCCGATCACCGATGTTGTAAGGGCGAGCATTTTCTTTAATTTGCTGGATTTGTTCTTTTTCAAAATAGCTCCAGCTTCCGTCATCGCCAATGATGATGATATCGTTTGGCTTACGCATTTGTTCTTTTATTTTTTCTGTTTGTTCAACAGCACCACCGCCCGATGGCATCGGCTCGCGCGCTGGGAAGTTGTCTTCGTCTTGTGGCAATGTAATGGCTTTTGCGCTCAGCTGATATGGAATGGCTGATGCGTTTCCTTCTTTCACTTGATTGCTTGACATAAAAGAGTCTAATATCATCGGATAAAATCCACTCAGTGGTTCACTTGACGCTTCGAGCACATACTGTACGCCCGGTTGCGCTTCAAACGTCACCGTCTCCCCTTTGCTGACGCCGTTATTGTTCCCAAACACGATTGGGAATGGAATTTCTTTATACTTCGCATTCGGATCAACTGGACGATATAGTTCTTCAGCGAAATAAACGTTTAATGACGAATCAATGCCCGGAACAGGCGACAATTCAAACTTTACCGTTGTCGGCTCAGCGACAGTAAACAAGAAATAGTCGCGGTCGCCTTCTTTCGCATCTTTTTCTGGCACAAATGTTAAGTTTTCTAAGGCAAACGGCAATTGTTCAATAACAGCTGGATTTTCTTTTGTAATGCCATCATCGGCAAGTTCCGTAAACGATTGAACAGCTAACGTATACGTTGATTTTCCTTGTAAGCTATAGTTGCCATTTGCATCTGTAACGCCGATCGCAAGCACGCCAGATTGCTTCGCCGTAAATAGTTTCGCTTCCATCTCGCCTGCTCGACCGTCATTCACTTGAATCGGCTTTTCAGACGTTGTTTTTCCTTCAGGATAGAAACGGAATACGAGCTTATAGTCGTATAATTCTGCTCCTTCGAGTAGCGCTTGCACACTTTCACCTTGTTGAACGTTTACTTTTACCCAATGCACTTCTTCCGGTTTTGTCAGCGATCCTTTTTTCACGTACGGTTCTTTCGCATCAATCACAGACGCTTTCGCTAAAATCGTTTCATCGTTCCATTTTTCTTTTTGCGGCACGTTTTTGATATTATATTGCAGCGCAGCAACGGGATTGACTAAACCGTTACCGTACGTTAAATCGTATCCTTTTTCCCCTAAATCTGTTGCGGTGCGCTCTAAAATCCATTCAACTTGATACGGCTTTAAATTCGGGTACTTCGATAAAAGAAGCGAAGCGACGCCTGCGACAACTGGCGATGCCATCGACGTTCCACTTAACTCAGCAAATGAAGATCCTTTTGTATAGTCATAAATAGGGCTGTATACATCAACCCCCGGTGCAACGAGGTCAACGGACGGACCGTAGTTTGAAAACTCAGCAAGTTTATTTTTACTATCCGTTGCCCCCACGCTAATGACTCCTTCATAGGAAGCTGGAATGGAGTACATGTCCGTCGCTTCATTTCCTGCTGCAGCAACGACCGTAATCCCTGCATCAATTGCTTTTTGAACAGCTTCTTCTAAAATTGGCGAGCTAAAATAGCCACCGAGGCTCATATTAATGACTTTTGCGCCTTTTTCAATCGCATATAAAATCCCTTGGGCAATCGTATAGTCGCTTGCCCCCCAACCGCCACCGAATACGTCAATGGGTAAAATTTTAACATTTGGATTAACACCGTGTGCACCAATGCCGTTGTTTGCATTTGCTCCGATAATGCCAGCAACGTGCGTCCCGTGTACATCTTTTACAGGCGCACCAGCTGGGTTTATCGCATTGTAAGCAGGGAGAACACGTCCTTTAAACTCTGGATGCTTCGTATCCATCCCTGTGTCGATGACCGCAACCGTGACGCTATGTTGTCCAGCAAGTTTTAACGCCTTATCCATATTTAAAAGCGATAATAAATACATATGGTCTGATTTTGGATCAGCAGAACCGAGCCGTTTGTATGTAAAACTTGGTGTCACGCTTTTTACGGCTTTTAATTTTGCATAGTTTCTCATTACGTCTTGTAAACTTTTCCCTTTTTGCACCGTCACAACATCATATTTTAATTGCGGAAACGACTGTTTTACTGTCGCTCCTAAACTGCGATGCACAGCAGCTGGAATGGCCTCGTTGTACTTTACGATCAATGTATCCGTACTCACTTGGTTTTGCGCATCTTCAAACTTTTTGTAAGCGAGTGGCGCTGATGTTTTCGTCATTTGTTTTTTCCACTGCGCAATCGGCGGTTCCGTCGATGCTTGCGCAACTGCCGGCACGATAAGCGATGAGGCTAAACTAATCGATAATGCGGTTTTCTTCCATTTTTTCATAAAAAGCCTCCTTCAAAAGAATGTAACATATGTATTCGCCATAAAAGGCAAATACACCTACTATAACGAAAAAAAGACAAAAAAGTTTCATATTTTGATAATTTTTTCTAATAAACTTACAATATCACCCAACAAACAAAAAGTAAAGAAATATTTTCCGGGTCGTGAAACATTTTGGGAACAATGGTATACTGTACGTTGAAACGATTTGATTTACAGCGAAGGAGAAGGTTCCCCATGTTGTCTTACATAAAAAAACTAGTAAACAGTGATGAACGCAAACTGAAAAACTACAATAAAATCGTCGCGCGTATCAATGAGCTTGAACCGACATTTGAATCGTTGACAGATGAAGAATTACGCGCCAAAACAAACGAATTTAAACAGCGACTAGCGCAAGGTGAATCGGTACTCGATATACAGGTCGAAGCGTTTGCGACTGTCAGAGAAGCATCGAAACGTGTGCTTGGCATGCGCCATTTTGACGTTCAGCTCATCGGCGGTCTTGTGCTTGCGGAAGGGAATATTGCAGAAATGGCGACAGGTGAAGGAAAGACGCTCGTCGCTTCCGCCCCAAGCTATTTGCGCGCGCTTGAAGGAAAAGGCGTGCACGTCATTACCGTCAACGACTATTTAGCTCGCCGTGACCGTGATTTAATCGGAAAAATTCACGAGTTTTTAGGGCTGACCGTTGGCTTAAATTTGCCACAAATGACACTAGAGGAGAAAAAAGCAGCATACAATGCCGATATTACGTACGGTGTCGGTAACGAATTTGGTTTCGACTATTTGCGCGATCATATGGTGTACAGCAGCGCTGATCGTGTCCAACGTCCATTTCATTACGCGATTATCGATGAAGTCGATAGCGTATTAATTGACGAAGCAAAAACCCCTCTCATTATCGCAGGAAAAACAGGTGTCAGTTCGGAGTTAAGCTATTTATGCGCCCGTATCGTAAAACATTTCGTTCGCGATGAAGATTACGAATACGATGAAGAAACAAAAACTGTCAACTTAACCGAACAAGGTATTGAAAAAATTGAAAAAGGGTTCGGCATCGACAACTTATATGACCTTGAACACCAAGTGTTGTATCATTACGTCATTCAAGCGTTGCGCGCATACGTCATGTTTACACGCGATGTCGATTATATCGTGAAAGACGGAAAAGTGTTGCTTATTGATATGTTCACTGGTCGCTCGATGGAAGGACGCAGTTTAAGCAATGGTCTTCATCAAGCCATTGAGGCGAAAGAAGGATTAGAGTTAACAGAAGAAAATAAAATCCAAGCATCGATTACGATTCAAAACTATTTCCGTCTTTATCCAATTTTATCCGGGATGACAGGGACGGCGAAAACAGAAGAAAAAGAGTTTCAAACGTTGTATGGAATGGATGTCGTCCAAATTCCAACAAACCGCCCTGTCATCCGTCAAGACTTGCCAGACCGCGTCTTCGCGACAATCGATGCGAAATATAAAGCAGTCGCAAAAGAAGCAAAGCGCGTGCATGAGACAGGACAACCGATGCTCATTGGAACAACATCTATTTTACAGTCAGAAAAAGTGGCGAAATATTTAGCAGAAGAAGGATTGTCGTTTCAATTGTTAAACGCCAAAAGTGTCGAGCAAGAAGTGGAGTTGATTTCACGCGCTGGTCAAAAAGGACAAATTACAATCGCGACAAATATGGCAGGACGTGGAACAGACATTATGCTTGGAGAAGGCGTAGCAGAACTTGGCGGTTTATATGTTCTCGGTACAGAACGTCATGAAAGCCGTCGCATCGACAACCAATTAAAAGGACGGGCTGGCCGTCAAGGAGACCCGGGGTGCTCGCAATTTTTCATTTCGCTTGAAGATGACATGTTTCGTCGTTTTGCTAAAGATGAGCTAGAAAAAATGAAAAAATCACTACAAGTAAATGAAGAAGGTGAAGTATTAGACAAAGAGGTGCATGAATTCGTCAACCGTGTACAGCGTATTTGTGAAGGCAGCAATTTCTCGGTACGAGAATACAACTTAAAACTGGATGACGTACTAAACGAACAGCGTCGTACCGTTTATACGCTCCGCAATCGCATTCTTGAAGCTAACGATGTGATTCCAATTGTCGCTCATATGGTGCCGTCATTTCTTGAAAGAGAAATTCGTTATACATGTCCAGAAGACGTCATTCCAGAAGAATGGGATATGGCTCGGCTAGTGAAAACCGTTCAAACGGTGACAAACGAACATATTGATTTGACTAGTGTTGTCGATCAAAAAGAAGTGGAAGCGATCGTCCAACAAGCAATCTCCTCATGGAAAGAGCGTGTTCATGCATTAGAATACACTGAAGAACACCAATGGGCACTGAAACGTGCTTTACTTTCACTTATTGATTTTCACTGGACAAAACATTTGGAAGCGATGGAGTTATTAAAAGAAGGAATTGGGTTGCGCTATTACGGACAAGAAGACCCGATGCGCCAATATGCAAAAGAAGGGTTGGAACTCTTTATACAAATGTACCATCGATTAGAAAAAGATGCTTCCCAACAACTTGCCCAGCTACTTATTTAAATGGAGGAAAGGAGATGGAACGATGATTCCATTTTTCAAAAAGAAAAAACAAGGGGAAGATAGTACCGTTCAAGCAGGACAATTATTTGACGGAGCAGCTGAACAACAAGATGAAGACGTGCATACCACGTTATCGATTCATCCACTGATGTCGCTAACGGCAGAACAAAAATATTATTTTCAATACGTAAATAACGAACTGCCGCCATTGAAAAAAAATCAAGTATCACTATCAGGAATTGAATGGAAAAAAGAAGATGATCGTTATATTGTTACAGCGTTTGTGCGAAACAGTTTAGATCAATCAATTCGTTTTGAACATACACCTTTGTTGTTGATTGGACCAGATGGGAAAGTAATCGGACGAAAGGTATTTCCAATGCACGAACTTGGGGACATTCCGCCTAAAAGCAGTCGTCCATGGCGATTTGTATTTACAACAAGCGACCTGTATACAGAACATATTCCAGAAACAGGATGGAAGTTGGCGTTTGAATTAAAAAAGCCACATCGACTAGATTTAGAAGAAAGTTGGGAACAACATTTAAAAGAAGAAGATAAACAAAAGCTTGAGCAACTCGTTCGCTCTCTTACTCCGCCAAAACAAGGAGAAGTGAACGTCATGGGACTACAGGCGCGCATAAATGAAGAAGGAAGTTTAGTGATCACATTACTCATTCGCAATGGTAGCGACAAAAACATTACGTTTGAACAATTGCCATTAGTGGTTGAAGATGCATCAGGGGACGTTGTTGCACGCGGAGCGTTTACATTGCAATTAGAAGTAAAAGCAAATACAAGCAAACCGTGGACGTTTATCTTTCCAAAGTCGCTCTTGCAAAAAGAACAATTTGACTTTTCCACATGGCGCGCCTACATTCCGCAATCATAAAGAAAAGGGCTGATGATTTACATCAGCCCTTTTCTTTGCCTCTGGCCACCAACCGCTCTCTATTGTAAACAGAAGGAAATAGTACTACAGTTATATTTTAGCATCATTTTTCACGTTTAACAAACATATTTTTAGTTTTTTTGGCATAAATTTTTCGTTGACAAACCATTAAAATAAACAATATTGAATTTTCTGCCCAGAACGAATGGAAACTGAGCGGAATGTACATAAGATGGCTCGTTCTTCAGCAGCTGTGAGGTCATTCATCGGTGCGGGGATGTAACGTTTCTCGAGGTCACTCCAACGTTTCACACATATTTGAGCTTTTCCTCTTCCGAAGAAAAACGTAATGACAATCATTAATTGATCGTCTATCGTTTTAAAAAATAAAAACAAGTCATCTTTTGTTGTGCACGTAATCATCCGATAACGAATCGGTTCTAGCGGTCGTTTATCGCTTGGTGAAATAAACTGAAGTGAATCAGAAAAGTGAATGGGCTCAATCGTTCGCGATTCGTGAAACGGAGGATTCGGCTTCTCTTTAATAAGTACTTCACACATTTTTCCTCCTTGTTTCGCTTGATGAACAATGTAATTTGAAAAATAAATATTCACGATTCATCCTCTCCTTCAAGTTTTTCCAATGTATATTTTTACATTTTATGAATATTCAATCAACTTTTTTCGACAAACAAACCGTCGATTTTTGTTCTAAAAATGAACATTTTGTCATTTCGTTCGTAAAAAGAACAAAATAATCCCCTTTCTTCTTCTATCGTAAAAAGAAAAAGGGAATTTGGTGGAAGATGATGTTACAACGTATTGGCGAACAAATTAGACGATTGCGAAACGCTCACGATTGGACGCAAGAGCAATTCGCCCAACGATTAAATGTATCTCGTTCTAAAATAAGTAAATGGGAAAATGGTGAGGTGCTCCCTGATTTACAATCCATTATCGATATGAGTGATATGTTTCGTGTCAGCGTCGACTTTTTGCTTGGAAAACATCCAACAGATGAACAGCTGTTACAAGAAGTGCGATTGGCGTACGGAACGGACGAAATGAGCGATGAGCAATTATCGCTTATTCGTTACATGAATGAACAGCGCGAGCTCGCGAAGCGACTATATGCCCTACAGTCATTGCCTTTACATAAGCGAAAGCGAATTGAAGGAGTCGTCATCAAGATGATTGATGAAATGATTGAGGCGTTGAAATAAAAAAGGGGCACTTTTTGCCCGTTATTCAATGCCAATTAATTTTTTTAAGCGATACACGTCTGCTTCTGTTTGCCATTGTTTTTGTGCGTGCAGTTCAAATTTGTCGTGTAGCTTGTCCACTTTTGTTTCTAACTTGTCGATGCGCACATGCAACTCTTTTATTTCTTCACGTATTTCTTGTTTGAAGCTTTCCATTTCTGTGCGCATCCCTTGTTTGAAGCTTTCCATTTCTGCACGTATTTCTTGCTTGAAACTTTCCATTTCTGTGCGCATCTCTTGTTTGAAACTTTCCATTTCTGTGCGCATCTCTTGTTTAAAGCTTTTCATCTCTTCTTTTAAGCTTTCTATTTCCCCACGCATTTCACGTACTTCATAAAGCAATTCTTTCACCGCTTGTAAAACTTGGTTTTCCATTTTTCATTTCCCTCCTTTCTATTCGTTTTACCCCTAGCATATCACTCCCGTAACAGACGGTCAATTGAAAAAAGAGGCTAGCGAAGGGGATGCTAGCCAAATAATGAGGGAGCAGTAAGAGGACACATTTTGGAAGGAAGTTGAGAGGAATTGTTTTTGATCACCTCCTCGATTCATATGATACAAAAATAAAAAAATGGTGTAAAATTTCGATTTTTCAATTTTCGAGCCCGTTTTTTTGTTTTTTTGCCGTTTTTCGGCCGTTTTTGACAAAAAAAGCGCCTAAAAATTCAATTTTCACTTTTTCTTTTCTTTTTTTGTTACATTTCGCCCATATGGTATAATAAAGGCAACTACTGTTGCGAGGTGGATGCGGTGAAAACTTTTAAGCTCGTTGCTCTTACACTATTGCATGAGCAAAAACAAGACATTCCGCTCATTGATGGGTTAATGATTAATAAAGAAGATGAAAATAAACGTTGGCTTATCGAGGCGTATGTCGAGCAAACATATCGCGAGCTATTTACGTCGTTAAAAGAGAGCGAGGCACCGTTTGATGCGCTCGTAACCATTTCGCGCAAAACGAACGATCCCGCTCATGTACGTGCAACTGTTCGCTCCGTGACGATGATGGGAGAACGAATGAGCGTATTAATGGATGCGACGCTCATTAAGCGCTCGAATTTAGCTGAAGTCGTGTTAGAAGACTTAGTTCAACGTGGACTACATGGCGAAACGCTCCTGCAACAATTTAAACAACAAATGCATACGAAAAGAGGCTGATTATTCAGCCTCTTTTTTGTTTGGCAACTACCACGTATCGGTTCGGCGCATCGCCTACCCAGCGAAACGGATAACATGTAATTAACGTTAGCGTCGGGTGCGCTTTTGGGATGAGCACTGTTTTGTCATCGGGCTTGACGATGCGAATATGTTGAACGACATACGTCCACGTTTTGTCGTTCGTCCGTACGATCAGTTCATCACCTAATTGAATGTCCTCGAGCTTACGAAATACTGTATCGCGATGTCCTGCTAAAATGGTATGATTGCCTTCACCAGGAAGTGCACTTCGTTCATCGTGTGCCACTCCTTTATTTAACTGTTGCATGCCTTCATAAATGGGCATCGCTACGTTTAGTTTCGGAATAAATAACGTGCCGATCGCGTCTCCTTGTTGGACGGGCGGTTGTTCACTCTGTTGCACCGCTTCATACGCTTCATGCCAACCGATAGCGTTTGCCCAAATGAAAGACGCGCCGAAAAGAAATAACGCTATCGCCACGACTCGCATCGTTTCCCCTTCTTCCATAACACGAAGCTTGCAAAAAGTAAAGCGATACCAATCAATATGTTCATCCCGTACGAAGAAGCAGTTTTTGGCATGCGCGCAACAAGTAATCCGCTTTCTAAATCAAGCGCCATCATGCCGATATGTGCGAGCTGTTCGCTTGCATCAATGAGCGCACTTGATCCGATTCGCTCATACGGAATATATAAATCAGCCACTAATGTGCCGTCGTCATCGTACCATTCCATCACAACAGGCGCCGTGGCGGTTTGGAATTGCTCAAACGAAATGGGTTTTCGTCCTTGTTCGTTTACTTCATATACTTTTGCTTGAAGGCGGTAAAGCGACAGCCATTCGTTCCAAAGATGACGAACGGTTTCTTGTTCTATTTTTGTTAGCGGCGCAGATGAATCGCGCAATACGAGCGTTTGAATTTGTTCATCAAGACGCTCAAGCGTTTGTTTCGCAGACGGAGGCGTCCGCTCCACTAACCGATGAATTTCATCTTCAGTTAGCCCGATCGTTGCTAAAATGTCGGTCATTGCTTGCATCGCATCGTAACGATCGCGGTAAAACGATAAGGCATATGCTAAATCTTCAATAAACGTATATTGTTGGAGTTGTTCGCCAAATTGTCCGAGAAGCGCTTCAGCTTCTTCTTGCGTCATCTCATAGCGGAGCAATAGTTCATCAAGACGCTCTGGAGTGATCGGTGTTCCTAATTGTTTTTTCAATGCTTCCAACGAAGAAAAATCGTTGATCGTCATATTCCATTTCGCTAAATAACGCGTTAAATCGTCCATCGTCCAACCGATGTCTTGTACGTATTGTCGCAATGCTTCTTCAGGAATGGCTGCTTGCACAGGTGTCGCACATAATAAACAAATCAATAACCATAGCACGCGCATGTATTTTCCTCCCTTATGTGTGCTATGGTTATTTTGTTCGATTATTCCATTTTTATACGATTAGAAATATACTTCGTATAAGGCGCGCACCGCTTTTTCAACCGCATCCGCTTTGACACCAAACATCATGCTCACTTCCGATGAACCTTGGTTAATCATTTCGATGTTGACGTTTGCGCGAGCGAACGCAGCGGTTGCCTTTGCAGCAATACCGACGCTCCGCTCCATCCCTTCTCCAACGACCATAATAAGCGCTAAATCGCGTTCAATCGATACTTCATCGACGCGCAACTCTTTCACAATGCGGTCTAATACGCGGCGCTCTACATCACCAGCCAATTGTTCTTCACGTAAAATAACAGACATGTTATCAATGCCTGATGGCGTATGTTCGTATGAAATGCCTTCATCTTCTAAAATTTGTAGTAGGCGACGTCCAAATCCGATTTCGCGGTTCATTAAATATTTGCTGACGTTAATGCTACAAAAGCCTGTATCGCTGGCAATGCCCGCGACAGGACGCTCGCGATGGTCTCTCGTTGCGACAATCATCGTCCCTTTCGCTTCAGGGTTGTTCGTATTTTTGACGCATACCGGAATGCCACGGCGGTACACAGGTTCAAGCGCTTCATCGTGAAAGACGGAAAACCCTGCATACGACAATTCGCGCATTTCGCGATACGTCAATTCTTTTAATTGGCACGGATGCTCAACGATTGATGGATTGACGCAGTAAATAGAGTCGACATCGGTAAAGTTTTCATATAGCTCAGCACCAACACCTGCGGCAACGATCGAACCCGTAATATCCGAACCGCCACGTGGGAAGGTAACGATATGCCCTGAACGAGAATAGCCGAAAAAGCCTGGAATGACTAAAATACCACTTCTTTCTTTTAATTTTGCAAGTCGTTCATATGATTCTGGCAAAATTTGTGCATTTCCTGGCTCGTCTGTCACGACAATACCAGCATCTTTTGGATTGACATAATGCGCTTCATAACCGAGCTGACGAAGATAGTGAGCCATCAGTTTAGCGTTGTTATCTTCGCCACTTGCTTTTAACGCATCAAGTAAACGTTCAGGCTGATCGTGATACGTATCAATGATTTGTTGCAAGCTTGCCGAAATGACGTCTAAAATGTCGCGCGACAAATGTAAATCCGTGACGATTTCATCATAGCGTGCGACCACTTGAGCAAGCACCCCTTCATATAAATCATCTTCAATTACTTTTTTTGCTAATGTAATTAATAAATCGGTCATTTTTGTATCGTCTTTACATCGTTTCCCCGGCGCAGAGACGACAACAAATTTGCGCGCTTCATCCGATGTGATGATGTTGGCTACTTTTTGAAATTGCTGTGCATTGGCGACAGAACTTCCCCCGAATTTTGCTACTTTCATATGCCATAACCCTTTCTTTCTATTTTTATTTCATTATCATAGCACATCTTCAGTTATTTTTGTCAGAAAAATTTTTCAATTTTCGTATCCCTTCTTTACAAACTCCGTACGATAACCACGAACATCCTGCGCAAAGTACATCTAAGTCATCCGGTTCAACCGCTTGCTTCGTTCGTTCAATTAACTCGGATTTCATATATACTCGGTTTTCTTCGAGCTGTAAATGTTTTAGTACACGGTGATCCATCGCTAATACATGATCATTTGATTCCTCGTCCGCTTCGCAGCGGTCTACTCCATGATGTGGGCATGCATAACATGCTTCATCGAGAGCTGCAATAACGCGAATCGGACCATCTGTACGATCATCGCGCATAAACGCAACGATTTCCGTCATCTTTTTCACGAACGATTCGCTATACCCCATCCTTTGAAATCCGTGCACACATAATAAATGATGTCCTCGCAACGTCCGCATAATCGTCCTCTTTTCTTTCTTACTCTCGAAATATTATACACTATTTTTCATAGTTATTCATCATTCTTTGTTGCAATGTGAAAATAAGCATCGCCGTTTTATACATTTTTCCTTCCAACGTTCCTTTTTGCATATCAACAATGAGTTCTTGTTTATTTTTTAAAATGACTTTCGTTTTCTTTTTTTCATACCGTTGTATCGTCTTGATGTGGGATTGTGCAATCCATATGCATCGATCGCTGTCAGGAGAACATGTTGGAAAGAAATAGAGCTGAAGTGCTTCACAAACGGAGATCGGAACCATTTGCCGAATGCCGAGAATATGTTTTGCTGCATGTACTTTTCCTTCATATGTACTTCCGTAGTAGCGGCAACTTTGTTGCATAATTTCTTTCGGTGATCGCTCGACGTTGTACGTATTGTACAATTCGTAAACAATCGTGCCAAGCCGACCGTATTCATCGTATTTTGGCACAAGGGCAGCCGTTTCCTCCATAATAATATATTCTTCCATCCGTTCCATCTAAACTCCCCCTCACAAATATATGTTCGCCTTCATTATAATGAATTTTCATAATTTTAACAATAAAAAATCTCGGAAAACTCCGAGATTAAACGATAAATTGCTTCCCTTTTTCCGCTAAATGTTGCGCTTTGTCGCTTAACGTTTGTACATTTGCAGCAATCTCTTGCACAGCAGAAAGCAACTGTTCATGTGCGGCGGCTGCCGTTTGTGTTTGTCTTTCTGCTTCTTGTGCGATCGTTTCTGTCTCTTTCATCGTCAAAGCAAGATCGTCAAATGCGCTCGTCATGACCGCAATTTTTTGAGCGACATCGTCCATTTGAACCATCACTTCGTTTGTCGTTTGCTGAATGCGGTCGAACGTCTGATCTGCTTCACGCGCTAATGTCATGCTTTTTTCCGATTCATGCCGCACTTGTTGCATCGCTTCAACGGATTGCGATGTATCTGTTTGTACTTCTTGTAATAGTTCACGTATTTGTTTTGCGGATAAAGACGATTGTTCCGCAAGCTTCCGCACTTCATCTGCCACGACCGCAAATCCACGTCCGTGCTCGCCTGCGCGCGCTGCTTCAATCGCTGCATTTAACGCAAGTAAATTTGTTTGATCGGCAATATTTGTAATCATTGTCGCCATTTGAGCGATATGAGCGGAACGTTGATGCAACGCTTGAATCCATTCGCTTGATTGCGTAATGAAATCGTTCATCGTTTTCATTTGTTCGATCATTTTATCCATCGCTGCCGTTCCTTTTTCCGCTTCACTCGTCATTGCCCGCGCCGCTTCTGCCGCTTGTTGTGAGCGAGATAAAATATAGTTTGTATCATCGACAAGCGTATAAACAGCTTCGACGTTTTGTTGCGCCCACATGCGTTGCTTGCTCGAACCCGCTGCCACTTCTTCCATCGTCGCTCCCACTTGTTCCATGGCGTGCGCCGCTTCTTCTGTAATGGCGGTTAATTCGTGCGCGGATGCAGATACGTCGTGTGTCAATTGTTGGTTCGCACCGATCATGGAACGGAATGAAGTAATAAGCGATTGAAATGACTGAGCAATTCGAGCAAATTCATCGTTTGACATGACGGACATTTGCACCGTTAAATCACCGCTTGCCGCTTGCATGCTCGCTTGTTCAATCGTTGCAATTTGTTCCCGTACCGCCATGTAAAAAGCAATAAATAAGTAAATGACGACCGCCACCGCAAGCGCACCGGCACCAATTGTCACCCATTTTTCAAACATGATTACCTCATATTCATGTTGTAAATGGTTTTGGAACGCATCTAGTGAAAAGCGGGAAAGCTCATGTAATTTTTCAAACGCATCGTTCGTTTTCTCATATAACTCGACCGACGTTAACGAAATTTGATTCGTTTGTAAAAATTCACGTTGAAACAAACTCACCATGCTTAATAAATCTGTCGAAATGACATCGTTGTATTGTTGTACTTTTTTACGTAGCGGTTCATCATCGACAAAAAGTGGCGCTGTTGAACGGCTAACGGTTTGCATCGCTGTTTCTAACACGTTTGTCCAATACGTCATTTTCGATCGTTCGATTTCATACAATTCACTTTTTAACGTTAGCTCTGCCGCAAACGATTGCGCTCCCCCGATCGTTTCCGTAAGCAACGGAACTTGTTCGACTACAAGACGCGCTAAATAATGATTGTTCATATCATTATCAAGCGAGACGTTCGAGCGATCGGCAATGTGAAGCAACATTTTTTGCAAGTCGTAAATGAGCGCATTATGACGTTTCGTTGCTTCTGATACAGTGAACGTTTTCCAATTTTCTTGTATGTCGTTCATTTGTTGTAAAAGCTGTTTCCATTGTTCTTCTTCAATAAACGAAGCTTGTTGTTGTTTATGAACGGTTTGCATCATGGTCATGGATTTTTTGATCATTTTTTGCGCTTCAGCAACGTTCGCTTCATTCCCATGACCGAGAAGGACAGTCGTTGTATATTCCCGATGTTTTTGTATACCGTACATCGCATCCATCATCGGAGCGATGTATGCGATACCTTGTTGTTCTTTTTCAATAAACGTTTCTTTATGTATTAACAGTCGAAGGTATAACACGCTGACTGCAAACAACGTAAACATAAAAATCGTTGCTAACAACACGAATTTTTTACTAAAAGGCAACCGATTGAGCAGCTTTTTTCCGAACGTAAACATCGCGCCATCCACGCTCCTTATGAAAACAAGATGTACATATTGTTTTCTATTTTATCAGACGATTCATAAAAATTATATAACAAAAATAAAAATTAGGCCATTAGACCTAATTTTTATTTCGAAACAATGCAAGCGCCTCTTCGGCAGTTTGTTGGGCGGTTTGTTGGAGCGGTGCGACAGCACGAATCAAGATTTCTTTTTGTTGTTCATGTTGAGCCATACATTGCTGAATATACGAAAATAGCGCTTCTCCATCCCAACGATCATCTTCGACATGCGCAAATACGGGCTGATTGGCTTGATTGGCAAATGCATCAATTTTCGGATCGTATGATAAAGCAACAAACGGTGTATGACCGACCGCTGCAAAAATTAACGCATGTAAACGCATGCCGACAAGCAATCGGGAACTTGCAATCATCGCCATTTTTTCTTGTATGCTGGCATCATAAGGTGCAACGACGGCATGCTCTTTCATCATGGCTAATAAGCGACGAGACGTTTCATCATCGTGATGCCCATGCATCGGAATAAATACGACATCAAAGCCTGCTTGAACCGAGCGATCAAGTGCAACGGCTATTTTTCTTTCAAAATCACGACCGCGCGCCCACTCGCGCACCGAAACAGCAATGACAGGACGTGTAAACGATTGTTCTTTCCACCATGTTGTTGGAGATGTCGGTGGCTTCAGTCCCATGACTGGATCAGGCACGACCGTAATCGGCTTTTTTACCCCTAACGTTTTTAATAACTCGGCAGATGGCTCATCGCGCACCGTTAGGCGATCAACTTGATTGAGCGTCCATTTCATGAGCCATTGATTTTGTTTTTTAGACACAGGACCCATGCCTTGCGCGTAAACCATGACTGGTTTGCCGAGCCATTTGGCCATTTGCATAATGCCTGTATAGTACGGAATGCTGCGCCATCCCGTTTGGTCTTGAAGCAAACTTCCCCCACCGCTAATTAAACCATCGCTTTCACGAAGAGCTTGAATGATATCACCGATTCGCCAACGATTGACCGCACGAACCCCATACGTTTGTTTTGTGAATGTCGGATCGTTTGAAAGCACCGTCACTTGCACGTTTGGATCATGTGCCCGAAGCGCTTGAATCATGGCATATAAAATCGCTTCATCGCCAACGTTATGAAAACCGTAATATCCAGAAATGACAATGTTCATCGTATCACCTTTTTCCATACCCACTCATATGCGTAAATAAGCACGATACCGATCAATAACCCAAGCCCAAGACTATACATCGTGCGAATGAATGAAATAAAAAGTGGGATGTGCAAATGTGTAAATGTATTTATTATTGACAACCACCCGATTGTTCCGACAACAAAAAGAATAGACCCTAATTTTTTTTGTTTATTGATGACAAATAAAGCGAGCATGTACGCTGGAAAACCGAGCAAAAATTCTTTCGTACGTGGGCGTACATATAACCATTCTTCTAATTTTTGTCTCGCTGTTAGTTCAAGTGCACTCGCTGTTCCTGTATTGCCAGAACGTAACACGTAATACGCTAACAAAGCAAAAACAAAGAAACTAACAACGACATGTCCGATCGTAATCGGCTGTTTCCATAGCCGTTTTATAAACGGAAAAAGCGGCTCTTGAATGATCGAAGGTAAAACGAGCATAACCATCGCTACAAGCGGAACGACATAAACGAGTTTCACCCCTCGAAACCCTTCACCGACATAAGCCATATACTCATTGCCATACAACATCGTGACAATCCAACTGATTCCGACAAACGAAATAGCGATGGCGCGACCGTATGCCATAAACGTTCCGCGCCAGCCTTCCCGAACGGAAGAAGGTTTTGCGGCATAAATCGGCGTGGCAATCGCTACAATTAAGGCTAGTGCTTTCAATGCCAAATCGATGGCTAACACCGTGCCAGCAAGTCCAAGAACGAATGCGCCTCCCGACACAACAAATGCCAATAGCGGTGAAACGAACGAGCGAATAGCGAGAAAAATAAAAGCGGTCGCCCCAACAATAAAGCCAATGGTTGCGATCGGTGAACGTTCAATTGGCGCAAACGGTTCACTTTTTCCAAGCGTATAATGACTTGGCATATGTTGAACGATTTGTTTCATCACAGCGACTGTTTTTTCAATATTTTGTACTGTTCCTGCGGATGTATACGGACGAACGAATAACGCGCGTATGTTTCGCTCTTTAATCGCACGAATAGCGACATCCACCGCTTCATTTGGTTTTCGTTGTTCTAAATTCAAGCTATGTAAACGAACGACATTTACATCCATTGCTTTCGCTAATGTCGTCAATCCTTTTGCTTCATAAAACTCGGTGGACAACAACGCATATCCTGCTTTCTTCCATCTTTTTCCCCATTTTTCGACATCGGTCGGATACCCAGCCACTTCTTCTCCCGTCGGCAGCAGTTTAAATGTATGTTCATTTTTGAGCGTTTCAATTTGTTGGAGTACACGCACACTCGCCTCGTTCATATCACGCGCATCTGGAATACGGAGCACAACCATCAAGCCTTGTTCAATGAGACGGGCCATTTTCATTTCATCGTATCCGAGTGGAACGCGTTCAATTTTTTTCGCATTTCCTTCAATTATATAATACGTTTTTCCATTTACTTGTACGGCTTTGACATCGTCACCAAACGTTGCTTGTAGCGATGAAACGATCGGGAACGTCTGATCAAGCGGATAAACGACAAGCCCGCGCGATGGAATATGATCGACTGTTTCATTCAATAGGACGAGTGCATGTTTAAATTCATCCATCTTTAACAACAGGACATGACCTGATTTTTCAAGTGAATCGAGCGTTTCTGCTTCCACGCTAACTGTTGTCAAACCTGCTTCTTTCAGTTGCTTCCATACATCTGTTTCATTTTCTTCTTGCAACCATACTTCAATTTCATCGTATGGCATGATCATTTCATACGTTCGATTGTTCCACTCTGCTTCATGCCGTTTACTCAGTGCAGGGGCGATCAGCATAAGCGACATGGCGATGATAATCAGCAACCATTTTTTCACACGTTTCATCCTTTCTTCTTTTGATTCAACCATTGGCGAAGCTCTTGAAGCGTTACCCCACCGAGCGCGAGTACAATTCCAAAATAAAACAAACCGCCACCGATCGTTGCGATAGCTGCATAAACAAGAGAAGCCATTCTTCCCCACGTCGGAGAAATGAAAAATAAACTTACCCCCATAACAAAAGAGGCAAACAAATAAACGAACACTTTCCGATTCCAAAAGACAAGCGACATACGACGGCGAATGGCAACATGATTCATCCATGTAATAAACGCGTATGTCACAAGCGTCGAAATACCAGCACCAATTAATCCGTACCATGAAATAAACAAGACGTTTGTTCCCCATTTTACGAAACAGCCGATTAAAATGATGACTGCAGCGCGTTTCGAATCGCCAATCCCTTGTAAAATGCCTGTTCCAAGCAATGCAAGGGACGTAAATGCCGAGCTTGCCAACACGACTGCCATGGTCGCGCTTCCTTCATTATTTGTAAATAAAGCGATATTTAACGGAACAGCAAGAGCGGCTAAGCTAGCTGCGATTGGCCATGATAAAAAGTGCGATAGCTCGAACGACTTTTGAATCGTTTGTTGCGCTTGCCTTGTTTCCCCTTTTGCTAATTGCTTACTTAAAAGCGGAATGAGCGGAAGAACGAGGGATGATGAAAACACCGTCGCAATTTGGACGAGCGCTGTCCCGCGGCTATATAGTCCGAATAAATAGCTCGTTTCGCCCTCGGCTGCTCCATACCAACGAAGAGCGAGCGGAACGGAAAGCGAATCGACTAAATTTAAAAATGGCATCGCAAGCGCACCAAACGCAATCGGAATCGACAAAGATAAAATCGTTTTACTTGTCTGCATCCATTGCACGCGTGAAAGCCTTACGCGCTTCGGACGGTAAGGAGAGCGAGCATACAAGGCACGTAAGTATATGAGACTAGCAAGTGCCCCAAGCGGCGAGCCGATCATAATCCCTCCGGCGATGACATCATCGGCATATGCAGCTTGTACCATATAAAAAGCGACGAGTAAAATAAAAGCGACGCGCACGAATTGTTCGAGCACTTGGGATGCGGCAGTCGGCTTCATATCTTCAAGCCCTTGAAAAAAACCGCGATATACCGCCATATATGGCGAGATGAGCAACGTTGTCGCTACGACGATAATCGCAAATTGCGCTTCCGTACCGCCAAGTGCTTTCGCAATCCACGACGAACCACCTGCAAGAAGTGAAAAACTGAGCACCCCGAAACTAAACGCCAATATGCTTGCCGTCTGCACGAGGCGCGCCACTTCATCTTCTTTTTGTTGCGCACGAGCTTCAGAAATCAATTTCGAAACGGCAATCGGAATGCCTGCAACAGATAAAATTAACGCGACCATATAAAGCGGATAAACGAGACTAAAAATGCCGAGCACTTTATCTCCTGCAATATTTTGTAGCGGAATGCGAAAAATGCTGCCGAGCACTTTCGAAATGATCGTGCCAATCGTTAAAATCATCGTTCCTTTTACAAATGACTGGTTCATTTTCCGACAACCTTTTGCTTTAAAATGGTCCACGCAAAGCGTGGCAATGCTAACATTCGTTTTGCTCGCGTCGGTTGCTTTACTAAGCGATACAACCATTCGAGATTTAGGCGAATCCATAATTCAGGTGCTCGCTTAACTACTCCAGCGAGCACATCAAAGCTTCCGCCAACCCCCATCCAGACGCCGCGTCCGACTGTATGCATATGTTCAGCGATCCATTGTTCTTGTTTTCCCATACCGAGCGCAACAAACACAAAATCCGGTGCGGCTTGCTTCACTTCTTCTACAATCGTCTTGTCGTTCCAGTCAAAGTAACCGTTACGTACTCCGACTAAACGAACATTTGGATAACGATGGCGAATATGTTGTGCTGCCGCTTGTACGACTTCTTCTTTCGCGCCAATCATATATACGCGATATTGATGCTCATCAGCAAGTTGTAAACAACGACATAACACGTCGTAACCAGCGACACGCTCTGGCAGCGGTGTTCCGAGCCATTCAGCCGCCTTCACAACCCCGATGCCGTCGGCAACGACATAATCGGCTTGTTGGATCGTTTCCATATATGTAGGTTCTTCATTTGCTTTCATGACAATTTCAGGATTAGCCGTCACGATAAAGCACGGCTTTTGTTGTTTGACGTGCGCGTGAATGACGGAAACCACTTCATCCATCGTCGCACGTACAAACGGAACTCCAAGTATGTGAACCGTTTGAAACGACATACAAAACGCTCCTTTAATTCGATTGTTCGACAACATTATTAATCAGGTTATCCATTTCATTAAAATCCATAAAACATATGAAAGATTTTAATAAAATTGTTTATCAGTCCATGTAGATTACGCCACATGTACTCTGATTGGGTGTAACCCCACACCCTCTATCCCATTGGCAAATGCCTTTGGGAATACTTTTCTCATGATGTTGTACGCTCCATTCACATCTGCGTGGATGAGCGTTCCTTTTTCAGATTGAAACAGTCCACGCTTGATTCGTTTTCCTTTGTATTGCTTTTGCTTTTTGATTTCTTCCATGTCTAAAAAACTACACTTTGATGTATAGCTTTCTTCTGTCACGATGACACGAATGCCATGTTGTTCTCCTTTGTACTGCAACTGACGGAGAAACATTTGGTATGGAATGTGAACGAACGATTGGTTTGTTTGTTTTCCTAGACTAACTTCTCGTTTCCAATCTTTGTTCATCCCAACAACGATCGTGTTGCAGCCCAAAGACAACGCATATTTGATGACAAAGCGACTTGCTTGGTGCATAAAGTTTTCAACAATACGATTTCGTTTTTCTGTGATCCTGCTCATTCGCTTTGTCCAATCGAGTCCATTCATCTGTTTCGCCACTTTGCGATAGTGGCTCATTTGCTTGTTGCAGTATTGATTCACGGATTTTAGACCTTTACCATTGATAGCGATTGGCTGTTTGCCTACATTGTTGACAATGGTTGCAAAGTTATCTAATCCTAAATCAATACTTACATACCTGCCGTTATCCCGTTTTTGCGCTGGAACACTGATTTTATAAACGACTTCGATGACGATATGGTGGTGTTTGGGGATGAATCGGACTTGTTGTAACTTCCCTTTCATGTTTGTCTTTAAACGAAACCCTTGAAAACATGGAGGGAATGTCACAAACCCATCCTCTATTTTACACGATTGGTTTGTTAGCACAAGCACATATCGTCCATCTTTCCTTAAATATTTTGGCGGTTTCGGTCTGCCTGTATATTTTTCTTTACTTTTTGCCCAGTCTTTCATCGCTTGAAAAAACGATTTCCAGTTTTGATGAAGCATTCTTAACGTTTGTTGGGCACATTGAGCCAGTGGCATCGCCCGATAGTCTGCATCCATCCCTTTTGTTTTAAGCAACTTGTCTAGTTTGTTATAGGAGAGATAGGCGCCATGTTGAAAAAACGTTTGTCTTACTTGATAGTTGGCGAAGTTGTATAAATTCTTTGCGCGGAAGCAATATTCATCGAACATGTGATAATAAGGATGAGTAGGATAAATGATATGCCTTTCCACTCGACCAGCTTCCATCTTCGTCGCTCACCTCCTTTTCTTCAAGAACTTTTTTATCTTTGTGTTTTTCTTTCAGAATACATTTTCATTGAATAACAATACAATATTATTTTTATTAAAATTTTTAATTACGATTTATTGGATTTATTTCTTTCGTCCACCATATCACAATGAATATAACATTGACTATTTCTTCTTCGTCATAACATTGGTAAACTAATGGTATCATATACGCAAAAGAAAGGATTGTATTCGCGATGGAATGGACAAACGATACGGTCAATCGAGCTGTAATGGCGCTCGTTCAACAATTAACAAAAGATTGGACAAAAACAAAAGTACATTCGGAAATATTAGAAATTTTTATGAACATGCGCTTAGAAACGAAAACGGAGGAAGAATATGTTTCATTACTACTAACGAATGTCGCTTTTGCGACAGAGTCAAGCTTTGCGCTAAACAAAATATTTGAACTCATTTTACTGAATAAACAATTTCCACCTGCTGAAGCCGTGCAAGCATGGTTAACAGATGCGCATGAAAAAATTCAAGAACAATTGCCAACGTTGCGTGAGGTGTATCGCAAACATTTCGGTGACGAGGGAAATATAAAACGAAAGCTTGAACTAAGCTATTGCCCCGTATTGTTAAGCAATCGAATTAAAACAGATTTCATTTTCGCCTTCATTCACGAACAAAACCAGCCGATGATGAAAGACTTTTTTGACGCTGATCCAAAAGCGGTGCTAGAAGCGCTTCATCATATTAGCGGCTTTTTCTCTAGCATGATTTTAGAAGGCATCGAACTCATATAAAAAGGGAGCCAACAGCTCCCTTTTTATTGTACTTTATTCATTAATTTGGCAGATGTTAAAAATTCCGCTAACGCCTTTGCGATTTCTGCACGCGTCATGTAGCCACCTGGCACAAAACGATTATTCTCCCGTCCTGTGAAAATACCAGCTTGGTACATTTTTTCAACGCCATCTTTCGCCCATGCTTGAATTTGGGCAGCATCTTTAAAGTCTGTCACTTTTTTCGCTGTATTTAACTGTGTTTGATCATAATTCAAGAATGAAAGCTCTAGTGCTCTCTTGAACATGACTGCCGCTTCTGCACGAGTAACTGGTGCATTTGGTGCAAATAGACCGTTTCCTTTTCCTTGAACAATGCCATATTTCACTGCAGCAGCAAGCTCGCCATTTTCGTTAAACCATTCTGTTCCTTTCACATCTTTGAACCGTTTATCATATGATTCACTTGGCAAACCGAGGGCACGAACAAGTAAAACGGCAAATTGCGCACGTGTCATATTTTCTTTCGGCGCAAAAGTTTGTTCCGTTTTCCCTTTAATAATGTATTTCGATGCAAGTGCCTCAATATACGCTTCCGCCCATGTTTTTCCGCCATCTACATCCGCGAATGTTTTATTATTTTCAACAACGACATACGTGGAGTTTGTTAATGATTTTACCGTTGCTTGATCGCCGTTAAATACGGTTGGTACAGATACAAGTTTACCGTTTGCATCAACCCGTACCGCGACCGAACGATGTGGAATAAACACTTTCGAACCTTTTAATTCACGTTCCACATATTGTGTAAATCGTGTAATTACCTCGCTTTTTCCGTTCGCTGTAGCAACGATGTGAAACTCCACCGCATCCGATACCGCAGATATTCCTTGAGGTGGATTTACTTTTGTGATTTCAATTGCAATTTTAACGTTGTCTGTGCTTGAACCTAATTTTTGTGCAACTTCAGCAAGTTTCGCTTGAATTTCTACCACTGGCAACTTATATGACGCCCGATCTGTTTGAACATTCACTACTGCTTTTGTCTCTTTCGCAGCTACATCCGCAAATAACTTGGCCGGCACTTCTGCTTTCGCAACTTCATTCGCTCCAAGCGTACCAACGCCTAACGCGATTTCTTTATTTTGCGCTGAAACAAGATTAACAATATCCGCAATTTTCTCTACTTTCACTTCTGTTACTTTTTCTTTTTGACCTTTGTCGTTTGTTTGTTCCTTTGTCGTTACCGCATCTTGGCCAACGCTCACTTTACCATTCTCTGCCCCTGTAGTTGGTGGAAGTGTTACAACAGGACCACCGCCTGTGCTACCGCCACCACCACCTGTGCTGCCACCGCCACCTGATGAATAAGGGTTACCCGTCTTTACAATTGCCGCAATAAGTGTCGTTTTTAAACTCGTTTTCTCTTCTGATGTTAAAGAAAGCTTTTCATCTAATCGTGTTTTCATACTAAATAAATCGTCTAGCCCTGCGCCCATACCATTTCTTAAGTCAGCATCTAATGTCGCTAAACTCGGGTTCTTCGTTTCTACTTCGTTGCGGATCTTGCGGACAAAATTTTTGTATGCTTCTTCCGTCGGATTCGATGCTAAAGAAATAGCTTCATCTAAATGGCTCCAAACCGCTTTCTCGGCTTCTGTAAAAAATGTAATGAACTTATCGACAGTAACAGAAGAACCGAACACTACGTCAAACTCATCGCTATAATTTGTTTGAAATGAACGAATTTGACTTTCTAACGTCGTGCCATTTGCACTATACACAATGGCTGCTAAAGCTTTTGCAATTTCTACTGACTTCCCTGTACCTGCTTTTTGATCAATGTTTTGTTTCACTGTCGAACCAACGACATATTCCCAATCGCTATCACTTAATCCATTTAAAGCTGTTGCGGCCTTATTGTAAACTGCCACACCATCTGCGTCCAAATTGTTGTAAATTGTAACAAGTCTTGTGATTTTCTCACTTAGCTCATCTTGTGCTGCTTCAACGTGTGTGGCTTGTCCCCCGATCGCAACCGCTGGTGTGAAAGCAACCGCTGTGGCAATCATCGCACGTAACGCCTTTTGACTCCATGGATATTTTTTCATTCCATCACCTCATTTGAATTGAATATATGTAAATACAAAAAAATACAAATTCAAGTGTTCTCTCTTTTATTTCCATAAGTTCATAGTACTTCAATTCTATGACGATATCAAGATGCATTTCCATTTTTCACTTCATTTCATTCTCCTATGTTCATTCTCCATTAAAATCGTGTATCATAAACATAGTAGTGGAACAAGAGAAAGGAGATCATTCAAGTGAAAAAGTGGATCATTATCTCATTTAGCATCGTTGTTTTGCTTCTTGGAGGTGCAGGGGGCTATTATTATTTTCTTACAAATAAAAAAGTAGACTTGAAAAAAGAAGATGAAAAAGTAGCTGAAATTGTCGAAGAAGAGTACGAGATTTTATTGCCTGATGACAATGGATCTACTCAATCAGAGAACGCCCAACAAACACCTTCAACAAAACAAAGCGATACAAATCAAACGAGTAGCACTCAGACACAGCATAACAAAACAAACGAACCGTCGTCTTCACCCAATGAAAAAGCAACAAATCATCAAGGTGAAACGAATAAACAAAATAACACAACTGGACAAACTGTAAAAACTGAGCAAGACGGAACAAACACATCAAACGAGCCGGTCGAACAGATCACCGTTGCAAGCATTAAAGAAAAATATCGCCCGTCGTTTGAACATCTGCAACAGCAAGCTAATGCAAAAATTGATGCTCTTGTCGATCACGCGATTGGAGAGTATAAGGAAAGAAAAGCAAATGGACAGTCGGTATCATTTAATTACTTTTTCACCAAGTACAACACCGCAGCGCAAGAGCTTGAAGTGAAAACAGATGCAGCATTTAACATCATTTATAGCGCCCTAGAAAACGAACTAAAAAAGAATGGCTTTAGTCCAAGTCATGCAAAAGAATTTCGCGAAACATATGAACAACAAAAATCTGCACAAAGAAATACGTTGCTAAAAAAAGCGTTGAGTAAACTGTAAGGGGAGCCAACAGCTCCCCTTACCCCTCTTCATCACAGTCTTCGCATACTTCAAATATCGTATCCGCATCGTCCCAATCGTCGTCATCATCCCAGTCGTCAAACAGTTCGCTTAATCTTTCATCAATTCGCCCAGCAATGTCTTCAAATATATCGTAAAACATATCGATTCGTTTCGATAGTGCACTAACTGATATGCCGTATTGCTCAGCGAGTTGTTTTTGTGGAATCCATTCATGTAAAATCGCATCAGCCATAATGTAATGAAGTGCCGCCGCATACACTTCAGGTTTTCGAATCGTCGGATTGTTGAGCTGACAATATTCCACCCAAATGAGGCGAGCGGTATCTAAAATGGACAAATCTTTTTGTGGAAAGTTTTGTTCGAATAATGTAAACACTTGTTCTTGTGTTGGCGATAAACTTTCGACGTCAAACATCGTTAAACGTAATGATTTTTGAAACGTTTCTGGATACGTCTCAATCCATTGTTCATACTGTTCGTCGCATGCTTTCCAAACATCTTGTATGTATACGTACAACGGATGAGTTAAAACGACAGGGAGAGGGAAAAATGTCCCGAAGCAAGCGATATATTGACCATGTGGTACAAAAATTCCTGCCAACGCTTGTCCTTCTTCCAACTCGAACTCATCCGGCATATCAAGTAATTTCATATGTTTCGTTTCCCCAGTTAATAAATCTGTTACGACAACATACGAATCGCGCAATTCATCAATGCAAACAAACGTTGGGAACGCTTGACGCCACGACTGAATGATGCTATAGACGGTTGGACGAACAGCCTGTTTACGAATTGTGCGCAAATAATAATCGAAAATGGTCATTCCGTTTGTATCTTTTTTAAAAAACATGGCCCACATGCTAATGAAAAAGCGGAAAACAGATATTTCATCGTCATCCGTTTGTTCAACAATCATATGTTCTTGAACCGTTCGATATAAAAACGACTCATGTTCAAATGCTGCGTAACGAATGAAATCATGCATATGCTGGACAACATCTTGATCGACAAGTTCATGAATGGACACAACATTATTGCCGCAACATTGTTTATACTTTTTCCCACTTCCGCACGGACATAACGCATTTCGTGCTACTTTGCTCATCCTTTTCACCTCCATGCTTTTTCTTCCATTGTAACACGCCAAAATGAAAGAAGATACATCCTTTGTTTCTTTCATTTTTATCGTGTACAATGAAAAATAAACTACTGATAAAAAAGGAAGAGATACATGATTGGACAAATAGTTACATGGCAAGTGAAAGAACAAAAACCGTTCGGTTACATCGTCACAAATGGAAAAGAAAGCGCCTTGCTTCATGAAAGTCAATGCGAAAGTGAGTTACAAATCGGTGAAGAAGTGAGCGTATTTTTATATCACGATCATGAAGGGCGCATGCGAGCAACGATGAAACGACCACTGATTACGACATCGTCATACGGTTGGGTCGAAGTGGTTGATGTCGTTTCACAATTAGGCGTTTTCGTTCATATTGGCATTGAAAAAGATGTGCTATTATCGCTCGATGACTTACCGCCGCTTCCAACGCTTTGGCCGGAAAAAGGCGATCAATTGTACTGTTCGCTTCAAATAGATAAACGCGGGCGACTGCTTGCGAAACTTGCGGATGAGGAAACGATCAAACAAATAAGCGTTCCTGCCCCCGCTTCTGCGTTTAATACAAACGTGCGCGGTCGCATTTATCGTTTAATAAAAGCAGGATCGTTTCTCATTACAGACGTTGGCTATGTCGGATTTATTCACGAATCGCAAAGAAGACGTGAGCCGCGCCTTGGCGAACTTGTCGAAGGGCGCGTCATTGCTGTGAAAGAGGACGGAACGATTAACGTTTCGTTACTTCCGCGAAAGCAAGAAAGTTTACAAACAGATGCGGAAACCATTTTCCGTTATCTTGAAAGCCGAGGTGGCGCGATGCCGTATAGCGACAAAAGCGATCCCGAGGACATTCAAGCTCGTTTTCATATGAGCAAAGCCGCATTTAAACGAGCGCTTGGACGATTAATGAAAGAAAAGAAAGTGTACCAACAAGACGGTTGGACATATATAAAAGGGAGAGAACGTGAATGATTCGCTTTGCGACAATCGGAACAAATTGGATTACGGAGGCGTTTATTCGCGCCGCAAAACAAGTGTCTTTGTTTCATTTACAAGCTGTATATTCTCGTCAAGAAGAAACCGCAAACGCCTTTGCCGAGAAAACAGGCGCAACCGAAACGTTTACAAACTTACATGAGCTTGCAGCGAGCGAACATATCGATGCCGTATATATCGCAAGTCCAAACTGTTTTCATGCCGAACAAGCGATCATGCTTATGAATCACGGCAAACACGTCATATGTGAAAAACCGCTCGCTTCTAACATAAAAGAAGTGGAAGCGATGATGAAAGCGGCGCAACAAAACGGTGTGGTGTTAATGGAGGCGATGAAAACAACATGTTTACCAAACTTTCAAGCGATTCAACACCATCTTTCAAAAATCGGGCGCATTCGTCGCTACATCGCAAGCTATTGCCAATATTCTTCGCGCTACGATGCGTTTAAGCAAGGAACAATCACAAACGCCTTTAACCCTGCCTTTTCAAGTGGCGCATTGATGGACCTTGGCGTTTATTGCTTATATCCGCTCGTCGTCCTATTTGGCGAACCAAAAGCCATTCAAGCGCATAGCGTTCGCTTATCGTCTGGAGTAGATGGGGAAGGAAGCATCATGCTTGATTACGGAGATATGGATGCGGTTGTCACATATTCAAAAATTGCGAACTCGTATGCTCCTGCAGAAATTCAAGGAGAAGAAGGAACGATCATTATCGATGCGATTCATACACCAACGCGCGTACATATTCATTACCGTGACGGACGCATTGAAGATATTACCGTTCCGCAACCGTACGAGCCGATGTATTACGAAGCGCTCGAGTTTATGACGCTCATTGAAAGTGGCGAGAAACAATCAACGATCAATTCACACGCTCGTTCACTTGCAACAATGAAAATTATGGACGAAGCACGAAAACAAACGGGAATTGTATTTCCTGCGGACGAATAAGCGAGCGTTTATGCTCGCTTATTCGTCTTCCAAACAATCCATAACACAATGGTCGCCCCAATCATATCGATAATGACATCAGAAAATAACGCCGTTCGCTTTGGTTGAAACGACTGATGCCATTCATCGAACATGGCACAAAAAAGCGTCAATAACCAAGCAACACGGTATGAACCCGCCGCTTTCCACGCAAAAAACGCAAACGCTCCAAATACCGTCATATGCGCCCATTTCCGAACAATAAAATTCCATGAAAACAAACTATCGCTCACCGAACGGTTCGTTTCAATCCCAAAATAATTAAGCCCATATCGGATCCATTGTGCTGTTTGCTCTCCTGTAAATAACGGGGACTCAGTAAAATAGTAAATCAACCCACACCATACAACGACAAGTCCCCACCATATGACACGATTTGTTTTCATCATTTAAATCCTTTCTATATATGGAAATCTACACACCATTTTACTACTTTCGTCCCTTTTATACGACTGATTTGTTCTATTTGTAAACAAAAGGGTAACATGCTAAAATGAGAACAAATGAACGAAAAGGAGTAATTTGCATATGTTGCAGACGATGCTATCGTCCGAAGTGATGACAAAAGCGGCTGAACGCTTGATGAAGCTGTTGCCTTACAAAAAACATAGCGACATCATTAAACGAGCATGGCAATTGTACCGTACTGGGCATGTGTATAACGTGACAATTGAGGACAATGTGCTAAAAGGGAAAGTAACAGATAAGGGACATACATATGAGCCATCTTTTCGGTTAAAGCAGGCGGCAGGATCATCATGCACTTGCACAGCCGTCGGTCTATGTCCGCACAATGTTGCGTTATTTTTATATGCATACAATCAAATTGATGCAGTTGGGAATTTAATTAGAACATGGAAAGAGCCAGCGAAAAAACAAAATGAAAAACAAAAAGACATACAAGTGAAACAACAAACCGTTCATCAACAGAAGCCAAACGAGAAAGATGGGAGCAACACGTCAAACAACGAAAATATCATTGACACATGGTGGCAATCGTTTGAAGAGAAATATCGTCGCATCCCGCTATACAATGTAACAGAAGAAGAACATATGCGTAGGCTCGTTCAATCATTCTTCCCAACTTTTGAGCGACCGAGGTCAAAAGCACCGTTTTTAGATCATTTATATTATGTCCATGCCGCCTTGTTTACCTTTATTAAACTAGTTCACATTCCGCAACAATCATGGGGCTACTTCGCTATCATGCAAGAGCGACATGTAGAACAATTTTCTTCAACCGTACAACAAGCGCTCACAAATTTAGCAAAAAAGCCGCGTACAAAAATGCATGAACAGCTTTTATACGCTACCATTCCATACGTAAGAAACGTATTGTTAGGCAAATTAACTTACTTTAGCCACATATTAGATGTATATGAAATGATGTGGACAACCGTATTGACCGACGAAACATATCGCCAAGAAGAATGTAAGTGGGCGATTGAACAGTTAAATAAAAAGGAAACCGTAGAAGAAAAAATACCATTTATCAGCGCAGCTTCTTATGTATCGTTTTTGCTTGAAAATGATCATCGTGCATATCAGCTCATTGAACCGTTTCCATACTTAGCAACGGAACATATCGTCCGTTTCATGCATATGTCATTTGCAAAAAAACAAATTCAACGTGGAGTAGAGTGGTTTCATCGGCTCGAACAAAATGTGGAAACATACTTATATTCGCTTCGTATAACCGACCGTGAGTGGTTTGTTCAGCATGTATTATCTGCCTATGTCCAATATCGTATCGCTACAAAAAACGAACAAACCGAAAGATATGAACAGCTTCTTCAAAGGTTGCTTCCGTATAGTTTTTATACGTACATTGACTACTTGTTCGACGAGCAAAAATGGAAAAAACTTATTGAATTATATATGCTCGAAAAAACAAACGTCGATATGATTCATCCGTTCCATTTAAAAGCAGTCGAACAAGCAGATCGTTCGCTCGTTCTTCCTTTGTATCACCAAACAATTATGCATTATATTGAACAAAAAAATCGCAACGCATACGAACAAGCAATGAAACATTTACGAAAACTGCGCGCCCATTACCGAGCATTAAAACAAATGCCTCGCTGGGAAGCATATATTACAACATTAGCTGAACAAACGAAACGATTACGTGCCTTTCAAGATTTATTACGGAAAGGGAAATTCATATGATGCAACTTGAACTAAAAAGTCGTTGGCTCGATGAACAAAAACAGTTTTTTATTTATAGTGACGATGAACATCCAAATGATTGGAAAGAGCTCGTCTTTTGTTGGCATGAAGAAACGTTTTACGGGACATTTGCGACAGTCGATACAATCGGAAACCATATTGGCATCCTTCTTTCTCCTTGGGAGGCAGTAACGTTTTTTGCTTACCCATCATCCAATACATTCATTCATATCATATGGGACGAACAAAGTAAACAATTTCAAGCATGGGCAAAACAAATCATAGCAGACATTGAACAAAAACAATTCATGCCTGATTTTGATGCTTGGAAAAAAGGACGGTTCGGATGGAAAGGAACGACAGAAGATAAGCATCCGTTTATTTCCGTCTGGCGTTCTGAGGCGATCGACGACTGGATTCAATCAGACGTAGAACTCAAACAAACGTGGCAACAAATCGCTGAAACGTATCCCGTTGTTACAAGCGACGTTACTTCAGTTATGGACGAGCACGATTGGTTAACGGAAATCGGTTGGGATAAAAACCGCCCACCGTTTATCGTCGCCATTCGCTTAAATGAACCAGATGAAGATGGGGGAGCATGGTCGCTTGAAACGGTTCTCATCGACACAACAACAAACGACATCACCGTTTATCCGCATATGCCAAAAGCTTGGGAGGCATACGTTAGCCATATCGAACGAGCACAACAACGATGGCAAACGATCGTCCCATGGCTGAGCGAAAACGGCGCGTTGCGCACACAATTAAATGAGGACGACGCATGGCGCTTTTTAGTGGAAGCGACAATAGAACTAACCGAAGCAGGTGTGCGCGTCATTGTTCCGGAATGGTGGGAGGTCGTCAAACAAACAAAACTTCGGGTGAAAGCACGTGTGAAATCATCTGCAACATCTGTATTCGGACTTGATGCGCTCGTCGATTTCGATTGGCGTATCGCTACAAACGGAGTCGAACTAACGGAACAGCAATTTGTGGAGCTTGTTGAACAAAAACGTCGTCTTGTCCGCATTCGCGACCAATGGGTGCAACTCGATCCAGCCGTCATTCAACACGTGCAAAAACTAATGAAACAAGCCAAACAAGAAGGTTTATCGATTCGGGACGTACTCATGCAAACACTTGCCGAGAAAACAAACGAATCACATGAAGACGACGAACAAATTGACATTGAACTAAACCGTTCATTTACGTCGCTTGTGAAAAAAATGAAAAACATCGACCATATTCCATCGGTCATTGTTCCAACAACGTTTCAAGGCACGTTGCGCCCATATCAGCAACGAGGCGTCGATTGGCTCATCTTTTTACGCCAACTCGGCTTTGGCGGCTGTCTAGCAGACGATATGGGGCTTGGAAAAACGGTACAAATGCTTGCGTATTTCGCATATGTGAAAGAAAACGAGAAACGAAACGAACCTGCCCTGCTCATTTGTCCAACAAGCGTCATCGGCAACTGGCAAAAAGAATGTCAACAGTTCGTTCCGTCGCTACGTGTTTACGTTCATCACGGACAAGCGCGGGCAAAAGAAGAAGCGTTTTTTGCCGCTGTAAACGAAGCCGATGTCGTCATTACATCATACAGCTTAGCACATTTAGATTTCGACGACCTCTCAAGTATCGCTTGGGATGTCATTTGTTTAGATGAAGCGCAAAACATTAAAAATGCCCAAACGAAACAGGCGCGCGCCATTCGTAAACTAAAAGGACGTCATAAAATTGCGCTCACCGGAACGCCAATTGAAAACCGACTAAATGAACTTTGGAGCATTTTTCACTTTTTAAACCCGGGCTATTTAGGTTCGCAAACAGAGTTTCAACGCCGCTTCGGAACGCCAATTGAGAAAAACGGAGACGCACAAGCAACCGAAAAACTCCAAAAATTGATTCGCCCGTTTTTACTGCGCCGAACGAAAACAGATGAACGCATTGCGCTCGATTTACCGGATAAACTCGAACAAAAAGAATATTGCCCGCTTACCGTCGAGCAAGCATCATTATATGAACAAATTGTACAACAGTCACTTGAAAAGCTTGAACAAGTGGACGGATTGGCGCGTCGTGGCATCATTTTACAAATGTTAAATAGTTTAAAACAACTATGCAACCATCCTGCCCTTTATTTAAAAGAAAAACAGCCAAAACAAATTGTTGAACGATCGCATAAAGTCGAAAAGTTGCTTGAACTTGTCGAACAAATTCGTGAAAATGGAGAAAGCTGTTTAATTTTTACACAATACATCCAAATGGGCGAAATGATGCAACATCTTCTTTCTACACATTTGAAAGAAAACGTCGTCTTTTTAAACGGAAGCACACCGAAACAAACGCGTGATGACATGATTGAACAATTTCAAAATGGTCAGTTTCATATATTCATTTTATCGCTCAAAGCAGGTGGAACAGGGCTCAATTTAACAGCCGCCAACCATGTCATTCATTTCGACCGTTGGTGGAACCCGGCCGTTGAAAACCAAGCGACAGACCGGGCGTATCGCATCGGGCAAACAAAATTCGTCCACGTGCATAAACTCATTACAACTGGCACGATTGAAGAAAAAATTGATGATATGCTTGAGAAAAAACAAGCGCTCAATGAGCAGCTCATTCAAAGCGAAACGTGGATTACCGAACTGTCGAACGAACAATTGCGCGAACTATTTACCCTTTCATGAGGTGACACATGGCGAAGAAAAAAGGAACGAAGCAA
Organism: Anoxybacillus tengchongensis; assembly: GCF_014201585.1. Lineage (GTDB taxonomy): Bacteria > Bacillota > Bacilli > Bacillales > Anoxybacillaceae > Anoxybacillus > Anoxybacillus tengchongensis. The sequence continues at coordinate 79,784 of NZ_JACHES010000003.1, forward strand.
CAAACATTATGGGAAAAACTACTTGAGCAAATGATGAAAAAGCTAGAACAACGAAAAATAAACAGCCGACATTAGCGGCTGTTTATTTTTGGATATAAAACTTTCTCGATAACGTAAAGCTATACACAATCGGAATAACGAACAACGTTAAAAAGGTGCTGCTAATTAATCCGCCGATAACGGTAATCGCCATCGGTTGATTGAGCTCTGCCCCATCCCCAACGCCAAAGGCGAGCGGCAATAAACCTAAAATCGTCGTCAACGCCGTCATTAAAATCGGACGAAGACGAAGTTTAACCGCAGTGACAATAATATCTCGCTCTCCGCGGACACGCAATTGATTCATATAATCGACAAGAACGATCGCATTGTTGACGACAATCCCCGCAAGAACGATGCCACCGATAATGACCATGACGCTCATCGGCGTTTGTGTTAGCCATAATCCACCTGCAATACCGATGATCATAAGTGGAATTGTAAACATAATAATAAACGGATGTTTAAACGATTCAAATTGCGCTGCCATGACAAGATAGACGAACGTCACCGCTAACGCAAAGGCTAATGCTAAATCATCAATGGACGACTCAAGCAACTCCCGATCGCCACTAAAGACGATATCCGTTTCTGACGGGAGATCGAGCTTTTCGATTTCGCGATCAACAAGCGCCGATATATCGCCAAGCGTAACGGAATTTTTATATTTCACCGTAAACTGAACGGCGCTTTGTTCATTCACCCGTTGAATTTGGACGCGACTTTTTCCAATTGAAATAGATGCGATGTCGCCAAGTTTCACAAACGACCCGTCTGGTTTTTTCACGAGCAATTGTTTTAAATCAGGAACGGAATTTTTCACGTTTCGATCGTATTCTACCGTCACATCGTACACGTTTGTGCTCGCATCAATCATACGTGTCACTGTCATTCCACGCGTCATTTGTTCTGCAACGACGGCGACTTGCGCTGGTGTAAGCCCATGTTGCAACGCTTTTTCCCGATCGATTTTGACTTGAATTTCATCAACTGTTTCTGACAAATCTGTTGTCACTTCTTTCACTTCTTTTAACGACTTTAATCGTTTTTCAATTTGACGAACGACTCGTTTGAGCCGTTGTTCATCCGTATCTTTTACACTAAAGGTTAACGTATTTGGCGCACTTCCTGTCGATGCTTGCAAGTTAAACGACACTTCTGCAGTTTTGTTCACTTTTTTCACCGCTTGTTGCACAGGGGATTTTAATTCATCAACGACGACAAACACCGAGCGATTGCGCTCATCTTTCGGCTTCATTTTTACATATATTTCAGCTACGTTACTTTGTGTCGTTCCACGAAACGACTGTTCTTGCGTCGAACCGATGAGGCTCACGTACGTTTCAATATCATCGACTCGTTTTAATTCATGTTCAATCGCCTTGACGACACGCTCTGTCGCCTGTAAAGAATAACCGTCATCTGTTTGCACACGAATGGAGAAAAATCCTTCATCTGTATTCGGCAAAAACTGCATCCCGACATGTGTTAACCCGACAACGCCAACACCGAACAAACTAACGGCCAACAACAACACAACAAAACGATGGCGCAATGACCAACGTAAACTTCGTTCAAGCGCGCGCATCGGGGCAGAAGATAACCGCGTCTCTTCACGATAACGTCTGCGCGGACGCAACCAACGGCTCGCAAGCATCGGTACGACCGTTAACGCCACAAATAATGAAGCAAGTAAACTAAATGCGATCGTCATCGCAAATTCGGTAAATAAATCACCGATTAATCCAGTAATAAATAACACAGGAATGAACACGGCAACGCTTGTTAACGTCGACGCGACGATGGCGCTTCCAACTTCGCTTACCCCATCTTTTGCCGCTTCTTTCGGCTCTTTCCCCATCGCTAAATGGCGGGAAATATTTTCAATAACGACAATGGAGTTGTCGACAAGCATCCCAATCCCGAGCGCTAGTCCACCGAGCGTCATAATGTTTAACGTAAAATCGGAAAAATACATTAACACAAACGTCACAATAACAGAATACGGAATGGCGATGCCAATAATGATTGGACTTTTGATGTTCCGTAAAAAGATAAACAGCACCGCCATCGCAAACGCCCCGCCTAACACGAGCGACTGTGCGATATTGCGAATCGTTCGTTCAATAAACTCCCCTTGGTCAAATAATATATTCGCACGGACGTTTTGAAACTGCTCTTTTTTCAATAACTTGTCTAACTGTTTTTGAAACGCTTTTGACACTTCTGCTGTATTGGCATCTGCTTTTTGCAGTACACTCATTAAGACAGACGGCTGTTCATTCGTTCGTGTAATCGTTTGTTGTTCGTCTGAAACGAGTTCAACTTTCGCTACATCTTGGAGACGAATGCGTTCATTTGTCAATGGATTAATGGTAATCACGAGTTTTTTTAATTCATCGACTGATTGCACAGTACTTAAAATGCGCGTCGATAGTTGTCGCTCATCGATGACAACGGTTTCCCCCGGCAACGATACGTTATTCGCCGAAATGAAATTCGCGATGTCTTGTTGGGAAAGCCGATACGTGCGCAGTTTATTTTGATCCACGAGCACGCGCACTCGTTTTGTCAACGTTCCCGATACGTTCACGCTCGCTACACCTTCCGCTTTGGCCAGCTCTGCTTTTAACTGTTCCGCTAACGTTTGTAACTCGTCTGTTCCTTTTTTACTCGTTAATGTCAGTTGAATGACAGGAAACTGCGACGGGTCAAACTTTAAAAATCTCGGTTTTTGTACATCATCTGGCAACGGGGTTTGGTCGATTCGCTGCATGACGTCATTTTGCATATCATCAATGATGGTCGCCCATGAGAATTGGAGTAAAATAAGCGTCGATCCTTCTTGCGATGTCGATGTCATCGACTTTAATCCCGGTAGCGTCGCTAAGCTGCTTTCTAACGGTTTCGTCACTTTTTCAAGCACTTCTGTTGGCCCCGTTCCAGGATATGTCGCCACAACAACGCCAACAGGAGGCTGAATATCGGGAATGAGTTTCATCGGAATATTGAATAACGATACCGCTCCTAAAAGAATGACGATGATCATCGAAACAAACGTCAATACCGGTCGCCGAATCGAAAAATGACTAATGTTCATCACTTTGTCCCCCCATGTTTGTTCTAATAATAGAGTAACGAAGGGTTAAATTCGTTGTCAAATTTGGAAACAAACGAAAAAAGAGGCTGTATTCAACCTCTTTTCGATGCATGCCAACGCCATGCACTTGCGATAATGTCTTCAAGCGAACGTGTCGCTTGCCAACCAAGCTCGCGCGCAATGTTTTCCGATGACGCCACAAGTCGCTCAGGATCTCCCGGGCGGCGCGCTGTATATTCGATCGTTGCTTTTTTACCTGTGACGCGTTCACACATGTCGATCACTTCTTTGACCGAATAACCGAGCCCGTTGCCAAGATTGTATGTCGCTGTCTTTTTCTCGTCCGAAAGAAGGGCGTGCAGCGCGAGAATGTGCGCCTCCGCTAAATCGGTCACATGAATGTAATCGCGAATACATGTGCCATCTGGCGTATCGTAATCTGTGCCAAACACCGAAATTTTATCACGCAATCCGAGCAAATGTTGCAAAATGAGCGGAATTAAGTGCGTTTCCGGATGATGATCTTCCCCAATGTCCCCGCTTTCATGCGCACCGGCCGCATTAAAATAGCGCAACACGACGTAACGTAAATCGTACGCCGAGGCAAAGTCTGAAAGCATATGCTCGATCATTAATTTCGAGCGACCGTACGGATTAATTGGGTTTGTCGGGCAATCTTCCGTAATAAGATCAACGTTTGGAATACCGTACACAGCAGCTGTCGATGAAAAAATAAATCGCTTTACGCCGTATTCCATCATCGTTTCTAACAACGTTAACGTCGCAGCGACGTTATTTTTATAATATTTCATCGGCTCAACAACCGACTCGCCAACTAAACTATTCGCCGCAAAATGCATCACCGCATCGATCGGATATTTTTCAAACATGCGCACAAGCGTCGCCCGATCGCCTAAATCGCCATGCACAAACACCGCTCGTTTATCGACTGCATACCGATGCCCTGTCGATAAATTATCGAGCACAACGACCGGTTTCGTTTCGACTAATTGTTTTACGACATGGCTACCGATATATCCCGCTCCACCAACGACTAAAATCATACAATATCTCCTTTCCTTGTCATGCACTTCAATTTTATCACACATATATAGGAAAGATGGAGTTATTTTATATTCGTTATCGGTTTTCGTCCGATCGAGTAATATTCAATTGGGTAGCGCGCTACATCGTGAAGCGCATAACAATTCCGTCCATCAAAAACGATGGGCGTTTTCATTTGCTTGACATATACAGATAAGTCAAGCTGGCGAAACTCATCCCATTCCGTTAAAATCATCGCCGCATCCGCACGTTCGAGCGCCTGTTCTACTCGGTCTGCATATATGACTTCCTTCGGCAACACACTTTTCGCTTTATTCATCGCGATCGGATCATAAGCAACAACAGTTGCCTGTTCCGCAACAAGCTCACGTGTGACAACAAGCGATGCGGCTTCGCGCATATCATCGGTATTTGGCTTAAACGATAAGCCGAGAAGGGCGATTTTTTTTCCTCTTAAATGTCCAAATCTTTTTTTCGCTTTTTCAATTAATTTGCGTTGTTGTTTATTGTTTACTTCAATAACCGCCTTCAACAATTCGAAATCGTGATCAATATTGGCCGCAATTTTCGCCAACGCTTTCGTATCTTTCGGAAAACAAGAGCCCCCGTAACCAATGCCTGCACGTAAAAACGAGGCACCGATGCGTTCATCCATCCCCATCCCCGCTGCTACTTGTTCAATGTCTGCGCCTACTTTTTCACATATGTTCGCAATTTCATTAATAAAACTAATTTTCGTCGCTAAAAAGGCGTTTGACGCATATTTAATCATTTCTGCGCTACGAATGTCGGTTTGAAAAATCGGAATGCCAAACGGTCGATGAATATCCGCCACAACAGCCGCCGCTCGCTCATCATCCGCACCGATGACAATGCGGTCACCGTGGAACGTATCATAAATCGCCGATCCTTCACGCAAAAATTCAGGATTGGATACGACTTCAATGCGCACATGTGGAGCCAGCTGCTCAAACATACGCTTTATTTCGTGATTCGTTCCGACCGGCACCGTACTTTTCGTCACGACAATCACATCTTTCGTCACCGATGAAGCAATGTCTTGGACTGCTTGTTTCAAATACGTCAAATTTGCCGAACCATCTTCGTTTTCAGGCGTGCCGACCGCAATATAAATGACATCCGCCTCTCGATACGCACGCGCACCATCTGTCGTAAAAAACAAACGATTCGCTTCCATATTTTCTTTCATTAACGGCTCAATGCCCGGCTCATAAATCGGCGAGATGCCTCGTCTCATCCGCTCTACTTTCTCTTCATCGACATCCACACATACGACCCGATGACCGATATGTGCAAGCGCCACACCTGTCACTAAACCGACATATCCTGTTCCGACGACGACAATGTTCATAACAACCTCCGTGCTTTTTTCTTTCAGTTTACACAAATGTGAGCGTGTTTGCACGATACAGCTATCGAAAAAAATGAAAGATTTCTCTTATAAAAACATAGAAACTCGTCTATCATTATAGTAAAAGAAAAGGAGGAGAAAGTGTTGCAGAAAAAACAAACCGTCTACCAATTAAAAATCGCCTTGCGCGGTATTCGTCCTCCCATTTGGCGACGTGTACTTGTCCCAAGCAACATTACATTTGATGAACTTCATCTCGTCATTCAAGAGGCAATGGGTTGGAAAAACTATCACTTATATCAATTCGAAACAGGCGATGCGATCATCGATGTACCACATCCACTAGACGATTTTTCACACCCTTGGAAAGATATGCTCGATTCTCGAAAAATACGGATTAAAGCATATTTAAGCGAAGAAAAGGACAAAGTGTTATATACGTATGACTTTGGGGACAATTGGGATCATATCATTACATTAGAAAAGATTGAAAAAAGAATGGAACCGTTGACACATCCTATTTGCATCAAAGGAAAACGAGCGTGCCCCCCGGAAGATGTTGGCGGCGTTTGGGGATACCAAGATGTCATCGACATCATGCAAAACGATACACGAAAACAAGAACGGGAGGAGTTTCTCGAGTGGTATGATGAATGGTACGGAGATGATTTTAATCCAGAACACTTTGACATAGAGGAAGTAAATAGTCGATTGGCGACGATCAAATTAAAATAAATGCATTTTTTAGGGCTGCTTGGCAAGAAAGCAGCCCTTTATGCATTTCTCCATATAAAATCGGCGTGAAACATTGCTCTGTTTCCGCAAATATCAAGGCGTGACATTAAAGTGAGCACATTATTTCACCAATTCTAACGGCACCGGAATAAATTTTTCTACTGTTTCGCCTTTTACAACTTTTAATGCCGTTTTGACAGCGTTTTCTCCAATCAATTCTGGTTTTTGGGCAATGGTTGCGGCCATTTTTCCTTCTTGTACAGCTTTTACTGCGTCATCCGTTGCGTCAAATCCGACGACGATGACGTCTTTCATTCCGTGTGCTTCAAGTGCTTCTAACGCACCTAATGCCATTTCATCGTTATGCGCAAACACTGCTTTCACATCTTTGTGGCTTTGCAAAATATTTTCCATGACTGATAGTCCTTTTGCGCGGTCAAAATCAGCAGCCTGTTTCGCAACCACTTTTATGTTGCTTGCTTTGTCGATCACTTGATGGAATCCTTCCCCGCGCTCACGAGCTGCTGATGAACCTGGAATTCCTTCTAACTCAACAATATTTCCACCATCTTTTAATGTTTCAATCATAAACTCACCAGCCATTTTTCCCCCTGCAACGTTATCTGAAGCAATATGGGCAACAACGTCCCCACCATCTGCACTTCGGTCGACCGTAATGACCGGGATATTCGCTTCGTTCGCTGACTCAATCGCTGATGTAACAGCGCTAGAATCCGTTGGGTTAATTAAAATGATATCTACACCTTGTTGAATTAAATCTTCGATATCGCTCGTTTGTTTCGCTGGATCGTTTTGTGCATCAACAACTGTTAACGATACATTTGCTTCTTTCGCTGCTTTTTCTGCCCCTTCCTTCAACGTGACGAAAAATGGATTGTTCAACGTAGAAATCGATAAACCGATTTTCACATCTCCTTCTTCCTTTTTCTCCGTGCTGTTTGTTGAAGTGCCGCTGTCTAGCGAACAACCAACAAGCCCCCATACGACAAATAAAATAGCTGTCCACATACCTACAATTTTCTTCATTACTCTCCCCCACTTCGTTTTAAATTTATATCAAACTTCTTTTCGGCGATCTAAAATCACCGCAAGAAGAATGACAACACCTTTAATGACTTGTTGATAAAAAGAAGAAACATTTAATAAATTCAATCCATTATTTAACACTCCAATAATTAACGCACCGACTAGCGTACCAAAAATCCAACCTCTTCCACCTGATAAACTTGTACCACCTAACACAACTGCCGCAATCGCATCAAGCTCATAAGCCATTCCTGCAGTGGGTTGGGCGGAATTCAGACGGGAAGTTAAAATTAAACCTGCCAAAGCAGCTAAACCACCTGTTAAAGAATAAATCCAAACTTTTAAGCGATCAACGCGAATACCTGATAAACGGGTCGCTTCTTCATTTCCACCGATCGCATACGTATGGCGACCAAACGTTGTTTTCTTTAACACAACATAAAGTAACGCATAAGCAACAAGCATCAATACAACAGGAACAGGAATTCCGAGAAAATAACCACGTCCGATCATTTGAAAAGCCAGTTCATCCGAAAAACCTGTAATCGGACGTCCCCCGGTATATACAAGCGTCGCACCTCGGAAAATAGTCATTGTCGCTAATGTTGCGATAAATGGGGCGACGCGTCCTTTCGTAATAATGACACCGTTAAGCGCTCCCATAGCGAGTCCTGCTAAAATACCAATCACCATCGCAAAAAGCCCGCTCGTGCCATTCGTCATGAATCCAGCTGCCAATGCACTAGAAAGTGCGAGAACAGACCCAACGGATAAATCAATGCCACCCGTCAAAATGACAAACGTCATCCCGAATGCAATGAGCGCATTAATTGATACTTGTCGCAAAATATTAAGCCAGTTATCGAGTGTAAAAAAACTATCGCTCAAAAAAGCAAGTACAATACAAAGCAAAAACAAGCCCACTAACGGTCCAAGCTTCTTTATATTTAACTTCCAAACAGTTGTCGTCTCTTGCACGATTGGCTTTTGCATTATACGTCTCCCCCTGTCGCTGCGCGCATAATGGTTTCTTGATCGACATTGTCGTTCTGAAGGATCGCCGTTACTTTTCCTTCATGAACAACCATAATGCGATCGCTCATCCCAAGAATTTCGGGTAGTTCCGACGATACCATAATGATCGCAACTCCTTGCGCAGCTAGCTCATTCATCATCTCATAAATTTCTTTTTTCGCCCCGACATCTACCCCGCGTGTCGGTTCATCTAAAATTAGTATGCTTGGATTCATTGCCAACCATTTTCCAAATACAACTTTTTGTTGGTTTCCGCCACTTAACGCTTTCACTTCGATCTCAGCAGAAACTGCTTTAATATGAAGCCGCTCGATTAAAGAACGAACGAGCTCATTTTCTTTTTTGTCATCAATGAACCCGACCGTTGCCAGCTGTTCCGATTTCGGCAACGTTAAGTTTTCGCGAACACTCATTTGTAAAATAAGCCCTTTTCCTTTTCGGTCTTCGGTAATAAACGCCATTCCGTATTCTACCGCTTTACGCGGTGATGAAATGTTTACTCGTTGCTTATTCAAATAAACCGTTCCTGCATCGGTTTTTCGAATACCAAAAATCGCTTCCATGATTTCCGTACGGCCAGCTCCCATCAACCCAGCAACCCCTAAAATTTCTCCTGCACGCACTGTAAATGAAACGTTATGAAATACCCCTTTTTGCGTCAATCCTTCAACGCGAAGCCGTTCTTCGCCAATTCGGACGTTTCGTTTCGGAAAGCGTTCGCCAATTTGTCTGCCGACCATCATATGAACAATTTCGTCAAATGTCGTTTCACGTATTTGCCTCGTTCCAATAAACTGACCGTCGCGTAAAACCGAGATGCGATCACAAATCGTAAAAATTTCTTCCATTCGATGTGAAATATAAACAATCGCAACCCCTTGTTGTTTTAACGTACGAATGACGGTAAACAACGTTTGAATTTCCCGATCGGTTAGTGCCGCTGTCGGCTCATCCATGATTAAGCACTTGGCATTCGTTGATAATGCTCTAGCAATCTCGATAATTTGTTGTTTTCCGACGGATAAGTGACCCGCCATCTCATTCGGATCGATATCCATACCGAGTTTTTTCAAATACCGTTTCGCTTCATTTGCCATTTCTTTTTGACGAATCCATCCGGTTTTTCCAATCGTCTGCTCGCGTCCTAAAAACATATTTTCCACTACCGTTAACGTCGGGATGATACTCAGTTCTTGGTGAATAAACACAATGCCGTCCCGCTCTGCCTCTTTCGGATGCCGATAATGAACTTCTCTCCCATCTACTATGATCGTCCCTGCATCCTTTTCGTACATTCCCGTTAATATTTTCATTAACGTCGATTTCCCTGCACCATTCTCCCCCATTAACGCATGTACTTCTCCTGCGCACACTTCAAAATCGACTCCATCTAAAACGAGGTGATGATGAAACGCCTTTTTAATTCCTTTCATTTGAATGAACGGCAAGCTTCTCTCCCCCTTAAAAATTAACGCCAGAGTGAAGAATCATATTAGCGTAAGGAGTCGCCTCTCCTGTACGAATGACTGCTTTTGCTGATTTCATCATTTCTTTTAGCTGTTCATGAGAAACGACATGTTTTGTTGTGTCCGCAAATCGCTTTTGAATCTCCTGATATATCGCTGGATTGTGCGCTTGTATCTCTTCCGCAATTGTAATCGCTTCAATCTGTAATTCTTCTAAAATCGGATCGAGTACGGACAAAAAAGATGGAAATCCTTTGACGACCGATAAATCAATGCGTTTCACTCCTTCTGGAATCGGCAAACCACAATCAGCAAGCACGATCATATCCGTATGCCCTAACGAAGCAAATACGGTATTCAATTCTTTATTTAACACCCCATGTTTTTTCATCTCTTTCACCCTTTCTCTGCAAGAAACGACTCGAGTTCTTTCTCTGTTGGCATCCCTGTTTGCGCCCCAAGCTTTGTGACGGATAGTGCCGCTGCCGCATTCGCATAACGACAAGCTTCTTCTAACGCCATACCTTTACTTAACGCTACGGCAAACGCTCCATTAAACGTATCCCCTGCCCCTGTCGTATCGACAACAGGCACGTGAAATCCGGGGATAAGTACCCACTCACCGTGCCGCTGAAACGAGACGCCTCGCTTTCCTTCAGTCACAATAAACTTTTGCGTCCACTTCTTTATCGATCTCCCTGCTAGCACGATATCTCGTTCGTGTTCATTCGGCGTCAAAAAGTCGACTTGGTCAAGCAACGTATCTGGAAGTGGTTGTGCCGGTGCTGGGTTTAAAATGACGCGAACACCGTGTCGTTTCGCAATCGCCACTGCTCGCTCCACGACTGGGAGTGGAATTTCTAACTGAAGAAGACATATATCGCTTGTTGCCATTTTCTCCTCCCATCTCTCTAAATCGTCTGGACATAGTGTATAATTAGCCCCTGGAACAACGATAATACGGTTATCTCCTTCAGAAATGACAATTGTCGCAACGCCTGTTTCGACATCTGTAACCGGTTTCACACCGTCGACAACAATCTCCTCTTTCTCTAAATGTTGAAGCAGCAGCGTCCCAAACGAATCGGTGCCAACAGCACCAATGAGATGAACGTCCGCACCAAGTCGCGCAGCCGCCACAGCTTGATTCGCCCCTTTCCCCCCTGGGATGAGGCGAAACGTTTCGCCTAATACCGTTTCGCCTTGCATCGGCATGCGTGTTGCAATCGTCACTAAGTCCATATTGATGCTTCCAATGACCGTAATTTTCGGCTTTCTCACGATTTTCCCCTCCTGCGCGTCGAATCTCGCTCAATAAGTTTAACAGGCAATACGTAATGAAAGTGATCAATCGGCTGCCCTTCAATTTTTTTCACTAAGAGCCGTGCCGCAATGGCCCCCATTTCATAAATCGGTTGGGAAATCGTCGACAGCTCCGGCGTCGTCATCTCCGTTAACGGAATGCCATCGTATCCAATAATCGCAACATCCTCTGGAACACGTAGCCCTAATTGTTGAACAGCTTTTAACGCTCCGACCGCCATCGCATCGTTCCCGGCAAAAATGCCGTCGACGCGATTGGCTTGAAGCGCCTGAAGCACCGCTTCTTTCGCTTGTTTCAACTGATAATTCCCTTGAATGACAAGCGCTTCTCCCCAAAGACCTAAACTTTTCATTTCATCACGATATCCGTAAAAACGTTGCATCGCGTTCACCACATGTGCTGGTCCTTGAATATGAGCAATTTTCCGACACCCGATGTCGTACAAATGCCTTGTCGCCAAGCGAGCACCGTTATAGTTATCGGCAATAACAGACGGAAACGAATGATCAGACGGACGGTCGAGAACGACAATAGGAATATCTAGCTCCATCACTTCTTCCATAGACAATTGATTTGTTGTTAAAATCATACCGTCTACGTATTTTTGTTTAAATACATCTATATATTTCCTTTCTTTTTCGCTATTTTCATCCGAGTTACATAGTATCACGGTATAGTCATAAATGTTCATTACATCTTCAATCGCCCGAACGAGCTCGGGGAAAAAAGGGTTCGAAATATCTGGAACAATCAACCCGATCGTCTTTGATGTTTTTTTAAACAACGCCCGTGCCACTTCATTCGGCTTATAATTCAACTCCTCAATCGCTTTTCGCACTCGCTTTTCTGTTTCTTCATTCACATAACCATTTTGGTTTAACACGCGCGAAACCGTTGCAACCGATACCCCTGCCAACTTGGCAACATCCCGGATTGTAGCCATATTCGTTCTTCACCTTCTTTTCTGTAACCGGTTACATATAATATACCAGAAGTCGTAAAAAACAAGCAAGTATTTCCTTTAAATTTTTATCGACAATATTCGTAAAAAACAGAGAGCCAACCTATGACTCTCCCTTTCTACAAATCTGGACATACATTGGGGCGTGGCAAGCACGCTATTAGTGTATCGATAAGCACATCGGAGGCGAGCGGCACGCCAAAGAGGACCGCTTTTCTTTTCCAAAGCGGACGCACTGGCACCGTTACTGAACATCATAAATCTTCCCATTATTAATCCACACTTCACTTTTACGACCTTTTTTGTCAATCCCGGTGACAACGAAAAAAGGACCGAGTTCTTGGTAGTTCGGATTGACGTTTTTTCGAATGTTAATAATCTTTACGATTTTTGTGTGATCAAGCACTAATGCTGTAACTTCCTCTACCGCGGATTGTTTTTTTGATTGCGTATTATGCTTTTCTTGCGCTGTTCGTTTTGTGTCTTGGTTAACTTCTTTCGTCTGACTACATGCATTTCCAAAAAAAAGTGTTGTTAGCAAAATAGCTGTTAATAATTTTTTATTCATACCATTTTCCCCCCGTCTAAAAAACAAATCTACTGCCATTCGCAATAAACAGGGGACATTTCATCAATGTCCCCTGTAAAACTTAATAGCTGCTTATTGCAAATAAAGCGTAAGTTTGTCTTGGATCGTACCGTCAACGACAATTTTTCCGTCTTGTACTTGGAATTCTTGGTTGATTGAACGATACTCTTTGCCATCATAAAAACTAATCACACTATAAGTTCCGTCTTTCAGCTCAATTCCAAACTTTCCAAGTGTATTAACTGGAACTTGATAGTACTCATACGTGTTCTTGCTTATTATGGAAATTTTACCAGTGATGCCTGACTTTTCACCATCTAACACAACACCTTTCACGTTCCCGAAGATTGGGAAAGGATCGGTAATTTCAATGTTATACGGTAATGGATCTGTCGTTCCGTTCGTTACAGTAATTTTTCGGTTCAATATGACTTCACCTAGATCCTGTAGCCAAATCGATTTAATATAATACTCCCCATCTGGCAAACGAAGAGCAAACTCGCCGTTGCCGTCAGTATAAAATCGATGGAACCCTCCATATGAACTTGTGAGGTGAAGTACTCCATCTTTTATCGGTATCCCATTTTTAGTAATCTTCCCTTCCACCGTTGCTTTGGAAGGAATAGGCACGATTAAAGATTCTTTCGTTTCTCCGTTTTGTTTCAGCACTCCACCTTCGATTGTAAACGGAACACTTACAGGAATCTCTGTTCCATATGCAAAAGGATACACAGAGAGAACGACGTACTCCCCATCTTCTAAACGAGCGGAAAAGACACCGTTTTGGTCTAGCGCCAGCTGCATCGTATTTAAAATTGGTGTTGTAGAATTTCTTTTGGCAATCAACACGCCTGCTTCTTTAATCGGTACATTATCTTCTACTACAGTCCCTTTCAGCGTCACAGGTGGAAGAGAAATAGTTAATTGGTTTAACTCTACCCCATTGACTAACAGCTTTCCATTTTTCACTTCGAAATTATAATAAATTGGGTTAGAGGTAAGTGTACCTTGAGAAAACATGGTTAACTCATATTGGCTGTCCGCCAATCGCAACCCGAACTGACCGTCGTTGTCTGTGATTCCATCGTAATAGCTCCCATTAACCAAGTCACGAATACCTAGCATGGCATTACTGATTGGACCTACATTATCCTTCACTTCTCCGAAAACGTTAATCGATGGGAGTTGGACTGTTAATTTATCTTTTTCTTGCCCGTTCACCATCAGCACACCATTTTGGACAGAGAACGGAATATTTACTTTTGTTGTAGTATACCCAACCGTTTTCCCTTCAATTTCTATAATCTGATAGTTCCCATCAGATAGGAACAGCCCAAATTCCCCAAGGCTATTAGCAGCAAGCGAATTCCATCCATACCCATCCTTTTGGTATTTAACTCTAGCAAAACGAACTGGATTTCCGTTCTCGTCAACAACGACTCCTTTCACTGTTCCTGTCACAGGGACAGGTTTGGAAAGATCAATTACCAATGGATTCGGGGCTGCCACACCATTTTTAATTTCAAACGATTGATTTAATGGAATCCCGTTCCCGATTCCTTCAATAGATATCGAGTAAATGACATGTTGACCATCTGGCAAGCGCAACTTAAATTCACCGTTTTCATTTGTAGAGAGATAGTACCATCCGACCGTTGAAAAACTAATTTCAAACGTTTGATTTGCTAAAACTTTTGTGCCGTCTTGTAGTTTTCCGACAAACGTAACCGGCGGTAAGTGAATCTGCAAAGATGGTACAATTTCCCCATTCATCTTCATTTTACCATTAAATACCACAAACAACATATTCCACGGTTGGAGAGAAACTCGGCCGATATCCTTATTAGCCACGCTATCAATTGTGTACACCCCATCCTTCAGCCAAGCAGAAAACTGACCATCCTCATTCGTTTGGACTTTAGTAAAGTCATAGCCGCGAGCGGAACGAATATAAACCGTCGCATTGGCGAGAGGTGAGCCCTCGTCAAAGAGAGCTCCCTTCACCTCATAAGTTGGAATTTCTTTATTTACATCGATCACACTCGATGTTGTTTGACCATTAGCCACGGTAACCATTCGGTGAATAGAAAACGTTCTGTAATCACTCGTATATGCCTCTGAAATGAAATAATCACCATCTGCTAAGCGTTCTTTTATTTCCCCAGCACTATTTGTTTGAACGTTGAACATCTCGTTTGTTGCAACGTTCATGAGGTAAACAGTCGTGTTAGCTAACGGTGTTTCTCCCTCTACTAGCTTAGTAAGTACAATCATCGCTGGAATTTGCACAGTCAACTTAGCGACTTGCGTTCCATTCACGAACAACTGACCGTTTTGCACAGAAAATGTTTGATTTAATTGCACATAAGGAAAGTTCGTACCATACACTTGTGTAATGCGATAATTCCCATCCTCTAGCGTCAATCCGAATTGACCGATATCATTCGTTTTCGTCGACATCCAATTTTTTGTATCTTCATTTTTAATTTCCACATTAACTTTTCCTAAAGGCTTATCGCCATCTAAAACAGTCCCTTGAACATTTCCATATACCGGAATTGGATCATCAACATTAATGACAAACGGGCTTGGATCCGTTGTTCCGTTTTTGACAACAATCGTCCGATTCAAATCAACCCATCCTTTGCCCTTCACATATAATCCATCAAGGAAGTATTCCCCATCAGGCAAACGGAACGAGAAATTGCCGCTGGCGTCCGTTGTTGCTGAGAAATAGTTGTCGTTTTTCGTATTTTTCAAATTAATATAGACATTAGCCAAATTACCGTTATTGTCTTTCAAAATTCCCTTCACAGTAACTGGCGTTAGATTGATGATTAGAGAATCCTGCTGTTTACCGTTTACAAATAGTTTCCCATCGACAATGCTAAATGCAACATCTAAATAAGCTGATTGGTTCTTTAACCAAACTGTAGTTGCTTTGTAGCTTCCATCTTTTAGACGACCAACAAATTCACCATTTTTATTTGTGGACACGCTTGAATAAGTATCCGTATACTCCTCGTAAATTTGAATAGATACATCCCCCACTGGTACGTCGCCATCTAACAATGTACCTTTTAAACTTAAATCTGGGATAGAAACAAGCAAACGTTCTTGTTTTTCTTCAGATACATACAGTTGTCCATCAACTACACTGAATTTAACGTTCGTATGGTAAGTTCTCCATTCCTCAGAATATACTTCACCAATCACATACTGCCCATCAGGGATACGAAGTATAAAGTTTCCGGCTCCATCTGTATGTTGAGAACTGAAATAATTTTTCGAATCGCTTGTTTTTCCATAAACAATAAAATGAACATTACCAACGAATCCTTTGCTATCAAAGACTCGACCGTAAACTGAAACTTTCGGTAAGGAAACTACTAAAGTTTCTTTTTCTTCTTCACCCATAAATAAATTTCCATTTTTTACACTGAAGCTGATATCAACATTTACAACACCGGTTGCCTCATGTATAGAAGTAATAACATAATCACCGTCAGAAACTTTTAAAGTGAAGTTTCCATTACTATCAGTAACTACATCTCCTACTATATCAGTGGCTTTATTTTTATAATAAATAGTCGCATTTGCAACCGTTAATCCGCCACCATCAACGTATCCGTTGATTGTAGTCAAACTTGATGCCACTACTAGTAAATTCGACTGTCGCTCACCATCCACATATAGTTTTCCGTCTACAATAGCAAATCGAATATCATCATTAACCCACTTCCGTTCTGTTCTTAGATAGTATCCTGATACTTTGTAATTTCCATCTGGCAAACGAACCGCGAACTCACCTTTTGCATTCGTTTGAGCTGGATAATCTTTATCACTATCTAAAAGTTGAAAGCTAATGGTTACATTATCTTGCGGTATACCATTTGCGTCTAACAATTGCCCCTTTAACGTAATTGGTGCCACAAAAAGGTATAACATCTCTTTTTGTTCTCCATTGATGTATAGCTGACCATTTTGGATTTGGAACGTGTATCCCTCTGATTTTAGATCGATAAACTGCCCACCAAGTGATAATGCATCTACCATATAACTTCCGTCTGGAATCGATAATCGGAAGTATCCGTTTTCGTCTGTATAAGCGCCATATTGCTTCTGTGATTCCTTCTCTGCTACCAACACATGGGCATCTTTTATTGTCTGAGCGTCCCTACTTAATAGTTGTCCTTTTAATGTAATTGGTTGCAATTGCACTCTCAATCGTTCTTCTTTAACATCACCTACGTACAATTCTCCATTAATTACATTAAACGACACATTTAAACCATAGTGACCTATGTTTGTTCCATAAACAGAAGATACTTTGTATTGGCCATCTGGTAAACGTAAGCTAAATTGTCCATTTTGATCAATGGTAGCACCATAAGAGAATGAATCTTCATCCTCTAGCGTAATCGTAATGTTGGCATTTTTCACAAGTTCACCATTAGCCATATAAACATTTCCTATAACACTAACTCGCGGCACTGTTAACTCAAGTTTTTCCTGGGTTCCCCCGTTAACAGTCAGCATTCCCTCTCTGATTTCAAATGGGACTGCCATATTGATAAAGTTTTTCTCGTACACACCGTTGACGACAAATTTCCCGTCAGGAATACGCAAATGGAATTTCCCTTCTCTGTCTGTCTGTACATGCCAATATTCATAAGATTCATTACGTACACTAACCCATGCATTTGCAAGCGGAACATTTCCTGTTTCATATATATTTCCAAATACCCTAATCGGTGGTAATGTTACCGTCAACGAAGTTTTTTTACTATCGTTCACATACATTTCACCATTCCGTATGCTAAACGAAATGTTGAGTGGAACGCCATCAACTTCACTCAGTTTGTAATCTCCATCTGGTAATCGTAATGAAAATCTCCCTTTTTGATCGGCATTAAAAACATAACCCCACCCACTATTATTATTTATTTCAACTCTCACAGATGGTACAGGAGTTTGATCTTGTTCGACAACCGTTCCTTTGAAATTGACAGAAGGAACTTTGACAACTAATGTTTCTACTTGTTGACCATTGACCAACGTTTTACCATTCTTAATCTCAAACGGCACGTTCAACGAAACAAATTTTTCATCAATAGACGCGCCATAAATATGATAGCTCCCCTCTTCTAGATCACGTGTGAAGTAGCCGTTTTCGTCTGTTCGTAATGAATCGTACTGTGTTCCCTTATTTGTATATTGGAGATAATGAACCAACGTATTCCCAATTGGGCCATTTGCTTCTAATAACTGACCCCTAAAAGGTGTTTTCGAAATGCTGATATTTAACACATCTTGTTTCACACCTTTAACAAACAATTGACCATTTTCCACAGTAAATAGAACATCGACGTCAATGTCTTTATCGCCGACAGTAAGTCGAAAAACGCGATATACCCCATCAGCAAGACGAACAGACTCGATCGAACCATTCTC
The DNA here is from genome assembly GCF_014201585.1 of Anoxybacillus tengchongensis. Lineage (GTDB taxonomy): Bacteria > Bacillota > Bacilli > Bacillales > Anoxybacillaceae > Anoxybacillus > Anoxybacillus tengchongensis. The sequence goes on from NZ_JACHES010000003.1 coordinate 97,971, forward strand.
ATCAATTTCTACGTAGTAATAGAAATCTATTGTACCTGAAGGTTGGAAGTACAGCGTTGCATGCTTAACTACAGCACCATCCTCAATCACTTTAGTTTTGAGTTCATAGCTTGGAACCTGAATTTGAAGTTCGTTAACTTCTTTACCTCCCGCAACTATTTTTCCATTTACAATTTCTACTTTTTTGTTTAAGAAAACAGCACCCATCTGTTCACTATAAGCATCTGTTACGTAATACACCCCGTCTGATAAACGGAATGCGAAGCGACCATTTTCATCTGTTGTCGTTTCTACAAACTCTCCGCTACCATCTTGGCGTTGTAGCCAAATCACCGCGTTTTCCACTGGCGTATTGCCGTGTAGCAACGTCCCTTTGAATGTAACAGGTCCCTTTGCCTCGACATTAATGATCAATTCATTAGCACCTTTTAATGTGCCATTTTCTACAGTAAACGTATGAGCCAGTACGTACCATTTGCTTTCCTTATCGATCCATACCCCATCTAACTGATACGTGCCATCTGGCAGCTTGAAGCCGAATTGACCTGCTTCATCTGTCGTTGCGTCATACCATTTGGAACCATCTAACGTATGGATACTAAATGTAATTCCTTGAAGGACGTCCGCTCCTTTTTTCAACGTCCCTTTCACATTTTTCTCCGTTTGTGAATTGTTCGTTGCTTTCACGTCAACGATTAGTGAAGTCACGTCTTTCAATACGCCGTTTTCTACCGCAAAATGGTAGTTATCGAACGCATACCACTTGTTTTCACTGCCTACCCATACGCCGTCTAGTTGATACGTGCCATCTGGCAGCTTGAAACCAAATTGACCTGCTTCATCTGTCGTTGCGTCATACCATTTGGAACCGTCTAACGTATGGATACTAAATGTAATTCCTTGAAGGACGTCCGCTCCTTTTTTCAACGTCCCTTTCACATTTTTCTCTGCTTGTGAATTGTTCGTTGCTTTCACGTCAACGATTAGTGAAGTCACGTCTTTCAATACGCCGTTTTCTACCGCAAAATGGTAGTTATCAAACGCATACCACTTGTTTTCACTGCCTACCCATACGCCGTCTAGTTGATACGTGCCATCTGGCAAATTGAAGCCGAATTGACCTGCTTCATCTGTCGTTGCGTCATACCATTTGGAGCCGTCTAACGTATGGATACTAAATGTAATTCCTTGAAGGACGTCCGCTCCTTTTTTCAACGTCCCTTTCACATTTTTCTCCGTTTGTGAATTGTTCGTTGCTTTCACGTCAACGATTAGTGAAGTCACGTCTTTCAATACGCCGTTTTCTACCGCAAAATGGTAGTTATCGAACGCATACCACTTGTTTTCACTGCCTACCCATACGCCGTCTAGTTGATACGTGCCATCTGGCAGCTTGAAACCAAATTGACCTGCTTCATCTGTCGTTGCGTCATACCATTTGGAGCCGTCTAACGTATGGATACTAAATGTAATTCCTTGAAGGACGTCCGCTCCTTTTTTCAACGTCCCTTTCACATTTTTCTCTGCTTGTGAATTGTTCGTTGCTTTCACGTCAACGATTAGTGAAGTCACGTCTTTCAATACGCCGTTTTCTACCGCAAAATGGTAGTTATCGAACGCATACCATTTGTTTTCACTGCCTACCCATACGCCGTCTAGTTGATACGTGCCATCTGGCAGCTTGAAACCAAATTGACCTGCTTCATCTGTCGTTGCGTCATACCATTTGGAACCATCTAACGTGTGAACGCTAAAGGTAATCCCTTTTAGCACATCAGCACCTTTTTTTAATGTTCCTAGTACGTTATATTTTTCAGATGATTCTGATGATTTAACCGTTACATCTACCACAAGTTCATTTGCACCAACTAAAGCACCTTTCACCATCGAAAATTTTTGCTGCAACACATACCAATGTGGACTTATCCAAACCCCATCAATTTGATATTCTCCATCTGGCAATGCAGCTGTAAACATACCGTTTTCATCTGTTGTGACGTCATACCAAATAACATCCTGACCAGAAGAATCAACAGAATGAAAGCTAAATGTGGTGTTTGCTACAACTTCTTGCCCCCTTACCAAAACACCCTGAAGAGTTCCTTGCTTTTCAGATGTTGTCGATGATGAATCATTTTCCTGTGCTGTCACATCAGGGGATGACGCCGATTGTTCCTCTGTCACTGTTGGAGATTCTTCGGATGGAGGTGAGGATTGAGCGGCCTCTAAGTGATTGGCTCTTTCAGGAATAGTGCCTTCCCCTTCTTCATTAGATGGCTGAGTAGAAGGTCCATTTTCTGTACCATCTACGCTAGATTCATTTTCCATCACGTTAGTCACCGTAGTCTCGGATGTTTCCGCACTAACAAACGGTGTGAGATAGGTAAATAAAAGAAAAGAAACTAAAGCAATAGAGATTTGTTTTCTCCATCTTTTCATCCACCTTACCAAACTACATTCCTCCTTAAAAACAAATGATTTATATGAAAATATAAAAATAAAAAACAAAAATAATATTTTATAATCGACGATAAGTAATTTAGTACTATTATAACATATAAAATCATAATATGGTTATTTTTTCTTTAAAAATCCCTATATATCTTTTCGGTCTTTTCTCCCATTGTATGTACAGAAAATCCTTGAACAATTTGTAAAGCTCGTAATCCTTGTCTTTGTCTTTCATCCTCATTCATCAACAAATGAATCATTTTATTAAGCATACTAAGATCATCATCAACAGGAACTACCCAGTCTTCACCAATTACTTCCTTAATTCCTCCGACATTTGTACTCACTACAGGAACACCTCTTCCTAAAGCTTCAAGCAATACGTAAGGTAATCCTTCTTTATAAGATGTAATTAGTAAAATATGCATGCGGTCTATCCAACCTAACACATTGTTTTGACTTCCCTTAAAATAAACAAAGTGATGTAATCCTTTTTGATGAACAAGCTCAACATATTTTGGAAGCAATTCTCCATCACCAATAAGCCAAAACTCAATATGGGTTAATTGTTGCTCCCTACAATACTCGGCTATCCTAATCAACATATCTATATTTTTTTCCGAAACAAATCTCCCAACAAAACCAATGATTTTCTTTTCACATCGCTGTAATTGTTCCTGCCTATTCATCCACTCTTCTTGCGATACAATATATTGGTTTGGCACACCATTATGAATGATATGCATCTTTTTTTCGTTTAATCCATAACTTTTTGCTTTCATATAGTCAAATAAAGAAACGGTAATAATATCCGTTGATACCCGCTCTCCTAACCTTTCTAGTAGCAAATAAAACCATCTTTTCCATGGAGTTAATGTTGGATCCGTGAATACAAAGCCATGGGCAGTGAAAATTACTTTAGGAACTTTGTTCAAATATGCTGCAATTCTTCCTACAATTCCTGCTTTTGAACTATGGCAATGTACGACATCAAACGAACGGTTGCGAATCCACCAATATAAGTCCCATAAAGCTTTTACATCTCTGAACGGTTGGATTGTTCGCGGAATAGAAATGACATGACACGAGATGTTCTTTGCCTGCAACGCTTTTAAAAATGGGCCCTCTTCTCCTACTATGACATGAACTTCATGACCTCTTTGCTGAAACCATTCTGCTAAATATAAAACATGCTTTTGCGCTCCCCCGATATCACCACCGGTAATAATGTATAGTATTCTCATAGACGATGTAAAACACGTGCCACTCCTTCCAAAAACTTCTCTTTTGTAAAAAGCTTTTCGTAGCGTTCTTTTGACTTCTGTCCCATTTGCAAACGTAAATGTTCATTTTCTATTAGCGCGCGTAATGCATGCACAAGTTCCCTGTCATCCCCTTTATTTACCACAAAACCTGTTTCTCCATGTTCAATTAACTCTGACACTCCCCCAACATCAGTAGCTACACATGGAAGACCTATAGACATAGCCTCCAAGATAGAGAGAGGCATTCCCTCAGTGTCAGAGGGAAGAAGAAAAATATGCGCTTGGCTGAGGATTTGTTGTGGCTGTTCAATCCATCCAAGGAAAGAAACTTCCCCCGAGAGTTCATATGTCTCCACTAGTCTTTTGAGTCGATCTTTATACTCATTTGATTTCCAAGGCGGTTTTTCACCAACAATGTCAAGGCGAATAGGAAATCCAAGCTCCTTTAATTGTGCACAAGCTTTAATGGCTAAGTCTTGTCGCTTTTCCTCAATTAAAGTCCCAACAATAACTAGCCTGTATATATCCGTTTTTTTTTGATTTTCTTTAACAGCATCAAGGGAAATTCCGTTGTACACGGTGTGAAATTTATGTTGATACTCCGGAAACATGTCCTGATAATGTTTACAAATTCGATCTGAAACAACAATGATTCGATCTGAAAATAAAACAGCTAGTTTCCCCAACATATTTTGCAACGATTCTTCCCCATGAATATGCCAAACAACCTTTTTCCTTAACACTTTTGCCAACCAAGCAACAACAAGTTGAGAACGAAACTGACTTGTATACACAACATCAATCGAATGTTTCAGCAAATATTTTGCCACATGCCAATAGTGAGGCAATAAAGCAAGAAATGAAGAAAAGTAACGTACCCGTCCAGACACCACGTGTTCTTTTCTTACTCGATTAATTCGTTCACTTACAGGAAACAAAACAAAATTTTTTCCGTTCTTTTTTATACGTTCAATCATTGGCCCATCCGTCGAACTAAGAAAAAAAGTCTTGAATCCATACTTCTCTAAATGAAGTAAAAGCTCTAACTCACATTTTTGAGCTCCTCCCCATTCTGGACGACTCTCATAAAATAAAACTTTTTTCAACACTTTACCTCCATCCCTTTGCAAATATAACGACAGGAATAGATTTCAGCAAAATTTTTAAATCTAAAAGAAAAGAACAATGTTGTATATAATATAAGTCCAGTTCTAGCTTTTCCTTAGGTGTCAGCTCATATCCGCCATGAACTTGTGCCCATCCTGTGATCCCTGGACGAACACATAGCCTTTCTCTGAACGTTGGAATCTCCTTTTCAAACCGTTCAATAAATACGAGACGCTCGGGTCTTGGACCGATTAATGACATCTCACCTTTAACCACATTCAAGAGTTGAGGAAGTTCATCTAACCTATATTTCCGAAGATAGTATCCAATTCGTGTAATTCTTTGATCCCCCTTTTCTGCCCACTGAGGACCATTTTTTTCTGCATCTTGTACCATTGTGCGAAATTTAAACACTAAAAACGGGCGCCCATCTTTCCCTATCCTCTCTTGCGTATACAACACTGGTCCTGGTGAATCGATTCGCACCACCAAAGCAATGACTACAAACAAAGGCCATAACATCAAAAGCATAAGTATACTTATGAAAATATCGAATAGGCGCTTAACAAAAAGATATTTTTTTCTTGCATGTAAATATACATGTATACTCGTATCCTGAAGTTGCATAAATGAGTCATTCCCCCGTCACATAGACAAAATTTTATGTTGATACTTCATAGAGAAATAACAGACTGTCTCTTTCAACCCCTCCCTCAATCGCACTTCCTCTTCCCATCTTAGTTTTTGTTTGATTTTCGTATTGTCCAATACACTTCGACTAATATCTCCCTCTCTTTTCGGCTGGTATATTGGGTGTACGGTTCGATTCAATATGTCTGACATTTGATTTAAAAGATCGTTTATTTTCACTTCCTTGTTTGTACATACATTGAAAATTTCATTTTCTCCTCTCTCCAACGCATATACATTTGCCTTTGCAACATCCGTGACAAATACAAAATCACGTGTTTGTTCTCCATCACCATAAATAATGGGGCTACATCCTTTGATCAACATATGTGCAAAGATAGAGACCACACCCCCTTCTCCCGTGTAATCTTGCCTCGGCCCATATACATTCGCATACCGAAGAATACAAAAGCGAACACCATACATGTCATGAAATAATTGAATGTAATGCTCAGCTGTCAACTTAGATAGCCCGTATATAGATATCGGATGCGTTGTATCACACTCCTTAATTGGAAGTTGCTTTGGAATGCCATAAACGGCAGCAGATGAAGCAAAAATTATCTTTGTATTATATTGATGACACTGTTTTAATATATTTACCGTTCCTAATACATTGGCCTGAATATCGTTCAATGGATTTTTCATAGACTGTTGAACATCTACTTGTGCCGCCAAATGAACAACTGCCCGAGGACAATATGTTTGAAACACTCTTTCGATAAATATATGATCTGTTATATCACCAACAAGATAGGTAGCTTCTGGATTAAAAAATTCTGTTTCTCCTTTTTTATCCACAACAATCACGTTATAGCCTCTTGCAATTAAAACATCAACAGTATGCGATCCAATGAACCCACTTCCTCCTGTAACAAGAACGTTCATCCGCTCCCCCTCACTTTCTCAGTCACATTTTGCACCTTAAATACTAGGACAGTTGACATTCCGATGAGAAACCACAAATAGCGCCAATGAAGTGTGTCGATAAAGAAGCTGTTTATGAGAATGCCAACATACGCTGAAAAAAATAAATATAAAGGAAACCCCCACACACGTTTTTTTCGATGTTTCAATAATAGATGCAATACGTATAATAGAAATAAAACAAAACATAAAAAAGCTAGCCAGCCATTCTCTGCAATGACACGAATGTAAAGGTTATGAGTAGCATAATTCATCATTAGTTCAAACTGCCCTGGTCCAATGCCAAATAAATGTGTAGAGCCTAATCTAAGCCCTTCTAACTGATAATAAAACCGGTCAAAATCATACCCTTGTAAAATCCCTTTACTGTCATAAAAACGAAGAGATAATTGTTGGATAATATCGTCCTTTTTTATGTAAAAAAATAGAGTCCATATTAAAATTAACGTTCCAAAAAAGAAACTAATTGCCTGATACGATCTTTGATCTTTCCATGTATAAAAAAGATAAATCAAGAAAGAAACGATAAAATGAAGAATGGCCGCCCGTGATAACGCTGCCAACAAAACGATCATCAGTAAAAAAATGAGAACCAAATATATATAATAACGCCAAGATGTATAAGTACTGTTTATATATAACTCAAATAAAAGTAATATAGATAAAACTAAAAATGGAGAGAAGTCATTCGGATCAAGAAAAAATCCTTTTGCTCGAATCCCTTGAAATAATGTCCCAAACTGTTTTAAAACCCCGATCAACTCACCTAAAACGATCATAGCTGATAAAGCCGAAGACAGGCAGTATCCCCATAAAATCCCTTTGTATTCGTTCTCATTTTGCACAAACCATAAAATAGTATAAAAAACAAATACAACAAATAGCGTATGTACGTAGTAGTGAACTCCTTCCCTCACATTGTCACTGCCAATGATAGATATACATGATATTAATAAAAACATTCCCATACTTGCATGAATAAGCACCGATGAACGAAATAGAGCTTTTTCTACTTTTCTTGTTAAAAACAGCACGCTCGCTACACATACAAAAAACACATCGAATGGCTTTATAGGGAGGTTCATTATTCCAAACAATGAAAAAAGAACAAACCATATAAATGCTAAACGATATCTTATGAATAGATTGATAAAAACAATAAAAAACATGAGGATCAACCATACATATTCAAATCGGAGGTCAAGAATAACTCCAGCGCTAGAACTTAATAAACCTATCCCGATGCCGGTAACAGCACTAAAGGCACCGCTCTTCATCGACCACTGGTTCACCTCTTAACCCCCTCTGCTAATGAATCGCTGCCCACTAATAAATGAAGGCACATGCCACTCTTTCAAAACGAATAAAAATAACATATAAAAAAAGAAATAAAAGATACCTGTTCCCATACCTACAAACCCTGAAGCTGTATGACTAATCACGATTCTCCATTTTTCTAATAACAGTCCTAAACCAATAGCTATCCCTCCGCATTTCCATAGGCTAGCCCACGGGACTCGCCATCTCATGTAACGAAAAGAAGCAAAATAAAGAAGACATGCATAAAGCAAAAAACTAAAACTTGTTGCTAATGCTGCACCATTGGTTCCGAGAGTCGGAATGAGATATACATTTGCAGTAAAATTAACGAAAGCCGCAATAGCGACAAAATAAAACATAACATTTGTTTTCTGCACAATTTGATAACATAACTGCCCATATAGTGCTAAATTCCAAAAGAAAAAACCGATAATTAGAATTGGAATAGCTGAAGCACCTTGCGAAAATTCTTTACCTAACAAAATTGTACTCACTTCTGTTCGAAATACAGAAAAATATCCCCCGAACGGCACTACTATCATCACGTATAAACGTGTATACTCCCGAATTCTACGTTCTATTTCATCCTGACGTACGTGGGTAGCTTCATTCATCGTTAATGATTGAATGGCAAAAAATAACGGATTACAAACAAGGGCAAGCGACTGAACTGCAATCGTAAAATTGGCAGAATAAATTCCAACCTCACGTGATGTTCGGAAATATTCCATCATGTATCGATCCGTCAAGTTTAATACTGTTGTACCTATATACCAACCGATCAACGGAAACCCGTAACGAACCCAGCCAAGAACAAAATCAAAAAACAAGCGCCAATCTTTAAAGATCGTGCAAAACGATTCGATAAACTTAATATAGTTCATCATCGGAATAGAAAAGATAAGTTGCAATATTGCGGGTACAACAATAAACGCGATTGGGTTTACTGGGGCAACCATAAACCAAACAAAAATAAGCGGAAGCTTTAAAAATGATTGCCAAACATACAAGTTACGGTATTCCTTTGTTTTTAAATCAATTTGGTAAACAGATCCACATATCGTAAACACAATTGCACTAATGATACTCAACACTGCAGACCAATAGTACATCCTGTATGGACCAATCACATGCTTTAAAAAAACATAGCCCCATATAGAAAACAATATGACACCGACAATCATAAGCCAAAGCAAGCGGCTTAAATGGCTATCTAACCTCCAAATCAAGCCGTCTCTCTTATATTCAGGGCGAAAGCGATGAACAGATAGTGAAATCCATTGCGAAAGCAAGGAGGAGATAATAATTGTCGTATTTACAACGAGCGTATAATTTCCATAAATATGTGGAGCAAATAAACGTGTAAACCACATCAACATCAACACATTCACCACAGCTGGTACTAAAAAAACAGGAACATATAAGAGTGTATTGTAACGAAGTCGCATAGAAGTTTGATCAAACCGTTCTAAATTACCCATCTTGTGAACTCCACCATTTATACTATGTTTTATAAAATAATTACATATTTAATAGTATTATATACATAAATATATTTTTTTGAAAGATGGTATTATCATACCTAGTTAACCTCTTACTCCCTTTTAAAAAATTAAAGATGCCCTTTACGACATCTTTGAGATCATGCTTTCGCCTCATTCATTTCGAACATGCATAAGCTGCGTTGCTAAATTCTCCAACTCCCCTCCACATCTAATCTTTTCTACAAAACGTCTCGGTAGTTGTTCATATCCAGCCTCTAACCCTTTCAATCCACCTGCAATTGCAGCGACTGTATCGCTATCCTCCCCCATATTCGTTGCAGAAATGACAACATCTTCAAACGATTCACAACGAAGCAACCAGTGAAGCACCCAACTCATCGTATGTACGACATAGCCATCAGGCAAGCAAGAAGGAGCTTCAGTCAACATCGGTTCATAGCGAGTATGGGCGATTTCTTGAAAAATCGCATCTGATAAACTCTCCCCTTGAAGCAAACGAAACGCGATGCGGTTATAAATGAGACAAGCCTCGGTCGCTTTATCATCCGCATGCGTCATACGAGAATGCCATATCGTGATTTCTTCCATCTTTTCTTTGTCTGCATATGCAAGCGCAATCGGCAAACAACGCATGAGTGACCCGTTGCCTGCACAACGGCCTTTCAGTTTCTCGCAAGCTTTTATCGCTGCGTCAAACCAATCACCATTGTATATGGAAAACACGGTACGAATAATCGTTCCGACATCCTTCGGTTTCGTATCATACCAGCGCAAAAACTCCTCACCGATGGCGGGAATCGGGTTATCGGGACTTTGAATAATCCCTTTTGCTACGGCGATCGTCATCGCTGTATCATCTGTCACTTCCCCAGGCAACAAATCAAAATACCCACAGCCCATGATATCTGTCACTTTTCCGTATCGCTCCCGAACCTCCTCTGCACTCATAAACTCTGTCGTCGCCCCTAGCGCATCGCCAACCGCCACCCCAAACAATCCGCCTTTGATTCGATCGAGCATGCTTTTCCCTCCTAATATTTTCATTTTTTGGAGGGGCAAAGATCAAATTTCCTCAACTGATAATCATGCCCCTCTCCACTGGCAAATCTGTTCACCAATCCCCTTTGTCCCGAACGCCAATTTGGTACTTAATAATGATTAAAACGACGATTCGGATTATGCACAGGATCAGGCACATTTAAATCCGATTGACGATTTCTTAACTGAGCAACATGTTGATAAATAGCATCTTCACTGCGACGAGCAATTGTGCTAGACTGTTCATGTTTTTTAATGAACTGTGCTATTTCTTTATCACTTTTTTCTGGAAAACGATCGAGGTAGTAATAAATGCACAAATTTTCTTCTCTTGTCCAATGAGGTGCCTTCACTTTTTTCACCATCCTATCTTCAAAATTTTTTTATCATTTAGATAACTCTTCTCCCTATTCCTTCTGGATAAATTACTTTTTAATATGATACTTATTTGTATGATTTTACTATTTATAAAAAATAATTAATATTCAGTTTATTTTATTTAAAAAATATATGCCTCTAAATAAAGATATATTTCAAACAAAAGATGCCCTTTGTATAGGACATCTTTTGAATAGCTTGTTATTTATCCCCTCAACGCCTGTTTCGCAAGTGCTAAAGCTCCACATATGCCCGCGTTATCCCCTAAGCCAGGTCGTGTGATGTAATCATCAATATGTTTTAAAATCACCTCGTGTTGTACATATCCGTTTAAATGATTTAAGACATGGTGGTGAATAAGAGGTAACAATGTTGATTGTTTGGCTACCCCGCCTCCAATAATCACTTGTTCAGGAGATAAAATTAAAATGTACTGCGCGATCGCTTGCCCTAAATAAAAAGCTTCTAGCTCCCACACTTCATTTTGTTCAGAAAGGTCAGCGCCTCGTTTCCCCCATCTTTTTTCGATCGAAGGACCAGAAGCTAGCCCCTCTAAACAGTCACCGTGAAACGGACAGCTACCAGCAAACGTGTCGTCTGGATGGCGCCGAACAAGAATATGCCCCATCTCCGGATGCAGTAATCCATGAACGAGACGTCCCTCGACGATAGCGCCGACACCAATACCTGTACCCACCGTCATATAAATACAACTATTTTTCCCTTTTGCTCTTCCCCAAAATAATTCTCCTAACGTTGCTGCATTTACATCCGTATCAAATCCGATAGGGACGTGAAAATATTTTTGAATCGTGCCAACAAAGTTAAAATTAGACCAATGTGGTTTGGGTGTATTTGTAATGTAGCCATAAGTTGGGCTTTTTTTATTCAAATCGACCGGACCAAACGTTCCAATTCCAATCGCCTCTAAATGATAACTTTGAAAAAAGTCAACGACTCGTTGCATTGTTTCTTCTGGTACAGTATTTGGAAACTGAACACGTTCATAAATGTTCCCTTCTTCGTCACCAACCGCACAAACAAATTTCGTACCCCCTGCTTCAATTGCTCCTAAATACATTTTCCTTTTCACCTGACTTTCGTTGTCATATGAATTGAAAAAACATTATTTTCCCGTGGTGGTGAAGAAACGATACATTGCAATTGTCCTTGTATAGTAAAACAATCAAACGAGTAAGGGATAAGAAAATGGTCTCCTTTTTTTAACGGATATGTCTCTTGTGCCGTACAAAGATCCCCCTTTCCTTCAAGGACGCTGACTAATAAAAAACGATCCGTTTGTTCTACAACCCATTCGTGTTCAATATCCCATTTTTGTACAGTAAAATACTCGTTTTGAACAAATGTTGTAATCTTCGCTCCTGTTGTTTGTATCACACGTGGTTCATAGTATACATCGACATGTGGAACAGTAACAACATCGAGCGCTTTATCCAAATGTAATTCCCGTTTATTCCCTTCCTCATCGACACGATCGTAGTCATACATGCGATACGTTGTGTCTGAGCTTTGTTGAGTTTCAAGAACAAGCGTTCCTTCACAAAGCGCATGTACCGTGCCACTCGGGACATAAAAAAAATCTCCAGGACGAATCGGTATTTTTCGAAGCAGCTCGTGCCACTGACCTTCTTCCATCATTTGTCGTAATTCTTCTTTTGTTTTTGCGTGATGTCCATATATCAACTCTGCTCCTTCTTTACAATCAATAATGTACCAGCACTCTGTTTTTCCTAATTCCCCATGTTCATATGTACGAGCATATTCATCACTTGGATGCACTTGCACCGATAAATCGGCATTTGCATCTAAAATTTTCGTTAACAGTGGAAAACGGTCCGCTGGAAAATGACCAAATAGTTCTGGATGATCGTTCCATAACTCACCTAACATCTTTCCTTGAAACGGTCCGTTAATGACTGTCGTCTGTCCGTTTGGGTGTGCAGAGATCGCCCAACATTCTCCGGTCCGTTCCGAAGGGATGTCGTAACCAAACTGCTCTCTGAGGCGATTCCCACCCCAAATACGCTCTTGAAATACTGGTGCGAAAAAAAGTGGCGTGTTGTTCATCATCGATTCCTCCTCACACATTAAGCTTGAAACGTATCAAATAATTGTAAAACATCTTCCTCTTTTCGTATAGTTAATAGCTGTTCTCTAAACGAATCATCCACTAGTTTCCTCGCTAACAACTGCAAAATTTTTAAGTGCTCATTTCCTGCATATTGTTCAGGCACAGCAATCATAAAAATAAGCTTCACTTTTTCGCCATCTAAGCTATCCCAATCTACTCCCTCTTGCTTCACGCCAAATGCTAAACAAGGATGCTTAACTGCACCGCTTTTTCCATGAGGAATCGCAATCCCAAAACCAATTCCGGTACTTCCTCCTCTTTCACGATCATATAACGCTTGTTTATATTTTTCTCGATCATTTAATCCCCCTGCTTCATCAATTAGCCTAATCATTTCTTCCATAATTTCATCTTTTGTTGTTCCTTCTAAATGTAACTTTACTAATTGTTTTGTCATCAATTGTGTAATTGTCATCGTTTTCGACTCCTTTATAAACATTGATAAAATTGATTTACTGTCCTCGCTTGTTTCAATTGTTTTATCGTTTCTTCGTCTTCTGATAAATCGACTAACTCTTGGAATAATTTTTGAATCCGCTCTTTTTCTTGCATTCCATTAGCAATCATAAAAACGAGCCGCACTCGATCTCCGTCCCAATCAACCGGTGCATGCAATCTCCCAACCGCAATGACCGATTTACGAATAAACTGTACTTCTCCATGCGGAATGGCCATTTCGTTACCAATATACGTAGAAGATATGCTTTCTCGATCATTGGCACTTTGTTTATAACCTTCATATACGTATCCATGTGCATGCAGTTGTTCTGCTAAATAACCAATGACATGCTCGCGATTTGTAAATGGAAGATCAAGAAAAATAAGTTGTTCATCCAATAATGATTTAATCGCTTTGTACAATTTTCTTTCCGCTTGTTGTTTTCGCCAATGAAACAACCGATCTTTAATCATTTCTAATTCATGTTCACGAAGTAATGGACTTACTGTAATCGTTGGTACAATCGCATGAGTCGACAATGGTACTGTACTAATCAAAAGATCTGGCTTTTTTTCTTCAATCACTTCATGCAACTTAGAAATGGAAGCAATGCCAACCACATCAACTTCAGGAAAAGCTGTCGCAAATTTCGCTTCAACAAAGCGCGATGTTCCAGAGCCAGTCGTACAAACAATAAGCACTTTCTTGCGTCCATGTTGCTTATGTTGTATGCGTTCAAACGCTGCCTGAATGTGCAAAACAATATACGCAATCTCATCTTCTGGAATAGTTAGCTGCAACTCTATTTCCATTTGCTTTATAAAAGAAAGCACCATTTCAAATAAATATGGATACATTCGTTTAATTTCGCGCAACATCGGATTTGTAATCGACAAACCGTTGCGCAAACGATTCATTGTGGAATGGAGATGAATAGTCAATCCTAATAATAGTTCTTGGTCATGAATTAATCGATTATCTATATGATTAGAAACGTGCTCTACAAGCAAGCGCGTTACTCGTAATGCTTCCTCATCGACTTTACTAAAAAACTTCTCTACCCCTTCGTTTAAATGTACGCGATCATAACGAACTCGTGCACCTAACAAATGCAAAGCAATGTACCCTACTTCTGTAGGAGGAATTTTAATGGCTAGCCACATTTCAATTTTTCGTGCTAGCTGTTCTGCTAACTTGTACTCTTTCTTTTGCTTCAATTCATTCAACTGAGTCGTATTCATTTGAATGCGGTAACCTTGTTTCATGCGCTTTACCGCAATGGCGATATGAATCGTCAAACTTATTATCGCTTCATCAGTTAACGGAAACGGCAACGCCGTTTCAATCTCCTGAACTTCCTTTTCAATGAAAGCCACTTCATATGGTTGTAATACATCAGCGACCATCTTCAACTGTTGTTCATTTAACATATAGTGAGCATGATCGACTAATGACTCTATTAGCTTCGATAAAGCCACTCGCCAATTTTTCTCTTCCCCTTCGATTTTCAATCCTAAATTCGGCTTACGAACGAGCTTTAAATGAAACGGACGTAGCCAATGATCAATGTCCTCTAAATCATATTGAATGGTAGACTTGCTCGTATACAACTGATCCGCCAACTGTTGCATCGTAATGGGCTTGTCCGCCATCAACAACCTTTTCAACAACTGAAGTTGACGTTCTTCATCATCCCTGGCATGCACAAGGTCACGACGCAACGCCTCTTTCGCTGCGTCATCCCCCTTCAACCGCACCCCTACACTCGGCTTTCGCTCAATTTTTAATGTCGGATACCGCTCAAGCCATTGATCTAACACCTTTAAATCGTTACGAACAGTTTTCTCTGAACAATGCAAATCGTCCGCAAGTGAAGTGACAGATACATAATGATTCGCATCTAATAACGCTTTTATCATTTTTTTATGCCGAGCAATCATCTCTGTCACCACCGTTACTTAAAATTCATAAATAAAAGGAGGAATCCTCATGAAAAAGATTCCACCCTTTCCTCTGTCACTTTTCTACATCCACTGGCTTTTTCACCGCATTGACAAGCAATGCTGTCACGATCACCCCAATAACAATTGAAACGAAAAACATCGGCACATTATCTACCGCACGAAACACAGCAACAATTGGCCCTCCGTGCGGCACATGATCAGCGACATTACTTAACATCGCAATGACCGCTCCGACCATAGAACCAATCATAATGCTCGGAATAACCCGCAACGGATCTCGAGCCGCAAACGGAATTGCTCCTTCTGTAATCCCAACAAGTCCCATGGCAAGCGCCGCTTTTCCTGCCTCGCGTTCTTCGTCTGTATATTTCGTTTTGCCTAATAACGTTGCCAAGCCTAAACCGAGTGGTGGAATACAAATGGCTACCGCAATGGGCCCCATAATATTCGCATGCCCTTCCGCAATCATCGCAGAGCCGAATAAAAATGCTACTTTATTTACCGGACCGCCCATATCAAAGGCAATCATCGCGCCTAAAATCATCGCCAAAACAACTTTACTTGCCCCTTGCATACTATTTAACCATGACGTTAATCCTTCCATGACTCCCGCAATCGGTTGACCAATAACAAAAATGAATGAAGCCGCTACAAGCAGTGAAGATACAATAGGAATGACTAAAATCGGCATAATCGGCTGAATCATTTGTGGAACACGAATTTGCTTAATAGCTTTTACGATATACCCTGCTAAAAATCCTGCAATAATACCGCCAATAAATCCAGCTCCCGCATCACTGCCATAAAAACTACCGTTCGCCGCGATGTAACCGCCAACCATCCCTGGCGCAAGCCCCGGCCGATCCGCAATACTAACCGCAATAAAACCTGACAAAATCGGTACCATAAATGTAAAGCTAGCGACACCCACACTTAAAATACGATTCCAAATCGAACCTTCGGGAATGACTAATCCTTTTGCCGTTGGCTCCCCACCAATCGCAAGCGAGAGTGCAATAAGCAATCCGCCGATCACAACAAACGGAATCATATATGAAACACCATTCATCAAATTTCGATATATAGGGTTTTGCTTTTCATTTCGCTCTTTTTTCGCTTCCGCTACACTCTTCAGCTTCTCTACTCCTTCATATACTGGCACTTCATTTTGCTCAAAGCGCGCAATCAACTCTTCCGGACGACGAATTCCATCCGTAACCGACACTTCAAGCACCCGTTTCCCTCGAAAGCGACTTTTATCCACTTGCTTATCCGCCGCAATGATGACACCATCTGCATGTTCGATATCCTCTGGCGTCAATTCATTTTCAACACCAATAGATCCCTGAGTTTCCACCTTCATTTCATGTCCCATCCGTTCAGCTGCTTTCGCTAGCTTCTCTGCTGCCATGTACGTATGGGCAATTCCATTTGGACAAGACGTAATCGCTACAAATTTCATCCATCTCTCCCCCTTCTGTAAGCGCTTTATTTGTTACACTGTTATCATAACGGACAATCCGACCAACATTGTCACAAATTTTTACCGTAAATTGTGGTAAAATACAAATCATTACCGTGCAAGGGGGAGAAGACAAATGTTCACACAACTACATCACATAGCAATTATCTGTTCGAATTATGAACGATCCAAACATTTTTACACACATGTTTTACAACTACCAATCATTCACGAACAATATCGCGCTGATAAACGATCATATAAGTTAGATTTGCAAATTGGGGATTTACAACTAGAACTTTTTTCTTTCGAACATCCACCAAAAAGACAAAGCTATCCTGAAGCATGTGGCTTACGTCATCTAGCATTCGCAGTAGATTGTATTGAGGAAACGATCGCTTATTTACAAGCGCATCATATTGAGGTAGAACCAATTCGCATCGATCCGATAACAGGGAAAAAGTTCACATTCTTTCAAGATCCCGATCAATTACCGATTGAGTTGTATGAAAGGGGATAGATGGGGAAGAGATCCCCATCACTTCATTTGATATAAAGCATCTTCCACAAGCGACATAACGGCTTGTTCAAGTTGCATTAATAACATATCGCTTTCTTGTTGTGACTTGCCTTTCACACCAAAATAAAATTTCGCTTTCGGCTCTGTTCCTGATGGGCGAACACAAAACCATGAACCGTTGGCTAACTCATATTTCAACACGTTCGACCGTGGCAAACAAAGCGATTGCTCTGTTCCGTTCTCCCATCGTTTGCCCACAGCGTAATCTTCCACCGCAACAACCCCCACACCTGCGATTTCACGTAACGGTTGATTGCGGAACGAAGACATGATGTGAGCGATTCGCTCTGCCCCTTCTTTTCCTTTTAACGTTAACGAACGCAATGACTCTTTATAGTAGCCATACTTTTCAAAAATGTCTATTAGTCCTTCATATAACGTTTTTCCTTGCGCTTTATAATACGCGGCTACTTCTGCCGCAAAAATCGCCGACTGCACGGCATCTTTATCACGAACAAAATCACCGATTAAATAACCGTAACTTTCTTCGTATCCAAATTGGAACGTGTATTCTTTCGTGCGCTCAAACTCACCGATCTTTTCACCGATAAATTTAAATCCTGTTAACGTATCGATCGTTTCCAATCCATAATGCGCCGCAATCTCCCGACCGATTTCCGATGTCACGATCGTCTTCAAAACGACACCATTCGCTGGCAAGATGCCTTTTGCTTGTTTTTGTGATAATAAATACTCTAACATTAACGCGCCCATCTGATTACCAGTTAAAACGACATACTCGCCATCTTGATTTTTCACCGCTACTCCAAGTCGATCGGCATCCGGATCCGTCGCCATTAAAAGATCGGCATTTATTTTTTCACCGTATTCCATCGCCAAAGCAAACGCCGCATGTTCTTCTGGATTCGGTGAGGCGACCGTCGAAAAATTCGGATCTGGTTGTTCTTGCTCTTTAACAACGGTAACGTTTTGAAATCCAAATGCTTCTAACCCTTTTCGGACAAGCATGTTCGCTGTTCCATGAAGCGGGGAAAAAACAATGTTTACATCTTTCGCGACACTCGCCACAAGCTCTGGATTTAATTGAATTGTTTTTAACTGCGCAATATACGCTGCATCAATTTCTTCCCCGATATACACTAGTAACCCTGTCTCAATTAGCTCTTGCTCACTCGCCACATCGACTGCTAATTCATCCTCAACCGCATTCACATATTCAATGAGTACATCTGCAATCGCTGGAGGAATTTGTCCTCCGTCTTCACCATACACTTTAAACCCATTATATTCGGGTGGATTATGACTCGCCGTAATAACGACTCCCGCAAACGCGCCTAAATAACGAACCGCAAACGACAACTCTGGCGTCGGACGAAGCTCTTTAAACAAATACGCTCGAATACCATGTTTTCCTACCGTCTTGGCTACTTCTAACGCAAACTCAGGCGATTTATGCCGAGAATCATAAGCAATGACTACCCCATGCTCTTTTGCCTCTTCGCCTTTCTCGACAATATAACGTGCCAATCCTTCCGATGCTTTTCGAATCGTGTATATATTCATTCGATTCGTCCCAGGTCCAATCTCTCCACGCATCCCACCTGTGCCAAATTCTAAGTTTTTGTAGAAGCTATCTTCTAACAATTTTTCATTTGCTTGCATCTCAAGTAACTGTTGCTTTAGCTCTTTGTCTAAATGTGGATAGTAAAGCCATTTTTGTACGGTTGTTTGCCACGTCATATACTGACTCCTCCCATGGATGTAGGTGATAGATAAAACAAAAAAGAGGCTGCTAGAAGTTATCTCTTCTAGCAGCCAAAAAATTAGTGACTTACAAATAAGCAATGTTTCTCGACTTCTTCCCACGTCATATAAATATGCATGATGTCTTCTTTGTTTAAATCATCAACTGAATCTTTCTTGTAACATATACTACTTAAGCATTTTGAACTACATTTCATCTCCAGTTGTCGGTAAATCCTTAATTCTCCTAGCTGGATTCCCTGCATATAAACCGTTAGGCTCTGTGTCCTTTGTCACTACTGCACCTGCCGCAATAATACATCCTTCTGCAATTGTAACACTGGGCAGAATAATAGCTCCCATTCCAACCCAACTTCCCTTTTTGATTATTACTTCCTTAGATATTGTGCCATCTTCCTCACGTCTTCTTATAACAGAATGCCTATAATGGTGGGTTCCGGTTAATATTTTTACATAAGGACCTATTCTTACATAATCTTCTATAATAATTCTGGCATTTCCGTCAAGGAAACTTCCCACATTTACAAATGTATGTTTCCCCATAATAATTTTATTGGAGCCCAAATATACATTTTCGGCTATTCTAGCACTTTTATCTAGCTTCACCCCTAATATCATTAGTAGGTAAGTCCTTATATATGGATGAAACAAAGGGGATTGAATAACAGAATTTATTATTTTCCAAACATATTCTTTCATTATTTAATTATACTCCTTACGTCTCGACAGCTAAGCAAGTTCTTCTCCACTTCTTCCCAAGTCATATAAATACGAACAATGTCTTCCTCAATTAACTGTGTTCCAGTTTGCACTTCGATAAATTCTAAATCGGTAATCGCTCTAATGCCATGTTTTGCACCAATAGGGATTTCAAGTACATCCCCTGGTTTGACAAAACGGATTTCACCGTCAAGCGCAAATTCGCCTTCTCCTTTAATAATCGTCCATACTTCGCTACGATAATGATGCATTTGATAGCTTAAATTTTTCCCTGCCGTAACGCCAATTCGTTTTGTTAATACTTCTCGACCGTCTTCAAATTTAGTATAGTCCAACACCCGATACCAACCCCATCGTCGTTCTTCATACATTGGGCGTTGATCAAACTCATTCACTAACTCTTTAATTTTTGGACTTTTTTCTTTGTCTGACACTAAAATTCCATCCGGACTTACCGCCACAATCGCATTAGATACTCCTAACACTGTGACTGGAATGTCTAATTCATTAATTAAATGCGTATTCTCTGAATCGGTGATAATCCCTTTTCCAATTTGGTTTGTTGCCATCTCTTCCGTTAATGTATTCCACGTACCAAGGTCTTTCCAATAGCCATCATATGGCAACACAACAATATGTTCTGTCTTTTCCACGACCTCATAGTCAAAGCTAATTTTCGGCAACTGGCCATATTGCTTTAACAATTCATCATATTGAATCGGAAGCCCTTTTGCTTCTAATAGCGAAATCATATAGTCCAATCGAAAAGCAAACACACCACAATTCCAAAGCGCACCTTGCTTGATTAGTTCAATTGCTTTTTCTTCGTTTGGCTTCTCTGTAAAATGGCTGACTTTGAAATAATCACTGTCACTGGATTTAGCAGTCGGAACAATATAACCGTACTTCGCCGATGGATACGTTGGTTCGACACCAATTAACACCAAATCTGCGCCACTTTCAAGAACCGTTTTTTCTAGTTCTTTAACTCGCTGGAAAAAGCGATCCTCTACATATGGATCGACAGGCAACACCGCAACCACTTCGTTTAAGCCCATTCCTTCGACACTGTACAAATAAACCGATGCTAAAGCAATCGCTGGAAATGTATCACGCCGCATCGGTTCAATAATAATCGGTACCTCTTGTCCTAATTGGCTTTGAATCATATCGACTTGGGATTTGCTTGTAGCAATCACAGCAGAATCAGCTAGGCCGACATTTCCTAACTGTTCCCATACGCGCTGAACCATCGACTGCAATTCGCCATTTTCACTTTCTAATACTTTCAAAAATTGTTTGGAGCGAGCATCGTTAGACAAAGGCCAAAGGCGTTTGCCTGAGCCGCCGGATAATAACACCAATTCCATTTTATCACCAACCTCTCAGATCAAAGGTTACATATACTTAGCGACCGTTCCTCTTTTTCTGAACAAGAATGTGTAAAAAATCATTTGCTTTTTCTTTCAGAAACATTAGCAGAGCATGTTATGAAGAAATCAAGTACAGCCTCTTAGTAAATAGCCTATATACCGAAACCTTTCCAATATTTAATCCAAAAATAAATAAGCCCCTTTAAATGTAGAAACCATAGCTTTGTAAATTTTTTTTTCTTTGTTAACCTTTGATAGTAATGAATTATTTTAACCTTTGGATAATACCATACTTCGTAGTTGTTCTCCCACAATCTTTTACAATACTCAGCATCTTCAGGCGCGTAAAATATCTTTTCATCTAAATATCCTATCTCGTCAAAGATTTTCTTTCTCAATAACCAAGCTGCTGAAATTCCGTAATCAATTTTTTGGATTTTATTCAAATCATAGTAAACATCTTCTTTTCCGAGAAATCTTTTTAATTTATTTTTAAAATTAGGGAATTTGAGTGCTGAGTTCTGAACCTCTCCTGTTGGATGCACTAGCTGTGGATGAACAACTCCTATCCTCTCGCTATTAATTTCATTAAAACTGTTGATGAGTTCCACAAAAGATGTTTCTGAAAAATCCGTATCACTATCTACGATCAAAACATACTCTTTAGTACAGAGCTTTAATCCAATATTTCTAGAGAAAGTAGTGCCCAAATTTTTACATAACGGGATATAAAACAACCTCTTTTCACTCTTTTGTATACGTTTAAGAATTTCAAGCGTTTTATCCGTTGAACCATTATCAATCACAAATATTTCATATTCGATACCTTCTCCTCTGAGCTTATTTATTAAACTTCCTAACATCTGTTCTACATAATCTTCGCTATTCCACGTTAAAGTCACAATACTAACTTCCATTAGTTTGATTCCCCTTGAAACAAAATTTCACCAAAGGTATTCATAAGCGAGCTTAATAATTATATCACGGCTATTGATTATACAAAATTAGGCATACTTCTCCCATATATTCGAGCATACTCAAATAAGACAGCTGCCATCTCAGATGCCCATTTGAGGCGAAGTTGCCCAGAGAAAAAACGACGAACAAACGAAAGGAAGGAAAGAGACGAGGTTGTACGCTTTTCAGTTCGATTGTATAATCATCTCAATAACACATAAGCAATAAATGCCGCAAAAAGCTGGTTGCATGCCGCGTGCTCGCTGGTACCAAACAACGTCGGGACGTTAAAATATTGCTTCACCCACCGAAAAAACACTTCAACCGTCCAACGTTCTTGATACATCTCGGCAATCTTTTCTGCCGATGCCTCCAAGACGTTCGTGACAACAGGGATTTCATGCCCGTTTGCGTCCTGAAAGATCACGACGCGATGGCGCTTCTTGGAACGACATTGTTTTGTTCCTAACTAACAAGTAAAATCCGCCACAATGGAAGAAGAGGAGGAAGATAGGCGCTTTAGGCTCTTTTTTGATGAATCTCGACATTGTCTTTCATCCGTATCACAAATGGTTGCTTCTGTTCGACAAACCGATCGATACGTTCGATTTTAAAGTACGCTCGATCCTCGACAAGAACCGATGGCACGTCTGTGAGCTGCTCTCCCACCGGTCCATCGTGGCGTAGCCCTACGGTTTCTACGATGTCGCTCGGCATTTGTTGCTCAGGGGAATACGCGACGTGCATTTTCACTTCGGATCGTTCCCCATGATAGGGTGCCCATGTCAGGCGGTTTTTCCCCACGGTGACGGTCGTGGAATCTACTACACGCAATGCTTTTGGAAAGCGAAGCGAACGGCGGGTTTGTCGATTGCATGTCGAAACCACCAAAGCAAATAAGCGCTTCATCACCTCGTAAGGAACTTCTTTCGCTTTCTTAGAAACCGTCGAGTAATGAAACGTCGGCAATCATACATTTTCGCCACATCGGCACCATGACGGAAACTTTTCCATTCGTGAAGTGCCACCAACAGAAAAAAATCAACCAACGTGCGCACCGTAAACGTCCGCGAAGTGTCATGATAGCCAACGGCTTCGATCATCGATTGGAGATCTTCATCAGAAACCATTTTTTGCATCAAATTTGGGAGTGTGGTATGCTTGTTCATAGAGGGCACCTCCTAGGTTTGTTTGTAGCTACTTACATTCTACAAGGAAGGTGCTCTTTTTTCTATGGTTTTTATGGATATTACTGGTTAATAAACATGTGTGTAATTATACACTAAACTGACTTATTAATTAATTTAAGCAACAAATTAGCAGAGATGGACCATTCAAACTTTCTAGCTTGATCTAAGGATTGAATCCTCAAACTCCTATATACATTCTGATCCTCAAGTACCTTCTTTATAGAATTGAAGGACTGCCTTTCATCGTAAGGCGGTACTTTTATACCCGCATCCCCCACAACTTCGGGTAGAGAAGAAATATTAGAAACCACAGCAGGAACACCAGATGCCATTGATTCAAGTGGTGGTATCCCAAACCCCTCGTATAAGGACGGATAAAAAAACAAACTAGCATTTGCATACAGATAAGGGATTTCCTCTTCAGGCACATATCCTGTGATAATTACTTTATTCTCTAAGCTATTTTCATTTATATAACTAATAATTTCATCAAATCCATAACCTTCTTTCCCACATAAAACTAACTTGTATTCAGAGAACCCTTCGTCAATCATCAACTTAAATGTTTTTAAAATATGAAGTATGTTTTTTCTTTTATTAAGTTCCCCTAAAAACAAAATGTATTTACTGTCTAATCCATACTTCTCTATGACTTCTTTGTTAAAATTCGAATCCAACTCCTCTTTTACTCTAAATTTCCCCTTGTTTACAGCACAATATGTTACATAAATGTTATCTCTTTCTTGTAAATGTTTAAAGGTCTCTAACAAATCATTTTTAGATGATTGCGAAACAGTTAAGATATAATCATTTTTCCTTATAGTGAGCAAGAGTAACATTCTATGATAAATCCTGTATAAGAAAGGATAGCATTCCGGTTGCTTGAAAACTGCTAAATCATGAATCGTTGTTATTCTCTTGGCTTTTGTGAATAAAGGAGGGAAAAAATTAGGGCAAAATAATACATCAACTTTATCCTTGTTTAAATGGTACGGCAACAAAGTGTTTAACCAGATCGGACTAAATATCTTATTTTTCGGGATATTTCTCCCTATGACTTTTATAGAAACATTTTCATAACATCCCCATTTGTCTGAACCTTTATGATCATCGTCCATATATAAAATGTATTTGTTTTTCCTGTCTAAATTTAAAAGCTCCGAAAGAATATTTTCTGTATAATACCCTATCCCTGTCTTAGAATTATTCAGTTTCCTAGCATCTATTCCGACAATCATATTACACCATCCCTATTCTCTTGTTCAAACCATCTTGACCTAAGAAAAGCCAACATCATCCAAAAATCCACAAAAGCATATGAATCAAAATTCATTACCATAGCCAAACTAAAACAAAAAATGAACTTCGAATAGTCAGATTTGCAATAAGTAAAAATTTTAAATAAAAAAGATGAAAAAAGTACAAAACCTATTAGCCCTTCCTCAGCTAAAATCTTGGCTATTAAATTTCGGGGGTTAGCATTACTAGGATTGACAAACGCATTAAAGTATACCTCATAAAAACTTAATCCATAACTAAACTGCTCTTGAATAATTCTAGCAAAATCTAAATAGTAAAATCCTCCACCCACGCCCCAAATAGGGTTTTTTAAAAATTGGATTAAACCTATTATTGGGAAAACAACTCTTACAAACACAGAACCATCGCTATGTAATAATCTATCAAAATCATAGTATTCTCTAAAATTAAATCGGTAAGTATAATAACCTCCTAAATCGAGTAAATTAATTACATAGCCCATAACAACAAATAAAAAAATACTAAAAAACAGTAAAAATAACGGCTTTATTCTCCTTTTGATTAGCAAATAAAAAATAACCGTTATCAATAATACGACATAACCGTTCATAGAAAAAGTAAAAATAAACAAAATAACCAATAAATAAAAAAACACTTTAGACGATATATAATTTTTTCTGTAGTAATTAAATAATATAATGCCAACCAAGATATGAATAGCTGCCCACGACGGTTCATTGGATAGCATTTGGACGCGTCCATATGTCCTAGAAACAAAAAATGAAGTTAACATATTTACTAAACTTGTACCCGATAATAGACCTAATATTTGAAGTATGCCAAATATAATGGGCAATGCAAAGGTAAGTACAAGCAATAAATTAAATGCCCTCTCAAACTGTTTTAATTTCCTAAAGTTAGACAGCATTGAGATTATTGAAAAATAAATTATTAGCCCAACAAATAATGACAAGATGTGCTCAATACTACTTTTAACATCTCCTGTTTGGAGAGCCACCAAAAGCGAATGCAAAACACTATAAAAAACGAATGATAATAAAATTTTTTCCGTATCACTGCAAGACAGCCGAAAACCTTTTCTCGTCATCAACAAAAAGATAGATATCCCAAAAAAGATGACGCTAATCGGCTTATAATCTGTATATTTTATATAAGGAATGCCGTCTATAGAGAACAAAAAAAAGCCAATTACAAAAAACAGTAACGGTACAGAATCTTTACTAAATCTATCCCTTACAACAATATCATTCACCTAACTTCCCCATCCTCATATTTATACCATCTATAAAACCTTTTAATATTAATTTACCTCTCAAGATTTTTTTATCCTCATTTAATAAAATAATTTTTATATTTTTCTTTATAACATTCCATATCATACTCAAAAGAGCAATAGAAACTCTAATATGGGAACATTTTTTTTGTACTTTCCTCGTCATAGCAAACGAATTTCTTACATCATAGTATGCAATGTAAGGAGGCATACTCTTTCTCTCGCCGCCAGATGAACTAGAGACCTTATGATAGATCACAGAACTAGGTTGATAGATTATTTTCCACCCTCTATTACTACTCCTAACATTCCAATCCGTTTCTTCATAATACAAAAAATAATCCTCACACATGTACCCTACCGTTTCTAGTACCTCTCTCCGAAAGCACAAACTACATCCTGTTATATAATCCACTTCTTTTACTTCGTCATATTGCCCGACATCTTCTTCTTTAATTCCTATATGCTTTGTCGTTCCTGTCCAAGTATTAACCTTGCCCCCCGCAAACCAAATTTTGTTCGTTCCGTAATAATAAATTTTGGAACCAACAATTCCTACTTGTTTGTCTTTTTCCAACGTTTCTACTAATGGCGTTAACGCATTCGGATCTACTACTGTATCGTTATTCAAAAGCCAAAAATATTGGTACCCTTGTTTATGCGCCTCTCTAATGGCGACATTATTCCCACCTGCAAACCCTAAATTCGCTCCGGTTTGAATAAATGTAATAGGCAAATGAAATTTTCCATCGTTATAATCTTGTTGAAGTTTATCAAACGAGCCGTCTTGTGAAGCGTTATCTACTAAAAACACGTGAAAATAAGGGTACGTTAAATGCTCTAGCGATTTTAAACATTCAAACGTATCGTCATAAGCATTCCAGTTTAAAATAATAATCGCAACATCTTTATTCGTTACTTGTTTCAAGCGTACATCACTACCTTATAGTTTAATTCTTATAATAAATTCTTTCAATGCTTCTCGCCAATTTCTCATTTGATGAAATCCATTCAACCTAAGCGCCATATGCTCAAACACCGAATACATCGGTCTTGGTGCTGGCCTTGGAAACTCTTTTGTCGTGCAAGGATTGACTTTAACTTCTATCCCTACTTCCTCAAAAATTGCTTTCGCAAATTCATACCAAGAACAATGTCCCGAATTGGAAACGTGATAAACGCCGTACTTTTCCGTTTGAATCAGTTCCAAAATGCAATTTGCTAAGTCGACCGTATATGTCGGGCAGCCGATTTGGTCGTTGACGACCATTAGCTCATCTCGCTCTTTGGCTAACTTTAACATCGTCTTGACAAAATTGTCCCCATGTTTTCCATACACCCAAGACGTTCTCACGATAAAAAACTTCGAATGCAAGTCGCGGACAAACTGCTCGCCAGCTAGTTTACTCTTCCCATACACGCTAAGTGGATTCGTCGGCGCCAATTCGTTGTATGGGGTAGTTGCCATTCCGTCAAAGACGTAGTCTGTGCTAATGTAAACAAGTTTTGCCCCTACTGCTTCCGATGCAACCGCAACGTTTCTCGTTCCGTACGCATTAATTAAAAATGCTTGATCAGGCTGGGATTCCGCTAAATCGACTTTCGTATACGCCGCTGCATGAACAACAACATCAGGTTTAACTTCGCTAATAACCTGTTTTACTTGGTCAAAGTTTGTGATATCTAACTCTTCCCGCCCATAACCGTAAACTTCATATCCTTGATTAGCGAACAAGTGGACTACATCTGTACCAAGCTGCCCTTTTGCACCTGTTACAATTACTTTCATCTTCTGTCACCGTATTGTTTCTCATAATAAGTCATATATTCGCCAGATTTAATGTTTTTCCACCATTCTTGATTTTCAATATACCATTGAATCGTTTCCACAATGCCTGTTTCAAATGTATACTGCGGTTTCCATCCAAGCTCGTTCATAATTTTTGTCGGATCAATCGCATAACGGCGGTCGTGCCCTGGGCGGTCTGCCACATACGTAATTAACTCTTTTGACACTCCTAGTTTTTCAACGATGAGATGTACAATTTCATTATTCGTGCGTTCATTATGTCCGCCGATATTGTACACTTCCCCCGATTTCCCTTTATGAATCACTAAATCAATCGCCGCACAATGATCTTTAACGTGCAACCAATCACGAATATTTTTGCCATCACCATAAATTGGTAGTTCCTTTCCTTCTAATGCGTTTGTAATCATTAACGGAATAAGCTTTTCCGGGAAGTGATATGGACCATAGTTGTTCGAACATCTTGTAATGTTCACATGAAGTCCGTACGTTTCATGATACGCCCTAACAAGCAAATCCCCACCTGCTTTGCTTGCCGAATATGGGCTGTTTGGTGCTAATGGGGTTTCTTCGGTAAAATACCCTGTTTCCCCAAGCGTCCCATACACTTCATCGGTAGAAATTTGCACATATTTCTTTATTTTATTTTCTTTCGCTACATCCAATAACACTTGCGTACCTAGTACGTTTGTTTTTACAAAAATACTAGGGTCGGTAATACTACGATCGACATGCGATTCTGCCGCAAAGTTAACGATGACATCAATTTCATATGTTTTAACTACATAATCTACGAGTTGACGGTTATTAATATCACCTTTCACAAACCTATAGTTAGGATGATTTTCAACATCCTTTAAGTTTTCAAGGTTGCCTGCATACGTTAATAAATCATAGTTAACTACTTTGTAATGTGGATATTTCTCTAGCATATAACGGACAAAGTTGCTGCCGATAAAACCAGCTCCGCCTGTGACTAAAAGGTTCATCACATTCTCTCCCATTCAAAGTTAATTTCCGCGTCTGCCAATAGTGGATGCTTTGCGTCTTTTTCCGAAAGAATCGGATTTGCTGTTGGCCAATCAATTCCTAACGCCGGATCATTCCAAACAATGCCACGGTCATGTTCTGGAGAATAATATTCATCTACCTTATACTGCACTTCCGTATTTTCCACTAACGTGCAAAACCCATGGGCAAACCCTTTTGGCACAAGCAATTGTCGCTTATTCTCCGCGCTTAAAATAAACCCTTGCCATTTCCCGAATGTCGGTGAGCCTTTACGAATATCAACAACGACATCATAAACCGCCCCGCGCGTCACGCGAACTAATTTCGTTTGCGCCTTTGGGTGTAACTGATAATGAAGCCCGCGGATCGTTCCTGCTTGTCGGGATAACGAGTGATTATCTTGAATAAAGTCAAAATCAAGCCCATATTCCGCAAAAAGTTTTTTATTGTAGCTTTCCATAAAAAAACCGCGGTGGTCGCCGAATACTTTCGGTTCAATCAACAACACACCGGGCAATGATGTTTCTGTCACTTTCACACCGAACACCTCATTATAAATAAATCGGTCGTTTCTTTTGATTGGCAATATCAATCAAATATTGACCATACTGATTTTTCTTTAATGGCTCCGCCAGTTTTAATAATTGCTCCCGATCAATATATCCTTTTAAGTAGGCAATCTCCTCAAGGCAAGCAACTTTTAAACTTTGACGCTTCTCAATCGTTTCGATAAATTGCGACGCTTCTAATAAAGACTCATGTGTACCTGAATCCAACCAAGAAAATCCCCGACCTAAAATTTCTACATGCAGTTCCCCAAGCTCCAAATACGCTTTGTTTACATCCGTAATTTCTAATTCCCCACGTGCAGACGGACGAATATTTTTCGCAATCTCTACCACACGATTATCATAAAAATACAACCCCGTCACCGCATAATTGGACTTCGGATTTTCTGGCTTTTCCTCAATAGAAATAACCTTCCCGTTCTCATCAAATTCCACAACACCAAAGCGTTCAGGGTCATTGACATAATACCCAAAAACAGTCGCACCTGTTCTACGCTCTACTGCCTTCTGTAACAACTGTGTCAACCCATGTCCATAAAAAAGATTGTCCCCTAAAATTAATGCAACATTGTCATCGCCAATAAAATCTTCTCCAATTAAAAACGCCTGTGCAAGCCCATCTGGCGAAGGCTGCACGGCGTAAGAAAGCGAAATCCCTAACTGTGAACCATCCCCTAGCAACTCCTTGAAACGCGGCGTATCGCTAGGAGTAGAAATAATTAATATATCCCGAATACCCGCAAGCATTAAAACAGATAGCGGATAATAAATCATTGGCTTGTCGTACACAGGCAATAGTTGTTTTGATACTGCTTTCGTTAAAGGATAAAGGCGGGTACCGCTACCACCAGCTAGGATGATGCCTTTCATAAGAAAATTACTCCTCTTTATTCCTAAAATCTTTATTTGAACTCTTCGTACATGTATTCACCAAATCTACCATATACCAAATCGTCGAACAATTTATACTTGGTGTCTTTATAATTTTTAGTTACTTCAACTAAAATATTTTCTAAAACATCTGTTCTTTTATCCCAACTATAATCATGCGCAGTTGCTACACCATTAATCACCAAACTCTGAACCTCTTGGGGATTTTGAATAGCCCATACTATCTTGTTAGCAATCTCTTCAATTTTCCTAGGTAAAGTAACTAGACCGTTTTTTCCATCAATAATATAATCCTCTACGCCATATTGAGTAGAAATAATTAGAGAACCCGAAGCCATAGCCTCAATAGGGGGAAGCGGGAAACTCTCATACCAAGATGTTAAAAGAACAATATCAGCCTCTTGATACAACTTTGAAAGTTGCTCATTAAAAAGCTTCCCTACATATTCAAATTCCGTTTCGTAACTTTTAGTCGGCGGATTTAACCCAAATACTTTCCATATAATCTCAATTCCTTGAGAACTTAGAATGTCTCTAGCCTTCTTCACAGCTTTTACTGCGTCATTAAAACCTTTCCATTCACGCTGTTCATCGAAAAAACTTACAATCGTCCATTTTTTCTTGGTTCGATATTTTTCTAAATATCCTTTCCCTTCTTTAAACACTCCTAAATCAATTCCTGGATTTAATAAATAACTTTCCTCATTGAAATACTTTTTAACAATATGTCTTAACCAAGACGAATTTGATATTTTAATCAATGGGAGTTTATATGTGTTCCTTGCAACGAGTCGTTGAATTCTATCTTGAAAAAATAACTCTTCAAAATGTTGCATGTGATACAAAGGTATAGTTTGATCGCTTAGATAAAAACCAGCATAAGCAGTAATACAGTATGTAGAAATAGTAACATCAGTCTGTTTCCAGTTGTTTATTAACCCTTTCACAGATTTATTCCACTGGTATACGGTTTTCAGTCTTTTTGCTTTTTTGTTATTTTGCATATATGGATGTATAATATTTTTTACAATTTTTTTCGCTAACTTGTCATTAGAAAATTGAATGATGAGTTCTTTCCACATTCCTATTTCCCATTTATACCGACCGTAAGGAGTGACAGCATAAACTTCATATCCCCTTTTCACTAAATTATCCATGAAATTGTATAATACTATTGATCCACCAGTTTTACCAAAATCATAAAGTAAGTATGAAACTCTCATTTTGCGATCCTTTCTTCAAATATTTTCAAAGCCTTCGCAACTACCATATCCATATCATAATACTGATACTCAGCCAAACGTCCAATAAAAATTAAATTATCATATTTTCTTACTTCTTCTCTATACAATCTATATAGTTCTAGGTTTCTATCATTCTTAATCGGATAATAAGGAATATTTTCCCCTGGAATATACTCTTGGGAAAACTCTTTTACAGTTGTTGTTTTGTCAGAAGATTGATTCGTTAAATGTTTAAATTCAGTTATTCTTGTAAAATTATAATCATTTGGGTAATTGACAGTCCCTACTTCTTGTACTTGTTCTTGATTGAACTGTTCAAATACAAAATTTAACGAACGATAAGGTAACTGTCCAAATTTGTAATTAAAGAAGTAGTCAATTGGACCGGTATAAATGATTTTTCCGCTAAATTTTTGCCCAAATAGTTTTGCCTCTCCTGTTTCAAGATCAAACTGCAATACCTCTTTATAGTCTGTATTTAATAAAATCTTTATATTTTCATGATTTAGCATTCTTTCAAATAGCTTTGTGTATCCTTCTTTTGGCATCCCTTGATAATGATCTTGAAAATAACGGTCATCTCGACTAACATATACGGGCACGCGCCCTGTGACAGAAGGATCTAATTCTTCTGGCGTGACACCCCACTGCTTTGTTGTATAGCCAAGAAACACATTTTCATATATATAATCAGCTAAAAATTTCAAATCTTTGTCTTCCGCTTCACGTAGCTTTAGAATGGGTACTTTTTTATTGTAACCAAAGTTTTCAATTAATTTTTTCTCCATTCGTTCTGCTAGATTTTTAGGAAAAACTTGATGAATGGAGTTTAAATTAAATGGAATCGGCACCTTTTTTCCATCGATAACTCCAAGTACTTTATGATGATACAAATACCAATCCGTAAAGTTTGATAAGTAATCCCAAACTTTTTTTATTTTTGTATGAAAAATATGTGGACCATAATTATGAATTAAAATGCCCTGACTATCATATGAGTCATATGCATTCCCACCAACATGATTGCGTTTTTCAATCATTAATACTTTTTTATTTAATTGCGTTGCAATTCGTTCCGCTAGTACGCTACCAGCGAATCCTGTTCCAATAATTACATAGCTAAACATGTTTACCCTCCAGAAGTTTAATCCCTTTTGAATATAAATAAACAAACATCGCCGAAGTAACAAAAAGCTCTGAAATGAAAACACCAACTGCTGTTCCTACATGATGAAAATTAGGCACTAAAAGAACAGCTAGAAAGATATTTAAGATGCTTGCTAATATTAAAATGTTGGAGAAGGCTTTCTTATAACCTAAAGTTAACATTGTTTGAATTCCTAAAATATTGCTTAGTCCTATAATAAAAGGCAAAAAGGATAAAATTTTTAGCACTACGATCGAATGTTTGTAATGGTCTCCTAGCGCAATGTCTACTATGTTTTCCGCAAGAAAAAAAATAATGAAAGATACTATAAGTGTGCCCCCACCTATTATCAGTACGATTTTTCTTATAAGCATTAGCCCTTTTTCTCGATTCCCTAATATTAATCGGCTAATGTACGGATAGAGCGCTTGTGAGACGGGGCTAATCATTCCGTTTGCAGCGCTAATAATTTTCTCCGCACCAGCATAATATCCCACAATCGTATTATTCGTAAATAATCCGAGAATAAATGTATTGCTAACGGTATATAAGCTAATAGCAACCGTTGAAATAAATACATACCATCCTTCTTTTAACTGATACTTAATGTCGTTCCAGGCAGGAAGAACAATATTTATACTGAAAGTTTTTTTAATCATGCCTAAGGATATGATTCCGATTGATATTATTCCAAGAGAATTAAGCAATGGGACTAATAGAAAATCATCCCTCTGCTTCACCAATAGAAAGATACCTGCTGTAAATAATGCCTTTGCGATGATATTTAGAAAAGTTATGTACCTCATCCTCTCCATTCCTTGAAAAAACCAGACAGGAAAAAGAACATTGCCAACAACCATGCCAAACGTGATGACATATATTGATTTATGCTCTGCGAATTTTGGCAATAGAAAAACTAACAAACAAAGCACGACAAAACTAATTACAGTAAAGAAGACTTTAATCGTTATTACTGTGCTAAAAATTCTTTGAACCTTCTCCCTATTTTCCCTATACACAGCAATTTGATTTGTAGCAGACAGATTAAATCCATAATCAACAAAAATAACAAAAAACTGCACAAAAGACTGAGCAAACGCTACTAATCCGTAATTTTCTGGGCCTAAAACCCTTACTAAATAAGGCAACGTAAGCAAAGGAAGTATATAATTTAGTCCTTGCAAAGTCGCTAACGATAGAAAATTTTCAAATAGCCTTTTCTTATCAGACATATATGTTTCCCCTATAATCAATAAGCTCCCCTTCTCAAAACCACCATAAATACCGTTTTCACAAGAATGACAATATCCAAAATGAGCGACTGATGCTCCACATAAAACAACTCTACATTCACTCTTTCTGGATATCCTACTTCACTTCTTCCGCTTACCTGCCAATAGCCAGTCATTCCTGGTTTGACTGATAAAAACTTTGAAACTTCTCTTCCGTATTCCTTTAATTCCTCTTCCACCACCGGCCTCGGTCCGACTAAACTCATTTCCCCTTTTAATACGTTAATGAGCTGAGGAATTTCGTCTAAGCTTGTCTTTCGTAAAAAGCGCCCAAGGTTTGTGATACGTGGGTCTTCATGCGGTTCTAGTTTATAGTTGTTCCTTAAATACTTTTGGTAAAGCTCTTTATCCGCTTTTAGCTTCTCTTCCGCATTTACAGTCATGGATCGAAACTTGTATATGTAAAATCTTTCTCCATGTTTGCCGACACGGGTTTGTTTGAACAAAATTGGACCTTTAGAATCCCCGAATAAATAAAAGATGCCAATGCATAAAAAAAGCGGGCTGGATAAAATGAGCCCGATGATTGCTCCTAAAATATCAATCACTCTCTTTGTTATAGCGTACGCTCTCGATGTATCTTCTAAGCTCCTAAATTGTACGTAATCTAATCGTTGACTGGAAATGACCGCTTCTTGTGCGGTATTTAGTTTAGCCAACTCCCCTCATCCCCTCTCATTCCGTTACTTTCGTTTCTTTTAATACGTTTTCGATAAACGGAAGAAGTTGTTTTTTCAACTCCTCATCTTGCATTGCAAACTCAATCGTCGTCTGGATAAACCCAAGCTTCTCCCCAACATCATACCGCTTTCCTTCAAACTCATACGCAAAGACGCGTTGGATTTCGTTTAGCTTTTGAATCGCGTCGGTCAGTTGAATTTCGCCGCCGGCGCCGGTTTCTTGTTTTTCAAGAAACATGAAAATTTCTGGCGTTAAAATGTATCGACCCATAATCGCTAAGTTCGATGGGGCGGTGCCTGGTGCTGGTTTCTCGACGAATTGGCGCACTTGATAGCGTCGTCCTTTTTTGTCGATTGGGTCGATGATGCCGTAACGGTGCGTTTCGTCGTCAGCGACTTGTTTGACTCCGATGACAGAGCTTCTCGTTTTTTCGAATTCGTTCATCAACTGTTTTAAACATGGGGTATCAGCTTGAACGATGTCGTCGCCTAACAGGACAGCAAATGGTTCGTCACCGATAAATTTACGGGCGCACCAGACGGCGTGGCCTAGTCCTTTTGGTTCTTTTTGACGAATGTAATGAATGTCGACTTTGGACGGCTCTTTTACTTTTTCTAGCAGGTCGTGTTTATTGTTTTTTAACAACGTTTGTTCCAGTTCAAATGCATGGTCGAAATGGTCTTCGATGGCACGTTTTCCTTTTCCTGTGACGATAATAATATCTTCAATGCCTGATTCGATTGCTTCTTCGACGATATATTGAATCGTCGGCTTGTCGACGATCGGAAGCATTTCTTTCGGCATCGCTTTTGTCGCAGGTAAAAAGCGCGTGCCAAGCCCAGCAGCTGGGATAATCGCTTTTCTTACCGTTTTCACATACATCCCTCACTTCCTAAACTGTACACCCACGTATACGCTATATATGCATAACATATACGTCGATGTACAAAAAAATAGCTCCCATTGGGAGTTAGTTTGGTAGACGTGTTTTTAAATTTAAAATTTCTTTTTCATGTTCAATCATTTTATCAAATATGACATCGGATCTACGCTGCAAATAAGCAACCGTCACATCCATTGATTTTTTTATGCTTGTCAAATCATTTATGACTAGTGCCTGGTTGTTTTTTGATATGCGTAGCTCTTCAAGAATCTTTTCTTGCGTCCGTTCCATATTTCCGAGTGATTGTTTCATATCGACCATATCATTTTCTAGCTTGTGTTGACCTGCTTGTAATTGTGCAACATCTTGTTGTAATGCTTGTTGACCTGCTTGTAACTGTGCGACGTCTTGTTGTAACGCTTGTTGACCTGCTTGTAACTGTGCGACGTCTTGTTGTAATGCTTGTTGGCCTGCTTGTAATTGTGCGACGTCTTGTTGTAACGCTTGTTGACCTGCTTGTAATTGTGCGACGTCTTGTTGTAATGCTTGTTGGCCTGCTTGTAACTGTGCGACGTCTTGTTGTAATGCTTGTTGGCCTGCTTGTAACTGTGCGACGTCTTGTTGTAATGCTTGTTGGCCTGCTTGTAATTGTGCGACGTCTTGTTGTAACGCTTGTTGGCCTGCTTGCAACTGTGCGACGTCTTGTTGTAATGCTTGTTGACCTGCTTGTAACTGTGCGACGTCTTGTTGTAATGCTTGTTGACCTGCTTGTAATTGTGCGACGTCTTGTTGAATTTGAGCAACTGTGTTTTCTAGTGCTCGCTGACCTACTTGTAGCTCTGTTACATCTTGCTGGATTTGAGCAACACTCTTTTCTAGTGCTTTTTGACCGCGTTGTAACTCTTGTTGCGTTTGTTCAACACGTTCTAATCGCTCATGAACAGGCTGTAGTTCTTCCTTCAGTACAGAGCGAAGCAAAGCTTTTAATTCTTGGCTCATTTGTCCCCCTCCTTTACCATTTCTCTCATTATAACATGGCAAAAAAGAGACATAAATAAAAAACAAGGTTAGCATTGGGCATCTAACCCACCCTCACACCGCACCATCGACGACAGGCGTCTAAGGTGGCAGGACCGTCATCGTCCCCACCCACAGTACGGCCGAGTGCCTCCATTGATAACGGAAAGGAGGCATCTCCGAAAAGTGGAAGTGAATGAAACGAAACATCACCAAAAAAAGAAAGCTGATATCGACACGTTCGAAACCAGCATGACATATTTACTCCATGGTATGTATAGGAAAATACAAAACTTAGAAAATACCGAAAAACTTTTTCTTTTTCATTCGCCCTGGTGCATCTTTATACAAAGTTTCGCCAGCAACAAGCAGTTCAGCGTTTTCTTGAAACACATACACCACTTGAGAGCCGAACTGTTTTTGGATGACGTCGTACGCTTCGCGCATATGAAATGCACGTGTCGTCGTATTATGTGCATCGGATGCGATTAAGTGAACTAAGTTCGCTTCAATCATTTGTAGCGAAAACTTTTTAATATTTTTTCCGAACTTTCCAGCGACACTGGCGGCAGTGAGTTGCGTTAATACTCCTTTTTTCACTAGGTCGTATAATTTGTTCGGATGTTCAACGAGCTCACTATTTCGTTCAGGATGAGCAATAATTGGAATGAGTCCTTGTAGTTGCATGTCAAAAATAAGTTGCTCGGTGTAACGCGGGACATGATTGTTCGGAAGTTCAATTAGCACATATTTCGTCTCCGCAAGTGGCAAAATATCGCCATCACGATAATAATCAAGCAATTCCCCATGAATGCGCACTTCTTGTCCCGGTAAAACGGAAAGAGGAATACGGTGATGTTGTAGTGTTTCATTTAATGCATGAACGTGCTCAATAATCGATCGTTTATCATTTTCGAACGTCCCATTGCGGTGATGAGGGGTCGCGATGATCGTTGTGATCCCCCCAGCAACTGCTGCCTTCGCCATGTCAATTGCATCAGCGAGTGTTTGTGCCCCGTCATCGATCGACGGTAAAATATGACTATGGATATCAATCACACGAACCCCTCTTTCCTTCTTTATATCTACTGAAAATAAACTAGTTTCTTTGTTTTTCGACAATCTTATCCACGCAATTTATAGTAACATAGGAAAAAAGAAGGAGTCAATATACATTTTTTGTCGAATGTTGTCTACTTATTACCATAGTAATAGTAATAGCTACTTTCTTTTTGCTTCTTTTGGTTTAAAACGACACCTAGTAACTTTCCTTTCGCCGCAAGAAGTAGTTCTTTTGCCTTTTGTGCAGCTTCAATTTCAGTCCTTCCGCTCTGAACGACGAGAATTGTTCCGTCGCATTGATTCGCTAAAATTTGTGCATCTGTAACCGCTAAAACAGGCGGCGTATCAAAAAGGACAACGTCAAACTGATCATATGCTTCTGCTAGCAGGTCTTCCATTGTAGCTGAACCAAGCAATTCAGCTGGATTTGGCGGAATCGGACCGCTCGTTAAAACGAATAAGTTTTCCACATCTGTTTCTTTCACTGCTGTTTGAAGTGTAGCTTGTTTCGTTAATACGTTCGTTAAACCGACGTAGTTGTCTCTTCGAAACGTATAATGTACTGTCGGTTTACGTAAGTCTGCATCAATAAGAAGCACTTTTTTTCCTTGTTGCGCAAAGACGACCGCTAAATTGGCGACCGTTGTCGATTTTCCTTCCTCCGGGGCAGAGGAAGTGACCATAATCGAGCGCAATGGACGGTCAGCGACCGAAAATTGAATGTTCGTGCGAATCGTCCGATATTGTTCAGAAATCGGCGATTTTGGATTTGTTTTTGTAATGAGCGAACGCATTGTTCGCGCAAACGCCTGTTTTTTCTTTTTAAGAACCAACCGTCTCACCTCGTATTTGTTTCTTCACATGTATTTCCTGCTTACCAGTTCCATCATCCTCAATAACTGTGACCGCTCCTAACACAGGTAACTCAAGCAGTTTTTCGACATCTTGTTCGTTTTTAATCGTATTATCTAAATATTCAAGTAAAAATGCTAAGCCGATGCCTGTCATGATGCCAACAACGAAAGCAATCGCCATATTTAATAACGGTTTTGGTTTGACCGGAACCGGCTGTTCTTTTACTTCTGCCTTCGCTAAAATGTTGACGTTATCGACGTTCATAATTTTAACGATTTCACGTTGAAATACGCTCGCAACCGTATTGGCAATATCGGCAGCCATATATGGATCAGGGTCTTCCACTGTCACATTAACTACTTGCGAGTCTTTTTCGCTTGTGACGTTAATTTTCTTGTTTAACTCTTCTACAGGTACATCCAAGTCTAACTCTTGTTTCACAATATCTAAAATCGCTGGGCTTTTCATAATGACGTTATACGTATTAATAAGCTGCAAGTTCGTTTGAATTTCGCTAATATTGTAAATCGGTTGTTCACTTTTCGCTTGGTTCACTAGTAGTTGTGTCGATGCTTGGTAAATCGGCGTCAACACAAAATAGCTAACGATGCCGCTTGTCATCGTCGCGATGACGGTAATCGCCACAATAAGCCAAGCGCGTTTGCGCAACGTTTGAAACAGTTCTCGTAAGCTAATCGTCTCTTCCATGACGTCCTCCTATAAAACATATATTTTCGACAAAAACATTCACTAGATTCATTATAACGACAAACACTTCCGTTTTTCTACCCTTTTTGTTAATTTATTTCCACAAAAAAGAAAACCGGTAGTTTCCAAATACTACCAGTTAGTGAATCATCTCTTCTTCTTTTTCTTCTTGCGCAATGATTTGTTTTGCTTGTGCAATGATATTATTCATTTCAGCGACCGTATAGTCGCGCTCTGGTAGCGGACAGTCATACGCTTGATAATATAAAATTTCTGCCAGCTTACGTTGTTTTTCGCTCGCTCGTTTCGTTAGCTTTTCTTTTTTTTTAGCTCGTGTTGTAGACGTTCAATATGATATTTTGCTTCTAACTTACAGCCGTATGGGAAATCATCAATGCTAAGACGTTCGGTGAGACGGTTAATTTCTGCGATTTGTTCATCCGTTGGAGGTTCGTTCAAGAGCTGGTCGATAATTTCGTTAATGCGTGCTGCAAGTTGTTCATGAAATTGTGGGTTTGTTTTAATCGCATCGTCTAATTCCGCAAACCATGTCGCTTCATTGTATAAATAATGGCGCCATTGTTCCATGAATGTTGCGGCATTGTAGTTTGTCTCGTCCCAGCCGATGCTGGCCATATATCGTTCAAACACTTTTTTAATCGATAAGGTGATGTTCATCTTCATGCGATGAGGAAGCTGTTTTAACATATATAAAACCCTCCATATGATTATCGTCAACCGTTACTGTATCATAAAGAAGCGTGTATTGACAAAGTTTTTTTATAACTATACTAACGGTTATAGGAATTAAGGGAATAAAAAAACGCAAGAGGAAACCTCTTACGTTTATTCGTCCGTATTGTCAGCATCGTTCATATCTTCGGCATCTTCGACAGCATCTTCTTCATCTGGGACGGCGTCGTTTTCATCGTCGCCAACACCTTCATTTGTGTCTTCGCCTGGCTGCATTTCTTCTTGGTTGTTCATATCGTTATCCGTATCGTCGTTATTGCAACCTGTGACAACCATAATCGCGATCAACGCGCTTATAAATTTAAGCAACCATCGTTTTTTCATCGTTTGTCCCCTTTCTTTTACATATGTAATCATCTATAACATGCCCAGAAAGGAGACGGTTATGCATTATTTTTCACCGAGCGCAAACATGATTTCTGTTTCGCATACGAGCTCGCCATCGACGGTGGCGACGCCTTTTCCTTTGCCAATTGCACCTTTAAAACGAATCATTTCGACTTCTAATCGTAATTGATCGCCAGGTTTCACTTGCTTTTTAAATCGGCAGTTGTCAATGCCGGTAAAAAAGGCGAGGCGACCACGGTTTTCTTCTTTCATTAACATCGCGACAGCTCCGACTTGCGCCAGTGCTTCAACAATTAATACACCCGGCATAACAGGATATTCAGGAAAATGGCCGACAAAAAATTGTTCGTTGGCACTGACGTTTTTGATGCCAACGGCACGCTTTCCTTCTTCCACTTCAACAATGCGGTCAACGAGTAAAAACGGATAGCGATGTGGGATAATTTGTTGAATTTGTTGAATATCAAGCATATAAATTCCTCCTTTATAAAAAAACGGAAGGATCTCCCTTCCGCTTTTATTCTCAATGTATCATGTTTTGAAGTGGTCTGTCCACTACTGTTTCGCTACTAAATCAATAATATGTTGCCACGTTGCTGGCTTTAATGCATCGAACGGGTTTCCTCCGCCAAGCATACCGTAGCCAACCATCGCTCCTGCTAATGTGCTAATCGTAATCAAACAAAGGACGATAAGCAAACGAAGCCAAATCGGAATAAGACGGCGGCGCGGACGGCGAAGCGAGCGTTTCTGTTGTTTTTCCTCCATATACATTCCCCTCTATGAACGAATGCCGTTAATGAGCCCCATCATTTGATCCGATAATGTAAT
Source organism: Anoxybacillus tengchongensis (assembly GCF_014201585.1). Classification (GTDB taxonomy): domain Bacteria; phylum Bacillota; class Bacilli; order Bacillales; family Anoxybacillaceae; genus Anoxybacillus; species Anoxybacillus tengchongensis. The sequence goes on from NZ_JACHES010000003.1 coordinate 138,870, forward strand.
CGCACGAGCATTAAGTTGGTATGACCGTTGCGTAATCATAAGTTCGCTCATTTCGGTCGCTAGTTCCACGTTCGATTGTTCTAGGGCATATTGTTGTAGTGAAATGTTGTTGCGATTGTTGCCAGCTAAATTAACCGTTACGTCTTCATTATTCACATCAGCTGGAAAAGCAAAACGATTGTCGCCGAGCGCCTGCATCAGTTGGGGACGCGTCACATATGATACTCCGATGTTTGCGGTCTTCATAATGTTTCCGTTTGGCGCAATAAATTGCATCGTACCGTCTTGAGTGACTTGAATGTCTTTAAACCCTTCGCGCACGGTAATTGGTTCATCGTTTTCATCAAGCAACGCATAACCATCCGCTGTTACAAGCATGAGTTCATTCGGATTGTTTGCCGACGGACTAAGGTAAAACGCACCGTCACGCGTATATTGAATCGCACCATCGACAAGAATGCGGAAAAATTGCCCTTCTTTCGTCAATGCAAGATCAAGCGGGCGGTCCGTTTTTACAATCGAGCCTTGCTTCATTTGCATATGTGTTGACGCTACTTTCGCCCCAACACCAAGGCGGACGCCAGCCGGGGTGAGGCGCGGTGCTTCATCTGTTTTTGGCAAGTTAGTAAACTGTTGGGCGAGCAATTCACCGAACACCGCATCGCGCTTTTTAAACCCGGTTGTATTGACGTTTGCGATATTATGGCTAATGACGTCCAGTTGTTGCTGGAGTTGGTTCATCGTATTGGCGGCAGTAATCATTGAACGAAGCATCGTCATCCCCCTACTTTAAGCGGCCGATTTCATTTGCCGCTTTGTCCATACTTTTATCGTATGCTTGTAAAATTTTTTGGTTCGCTTCAAACGCTCGGTAAGCCGAGAGCATGTCGGTCATCGCACGAGACAAATCGACGTTTGAACGTTCAATATATTGTTGACGAATCGTATACGTCTCAGCAGTCGGGAGTTGTTGTTCGGCCCGAAATAAACCGTTTCCTTCTTTCGCAAGCGCTTGGACATTTTCAGCGTAAGCGATGCGAAGGCGTGCAAGTTGCTCCCCACTTTTTGTAATCGTTCCGTCCGTTAATACAGTAAACTGCTCGTCCCCGACGAAAATACGGTTTCCGTTTTCATCGAGCACGTAAAGACCGTCTGTCGTCGTTAAAAAGCCGTCTGCATCGATCGTAAAATGACCGTTGCGCGTATAACGAACGTCCCCTGTTTCGTTTTGTACCGTAAAAAATGACGTGCCTGTGCCATCAACAATAGCTAGGTCGGTATTGTTGCCTGTTTCGCGTATATCGCCTTGAGCAAAGTTTGGCACAAGTTCTTGCACGTACACACCCGTCGATAGCGGGCCAATATATGTCCGATCACGCCATGTCAGTTTTTTTTCTGTCGGAATTGTCGTTTGTTGAATGCGATGCATCAACATCTCTGGAAAAGCCCGTAACGATGCTTGATCGGCTTTGTAGCCTGGCGTATTGGCGTTTGCGATATTGTTCGTCATCATTTCGATGCGGCGTTGTTGGGAAAGCATGCCTGAAGCAGCTGTATATAATCCGCGAAACATAAAATGTCCCCTCCATCGTTTTCACACTACTTTCATTATAAAAGAAAAAGGGGAAAAAAGCGAATAGGTACCATTTCCCAATGGTACCTACACAAGTTGACGATATGGAGCTTTGTCGATATTATCAAGCATTAACCCTGTGCCGATCGCGACACAATCCATCGGATTTTCCGCAATAAAAACAGGCACTTTTAATTCTTGCGCAAGCAGTTGGTCAATGCCATGAAGCAACGCCCCGCCCCCCGTTAAGAAAATACCGCGGTCAATAATGTCGGCTGACAGCTCTGGCGGTGTGCGCTCAAGAACGCTTTTTGCTGTTTGGACGATCGTATATACCGTTTCGCGTAGCGCTTTTTCAATTTCACCGGAACGAATAGTAATCGTTCTTGGCAAGCCAGTTACTAAATCGCGACCGCGAATATCCATCGCTTCATCGCGAGCGTTCGGAAACACAGTAGCGATGTTTATTTTAATTTCTTCCGCTGTTCGCTCACCAATTAATAACTTATATTCTCGTTTAATATAGTTTAAAATTTCTTGATCAAATTTATCACCGGCTACTTTAATCGATGCGGATGTGACGATGTCACCCATCGATAATACCGCAACGTCTGTTGTACCTCCACCGATGTCAATCACCATGTTTCCAGATGGTTGGAAAATGTCCATTCCAGCGCCAATGGCTGCTACTTTCGGTTCTTCTTCTAAGTATACTTTTTTGCCGCCGCTTTTTTCGGCTGCTTCTTTAATCGCTTTACGTTCGACTGACGTAATGTTCGTTGGACAACAAATTAAAATGCGCGGTTTCGCAAACCAGCCTTTTACATTGAGCTTGCTTAAAAAATGTTTCAGCATCGCTTCAGTAATTTCAAAGTCCGCAATCACCCCATCTTTTAACGGACGGATGGCGACAATATGCCCAGGCGTGCGCCCGACCATGCGCCGCGCTTCCTCTCCGACTGCCAACACCCGCTTTGTATGTTGATCAATCGCAACGACAGAAGGCTCGTTTAATACAATGCCTTTTCCTTTCACATAAATCAACACGCTCGCCGTGCCGAGATCGATGCCAATATCCCTTGCTAAAAACATGTATGTTCCTCCTTGCCATTTCTCCTAATAAAATATTTTACCACAACGATGTCGAAAAAAGAGCAAGGGGAACAAGAAATTTACGTTGCTTGCTCCGTTTCTTTTTTATATTTTTTCTTCGTTGCTTCTCCTCCTCGCAAATGGCGAATGGATTTATGGTAATCTAAAATTTCTTTCACTTCATTCGCTAATTCGGGGTTAATTTCTGGGAGCCGTTCCGTTAAGTCTTTATGCACGGTGCTTTTGGACACACCGAACTCTTTCGCGATGACGCGAACGGTTTTTTTCGTCTCCACGATATACTTGCCAATCTTGATTGTACGCTCTTTGATGTAATCGTGCACACTGCTCGCCCTCCCTAAGTTGGATGTGAGAAGTGTGAAATGAGACGTATAAGGCGTTTATCGCAGTGGCGTTTACTCGTTCATAACAAAATCGTCAATCCCATCTATTAATCGTTCATCTCACCTCAAACACCCTCGTTGTTCAAGTTTGTAATAGTGTATTAGGCAAGAAGAAAATATATTCCATAAAAAAGCGAACAGATGAGCATTTTGCCCACCTGTTCATGTTCTTGCCATTCCGATCGAAGCATCTGGAACAGTGCTTGACGGGTCGCTTTGTTGTTCATTTGTTTTGTTTTGATTTGTTTCTTGTTGTTCCGTTTGTTGCTCTTTGTTTTCTAATGCGCTCAGCGGTTGATCGAAGTAAGCGACTGGATTGACCGCTTGCCCATCTTTACGAATTTCAAAGTGGACGTGAACGCCTGCTTCTTGATTAAACTCGTTTGTGCCCGCTTTTGCAATGACTTGTCCTTGTTTGACTGTATCACCTGTTTTCACTTGAACGTCTTGTAATGATTGATATACCGTCACAACGCCGCGATCGTGTTGAATATGAACGACGTATCCAAAAAGCGGGTCTTTTTCTGCTTTAATGACTGTTCCACTTAATGATGCAGTTACATCAAAGCTTTCGCCGTTTTTCATCGCGATGTCGACACCTTTGTTTGGATAATATTCATCATTATAAGAGACGAGAGCAGCTTCTTGTTCTTCGGCTGGTGCACTGAAGTCGTAAAATGGTTTAGCGATTTCAACAGCATTCGGATCAAGGACAGGCATCGCAATTTGTTCCACTACTTGTTGAACCGGTACAGACTCTGGTTCGTTCACCGCTGTACCTTGTTTCGCTTCATCAACAGGCGGTTGTACGATGTCGTTTGTTTTGCTTTGGAACCAAAGCACACCTGTTAAAATGAGCGCTGCACTGAACAAATAAATGGAAGGAACAACCCAACGTTTACGGAACAACTTTGAAACTTTTTTGTTTTCTTCTTTCATGTTCATCACCTCAGCAACCATTGTGAACAGAAAGAAGAACATTTATACACATGAAAACAAAAAAATTTGTCGCTTCAAAATTTCGAAGCGACAAGTGAGAGATCGTGAATTTGTACCCCTTGGTAATAATATTTGACAATCTCTTTATACGTTTTCCCTTGCTTGGCTAAAAAGTTTGCCCCGTATTGACTCATGCCGACGCCGTGGCCGTATCCTTTCGTCGTAATAACGATGTGATTTCCTTGCCTTGTCCATGTAAAATCCGTTGATTTTAATTGCAACTTTTCACGCACTTCCCGACCGGTAAGCTGTTTACCATTAATATCGACAAGGGCAACACGCTTGCCTGGCGTGCGCGCAAGCACTTTGCCGACCGAACCGCCTTTCGGTAATTTCACACCGAGCCGTTGTTCAAATTCACGAACAGATATCGTCACTTGTTCATAAAACTTCGGCGACTGTGTATCCCACGGGCTTTCAACGCTCGTTAAATAAGGGAAAGCGTTTTGCCAGTACGCTTCTGAGTTTTCCGTATAGCCGTTGCTCGTGGAGAAAAATGCCGCTTCAATTGGCTCATTATTGTACGTTAAAATTTGTCCCTTCGTCGCCTCGACCGCTTCTTTAATTTTTTTTATTTTCCATTCGTAACTGATGCCCCACATGTCTTTTAGTTGCTCGTCATTATAATACACTTGATGCATGACCGTATCGGTGACGTTTGCCCCTTCTGGTAGTTGAATCGGTTGGTTATATATGAGCTGTTTGACGATGTACGTTCTTGCGGTCAATGCTTGCGCTTTTAATGCTTCCATTTCAAACTCTGCTGGCATTTCCGCTGCTACCACACCAATGACATATTGTTCTAGCGGCAGTCGCTCCACCTTTTTTTCCTTGCTTCGATATACAGCTACTTCCACCGTCGGCTCATCGCGCGCTTGAATTTGCATCGGTTGGGCAGGAAGGGACGCCTCTTGCTTTTCCCCAAATGCTAAAACAACTAATGCAGGAATGAGTAAAATGAGTGTAAATAACGCAATCGTTGCCATCATCCATTGTCGCAATTGAATCCCCCCTTTGTCATTATTACACTTTATGCCGAGGGACAAGCATATATGCAAAAAAACGACCATTCGCCTTCTGCAAACGGTCGTTTCTTACGTTCATCCAACATCTGTCATTTGTCTTTGTACTGTATCGATATCTTCACGTACACGTTCAATATCAGCACCTAACATAGCTAATTTTTCATGGAAGCGAACGTAACCGCGATCTAAATGTTTCAGTTCGGTCACGCGCGTATATCCTTCTGCAGCGAGCCCGGCTAAAATAAGTGCTGCAGCCGCACGTAAATCCGTCGCAGCCACTTCTGCCCCTTGCAGTTGGCACGGGCCGTTAATAATGACGGAACGCCCTTCAATTTTCATATCAGCATTCATACGCCGAAATTCTTCGACGTGCATAAAGCGATTTTCAAATACCGTTTCTGTCACCATGCTTGTGCCTTCTGCTTTCATAAGAAGCGCCATCATTTGTGACTGCATATCCGTTGGAAAGCCCGGATGTGGCATCGTTTTTACGTCAACGGCTTTCAATTTGTCGGGAGCAATGACGCGCAAACCGCTGTCTTCTTCTATAATGGTGACACCCATTTCTTCAAGTTTTGCGATTAACGATGTTAAATGTTCTGGCACCGCACCTTGCACAAGAACGTTTCCGCCTGTAATGGCAGCTGCAATCATAAATGTTCCAGCTTCAATACGATCAGGAATAACTGTATGTTCGGCACCATATAATGTAGTAACCCCGTCAATGCGAATCGTGCCTGTTCCTGCACCGCGCACTTTCGCACCCATCGCGTTTAAAAAATTAGCTAAGTCGACGATTTCCGGCTCTTTTGCGCAGTTTTCAATGACGGTCGTCCCTTCTGCTAATACAGCAGCCATCATAATGTTTTCAGTCGCACCGACACTCGGGAAGTCTAAATAAATTTTTGCACCGCGCAATTTTCCATTTACTTCGGCGTCGATGAAACCGTTACCGATTTTCACCGTCGCACCCATCGCTTCAAATCCTTTTAAATGTTGATCAATTGGTCTTGACCCGATCGCACAACCACCTGGTAATGCGACGCGTGCGCGACCTTTGCGCGCAAGCAATGGACCCATCACTAATACAGATGCTCGCATTTTTCGTACATATTCAAATGGAGCTTCAACACTCAGCTCTCCAGATGCATCAACGACAATTTTGTTGTTGCCAACCGTTACGTCCGCTTGTAAGTGACGTAACACTTCACCAATCGTATATACATCGGAGAGTTCGGGTACATCGTAAATGACGCTTTTTCCTTCACTTGCTAATAATGTTGCGGCGATGACAGGTAACACAGCGTTTTTCGCACCTTCCACTTTCACTGTGCCACTTAACCGCTTCCCGCCGCGGACGATGATTTTTTCCAAGGCATTCCCCTCCGCGTCCAAAGTCTCTATATTAATATTCAGCTGTTATGATTGGGGTGCCAATGACAACGGTCGTTCGCGCGCCCAATCCGTCTTGTCGTAACGCCAGTTGAAGATTCATTTGTTGTTGTCCGACAGAAAGTGATGTCTTCCACTGCTCAGTATATGCTGAGACAGAGACAAATGCCTCTTCACGCAATGATTCAATCGGTTGCGCTTGAAACGAAGCAAGCAAGCGAACCGCCTCGTCAAACAAAACACCTTTCATCTTACCATCGAATTCCCCTGTAATACAAGTGAAAAATGTAGGTTTTACGAATAATTTTGTCGTTTGTCGGACGAGTGTACGTTCGAGTTGTTTATTCCACGTTGAACCGGTTGCTTCATATAAAACAACAATCGTTTGATGATGAGCGACCGTGATGAGTTGAATTGTTTCAACGTAAGCGGAGGTTTCACGTTTGCCAATCATCTTGTGCGGTTCAGCCGTCCAACGAAAAGAGGACCATGTTCTCACGTATTGTTGGATCCAGTTGTGAGGGTCATTCGTAAGCACTTGCTCTTTGGCGTAGACGTTCCATCGTTTGAGGTGAATATGATGGGATTCAAATACGCCAAGCATGTCGTTCATTTTCGTTATTTCTTCATCGACACGTTTACCATCATACATCCGATAACCACTTAATAACAAACAAAAAATAACGAGTGCCAACCATCTTTTTTTCATCTCTTTTCCCTTCCTCTCCTTAGCTTTTATTGTTGCCAGATCGGAAGGGAAGATACGTAAAAAAAATCGACAATGCTCGCGTCTAAAGTAAAAACGGCAACTGGCGCGACCAGCGTAAATAATCTAAAAAGAAATTGCTCACTAATGAGCCGATGACAATCGTCAAAAGAATGTAAAATACACGCGCTTGAATGATGCGATTCGGTTTAAAAATAACTTCAAGCCGCACCGCTTGTAACGTCCACCACGTCACTGTAATGAAAAATACGTGCGACAATAAACTAATTAACGCTTCTTGTCCAAACGTCTCCATGTTTACTCCTCCTTCAATATAAAAAATGGAAGGGTACACCCCTTCCATTATACGTCTTATTGAAGAAAATCGCTAAAATGTTCAAACGGTGCAAGGAAATCGTAGGCAATGTTCGGAAACACCCCTAATAAAACAGTGCCGATGACACAAATAACGACAACTGCAATAACTCCCGATGGCCACTCTAATCGATGTGTATGTTCGACCGGCCGGAAAAACATTTGAACGAAAATACCGAAGTAATAGACGTACGATACAACTGTTGTGATCACCATGATAGTTGCAAGCACGTAATGAGCTGGCTCAACGACGAATGCACCGAGGAAAATGTTCATTTTCCCGATAAATCCAGCCGTCCCAGGAATGCCTGCAAGCGATAGTAAAAAGATTGTCATCGCTACCGCCATGAGCGGCGAGCGACGGTACAAGCCCGCAAATATGCTCACGTCTTCATCATCTTGATGCTGAGAGACGACTTGTAAAATTGCAAACGCCCCAATGGTCATAAACAAATACGCCAACAAGTAAAACCAAATCGCTTCAAACATAAACATCGATAAGCTCGCAAAAGCGACTAATACATACCCTGCATGCGCCACGCTTGAATATGCGAGCATACGCTTCACGTTCCGTTGACGAAGCGCAATTGTATTGCCAATAATCATCGTTGCTCCTGCCAAAAAGGCGATGTATGGCGCAAGCGTCATAAGCATTGAAGCAGAACTTCCTGATGGCGTTTGAGCAAATACGGAAACGATGACGCGCAACACGATAACAAATCCAGCTGTTTTAGAAACAACGCTTAAGAAAGAAACAACTGGCGTCGTTGCGCCTTGATATACATCCGGCGCCCACATATGAAACGGAGCGGCCGCTAATTTAAACGATAGCCCAACAAACGTAAGCAAAAAGGCGAGCGATAAAATGTATTGATGATTCTCATCATACGTGCTTGCCAGTTGCCCAGTAATTTCTTTTATATTCGTCGATCCGGTGAAGCCAAAGATGTAGCTCATCCCGAACAACGTGATAGCCGTTGCAATACTTCCGGTAATGACGTATTTTAACGCTGCTTCATTGGCTAATGTATGTTTTTTCCGAATCGCGACGAGAATATAAGAAGAAATCGACAATAGCTCAAGTCCGACAAATAATGTAATGAGATCGCCGCTTGATGTCATCATCATCGCGCCAAGAAGCGCGGTTAAAAACAAGTAGTAAAACTCACCGCGATATGCGATGCGCTCTTTCGGTTCATAATGAAGAGCAAGCAATAAAACGAGCGCACTACCAATGAGCAATAACGCTTTAAATGATTTGGCGAACGAATCGAGACGGAACGTATCACCTAAAATGGACGTGACATCACTCGTCCATAAACCGAGCAAAGATACGAACGAAACAGCGACGCCAACGAAAGCGAATAAGCCAAGGAGACGCCGACTACGATTTTCCGGCATAAATAGGTCGATGAGTGAGAGCGCAATGGCCACACCGAGAATAATAAATTCCGGCATCATGACGCCCCATTCATAGCTAAGTAATGTTTCGAAATCCATCTCATCAACCCCCTAACCCGTTCATCATCGTTTCAATCGTCGTTTGTATTGGCATCGCCAATACGTTCGGATATACACCGATGATGACAATAAGAAGCAGTAAACTAATTGCCGGCACCCATTCGATGCCTCGTAAATCGTACACGTTTGATACCGTTGTTTGTCCGAACGTCATGCCAAGTACAGCGCGTAATAAATACACAGCGGTCATAATAATACCGAGCGTACCGATGGCAGCTAACCACGGTTCTGCTTGAAATGCACCAACGAACGCCATAAACTCGCTAATAAATCCGGACGTTCCTGGCAAACCGAGTGAAGCCATCGCACCGGCGAGAACAAAACCTGAAACGTACGGCATCGTCTTCGCCAAACCACCTAAACGAGCAAGCGTCGTTGTACGCGTTCTTTCGTACATAACGCCAACGAAGAAGAATAAAAACGCCGCGATAAATCCGTGTGACACTGCTTGAAAGATCGCTCCTTGTATTCCTGCCTCGTTGAGCGAGCCAAGCCCAATTAATACAATACCCATATGCGATACACTCGAATAAGCAAGCACCATTTTAAAGTCGGTTTGTCTAAGCGCTAAAAACGCACCGTACAACAAATTGACAATACCGAAAACAATAAGCCATGTCGAAAATTGTTGAAATTGCCCGGGAAATAATCCGAATGCGAATCGGACAAGACCGAAAGCACCAATTTTTAACAAAACTCCTGCATGCAGCATGACGACTGATGGTGGCGCTTGAACGTGCACACGCAACATCCAACGATGAAGCGGCACGATCGGCAATTTTACTCCAAATGCAACGAGTAATGCAACAAGTAGACCGTAACGAAGATCGTCGGAAATTGGCGAAATGGTTTGTACCGCTGGGTTAGTTAATATGTAGCGTAACTCCGCAATGTTTGATGTGCCGGTACGCGCAAACAATACCGCAATAACGATCAATAAGACAGCGGAACCGAGACCGTTATAAATTAAATAGCTGTAGGCTGCTTTTTCTTTTTCGAAATATCCCCATTTTCCAATTAAGAAAAACATCGGGATGAGTGTCAACTCAAAAAAGATGAAAAAGAGTACAAGGTTGCTAGCAGCAAATACACCAAGCATACCGATTTCAAGCAATAAAAACAGTTGAAAATACCCTTTCCACTCTTTTTGAATGGATGTAGAAGCGATCGCCGCAAGTGTTGCTAAAATGGTCGTTAAAACGATCATGACAAGCGCAAAACCGTCAACATGAAGTTCATAGGCGACAGTAAAATCCGTCTCCTTTAAAAACGGGAACTCACCAAATCGAATCCATGACCGTTTTTCCGTTAACTTGCTTATATCATAGCCGTTTTGATATTGCCAAAACGCAAACAACGATAAGCATAACGATGGCAACGTTGCCAACACACCAAGCCATTTAATCGCTTTTTCTTGCTCTTTCGAAAGAAGCGAAAGAACGAGTATACCTAAAAGCGGGGAGAAAATTAAGAGCGATAAAAAGTATGGCTGCATTATAAATACCCGTTACAGAAAACTTATAAAACTTTATAAAGCATCTACAATTCTTTACAAAGTTTTTGTTTCCTTCCTTGTTCATCGCGCCCGATTTCGCAAAAAAGCTACTCTCGTTTTCTTGGCGCTCCGAAGGCTTTACTTCCCCACTAACGTATGGGTACATGGTCATGTCACATCATGGATTCGGCATATTGTTTCAAGTTGATGCTTGCATTCAAATCGCGATCGATTTCTATCCCACACGCCTCACAACGGTACGTCCGTTCCGATAAAGAAAGGTGGTCTTTCACATGACCGCAACGGCTGCACTTTTTGCTTGACGGATAAAACCGATCTGCCACGATCAACTGAATGCCGTACCACGCACATTTGTACGTCATTTGCCGCTTAAACTCGTGGAATGTTTGTTGTTGAATCGCTTTTGATAGCTTGCAATTTTTTAACATGCCACTTATGTTCAAGTCTTCCATCACGACATACGCTGGCTTGGCTTTCACCAACGTCGCTGTGATGTGGTGAGTATGGTTAAGCTGCATATTTTTCAGCCTTCGGCGTTTTTTCAAAACAAGGAATTCAATTTTCTTAATGTTTTCCGTTTTTCTGTAACGGAATTCACCTCCTTCTGTTTTCGTTTTATTCATTTCGTACTTTCGTGATATTCGTCTTTGCATGCGCCTAATTGACTTTTCCAGCTTTTTTACTTTCGGTGTTTGGTTGATGTTTGGAAACGTCATGCCATTGCTGACGGTAGCTAACGATTTTACCCCTAAATCAATGCCGATGCCTTCGCTGTACGTGCCGTGTTTTACTTCCGCTTCCTCTACACCGACCGTTAAAAACCAATGTAGTCCGTCAAACACGATGCGTGGATTGACATATGTCACATGTTCGCCATATGGAATACGACCTCTTTCTGCAAGGCGTATCCAATTGAACTTTTGCTTATTTTTCTTTTTGGAAGGCGTCAGTTTTTCTAGTTTCACATGCGTGTCGGTGATTTTAATTTTCGATGTATCTTGATAAAAACTTGGGCGTGTTCGTTTCTTCGTTTTAAATTTCGGAAACTTCGCCCGTCCTGCAAAAAAGTTTTTGTAGGCTTGACACGCATCTTTTATTGCTTGTTTTGTGATGTTGTTGGAATAATTGTTGAGCCAACTGTACTCTTTCGTTTGTTTGAGCTGCGTTAATCTTTTTCTTAATTCACCATCATTTAAAAATTTACCGCCTTGTTTATGATTTTCTTGTTGTTGTGCTAAGGCAAAATTATACGCCCACCTTGCTACACCCGCACACTTAAATAATTTTGTTTGTTGTTTATGATTAGGAAGTAGCATAACCTTATATGTTTTAATCATTTTCAGTGAGCTCCTTAATCATCTTCTTGGCTTTATTTGCTCTTTTGCTTTGTAATTTTATAAATTGCATATAGGGTTTTATGGATTTTAACAAAAATATTTTAACAGTTACTAACCCCCTGTCACCGCAAAAATGACGACGAGAATCGCTAAAGCGACAATCGTCACCGTACCGTACATTTGCACTTGCCCGTTTTGTAAACGTGAGCCGATTCGGCCGATGCCGCGCGCTGTTGCTGCAAATAATTGTGCCAATCCCTCCACAAGGAACCGATCGATATACTCAAATAACAAGCTAATAAACGAAGCAGCACGAATGACGGTAAGTCCGTAAAACTCGTCGATGTAATATTTGTTCATAAGCACGTTGTACGTGAGTGGGAAACGTGACGATAACCAGTCGCGCGCAATCGCACGTTTGCCATATATGAGCCATGCTAATGCGATTCCGCATAATGAAACAATTGTCGCCACAATCATAATCCAGCTTGGACCTTCTGTATGCGCGTGCCAGTTCGTTCCTTCTGTCAACCACTCACCTAAAAACGCTCCCCACGGTGTTTGCACGTAACCAGAAACGACTGCGAGCACACCGAGCACGATCATCGGCAACACCATAACCGTTGGTGACTCATGCACATCTTGAGCATTTGTCCGCGCTTCACCTGTAAACACAAGGAAAAATAAGCGGAACATATAAAACGCTGTGAAAAAGGCAGCAATAATAGCGACAACAAATAAACCGACATGCCCGTGCGTCCACGCGGCAATTAAAATCTCATCTTTGCTGAAAAAGCCTGAGAAAAACGGAAATCCGCTAATTGCTAACGTTCCGATTAAAAAGAGTGGAGCGGTCCATTTCATTTTTTTCCATAATCCACCCATTTGTTCAATATTTTGCGTATGCACCGCATGAATGACACTACCTGCAGCTAAAAAGAGCAACGCTTTAAAAAAGGCGTGTGTCATTAAATGAAAGACACCTGCGACATAACCTGCGGAACCGAGCGCTAACATCATGTAGCCAAGCTGGCTGACGGTAGAATATGCAAGCACACGTTTAATGTCCGTTTGCACAAGACCGATTGATGCGGCAAAAATAGCAGTAAATGCGCCAACATAAGCGACAGTCATCATCGCTGTTTCACTCGCTTCGTAAAGCGGGAACAATGTTGCCACTAAATATACTCCAGCAGCGACCATCGTTGCGGCATGAATTAATGCTGATACAGGTGTCGGTCCTTCCATCGCATCTGGAAGCCACGTATGAAGCGGAAATTGACCTGATTTCCCGATCGCACCGATAAAAATGAGAATGGCGCTTAACGTCATGATTGTCGTTGAAACATCCCCTTGTTGTAACGCTGCAAAAATGGCTTCATATTCGAAACTTTTCACTTCTAAGAACAATAAAATCATACCGATCAGCAAGCCGACATCCCCGATGCGCGTCATAATGAACGCTTTTTTCGCTGCAGCTTTTGCTTCTTCTTTGTAAAAATAAAACCCGATTAATAAGAACGAGCCGAGACCGACAAGTTCCCAAAAGATATACGTTTGCAGCAAGTTTGGTGATACGACAAGCCCGAGCATCGCGAATGTAAACAAGCCTAGATATGCGTAAAATACCGGAAAGCGCTCATCACCGTGCATATATCCTTTCGCATACGTATGTACGAGAAAACTAACAAGCGATACGACAACGAGCATTAATGCATTTAATGCATTTACTTCAAAGCCGACCGTCAAATGCACATCCCCGATTGTTAACCATGTATATGCTTGTTTGTATGTTGGTGACGTCCATCGCTCATACAACGATCCGAGGGCAAATACGAGCGAAAGAAACGTCAACAACATTCCGACATACGCGCTTCGTTCTTTTAACTGCTTGCCCATAACAAGCAGCACAACAAACGATACGAACGGAAAAAGCGGTATGAGCCATGCGTTTTCCATCATCGTTCAATCATCCCCTTTTTCAGGTGCATTTATATATAACCCCTTTGTTTCCCATCCTTTATCGTTTCATCGAATCGACTTCATCAATATGAATGGTTTTGCGATTGCGGTATAGCGCAATTAAAATGGCTAATCCAACCGCTGCTTCTGCCGCTGCAACAGTAATCGTAAAGAGCGAAAACACTTGCCCTGTAATGCCTGGGTTTACGCCGTACTTGCTAAATGCGACTAAATTAACGTTTACAGCATTTAACATCAGTTCAATACAAATGAGTACGATTACTGTATTCCGTTTTGTTAACGCCCCGTACAATCCGATGCAAAATAACAGAAGCGCAAATACGAGATAGGCGGATAACGGTACGCTCATTCTCCCGCCTCCTTATCATCTTTTTTCGCTAAAATGACTGCGCCAATTAATGCGACAAGCAACAAAACAGACGCAAGCTCAAATGGAATGACGTACTTCGAATATATCGCAATTCCGATTTGTTCCGTATTTTTATCATGAAGCCCAACTGCTTCACTGCCAAAGTCGAGCGTGCGAATGCCAATATACATCACGGCGCCAAAAGCAACCGTACCGAGCAAAGCAAACGCTTTTCGAAGCGGGCTACCTGTCGATTGCCCGTCATCTTGATGGCGCGTAAGCATAATGCCAAACAACATAATGATCGTAATTGCCCCAGAATAAATAAGCACTTGAACTGCCGCGACAAATTCAGCAGATAAAAGCACGTAAATGCCGGCGATGCTGACGAACGTAAAGACGAGCGCCACGACCATATGGACGACTTTGTTTAAATTTAACATAAAAATGCCGCCGCCAAGCGCAATGAGCGCAAGAACGAAAAAAGCAATATATTGTCCACTCATGGCTTATTCACCTTCCGCACGTTCGTATCGTTTTCATCAAGCCACGTTAAATCTTTAAATAACTCATCGCGGCTATATTCTGCTAATTCAAAGTTGTTCGTCATGACAATCGCCTCTGTCGGACATACTTCGGTACATAAATCGCATAAAATACAAATTTCAAAGTTAATGTCGTACGTATCAATAATTTTTCCTTTTTTCGTCGGGTCCGGATGTTTTTTACCCGTCAACTGAATACAGTCGGTCGGGCAAATGTTTGCACACTGATTGCAAACGATACATTTTTCTGGATAAAACTTTTGAATGCCGCGAAAGCGATCCGGCAGCGGAAGCGGTTCATTCGGATAATCGTACGTCACTTTTTCTTTTGTTAAGTTTTTCAGCGTATACGCTAATCCTTTCATTAAACCGAGCATTTCTGCCCACCCACCTTTTTATTTAAAAAAATAGTTGTTTTACAAGAGCTGTCACAAAAATATTCACGAGCGCAACTGGCAATAACACTTTCCAACCAAATTCCATTAATTGATCGGCACGCACACGCGGAAACGTAATGCGAAACCAAATGAATAAAAAGACGACAACGCTAAATTTTAATGCAAACCAAACAGCTCCTGGAATAAAACCGAGAAACGGAAGCGGATGCCATCCCCCTAAAAAGAGCACGGTCGTTAATGCCGCCATCGCAAAAAAGTACACGTACTCTGCAAGCATGAAAAACGCCCAACGAAAGCCAGAATATTCAACATGGAAGCCCGCGACAAGTTCTGATTCAGCTTCCGGTAAATCAAACGGCGTCCGATTTAACTCTGCCACAGCTGCGACAAGAAAAACGAGAAACCCAATCGGCTGCACAACAATAAACCAAACATCTTTTTGCGCTTCAACAATGTCATTTAAGTTTAAACTTCCCGCTAACAAAATGACACCAATAACAGACATGACAAGCGGCACTTCGTATGAAATCATTTGTGCAGCTGCACGCATGCCTCCAAGCAATGCATATTTATTGTTTGACGCCCATGCGCCTGTGACAACCCCAATGGTCGTTAATCCAGAAACAGCAATGTAATACAACAGCCCTACGCCAATATCAGCAAATTGCAATGCATCCGTAAACGGCAACGCTGCAAGCACCATAAAAGCAGGAGCAAACGCAATAACCGGTGCTAAAATGAACAATGGACGATCTGCAGCTTTTGGAATCGTATCTTCTTTCAACAACAGCTTTAACACGTCAGCAACTGTTTGGAGTAATCCCCAGCGACCTCCAACTTGGTTCGGACCGATGCGTCCTTGCATAAATCCCATGACTTTTCGTTCGGCTAAAATGCCGTACGTGACAAACCCTAACACAACGAGCAACAGCCCTACGCCAATCGCAAAGAAAATGGCGACATTCGTCCAGCTCGGCGTCGACTGTAAAAGTTGTTCCATCATCATCCATCGACCTCCCCAAGCACGATATCAATCGCGCCAAGTATCGCAATTAAATTTGCGATATTTTCCCCTTTTAGTAATTTTGGAAGGATTTGCAAATTATAAAATGACGGTCGACGGAATTTTAAGCGATACGGCTCTTTTTTCCCGTCGCTCGCAATATAACAACCAATTTCTCCCCGCGGTGACTCGATGCGTACATACGCTTCTCCCGGTGGCGCTTTAATGATTTTTGGCACTTTCGCCATAATTTCACCGCCATCTGGAAACTGTTCGCATGCTTGCTCAATAATGCGAAGCGATTGCTCGATTTCAGCGAGACGGCACTCATAACGGGCAAAACAGTCACCTTCTGTGCGTACTGGTACATCAAAGTCAAACCGATCATAAATCGAATACGGTTCGTCTTTTCTTAAATCCCATTTCACCCCTGTACAACGTAAATTAACGCCACTTAACGAATAGGCTAACGCTTCTTCTTTCGTATATTTGCCGACGCCGATGACGCGATTGCGGAAAATTTCATTTCCTGTAACGAGCTCATGATAACCTTCGAGCTGCTTGCGCATATACGGAACGAACTGCTTGACTTTGTCAATCCATCCATCTGGCGCATCCCATTTTACCCCACCAACACGCATGTAGTTAAATGTGAGCCGCGCACCTGATAGTTCGTTTAATAGATTAATAATCATTTCTCGTTCACGAAACGCATATAAAAACGGACTGACTGCACCAATATCAAGCAAATACGTTCCCCACCAAACGAGGTGGCTCGCAATGCGACCAAGTTCCATCGCAAGCACACGTAAATATTCCGCTCGCTCTGGCACTTCAATGCCCATCATCGTTTCTACTGCATGACAAATGACGTAGTTGTTCGTCATCGCGGATAAATAGTCCATCCGGTCTGTATACGGGATGATTTGCGTATACTGCAAATTTTCTGCGATTTTTTCTGTCCCGCGATGAAGATAACCGATGACGGGAGTCGCTTCTTTAATCATCTCTCCATCAATTTTTAGCACGAGGCGAAATACCCCATGCGTGCTCGGATGTTGTGGTCCGACGTTTAAAAGCATCTCCTCTGTTCTCAGCACGCCCTTACCCCTCCATATCGTATGGCTCGTAATCTTTCCGGAGCGGATAGCCGACCCAGTTTTCCCCTAAGAAAATGCGAATAAGTTGCGGATGACCTTCAAAACGAATGCCAAGTAAATCGTACGCTTCGCACTCCGGCCAATTCGCCCCTGGCCAAAGCGGAACAAGCGAGTCAATAACCGGATGGTCACGGTCAATTTTTACTTTCAGCGCAACGGACTGACGATTTTTATAAGAATACAAGTGGACGTACACTTCCATATGCGTTTGAAAATCTGTTCCGTGCAATTCGGATAAATAATCAAAACTTAGTTGCTCATTATATTTTAAAAACTCAGCTACTTTATAATATGTATCTTTTTTAGCAACAAGCGTTGGCACGTCTTTCGACAAACGATTAATGTAAGCGTTTTCTAACACATCTTTTCCGAGATGCTCTTCAATGACTTTGACGTATTTGTCGAGATATGGCTGATTTGGTGACGGCTTTTCTTCTTTTTCTTCGCCACCATCTGCACCTTTTGCTTTTGCTAATGCTGCGGCTTTTGCTTTCGCCGCTGCCGCTGCTTTTTTCTTCGCTAGTTCTTCTTCGCTTAATTCTCCAGACTCTGCGGCTTTTTGTTTTGCTAACGCCGCGGCTTTCGCTTTTGCCGCTGCTGCTTTTTTCTTCGCTAGTTCTTCTTCGCTTAATTCTCCAGACTCTGCGGCTTTTTGTTTTGCTAACGCCGCGGCTTTTGCTTTTGCCGCTGCTGCTGCTTTTTTCTTCGCTAGTTCTTCTTCGCTTAATTCTCCAGACTCTGCGGCTTTTTGTTTCGCTAACGCTGCGGCTTTCGCTTTTGCCGCTGCTGCTGCTTTTTTCTTCGCTAGTTCTTCTTCGCTTAATTCTCCAGACTCTGCGGCTTTTTGTTTTGCTAACGCCGCGGCTTTTGCTTTCGCCGCTGCTGCTGCTTTTTTCTTCGCAAGCGCAAGGTCATCTTCGCTTTCGAGCGTTGGCTCAGTTTGTTCCGTTGCTTGCTTCGCTGCAAGTCTCTCTTTTGCTAATTGTTTTGCGCGTTCCGCTGCTTCTTTTTTTCGTTGCTGTAAATCTTTTTCCTCGCTCATTTACAGCACCTTCTTTCCTGTTTTCGCTTCGTAGCGAATTTTTTCTTTTAGTTTGTTAATGCCATAAATTAATGCAGCTGGATTTGGCGGACAGCCCGGAATGTATACGTCAACAGGTACAATTTGATCGACGCCCTTCACAACGCAATACGACTTCACATATGGACCTCCTGCTGTCGCACACGATCCCATCGCAATGACCCATTTCGGCTCAGGCATTTGATCGTATAGACGACGAACAATGGGAGCCATTTTTTTCGTCACAGTTCCTGAAACGATCATGACATCTGACTGACGAGGCGATGTGCGAAAGAAAGAGCCGAAGCGGTCTAAATCGTAATGCGAAGAACCAACTCCCATCATTTCAATGGCACAACAAGCAAGACCGAACGTGAGTGGCCATAAAGAATTGCTGCGCGCCCATGCTTTTAACTGCTCTAATGTCGTTAAAAAGACGTTGCGGCGCATTTCTTCCATTTCTTGATCTGATACGTTCAATAATTTTACATCCATTTTAACACCTTCTTCTTCCAAGCATACACAAGTCCAATCAACAACATGACGACAAAAATAAGCATTTCAATAAGCGCAAATGCACCAAGCTTATCAAACGCAACAGCCCATGGATATAAAAATACCGTTTCTACGTCAAAAATGACGAACAATAACGCAAAAATGTAGTATCGTACGTTAAATTGCACGCGCGAATCGTGGAACGGATCTAATCCGCTTTCGTACGTCGTTTGTTTCGCTGCATTTGGCGCATGCGGACGAAGGAAACGGCCGGCTGTAAGCGCAACGATTGGAAGCAAAATACCTAAACAAAG
This sequence comes from Anoxybacillus tengchongensis, assembly GCF_014201585.1. Taxonomy (GTDB): domain Bacteria; phylum Bacillota; class Bacilli; order Bacillales; family Anoxybacillaceae; genus Anoxybacillus; species Anoxybacillus tengchongensis. Next base: position 158,117 of record NZ_JACHES010000003.1, read on the forward strand.
AAACACAAAGACGACTACATAACTGTTTACATAAACGTTCAACGATGTCCCACCCCTTTGTGACTTTATACACATTTTTCGAAAACGTCATACTATTAAGACTGTAACCGATAACATTATATCACTTCTTCACATATGTGTCGATAAAACTTGTTCCAAAAATAAACAAAAAACCCTAAGAGGCGATGCTCTTAGGGTTAAAAATGACGATTTGCTACATTTAAACGGTTAATTGCACGACGCAATGCTAATTCTGCCCGTTTATGATCGATTTCATCTTGTTTCGCTTGCAAGCGGCGTTCAGCCCGTTCTTTCGCCGCTTTTGCACGCGCAACATCAATATCTTCTGCTCGTTCTGCAGCTTGCGCCAAAATCGTTACACGATCAGGGCGAACTTCTAAAAAGCCACCGCTCACCGCTACAAGTTCAGTCGCATTTCCCTTCTTTAAGCGAACTGCGCCAATCTCGAGCGGTGCGACCATCGGAATGTGCCCTGGCAACACGCCGAGTTCGCCGCTTTGCGCTTTAGCGCTCACCATTTCCACATCCGCTTCATATACTGGGCCGTCCGGAGTTACGACACTGACTTTAATCGTCTTCATGAAAAAATCCTCCTCGGTCCCTTATTAAACTTCTACGCCCATTTTTCTCGCTTTTTCAACAACTTCTTCAATACGGCCGACTAAGCGGAACGCATCTTCTGGAAGATGGTCATATTTTCCTTCCAAAATTTCTTTAAAGCCACGAACTGTTTCTTTTACAGGAACATATGAACCAGGTTGTCCTGTAAACTGTTCAGCGACGTGGAAGTTTTGCGATAAGAAGAACTGAATGCGACGAGCGCGATGAACGACAAGTTTATCTTCTTCAGAAAGCTCATCCATACCAAGGATGGCGATAATGTCTTGCAATTCTTTATAGCGTTGCAACGTTTGTTGTACTTTACGTGCCACTTGGTAATGCTCTTCCCCAACGATTTCAGGTGAAAGCGCACGAGACGTCGATGCAAGCGGGTCTACCGCTGGGTAAATACCCATCTCTGATAATTTACGCTCTAGGTTTGTTGTTGCATCTAAGTGTGCGAACGTTGTCGCTGGTGCTGGGTCTGTGTAGTCGTCCGCAGGGACGTAGATCGCTTGGATCGATGTAACTGAACCGACAGCTGTTGATGTAATCCGTTCTTGTAACTGACCCATTTCTGTCGCAAGTGTTGGTTGATAACCTACCGCGGAAGGCATGCGTCCTAATAACGCAGACACCTCTGAACCGGCTTGCGTGAAACGGAAAATGTTATCGATGAAGAACAATACGTCTTGTCCTTGCTCATCACGGAAATATTCCGCCATTGTTAATCCTGTTAATGCTACGCGCATACGTGCTCCAGGTGGCTCGTTCATCTGACCGAATACCATCGCTGTTTTGTTAATAACGCCAGAGTCTTTCATTTCATGGTACAAGTCGTTTCCTTCACGCGTGCGCTCACCAACGCCAGCGAATACAGAAATACCACCGTGCTCTTGCGCGATGTTGTTAATTAATTCTTGGATTAAAACCGTTTTCCCTACACCTGCTCCACCGAACAATCCGATTTTTCCACCTTTAATGTACGGTGCAAGCAAGTCTACGACTTTAATTCCTGTCTCTAAAATTTCAACTTGAGTTGAAAGTTGTTCAAATTTTGGTGCTGGACGGTGAATCGAATCGCGACGAGCGTCTGCTGGGATGTCTTCGCCTAAGTCAATCGGTTCTCCTAATACGTTAAATACGCGTCCGAGTGTCACTTCACCAACAGGAACTGAAATCGGTGCTCCTGTATCGATGACCTCCATACCACGCACTAATCCGTCTGTCGTTGACATCGCAATTGTGCGCACTGTGTCGTCCCCAAGGTGAAGGGCTACTTCTAACGTTAAGTCGATGTCGACTTCTTTTTCGTTACGCGCTTTATGTTTAATTTTTAGGGCGTTGTAAATCGCAGGTAAGTGTCCGTCTTCGAACTTAACGTCTACAACGGGACCCATAACTTGAATAACGCGTCCTTTTGCCATCGTTTTCCCTCCTAACTGCTAATCAACGTTATTGCAATGCGTTCGCTCCGGCCACAATCTCTGTAATTTCTTGCGTAATTGCTGCTTGACGGGCACGGTTGTAAGAAAGCGTAAGTGTCCGAATCAATTCTTTTGCGTTGTCTGTTGCGTTTTTCATCGCTGTCATCCGCGCCGCATGCTCGCTTGCTTTCGCATCAAGCAACGCTCCATAAATTAAGCTTTCAGCGTATTGTGGCAACAATACTTCTAAAATTTCTTCTTGTGACGGTTCAAATTCGTAAGTCGTCAACTTTTTATCAGAAGCTAAATCTGTTAACGGCAATAACTTTTTCTCCGTCACATCTTGTTGAATGGCGCTTACGAAATGGTTGTAAAACATGTACAGCTCGTCGAACGTACCATCTGCAAACATGTTTACTGTTTTGTTCGCAATTTCTTTAATGTCCGCAAATGTCGGTTGGTCTGGCAAGCCGGTAATATGTAAAGCTACCGGAATGTTGCGGCGTTTAAAGAAATTTAAACCGACGCGACCGATTGCAATAATCGCATATTCTTCTGCCGAACGGTGACGCTCTTGAATCGTTTGAAAAACGGTACGAAGCACGTTGCTATTGTAGGCGCCAGCTAAGCCACGGTCCGATGTAATTACTAAATATCCTGTCTTTTTTACTGGGCGCTTTACAAGCATTGGATGAGAAGCGTCGTTGCTACCAAGCGCAACGCTCGCTACAACTTCTTGAATTTTTTCCATATACGGTGTAAACGATCTTGCGTTATGCTCAGCACGGTTTAATTTCGATGCCGAGACCATTTCCATCGCTTTTGTAATTTGGCTCGTCTTTTTTGTCGTGTTAATTCGTGCTTTTATGTCGCGTAACGATGCTCCCAAAGGTTTCACCACCTTTTTCGCTCAATTGTTGAAAGGGGACGGAACAGCTATGCTGTTCCGCTCTTTTCTTACTCCGATACAACAAACGTCTTTTTGAACGCTTCAATCGCCTTGTTGAAGTCTTCTTCGTTTGGAAGATCGCCTGTTGTGCGAATGTGTTCCATTAGTTTGTGGCCGTTTTCGTCTTTATCTAACCACGCATGGAACTCTTTTTCAAAGCGGCGAATGTCTTCTACTGGAATATCATCTAAAAATCCACGAGTTAACGCGTAAATGATCGCCACTTGCTTCTCAACTGGTAGAGGCTCATGTAAACCTTGTTTTAACACTTCAACTGTGCGCGCACCGCGAGCAAGTTTTGCTTGTGTCGCTTTGTCAAGGTCTGAACCAAATTGTGCAAACGCCTCTAACTCACGATATGCCGCTAAGTCAAGGCGAAGCGTACCTGATACTTTTTTCATCGCTTTAATTTGCGCTGCTCCACCGACGCGCGATACAGAAAGACCGGCGTTAATCGCTGGACGAACGCCTGAGAAGAATAAATCAGACTGCAAGAAAATTTGTCCGTCCGTAATAGAAATGACGTTTGTTGGAATGTATGCCGAAATGTCGCCCGCTTGTGTTTCAACGAACGGCAACGCTGTTAATGAACCTGCACCTTTCGCATCGCTTAATTTAGCTGCGCGCTCAAGCAAGCGGGAGTGCAAGTAGAATACGTCACCTGGGTACGCTTCACGACCTGGCGGACGGCGTAATAATAACGAAAGCTCACGATACGCTGCCGCTTGTTTGGATAAATCATCGTATACAACAAGGACGTGTTGTCCTTTGTACATGAAGTATTCGCCCATCGTTACGCCCGCATATGGAGCTAAGAATAAAAGCGGAGCTGGTTGCGACGCAGATGCTGTAACGACGATTGTATAATCTAATGCACCGTATTTACGCAACGTTTCAACGACGTTACGAACGGTTGATTCTTTTTGTCCGATTGCCACATAAATACAAATCATGTTTTTACCTTTTTGGTTAATGATTGTATCTACCGCAACGGACGTTTTACCTGTTTGACGGTCTCCGATAATTAGCTCACGTTGACCGCGACCGATTGGTACAAGCGCGTCAATCGCTTTAATTCCCGTTTGTAACGGCTCGTGGACAGATTTACGGTCCATAACACCAGGGGCTGGACTTTCAATCGGACGAGTTTCTGTCGTTTCAATTGGACCAAGTCCGTCTACCGGTTGTCCTAGTGGATTGACGACACGACCGATTAACGCTTCACCGACGGGCACTTCCATAATGCGACCTGTGCGACGCACTTCGTCGCCTTCTTTAATGCCTGTATACGGTCCTAAAATAACGATACCGACGTTGTTTTCTTCTAAGTTTAGCGCCAATCCCATGACGCCATTGGCAAACTCAACAAGCTCTCCTGACATGACGTTGTCGAGGCCATGAGCACGAGCGATTCCGTCACCGACTTGAATGACTGTACCGACATCGCTCACTTCGATTTCAGACTGATAGTTTTCAATTTGCTTTTTTATCAGCGCGCTAATTTCTTCCGCTTTGATGCTCATGCATTTCACCCCTATCTATAAAGTTAGCGAGTTAACTGTCGCTGTAATCTTGCTAATTTTCCGCTGACGCTTCCGTCGAAAATGCGGTTTCCGATGCGCACTTTTACACCACCGATCACATCTTTATCGATGATGTTTGTGATGCGAAGCGCATCGACGCCGACTTTTTTCGCAAACACATCTGCAAGCGCATTCGTTTCATCTTCCGTTAACGGACGAGCGGAATAAACGATCGCCTCAGCTACACCGCGCGCCTCATTTGCTAGCGCAATAAACGCATCGGCTAAATCGCTGACGATATCGATGCGATGGCGATCTAAAAGCAACATGAGCGTATGTTGCAATACCGTCGAAATGTTTGCAAATGCTTCTTGAACGAGCGCTTTCTTTTTTGCCAGTGCGATTTTTGGATGGTTTAACACAGAAAGAAGCGCTTCATTTTGTGCAAACACTTGTTTAACGACACGAAGTTCTTGTTCGAGCTGATCAAGAAGCTGCTGTTCTTTCGCAATTTCAAAAAGTGCCGACGCATATCGTTTCGCTACGACTTGTTTGTTCATCGGCTTTCTCCTACCTCTTGAATGTACTCGTTAATCAGCTTCGCTTGATCTTGTTCGCTCAATTCTTTCTCAATGACTTTTGATGCAATAAGTACGGATAACGAAGCAACTTGTTGGCGCAACGCTGCCATCGCCTGTTCTTTTTCTTGTGCGATTTCTTTTTTCGCCGCTTCTTTTAGGCGCTCTGCTTCTTGGCGAGCCGCTTGAATGATTTGTTCTTTTTGCTCTTCCCCAAGTTTGCGTGCTTCTTCAATAAGCGCTTGCGCTTCTTGGCGTGATTTTTTCATTAATTCGCGTTGCTCTTCCGCAAGCTTTTTCGCTTCTTGATGATGTTTTTCTGCTTGCTCGATTTCGTTTGCAATATGCTCTTCGCGTTGTTTCATGACGCCCATTAACGGACCGAACGCATATTTACGAAGCAAGAACATGAGCAAGAGAAACATGATTAATTGGAATAAGATGTCGCCGCCGTTGAACCCATGTCCACCAGCACCTAATACAAACATGTTTACCACCGCGCGTTTCACTCCCTTCAAAAATCGCCCGAATTATCGATCGGAACGTGTGCGTACGAACATAAAGGAATGGCGAAGGTTCTCATGGAATGATCTTCGCCATTGTTGAACGAGTTTCGTTTCCGTATGCAGTTATAGCTCGTTTCGAACGAGCGCTCAGTTCTAGCGACCTTGAACCATGAACGCGATAACGACCGCGATGATTGGGATCGCTTCGACTAACGCTACCCCGATGAACATTGTTGTTTGTAACATACCGCGCGCCTCTGGTTGACGTGCAATTCCTTCTACTGTACGAGATACGATTAAACCGTTACCAATACCAGCACCAAGTGCCGCTAAACCAATTGCAATTGCAGCTGCTAATACACCCATTTGAAAAGTCCTCCTTCAATTTTTTATGTTGAAATGAATGTGTATGAAAATTAATGGTCATGACTCACTTTGTGCGCCATATAAACCATTGTTAACATCGTGAAGATGAACGCTTGGATCGCGCCGACGAAAATACTAAATCCTTGCCATGCGATCGTTGGAATGATCGCCGCAATCGTTCCGCCGACTCCTGTCGCTAAACTTCCCGCCAAGAGCGCTAACAAAATTTCACCCGCAAAAATGTTTCCGTATAAACGAAGACCGAGCGTTAATGTGTTTGCAAACTCTTCAATAATTTTTAGCGGGAATAAAATTGGCATCGGGCTGACGAACCCTTTCGCATACTCTTTAAATCCATTAAGCTTAATGCCGTAGTAGTGCGATAACGCCACAACCATCGTTGCCAACGTTAACGTCACAACCGGGTCAGCTGTTGGGGATTTCCACCATAACTTGTTGTCAATGACGACTGAAAATGGTAGACCGAGCATATTCGCTACAAAAATGTACATGATGAGCGTCATACCGAGGATATGAAAGCGTCCACCTGTTTTCCAATCCATGTTGCTTTTAATAATGCCTTTGACAAAATCCATGACCCATTCAAGGAAGTTTTGCATTCCCGTTGGCTTCATCGCTAAGTTGCGTGTTGCTAATACGGCAATGACAAACACAATGACGGATGTAACCGTAATCATTAATACGTTGGCCAAGTTAAATGTTAAGCCAAACAACGTGTATAAAGGAGCTTCGTGATGCATCTGTACTCACCTCTCTTCCCCTTTTGGTTTTTGGAAAAAGAAATCTATTATAATGACAATATAAGATGTCATTAATCCCAATACGATCCATCCAACAGAAAACTGCTCTGGCCAGCGAAAAGCAATGAAAACAGCCAACGCAGCCGCAGCCATACGTGACATCATGCCAAGCGAGCGCGCTTTTTGGCCAGACGCAACCGCTTGTCCAAATCGTTCAACTTTCCGCACCATTGTCCAACCATTATATAGGCTGATGACCGTTCCGAGAAACAAACTTGAAAACGCTTGCGAATAAGGTGTAAATGACCAACCAAGCACGTAAACCGCCAGCAAATATAGTATGTATGATTTGTGACGCCGCCAATGTTGCTGTAGCTCGTTCATTTTTCCTCTCCTGAAAAAAATGAGCGAATGAGGCGAATCGTTGCATAAACACCGGCCGACAAGCCAAGAAGCAAACCAATGACTAAAAAAAGCGGTTCGGTGCTAAATCGTTCATCGACAAAACGCCCTCCAAAAATCCCAACTAAAACAGAGCCGACAAGTTGGGAAGATATTGCCGTCATCAAACCGATCGCTCGAAACGGATGGCGCTCATGTTGTCGCATACGAAAGCCTCACTTTTCATTTTCAGAATTTACTGTATTTTTAAAAAGGTTATCCTTATCCCTTTGTAAGCATACAATAGTGAAAACGTGATGTCAATGCGTTCGGTCACAAAAAGAGGGAAAATTTTTGGTAAAGAAAAGGGATGCGTCATGACATCCCTTTCTCGTGCCGAAATGGCGTTGGCGGAACATCGCTTTGTTTGAAATAGTAGCGAATCGCTTCGACAATCCGCTTCGATGCCCATCCATCACCGTACGGATTTGACGCTTTTGCCATTTGGTCATATGCTTTTTTATCTGTTAATAGTTCACTTGCTAGCGTGTAAATCGTTTGTTCATCGGTTCCAGCTAACTTGAGTGTTCCTGCTTCAATGCCTTCAGGGCGCTCCGTCGTATCACGCAACACGAGAACAGGCACGCCAAGCGAAGGGGCTTCTTCTTGTACACCACCTGAATCCGTCAAAATGATATGCGCTCTTGCGGCAAAGTTATGGAAGTCAATCACATCTAACGGCTCAATTAAATGAATGCGCTCATCATTTCCTAATATGTCGTTCGCTAACTCGCGCACGACTGGATTTAAATGAACAGGATAAACGACTTGCACATCATCATAATCTTCCACGAGCCTTTTGACTGCACGGAACATATTTCGCATCGGCTCGCCAAGGTTTTCACGGCGGTGCGCTGTCAATAAAATCATCCGGCTTCCTGCAACCTTTTCCAAAATCGGATGCGTATACGTTTCACGCACTGTTGTTTTTAACGCATCAATTGCCGTATTACCTGTAATGAAAATCGCATCTTCCCGTTTATTTTCCGCTCGCAAATTTTCGGCCGCTTTCGCTGTCGGAGCAAAATGCAAATCAGCTAATACGCCCGTCAACTGTCGATTCATTTCTTCTGGAAACGGCGAGTATTTATTCCACGTTCGAAGTCCTGCTTCGACGTGCCCGACGGCTATTTGGTTATAAAACGCTGCCAGACTAGCGACAAATGTCGTTGTCGTGTCGCCGTGGACAAGGACGATGTCTGGTTTTACTTTTTTCATGACATCATCTAAGCCAGCAAGCGCCCTTGTCGTAATATCGACAAGCGTTTGACGCTCTTTCATAATGTTTAAATCATAATGTGGTTGAATGCCGAAAATATGAAGTACTTGATCAAGCATTTGACGATGTTGTGCTGTGACAGTCACAATTGATTCAATATCGTCATATTTTTGCAATTCTAACACGAGCGGTGCCATTTTAATCGCTTCCGGTCTCGTACCGAAAATGGTCATGACTTTTCGCTTATTCATCGTGCCCACCTTACTTCGTTCCGAATAGACGATCTCCAGCATCACCAAGACCCGGTACAATATAGCCGTGATCGTTCAATTTTTCGTCTAATGCGGCGATATAAATGTCGACGTCTGGGTGCGCTTGTTGCACTGCCTCTACTCCTTCTGGTGCGGCAATTAAACACATAAACTTAATGTTTTTCGCGCCGCGTTTTTTCAGCGCATGAATCGCCTCAACAGCTGAACCCCCTGTCGCAAGCATCGGATCAACGACAATGAAGTCGCGCTCTTCGACATCTGTCGGGAGCTTTACATAATATTCAACAGGTTTTAACGTCTCTGGGTCGCGATATAAACCGATATGTCCGACTTTTGCCGCTGGAATGAGCTTTAAAATGCCGTCCACCATTCCGATCCCTGCCCGTAAAATCGGGATAATCCCTAGTTTTTTGCCTGCGATCACTTTCGCTTTCGCTTTGCTGACAGGTGTTTCAATTTCAACTTCTTGAAGTGGCAAATCGCGTGTAATTTCAAATGCCATGAGCGTCGCCACTTCTTCAACAAGCTCGCGAAACTCTTTTGTTCCTGTATGTTTATCGCGAATGTATGTAAGCTTATGCTGAATTAACGGATGATCAAATACGTACACTTTACTCATGTCAGTCGCCCCTTTTTGTAATATGCATTCTTGTAAATTTTACATAAAAACAACGGATGATTCAACTGAAGAAAAGGTGCCCCAGCCTGGGACACCTATCATTATGCATACAATGGGAATTTTTCAGTTAACGCAGCCACACGACGGCGCGCTTCGTCTAATTTTTGTTCATCATCCTTATGTTTGAGCGCAAGCGAAATGATGCGCGCAATTTCATCCATTTCCTCGAGTCCAAAGCCACGGCTCGTTACTGCTGCTGTACCAATGCGAATGCCGCTTGTAACAAACGGGCTTTCCGGGTCATATGGAATCGTATTTTTATTGACTGTAATACCGATTTCGTCAAGCACTTTTTCAGCCACTTTTCCTGTTAATCCGATCGAACGTAGGTCAATTAATAATAAATGATTGTCCGTTCCACCAGAAATAAGTGTAAAGCCTTCCGCCACTAGCGCTTCCGCTAAACGTTTCGCATTGTTCACAATGTTTTGCGCATACGTTTTGAAATCGTCTTGTAACGCCTCACCGAGGGCGACAGCTTTTGCGGCGATGACATGCATCAATGGACCGCCTTGAATACCTGGGAAAATCGCTTTATCAATTTGTTTGGCGAACTGCTCTTGGCATAAAATCATGCCCCCGCGCGGACCGCGCAACGTTTTATGCGTTGTTGTCGTTACAAAATGTGCATACGGAACAGGATTTGGATGCAAACCTGCTGCCACAAGCCCTGCGATATGCGCCATATCAACCATGAAGTAAGCGCCTACTTCATCAGCGATTTCACGAAACTTCGCAAAGTCAATCGTGCGAGGATATGCGCTTGCCCCAGCAACGATCAATTTCGGTTTATGTTTTAATGCTTTTTCGCGAACATCGTCGTAATTGATGCGGTGCGTCTCTGGATCAACGCCGTACTCGATGAAATTGTATTGAATACCGCTGAAGTTCACCGGGCTTCCATGTGTTAAATGTCCCCCGTGTGATAAATTCATGCCAAGTACAGTATCCCCATGCTCCAAAATCGTAAAATATACCGCCATGTTTGCTTGTGCCCCAGAATGCGGCTGAACATTTGCATGCTCCGCTCCGAACAATTGTTTTGCACGTTCGCGCGCAAGCTCTTCAACGACGTCAACATGTTCACAACCACCGTAATATCGACGTCCCGGGTATCCTTCCGCATACTTGTTTGTTAATACGGATCCTTGTGCTTCCATCACGGCTTCACTAACGAAGTTTTCCGATGCAATTAACTCAATTTTCGTTTGTTGTCGTTTCAATTCATCTTGAATAGCTTGAAATACTTGTGGATCTTGCTGTGACAAGCGACTCATTGACAATCCTCCCCTAAATTGTGAATATTCTTTTTTATCTTAACACATTTTCAAATGAAAAAGTGAACAAAATTAACCCATCGAACATGATTTGTTCGCCTTTTCTTGTGAATAGACGGCACGCTCGCCCCCGATAAGTTTCGGTCTCGTTTTCGCAAATGTAATGGTCGCATGCCCAATTTGCTTTATCGACGTACGAACAGGAACCGCAACGTGTTTCAAATGCATACCAATTAGTGTCGCGCCAATATCAATGCCCGCATCTGCACGAATATGTTCAACAACGACAGGGTCATCTAGCTGTGTATATGCATATGCTGCCATCGCTCCTCCTGCGTTGCGAACCGGAATAACCGTTACGATTTCAAGCTGCTTTGTCGTCGCTGTTTTTCGCTCGACAACTAATGCTCGGTTTAAATGTTCACAACATTGAAATGCAAGTTGCACGCCCGTCTCATCGCGCCACCGTTTTAGCTCTTGAAACAACATCGCGGCCACGTCCATCGTGCCTGCCGTCCCAATTTTTTCCCCAATGACTTCACTTGTACTACATCCAATGACGATAACATCTTTTTCCGTCAGTAATACTTGGGCACGAAACTCAGCAAGCGCCTTTTGCCATTGACTACGCCATTGTTCCATGTCCGTCACGACAATCCCACCTTTATTGCTCGTTTTCATAAGCCGAAATTTTTTGAATGCGTTTTTCGTGACGGCCTCCTTCAAATGGAGTTGTTAGCCATACTTTTGCAATTTCGCGCGCCAGTCCTGGTCCAATGACGCGCTCGCCCATTGCTAATATATTGCTGTCGTTATGCTCGCGCGTTGCTTTCGCACTAAATACGTCATGAACGAGCGCACAACGAATACCTTTCACTTTATTTGCGGCAATGCTCATTCCAATGCCTGTCCCACAAATTAAAATGCCGCGGTCAAACTCACCGCTCGCTACTTTCTCTGCGACCGGCAACGCGTAATCTGGATAGTCAACCGATGTTTCGCACTCACAACCAAAGTCTGTATATTCGATACCCATTTCATCCATTAGTTTTTTAATCTCCTCGCGAATACGAATGCCACCATGGTCTGATGCAATAGCTACTTTCACGTTTGAACCCCTCCTCAATCGTTGTAAAGAAAAAACCGTCTCCTTTCATTTTAACGGGTTGAGACGGTCATTTCATCATTTATTATGCTTATAAACGAAAACGGGCAATCGTTTGTTTTAATTTTTCTGCTTGTTCTCCAAGCTCCATCGCTAGCTCACGCATGCTTTCAATGACGGCAGTTTGCTCTTGTGTCGCCGCTGTCACTTCTTCCGCCCCAGCTGATGTTTGCTCAGCAATCGCAGCCACTTCTTGTGATTGAACAGATGTTTGTTCGATGTATTTCGTTTGTTCATCAACAAGTTGCGCGATTTGCTTTACCGCATTCGCCACTTCATGAATAGATACGCTCATATGGGAAATGGCTTCATTTGTTTCGTTTCCTTTTTTCGCTTCGTCATTTGCTTTGTTCACTTGTTCCGTAATTTGGTTAACGACGTTTGCTACTTCATGTTGAATGTTTTGAACGAGCTCTGAAATACCTTGTACCGCTTTAGCACTTTCATCTGCTAGCTTTCTTACTTCTTCTGCAACGACAGCAAACCCCTTGCCATGTTCTCCTGCACGCGCGGCCTCAATGGAAGCATTTAACGCTAATAAATTCGTCTGTCCTGCAATATCTCCCACAAGTGAAATAATTTGTCCGACTTCTTTCGCATGCTCTTCTAAACGTTTGACAACATGCAATGACGACTCATTGCTTTTCGCTAACTGTTGAATGCCGGCAATGAGCGAACCGATCACGCGCTGACTATCTTCAAGCGTTGCTACCATCTCCGTCGATAGTTTTTCTGACTGCATCGCTTTTTGTTGTACATTTCCTGCAATCGCTAATACATCTTCTACCGCTTCGGCTGTCGTTTGCATCGCAACAGCGGAATTATCCGCTCCTTTTGAAATTTCATCAATCGTACGCGCAATGTTTTCAGCTTGTTCCGCAGCGATGCGGGACACGTTTGTCATCTCGACGACTTTTTCGTTCGTGTGTGCAAAATTTTGTTGGATATTGCGCACCATGTCGCGTAAATTACTTAACATCGTATTAAACGCAAGCGCAAGTGAACGAATTTCATCATCGGATTTTGGCACAGGCACATCTTGTCCGATTTCACCTTCCGCAGCTTTTAACGCGGCCTGCTCAAGTTGAGAAAGCGGTTTCGTAATAAAACGCGCTGCAAAATATGCCAATACACCAGACCAAAAAATACCGAGCAATAACGTGACAATCGTAAACGTATTTTTCCCAAACGGAAGCCATTGTTTTACATAATCGTACAGCACATAAATGTAAAAGGCGCTCGTCGAATACGTAATGATTGCTAATACGGTTGTAAAAATAGCTAGCTTTTTTTGTAAGCTAAATGTGTATTTTCCCCCCATCATATATCCCCCTTGCTTTATAGTTTTTCATGAAGTTTTTCATGAAGTTTTTCATGAAGTTTTTCATGAAGCTTTTCAATGGCTTGTTCAAGCTCATCGCGCGTTTGGCGATACACATCAATCGAGCCACCAAACGGATCGATCACATCTTCACCGCCACCAAGAAATTCGTTTAACGTAAACGTTTTTCCTTCTGCTTCCGGAAAACGCGCTAACACATGTTGCTTGTGACTTTCGGTCATCGTTAATACGTATGTCGCCCAGTCAATATGTTCTTTCGTTAACAACGAAGCACGATGATCGATGTCGATTCCTTTTTCAGCAAGCACTGCTTTTGCATGTTGTGATGCGTCGCTCCCATCCAACGCAAAAATGCCTGCAGATCGCACTTGTACGTGCGGTAGCTGTTTATGTCTTAGTAGCGCCTCCGCCATCGGACTTCGACACGTATTTCCTGTACATACAAACAAAACGTTCGTTTGATTCACCATTCACACCTCTCATCATTTGCCACTTGTTTACTATTATTATAAAGCAAATCGTAAGATAAAATATAGACTAAACAAAAAGAAAAAAGAACTGGAAACACCCAGCTCATAAAGGAAATAATAATTTGCACGCAAACAAAAGTAAAATGGCGCCGCCTAACGCCTCACTATATGTCCCTAACCAACGTTGAAAACGGCGCCCAAGAAGTAACCCCATCCATGTTAACACCATGCTTGTCAATCCGAATGCGATAACCGCAAATACGATTTCTACTCCGTAAATGCCTAAACTTAATCCAACAGAAAAACTGTCGAGGCTAACGCTAAATGCAAATAAAAACAAACCGATGCCAACGGGCCTCAGCCAACGTTCTTGTTCATGATGAAACGAAGCGATAACCATTTGCACACCAAGAATAAACAATAATGCTCCCCCGATGTATGTCGCCATATGACCAAGCTGAACAGATAACAACCGACCGATCGCCATCCCAGCTAAAGGCATGACAATATGGAAAAAACCTACCGTTAATCCAATATAAGCGATTTGCTTCAATCGAAGCCGAAGTAATCCCATGCCAAGGCTGACTGAAAACGCATCCATCCCCAGCGCAAATGCCATCATCGCTAATGTGATTATTTCTCCAATCATATGAATGCCTCCTTAGGACGTGCCTTCACGTTAACATATGCACACCCTAAGGAGTTTAGACATCATTTTTCCATCATTTGTTCATGTCCTGCTGCTTTTAATAGACGATTCATAATGGCTACACCAATCCCTTCATATGGGAACGATTCGCTATAAATGATATCCACATTTGTTGTATCAAATGTTCGTAATGCATCGTATAGCTTTTTCGCAACCGTTCGTAAATCGTGTCGTTGTCCACAAGAAATGACAACGTCTGCTTCATACGTATGACGTCCCTCTTCCGTCGTTAACACTCCCACTTTGAAACCATCGGCACGTTTTTCATTGACGAGTTGTTGCAAAAATACAGAAGAACCGTGGACAACGACTAACGGAGCTTTCGGTGCATAATGTGTATATTTCATGCCTGGTGATTTCGGCACTGCTTCTTTTTCCACAAGCGCACGGTCAATATTTACAACTCCGATGACTCGTTCAATATCTTCTTTCGTCACGCCACCTGGTCTTAAAATGGTCGGAATGGCTGTCGTACAGTCAATGACTGTCGATTCAACTCCAACGCCCGTCTGCCCTCCATCAACAACTGCTGCAATACGACCATCTAAGTCATCAAGTACATGCTTCGCCGTCGTCGGACTCGGTCGTCCTGAACGATTAGCACTCGGTGCAGCAATCGGTAACCCGCTTGCTTTAATGAGCGCGAGGGCGATCGGATGATTCGGCATGCGCACTGCTACCGTGTTTAACCCTGCAGTCACACGAGGAGAAACTGCTTCTTTTTTTGGAAGGACGAGCGTCAATGGACCAGGCCAAAAATGTTCCATCAATGTATATGCAACAGGAGGGATGTCGCAGACAATATCGTACAATTGTTCTGTTGTTGCAATGTGGACAATGAGTGGATTATCGCTTGGCCTTCCTTTCGCTATAAAAATGTTTTCCACAGCCGCTGTGGACATGGCGTTCGCACCAAGTCCGTACACTGTTTCTGTCGGAAATGCGACAAGGTCGCCACGTTGTAAATATGATGCCGCTTGTGTAATTTGTGGACAACTATTTAAGTCATCCACATTTTTATCCACAAAAAACACATGTGTTTTCAATGTTTTCACCTCATACATATTCAAGTTGCTTGTTTGTTTATCAATATCCCACAAGCATTTTTCAGCCATTTCTTCCATGAGTATAAAAGATTCATACAAAATACTCAACAATTGTCCACAAATTGTGGATATGTTGCTCTTTTTTGTTGATAATTTTGTGGATATATTTATTGCATGAGCTTTTTCCATACTTCCGCAACGAAAAATTTCACTTCTATTTGCTGTTCATCCTCGACAACGAGCGGTTGTTCACTTATTTGATCGACTTCTTTCTCTTGTTCAACTTGTTTTTCCACAGGACGAACGGCTTCACCTGTGGAAAAATCGAGAAAACAGAGCGGCGGGAATAAAACGCACCACCAATTCGCTCCTTCACCTTTGCCGAGCGTAATTAATACGGCATCGTACTCACCTGCTGGATATACATATGAACCGTATATTTTCGTTGGAAATGATACACGTCCGAACGCCACTTTGTACGACTGATTACTCTTTTTTTCTTGAAGAACACGAGCAACCGTTTGTTCAATTTCGGGCACATGTTGGGCAATGACTTGCTTTGCTTCTTCAAATGATGTTAAGTCGCTTACCCATGTCGTAATTTGCTCATTTACCGCATCGCGAACGGCGCGCTTTAACGCTTGGTCTGCTGGTGAATCGCTATTCGCTAAAATGCGCAACCGTACCGCTTCATTTGGAATGACGACATCTCCTTGCGCTTCTGTTTGTTGACCGTATATTGTAATAATCGCACCGATCATAACCATCGTCATATATAAAATAATCACGTATTTATTCATTGTTTACCTCCCCTTTCTTGTTATGCAGTGTAACCAGAAAAGGAGGTTGATAAACTATGAAAATGAAAAAATATAAAAAGCTTCCGATGTTACTCGGAAGCGAGATGAGCGATGACGATGCGCTCTTTACCGTTGATATCAAAAAGGACATCGACATGTACGGAAGGAAATGTTTGTTGCAACATCGTCTTGACCGCTTGCCCTTGTCCGTGACCGATTTCAAATGCAATTAGCGCTTTTTCTGAAACAACTTGAGGCAATTGCTCGGTCAGACGACGATAAAACAACAAGCCATCTTCGCCACCGACAAGCGCACGAAGCGGCTCTTTTTGCACAACAGGCGATAATGTCGGGATGTCACAGGCTGGAATGTATGGCGGATTAGAAACAACGACATCAACTTGTATGCCTCGTTCGATCATTGGCTGTAATAAATCCCCTTCGAACCAATGCACGCAAGCGCCAAGCTGAGCGGCATTTTTTTTCGCGACTTCAAGCGATGAGGCGGCAATATCAATGCCATACACACACCACGTTGGTCGTTCCAACGACAACGTAATCGCAATCGCTCCGCTTCCTGTTCCGACATCAACGACAGAAAGCGGCTGTTTTCGTGCGCGCGCCAGCACATGTGAAACGAGCTCTTCGGTTTCTGGACGTGGAATTAATACATGCTCATTAACGATAAACGTTCGGCCATAAAAGTGCTCATATCCGATCAAATATTGAATCGGAATATGCTCCAGCGCATGTTTTTTCACATCCGCCATCAATGCTTGTTTGCTCGCCTCATCCATTGGCTCACGTAACGAAGCAAATAATTGCGCGCGCGTCATTTGTAAATGGTGGCGCAACAGCCATTCTGCAGCAACTTCTTCCTTTCCGTGCTCTCGGAAAAAAGAAGAAGCCCATTGAAGGACTTCATATATTTTACTGCTCATTGTTCGCTTGCTCCAATTTTTTCGATTGATCGTCTAAAATGAGCGCATCAATAATTTCATCTAACTTTCCTTCTAACACTTGGTCAAGTTTTTGAATCGTCAAGCCGATGCGATGGTCTGTCACACGATTTTGCGGGAAGTTGTATGTGCGAATGCGTTCAGAACGATCACCTGTTCCGACCGCTTGTTTGCGCGTTTGGTCGTATTCGGCACGCGCTTCTTGTTGGTATTTATCGTAAATGCGCGCGCGCAATACTTTCATCGCCTTTTCTTTATTTTTAATTTGCGATTTTTCGTCTTGGCACGATACAACAATTCCTGTTGGAATGTGCGTTAAACGAACAGCCGACATCGTCGTATTAACGCTTTGCCCTCCCGGACCGCTCGATGCGAACGTATCAACACGAATATCTTTTTCATTAATTTCAATTTCAATTTCTTCCATCTCTGGCAAACACGCAACTGTCGCTGTCGACGTATGAATGCGTCCACCCGATTCCGTCTCTGGTACGCGCTGAACGCGATGGGCACCGTTTTCAAATTTTAATTTTGAATATGCCCCTTTTCCTTGAATCATAAAGATGATTTCTTTGTAGCCACCAAGTCCGGTCGGATGTGCTTCAATCACTTCTGTTTTCCATCCTTGCGACTCCGCATAGCGCGTATACATGCGATATAAATCGCCTGCAAAAAGCGCGGCTTCCTCTCCACCTGCCGCTCCGCGAATTTCCATAATGACGTTTTTATCATCGTTCGGATCTTTCGGAAGCAACAATACTTTTAACTTTTCAACAAGCTGTTCTTCACGCTCTTCTAGCTCGTTAATTTCTTCTTTCACCATTTCCCGCATATCTGGATCGAGCTTTTCTTCCAACATCGCTTTCGCATCTACTAACTGCTCACGCACCGATTTATATTCGCGATACGTTTGTACCGTTTCCGCTAAATCGGATTGCTCTTTCGAATAATCACGCAACTTTTTCGGGTCATTTAATACTTCTGGATCCATTAATAGTTCATTTAATTTTTCATAACGGGCTTCTACTGCTTGAAGACGGTCAAACACACCATTCACCCCTATTCTTGTTCCATACACAGTCTAATTCATGATTATACTACAGTTTCAATGAATGAGAAAGTCCTATTGAACTTGTGACAATTTTGTGAACAAAACATCAATTATCCGGTATAAAAAGACGAAATTTTGGCATTACTATATAAGTTTTGATTGTTTTACTTGTTATTCAATTTGGCATGCTTTTTGCTTAGAAAATAAGCGAACGAAAAATTTTTTGAAAGGGGAGCTGGAGAAATGAAAGCTGCAGTCGTTCACGAGTTCAAACAAAAGCTAAGCATCGAGGAAGTTGAAAAACCAAAGTTGGAGTATGGTGAAGTGCTCGTCAAAATTGAGGCTTGCGGTGTATGTCACACAGACTTACACGCGGCACACGGAGACTGGCCAGTTAAACCTAAACTCCCACTCATTCCTGGTCACGAAGGAGTTGGGGTCGTTGTCGAAGTAGGTCAGGGGGTAAAATCGATAAAAGTAGGCGATCGGGTAGGTATCCCTTGGTTATATTCAGCATGCGGAGAATGCGAGTATTGTTTGAGTGGACAAGAAACGCTTTGTCCCCATCAATTAAATGGAGGATATTCTGTAGACGGCGGATATGCGGAGTATTGCAAAGCACCGGCAGATTATGTAGCAAGAATTCCAGAAAATTTAGATCCAGTGGAAGTCGCACCAATTCTTTGTGCTGGAGTAACGACATATAAGGCATTAAAAGTATCAGATGCGAAGCCGGGTGATTGGGTCGCAATCTACGGCATCGGTGGCTTAGGTCACATTGCGCTACAATACGCTAAAGCTATGGGATTTAACGTTGTTGCTGTAGACATCAGCGATGAAAAAACAGAACTCGCAACAAAACTAGGTGCCGATCTCGCGATTAATGGGCTAAAAGAAGATCCGGTCACGACGATCCGAGAGAAAGTGGGCGGGGTTCAAGCAGCTATTAGTGTTGCCGTCACAAAAAAGGCATTCGAACAAGCTTACCAATCCGTGAAACGTGGTGGATGCCTTGTTGTTGTTGGCTTACCTCACGATGAATTACCAATTCCGATTTTTGATACAGTCTTAAATGGGGTTACGGTGAGAGGCTCAATCGTAGGTACGAGAAAGGACATGCAGGAAGCATTGGATTTTGCAGCACGAGGGAAAGTTAGACCAATCGTGGAAGCGGTTCCATTAGATAAAGTCAATGAAGTGTTTGAACGGATGGAAAAAGGACAAATTAACGGACGCGTTGTTTTAACTTTATAAAAACTAGAAAACGGGAGCGGTTTTTAAACCGTTCCCTGTGCTAAATTTTTAAAACAAGGAGGAATTCAAATGATTTACGCTCAGCCTGGACAACCTGGCTCACTCATTACATTCAAAAAAAGATACGAAAATTTCATCGGAGGAGAATGGGTACCTCCAATTGACGGTGAATATTTTGAAAATATTTCGCCCGTTACTGGACAAGTATATTGCGAAGTTCCTCGCTCAAAAGCTGTCGATATTGAATTAGCACTCGATGCAGCTCATGCAGCGAAGGAAGCATGGGGGCGTACATCTGTTGCTGAGCGGGCACGCCTGTTAAACAAAATCGCAGACCGAATGGAAGAAAACTTAGACATGCTTGCTGTAGCGGAAACGTGGGAAAATGGAAAGCCCATTCGTGAAACGCGTGCCGCTGACATTCCTTTAGCCATTGATCATTTCCGATATTTTGCTGGTTGCATTCGCGCTGAGGAAGGTACATTAGCGGAGCTTGACAACGATACCGTTGCTTATCATTTTAAGGAGCCGCTCGGAGTTGTCGGACAAATTATTCCGTGGAATTTCCCGATTTTAATGGCCGCTTGGAAACTTGCACCTGCTTTAGCTGCTGGTAACTGCGTCGTATTAAAGCCAGCAGAACAAACTCCAACATCGATTCTTGTGCTAATCGAGTTAATTCAAGACTTATTACCAAAAGGCGTTGTCAACGTCGTCAACGGATTCGGTCTTGAAGCTGGCAAACCGCTCGCTTCTAACCCGCGAATTGCGAAAGTTGCCTTTACCGGCGAAACGACGACAGGACGTCTCATTATGCAATATGCATCTCAAAATTTAATTCCGGTCACACTTGAACTCGGCGGAAAATCACCAAACATTTTCTTCGCAGACGTCGCTGCGAAAGATGACGAATTTTTTGATAAAGCGCTTGAAGGGTTTACGATGTTCGCTTTAAATCAAGGAGAAGTGTGTACATGCCCTTCACGTGCATTAATCGAAGAATCCATTTATGATGTATTTATGGAACGAGCATTAGAACGAGTCAAACAAATTAAACAAGGCAATCCGCTCGATACGAGTACAATGATTGGCGCCCAAGCTTCATCCGAACAGCTAGAGAAAATTTTGTCATACATTGATATCGGCAAACAAGAAGGGGCTGAACTTCTCATCGGTGGCGAACGCAATATGTTAGAAGGAGATTTACAAGGCGGCTATTATGTGAAACCGACCGTCTTTAAGGGACATAATCGGATGCGCATCTTCCAAGAAGAAATTTTCGGTCCGGTTGTATCTGTCACAACATTTAAAGATCAAGAAGAAGCGTTGTCCATCGCAAACGATACATTATACGGACTAGGTGCTGGTGTATGGACGCGCGATATGAATACAGCCTATCGCTTTGGTCGCGGCATTCAAGCTGGACGCGTGTGGACAAATTGCTATCACGCTTATCCGGCCCATGCAGCGTTTGGCGGATATAAAATGTCAGGAATCGGTCGCGAAACGCACAAAATGATGCTCGAACATTACCAACAAACGAAAAACTTGCTTGTTAGCTATTCACCGAAAAAACTCGGATTTTTCTAATCGTTCAGGCAGCGTCTCCAAAGCGCTGCCTTTTTTGAAAGGATGATGCACATGCAACCGAAAGTAATAGCGACCGACGCAGCCCTACAACTTATTGAAAAACTAAAAACGAAATATGGTCCACTGATGTTTCATCAATCTGGTGGATGTTGCGATGGAAGTTCACCGATGTGTTACCCGCAAGGAGAGTTTATGATCGGTAACTCAGACGTATTGCTTGGGGAAATCGGAGGATGCCCATTTTATATGCACGCTGCTCAATACGAATATTGGAAACATACACAACTCATTATTGATGTCGTCCCTGGTCGCGGTGGTATGTTTTCACTTGAAGGATCCGAAGGGGTGCGTTTTTTAACAAGATCAAAAATGTTTGATTGAGTTTTCCTCACCTCCTTGAAAATGCTTTATTCTTTAAAAAGTTACTAGATGTTTAATATATAAGGGACGGATTCAAAAGTGATTTATACTTTTGAATCCACACCTTTTTCTTTCAATAAATACCTTAGTTTTCGAACTGTAATATTTAATCGCTTTGCTGCCTCTTTTCTATTTCCAATTGTCTCCTTTAATGTTTTCATAATAAATGATCGACTGACTTCCATCTCCATTTCTTTCACCGAAGCAAGTACATACTCGAGATCAACATTTTCGTCGCTCTTCCACATGTTTAAAATATGATTTGTCCACCATTGCACATATGTTTCAAAGTCCATTTCATTTTTTACGACTTGGCTCTCTACCGTTCCCCTTTGATATCGTAAAGATTTTAACTTTTCTGGCAAATATGAAGGGGGGATGACGGATGTTTCTCCCTCTGCTAATGTCACTGCACGTTTGACAACATTAAACAGCTCTCTTACATTTCCAGGCCAATGGTATTGTTTCATATAAGCGATGCTCTCTTCAGAAAAAGATAAAGAGCTGTTTAATTTTTTTAAAAAGTAGTCAATGAGAAGCGGCAAGTCTTCTAAACGTTCACGAAGCGGTGGAATCGTTAACTTCACAACATCAAGACGATATAACAAATCCTCCCGAAAAGTTTTTTCTTCTACCGCTTTAGCTAGGTTAACATGCGATGCAGCAATAATGCGCGTATTCGTTTTGCGAACCGTCTCACCTCCGACGCGCATATATTCTCCTGTTTCTAATACTCTCAACAACTTTACTTGCGTAGCAAGCGATGCTTCACCAATTTCATCTAAAAACAAAGTGCCACGGTGAGCGATTTCAAAAATACCTTTCTTTTCTTTTACAGCCCCGGTAAATGCTCCTTTCTCATAGCCAAACAATTCACTTTCCAACAATGTTTCCGAAACCGCACCGCAATTCATACCAATGAACGGTTGATCATATCGCATACTGGCACTATGGATGAAATGGGCAAGTACCTCTTTCCCTGTTCCTGTTTCCCCTTCAATCAGTACGTTTACATTTTTTTTCGCAATTTTATAGGCAAGTTTCAATAAGTCATTCATTTCTTTGTTCATTCCAACAATAAATCCAAGCGTGTCAGCGAGTTTATACATGTCGCTTTGCGCGGAAGTAGCACCACTACGTAACAGCCCGTCTATTAATTGCTCCAGCTGGTCAATATCGTCGAACGGCTTTTCCACATAGTCACTCGCCCCATATTTAATTGCTTCCACCGCCGTTTTCACAGTACTATAGCCCGTCATCACGACCGCCTTGCAGGAAGGAATAGAAAGCTTAAGCTGCCTTAACAACTCTAACCCGTTCGTATCCGGCAATTTCACGTCAATTAACGCTAAATCAAAGCGGTGTTGTTTAATAAGCTGTGAAAAATCTTTTCCACTTAACCCAATTTTAACACTATATCCTTTCTCTTCTAGAAAATGACGGAAAAACGTACCTACTTCACGTTCGTCATCAATGACCAAAATAGTGCTCATTCACTTCCCTCCTCTACTGTACTGGAAGCTTTAATCGAAACTCGCTTCCTTTACCGGGCTCACTAACGACTTCAATCGTCCCACCATGCGCCTCCGCAATACCTAAGCTGACGGATAATCCAAGACCTGTCCCTTTTCCCGGTCTCTTTGTCGTGAAAAATGGGTTGAAAATTTCTTGTAAATGTTGTTCCGCGATACCTTTCCCGTTATCTTTAACACATAATGTAACCCACTGTTTTTCGTTCTCGATTACTTGCTTCGTTTCAACGACAATTATTTTTCGCTCGTTTTCCACTTCTTCTAGCGCGTCTTTCGCATTAATTAAAAGATTCAAAATAATTTGTCCAATTTGTTGTATATTTCCTTCGATCAACTCCACAGAATGATCTAGCTTTTTTTGAATGAAAATGTTCTGCTTGTGAATTTGGTCACCAATCAATCCAAGTACTTGCTCAACAGCCTCATTAACAGAGCACTCTTCAAAAACATATTCATCTTGTCTAGAGAATGTTAATAAATTTTGGATAATCGTTTTACAACGCTTTCCACATAAATAAATATCTTGTAACAGTTTGTAGGAACGGTTGTCTTTTTCTATCGATCGTAGCAATAATTGAGCGTTGCCAAGAATCGCCGTAAGTGGGTTGTTCAGTTCATGCGCAATACCTGCCGCCATCTCACCAATGGCAGCAAGCTTGCCTGATTGAACAAGCTGCGCTTCAATTTGAAGCTTTTCAGTAATATCATTGATGTAAATAATGGAAGCATATATCTTTTGCTGTTCATTCCACACAGGATAAGCATGGAGTTCACAGACACGTTGCTGAATGTGAAACTGTCGGTGAACAGGCTTTTTCATTTCTACATTTTCAATGATCGGGCTTTCTTTAGGATCTATCGCTAGTAATTGGCAAATATTTGTTTTTAGTAAATCTAACGAAAAAAACTCTTTAGCCGCATCGTTATACTTTAAAATGTTACCTTCTAAATCAACAACAAATATCATTTCAGAAACCGCCCGAAACGTTTCTTCCCATTCCTTTTCACTTTTCAACACTTCATTGTACAGGCGGGCATTTTCAATACAAACAGCTAATTGGTCACCAAATTGCTGAAAAAATGAAAGATCTGATTCATCATATACAACCATTTCTTTACTACCGATACTTAACAAACCGATAACCCGAGCTTTCCTCATAAGTGGGATAAGTAGTAAACTACAAATCCCTAGCGATTGATACACTTTATTCTCGATAAATGTTTGTTCGTCTTGCACTTGATGAAACGTTTTTTCAAGCGATTGAATTGCTTTCCAGTAAAGAGAATTTCCTCTCGGTAAAACAAAACCAACAGGAAAATATAAATCGTGCTCGGGGTATACGTTTGTTAATACAAGTTGTTCTTGTTCATACAGCAATAAGCTAATTCTGTCTATATAGAAAATCTCTTTCAACTTGTCAAACGTATTTCTCAACATATCATCAATCGACATATCGATATTGAAACTTTTCGTAATATCATTAATGATTTCTAATTGCATATTTTTCTTTTTTAACTCGTTTACCATTTTTTTTAGTTCAGTATAGTAGCTCTTCTTCGAAGATTGTACCCCCGTTAACAAGTTAATCATTTGTTGCTTCTCTCTCATTTCTTCTACCATGCCTTTCTAAATAACTCCTCAATGTCTTCAACTGTTACATCTCGCGGATTCGTAATCATGCACGCATCGTGAAAAGCAACTACACTCATTCTCCTCAATTCAACTTCCTCTACACCAATATCGGACAACCGTTGTGGCGCCCCGATATCTATTGCCAGCTGCTTTACGTAGTCAATCGCTTTTTTTCCAGCTTCCATGTACGACATCCCCCGAGTATCGACTCCAAGAAGAAGGGCAATGTCTGCGAATTTTTTCGGATTCGCTAACAAATTAAATTCCATGACATGTGGCAACAAAATCGAATTGACATCTCCGTGAAGAAGACTATATTTTCCTCCTACAGCGTGTGACATTGCATGCACTGCCCCTAAAATCGCATTAGAGAATGCTAAGCCTGCTTGCAAACTTGCCATCGCCATATTGGTTTTAGCCTCTATGTTAATTTTCGAAGCCACCGAAGGTCTTAAATACTCAGCTACAAGCGAAATGGCGTTTTTCGACTGCACATCCGTCAACGGTGTTGCTGCTAGACTTACGTAAGCCTCGATGCCGTGTGTCAATACATCTAATCCTGTTGAAGCAGTTAAATGTGTATTTTTAGTCGATAATGTTTCTGGATCAATAATAGCGATGTCTGGAATGAGAGAACGGGAAATAATTGTCATCTTTTTCTCTGATTTTGTATCTACAATTACGGAAAACTGAGAAACTTCCGATCCTGACCCAGCAGTCGTCGGTACCATCACTTGTGGCGGGAGCGGATAACGAATTTTGTCGATCCCTTCATAGTCACGAATCCGTCCGCCATTTGTAGCAAGAATTGCGATCGCTTTAGCTACATCGATGGAACTCCCCCCCCCAATCCCGACAATTGCATCACACCCGTTCTCAAGATATACACGGCATCCTTTCTCTACCTCTTTATCTTTCGGATTGATAGTAACGTCATAAAATGTCGTGTAATTTAGCCCAACTTGTTGACAACTTCGCACGACCATATCAAGCCAACCAGCTTCCATAACCCCTGGATCGCTAACGATAAGTACACTCGTTGCCCCAAGTCGCAAACAACTTTCTCCTACTTGCTGAATAGAACCTTTCCCAAAAATTACTTCAGGCATAACAAATTTATGAATATTCATACACTAACTCCCAAAAAATAATTTCATATTAATTGTACAATTTTTAGAATTTTTAGTCTATTATCCCGCTTAAAAAAGTACCCTCGTGCAAAGCGAGAGTACTTTTTATCATAAAATATCTTTTAGTTTTCAAAAAATATAGCAACATCAAAAAAGTATTATTTCATATTTTCATTCATTTGCAATTGTTGTATTTTCGCTGGATGATCAGGCACTTCATGATGATGGCGGCAACGTGGTTCGTACGATTCACTTGCACCGATTAAAATGACAGGGTCGTTGTACGATGCAGGACGACCGTTAATGAGCCGCTGCGTGCGCGATGCAGGAGAGCCACAGACGGTACAAACAGCTTGTAGCTTTGTCACCGATTCAGCGATAGACATTAACGTTGGAACAGGTCCGAACGGTTCACCGCGAAAATCTTGGTCTAAACCAGCCACAATGACACGATATCCTTCATCAGCAAGCTGTTGCACAACATGAACGACATGTTCGTCAAAAAACTGCACTTCATCAATCGCCACAACGTCCGTATTTGCGGAGATATGTTTTCGAATGTCTAACGCACAAGAAACAGGAATAGCAATAACAGAAGTTCCATTATGAGAAACGACAGCTTCTTCACTATATCGATTATCAATCGCTGGCTTAAACACTTTCACTTCTTGTTTCGCAAATTGGGCGCGGCGTACGCGGCGAATGAGTTCTTCTGATTTTCCTGAAAACATGCTGCCGCAAATGACTTCGAGCCAGCCGGATTGCTTCATAACATCCATCAGGGCGTCTCCTTCCTTTCAAGCTTTCACGAAAAAAACAGGCAAGTGAAAAATGTTCGCTTGCCTGTTTTCATGACATACGGATTACTTAAGGCCGTATTTTTTGTTAAATTTATCAACACGTCCTGCAGCAGAAGCGAATTTTTGACGTCCTGTGTAGAATGGATGGCACGCTGAGCAAATTTCTACGCGCACTTCGTCTTTAACAGAACCGCTCTCAAACTCGTTTCCACACGCGCATTTAACCATCACTTTTTTATAGTTTGGATGGATTCCTGCTTTCATCTCATTTCATCTCCTTCCGCCCTGAATCTTTTCGAAACAGAGTTTATATGCAATCAAAAACACACATGATAAAATTATAACAACCGTCCCGCTGTTTTGCAACTATCCATTTATAACCGTTTTAAATTTCCGGCTGTTTTCCACTCTTCATCCAACATCGCAAAAAACTCTTCGTTTGTCTTTGTTTGCTTTAGTCGGTGAATAAATCGCTCAATAAAGTCTGGCGTATCTGACATTGTCTTACGAATCGCCCATAATTTTTCTAAATGTTCTCTTGGGATTAACAATTCCTCTTTTCGTGTACCTGAGCGACGAATGTCAATCGCAGGGAAAATACGTTTTTCCGCTAATGAGCGATCAAGATGAAGCTCCATATTTCCTGTTCCTTTAAATTCTTCATAAATGACATCGTCCATGCGCGAACCTGTATCGACAAGAGCGGTCGCTAAAATCGTTAAACTGCCACCTTCTTCAATGTTTCTTGCTGCCCCGAAAAACCGTTTTGGACGATGGAACGCAGCCGGATCAATTCCTCCTGAAAGCGTTCGGCCGCTTGGAGGAATGACGAGGTTGTATGCGCGCGCTAAACGAGTAATACTATCCATTAAAATAACAACGTCACGTTTATGCTCCACAAGACGCATTGCTCGTTCAAGTACGAGCTCCGCCACTTTAATATGATTTTCTGGCACTTCATCAAACGTCGAGCTGACGACATCGGCAGATACGGAACGTTCAATATCCGTCACTTCCTCTGGACGCTCGTCAATGAGTAAAACGATCAGTTCAACGTCAGGATGGTTCGTTGTAATGCTGTTGGCGATTTCTTTTAACAACATCGTTTTTCCCGCTTTTGGAGGCGCAACAATTAAACCGCGCTGACCGAATCCGATCGGAGCAATTAAATCGATGAGACGAGTAGATAGTTTGTCCGGTGTCGTTTCTAGCTTCATTTGTCGGTTTGGATAAAGCGGCGTAAGCGCTGGAAAGTGTACGCGCTCTTTTGCAATTTCTGGGTCTTCACCGTTTACAGCTTCGACGTGCAACAACCCAAAATACCGTTCGTTTTCTTTTGGCGGGCGCACTTTTCCTGATACTTTATCACCGTTGCGCAGATCGAAGCGGCGAATTTGCGATGCGGAAATATAAATATCTTCTGAACTAGGGGAATAGTTAATTGGACGTAAAAAACCAAACCCTTCTGATTGAATAATTTCAAGCACGCCTTCCATGAAGAAAAGACCGTCTTGTTCTGCGCGCGCTTTTAAAATGGCAAAAATTAATTCTTTTTTTGTCAGTTTACTGTAATACGATATTTTGTATTGACGAGCTAATTCGTATAGCTCTTTAATCGTCATATCTTCTAGCGTTGCAATCGTTAAATCTCCTAACTCCATACTTACACCACTCTTTTATTTATTTTCATGAATTACTCTTTGGGTTGGAAACAGCGAAGATGAAAAGATGATCACGAGAAGAGACGTAACACGACTATTTTACCCTTTTTTTATATTTTCAATCAATAGAAAAAGAGCGAGAGCGCGAAAAGTTCGCGCATCCCGCAATTATTTGATGACAAGGTTCGGCTTTTTCTTTAAGCTGTGGCGTCCTTCAATAAAACGAACCGTGCCAGATTTCGCACGCATAACAACGGAGTGTGTTTCGCCATATGTACCTTTAAATTGTACCCCCCGCAACAACTCTCCGTCCGTTACACCCGTTGCTGCAAAAATGGCATCGTCCCCTTTGACGAGATCTTCCATACGCAACACACGGTTTACGTCAATACCCATTCTTTTACAACGATCTAATTCAGCATCGTTTTGTGGCAATAGTTTTCCTTGTATTTCTCCACCGAGGCATTTCAGCGCAACAGCCGCTAATACCCCTTCTGGTGCGCCTCCTGAACCAAATAAAATATCTACACCTGTATGATCAAACGCTGTATTAATCGCGGCAGCGACGTCACCATCATTAATGAGCTTAATACGCGCACCTGCTTCACGCAACTCCGCAATGATGCGCTCGTGGCGTGGACGATTTAAAATAATCGCCACAACGTCTTCAATATCTTTGTTTTTCGCTTTCGCTACCGCTTTTAAATTATCAATAATCGGTGCGTTAATGTCGATCATGCCAACCGCTTCAGGTCCAACAGCAATTTTATCCATGTACATATCTGGCGCGTGAAGCAAGTTGCCATGATCCGCTACCGCGACAACGGCTAAAGCGTTCCAACCACCAGAAGCGACAATATTTGTTCCTTCGAGCGGATCAACTGCGACATCAACGCGCGGACCGTAACCGTTGCCAAGCTTTTCTCCAATGTACAACATCGGTGCTTCGTCCATTTCCCCTTCACCGATGACAACCGTTCCTTTCATCGGTACTGTATCAAATACATCGCGCATCGCAGACGTAGCCGCCTCATCTGCTTCATCTTTTTTACCGCGCCCCATCCAGCGTGCTGCAGCTAATGCCGCAGCTTCTGTTACACGGACAAGCTCCATCGATAAACTTCTTTCCATCGTTTCTCCCTCTCCCCTTTGTTGCATTATGTGTTCTTCAGTTGCTCAATTTCTTGCTCTGTCATTTGTTCACGCCAAATCGTTGCGCCAAGGTTGGCGAGTTTATCAACTAAGTTGCTGTAGCCCCGATCAATATGTTCTAATCCTGTAATTTCTGTAACCCCTTCGGCCATTAGTCCAGCAACGACAAGGGCAGCTCCTGCGCGCAAATCGGTCGCACGCACTTTTGCCCCTTGTAGTCGAGATGGACCTGTAATGATCGCTGAACGCCCTTCGACTTTTACGTTAGCGTTCATGCGCCGCAATTCATCAATATGTTTAAATCGTGCGCTATAAATTGTATCTGTCACAATGCCCGTCCCAGACGCTTTCGTTAATAGTGAAGTGAATGGCTGTTGTAAATCGGTCGGAAAACCAGGGTAAACGAGCGTTTTAATATCGACAGCACGAAGATGATCTTTCGTCGCAACAAAAATTTGGTCATCGCTCGTTTCTACAATGACGCCCATTTCTCGCATTTTCGCAATAACAGCTTCTAAATGTTGCGGAATGACGTTGTCGATAATCACTTCTTTTCCCATGGCTGCACCGATAATCATATACGTTCCTGCTTCAATGCGATCCGGAATAATGGAATGGCGGCAACCGTGCAACTGTTCCACACCGTCAATGCGAATGACGTCTGTTCCTGCCCCTTT
This sequence comes from Anoxybacillus tengchongensis, assembly GCF_014201585.1. GTDB lineage: Bacteria > Bacillota > Bacilli > Bacillales > Anoxybacillaceae > Anoxybacillus > Anoxybacillus tengchongensis. The sequence continues at coordinate 188,127 of NZ_JACHES010000003.1, forward strand.
AATGCGCGCACCCATGTTTGTCAATAGCGTCGCCACATCAATAATTTCTGGTTCTTTTGCTGCGTTTTCAATAATCGTTCGTCCTTTCGCTAAGACGGCAGCTAACATAATGTTGATCGTCGCGCCTACGCTGACAACGTCCAAGTAAATGCGCGCACCATGAAGCTCTTCAGCTCGTAAATAAATGGCACCTTGTTCGTTTGTCACTTTTGCTCCAAGCGCCTCAAATCCTTTAATGTGCTGATCAATTGGGCGCGGCCCTAAATGACAACCGCCCGGCAATCCAATCACTGCTTTTTTAAATCGCCCGAGCATCGCACCCATCAAATAATAAGAAGCGCGCAACTTTTTCACTTTTCCGTTCGGCAAAGGCATGGAAACGATATGTGTCGGGTCGATGACGACTTCGTGTTCATTGAAATGAAAGGCACCACCAATTTCTTCAATTAATTGTCCGAGCACATGAACGTCTGAAATGTTCGGCAACCCTTCAATGACTACAGGTGCGTTCGCTAAAATAGCGGCTGGAATGAGCGCGACGGCGCTATTTTTCGCTCCACTAATGCGCACGGAGCCTTGAAGGAGGTCACCGCCAACGATTTTTAACTTTTCCATATGTGTCTCCCTTCTCGCAATGCAAGTACTAGAACGCGACGGAAAACTGCTTAATCGTTATTTTTGGTTTGCTTTATTCCAGTCTGCTAAAAATTTTTCGATGCCTTGATCAGTAAGTGGATGTTTAAATAGTTGCATAAGCACGTTGTAAGGAACAGTCGCAATATGCGCTCCTTTTAATGCAGCTTCTGTCACATGCTGTGGATGACGAATGGATGCCGCGATAATTTCTGTCTCAATGTCATGAATGGCAAAAATGTTTGCGATCGTTTCGATTAAGTCTAAGCCGTTATGCCCAATATCATCAAGACGTCCTAAAAATGGCGATACGTATGTTGCCCCAGCGCGTGCCGCCAACAATGCTTGATTTGCGCTGAAAATAAGTGTTACGTTTGTTTTAATGCCTTTTTCGCTAAATACTTTTACTGCCTTTAGTCCTTCTGGTGTCATCGGCACTTTAATGGTAATGTTTGGGGCAATTTTCGCTAATTCTTCCCCTTCCGCAATCATTCCTTCTGCATCTGTAGCGATAACTTCCGCACTAACTGAGCCCGAAACGAGAGAAGTAATTTCACGAAGACGATCGTGAAACGATACGTTCTCTTTTGCGACAAGGCTTGGATTTGTTGTTACTCCCGCTAAAATACCAAGCTCATGCGCATGGCGGATTTCATCAATATTTGCTGTGTCAATAAAAAATTTCATAATTTTCAACCTCCTAAACGCTTTCAAAGTGGAATGAAACAAAACCGCCCGCTTCAGCAAGGCTGAAACGGTGCGGCTTTTATTACAACGCTTTGCCGGAAGAACCGAATTCGCGCATTTTGCCAATCACTGTCTCTTTAATGGCATCGCGGCCAGGGCCGAGGAATTTGCGCGGATCGTACACTTTTTCATCTTTTGCTAACACTTCGCGCACTACTTTTGTAAATGCCATTTGGTTTTCTGTATTGACGTTAATTTTTGATGTACCGAGCGAAATGGCACGTTGAATTTGTTCTGTTGGGATACCTGTTCCGCCGTGTAATACGAGTGGTACACCTGTACGATCACGAATTTCTTCCATCTCTTTGAAGCCTAGTTTTGGTTCGCCTTTGTATGGACCGTGCACAGAACCGAGCGCTGGCGCTAAACAGTCGATGCCTGTACGCTTCACAAGCTCTTCGCACTCATCTGGATTTGCATAAATAATTCCTTCCGCAACAACGTCATCTTCTTGTCCACCGACTGTTCCGAGCTCCGCTTCAACAGATACGCCGCGTGCATGAGCGTACTCTACAACTTTTGATGTAATTTCAACGTTTTCTTCAAACGGATGATGTGATGCGTCGATCATAACAGATGTAAATCCAGCGTCAATCGCTGCTTTACATTTTTCAAAGCTTGAACCGTGGTCAAGGTGAATCGCAACAGGAACCGTAATGTTCATGTCTTCCATTAACCCTTTGACCATGTTTACAACTGTTTTAAAGCCGCCCATATAGCGAGCTGCTCCTTCAGACACACCGAGGATCACAGGGGACTTTTCTTCTTCCGCTGCTGCTAAAATCGCTTGCGTCCATTCTAGGTTGTTAATATTGAATTGACCGACCGCATACTTGCCTGCCAATGCTTGTTTAAGCATTTCCGTCATTGAAACTAAAGGCATCGTTAAATCCTCCTTAAATGTAGCCATGATTCACTATCCGAAAGCGCCTCTCACATGTACAATGGCCAAAATTCGACAAATTTATACAAGACGATCTCGAATAGTATGTACATTATAAGAATAACAAACTTTGTTTCCACACATCAACATTATTCACCGAAACGAACAAAACTTTGTGAAAAAAGTTCAAAAAACTGTCAATGGTTAACCAATATATTGTTTCACTGCATCACGCATATCGTCTATGTCAAACGGTTTCGCAAAGTGAGTCAGCGCACCGAGTTTTTTCGTTTCATGAATCATATCAAGCTCTCCGTAAGCCGTCATTACAATGACTTTTACATTTTCATTCATCTCTTTCATTTTCTTTAAAATTTCTACTCCGTCCATGCCCGGAATTTTCATGTCTAACAACACTAAATCCGGGGAGTGTTTCGCAAACAAATCAAGAGCTTGAACACCGTTTGCCGCCTGATACGTTTCGTACCCTTCTTTTTGAAATACTTCATTTAATAAAATACGAATGCCAAACTGATCGTCCACAATCAAAATCTTCCCCGCCATATAAACACCTCTATTTTTCTTTTTTTCATATGTAAAGTTCCTATTTTTATTATCGTATCATTATTTCGAAATTTTTACCATTTATCCTGCTTCATGTTCTAATTTTGATCATTTTTTTATTTTTTAATATAATGAGCAACAAAGACAACGTCGCATGAAAAGGAGATTTATCATGTTAAAAATATTATCAACACAACTTGTTGGTGTGTTTCAGCGCATAAGTGTCCAAGAAGAACAACAGTTTGAGGATGCCGCCCGTTTACTTGCGCAAGCAGTCATTGGTAACGGTACGATTTTTATTTACGGTATCGATGAAATGGAAGCGGTTGTTGCGGAAGCGCTACATGGAGCTGAAAGGTTCCCAAACGTAAAACGGTTCAACATGACCGAAGTAACAACTGCTGACCGCGTGCTTATCATTGCACGTTTTTGCACAGATGAAAAAGCTATTGACATCGCCAAACAGCTTCAAAAACAAAACATATGGACGATCGGCATGTCATCTGTTAAAGCGGAAACGACGGCATCACTTGTTGACTATGTCGATGTACATATTGATTTATGTTTAAAACATCCGCTCGTTCCAACAGAAGACGGTACGCGTGTTGGCTTTCCTTCTGCGATTGCCGCTTTATTTGCCTATCATAGCTTAGCGCTCATGACGCAAGAAATCGTTGCGGAATACGAGTAAGAGGATGCCCATATCGGACATCCTCCTTTATTTTTCTAACGATGCGCGAATAAATTCGCGGAAAAGTGGCTGCGGACGCGTCGGGCGAGATGTAAATTCTGGATGAAACTGCGCCGCCACGAACCATGGATGATCTTTCAACTCAATAATTTCTACAAGGCGACCGTCTGGGCTTGTACCGGAAAAGACAAAACCATTTTCCTCCATCATCGTACGATACTCATTGTTAAATTCATAACGATGGCGATGGCGTTCATAAATGACTTCATCTTGATATGCTTCGTACGCTTTCGTTCCTTCAACGAGCTTGCACGGATACAATCCGAGACGAAGCGTTCCTCCTAAATCTTCAATATCTTTTTGTTCTGGCAATAAATCAATAATTGGATGTGGCGTGTTCGGATCGATTTCCGCCGAATGAGCGCCTTTTAACCCGACGACATGACGAGCAAATTCGACAGATGCTAACTGCATACCTAAACAAATGCCGAGGAATGGGATACGTTGCTCGCGCGCATAGCGAATCGCCTCAATTTTTCCTTCAATACCACGATCGCCAAATCCACCTGGAACGAGAATGCCATTTACCCCTTGAAGCAACTGTGCAACGTTGTTTCGATCAACATGTTCGGAGTTAATCCAACGAATATCGATATCTGCATCAAATGCGTATCCGGCGTGACGCAACGCTTCGACGACAGAAATGTACGCATCTTGCAATTCAACGTACTTTCCAACGAGCGCAATCGTTGTTTTGTTTGATAAGTTGCGCACTTTTTCAACGAGCGCAACCCATTCGGTCATATCCGCTTCGTTACAATTTAATTTTAAATGTTCACAAACGATTTGATCGAGCTTTTGTTCCTGAAGCATAAGTGGCACAGCGTATAACGTATCGGCATCGCGCGCTTCAATGACCGCTTTCGGATCGATGTCACAGAACAAAGCGATTTTATCTTTCATATCTTGAGACATCGGCATTTCTGTACGCACGACGATGACGTTTGGCTGAATGCCTAAGCTGCGCAACTCTTTGACACTATGTTGCGTCGGTTTCGTTTTCATTTCACCTGCCGCTTTAATATACGGTACAAGCGTACAATGAATGTACATGACGTTGTCACGGCCGACATCGCTTTTAATTTGACGAATCGCTTCTAAAAACGGAAGAGATTCAATATCACCAACCGTTCCACCAATTTCAGTAATAACTACGTCCGCATTCGTTTCACGCCCTGCTCGAAACACGCGCTCTTTAATTTCGTTTGTAATGTGAGGAATAACTTGTACCGTACCACCTAAATAATCGCCGCGACGTTCTTTTTTCAATACGGTTGAATAAATTTTTCCCGTTGTTACGTTGCTGTATTTGTTTAAATTAATGTCAATAAAGCGCTCATAATGTCCTAAGTCTAAGTCCGTTTCCGCTCCGTCATCTGTAACGAACACTTCTCCGTGTTGATACGGACTCATCGTTCCTGGGTCAACGTTAATGTACGGATCAAACTTTTGAATCGTCACTTTTAAGCCACGATTTTTTAATAATCGGCCAAGTGATGCAGCCGTAATTCCTTTCCCAAGCGATGATACAACGCCACCTGTTACAAAAATATATTTTGTCATGAAAACCTTCCCCCTCAACTCATTTAGAATAGTTACAGTGTGTGCGAATTCGGGGAAAAATAAAAACGCTCCGCTTACAAATATGTAAGGGAGCGAACGTATCTCTATGAAAAGAGCCCAAACAGAATTCTACATATATCGATGTAAAAAGTCAAGGTTATAATTCCTCATCTTCTTCTAACTCTAATTCTTCATCGACGACGTCTAGCTCTTCATCAATTGGAGCGTCGTCTAAATCGAGTTCTTCATCTAATAAATCATCAATGACTTCTTCGTCTTCATCTAATACAAAATCATCGTCTAACAGCTCTTCATCATCTAATAATTCTTCATCTAAATCGTCATATACGAGTTCGTCTTCATCGATGAGTTCATCGAAATCGTCAAAGTCATCCGCCACTTTTTTCTTCTTCTTCACGCGTTCTACAGGCACTGCTTCATCCTCTGTTTGATCATACGGATACCACGAACGCAAGCCCCAAGCCGTTTCCCCAACACAAATAAATCGGCCGTCGACGTTTAAATCTGTATAAAACTGCGCTAATCGCGCGCTCACTTCGCTTTCAGATAATCCTTTCATCGCGACTAGCTGTTCAACCATCTCTTGAAATGACACCGTCTGCTTTTTCTCACATAATAGTAAATACGCAAGTTCGACGAAAGACATCTCTCGCAATTGTTCTTGAGAGTATTGCTCCAAACTCACTTTCCGCACTCCCTTTCTCCAACGTATGAAAACAACAAAAATCCATACCATTCATTATAAACAAATTCATTTACTTTATGCTAGACGGTTGCCCAAAAAAATGTCGGGACATCCCCCGACATTACATATTGCGGCGATATTGTCCACCGACTTCGTACAACGCTTTTGTAATTTGTCCTAAGCTTGCTACTTTGACCGTTTCCATTAGTTCAGCGAAAATGTTTCCACCGCTTACAGCGACATGTTTTAACCGCGCAAGCGCTTCATCGACTTCACCTTTATGTTGTTCCTGGAATTTGCGCAAGTTTTCGAGTTGTAGTTGCTTTTCTTCGTACGAGGCGCGCGCAAGCTGCAAGCTTTCAATTTCTTCCTCGACAGCTGCATTCGGATTTAAATATGTGTTCACGCCAATGATCGGCAACTCTCCGCTATGTTTTTTCATTTCATAATACATCGATTCATCTTGAATTTTGCCGCGTTGATATTGCATTTCCATCGCGCCAAGTACGCCGCCACGTTCATCAAGACGTTCGAACTCTTTTAACACCGCTTCTTCAACTAAATCTGTTAACTCTTCAATAATGAATGAACCTTGTAGTGGGTTTTCATTTTTCGTTAACCCATGTTCTTTTGTAATGATGAGCTGAATAGCCATCGCCCGACGGACAGACTCTTCAGTCGGTGTTGTAATCGCTTCATCATAGGCGTTCGTATGAAGCGAGTTACAATTATCATGGAGCGCCATAAGCGCTTGTAACGTTGTACGAATGTCGTTAAAGTCAATTTCTTGTGCGTGAAGCGAGCGCCCTGACGTTTGCACGTGATATTTCAACTTTTGGCTTCGTTCATTTGCCCCGTATTTTTCACGCATCGCAACCGCCCAAATGCGTCGGGCTACCCGACCGATGACAGTATATTCTGGATCGAGACCGTTACTGAAGAAAAACGATAAGTTTGGCGCAAAATCATCAATGTGCATGCCTCGGCTTAAATAATATTCTACGTACGTGAAACCGTTTGCTAGCGTAAACGCCAATTGCGTAATCGGATTCGCTCCTGCTTCAGCAATATGATAGCCTGAGATGGAAACAGAATAATAGTTACGAACGCGATTGTCGATAAAGTATTGTTGAATGTCCCCCATCATGCGCAAAGCAAACTCAGTCGAAAAAATACACGTATTTTGCCCTTGGTCTTCTTTTAAAATGTCCGCTTGGACTGTTCCGCGAACCGTTTGCAACGTCCATGCTTTCACTTGTTCGTATTCTTCTTTCGTTAACTTTCGTCCAAGCTCTGCTTCTTTCTTTTCTACTTGTTGGTCAATCGCTGTATTTAGAAACATCGCTAAAATGATTGGCGCAGGACCGTTAATTGTCATCGATACAGATGTAAGGGGATGGCATAAATCAAAACCTTTGTATAACTTTTTCATATCATCTAACGTACAAACGCTTACGCCGCTTTCACCGATTTTTCCGAAAATGTCCGGGCGTTCATTCGGGTCTTCTCCATATAACGTAACGGAATCAAATGCTGTGCTGAGCCGTTTTGCCGGGTCATCTTTACATAAGTAATGGAAACGCCGATTCGTCCGATCTGGCGTACCTTCTCCTGCAAATTGCCGCTTCGGATCTTCTTCTTGCCGTTTAAACGGGAATACACCTGCGGTAAATGGAAATACACCTGGAACGTTTTCTTTATAAAGCCATCGTAAAATTTCTCCGTAATCTTTAAACTTTGGCAACGCCACTTTTGGAATATTTAACCCTGCTAAACTTTTTGTCGTTAGTGGCGTGACGATTTCTTTATCGCGCACTTTTGTCACAAACTCTTTGGCGGCATATTTCTTTTTTACATCTTCCCATGAAGCTAATAGCTTTCTCGACTCTGGCGTTAATTTTTCCTCATATGATCGCTTTGCATCTTGTAAAGCTTCCAATGCTTGTTCCCGATGATACTCATTCATCGTTTCGATGGCACCTTCAAGCTGAAATACGCGGCGGGCAATTTCACACTGCTCGTTAACGCGCTTATGATATTGACGGATCGTATCAGCAATTTCGCGCAAATAATGGCGACGTTCGTTCGGGATAATGACGTTTTGTTTTTCAACATGATCAACTTTTTGCAATGTCGTTGTCCAATTCGTGCCCATTCGTTCGTTAATTAAATCGATTAAGGCAACAAACAGCGTATTCGTTCCCGGATCGTTAAATTGGCTGGCGATCGTGCCGAATACAGGCATTTCGCTTACATCGCGATCAAATAATTGATGGCTTCGCTGGTATTGCTTTTGCACTTGGCGCTTTGCATCTTCTGAACCTTGTCGCTCAAATTTATTAATAACGATGAGATCGGCATAGTCGATCATATCAATTTTTTCGAGCTGCGACGGGGCACCAAACTCACTCGTCATAACATACATTGCAATATCGCAAATATCTTTAATGGCTGCATCTCCTTGTCCGATGCCGCTCGTTTCTACAATGACTAAGTCAAAGCCCGCCGCTTTCACGACTTCAATCGCATCTTGAATCGCAAGTGACAATTCCGAACGCGAGCTACGTGTCGCTAAGCTCCGCATATACACCCGCGGAGAAGAAATGGCGTTCATACGAATGCGATCCCCAAGCAACGCACCGCCCGTTTTTTGTTTTGTCGGATCAACCGATAAAATCGCCACTTTTTTGTCTGGAATTTCGTTTAAAAAGCGGCGGACAAGTTCATCGGTGAGCGAGCTTTTTCCCGCACCACCTGTTCCGGTAATGCCGAGAACCGGTACGCGTTTCGCCATCGCTTTCACTTGTCGTAAAACGGCTTCGGCTGTGGCAGCGATTTCGCTATGGACGTTTACGCCGTTCTCACACACTGTAATTAAGCGAGCTACGGCTTGAACGTCGCCGGTTGCTAATCGTTCTACTTCATCGGTAATTTCTTTGACAGTCGGAAAATCGCATTCTTCCATCATGATGTTAATCATCCCTTGCAATCCGTAACGCCGACCATCTTCCGGCGAGAAAATACGTGCGATGCCGTATTCGTGCAATTCTTTTATTTCCCTTGGAATAATAACGCCACCGCCACCGCCGTAAATACGAATATGTGATGCGCCACGTTGTTGCAATAAGTCATACATATATTTAAAAAATTCCATATGTCCGCCTTGATACGATGATACCGCAATGCCTTGCACATCTTCTTGAATGGCGGCGTTCACAATTTCTTCAACCGAGCGGTTATGTCCAAGATGGATAACCTCAGCTCCGCTTGCCTGCAAAATGCGACGCATAATGTTAATGGCTGCGTCATGTCCATCAAACAAACTAGACGCCGTTACAAAGCGAACGTGATGTTTTGGACGATAAATGTGCGCCATGTTTCTCCCATCCCCTTTCGCTACCGCTTTATAATCCCTTCAAGCAATAGCTTTGTTTGCAACTCAATATATTCATCGAGCGTATACATTTTTTTCAACGCCCAACGACGGAACCCCCACATTTGACCGAGCACGAAAATGTTATGTGCAAATAATTGAATTTCTTGTTCTGTTAATGAAAATACCCTATTGTCCACGCAGCGTCGTAAAATATGTTCAAACATCGCAACCATTTGTAATTCTTTATTAAGCACATACGGAAGCGATTCTTTGCCAAGTGACTTTGCCTCTTGATACATAACGAGTACCTCATCTTGCAGTTCATCAACGACGCGGAAATAGTAAGCAATCGCTAATTTTAAGCCGTCTAAATCCCCTTGTGTCGTATCAATAGCTTGTTCCATGCGATCGCGCACTTCATCGTAAATGCGATCGCACACTAAATAAAGGACGTCTTCTTTTTTGCGAATGTATTCGTACAACGTTCCGATGCTAAAGCCAGAAGCGCGGGCAATCTCGCGCGTCGTCGTTTGATGAAACCCTTTTTGCTTAAATAGCGAAATCGCCCCTTTAATCATTTGGTTGCGCCTTTTTTTCACAAGCCGCTCATCTTTTACAGACGCTGGCACTTCACGCTTTTTCATCACACCCCTCCTATTTCGTTAACATTCTTGAAATGACGATGCGTTGAATTTCTTGCGTCCCTTCATAAATTTGCGTAATTTTTGCATCGCGCATAAACCGCTCGACTGGATAGTCTTTCGTATAACCATAGCCGCCAAAAATTTGTACCGCTTCAACGGTCACTTTCATCGCCGTGTCCCCTGCAAACAATTTCGCCATCGCTGATTCTTTTCCATACGGTAAACCGTTTGATTCAAGCCATGCCGCTTGATATGTTAGTAAACGAGCAGCTTCGATTGCTGTTGCCATATCGGCTAGCTTAAAGGCAATGCCTTGTTGTTCTGCAATTGGCTTACCGAATTGAATACGTCCTTTCGCATATTCTACCGCTGCATCTAACGCCCCTTGAGCGATGCCGACCGCTTGCGCAGCGATGCCATTTCGACCACCATCAAGCGTCATCATCGCAATTTTAAATCCTTCTCCTTCTTCACCGAGCAAATTTTCTTTCGGAATGCGACAATCTTCAAAAATAAGCTCCGTCGTTGGTGACGAACGAATGCCAAGCTTTTTCTCTTTTTTCCCGATCGAAAATCCAGGCGTTCCTTTTTCAACAATAAATGCGCTAATGCCACGATGTTTTTTCTCTGGATCTGTCACCGCAAAAACAACATAAATGTCTGCTTCTCCACCGTTTGTAATCCATACTTTTGAGCCGTTTAATACGTAATGATCGCCATCCTTTACCGCACGCGTTTTCATTGCTGAAACGTCAGAACCTGCTCCTGGTTCAGACAAACCGTACGCCCCAAGCTTTTCGCCTGTTGCTAATGCTCGTAAATACGTTTGTTTTTGTTGTTCTGTTCCAAATTTATAAATCGGCCAACTTGCTAACGAAATGTGAGCGGAAAGCGTCACCCCTGTCGATGCGCACACCTTTGAAAGCTCCTCCACAGCGATGACGTATGCTAAATAATCGCTACCGATACCACCGTATTCCTCTGGCCACGGGATGCCCGTCAAACCGAGCTCCGCCATTTTATTAAAAATGTCGCGATCAAAACGCTCTTCTTCATCGCGTTCCGCCGCTGTCGGTGCCACCTCGTTTTTGGCAAAATCGCGCACCATTTTCCGTATCATTTCATGTTCTTCGCTAAGTTGAAAATTCATTTTCCCATCCCCCTCAACAAATGTTTACTAATGACAAGTCGTTGAATTTCAGTCGTTCCTTCATAAATTTCGCACACTTTCGCATCGCGGAATAGCCGTTCAACCGGATAGTCCTCTGTGTAGCCGTTGCCTCCAAAAATTTGTACCGCTTCAATGGCGTTTTCCATCGCTGTTTTTGACGCAAACAGCTTCGCCATTGATGCTTCTTTTCCGCACAGCATGCCGTTTGAGCGCAAAAACGCCGCATGATAAACGAGCAGTTTGGCCGCTTCAACGTTCGTTGCCATATCAGCTAGTTTAAACGCAATGCCTTGTTGTTCGGCGATCGGCTTGCCGAATTGAATGCGTTCTTTCGCATAATTCGTTGCGTGTTCAAGCGCGGCTTCGGCAATACCGAGCGATTGGGCCGCAATCCCGATGCGACCGCTATCTAAATTAGCCATCGCAATTTTAAATCCGTCCCCTTCTTGACCGAGCAAGTTTTCCGCAGGCACGCGCATATCTTCAAACGATAATTGAACGGTTCGCGACCCGTGAAGCCCCATTTTTTTCTCGTCTTTTCCGATGATAAGACCTGGGGTATGTTTCTCAACGATAAATGCGCTTACTCCTTTACTTCCTTTTTCTTCAAGGTTTGTGCGAGCAAATACGATGTACGTATCCGCTTCTCCACCGTTTGTAATAAATACTTTCGAGCCATTTAATACGTAATGGTCACCATCGCGAATGGCTGTCGTTTTTAAGCTTGCTGCATCCGATCCTGATCCTGGTTCTGTTAAGCAAAACGCTCCTAAATATTCACCGCGCGCGAGCTTCGGCACATATTTTCGTTTTTGCTCCTCCGTTCCGAAATATAAAATCGGATTTGTGCCGACAGACGTATGGACAGATAAAATGACCCCTACGACAGCGCTCACTTTTGAAATTTCGTGTATCGCAATGATATATGACGTAAAATCCATCCCCGCACCGCCATATTGCTCAGGTACAGTAATACCCATTAAGCCGAGCTCCGCCATTTTTTCAAGAATCGGGCGCGGAAACTCTCCGCGCTCCATCCGTTCAACGAACGGTGCAATTTCATTTTCAGCAAACTCGCGCACCATTTGACGCATCATTTGCTGTTCTTCCGTAAAATGTAAATTCATGCTGTCAACCCCTTTATTCGTACGTGTAAAATCCTCGCCCTGTTTTTCGTCCGAGCCAACCCGCTTTCACATATTTGCGTAACAGCGGGCACGGACGGTATTTGTCATCACCAAGCCCATCATGAAGCACTTCCATAATGTATAAACACGTATCTAAGCCGATAAAATCCGCTAAGGTGAGCGGTCCCATTGGATGATTCATGCCAAGTTTCATCACTTCGTCAATCGCTTCTTTCGTCGCAACACCTTCGTATAAACAATAAATCGCTTCGTTAATCATCGGCATTAATACACGATTGGAAACAAATCCTGGGAAGTCGTTCACTTCAACCGGTACTTTTCCTAACGTTTTTGTCATTTGTTCGATCGCTTCATACACTTCATCAGCTGTTGCGAGGCCGCGAATAATTTCAACAAGTTTCATAATCGGTACCGGATTCATAAAATGCATGCCAATCACTTTTTCTGGTCGTTTCGTTGCTGCGGCGATTTCTGTAATTGGTAGTGAAGACGTATTTGTTGCTAAAATGGCATGCGGAGGGGTGATTTCGTCTAGCTGTGCAAACAACGTTGTTTTCACATCCATATTTTCAACAACCGCTTCGATGACGACATCGACATCGCTTCCATCTTGCAAATTTGTCGATGTACGAATGCGGCTCATCGCTTCATCGCGCTGTTGTTCGCTGAATGTTCCTTTTTCAACAAACTTATTGATGCTTTTTGCAATATTGTTCAGCCCCCATTGTACGCGCTCTTCATTGACATCGTTTAAAATGACGTCATATCCTGCTGTGGCACACACTTGAGCAATCCCTGATCCCATTTGACCAGCACCAACAACCATCACTTTTTTCATCGTTCCATCCCCCGTTAATGAACTTCAATCATAATTGCATCGCCTTGACCGCCACCGCTACAAATCGCTGCAATGCCAGTGCCGCCACCACGGCGTTTTAATTCATGAATTAACGTAATAATAATGCGCGCCCCACTTGCCCCGATTGGATGTCCAAGCGCAATAGCACCGCCGTTCACGTTTACTTTTTCTTCTGGCAAGTCAGCAATTTTCATGCTTGCTAAAGCGACAGCCGCAAACGCTTCGTTAATTTCAAATAAATCAATGTCGTTTACTGTTTTTCCTGTTTTTCGCAACAACTCATTGATGACGATGCCTGGCGTTTTCGGAAAATCTTTCGCTTCAATGGCAATTGCGGTATGCGCGACAATCGTCGCAAGCGGGGTGAGCCCTTCTTTTTGTGCCCGTTCTTCGCTCATTAATACAAGCGCAGCTGCCCCATCATTTACCCCTGGCGCATTTCCTGCGGTAATGGTGCCTGTTGGATCAAACACAGGCGCAAGCTTCGCTAATTTTTCAAGCGACGTATCTTTGCGCGGCGACTCATCGACCGCTACGGTAACCGGCTCGCCTTTTCGTTGCGGAATAGTAACAGGAACGATTTCTTCCGCAAACTTGCCGCTTTCGATCGCTGCAATAGCTAACTGATGACTTCGATACGCCCAACGATCTTGCTCCTCGCGCGTAATGCCTAACTCTTTTGCCGTTTCACTTCCGTAAATGCCCATATGCACGCCTGTAAAACTGCATGTTAATCCGTCATACACCATTAAATCTTTCACCGTCGAATCGCCCATACGCAGTCCCCAACGTGCTTTCGGCAATATATACGGTGCATTGCTCATCGATTCCATTCCACCTGCAACGATGACATCCGCGTCCCCAGCACGAATAATTTGATCACCAAGCGTGACGCTACGCATCCCTGAAGCGCACACTTTATTAATCGTTTCTGTTTTCGTCTCCCACGGAATTCCAGCTTCTTTAGCTGCTTGTCGCGATGGAAGTTGCCCTTGTCCACCTTGCAATACTGTACCAAAAACGACTTCATCGACATCTTCTGCATTCATATTTGCGCGCACGAGCGCCTCTTTGATCGCCATACCTCCAAGCTGCGCAGCGCTGAATGCACTTAAACTTCCACCGAATTTTCCAAATGGTGTACGTACCCCGCTAACAATGACCGTTTTCCCCATGTTTCTCCCCCTTTTCTTCATAAGAAAGCCCTTTCAAAAATGTTGAGCGAACGCTCGTTCAATTATGGACGGGCAAAGAAGGCGCACGAAACCGCACACCTTCCCGTTGCTTTCATTATACTTAAAATGTCTTAAAAATAAAACTATTTATTTTTTTTAGAATTTTTTAATGAACAGGTCCAAATACAGCCTTTTCTAACAGCTCAGCGACATCATACGTGCCGACTTTTTCTTCCACTTCTTTTGCTTTTGTTCCATCTGATAACATCGTTAAACAGTACGGACAGCCCGAGCTAATAACTGTTGGATTCACTTCAAGCGCCTGTTCTGTGCGCGCTACGTTAATGCGCGTGCCTGTCGTTTCTTCCATCCACATTAATCCGCCACCTGCACCGCAACACATGCCTGTTTCGCGATGGCGTGCCATTTCCACGAGCTTCACACCCGGAATCGCTTTCAAAATTTGACGCGGTGCATCGTATACATCGTTATATCTGCCTAAATAACATGAATCGTGGAATGTAACGACTTCGTTGACTTCATATTTCGGGACGAGGCGACCTTCTTCCACAAGCTTTGCTAGTAACTCTGTATGGTGATATACTTCCGCTTCAAAGCCGAAATCCGGATATTCATTTTTGAATGTGTTATACGCATGCGGATCGATCGTCACAATTTTTTTCACACCTGCTTTTTCAAACTCTGCAATGTTAGATGTTGCTAATTCTTGGAATAAAAATTCGTTTCCTAAACGGCGCGGCGTATCGCCAGAGTTTTTCTCCTTGTTGCCTAAAATCGCAAATTTCACGCCTGCTTCATTTAATAGACGCGCAAAAGCTAACGCAATTTTTTGGCTTCGGTTATCGAATGACCCCATCGAGCCGACCCAGAATAAATATTCGAATTCTTCTCCAGCTTTTTGCATTTCTTTTACTGTCGGAATCCGGACATCTTCACGCAACTCGCGCCAATTTTCCTTTTCTTTGCGATTCAGTCCCCATGGATTTCCTTGACGTTCGATATTTGTCATCGCACGCTGTGCATCAGGGTTTAACTTTCCTTCTGTTAATACGAGGTAACGACGTAAGTCAATAATTTTATCGACATGTTCATTCATAACTGGGCATTGGTCTTCACAGTTGCGACACGTCGTACATGCCCAAATTTCTTCTTCCGTAATGACATCGCCAATCAAATTTGGCATTTCGATCGTTGCCGCTTGTTCTTGCATTCCTTGCGCCATGAAGGCGAGTTGGTTTCCTTTTGTATTCGCAAACGCAAACGTTGGTACCCAAGGAGCTTTCGATGTGATGGCTGCGCCTTTTTCAGTTAAATGGTCACGCAATTTTAAAATAAGATCCATCGGTGATAACATTTTCCCTGTCCCCGTTGCTGGACACA
Organism: Anoxybacillus tengchongensis; assembly: GCF_014201585.1. GTDB lineage: Bacteria > Bacillota > Bacilli > Bacillales > Anoxybacillaceae > Anoxybacillus > Anoxybacillus tengchongensis. Next base: position 203,748 of record NZ_JACHES010000003.1, read on the forward strand.
TGTTCGTGCAGCGCCCGCACTCGACACACGCATATAAATCGATCAGTTGCGTTTGCTTAAAATCTTCAATTTTCCCAACACCAAACGACTCTTGCGTCTCATCTTCAAAGTTGATTTTCTCAAGCTTCGGTCTCGTTAACCGACTAAAAAAGACATTGACTGGTCCAGCGATTAAATGGGCATGTTTCGATTGTGGCACGTACACTAAAAACGTTAATAAAATCAGCAAGTGCACCCACCAAGCAACGAAAAACAATACTGCTGCTCCTGTTTCTCCTACCCAATTAAATGCAAGTGCAATCGCAGAAGCGACAGGTTCGCTCCATGACGTTCCTTCGTTATGCCAAATGCGCCCCATGCCATTTCCAAACAGCACGGAAAGCATAAGTCCACCGATAAAAATAAGAACAAGTCCTGCTTTGAAATCACGTTTTAAGCGGACAAGCTTTTCAATGTAACGACGATAAAACGCCCATAGTACCGCCACTAAAATAAGTAATGTCACAATTTCTTGAAAAAACGTAAACGCTGGATAAAGTGGCCCGAGCGGCAAGTGCGCCCCTGGGACAAGCCCTTTAATGATGAAGTCAATGGCACCAAATTGAACGAGAATAAAGCCGTAAAAGAACATGACGTGAATAATGCCGCTTTTTTTATCTTTTAATAGCTTTTTTTGCCCAAAAACGTTGATCCATATGTTTTGCAGACGTTCTTTTACTTTTCCATCAAACTCAACTTTTTTCCCTAGCTTAATATACGCAATGCGCGTTTTGACGAGATAGACAAATAGATGAACAGCGTACGCTGTCACAAGCAAAAAAGCGATCCAGTTCAACCAAAGCACAATACCCTTCCCCCTTTGTTGTAAAAATAAAATAAATTTTCTGAACAAACTTACTTTCATTATATAATGAATGAGCATTCAGTCAATATTTTTTCTTATTTTTTATTTTCTTTTTGGGGAAACTACACGAAAGAAAGGAGTGAAGGCATGCGTTGGCTCGTCATTGCGATCATTTTATTGTTTCTTCTTGTGCTTGATTATAAATGGGGCGATAAAGTGTCAAAAGCATCAGCACGAAAAAAGGTCGGCATTGAACGTGAAAGCGACATTACGCTATTTACGACAGGTGAAACGTTGTTTGATGACTATTTTGCACAGTTAGAACAAGCGAAACATCATATTCACATTTTATTTTATATCGTGCGCGATGATGAAATCGGTCAGCGATTTTTTTCTTTACTTGAGCAAAAAGTAAACGAAGGGGTAGAAGTACGTCTGCTCGTCGATTGGGTCGGCAGCTTCGGGTTACCGGCTTCCCTCCGACAAAAAAGTGGGCAATTTGCTTTTGCGAACCGTCCGACATTGCCGTTTTTTTTCTACAAATTGAACGAACGGAATCATCGGAAAATTACTGTTATTGACGGGAAAATTGGCTATTTAGGCGGGTTTAACGTCGGAAAAGAATATATGGGTCAAGATCCGAAGTTTGGCCATTGGCGCGACTATCATTTGAAGATTGTCGGAGAAGGTGTGCATGACTTGCAGCGACAGTTTCAAGAAGACTGGACAAAAGCGACTGGGCAATCGTTTGGAGATAATGAACGGTATTTTCCTCCCCTTCGAAAAGGAATGATGAAACATCGTCTTCTTCCAACGGACGGGAAGTATTTAGAAGATGAATTTATTCAGCTGATTAAACAAGCAAAACAGGAAATCATCATCGGAACCCCATATTTTATTCCAAGTAAAAAAATTATGAATTCTCTTCTTGAAGCGATGGAACGAGGTGTTCAACTAACGATTATTGTACCGATGCAAGCGGATCATCCGTTTGTTAAGGAAGCCGCATATCCGTATTTTCGTCAACTTTTGCGCGCAGGGGCACGTATTTATCAGTTTTATAACGGATTTTACCATACAAAAGTGATTGTCATTGATGATCATTTATGTGATATTGGCACGGCAAATTTTGATCGTCGCAGTTTGTTCATTAACTACGAAATGAATTGTTATATATATGACAAATCGTTCATTCAACATGTCAAACAAACGATCGCCAAAGACATCGACACATCAACGTTGTTGACAGCGGAATATTTTCGCAAGCAATCTTGGCTTCATCGGCTGAAAGAAGGGGTTGCGACATGGATGTCTCCGTTATTGTAGTAAAAAAGGGTGCCCTATTGGGGACACCCTCTTTCGTATTACATTTTTTCAGGAGCATGTACACCGACAAGCGCTAAAGCATTTTTTAATGTAATTTGTACAGCTTTCATAAGTGCTAAGCGAGCGCGACTTTTTTCCACGTTCGTTGCATCAAGTACTTTTTCCGCATTGTAAAAACTATGCAATGCAGAGGCAAGATCGAAAATGTAGTTCGTCATTCGATGTGGTGAGCGCTTCACCGCTGCTTCCGCAACAGCTGAAGGAAACTCCCCTAGCTTTTTCAATAAGTCGATTTCTTTTTCCGCTAATTCGTACGTAAAAGATAGGTCACCATCATAAGATAACCCTTGTTCTTCGCCTTGACGAAGCATGCTGCATACGCGCGCATGGGCATATTGTGCATAATATACAGGGTTTTCGTTTGATTGCGATACAGCTAAATCCATATCGAAATCTAAATGCGTATCTGATGAGCGCATCGCAAAGAAATAGCGCGTAGCGTCCAGTCCGACTTCTTCCATTAAGTCACGCAACGTAACCGCCTTTCCTGTCCGTTTGCTCATACGTACTTTCTCACCGTTTTGATATAAACTAACGAGCTGAATAATTTCAACTTCTAACACATTTGGGTCGTATCCGAGCGCAGCGATCGCCGCCTTCATGCGCGGAATGTAACCGTGATGATCTGCGCCCCAAATGTTAATAATTTTTTCAAATCCACGCTCAAGTTTATCTTGATGGTATGCAATGTCCGGCAATAAATACGTGTACGTGCCATCTTGTTTAATAAGCACGCGGTCTTTGTCATCACCGAATGTTGTCGAGCGGAACCATGTCGCGCCGTCTTGTTCGTAAATATGTCCTTTTTCGCGCAACGTTTCAAGCGCCTTCTCAATTTTTCCGTTATGGTAAAGCGATGTTTCCGAATACCAAACATCAAATGTGACGCGGAAATCGGCTAAATCTTTTTTAATTTTATCCATTTCAAACGCTAACCCATATTCACGGAATTGTTGAAGTCGCTCTTGTTCGTCGAGCGCGACAAACTTGTCACCATGTTCTTCTGCCAACTTTTTCCCTAATTGTACAATATCTTCACCGAAGTAGCCGTCTTCTGGCATGTCCTTATCGATACCAAGCGCTTGAAAATAACGCGCTTCGACCGACTTGGCTAAATTGGCGATTTGATTGCCAGCATCGTTAATGTAATATTCACGTGTGACGTCAAAACCTGCTTTTTTCAAGATGTTACATAATGAATCGCCAACCGCTGCTCCACGCGCATGACCTAAATGTAAGCTACCTGTCGGGTTTGCGGAAACAAACTCAACTTGCACTTTTTGTCCATTGCCGACGTTTGTTTCACCGTACGCATCGCCTGCTTGTAAAATCATCGGAACGAGCTCAGTCAAATAACGATTGTCCATGTAAAAATTAATAAACCCCGGTCCAGCGATGTCCACTTTTTGAACAAATACGGCTTCACCGTTAAAATGACGTACAATATCTTCCGCGATCATACGCGGTGCTTTTTTTGCGACGCGCGCAAGTTGCATCGCCACGTTTGTTGAATAGTCGCCGTGCGCTTTATCTTTCGGCGTCTCTAAAATGACGTTTGGAACGTCTGCTTCTGTCGCGACTCCTGAGCGAATGACTGCTGATTTGATTTCCTCTTTTAATTTTTGTTTCATTTGTTCAACAATGTTCATCGTTTTGCCTCCTTAAATGAAATCGTCACTGCATGACGACCGACATGTTTCCCAGATAAATGGAGTATGTAGGAAAAAAACAACTGCCCTTTTTTTGTTTTTTCATTATACTGATACAAAACTTGTTCTGTTTTTGTTTTCATTTCCCAGCGCGCCACCGGACTTTCGTACGTGCCGACGGTTTCTGACTGTTTACGGAACGTATGGCGCATCGAGACTGCACCGGAACGAAGAACGACGACTTCATCATTGGCAATCTTCACAATATTTTTGATCGTTTCTCCTTCGTACGTCTCTTCAAACGTCACATACGTTGCGTCTCCTTTTAAGTAGTATAAACCATTTGCCTCAATGACAACAATTTCTTTTCGTGCACCGTCACGAATTTCTGTCACTTGCTTGAGTTGTATTGGTGTTCCGTTCACCTTCCCCACATCCTTGCTGTTGTTGTGACTGTAGTTAAGTATAGAAAAAGAGGCGCATACATGCAATAGGCGGCCTCTTTTTAGAGACCGCCTAACATATTACACCTGCTTTAAGTTTTTTAATACATTCCATGCAAACACGAGTACGGCGAGCGTCACAAGAGTACCTCCGAGCGCTGTCAGCGGAATAAATGCTTCGTATCCCGAGACGACAAACGCTAGACCAATCATCATCGCCGGCAAGCCGATGTTATGAAGCCAAAAATGCGCTTTCGCTGTTTTCGTTTCCGCAATATGAGGGAATAAATGATATAAAATACCAGCAAGCGTTAACGCTGTCCAACCAAGCAAGTTAATATGAACGTGAACAGGTGTAAATGTAAACACGTGCGTCATCGACATATAAAGCCCTAAACAGACGCCAATTGCGAAATAAACAGCAGAAATTTTAATTAATCGAATGCCCATTGTTCTCACCTCCTTTCAAACATTTGCACTATGTAAATGTTACTTTCAATGTATGACGTTGGAAATAGTTTTATGAAAAAAAATCCCTGTCTCACCGACAGGGATTGATCTTTATTTCACCCAACCGAGAAGCATTTCGCGCACGAGCTTGCTTGCTGTGTTGGCTGTTTGTTCAGAATGGTCATATACAGGTGCAACTTCAACTAAATCTGCTCCGACAACGCGCACATCGGAACGAGCGATGGCGTGAATAGCAGCCAGTAGCTCTTTTGACGTAATACCGCCTGCATCGACGGTTCCTGTTCCTGGCGCGTGCGCTGGATCTAATACATCAATGTCGATGGTGACATATACCGGACGACCTGCAAGCGTTGGAAGCACTTCTTTTAACGGCTCAAGCACGTCAAATTTCGCAATATACATACCGTTTTCTTTTGCCCACTCAAATTCCTCTTTCATTCCAGAACGAATGCCGAAAGAATATACATTTTTCGGTCCGATAAGCTCAGCAATTTTACGAATTGGCGTGGAATGAGATAACGGCTCGCCTTCGTAATGCTCGCGCAAATCTGTGTGAGCATCCATATGAATAATCGCTAAGTCTGGATATTTCTTATACACCGCTTTCATGACCGGCCACGACACTAAATGTTCGCCGCCAAGACCGAGCGGAAATTTTCCCGCTTCCAATATACGATCAACAAACTGTTCAATCATGTCTAAACTGCGCTGAGCGTTACCAAATGGTAAAGGAATATCACCTGCATCAAAATATTTCACTTCATCCAGCTCACGGTCTAAATATGGGCTATATTCTTCAAGCCCAATCGACACTTCGCGAATGCGCGCTGGACCAAAGCGAGAACCCGGACGGTAGCTCACCGTCCAGTCCATTGGCATTCCGTAAATAACCGCTTGGCTTTCTTCAAAATTTGGATGACTTTTAATAAATACGTTACCGGAATACGCCTCATCAAATCGCATCGTTTTCTCTCCTTACTTCACTAAGTCTTCAACAAATCTCGGCAATACGAAGCATGCTTTATGAAGCTGTTTTGTATAATATTTCGTTTCAATATCGTGGAAGCGATCATCGCTCACTTCAAGCGGATCATATTTTTTTGAACCGAGTGTAAACGTCCACATACCGCTCGGATATGTTGGAATGTTTGCGATATATAAACGTGTGATTGGGAAAATTTCACGTACATCACGTTGAACAGTGCGAATTAAATCCGCTTTAAACCACGGATTGTCTGTTTGTGCGACAAAAATACCGTCTTCTTTTAACGCTTTTGCAATACCTGCATAAAACCCTTTTGTAAATAAATTAACTGCTGGACCAACAGGCTCTGTTGAGTCAACCATAATGACATCATATTCGTTTTCGCTTTGCGCAATGTGCATGAAGCCGTCGTCTACTTTTACTTCAACGCGTGGGTCGTCCAATTGACCTGCAATTTCCGGTAAATATTTTTTTGAATACTCGATCACTTTTCCATCAATTTCAACGAGCGTCGCTTTTTTCACGCTCGGATGTTTTAACACTTCGCGAATGACGCCGCCGTCTCCGCCACCAACGACAAGGACGTTTTCTGGATGCGGATGCGTAAATAACGGAACGTGCGCAACCATTTCATGATAGACGAACTCATCTTTTTGCGTTGTCATCACCATTCCGTCTAAAATAAGCATGTTCCCAAACTCTTCTGTTTCGACCATATCGAGCTTTTGAAATTCCGTTTGCTCTGTATGTAAAGTGCGTTTAATTCGTGCTGTAATGCCAAAGTTGTCCGTCTGTTTTTCAGTAAACCAAAGTTCCATATTGAACACCCTTTCGTCAATAATGCACCGCTTATCATGCCCAAAAAATAAAATGCTAAACATGAAAAAGTATAGAGCAATCTAGCAAAATTTCAAGTAAAAATTGCTAGAAAACGTTTAAAAAAATAAAAATGTTTTCATACTAATTTTAAACGTAAAAAATGAGGTGATGGCTATGGAGATGATTGCCATCGAACGATGGAAACGAACATTTAAATATATGCGTCTATTTCTTTGGCTTGCTTTTGTTGCTAGCCTTTTATGCACGCTCACGATCGCCGGGTTGATTATATTTGCAAAGTGGCAAGGTCCTCCCCCTTTAGCCGTTCCACAATCAACGATTTTTTATGCGGAAGACGGGACGAAAATTGGCGAAAACCATTACGGCGGGAAAAGATATTGGGTTAAACTATCGGACATGTCCGAACACGCCATTCATGCAACGATTGCGGTGGAAGATCGAAAGTTTTTTGACCATTACGGTTTCGATTTGAAACGTATTGCCGGGGCGATCGTTGCAGACATAAAAGCGATGAAAAAAGTGCAAGGAGCAAGCACAATTACCCAACAATATGCGCGCAATTTATTTTTAAGCTATGAGAAGACGTGGTGGCGCAAAATACAAGAAGCGTTATATACAATTCGACTGGAAGCAAACTACGATAAACGTGATATTTTAGAAGGATATTTAAACACGATTTACTACGGGCATGGCGTGTACGGCATTGAAGCAGCTGCCAACTTTTATTTCGGAAAGTCCGCTCGTGAGTTGACAGTAGCAGAAGCAGCGATGCTTGCAGGTATTCCGAAAGGCCCAAGCTACTATTCGCCACTCGTTGATTTAGAACGAGCAAAGAAACGGCAACGCATCGTTCTACATTCGATGGTTGAAGCAAAATTTTTGTCGAAAGAAGAAGCAAAACAAGCCGCAAACGAACCACTTTACTTTTCAAACGGCCAACAAATGAAAACAAAAACGATTGCCCCGTATTTCCAAGACGCTGTCAAGCATATGTTAAAAACGGTGCTCGGACTTGATGAAGAAACGATTGAAATGGGCGGATTACGTGTGTACACGACGCTCGATGTCAACATGCAGGCAATCGCAGAGGAAAAAATAAAAGAAACGATTCATTCGCAATCAAACATTCAAGTCGCACTCGTTGCGATGGAGCCAAAGACAGGAGAAGTTAAAGCGCTTGTCGGGGGGCGCGACTATGAAAAAAGCCCGTTCAATCGCGCGATACAAGCAGAACGTCAACCCGGTTCTACATTTAAACCGTTTTTATATTATGGCGCGCTACAGCACGGATTTACTCCATCGACGCAATTACGTAGTGAACCGACGACGTTTACGCTTGAAGATGGCTCGACATATACACCTCGCAACTTTAACAACTATTACGCAAACGATACAATTACACTTGCTCAAGCGATTGCTCTTTCGGATAACGTCTATGCCGTAAAAACACATTTGCTGCTTGGACAAGACAAGCTTGTAACCATCGCGAAACAACTCGGTATTACAAGTAAACTGAAACAAGTGCCGTCGCTTGCCCTCGGGACGTCGCCCGTTAAAGTCATTGATATGGCGCGCGCCTACAGTATCATCGCCAATGGCGGAAAAAAAGTCGAGCCTGTATTTATTAAAAAAGTGACAAATTACGAAGGAAAAGTGCTATATGAACAACGGCCAAGTGATGAACAAATACTCGATCCGGCGCTTGCTTTTGTGACGACGCATTTAATGACCGGCATGTTTGATCCAACGTTAAATGACTATGCTTCGGTAACAGGGCAATCGATCATACCGCGCATGACTCGACCGTATGCCGGAAAATCAGGAACGACGAAAACAGATAGTTGGATGATCGGTTTTACACCCCAACTCGTCACTGCCGTATGGACGGGATATGACCGAGATGAAACAATTGATCGCACAGATGAAAAGCAGTACGCAAAACATATTTGGGTCAGTTTTATGGAAGATAGTTTACGCGAGAGAAAGGTCGCGACATTTGAGCCACCAGAAGGAGTCATCGGCATATATGTCGATCCTCACAATGGCAAGCTAGCTACAACAACTTGTCCGACAAAACGGTTAAGCTACTATGTCGTAGGTACAGAACCGACCGACTACTGCAAAGATCATCCAACAGAAAAGAAAAAGAAGAAAAAACAAAAAGAAAAAGACTCATGGTTGAAACGGTTGTTTGATTGGTTTTAAAACATAAACGCCCAAGCGAGCACGCTTGGGCGTTTATGTGTCCTAGTTTTATCATGTGTTACATTTGTACCTTTAGTTTACTCCTTTTCCCACTCAACGACAAGTATGGATATGTCCTCGTTCACAAAACCGTCACATTTTATCCATGATTTTGAAGCTGACGTTTCAATTCCTCGCTTGAACGCTCCCACATATCGCGGTTATGTTGTTGTAAAAATGAAGCTAGTACTTCTTTTGAGCGCTCATCCATATGGTCAACGATAATATGGCGTTTTAACGATTTATCCATTCGATTGACGTGCTCAGGAAGCGATTTATATCCGCGGCGTGCTTCACGATCAACCGTCATTTCACATGCCGTCACCCCGGCATAATACGGTCCTTCTTCCGCCTGATCAATCGTTACCCACACGAGCCAATATAGTTTGCCATTTGGCACTTCCTCGCGATTTGGTGTAAATTTAATGCCTTTTTCTACGACGCTACGCGCATGCATCGCCCCCATATCAATAAACGCTTCACCTGCTTCAACGTCGATAATGACCGGGGAGACGTTTGATAAACTGAGCACCCCTGTTCCAAACGTTCCGTGCACTTTTGGCTCTTTTTTAATAATGTTAAACATCGGCTTTTTTTTCTCTTCCACGTTCGTTCATCCTTTCTTTACAAAATAAGTGTTGAAAATATGCTTTGTAGCCATTGAGCAACCGCTGGAATAGCGACATGAAAAATCGGTTGAATCGTATATTGATCTAATGGCGTAAAAATAAGAATTAGAAAAATGAGCGCCCCGTAATTTTCAAATTGCGTCATTTTCGCACGCACGTGCATCGGTGCTAAATCTTCGACAATACGATACCCATCAAGCGGAGGAAACGGCAATAAGTTAAAAACGAACAATAAAATATTCAATCCGATATAAATTTCAAAAAACTGATACAATCCGTCTCGAAACCAAGTCGGGATGAAGTCAAACATACCGATGCGAATCATCGCATACCATAAAGCGAAACCGATGGCCGCAAGCAACAAATTGCTGAGCGGACCTGCGACAGAAACGAGAACGCCCGCAAGACGCGGATGGCGAAAATATCCACGATTCACCGGCACCGGACGAGCCCAACCGAACCCAGCAATAAAAATAAGCAACGTCCCTAATATGTCTAAGTGAGCAAGCGGCGACAACGTTAGTCTCCCTTGTTGTTTTGCGGTTGGATCGCCAAATTTATACGCCACGTATGCGTGTGCAAATTCATGAACAGAAAACGCAAGCGCAAGCGCCAATACAACATACGGTATTTCTCGAAGCGGATATGCTAAAAATTGATCCACGTTCCTTCTCCTTTTCAAACTTTTTTCATTTTTTGATTATTATACACGAAAAACAAGCGGAAGCACTACTGATAACGGTCGATGAGTGATATAATAACGATTGTCGAATAAAGGAGAAAGGGGCGATCACGATGCCATATGTAACCGTAAAAATGCTTGAAGGTCGCACAGAAGAACAAAAACGAGCGCTCGTTGAAAAAGTAACAGAAGCGGTGGCAGAAACGACAGGTGCACCGAAAGAAAAAATTGTCGTCTTTATTGAAGAAATGTCGAAAAATCATTATGCCATTGGTGGAAAGCGATTAAGCGACGAAAGCTGACCCTAATGGTCAGCTTTTTATGTACGCTTGCTCACGCAGCTGTTCGATATAACGATACGCTTCTTCTACTTCTTCCTCCGTGTATCGTTGTTTGCTTTTTAATGTAAATACTTTTTCTTTCACTTCATCCTTACTTAAGTCTTCAAAATATAAAATCGTCGAAACTAGTTCTAAAAATCTTGCACTTTGTTCATTTAAGCTGCGCAGACAAACGTCTAAATCAGGCATGTCCAAATGATAGTGGGTTAAAAACTGCTCACCCGCTTCCGTCAACGCATAACGATATTGATAATATCCGCCTTTTTTTTCTTTCATTTCTTGCAAAAATCCGACGTTACATAACTCTTCAATGCGCAATGTCAATTCTTCGGAATACGGACCATAAAAATGAAAATCAAACTTTTCATAAAAAGGAAACTTCATTTTTTTCGCAATGTAAATCATTTTTTGTAGCTTTTTTCGTCCTACAATCTCCCCGACTGCCGCCAACGCTCTCATTATTTTCGCATGCTCGAAAAGCAATGTCCCCATCTCCTATTCATATAAAAGTTGCTTAATTTTTTTCTTCACGTTTCGTTTTGTCGATAAGTCATCGAGAAAATCTTGTGGGAAATATAATTTATGATCGGTGCGCCGTTTCCCCGAAATCGCATCAACAATCGTCGATTCCCGCGATAACTCACGCAACTCCCCATTCGGCATTAACAAATAAATCGGAAGCCTCTCTTCTTCTTCCCCAGGACGATAAAAGTCGTACGGAAGATCGGATGAAGAGTCAACGACTAAATAATAATCCGGATCGATGCCCGCTTTTTTAAACAACGTCGTCAATTCCACTAGCTTTTTCATTTCCTCGTTCGTCGGTTGAAATTCGACGTATTTAAATAAATTACGATTCATAAAGCGACGGCATAAATCGCTTAAAATCGAATCTCGTTCATCTTGCCATTGTTGAAAATAGTATAATGTCACCGCTTCATCTAATTTTAAATAGTCTTCTAGTTGCACGTTTCCATGAAAAAGAGATTGGAAATGGACAGGAGGTGTTTGAAATGTATAACCGGATAAATATAAATGTTTCGCGCGGTGCAAAATTTTTGTCAAAATGACTTCAGCGCTGCGCGTGACAGGATGGAAATATACTTGCCAATACATTTGATATCGGCTCATAATATAATCTTCTACCGCATGCATACCGCTTCGCTTAATAACAACTTGTTCTTCGCGCGGACGCATGACGCGCAAAATGCGCTCCATATCAAAATGTCCGTAACTGACACCTGTATAGTATGCATCGCGCAATAAATAGTCCATGCGATCAGCGTCAATTTGACTTGAAATAAGGCTAACGACGAGCTTATTTTCGTACGTCTTCTCAATGACTTCCGCAACCTTTTTCGGAAAGCTTAATGATACACGACGAAGCACCGCGTTCACTTCTGTATCGCCTAAAATAATCGCGCGCGTAAATTGCTCATGATCAAGACGAAACACTTTTTCAAAGGAATGCGAAAACGGACCATGTCCTAAATCATGCAAAAGCGCCGCGCATAAACAAAGCAAGCGCTCATTTTCATCCCAATCCGGTCGCCCGGTGAACACATCATCGACGATGCGACGAACAATTTCATATACACCAAGCGAATGATTAAAACGACTATGCTCTGCCCCGTGAAACGTCAAATACGTCGTACCGAGCTGTTTAATACGACGCAACCGTTGAAATTCTTTTGTGCCAATTAAATCCCAAATGACTTTATCTCGCACATGCACATACCGATGCACCGGATCTTTAAACACTTTCTCTTCACTTAATTTTTCATTGAGGTACAATCCTTCTCCCTCTCTTCTGTTCATAACATAGCTTTATTATAGAGCGTTCTATGAAAAAAACAAAGACTTCCTTCAATGACATGTACCAAAATAAAACAAAAAAGGCATTCCTCTCGCATAGAATGCCCCTTGATCGGTGACAGCCACCTTATTTTTTCAACTTCGCAGCAATTTTTTCGATTAACTCGTCTTCCGTCATCGCTGATACAGGTCGATTGTTGACGAACGCAAACACTTTTTTCCGACCTGGACCGCAATACGACTGACAGCCAATTTCAATCGTCGCGTTCGGATCTAATTTTTTCAACCTTGGCAACAACGTTTTTAAATTCGTTGCTTGGCAATCGTCACAGACGCGAAATTCATTTTGCATACCGTGCTCACTCCTTTTCGCTAACGAGTATTCTAACGTGTATACGCGAACAATGCAAGCTACATCTATTTCCTTTGAAAAATAGTATATCTTTCTTGTTTTTTGGTGATTATGAAAATAAAAGAATGCGAAAGGGGTTTTTTCCATGACAAAAAAACGACAAGATGCTTGGACTGAAGAAGAAGATTTATTGTTAGCTGAAACGGTGCTGCGCCACGTGCGCGAAGGAAGCACGCAATTAAACGCATTTGAAGAAGTGGGCGATAAATTGAATCGCACATCTGCCGCATGCGGATTTCGCTGGAATGCGGTCGTTCGCCAACAATACGAAGAATCGTTACAAATGGCGAAAAAGTTCCGTAAACAACGGCAACGCGCACTCGGAAATAAACATGCATTGCGAAAACGGCCGCTTTATACACCTCCTGTACCTTCGCTTGAAGAATTAGGGATGGAACCGTTAGAAGTGCAAACAAATGAATATGAACATGTTGAGACAAGTCATTTAACGCTTGACCATGTCATTGCTTTTTTACATTCTTTAAAGCAATCGTACATCGGGCAAGAAACAGCGCTAGTGGAAAATAAGCAACTAAAGCTGGAGCTCGAACAATTACAACAACAATATAAACAACTAGAACAACAATTTACAAAACTACAAAAAGAAAATGAAGAATTGCGCGAAGATTACGGAACGATGGCGCGAATCATTAATCGGGCAAGACAAATCGAAATTTCAGAAGATGAGTTTAGGGCACCTATTTTCAAAATGGATCGCAACGGAAATTTAGAGAAAATCGAAAAAATTGCTGAGTAAAAAAGCTGTCTGGTGTGACAGCTTTTTTATTTCGGCAACATCGTTTCATTTCGGTCGATCATACGCTGAAAGTACATATAGTATCGCTCCCATTCTGCTTGAGTAAGCGATGATGGCTCAAGCGTACTTCCAAACGATTGGAGAGCTTCGTATAGTCGGATGATAAGCGTTGAAACGGTCATTTGTTTGCCGAGCAATTCACTTAACGATGCCATCGTATGCGGAACGATTGTCGGATACGTAAACTTCGTCTGTTCTCCCGCAAGAGATCGCTCATAAAACTCGCGAATCGATTGCGCCCTTTCAGCGCCGCTTCCGTTTGCACATATATACACTTGCACAGCGACGCCGCCTCGAATACGCCGCTGTGAAATGCCTGCAAACTTTTTTCCGTCAATGCTTAAATCAAAACTTCCTGGACAATACGAACCGACGACTTCTCCTGTTTGTACATGTGCTTCTGGCAACATACGTGCAATGAGTGTCGCCATCGCTTCATATCCTCGATCAATATCAATTCCTTTTTTTGTATCCGGAAAAATAAGTGAAACGTTTAAAACCCCTTCATCTAATACGACCGCCAATCCGCCAGAATTGCGAACGATCGTATGCCAACCTTGTTCATGTAAGTAGGCGAGTCCTTTTTCAATGTACGGCAGTTTCGTATCTTGAATGCCGAGCACAACGGTCTGATGATGCACCCATAATCGAACAATCGGTTGTGACTGACCGTTACCTACGGATTCGCAAAGCGCATCATCAAACGCAAATGACTGTTTCGCATCAAACGATGGACCGAGACTCGAATGATCGATAATTCGCCACGTTTGTTGTCGCAACAATTCACTCATTATTCCATCGCCGCAAGCGCCTGCGCTGCTGTGATAAGTGATAATTTGTATACATCTTCGGCGTTACATCCGCGCGACAAGTCGTTTACCGGTTGATTTAATCCTTGTAAAATTGGGCCGACTGCTTCAAAATTGCCGAGACGTTGGGCGATTTTATACCCGATATTTCCTGCTTCTAAGCTTGGGAAAATAAAAACATTCGCATCGCCTTGGATGACAGAGTTTGGCGCTTTCTTTTTCGCCACAGACGGAACAAATGCAGCATCAAATTGAAACTCGCCATCAAGCGTTAACTCTGGTGCCATTTCTTTTGCGATGCGCACCGCTTCGATCACTTTTTCCGTTTCCGGTGATTTCGCCGACCCTTTCGTTGAGAAGCTAAGCATCGCTACGCGCGGATCAATATCAAACATTTTCGCTGTTTGGGCACTTTCGACTGCGATTTCTGCTAAATCTTGGCTATCTGGAGCGATGTTAATGGCACAATCGGCAAATACATATTTTTCATCGCCACGCACCATAATGAACACGCCCGACGTTTTGCGAATGCCTGGTTTTGTTTTAATGATTTGTAACGCAGGGCGAACCGTATCCGCTGTTGAATGTGCGGCACCGCTCACAAGCCCGTGCGCTTTTCCCATATACACAAGCATCGTACCGAAGTAATTTTCATCAAGCAAAATGTTGCGCGCATCTTCTTCCGTCACTTTTCCTTTACGACGTTCAATAAACGCAGCAACCATCTCATCCATTTCTTCATACGTATGTGGGTTGATGATCTCTACTTTCTCAAGCGTCAAACCGAGCTCTTTTGCTTTTTGGACGACAGCTTCTTGATCGCCAATCACAATCGGATGCAATACATTTTCTGCCGCTAGACGTCCGACAGCTGTTAAAATACGTTCATCGAGTCCTTCTGGAAATACGATTGTTACATTTTTTCCTGCCACCTTTTGTTTTAAGGCTGCAAATAAGTCACTCACGAAATGTTCCTCCTTAGTTTAAAAAAATTCGTCTATCTATTAGAATACTCTTATTGAGACGAAAAGCAATGAATTACGCCGTAAACGAAAATAGTCTTTTTTTTATAACAATTCTGTTTTTTATACCGAGTGATATATCGCCTAAAAAGTGATATATTTGTTAAGAAGCATGTACAAAACAAAGGAGCGTTATGATATGTCACAATGGATTCATCATCTTGAACAGTGGTTGCTTGAATTTGGTGTTATTGGTCTCGTCATCGTTTCATTTACAGAATCCTCGTTTTTCCCGATTCCACCTGATGTATTATTAATTCCGTTAAGCATCGCCCAGCCAGAGAAAGCATTATGGTTTTCCTTTTTAACGACGGTCGCTTCTGTGCTCGGTGCATTACTTGGGTGGTATATTGGAAAAAGGTTCGGCAGACCAATTTTACGTTATTTTATCTCGGATGAGAAAATGGATAAAGTCGAGCAATATTTTCAACAATATGGAGCGATGGCCATCGTCATCGCAGGATTCACACCGATTCCATATAAAGTCTTTACGATTTTCTCTGGCATTTCTAACATCAAAATTCGTACGTTGCTTTTTTGGTCGTTTATCGGTCGTGGAGCACGCTTTTTTATAGAAGGGCTCATTATTTTCATCCTAGGTGCGCAGGCGAAAACATTTATTGAACAGCATTTTACAACGATCACGATCGTCGGCGGAATCATCATTGTCATTGCTTTTCTTATTTACAAACGATTAAAATAGTGTGTTTGGCACAAACAAAACACATATGATAAAATTTCAATAGTACATAACAAAAGGAGTGTTGAATATGAGTGAAGCGGCACAAACGTTAGACGGTTGGTATTGTCTGCATGATTTCCGCACGGTAGATTGGGCGGCTTGGAAAACGCTCACAAACGAAGAGCGCCAAGAAGCGATACAAGAGTTTTTCACGTTAGTCGAAAAATGGGAAAGCACAGAAGCTGCCAAAGAAGGTAGTCATGCGATTTACACAATTATGGGACAAAAAGCAGACATCATGTTTATGCTTTTACGTCCAACGATGGAAGAGCTTCATGAAATTGAAACAGCGATCAATAAAACAAAGCTCGCTGAATATCTCGTGCCAGCCTATTCGTACGTCTCCGTTGTTGAGCTAAGCAATTACTTGCCGGCTGAGGCTGGCGATCCGTATGAAAATCCAGAAGTGCGTCGCCGTTTATATCCGATCTTACCGAAAACAAATCACGTTTGCTTTTATCCGATGGACAAGCGACGCCAAGGAAACGACAACTGGTACATGCTTCCGATGGAAGAACGCCGCAACTTGATGCGCGCACACGGCATGACAGGAAGAAAGTATGCTGGAAAAGTCATTCAAATCATTACAGGTTCGGTCGGATTTGACGATTACGAGTGGGGCGTCACGCTATTTTCAAACGATGTCCTTCAATTCAAGAAACTCGTATATGAAATGCGTTTTGATGAAGTGAGCGCACGATTTGGTGAATTCGGCTCTTTCTTTGTCGGCAACATTTTACCGAAAGAAAAAATGGAACAGTTTTTACATGTATAGGCCTCCGATTTGGAGGTCTTTTTTTATGATGTGTTTCATACATATAACAATGACGACTTTCCTCACATTTTTTTATTTTTCATCATAGGCTAATAGCGATTTCTATAAAGTGAGGTGAAGGGATGGCTGTTGTTGCCTATACAGAAGAAGATGTCAAATTACTCGCCCGTCTCATGCGAGCAGAAGCAGAAGGCGATGGTCAGCTCGGCATGTTGATGGTTGGGAACGTTGGAGTGAATCGCGTGCGTGCAAACTGCCTAGACTTTGACGGTCTTCGTACAATTCGTCAAATGGTATTTCAAAGCCCAGGTGGATTTGAAGCGGTACAAAAAGGATATTTTTATCAACGAGCGCGCGACGAAGACATACGCCTTGCCCGCCGCGTCATTCGTGGTGAGCGATTCCACCCTGCAACGAATTCGCTTTGGTTTTTCCGCCCAGACGGTGCTTGCCCAGCCCAATGGTTTAATCAATGGAATGCCGGACGTTTTAAGTCACATTGCTTTTACGCACCGACTCGCTCAGATTGTCCACGCGTATATTAATTTTTAAGGAGGAAGTACAATGAGTGATGAACGTCAACAAATGCCGTATTATTCATATCCATACTACTATCCATACCAAATGCCAACGTACCCGTTTGGTTTGCCTACGCCAACATTTGCACCACAAACAGGAGCGATGCAAACACCAACAACTGCAAGCCAGCCATTACCTGGCATGCTTCCAATTGAAGAATCGTACATTGAAAATATTTTGCGCCTAAACAAAGGGAAAATCGCTACGGTTTATATGACATTTGAAAACAATCGTGAATGGAATGCGAAAATTTTCCGCGGTGTCATTGAAGCGGCTGGTCGTGATCATCTCATTTTAAGCGATCCTCAAACAGGAATGCGCTATTTATTGCCAATGATTTATCTCGACTATGTAACGTTTGATGAAGAAATTAATTATGAATACCCATTTGCATCAGGGATCGGATTAAGCACATATGCTCCACGTTAAAAACGAGGCGTTACACGCGCCTCGTTTTACATTTGTTTCATTGCCACATACGCTAAAAGTAGCCAAGCAATAATAAACGATACGCCCCCAAACGGTGTAATCGCCCCGAGTATTTTTATTTGCGTCAAGCTCAGGACGTATAAACTACCTGAAAAGAAAACGATTCCTACAACCATTAACCATCCAGCCGGCGTCACGTTCGGCCATTTTGTCGCAAGTAATGCAACAATAAATAAACCAATCGTATGGAACATTTGATACTGAACAGCTTTTTGCCACGTATCCATATACCGTTCTGGAATTTTTCCTTCTAACACATGTGCCCCGAACGCACCGAGCGCAACACATAACGCTGCACTAATTGATGCGATCATTGTAAATATTTTCATATTGTTCCCCCCTAAAAATCAAGTAATGATGGCCCGTTCGCATCAGCATCGATAGTTAATCGTTCAGTTGTTGTTGGTTGCGGTGTAATGATCGTTTGTGCACTTGGCGATGGTTGATGTAAAATGACGTCGCACAACGCGCGAACGGCATATATATGTTCACGCACCGCTTGCGGTGACGACGCATGTTTGGCTTTTGCAATTTCTTCTTCTATCTTTGTTAATACATTTGCTACTGATATATCCAAAACGTTTTCACTCCCCACTTCTTTTTCCACTAAAACAATGTTATCTTATACATAGCAACTTTTCAAATTGAAAACGCTTTAAAAAAGGAGTGACAACGAATGAAACGGACATGGTGGAAAGAAGCGGTTGTATATCAAGTATATTGGCGGAGCTTTTTTGACTCAAACGGCGATGGATATGGCGACTTAGAAGGGCTGATTCAAAAGCTTGATTACATTCGCGACTTAGGGGTCGATGTCATTTGGCTGAATCCGTGCTATGAGTCGCCAGATAAAGATAACGGATACGACATTTCTGATTACTATCGCATCATGGATAAAGCGGGTGATATGGAGACGTTTGACCGCTTGCTTCATGAGGTACATAAACGTGGAATGAAATTAATTATGGATCTTGTCGTAAACCACACATCTGATCAACATCCTTGGTTTATTGAGTCTCGTTCATCAAAAAACAATCCGAAACGCGATTGGTACATATGGCGCGACAAGCCGAATAACTGGCGTTCATACTTTACGCCATCAGCGTGGGAATATGATGAACAAACGGGTCAATATTACTTCCATTCTTTTGCGGTAGAACAACCAGATTTAAATTGGGAAAACGAAGAAGTTCGTGAAGAAATTTATAAAATGATGCGCTTTTGGTTAGATAAAGGCATTGACGGGTTCCGCTTAGATGCGATTGCTTTGCTTGCCAAACCTGAAGGATTTCCTGATGCCGAAAATCCATATGACATTCGTTATTTAACGAACAACCCAGGCGTGCATGATTATTTACAAGAAATGCATGAAAAAGTGTTAAAGCATTATGACATTTTCACTGTGGGGGAAGTCGCTTTCGTGTCACCAGAAGAAGGCTTAAAATATGTCGGGGAAGACCGAAACGAACTACATACCCTTTTCCATTTTGAAGTGTGCGACGAAATGCCGACGTGGGATCCGATTCGCTTTAAACAAATTCAAAAACGTTGGTATGAAGGACTGTGGGGAAAAGGATGGAACTCGCAGTTTTTAAACAATCACGACCATACTCGACAAGTAACGCGCTACGGAAACGACAAGCAGTTTCGAGTTGAATCAGCAAAACTGCTCGCTACGCTCGTGCATACGTTGCCTGGAACGCCGTACATTTATCAAGGGGAAGAAATCGGTATGACGGGTGTCAAATTTGACTCAATCGATGATTATAACGACATTGCGATGAAAAATAAATATGCCGAGGAAGTCGCCAAAGGTCGCGATCCGAAAGAAGTGCTTGAAAGTTTGCAGCTATTAAGTCGCGATAACTCACGCACACCGATGCAATGGGACGATAGTGAACATGCAGGATTTACAACGGGAACACCATGGCTAAAAGTGAATCCGAATTATAAAGAAATTAACGTAAAACAAGCGTTAGCAGATCCAAACTCGGTGTATTATTACTATAAAAAGCTCATTCAATTACGTAAGCAAAATCCAGTCATGGTGTATGGCACGTTCGACGATATTTCGGAACATGATCCATACATTTACGCCTATATGCGCGAACTCGATGGAGTTCGTTGGCTCATCGTCTTAAATCATTGTGATAACGACAACGTATATAAATTGCCAGAAAAGCTCGCTTCGGCTCGCCGTCACCTTTTGCTTGGTAACTATACAGACGTAAAAGAAGAAGGCTCAACGCTTCATATGCGTCCACATGAGGCAAGAATTTACGCACTACAATAGCAGCCATACCGGCTGCTTACTTTTTATTTACCTCCTGTTCAAACGCATCTAATGCTCGTTTCGCACCGAATACAATGATGACATCTCCAACGCAAAATCGCTCTTCCGGCATCGGGTTTCCAATAATATCATTTTGACGTTGAATGGCAATAATTGTAACGCCAAAGCGCGTGCGCACCGCTTGATCACGAACAGATGTCCCGACAAATGAAGAGTGCGATTCAATCGTAATTTCTTCAATCGCATATTGTTCAGCATGGTCGTGGAAAATCGTATCGACATAATCGACACTCACCGGCTTTAACATCGTCATCGCCATGCGCCGACCGCTCAAAAAAGCAGGGTTTATGACTTTATCCGCACCAGCACGACGCAATTTTTCTTCCGATTCCGTTCGCTCGGCACGCGCAACAACTTGAATGCTAGGATTCAGTCCTTTTGCAGTTAAAGAGATGAAGACGTTATCTGCATCAGAAGGCAATGCAGCAACTAATCCCGACGCACGCTCAATGCCTGCGGCAATTAACACGTCATCTGCTGTCGCATCCCCCTCAACATACGGAATGGGATCGCCCATTTCTTCAAGCCAATCTACATTCCGTTCGATGACAACGACAGATGTCCCATTTTTGATAAGCTCGCGCACAACTTGTTCGCCAACACGTCCAAACCCGCATACAATAATATGGTTCGTCATCGCTTCAATTTTCTTTTTCATTTTTCGCCTCCGCACCGTTTTCGAAAATTCCCCTTCCATCATCATCGAAACAACCGCCCCTGTTGCATATGTCACGATACTAATACCGACGGGAATAATGATCAGTGCAAACATCTTCCCATAAAACGTTTGTGGAACTGTATCACCATAGCCGACCGTCAAAATCGTAACAACCGTCAACCAAAGCGCATCAAAAAACGTTAATTGTTCAGAAAACATAAACCCTACCGTTCCTGCGATAATAGCGACGATCATCGCGACGACGGAAACGACGATAGAGCGCGACGAACTCATCCGTTTCTCCCCTTATGTTCTTTTTTTACAAACTTCATGCAAGGTGTACCTGATGATTGTTTAACGACAATAGACGGCAACATTGCGCTTTTAAAACCGAATGCACGACAGCCACGCGGCAATTGCGCATCCCATGTGACATAAAAATGTTTGCATTCATAACAATTGACACGCGTATTAAATGTTTTCGATTTGCCAGTCAATCGGCTCTCTCCCTGTCTGTTGTAAAAAAGCGTTTGTTTTTGAAAACGGACGGCTGCCGAAAAAACCTCGTGCTGCGGAAAATGGACTTGGATGTGGCGCTTCAATCATGTAATGATGTTCATTCGTAATGAGCGTTTTTTTTGCTTGGGCATGACGCCCCCATAAAATAAAGACAACAGGTTCATCCTTTTCATTTACAAGTTGAATGACGCGGTCCGTAAAATGTTCCCATCCTTTTCCTTTATGCGAATTTGCTTCTCCACGTCGCACTGTTAATACCGTATTTAACAATAACACCCCTTGCTCTGCCCATTTTAATAAATAACCGTTGTTTGGAATATAGCAACCAAGATCATCTTGTAACTCTTTAAAAATGTTTAATAACGATGGCGGCAAAGCAACACCTGGTTTTACGGAAAAACTTAATCCGTGCGCTTGATTTGGTCCGTGATATGGGTCTTGTCCTAAAATGACGACTTTGACATCTGCATATGAAGTATAATGAAGGGCATTAAAAATGTCGTGCATATCGGGATAAATTGTTTTTGTACGATATTCTTCTTTTAAAAACTGGCGCAACTTCAAATAATACGGTTTTTGAAACTCCTCTTCTAATAAAGGAGCCCAATCATTTTTCAATATGCTCATCTTCTCACTCCTTTCTAATACAAAGGCTACCCTACTACATAGGATAGCCTGTTTTCATTTAAAACTGAATTTTTTCTTCTAAGAAGTTTTTTAATTCCGCAATTGGAATGCGCGTTTGCTCCATCGTATCGCGGTCGCGCACGGTTACCATGCCATCCTGCTCTGAATCGAAGTCATACGTAATACAGAACGGTGTTCCAATTTCATCTTGGCGGCGATAACGTTTACCGATTGATCCAGACTCATCGTAATCAACCATAAAGTGTTGTGAAAGTTGTTCAAAGATCGCACGTGCACCTTCTGATAACTTTTTCGATAACGGTAATACAGCTGCCTTATATGGCGCTAATGCTGGATGAAGATGCATCACAGTGCGCGTCGTGCCGTCTGCCAGTTGCTCTTCTTCGTACGCATCAATCATAAATGCGAGCGTCACGCGATCTGCACCGAGTGAAGGTTCAATGCAGTACGGAATGAAACGTTCATTCGTTTCTTGATCGAGGTAGTGAAAATCTTCTCCTGAATATTCCATATGGCGACGTAAATCGTAATCGGTACGTGATGCAATGCCCCATAGCTCGCCCCAACCGAATGGGAATTTATATTCAATATCTGTTGTCGCGTTGCTGTAGTGAGACAGTTCGTCTTCGGAATGATCGCGCAAACGAATGTTTTCTCGCTTCATACCAAGCGATAAAAGCCATTGTTCGCAATACTGTTTCCAATAACTAAACCACTGCAACTCTTCTCCTGGTCTGCAGAAAAATTCAAGCTCCATTTGTTCAAATTCGCGTGTGCGGAACGTAAAGTTTCCTGGCGTAATTTCGTTACGAAAACTTTTTCCAATTTGCGCAATACCAAACGGCAATTTTTTACGCATCGTCCGTTGCACGTTCTTAAAGTTGACGAAAATGCCTTGTGCCGTTTCAGGACGAAGATAAATTTCGTTTGCGCTCGACTCCGTCACACCTTGGAACGTTTTAAACATTAAGTTAAATTGACGAATGTTCGTAAAGTCGCGACTTCCGCAATCCGGACACGCAATGTCGTGCTCTTGAATGAGCTGCTCCATTTTTTCAAACGGAAGCCCATCGACAACCATTTCAATGCCTTTTGCTTCAAGCGCGCTTTCAATTAACTTATCCGCCCGATGACGCGCTTTACATTGCTTACAGTCAATCATCGGATCATTAAAGTTTCCTAAATGACCTGACGCTTCCCACGTGCGTGGGTTCATTAAAATCGCCGCATCTAAACCGACGTTATACGGCGATTGTTGAACGAACTTTTTCCACCATGCACGTTTAATGTTGTTTTTCAACTCTGTCCCTAATGGACCGTAATCCCACGTATTCGCTAATCCGCCGTAAATTTCTGAGCCAGGAAAAACAAAACCACGATGCTTCGCATGTGCTACAATTTGATCCATCGTTACCGACATCTTTCATCCTCCTTTTGTCAAATGTAAACAAAAAACGCTCTCATCCTTAGGCCTTTCGCCTAGGGACGAGAGCGTAACTCCCGCGGTTCCACCCTAGTTGATGCATAGCGCATCCACTTTTGCGTGAAGCAACTCCAGACTGCCGTTTCACTAAGTGTCTTTGCTAGGCTTCCACCATCCCTAGCTCGCTACAAAAGAACAAACTTAGCTACTATCCATCTTTCATCGTTGCACCTGTATTTCATTTGGTTGATATTGTATCAAACTAAAATAGGAGAGTCAAGGGGGAGGGAAAAACAAAACTCGCTTTACTATCATAAAGTAAAGCGAGTTAAGGGGTTATGTTAATTTCGAATTAAGTAGTCAAACGCCCCTAAAGAAGCTGTTGCGCCTGAGCCCATGGAAATGATAATCTGTTTATATGCGCTATCTGTACAATCGCCAGCAGCGAAGACGCCAGGAACGTTTGTCGCACCGCGCTTATCGACGATAATTTCGCCAAAGCGATTGCGTTCTACCGTTCCTTCTAACCATTCTGTATTCGGCACAAGCCCGATTTGAACGAATACACCTTGAAGTTCAATATGGCGCTCTTCGCCTGTTGCGCGATCAATATATGTGAGGCCATTCACTTTGTCTGTACCTGTAATTTCTTTTGTTTGTGCATGTTTAATGACCGTGACGTTCGGTAAGCTGTACAAACGATCTTGCAACACTGCGTCCGCTTTTAATTCTGGTGCAAATTCAAGAACCGTCACATGCTTAGCAATGCCGGCAAGATCAATCGCGGCTTCAACGCCAGAGTTACCTCCGCCGATGACTGCGACATCTTTTCCTTCAAATAACGGACCGTCACAATGTGGGCAGTAAGCGACTCCTTTATTTTTAAACTCCGCTTCACCCGGAACGCCGAGATTACGCCAACGTGCACCTGTAGCGATAATGACCGCCTTACTTTTCAAAACAGCCCCATTTTCAAGTTCTACTTCAATAAGATCTTTCTTTTCTAACCGTTTGGCACGTTGTAAGTTCATAATGTCGACGTTATAATGTTTCACATGTTCCTCAAGGCTTGCGGCAAGCTTCGGACCTTCTGTATATTTCACACTAATGAAGTTTTCAATGCCTAACGTATCTAAAATTTGGCCGCCAAAGCGTTCTGCAACAATTCCTGTACGAATACCTTTACGCGCCGCATAAATCGCCGCTGTCGCACCAGCAGGACCTCCACCGATGACAAGCACATCAAACGGGTCTTTGTCCGCAAAGACCGAAGCATCCGGCGTACTTCCTAACTTCGCAAGAATTTCCTCAAGCGACATCCGACCGCTTGCGAACGGTTCGCCATTTAAAAAGATAGTTGGCACCGCCATTACGTCTTTTTGTTCAACTTCTTCCTTAAATGCTGCCCCATCAATCATCGTATGGGAGACGTTCGGATTTAATACGCTCATAACGTTTAATGCTTGCACGACATCCGGACAATTATGGCACGTTAAGCTGACGTATGTTTCAAAGCGATACGTCCCTTTTAAATGTTTGATTTGTTCAATGACCGCTTCATCTACTTTTGGCGGTCTTCCACTCACTTGAAGCAATGCAAGCACAAGAGAAGTAAATTCATGTCCTAAAGGCACGCCCGCAAATACAACGCCTGTGTCTTCATCAACACGATTAACGCTAAAACTTGGCGTTCTCTCTAGCGTTGTTTTTTCTACTTTGATTTTCGATGACATTGTGGTGAGTTCATCGACTAAAGCAAGCATATCGCGGGAAACTTCATCGTCTCCCGCGCTTACTTTTAACACAATGTCATTTTCCATCAACTGTAGATATTGGGCGAGCTGTGCTTTAATTTCCGCATCCAATATCATTTACATAAGCCTCCTTAAATTTTACCTACAAGGTCAAGGCTTGGCTTAAGCGTTTCGCCGCCTTCTTGCCATTTTGCTGGGCATACTTCACCAGGATTGTTGCGCACGTATTGTGCTGCTTTAATTTTGTTTACGATTGTGCTTGCATCGCGACCAATGCCGTCAGCGTTAATTTCAACTGCTTGAATGACACCATCTGGATCGATGATGAACGTACCACGTTGTGCAAGACCTGTTTCTTCATCAAGCACTTCAAACATGCGCGATAATTTTTGTGAAGGGTCACCAACCATTACATACTCGATTTTGCTGATTGCTGGTGAATGGTCGTGCCATGCTTTATGTGTGAAATGTGTATCTGTTGAAACAGAGTATACTTCAACACCAAGTTCCTTTAACTTTGGATATTCGTTTTGTAAATCCTCTAACTCAGTTGGGCAAACGAATGTAAAGTCCGCTGGATAGAAGCAAACAACGCTCCATTTTCCTTTTAAGTTTTCTTCTGTCACCTCGATGAAATCTCCGTTATGAAACGCCATCGCCTTAAATGGTTGTACTTGTTTTCCTACTAATGGCATTGTGAATCATCCTCCTGCTTCATTTTTTTTGCATGTTAGTAGTATGCTACAGTCATACGAAAAATATGACTGAAAGCGAAATTAAATTATAACAATTACAATTCGATATAAATTATCATATAGGAATGTTTATTTGTCAAGTAGAAACTATCGAACCGTCTTAGTTTTTCGACACACACTTCTTTTATTCCTTTTTCGTCAATAAAAAACAGAGCCTTCGCAAAGACTCTGCTCCCTCATTGTATAAAGATAAAACAAAGCAAAATAAGTACATTAAGTAATAATGCAACGGCAAAAAGCCACTTTTGTTTCCTTTTTTTCTTCACCATATATTCTGCAAATGCGACCGTCCCGAAAGCGAAACAAACAAACGATAAAAATAATACGATTCGCCCATGGAACACATGTCGAACAAGGAGCGGGGAAAACAAAAGCAAAATGAATAATTGCTGGAAGCTCCACCTATACATCTTGTTTCCTCCTAACAACGAACGAAATGAGCGAGCCGTGAACGAAACGGTTCACCGTTCCATATGATTTCACTTTTTGCTTTCCGTTTTTGCACTTCCGGCTCCGATAGAAGAAGCCAAAAGTTTTTCGTCGGTAAATCGCCAAGCTCATGTTTTTCACTTAATCGGTTTAAATACATTTGTCTCTTTTCGTTCATTTGTTTCGATAAATGATCGCCTTCATTTGAAAAAGCATAAAGGACGCTCGCTATCGGTACGCGTTTGATGCGAAATTGTTTTGCAACACGTAAAAAGAAATCCCAATCCCAATAGTTATGAACGTACGGATCAAAATAACCAATTATATCATGAATCACGCGCCGATACATGCTACCTGAAGGGACATACGTTGAAAATGAACGCATCGCTTGTAAATCACATTCATATGCAAATAAAAAACGATCTGTCGGTATGCGCATTCCGTTTTCAATACGATAATGGAAAATTTCTACGTCCGCATATACAAAATCCGCATCATTCATATTCGCAATCATTCGCTCGATATGGCACGGCAATAGTAAATCGTCATCATCGCAAAGCATAATAAAATCTTCTGTCACCGCACGCACACCGATATTCCGCGCCTCAACATGCCCGACATTTTCATGCAATTGGATGAGCTCAATAGGAAGCTCAGGATACGCATCAACCGCGGCTTGTACGGATGAACCCCCATCGTTGACAATAATGACTTGTGTTGGTTTATACGTTTGCTTGCTTAATGACTCTAGTAATTCTGCTAAAGGTAGTAATCGGTTATATGTCGCAATGACTACAGAAACACCCAAATGAAATATCTCCTTTCAAAAAAAGAAGCTACAATGATACCATTATAGCTTCTTTTCTTATGATTATGCGAGTTCTTGTTGTTTCGTTTCTTTTCCTAGGAAAAAGACAGCAAGCGCGCCGATGAAAATGGCGATACAAAACATCGCAAAAATCATCGTGATCGACACGTTTTGTGCAACGAGATAGCCAACAAGAAGCGGGCCTAAAATACCGCCGATGCGTCCGAATGAAGCGGCCATCCCTGCCCCTGTTGCTCGAATAACCGTTGGATATTGCTCTGGTGTGTATGCGTAAAGCGCTCCCCAAGCACCGAGATTGAAAAACGATAACAATGCGCCAAATGTCATTAATGCGGTAGCTGTCTCGGCATTTCCGAAGAAATAAGCACTCAACGCTGTCCCGATTAAATATATAACAAGTACCGCTTTTCGCCCGATGCGTTCAATTAACCATGCCACGCTAAAATACCCTGGCAATTGTGCTAACGTCATAATAAGTACGTATTCAAAGCTTTTAATTAAACTAAATCCTTTCATGACCATGACGCTCGGCAACCATAAAAACATGCCGTAATAGGAAAAGACGACCGCAAACCATAAAATCCAAAGCATTGTCGTTTGTTTTGCATACGGTTTTGCCCAAACGTCCGCAATATTTCGCCAAACGGAACGACGCTCTATTTTTGTCGCGATAAACTTTTGTGAATCTGGTAAGTTCATGCGTAAATAAATCGCATATAACGCAGGTACAGCTCCTAAAATGAGCGCCATTTGCCATCCATACGATGGAATAATGAAAAATGAAATGAGCGCTGCTATTAACCAACCGCCTGCCCAAAAGCTTTCCAATAAAACAACCACTTTTCCGCGCTCATGTGCAGGCACGCTTTCCGATACGAGCGTCGATGCAACCGGAAGTTCTCCTCCAAGCCCCATGCCAATAAAAAAGCGTAAAATTAAAAAGACCGTTAACGTTGTGGCAAGGGCAGATAAACCGCTACCGATCGAAAATAATAAAAGCGTAATAATGAACACTTGTTTTCGCCCGATGCGGTCAGCTAACAATCCGAAAACGAGGGCACCGACCGCCATGCCAATCGAGTTCACACTTCCGATCCAACCCATTTGCTCAGCTGTCAAATTCCATTCCTTTTGCAAGGCGGCCATAATAAACGAAAGCATGCCGACATCCATCGCGTCAAATAGCCAACCAAGTCCTGCAATCCAAAGCAATTTGTTTCTTGATATGTCTTTACTCATGTCATCCCTCCGTTGTCATCTGTCAAATCGTCTTCCTCATGATTATATTTCCTTTTTTGTTATGTATCAATGCAAAAAGCGTCGGGAAAAACCGACGCTTATCGCAAATCTTCTTTTGAAAAAGCTCCAGGGAGAAGTTCTTTCACTGTCGTTTCTTGCACATCGCCCTTCATATTCGCTAAAATGACGGGCATATCCGGATCACACAATTCAACAATGACTTGACGGCATGCGCCACATGGCGGGACTGGTCGCTCCGTATCCGCAACGACAGCTAACATCGCATACTCATGGTCGCCTTCCGAGTATGCTTTAAATAAAGCGGTACGCTCCGCACAGTTGCATAAACCGTATGAGGCGTTTTCAATGTTACAGCCACCATACACTTTTCCATCTTTCGTTAACAAAGCTGCCCCCACTTTAAATTTTGAATACGGAACGTACGCCCGCTCTCTCGCTTGTTTTGCCGCTTCAATTAACTGTTGTTCATTCATTGTTGATCATCCCTTCTTGGGCTGTTTAATTAAAAAACGTCTTCATTAACCAATCTGCAACAACGCCACCTAAATATACGCCAAATACCCCCATCATTCCTGCTAATACAGGCGGAGCTGGCAACGGCAAACGTAAAAACTTAAATAAAATCCCAACGACAAGCCCTGCAAGTAAACTAAGTAATACTTCTTTCATATGTGGCTGCCTCCATTAATATGCTTCGTTTGACGTTGTGCCGTCCATAATTGCTGGTCCAGAGCTTGTACCAATGCGGTTTGCTCCTGCTTCAACCATCGCTTTTGCATCCGCTGCACTACGTACACCACCAGATGCTTTTACACCAACGTTTGGACCAACTGTTTTGCGCATTAATGCGACATCTTCGACCGTTGCCCCACCGCTTGCAAATCCGGTCGATGTTTTAACAAAATCAGCACCAGCACGAACAGCGATTTCGCATGCGCGCACTTTTTCTTCATCTGTTAACAATGCTGTTTCAATGATGACCTTTGTTAATGCTTTCCCCTTTGCTGCATCAACAACAGCACGAATGTCACGCTCGACAAGCTCATCATCGCCATCTTTTAACGCACCAATATTGATAACCATATCGACTTCTTGTGCGCCGTTTTCAATTGCTTGTTTTGTTTCAAACGCTTTTACTTCTGGTGTTGTCGCTCCTAACGGGAAGCCAATGACTGTACATACTTTTACTTTCGTTCCTTGCAAACGTTCAGCCGCAAATTTCACCCATGTTGGATTGACGCATACGGATGCAAATTCGTACTTTTTCGCCTCTTCCACTAACTTTTCAATTTGTGCTTTCGTTGTTTCTGGCTTTAATAACGTATGATCAATCATGCTAGCAATGTTCATCATGCATTCCTCCTTAAAATTTGATGTGATTGAAGCGTACGAGGCGCTTCGTGGTTAAATAAACATTCCTGCAATGGATGCACTTAACAATGAGGCAAGCATACCAGCAAGAACGGCTTTTAAACCCATGCGCGCAATGTCGCTACGACGATTTGGCGCTAAGCTTCCTAAACCACCAAGTAAAATTCCCATCGAAGAAATATTAGCAAATCCACATAGTGCAAAGCTAACAATCGCTACCGTTTTTGCTGATAAGTCTGGAATTTGTGGCGCAAACGATGAATACGCAACAAACTCGTTTAAAATTAATTTTTGACCGATAAATCCACCAGCTGTCACCGCTTCAGACCACGGTACACCGATCGCAAACGCAATAGGAGCAAACACGAATCCTAAAATCTTTTGAAGCGTTAAACCATCATAGTTAAACAAACTGCCGATGCCGCTAAGCAATCCGTTAATTAACGCGATAAGGGCGATAAACGCTAACAACATTGCACCGATATTTAATGCTAACTTCAAACCATCGCTTGCCCCGCGAGCCGCTGCGTCGATGACGTTTGTTGATTCTTCGTCTTTTTCCATTTCAAAATGCTCGTCTTCTTTAATCGGCTCTGTTTCTGGCACAATCATTTTTGCCATCACTAATCCTGCTGGCGCTGCCATGAAACTTGCCGCAAGTAAATATTCAAGCGGAACACCTAAAAGAGAGTAACCAACAAGAACAGAACCAGCAACAGATGCCAATCCTCCCGTCATGACCGCAAACAGTTCAGATTGCGTCATTTTTGATAAATATGGACGAATGACAAGCGGTGCTTCTGTTTGACCGACGAAAATGTTCGCTGCTGCTGACATCGACTCCGCTTTACTCGTTCCGAGCAACTTTGCAAGCGGACCACCGATCATTTTAATGACCCATTGCATGACACCGATATAGTAAAGAACAGAAATTAGCGCAGAGAAGAAAATAACAACGGGCAACACTTGGAACGCAAACACAAATCCGATGCCTTTTGCCGCAAACATGCCACCGAACAAAAAGTTAATTCCTTCGTTCGCATAGTTAATAATGCTTGTTACACCATTTGTTAACCATTGTAATGCAGCTTTTCCTGCTTCCCATTTTAAAACGATAAACGCAAAAGCGACTTGAATCGCAAGACCACCTAAAATCGTTCGCGGATTAATCGCCTTGCGGTTATTTGAAGAAAGAAAAGCGATCCCAAGGACAACGACAATACCAACAAGTCCCCAAACGATATTCATATCGCACACTCCTATAAGTTGAATTTTCATTACGTAATCAATATAACAGGAAAACGAACATATGTAAACGTTAACATGAACAAATGTCAAAGAAAATTCATGGTTTGACTAAATCTTTCTTCCTTCTTTGCATAAATAAAGGGGGCTTTCTTCTTTTCCCCCATTTGTCGTTTCTTTATTCTTTTTCTAACAAACATTCGGCAGTAAATTGATCTGTAACTAATACGTTTGCATATTTCCCTTTCAATGCGCCGTATATGCCAGCAACTTTATGAATACCTCCTGCGATCACAATCGAGTATTCCTTGTTTTTCAGTTCTTCTAGCTCAATACCGAGCGTGCGCGCATTTAACTCTTCACTACATAGTTTTCCATTTTGATCAAAAAAGCGTGAACAAATGTCACCAGCTGCTTTTGAATAAATTGTTTGCAAATCTTGCTCTGTAAAATAACCGAGTTGGAACAATAACGATTCCGATTTAATCGGCCCAATCGTGAATACAGCAATATTCGCTTGGCGTCCTAGATCGAGAATTTTACGAATATGGCGATCCGCTTCCATCGCTTGTTTCACAACGACATGATCAACGATCGCTGGAAGCGGCAAATGATGCACCGTCGCGTTGAATGCGCTTCCAAACAAATGCAAAATATCAGAAGCAAACGTATTCGTTTCTGACAAGCTGACGCCACCTTTTAACTGTACAACTTTCACGTCTTTGACATGTTTATGCTTTAGTTGCAATGCGACATGATATAACGTCGTTCCCCATGTGACGCCGATGACATCCCCGTCTTTTACAATCGAACGTAAATATTCCGCAGCTTCTTTCCCTAAATATTTTTTTATAATGCCATCTTGATGTTCAGGGATCGATACAACAATTGCTTTCTTGAGATTGAACTTTTGTTCAAGTTGTCTTGCTAACTGTTGAATATCTTCGGCAGGATCATTAATTTTAATTTCCACAATTCCTTCCTCTTTTGCTTGCTGTAGTAGGCGCGACACGGTCGGTCGCGACACACCGAGCTTTTTAGCAATGTCGTTTTGATTGTAGTCGAGCAAATAATACAACTTTGCCGCCTCAACAACTTTCTTCAATTTTTCTTGCTCCATCGCTTCATCACCTTTTATTTATGAATGAAAAAGGAGCAACCTTCCATATTTGAAGGAATACTCCCTTTTGTTTCATCATACGAAAAAAACTGAACATTTGACAAGAAAAAGTTTTAACATAATTTCTATTATTTCAACCAACCTTCACGTAAAATACGTTCGACTTCACCACGTGTTGGCAGCGCTGTCATTGCTCCTTTTGTTGATGCAGCTAGCGCTCCCGAAACACTTGCAAAGCGGGTCATTTGTTCAACTTCCGCAAGCGATAGAGAATCCATTGTACCTTCTCTTTCATGCAAGCAATACAACATACCGGAAACAAAAGCGTCACCTGCTCCTGTCGTATCAACTGCCTCTATTTTGAGAGCTGGGGTAAATACCGATCCTTCTTTCGTAAACGCATAACTACCGTTTTCCCCTAGCGTGATGACAATGAGCGGAATGTTGTAGGAAGAAAGGGCATCTACACCTTTTTGTATATCTTTCTCCCCTGTAATAAACGTCAATTCCTCTTCAGAAATTTTAAGTACATCCGCTTCTGGTAACATTGATACAATCATTTGACGAGCTTGTTGTTCGCTTTCCCATAAACCGAGACGCAAATTCGGATCATATGAAACAATCATCCCGTTTTCTTTAGCTAGCATGACAGCCCGCTTTGTTGCGCTTCGTGCTGGTTCACTAATAAGTGAAATGGAGCCAAAATGGAGAATGCGATGTGTATGAAATAGCGAGTCATCAATTTCTTCTTCGCGTAAAAAGCGATCTGCGCTTGGGTTAATGTAAAACTCAAAGCTTCGTTCCCCATTTCCCGCTAGCGTTACAAAAACGACACCTGTACGAACATCATCACTAAATTGAAGCCAAGTCGTATTTACACCGTATTCATCAAGCGTTTCTTTTAAAAAGACACCGAGTACATCTCGGCCCACTTTCCCTAGAAACGTCGATGGTGCACCAAGCCGTGCGACACCAACCGCAACATTCGCCGGCGCTCCTCCTGGGCTTTTTTGATATGCAAGATTTGTTGAATCAAGTGGAATAAAATCAATTAACGCTTCACCAAGACTAATAATTCCTTGCTTCATCGTCATCCCTCCCATTCCATCGTAATACGTTCCATCATACAAATGCAACGCACAACAATAAAACGTGCTACAATAATCGTAAAACAACATAAGAAACGGAGTGGATGCGATGAACCCTTTTGCCACTCATTTTGAAAGCTTAGAGGAGTTTGCTGATCGTGTAAGTGAGCTGTTACAATGTCCGATTACGATTGAAGATGCAAACCATCGTTTAATTGCTTATAGTGGGCATGAACATTATACCGATCCAGCTCGTACAGCGACCATTATCCATCGACGCGTGCCAGAACGCGTCATTAATAGTTTATGGCGCGAAGGGGTGATCCCAAAGCTTTTACAAAGCGAAGAACCTGTTCGTGTCGCGGAAATTTCAGAAGTAGGGCTCGGCAATCGTATCGCCATTTCGATTTGGAGAAATAAAGAGGTGCTCGGATTTATTTGGGCAATTGAAATGAACGAGCCATGGACGGAGCAACAGCTTGATTTGTTAAAACAAGCAGCAAAATCTGCTAAAAATTTATTATTGCAATTACAAATTCGCAAAAATAAAAAAGAAGAGCGGATTCAAGAATTTTTTTGGAAACTATTGACTGGGCATTTTCCATCTCCTCACGAAGTAATTGAACAATGTCATCAATTAAACGTACATGTGTATCCGTTTTTTTCTGTTGGTATTTTTCAATTTCAACAACATATTCAAACACAAGTAGAAAGACAAATTGATTACTTATTAAAAACGACACAACAACTCGCCGTCCCACTTTATACGATCGATCACCAACGACTAATTGTGCTCGTTGCACCAAGTTCAAACATCTACGGGGAAGCGCATATTGAGCGTTTTTTCCGCTCGTTTATCACGCAAATGAAAGAGCGCTTTCGCGTGGATATTATGATGGGAGCGTTCGGAAATGTGTATGAATGTTATACGAAAATTGCAAAGAGTTACGAGGAAGCGCAAACCGTATTAAAAATGAAACGTGCCTTTCCTCATCCGCTCGCGAATATTCAAGGTTATCAACATCTCGGCATGTATCAATTTTTTGATTTGCTTTTTGAAAAAAAGCGGCATGGTGATTTCCACAACGTAGCACTCGAAAATCTGAAACAATATGATGCACAGCACCATACCAACTTAGTCGAAACGATTGAAACATATCTCGACTATGACAGCAACGTGAACGAAACAGCAAAAGCGCTGAACATTCATCCGAACACACTCGCTTATCGTCTCAAACGAATAAGTGAAATCGGGAATATCGATTTAAGCAACATGAGTGAAAAAGTAAAACTATATATCGATATGAAATTAGACAAATATCGGACAACATAGCTTTTGTGGAAATCCACAAAAGCTCGTTTTTTCTTTCTCTTTTCTAAACAAACAACAAATGATAAAAAACAT
The DNA here is from genome assembly GCF_014201585.1 of Anoxybacillus tengchongensis. GTDB lineage: Bacteria > Bacillota > Bacilli > Bacillales > Anoxybacillaceae > Anoxybacillus > Anoxybacillus tengchongensis. The sequence goes on from NZ_JACHES010000003.1 coordinate 238,579, forward strand.
TTATACTGTAGATAATACAAAAAGACAACACGAAAGGGGAAACATCACATGATTATTGGTGTTCCAAAGGAAATTAAAAATAACGAAAATCGCGTAGCTATTACACCTGCTGGCGTCATGTCATTTGTCAGCCATGGACATACTGTATTCATTGAGAAAGATGCAGGGGTTGGAAGCGGTTTTACAAATGAAGCTTACGTTAGTGCAGGAGCGCAAATTGTTGAGCGGGCCGCAGATGTTTGGGCGCAAGCAGATATGGTCATGAAAGTAAAAGAGCCACTACCAAGCGAATACGAATACTTCCGTCCAGGATTAGTACTATTCACATACTTACATCTTGCTGCTGAACCAGAGTTAGCACGTGCACTCAAAGAAAAAGGCGTGATCGCCATCGCTTATGAAACGGTACAAGTTGGACGTACGTTACCACTTTTAACACCGATGAGCGAAGTGGCAGGGCGGATGGCAGCACAAATTGGTGCGCAATTCCTCGAAAAAACAAAAGGCGGAAAAGGTATTCTTCTTTCCGGCGTTCCAGGCGTTAGCCGTGGAAAAGTAACAATTATTGGTGGTGGTGTTGTCGGAACAAACGCTGCCAAATTAGCGATTGGGTTAGGCGCAAACGTCACAATTATCGACTTAAGCGCAGAACGTTTACGTGAGCTTGATGATATTTTCGGCAGCCAAATTAATACATTGATGTCTAATCCAATGAACATCGCGCAAGCCGTTGCGGAGTCTGACCTTGTTATCGGTGCCGTATTAATTCCAGGGGCGAAAGCACCAAAACTTGTGACAGAAGAAATGGTAAAAGCGATGCAGCCAGGTTCGGTCATCGTTGACGTAGCAATCGACCAGGGCGGTATTGTGGAAACGAGCGACCATGTGACGACACACGACAACCCAACATACGTGAAACACGGCGTCGTTCATTACGCGGTCGCAAACATGCCAGGGGCGGTTCCGCGCACATCGACACTTGCGCTCACAAACGTTACGATGCCATACGCATTGCAAATCGCAAACAAAGGTGTGCATAAAGCTGTTGCAGACAACCCTGCTTTACGCCTTGGTGTAAACGTAGCAAACGGGGAAATCACATACGAAGCTGTCGCACGCGACCTCGGTTACGATTACGTTCCAGTTGAAGTGGCGTTAGAAAAGCAATTGTTAGCATAAATGTGATCAGAGCTAGACAGCTCTCTAAACTCGAATTTTTATACAACAAAAGGTGTCCTGGCAAACGGGACACCTTTTTCTATAACACTTTCGATAAAAATGACTTTGTTCGCTCATGTTGTGGTGCATCAAAAATTTGTTGTGGTGTTCCTTCTTCTACGACCACTCCACCATCCATGAAGAGCACACGATCCCCAACTTCACGAGCAAATCCCATTTCATGCGTGACAACGACCATCGTCATTCCTTCTTTAGCTAGTTGCTTCATTACTGCAAGCACTTCACCGACCATTTCTGGATCGAGCGCAGACGTCGGTTCATCAAATAACATCACTTTCGGTTCCATCGCAAGCGCACGGGCAATCGCTACACGTTGTGCTTGCCCGCCCGACAATGAATCAGGATATACGTGCGCTTTATCTTGTAAACCTACTTTCACAAGCAATTGCATTGCCTTTTCTGTCGCTTTTTCTTTCGACCATTTGCGCACTTTCATCGGGGCAAGCGTAATATTATCAAGTACCGTCATATGCGGAAATAAATTAAATCGTTGAAATACCATCCCCACCTCCTCGCGCACTTTATTTAGGTCTGTTTTTGGATCTTTTAAATGAAATCCGTCAACGACGATATCCCCCTCATCAAAATCTTCAAGCAAGTTTAAACAACGTAAAAACGTCGACTTTCCTGATCCAGACGGACCGATGACAACGACCACTTCTTTTTCATGAATGTGTACGTTAATCCCTTTTAACACTTGTAGTGATCCGTACGATTTTTTTAAATTGGTAACCCGAATCATGCATCATACCTTCTTTCTAACCGATGTAGCAACTTGCTTAATGAAAGAGTGAGTACTAAATAAATAAGCGCAACAGTTAAGTACGGTTCCCACACGCGATAATATTGCCCTTGCATGGCACGTCCCCAATACATAAGCTCAGGCGCTGCAATAATTGCTGCAAGCGATGAATCTTTAATAAGGACGATAAATTCGTTACCAAGCGGCGGAATCATGCGCTTGATCGCTTGTGGTAAAATGATGTAACGCATCGCTTGTACATGCGTCATTCCAAGCGAACGGGCCGCCTCCATTTGACCACGATCAATAGACTGGATGCCAGCGCGGAAAATTTCAGCAATGTACGCGGCCGCATTTAAAGATAACGAGATCGCCCCAGACACAAGCGGATTCGGTTGGGCGGTAAACATCGGCATGACGCCAAAATGAATAAGTAAAATTTGTACAAATAATGGCGTTCCACGGAAAAAATGAACGTACCAATCAAAAGGCAAACGGACGAGACGGTTTCGAACCATTTTTCCTAGCCCAATCGCCAAACCAAGAATCGTCCCGAAAAAAATACCGACTAACGATAAACCGACTGTCCATAGTACGCCCTTGAAAAAAAACGGTGCATATTCCAAAATAATATTGAAACGAAAATCCATCATCAATCACCTTTCTTTTTGTAAAAATTGCGTAACTGCAAGCAGTTACGCAATTTTTACTTCGACGTTATTGCTGTTGTTGTAATGATTCAATATTCGGTTCTGTCCCGAACCATTTTTTATAAATTTCTGCATATGTTCCATTTTCGATGACTTTTTTCAACGCTTCGTCTACTTTTTGCTTTAACTCGCTTCCTTTCGGGAACATAAAGCCGTAAAATTCAGATTCAAAATGTTCAGGATCCTCAAACGCTACAATTTTAGCATCTGGATTATTTTTTACATATTCATTCGCAACCGCATTATCTGTCACAACCGCTTCGACACCGCCGTTTAATAAATCCATAATCGCAACGACTGTATTCTCAAACTTTTTAATATTTTTATTCTCTTTTCCTAAAATTTTCTCAACAGCTTCTTGTCCCGTTGTACCATTTTGAACACCGACAACTTTTCCTTGTAAATCTTTCGCGCTTTTGATCGAACTTCCTTCTTTCACAAGAATCATATGTGTCGATTCAAAATACGGAATCGAAAAATCATACGTTTGTTTTCGATCGTCGTTAATTGTAATACCTGAAACGGCCATATCCGCTGTTTTTCCTTGAATAGCCGCAAATAACGGATCCCAACCGATGTTTTTTAATTCATATGCTAGTCCTGCTTCCTTCATGACTGCTTTTAATAAATCGACATCAAAGCCGACAATTTCACCTTTATCCATATACTCAAACGGAGCAAACGCCGCGTCTGTCACAACTGTAATTTTCTTTTCTGTTGTTGCTGTTTGTTCTGTCGAGCTACTACAGCCAAAAAGCGCAAAAATAAGCATAAAAACGAGCGTTGCGATCATCCCTTTTTTTATCATTGTTATTCCCCCTTACTATTTGCTGTAAAATAATAAATATTTGTGTATAAACATGTTATGCTCTCTATGTTTCACATATTATCAGCTTTATTGTTTTTATGCAACAAATTTTATAAAAATAATTTTTGGAAAAATCTTTATTTTGGAAAATATTTTTGATCAATGTTTCACAAATTCGTCAATCCTTCTTTCTCCTCGTCATGTAAAAAAGTAGTATTCTTTATATAGGGGTTTTATTCTGACGATTGGGAGGAGATTGTCATGACGCTACTTACCGTAAATGAAGCGTTGATGGACGCATGGAGAACGTTCAAAGGTGATAAATGGAAAAAAGAAATTGACGTTCGTGATTTTATTTTAAATAACGTAACCGTTTACACAGGGGATGAATCATTTTTACAAGCTCCGACAGAAGCGACGAAAAAACTGTGGGAACAAGTGATGGAACTTTCAAAGTTAGAGCGCGAAAAAGGCGGCGTTCTCAACATGGATACTGAAATTGTATCGACCATTACATCGCACGGACCTGGCTATTTAAATAAAGAACTCGAAAAAGTCGTCGGTTTTCAAACAGATGAGCCGTTTAAACGAGCGCTTATGCCATTTGGCGGTATTCGCATGGCTGAACAAGCATGTGAAGCTTATGGATATCAAGTAAGCGATGAAGTAAAGAAAATTTTTACGCAATATCGTAAAACGCATAACCAAGGCGTATTTGACGTATATACGGATGAAATGAAAGCCGCTCGCAAAGCAGGTATCATTACGGGACTTCCTGACGCCTATGGACGCGGTCGCATTATCGGTGACTATCGTCGCGTGGCTTTATATGGTGTCGATCGCCTCATTGAGGAGAAGAAAAAAGATTTACGCAACACAGGTGCACGCACAATGAGCGAAGACATCATTCGTCTCCGCGAAGAGTTAGCTGAACAAATTCGCGCCCTGCAAGAACTAAAAGAAATGGCAGCAAGCTACGGCTACAATATTTCCAAACCAGCTCGCAACGCACATGAAGCTTTTCAATGGTTGTATTTCGCCTATCTTGCTGCGATTAAAGAACAAAACGGTGCGGCAATGAGCTTAGGTCGCGTCTCCACGTTTTTAGATATTTATATTGAACGCGACTTACAAGAAGGAACATTAACTGAACGCGAAGCGCAAGAGCTTGTTGACCATTTCGTCATGAAATTGCGCCTCGTAAAATTCGCAAGAACACCAGAATATAATGAGTTATTTAGCGGTGACCCAACGTGGGTAACAGAGTCGATCGGCGGTGTCGCGATTGATGGCCGTCCACTTGTGACGAAAAACTCATTCCGTTTCTTGCATACGCTTGACAACTTAGGTCCAGCGCCAGAACCAAACTTAACGGTTCTTTGGTCGACAAAATTACCAGAAGCATTTAAAAAATATTGTGCAAAGATGTCGATTCAAACAAGCTCCATTCAATATGAAAATGACGATTTAATGCGGCCTGAGTTTGGTGACGACTACGGCATCGCATGCTGCGTATCCGCCATGCGCATTGGTAAACAAATGCAGTTTTTCGGTGCGCGCGCCAACCTTGCGAAAGCATTATTGTACGCAATTAACGGCGGGGTTGACGAAAAGCTAAAAGTGCAAATCGGGCCAGAATTTGCGCCAATCACATCTGAATACTTAGATTATGAAGAAGTGATGCGCAAATTCGATAACGTCATGGAATGGCTAGCAGAGTTGTATATTAATACATTAAACATCATCCACTACATGCACGATAAATATTGTTATGAGCGCATTGAGATGGCGCTTCATGATACAAACGTCATGCGCACGATGGCAACGGGAATTGCTGGTCTTTCTGTCGTCGCTGACTCACTTAGCGCAATGAAATATGCAAAAGTAAAAACCATTCGCGACGAAAATGGCTTAGCGGTCGACTTTGAAATTGAAGGCGACTTCCCGAAATACGGAAACAACGATGACCGTGTCGATTCGATTGCCGTCGATATTGTTGAGCGCTTTATGACAAAATTACGCAAACATAAAACGTATCGCGATTCGAAGCATACAACATCGATTTTAACGATCACATCAAACGTCGTATATGGTAAAAAGACAGGAAATACGCCTGATGGTCGTCGCGCTGGCGAACCGTTCGCACCTGGCGCTAACCCGTTGCACGGTCGCGACACAAAAGGAGCGCTTGCGTCATTAAGCTCTGTCGCCAAATTACCGTATGAATATGCATTAGACGGCATTTCAAATACGTTCTCAATCGTGCCAAAAGCGCTCGGTAAAGATGACGCGACACGTATTCAAAACCTTGTCGCCATTTTAGATGGTTATGCACAAAAACGCGGTCATCATTTAAACGTCAACGTCTTTAACCGCGAAACATTACTTGACGCGATGGAACATCCTGAAAAATATCCGCAACTGACCATTCGCGTATCAGGTTATGCAGTCAACTTTATTAAATTAACACGTGAACAACAAATTGACGTCATTAACCGGACGTTCCATGAAACTATGTAATGGAAGCTCCCACACATCGTGGGAGCTTTCTACCTAGGAGGAAAACATCGTGAACGGATTTATTCATTCGATTGAATCATGCGGAACAGTTGATGGTCCCGGCATTCGTTATGTCATTTTCACCCAAGGCTGTTTATTGCGTTGTCAATATTGTCACAACGCAGATACGTGGGAAATTGGCAAAGGAAAGCAAATGTCCGTCGATGAAATCATCGCTGATGCCCAAACATATTTGCCGTTTATGCAAGCATCTGGCGGCGGGATTACAGTAAGTGGCGGAGAGCCACTTTTACAAATCGATTTTTTAATTGAACTTTTTCGTCGCTGTAAGCAACTTGGCATTCATACAACGATTGATTCATCGGGGGGATGTTATACAACGGAGGCGTCATTCCAACAAAAGCTCGATAAATTGCTAGCATATACGGATTTAATTTTGCTAGATGTAAAACATATCGATGAAAAAAAACATCGGAAACTGACTGGCAAAACAAATGAACATATTTTAGCTTTTGCTCGTCTTTTATCCGAACGAAACGTGCCCGTCTGGATTCGCCATGTGCTCGTTCCAACCGTCACAGACGATGAAAACGATTTGCAACGCTTAGCTGCTTTCATTCGTACGTTACGCAACGTCGAAAAAATTGAGGTGCTTCCTTATCATCAACTCGGCGTGTACAAATGGAAAGCACTTGGACTAACATATCCGCTTGAAGGCATCCCGACACCATCAGAAGAAAGTGTTGAAAAAGCAAAACAAATATTAGGCGCAAAATAAGCTGGTCGTCATTGACCAGCTTTTTGCATAAACCGTTTTTTTAACTCTCCCCACGTCAATTGTGTTGTCTGTTGAACGAGCCAATCAGGAGATAGTGGAGCTAAATGAGCTCCGATGCCGACGGAAAACATATTTGTTTGCTTAATCGCTTTCATCCCTGCCTCTCCGTCTTCAATGGCGATACAACAAGACGGATCGACATGAAGCTCTTTCGCAGCTGTTAAAAAAATTTCTGGATCCGGCTTCATGCGCGCAATCGTTTTTACATCGACAATGACATCAAAAAAAGAGCGTACGCCAAGCCGTTCAACAACAATACATGCGTTTGAACTTGAAGATGCGAGCGCCATCGGGACACCGTCGCTCTGAATGTCGCAAAGAAGATCCCACATTCCCGGCAACACGTCGCTCGGCGACAATTGTTCAATCAGCTCACGATAATATTGGCCACGGCGGTCGCCAAGAGCGCGCTTTTCTTCTTCCGTCCATTCATGCGACGTTTCACCAAGAAGCGCCTCCACCATCGCCTGTCTGCTCATGCCTTGTAGCTTTTGATTGAGCTGTCGATCAAACGGCACTCCTATTTCATCGGCGACACGTTTTGTCGCAATATAATATAACTCGACTGTATTAGCAATGACGCCATCTAAATCAAAAATCACTCCTTCAATCATTGCGTCCTCCCATTTGACTTTCTACCATTTTTCTTAACCGCGGACTAAGCGAAAGTTTCATCCAATGATCATATATTTCCTTCTTTTCCGTAAGCGACAAATAGTAGCGCCCATTCGCCTCTTGTTTTGCTCGCTTCGTGACATCGTACAGAGAGATGGCTGCAGCAACGGAAATATTAAAGCTTTGCACAAAGCCGTTCATCGGAATGATAAACTTCCCATCCGCCAAAGCAAGCGCCTCTTCCGATACTCCGCGATGCTCATTCCCGAACAAAAGCACCGTTGGCTTCGATACGTTGATTTGTTCAAGCGGAATCGTTCCTTCTCCTAAATAGCTTGCATATACTTGATAGCCATTTTGTTGGAGGTGGCGAATGGCCTGTTCAATCGATGAATGTTTATGCACGGTTAACCATTTGTCCGCATGTCGCGTCACCCATTTATTCGGTTCAAACGGAGCGGCTCCGGCGACAACATGAACGTCTTGAATGCCAAACGCCTCGGCTGAACGTAACACCGCTGCTTGATTGTGCGGATCATCAACCGCTTCCGTCAAAATCGTAATATATCTTGTTCGTTCGCTTAACACATCGTACATGCGCTTTAAGCGACTCGGCAAAATCATTTCCCAAAGCAAGCGATTGTCGTCTGTCAACAGTCCTTCTTCCATGCGTTGCTTTAGCCATTGACGTTCTTCCTCTTTTGTCATTCGCATGCGACAACCCTCCTACGCTTTGATGATATGTGCGGTTTTCCCATTTGTTAACTTTAATAAATCTTGAACAAAAAGTTTCATTTGCATGCCGATTTTCCCTGCGCTCACAATGATTTGTTCGTGCAAAAGCGCCGATTCGTCCACATATGTGGCATACATTTTTTTCATTCCAATTGGCGAGCAACCGCCACGCACATACCCTGTCATTTTTTCGATGTCCGCCACAGGCAACATATGCACACTTTTTTCACCGACAACGGTCGCCGCTTTTTTTAAATCTAGCTCTGCTGCGACAGGGATAACAAATACGTAAAGTTGACCGCTCGCCCCTTTTGTGACAAGCGTTTTATACACCATCTCTTCACGTTGCCTAATTTTTTGCGCAACCGATATCCCATCAATTTGTCCATCTGCATATTCGTAAGTCAACAGTTCATACGGCACACGTGCGCGATCAAGCATGCGCACAGCATTCGTCTTCGCTTGTTTCACGATCCGTCCCTCTCTTTCCTCTATTAGTGTACCATAAACAAAAAGAAGGGACATCCTTCATCGGACGTCCCTTATCATCTTAAACCCCTTTATACGCTTGGCGATAAATGTCGGCAAGGTCGCTGACTAATGGTAATTTTGGGTTAGCTGTTGTACATTGATCTTCGAAAGCTAATTCAGCAAGTTGTTCGACTTTGCTTTCAAACTCTTCTTTGCTGACGCCTGTTGCTGCGATGCTTAATGGCATGTCGAGTTCTTTTGCGAGCTTAATGATCGCTTGAACGAGGCTTTCTACTCCTTCTTCTGTCGTTTTCGCTGGCAAGCCAAGCAAGCGGGCAATTTGAGCGTAACGCTGGTCAGCCACGAAATGTTCGTACTTCGGAAACGCTGTAAACTTTTTCGGTTTTTGCGCGTTGTAACGAATGACATGCGGCATTAAAATCGTATTCGCACGTCCGTGCGGAATATGGAATTCTGCACCAAGTTTATGCGCTAAGCTATGGTTAATACCTAAAAATGCATTCGCAAATGCCATACCGGCAATCGTTGATGCATTATGCATTTTTTCACGCGCCACTTCATCGTTGCCGTTTTTGTATGCGCGTGGCAAGTATTCAAAGACGAGCTGAATGGCTTTTAATGCTAATCCGTCTGTATAGTCGTTCGCCATGTTCGATACGTACGCTTCAATCGCATGTGTTAATACGTCCATACCTGTATCCGCTGTAATATGTTTTGGCATCGTCATAACAAATTGTGGGTCAACGATAGCGACATCTGGTGTCAACTCATAATCAGCGAGCGGATATTTGACGTTATTTTTCTTATCTGTAATGACCGCAAATGATGTGACTTCTGAACCTGTACCAGACGTTGTTGGAATTGCGACAAATTGCGCTTTTTGACCAAGTTTTGGATATTTAAATACACGTTTACGAATATCTAAAAACTTTTGTTTTAAGCCGTTAAAGTCTGTATTTGGATGTTCATAGAACAACCACATCGCTTTCGCTGCGTCCATCGCTGAACCACCGCCGAGCGCGATGATAACATCTGGTTGAAATGCACGCATCATGTCGGCACCTTTCATCACTGTTTCGATTGATGGGTCTGGTTCAACTTCTGAGAAAATTTCGCAATGCACATAATCTGGACGTTTGCGTAAATAGTACAACACTTTATCGACATAACCGAGCTGCACCATGCCTGGGTCTGTAACAATAAAGGCACGTGAGATGTTTGGCATTTTCGCTAAATATTGTGTCGCATGTTTTTCAAAATAAATTTTTGGCGGAACTTTAAACCATTGCATGTTTACATTCCTTCTCGCTAATTTTTTAATGTTCATTAAATGTGTCGCACCCACGTTTGTCGAAACCGAGTTGCCTCCGAACGTACCGCAACCGAGCGTCAATGACGGAATGTATGCGTTGTAAATGTCACCAATCGCCCCTTGTGAAGATGGTGCGTTAGAGATGATTCGTCCTGCTTTCATTCGCTTACCGAATTCAAGAATGACTTCTTGATTTTCTGAATGAATAACCGCAGAGTGGCCAAGTCCACCGAACTCAAGCATTTCTTCTGCTCGTTTCAATCCTTCTTCTGTACTATTCACCTTATAGCACGCCAATACCGGACTTAATTTTTCACGAGAAAGCGGCTCTTGCGGACCGACGCTTTTTACTTCCGCGACAAGAATTTTCGTATCAACAGGAACGTCCACACCAGCCATTTTTGCAATTTCATATGCTGGTTTTCCGACGATATTTGGGTTAACTGCACACGTATTTTCATTGATGACAAGCTTTTCGACTTTTTTCTTTTCTTCTTCACTTAAGAAGTAACATTTGTTTGCGATCATTTCGTTTTTTACCGCATCATAAATTTCTTTATCAATGATGACCGCTTGTTCAGATGCACAAATCATTCCGTTATCAAACGTTTTTGAAAGAATAAGATCGTTCACCGCACGTTTAATATTTGCTGTTTTCTCAATATAGCAAGGCACGTTACCAGGTCCAACCCCTAATGCTGGTTTTCCTGAACTATATGCCGCTTTGACCATGCCTGCTCCACCTGTCGCAAGAATAAGCGAAACGCCAGGATGATGCATAAGTTGTTGCGTTGCCTCAACGGAAGGCGTTTCGATCCATTGAATACAATGTTCTGGCGCGCCAGCCGCAATCGCTGCATCACGTAAAATGCGTGCCGCTTCACTGCTACATTTTTGCGCAGACGGATGGAATGCAAAAATAATTGGATTGCGCGTCTTAATTGAAATGAGCGCTTTAAACATCGTTGTCGACGTTGGGTTTGTTACCGGTGTTACCCCAGCAATGACGCCAACAGGCTCGGCAATTTCAATAATGCCTTCATGTTCATTTTCGCGGATGACGCCAACCGTTTTATCGTATTTCATGTTATGATAAATGTATTCTGTCGCAAAAATGTTTTTAATGATTTTATCTTCATATACGCCACGTTTTGTTTCTTCAATCGCTAACTTCGCTAAATACATATGTTTATCAAGTCCAGCTAAAGCCATTTGCTTGACAATATGGTCAATCATTTCTTGATCGTAATCGCGAAACGCTTTTAACGCTTTTTGCGCATTCGCCACGAGCATATCGATCATTTTTGTAACTTCTTTCTTTTGGTCTAATACTTTTTCATCAACAGCCATATAAGACCCTCCTATATTGTTCTTGTGAAATTTTTCACAAGATGATCGAAAATAAAAATGTGATTATCTTCACATTTTCATTATAACGAAAGACATCTCAATTTTGTGTGTCAACTTTGTGAAATGTTGAGCAAATATATTGTATAAGAGAACCGCTTCTTCATAAAGAAGGCGGTTACTCACACACTGGATTACGTGGAATTTTTGTAAACGAAATATCGTTATACATGCGCGTATTTCGCTTGACAATGACAACATAGTTTACTGTCCATATATAAGAAGGAATTTCTTGATCATCTTCAAACATCATCGCTTCAAATTCATCGCCAATCATTTCTTCAAATAGCTCTAGTGTATATGTTTCCGCATCTGTTGAAAAGTTTCTCCATTCGCATACAAGCATTGTTTGTCACCTCAACTTTTCTTTTGTTGTCATTATTGTAACATTATTTTGTATACTATAGATTGTGAAATATTGAACAAATCATGAATATTGCTTATTTGTTATATATGCTTGTTTTGGATGATTTAGTTGTTCTGGATACTTTAAACGCATTTTCCCTTCCGCTAACAGCTTCCCTAAATAATTATTGCGCAGTCCGTCCGGCGTTCGATCTAACAAATAAGCTAGTTCTTTTAACATGAATGGCCGATGGGCACATAGTTGCAAAATGACTTCTTCCATCTTTGCCGGTGCAAGCCTTTTTTTCTTACGCGCAATTTCTGCAATACTCCAGAGCTCCTGATCGATATTCGTTTCTTCTTCATTATTTACGGAGTTGGTTAGATTATTTATAGAGTTTTGGCCAATATTACAGGAGTTATTTTTGTTAATTACGGAGTTAGGTCCGCTATTTACGCAGTTCGGTTCTTTATTTACGAACTCAAACCCTTTATTTACGGACTCTAACTCACTATTTATGGAGTTTAGGTCGCTATTATAGGAGTTTTCGTCATTATTTATGGAGTCAGTTAGCTCTAAATTGTCTGACCAATCACATATCATCTCTAGATCATCGTCTTGTTTATGTCTTTCTGGAAAGGACACGATTGGTAATGTAATAACCGTTCGTTCCTGGAAATCGTATTGATCAATGACAGGCTGTTGCAAACAAATCGTTTCGATTGTTTTCAAACCGACTCCAGCTCGTTTACAAAAATGAATGTAAATAAACATTTTAAACACATTCGGATTACGCAAATGGCTAACACCGCCGCTGAATGCTTGTTCTAAAGGAATACCGAAAAGCCCAGGATTAGAAAATTGCACGGATGAGCGTTGCCGTTCGACAATAATGCCCCCATCACCGTTGTAATCGGCATGGACGAGCGCATTAACGAGCGCCTCATGCATAGCTTCTTTTTCAGATTCTGATCCATCTTTTAGTTCGTTCATTACTTTAAAATAAAAATCATAAATATTTCCCGACCACGTTCCATCTTGTGAAGTAAAACGATTTGTCCAATGCATATGATTATCGTCATGTTCACGATATTCAAGAAAGTATTGTGGTAAAACTTCTGTAATCATTCGCTCTTCGCTAAACATAAGAAGTCCTGCGAGTGTGAGACCCTCTTTGCTTGTGTTTCGTATTTTTCCCCATGCTCCAATCTTATATAAAAAATCTTTCGTTTCTAAACCGTTCCATGGGTGGTTTGGTTTGACTTTTGCAAATTGCTCACGATAATGGCGAACAGATTCTAAATGCAATTCATTCAGCCCGTAATGTTCTAAGACGATATTATCTTGTAAACGAACACTTGCATCTTTATTCACTTTAACTCTCCCTCTTACGTTATGTTATAAAAACATTTCTATACACGTCTATTTCCATTTTATCATCTTTACAAATGTTCATCATAAACTTTTCGATTTGGGGAAAATTAAGAAAAACATGGATATGGAGGAACAAACTCATGTCTTTACCAAAGTCATCTCAATCGTATTGGCTACAATCAACAACACTTCCTTCTTTTCCATCGCTTACGCAATCACTTGATGTCGACATAGCGATTGTTGGAGGAGGAATAACAGGCATAACGACGGCTTATTTGCTTGCTAAGCAAGGGGTGCGTGTCGCTGTCATCGAAGCAGACCGGCTATGTAACGGCACAACAGGGCATACGACCGCAAAAATAACTGCCCAACACGATCTCATTTACCACGAACTGATCGCTCATTTCGGTGAAGAAAATGCTCGCCATTATTACGAAGCAAACGAAAAAGCGTTGCAATCGATTTTGCAAACGATAAAAGAACACGATATTCATTGCGACTTATCGCTAGAAGACGCGTACGTATATACGACGGAAGAAACACAATTACATATGCTTGAAGCGGAGTGGAAAGCGTATGTAACGCTCGGCATTGATGGGGCATATGTCGATCAACTTTCTCTTCCCTTTTCTGTTCAAGGGGCAGTCATGATGCGCAACCAAGCGCAATTTCATCCACTCCATTATTTAAAAACATTAGTGGAGCTGACGGTAAAACACGGGGCATCTTTTTACGAACAAACTGTTGCACAACATATTGAGACATCGACGAGACCAGTCGTACAAACAAAAAACGGAGCATCCATTACGTGCGATACTGTTGTCATTTGCACCCACTTTCCGTTTTTTGATCCTGCTTTTTATTTTGCAAGATTACATGCAGAACGGTCATACGTCATTGCAGTCGAGGCGTACGAACGGCTGCAAGGCATGTATTTAAGCGCAAATGAACCAAAGCGTTCAATTCGATATACAATGATGGACAATAAGCCGCTCCTTTTGATTGGTGGCGAGTCGCATAAAGTCGGGCAAGGGATAAACATGATGCAACATTACGAAGCGTTACAATCATTTTGTGAACATACGTTTGGATTATCGAACGTGCTATATCGCTGGTCAGCCCAAGACTTAGTAACGTTAGATCGCCTTCCATACATCGGTCCTGTTCGCACAAGCCTTCCACACATTCTTGTAGCGACAGGATATCGAAAATGGGGTATGACGACAAGTGTGGTCGCAGCTCAGCTATTAGCCGATTTAGCATTACAAAAAGAAAATCGTTATGCTCAGCTGTTTGCTCCGTCGCGATTTGTCGCTGATCCGTCGCTCAATCACTTACTGGCAGACGGAATCGATGTCGCGAAACATTTCTTCATTGGAAAGCTTGAATACGCCCTTCGTACCCCCCGCGACATATTGCGTGGAGAAGGGGCTGTGGTAAATGTAGACGGAAAACGAGCTGGTGCTTATCGCGACGATGACGGTACACTTTATGTCGTCGATACGACATGTACACATATGGGATGTGAACTCGAATGGAACAATGGCGAGCGGACATGGGACTGTCCATGTCATGGTTCACGGTTTTGTTTTACAGGAAAAGTGCTAGAAGGGCCGGCCATCGAACCGCTTCAACAGCTGAAAGGAGATGAATAATGAACAGCACTCAACAACTATTGACTCATTCGCTTGATGCGAATGAACAAACGTTGCGTGACTATTTTACAAAAACGCCTGACCTTGTATACTGCCATCTACTCATCGGCGAGCCGAAAAAACGGGCGTTACTTGTATATCTTAATACGCTCGTTGATAAAAATTCGATTAACAATAATATTATTGATCCGCTTTTATTTGAAACGAAACAAATTCATACAATTGCGGATATTCAACTCCCGATTGGTTCAAAATCATATACGACGAAATGGGAACATGTCATTCAACATTTGTTTCAAGGAGAAACAGCACTATTACTAGACGGCGACAACCACGTATTACTATTAGACACACAAGGATGGCCGCAACGCGCTATCGCAGAACCGCAAATTGAATCGTCACTAAAAGGGTCACATCAAGGATTTATTGAAACGTGCGAAAAAAATATCGCCTTAATTCGCCGTTATTTACCGCATCAACAATTAAAAATTGAAGAAACGACCGTCGGCAGACGCGGACATACCCCTGTCACATTATTGTATTTAGAAGACGTTGCTCATCCAGAAGTACTGCAAGAATTGAGAGATCGAATTGAACAAGTTGACGTCGATACAATCGTCAATACAGGCGAGCTCATGCAACATATTGAAGACAATCCATTTTCACCATTTCCGCAATTTTTACTAACCGAGCGGCCAGATGCTGCGGTCAGCAATTTACTACAAGGGCGCATCGTGATCGTCGTCGACCGCTCACCTAGCGTCATGATTGGACCAATGACGTTTATTACGTTTTTCCAAACAGTTGACGATTACAGTACGCGTTGGATGATCGCATCATTTTTACGGCTTTTGCGCTTGCTTGCCTTTTTTATGGCTATTTTTTTACCGTCTGCTTATATTGCGGCACTTTCGTTTCATTACGAAATTATCCCGCTCAATTTATTATTAACGATTGGTGAATCGCGCGAACGCGTTCCGCTTCCACCGCTTTTAGAAGCAATTTTAATGGAGCTTGCGATCGAAATGTTACGTGAAGCAGGTTTGCGTTTACCTGCACCAATTGGACAAACGGTCGGCATCGTTGGCGGTGTCGTCATCGGGCAAGCTGCCGTTGAAGCCGGCATCGTCAGCAACATTATGGTCGTTATCGTCTCATTGACCGCGATTGCGTCATTTATTATTCCAAATCCGGATATGTCGGAATCGATTCGTTTATTGCGCTTTCCGATGATGATTGCCGCTTCTTTATTTGGTTTAGTCGGTATGGTGATCGGTTTTATGCTGATCATTGGGCACCTTATTTCATTAGAATCGCTTGGTACACCTGAGGGGAGCCCGTTTGCACCTGCAAGATTGCGCGACTGGAAAGATACGATTTTACGCTTTCCGCTTTGGATGATGCGCACGCGTCCATTATCTGCCCGTCCAACACAGTTGACGAGACAAAAAAAATTTCGCAAATAAGTGGTGCATATGAAACGATATGAATTTAATGAAGTCACAACGATGCAATATATTTTTCTTATTTCCGGTACACAAATCGGCATCGGCATTTTATCGCTTCCAGCCCAGCTTGCCGATATCGCGAATACAGATGGATGGATTGCGATTCTTATCGGCTGGATCATTTCGATTACCGCAAGTACGATCATTATAAAAACGATGGAGAAGCATCCACAAGATACCGTTTTCGATCTCTCTCATCGCTATTTCGGTCGTATATTCGGGACATTGATTCATCTCGCTTTTGTTGCTTACGCTCTATTAGCATCCATAACAGTTGTTTTTACTGCCATTCATATTACACAAGTATGGATTTTACCAAATACACCAAACTATCTTATTATGATTCTGTTTATGCTACCCGGCTTTTTAATTACACGAAATGGCGTACGCGTGCTCGGTCGTTATGCAGAAGCTGTCTTTTATTTAACGATTTGGATGCCGATTCTCATCGCTATTCCACTACAAAAAGGGACGATTTTATATATGCTCCCTATTTTAAAAGAAGGATGGACACCTATTTTTCAAGCGGTAAAAACGACGATTTTGTCGTTTTTAGGTTTTGAATTAACGTTCGTGTTTTACCCGTTTTTAAAAGAAAAAAAACATGCGATAAAAGCGATGGTCATCGCCAACAGCATTTCGGCTTTTACTTTTTTATTAATTACGGTCACATGTTTTATTTTTTTTAGTCCTGATGAAACTCCTTCGCTTATTTGGCCGACGTTGTCGCTACTGAAAACGATTGAATTTTCGTTTATTGAACGATTTGAAGTCATCTTTTTATCGTTTTATTTATTTGTCATGTCCACGACAGGCATTCCGTACATTTTCACAACTGTTTTTGGCATGAGTCAACTCATCGGAAAAAAAGACCATACGATTGTATTGCTTATTGCCGTTTGCATATTTATTTTAACGTCTTTTTTATACAATCCATCCTTTTCTCATATTCAAACGATGGGATCGTGGTGGGAACGATATGGCCTATGGGGGGCTTATATTTTTCCTGTCATTTTATTCATTTACGTTTCCGTTGCGCAATGGTTTCGGGGGGGGAAAAAGAAATGAGAAGACATATATACTTTGTTCTTTGTTTTCTCTTAACAGTCGGATGTGGTATGCAAACACGGCTCGATGAACTGACGCTCGTCTTAACGGTCGGTTTAGATGAAGGGAAAAATGGAAATTTGCTCGTTTACTCTGTGAGCCCTGTGTTTAATAAAGAAGCAAAAAACATTTACGAAGTCATTCGTACATCCGGATTAACGTTGCGTGATAACCGTTTTAAAGCAAACGCCTTTGCTTCCGGAAAAATGGTTGGGGGAAAAACACAAAGTGTAATTATTAGCAAAAATCTCGCCAAAAAGTACGATATGTTTTCGTATTTAGATGTGTTTTATCGCGACCCAAAAAATTCAACAACAGCCAATTTCATCGTTTTTGACGGTCCGTTAAAAGATGTCATGTACATTCGTCTTGACGATAAACCGCGTCTATCTGTGGCTATTCGGGATGTGTTATTAACAGCACATAAAAGTAAACAAACAACAAAAATCAATTTACTTGAGTTTCGACGTTTATCGCTTGATCGCGCTCAAACGCCGTTTGCCCCGATTTTAAGAGTGCATAAAGGGGATTTAATCGCAGGAGGGATTGCCTTATTTAATAAACAACGAAAGTATGTCGGCTCATTATCACAAAAAGAAAGTCCATATTTTGCGATATTAAACAAAAATATTAAACCTGCGACATCGCTTACACTTGCTATAAAGGGTCTAACAAAACAAAAAGAATATGTAAGCATTTCGATTGAAAAGGGTGATTTTTCATATAAACCGTCGTTTCAAAATGGGATGTTTCACTTTGACGTTCATATACATCTAGGTGCCATTTTGACCGAAACGACGACACATATTGATATGAAAAAAGAAAAGAAAAAACTCGAACAATTGCTCGCAAAAGAAATACAAAAACAACTTGAAGCGATCGTGAAAAAAATGCAAACATATGAAGTCGATCCGATCGGATTTGGTTTGTATGCCCGCGCTTACGAATACAAACCGTTTCAAAAACAAAAAAGCTGGCCAAAAGCTTTTGCGAAAGCAGAAATTAACATTCGTCCAACGGTTGAAATAATTAGCTACGGTGTCCTTCAATAAAAAGTTGCCGAACATAAAGCGATCGTTCATAATGAATTTAAAAAATAGCTAAATGAGGTGAGAAAAAAGAGATGGACGATCGCGTCATTATTCGCTTTGACCATGTTACAAAACAATACGATGATGATCTTCCTGTGCTCGATGACGTCAGTTTTGAAATGGAGCGCGGCAAATTTTATACGCTTCTTGGCCCTTCCGGCTGCGGAAAAACAACGATTCTTCGCCTAATTGCTGGGTTTATCGAACCGACAAAAGGGGATATTTACTTTCACGGAAAACGAATGAACAATGTTCCAGCAAATAAACGACAAGTGAATACAGTATTTCAAGATTATGCCCTTTTTCCTCACTTAAACGTGTTTGAAAACGTCGCCTTTGGCTTACGCATAAAAAAAGTGCCAAAGGTAGACATTGAGCGAAAAGTAAAAGAAGCACTTCGCTTCGTCAACTTAGAAGGATACGAACAACGGGCCATTCATGAAATGTCAGGAGGACAACGACAACGTGTCGCTATCGCTCGTGCGATCGTCAACGAACCGGATGTGCTGTTACTAGATGAACCGCTATCGGCGCTTGATTTAAAACTTCGAACAGAAATGCAATACGAGTTACGGGAATTGCAACGAAGACTTGGCATTACGTTTATTTTTGTTACTCACGATCAAGAAGAAGCTCTTGCGATGTCAGATGAAATCTTTGTGCTAAACAAAGGAAAGATTGAACAACGTGGTACACCAAAAGATATTTATGATGAACCTGTGAACCGTTTCGTCGCTGACTTTATTGGAGAATCAAATATCATTACTGGAACGATGATTGACGATTTTGTTGTGGAATTTGCGAATCAACGATTTACGTGCATTGATCGCGGCTTTGCGAAAAATGAACAAGTAGATATTGTCATTCGCCCTGAAGATTTAGAATTAACAACTGTTGAACGCGGCAAATTGCGCGTGCGTGTTGATTCTGTTTTATTTCGCGGTGTACATTATGAGCTTTGTTGTTATGATGCGTATGGTAACGAGTGGCTCGTTCACTCGACAAAAAAAGCAGAGATCGGAGAAGAAATCGGCCTACATTTTGAACCAGAAGCTATTCATGTTATGAAAAGAAACGGGGGAGAATAATATGCGCCGCTATGCTTATGCCATCCCCTATTGGTTATGGATCGGGTTGTTCGTTGTTGCACCGATTATTCTTATTATTTATTATTCTTTTTTCGATATCGAAGGCCATTTCTCGCTCGTCAATTATCAAACTTTTTTTACGCCAGTTTATTTACGAATGACAGTAAATTCGTTTTGGTATGCATTTCTAATCACAGCATGTTCACTCCTTATTGCGTACCCAACCGCTTATTTGTTAACAAAAACGAAACATAAGCAGTTATGGTTGTTGCTTATTATTTTACCAACATGGGTCAATTTATTGTTAAAGGCGTACGCTTTTCTTGGATTGTTCGGCACGTATGGGGCAGTCAATGCGCTATTTGAAACGATTGGAATTGGAACGAAACAACTATTGTTTACGGACTTTAGTTTTGTTTTTGTATCTGTTTATATTTTTATTCCGTTCATGATTTTGCCGATTTTTAATGCGCTTGAAAAATTGAATCCTTCTTTAATCGATGCTTCGCGTGACTTAGGAGCGAGCGAATGGACGACATTTCGTCGCGTCATTTTTCCGCTTACGCTCGATGGTGTCAAAGCAGGCTGTCAAGCGGTGTTCATTCCGTCGCTTTCGCTCTTTATGCTGACGCGATTAATCGCTGGGAACCGAGTCATTACGCTCGGCACTGCGGTTGAGCAACATTTTCTCGTGACGCAAAACTGGGGGATGGGGGCTACAATCGCTGTCTTTTTAATGATTGCCATGGCCGGCATTATGGCATTAACAGGGAACAGAAAATGGGGGGTGAGACAATGAAAGTTTCTCGCCTCTATTTAGCGTTTGTGTTTTTCGTATTATACATGCCTATTTTTTATTTAATTTATTATTCGTTTAATAGTGGTGGGACGATGCATCATTTCGAATCGTTTACACTTGATTGGTATAAAGACGTGTTTGCTGATACACGCTTGCTTATTATCGTTTTGCATACAATGATTATCGCCTTATTATCGTCATCGCTTGCGACAATCATTGGCGTTTTAGGCGCGATTGCCATTTATTATGCAAAACATCGCTGGAAGCAAACGTTGCTTACGCTAAATAACGTTTTAATCGTCAGCCCTGACGTCATGATCGGTGCATCGTTTCTGATCTTATTTACGATTGCTGGCATTCGGCTCGGATTTACGTCTGTCTTATTGTCGCATATCGCTTTTAGCATTCCGATTGTCGTGTTAATGATATTACCAAAGCTGCAGGAAATGAGCCCAACGTTAATCGACGCTGCGCGCGACTTAGGGGCAAATGAATGGAACGTCTTAACGAAAGTCATCCTCCCATACATTACACCAGGCATTTTTGCTGGCTTTTTCATGGCGCTCACATACTCGCTTGATGACTTTGCAGTCACGTTTTTCGTGACGGGCAACGGATTTTCGACGTTGTCTGTTGAAATTTATTCGCGCGCACGCCAGGGGATTTCGTTATCCGTTAACGCTTTATCTACCCTTCTTTTCTTATTTACGCTTGTTCTCGTTGTTGTGTATTACGTCATCACACAACGCGCTAGCGTCAAGGGGGGACAAGAATGAAAAAAATATTGTCACTTTTTTTGCTCGTTTGGCTCATTGCTTTTAGTCTGCTTTATGTCACAAAAACGATCGAATCGTCCAAAGGGTATGGGGGAGCTAATACGTTAACGATTTATAACTGGGGCGAT
Source organism: Anoxybacillus tengchongensis (assembly GCF_014201585.1). GTDB lineage: Bacteria > Bacillota > Bacilli > Bacillales > Anoxybacillaceae > Anoxybacillus > Anoxybacillus tengchongensis. The sequence goes on from NZ_JACHES010000003.1 coordinate 259,869, forward strand.
TATATTGATCCTGCGCTCATTAAAAAATTTGAAAAAGAAACAGGTTTTAAAGTCATTTACCAAACGTTTGATTCAAATGAAGCGATGATGACAAAAATTGCGCAAGGTGGCACGACATTTGACGTTGCTGTCCCTTCGGAGTACGCCATTAGCAAAATGAAAGAGGAAGGGTTGCTACTTCCGATCGACCATTCAAAAATCCCAAACTTGCGCTATATTGATAAACGTTTTCTTGACTTATCGTTTGATCCAGGCAATGAATATTCCATTCCTTACTTTTGGGGAACGGTCGGCATCGTCTACAATCGCGCACTACTTGGCGGAAAAGAAATTACAAGCTGGAACGATTTATGGGATCCATCATTTAAAAATCAAATTTTACTTGTTGATGGTGCACGTGAAATTATGGGCATGGCACTAAATAGTTTACATTATTCACTTAACGATACAAACAAAACGCATTTACAACAAGCAAAACAAAAACTAGATGCCCTCACGCCAAATGTCAAAGCGATCGTCGGCGACGAAATTAAAATGCTTCTTGCAAACGAAGAAGCTGCCATCGGCATTGTTTGGTCGGGAGATGCGGCGGAAATGATGTGGGAAAACGAACGGCTCGATTATGTGATCCCAAAAGAAGGAACAAATTTATGGTTTGATAATATGGTCATTCCAAAGACAGCGAAAAACATTGAAGGTGCTCATCAATTTATTAACTTTATGCTTGATCCGAAAAACGCTGCCCAAAATGCCGAATACGTCGGCTACTCAACGCCAAATAAAAAAGCGCTTGAATACTTGCCAAAAGAAATGGTGGAAGACGAACGTTTTTATCCAAGCGAACAGCTTGCTAGTAAGCTGGAAGTGTATGAAAACCTCGGAAAAAACATGCTCGCGTACTACAATGAATTGTTTTTACAATTTAAAATGCACCGCAAATAAGAGGATGGCGAAAAAGCCATCCTCTTATATTATTTTAGAAAAATTTTTTATTTACTTCGTTTACTCGTTCGTTTAAAATGAATACTTGTTAAACCTAATTATTTACTATAATATTAGTTTCATTAAAAAATTACAGAAAATAAAAATTATTATTTTCAAAAATGGAAGGTGTTTTGTCATGTCCCAAAGCAAACAACGTATTGTCGAGAGCGTTCCCCAACGCGGCTTTTTCGGTCATCCGAAAGGACTTTTCACATTATTTTTTACTGAGTTTTGGGAACGTTTCTCTTATTATGGTATGCGTGCTATTCTCGTGTTTTATATGTATTATGAAGTATCGAAAGGCGGTTTAGGACTTGATGAACCGACTGCTCTAGCGATCATGTCGATTTACGGTTCTCTCGTTTATATGTCAGGCATTATTGGTGGATGGTTTGCAGACCGATTATTCGGGACGGCGAAAGCTGTGTTTTACGGTGGCATTTTAATTATGCTCGGTCACATTGCTTTAGCTGTTCCAGGAAGTGTTACGATGTTTTTTGTTTCCATGGTGTTCATTATTCTTGGAACAGGACTGCTCAAGCCAAACGTCTCAAGCGTTGTCGGTGATTTATATGCAGAAGGCGATCACCGTCGCGATGCGGGATTTAGCATTTTTTATATGGGGATTAACCTCGGGGCATTTTTAGCTCCACTCGTTGTCGGAACGGTTGGCATGAAATACAACTTCCATCTCGGCTTTAGTATTGCCGCGATTGGGATGTTTTTCGGACTTCTCGTATTTGTCGGAACAAAAAAGAAAAATCTCGGGCTTGCGGGAACACATGTACCGAATCCATTATCAGCAGCTGAGAAGAAAAAAGTGTTTACATGGGGTACGATCGGTGTAGCGATCATTGCCTTACTCGTTTTCATCGGCTTACAGACAAACACACTAACAATCGATTTATTTGTATCGCTTGTCGGTATTTTCGGTATTGTCATTCCAACGATTTACTTTGTCGTTATGTATCGTAGTCCGAAAACGACAGATGTGGAACGTTCGCGCATTATCGCCTATATTCCTTTATTCATCGCAGCAGCGATGTTTTGGTCCATTCAAGAACAAGGTTCAACTATTTTAGCAACTTATGCTGATAAACGAACACAGTTGCATTTTGCTGGTATAGATCTTTCACCAGCTTGGTTCCAATCGTTAAACCCATTGTTTGTTATTACGTTTGCACCGATTTTTGCTTGGCTATGGGTGAAACTAGGAAATAAACAACCATCCATTCCAAAGAAATTTTCTTTAGCGTTATTGTTTGCTGGTTTATCGTTCGTCGTCATTTTATTGCCAGCTTATCTTGGTGGAAGCGATTCTTTAGTCAATCCGCTTTGGCTCGTGCTAAGCTACTTAATTGTTGTGTTTGGTGAGCTATGTTTATCACCTGTCGGTTTATCCGCCACGACAAAACTTGCTCCGGCGGCGTTTTCAGCTCAAACGATGAGCTTATGGTTTTTATCAAGTGCAGCAGCCCAAGCGATTAACGCTCAAATCGTGAAGTTTTATACACCAGAAACAGAAATGGCTTATTTTGGAACGATCGGTGGAATCGCCATCGTCTTTAGTATCATTCTTTTCATCATCTCACCAAAAATTGAAAGCTTTATGAAAGGTGTAAAATAAGCGGCTGAATTCAGCCGCTTTACTTATGATACGGTTCTCCCCGATTGATACGGAATGCGCGATAAATTTGCTCGGTTAAAATGAGACGCATGAGTTGATGTGGAAAGGTCATTTTTGAAAACGAAAGCGATTCGTTTGCTCGTTTCATGACGTCATCGCTTAAGCCGAGCGAACCACCGATGACAAAAGCAATTTTGCTTTTTCCATATGTCGCTAACCGATCAAGCGTTTGAGCGAACTCTTCAGACGACATCATTTTTCCTTCAATCGCTAAGGCGATCACATGCATGTCATCCGTAACTTTTGCTAAAATACGCTCGCCTTCTTTCTTTTTGACGAGCTCCATTTGTTGTTCGCTTAACTGTTCTGGCGCTTTTTCATCTGCTACTTCCACAATGTCCATTTTCGCATATGTTGATAAGCGCTTCATATACTCTTCGATGCCTTGTTTTAAATATTTCTCTTTTAACTTACCCACAGCAATAATGTATATATTCACAAGTGATCCCCACTTTACAAACATAATATCCACAAGTTTTATCCACATATCCACAGCGCTAATCCACATATTGTGTAGAAACATTAGTTCCCTACTATATATACAGCGCGTTGTTCACAAAAATCGCATATTTCTTCTTTTTTATCCACAGAAATTGTTGATATTTCAGGTGCTTGTTGTTTTTCATCCACATACATATCAATAGCGAGTTCAACATGTTGCTCACAACATTTCCACACAACGCATCACTCCTTATTCATGAATGAAACGACAGGGAATCCCCTGCCGTTTCATTATAATGATTGTTTCGCTAATTTTAATGTCACCGTTTGTTTTTTGCCATCACGGTAAAATGTTACTTTCATCGTATCGCCAATTTGTTTGCGATTATATAAATGTTTTCTTAATTCGATCACATCAGCGATTTTTTCGTCATCTAACGCCACAATGACATCAAACTCACGCAATCCCGCTTGCGCAGCTGGCGAGCCCGATACAACTTGCAAAATAGCTACACCTTCTTTGACGTTTGCCGGCAAATGAAGTGTCTGTTGCCAATGATATGCCGGGATGTCGCTTAATGAACGCAATTCTACGCCCATGTATGGACGGCGAACTTGTCCAAACTTTTCTAAATCAGCAATAATTGGTTTGGCATAGTTAATTGGAATCGATAATCCGATCCCTTCAACAGCTTCTTGAGCAATTTTCATGGAGTTAATTCCAATGACTTGACCTTCGATATTTACAAGTGCTCCACCGCTGTTTCCTGGGTTAATGGCAGCGTCTGTTTGTAGTACCTCTGCATGCCAGTCTGGAATACCGTCTTGATCAATATCAATTGGAATCGTACGGTTTACGCCTGAAATGATTCCTTGTGTAACTGATCCCGCAAATTGCAAACCAAGCGGATTACCAACCGCAATAACTGGCTCTCCTACTTTTACGACATCAGAGTTGCCGAATTCAGCTACATTTGTTACGTGTTTTGCGTCAATTTCTAATACGGCTAAATCCGTCCACACATCACTTCCAAGCAGGCGCGCTTGTACTTTTGTTCCGTCGCTTAAACTCACTTCCACACGACTTGCACCTTCAACAACGTGATGGTTCGTTACGATATATGCCTTATTTCCCTCTTTTTTATAAATGACTCCTGAGCCTGTTCCAGCTTCCCCGCCTTCTGACCAAAAACTTGCTTCTTGAATATTTACAATACCAACAACTGCATCAGATACTTTATTTACCGCTTGTGTCACTTGCGTAACGACATTGACTGCTACACTTTTGTCTACTTTTGGCTGCTCTGTCACAGTCGTCTGTTTTTCTTCCGTTTGTTCAAGTTGGTAAGGCAAAACATCCCATTTTACTAACGAAGGAATGGCAACGATGACAAGCATTCCACCTAAAATAGCTCCGACTAATCCTGCCAAAAACGTTCCCCCACGATTGCCTTTTTGTTTTTGACGAATATGTTCATAATGATCATCATAATAGCCCATCTTTCACCCGTCCTTTCTTTATAAAATATTGACCCTATTTCCATTATAACCTTCTTTTCCCCTAAGCATCTAATCATATACATACGATATATGAGTGAAAAAACGGTGAAATTTATACGGAAATTAGCGCTGTCGGACGAGCTGGATCTGTATCATAAAGTTGAAATGATTCCCCGACAATCATTCCTTTTTTTTCGAGCGTCTGAGCGACTGTCATTCGCGCTAATTCTTTCATATTGTTATCTTGGCTTAAATGGGCTAAATAAATGCGCCTTGTTTTATCACCAATGACGTCTGCTAAAGCAAGACCTGCGTCTTCATTAGATACGTGTCCGACATCACTTAATATGCGTCGCTTAATGTTCCATGGATATTTCCCCATACGTAACATTTCTACATCATGGTTACTTTCAAATACAAATACATCCGCATGGCGAATGACATCTTTCATGCGTTCACTCACATACCCTGTATCTGTAATGAGAGCTAGCTTTTTTCCTTCATAATGAAACACATAAAACATCGGCTCCACAGCGTCATGGGACACACCGAACGATTCAACATCCAAATCTCCAAATGTACGAACAGAACCCGTTGGAAAAATAAATTTTTGCTCAAGCGGGATGTCACCAATGAACCCGTCCATCGCTTTCCATGTCTTTTCATTCGCATAAATCGGAAGGCGATACTTGCGAGCAATAACACCTAGTCCTTTAATATGGTCGCTATGTTCATGTGTCACTAAAATACCGGTTACATCTTGAATGCGGCGATCAATATGAGCAAATAATTGTTCTAATTGTTTCCCGCTTAACCCAGCGTCAACAAGCAATCGTTCCCGTTTCGTTTCTACATAAAAAGCGTTGCCTGTACTGCCGCTTGCTAAAACGCTAAACTTCATCTCATTCACTCCAACACTTTATTTTCATCACTAATGACTTGTCCTTCAAATGCGTTGACATAATAATCTGTTTTTCCATTCACAACAACGTGCCATGTCGGTGTTAATACTTGCGAAGTCGTAAACTGAACGAGCGCATAATATCCTAGATCGATTTTTGTTACCCGATCGCCTGGCTTTAAGTAATTTCGCTTATACAACGTCTCTAACGCTTTAATTGCCGGCAAAATTTCTTGTTTTTTCTCGTTTTTCTCTAAATCAACGAGCAATGTTTGTTCATAGCCAACCATTTCATTTCGATCACTCACATAAATAAGCAACATACTACTCACATTTTTATAAATCGTTTTCCCTTCATATTGTTGAAAATAAATGAGCGCTTGTAAGTCTTCATCATACTTCCAAAATGTATATTGATCACCTGCAATTATATTTTGTCTTAAAAACTCTGTTAAGCGATAACCGTCTTTTGGATCTTGTAGCGGCACAGGTTTAATAAAATGAGCTTGCAAAACGGTTTCGTTTGCCGCTTCAACTTGTTGGTTTGGCAATTTGTTCACTTCTTCTTCCGTAAATGTTTTACTTTTTCCGCTCACATATGTCGCTTTTGTTATTTCTTTTGGTAAATCGACATATGTAATGCCATCCGCTTCGAGCTGTTCTTCGATAGTCGCTTCTAAAATCACATCAAGCTGGCTACTATTTTTTTTCTGGATAAATTGATAACCTAAAAATATATTAAGAATGAGGAATGTAATAATAAAAATCGTTTTCGTTTTACTCCAATCCAATGATATCCCCTCTTCGTTCATCTGTCGTCATCACAATTTTTCGCCACGTCCCATTATACAAACAGTACCAGCTCGGCTCTAACATGACGATATTTTCTCGCTCCGAATCACGAACGAGCTCATAACCAATCGCAATATCGTCAATGAATTCATGTTGAATATTTTTTTGCTTTTTCAACTGATCAATGACCTCATATCCGGAGGAAAGTGTAATTGGCAAACTTACTCGGTCAGGAATAGCTAATGTGAATAACGGACGTTGGTAATTCATAATCTCATTTTCTCCCCATATTTGCACAATCTCCGCCATTCCATAACGATTAAATACAGGGTAGCCATTGGCAAACAAACGAAAGGTTACCTTTCTCCCATTTTCGTCTAACTGATCAAAATAGTACGTATCCGTCCAACCGCCATGATCGTTCACAAAATCAATGCTCTTTTGCAAAATCGTCGGATCTGAAGTTTGTGTCTCACCACGAGCCGCTGGATTGACATACAGTAGTAATTTTTTAGACAAGTCGACATCCATTAAACGTGAACCATCTGTATATTCCTCACTAAAAGTGAACACATCTTTTTTCACAAAACTTGGATCTGTAAATAATGCGTCTTTAAAACGATCGCTACTTAACTCGTCCATGTAATATTGCAACCGGTTTAGTACGAGGGGACGAGCCGGTAAAAACAACGCTTTTGTTTCGCTAATGTCATAAGATAAAAAAGGTGTGTAACGCTCAGCTCGCGCATAATATGTTTGTTTCAAATGTTCGACCATCGCATCTTGAACAACCGCTTTATATATACGCTTCTCATTGGCAGATACGAAATAGACATTTATTTTTTCTTCGTTGTCGTTCATCGGGATGATGATGCGATCAAACTGAACTTTTTCGATGTCTTGGTCTTCAAATTGAAACATCGTTCGATACATTTCAATTGGTATATCATCGGGATAAATAATTTCAATTTTTCCTTTCCCATGTATAAATGAAAGAAATTGTTCTTTTTTAATTGTGCTCGATATATTTTCGAAATGATCGAACGTCCAATTTTTCATCTCCTTCATAAATTTATAAATGTCCGAGTGATGTGTCATTCCGTAATGTTGTTCATTTTTATGAATAAAAATATAGCGCGGCTGAATGACTGTACTATAATCAACGGCAACATTGCTGACAGGGACGTTTTGAATGTATTTTGCGTTTTCAATAAAGTCATATTTCGGCTGATATGTCCATAAACTCCACGTTAAAAAAACGCTCGTACATACAAGAATCGTCAATACAATGGACTTGATCGTTTCGTATTTCATCGTTTTCATCCTTTTTTCTGTTGTTCAATCGGCAAAGTAAAGTAAATGGTTGTCCCTTTTCTTTCTTGGCTTTCGGCCCAAATACGTCCGCCATGTGCGACGACAACTTCTTTTGCAATGGCAAGACCTAGTCCTGTTCCACCAAGTTTACGTGAACGAGCCTTATCGACACGATAAAAACGCTCAAAAATTTTAGATAAATCCGATTTTGGAATGCCGACACCCTCATCTTTTACACTCACTTCAATATAGTCTGTTTTTTTCCTTACCCGAAACGTAATTTTCCCTCCTTGTGGAGAGTATTTTAACGCGTTAGAAATAATGTTATCGAGCACTTGGGTAATTTTGTCTTCATCCATATACACAACTATTTTCTCATCTGGAAAGTCTCGAACAAACGAAACATTCTCTTTTTTTGTTAATTCAAATCGATCAATGACTTTATGGAAATACGGGATAAAATGGACGCGTGTTTTTTTCAATTTATAGTCTTTACTGTCGAGCTTAGAAAGCTGCAACAAGTCGTTGACAAGACGAATCATTCGTTCTGTCTCATTTTGCGTCACCTCAATAAACCTTGGCGCAATCTCCTCATCCCGCCATGCTCCATCTGCAAGCGCCTCTAAATAACTGCGCATCGTTGTTAGGGGCGTTCGCAATTCATGCGAAACATTCGCTACAAACTCTCGACGATCACGATCAATTTTTTCGTGTTCCGTAATGTCATGCAACACAACAATTAATCCGTTCACAAATCCCTTTTCTTTTTGAATCACAGATAAAGAGGCACGTAAAATGTACATTTCCTCGTCTGTACTAAAATCTAAAATTAATGTTTCACGTTCTTCAATTAACGTTTCGAACGTATATTGTTCATCTAGCCCTAATACCGTCACAATCGGTGCAGAAAGCACTGTTTCACGTGAAACATTTAAGATGTTTAGCGCGGCATCGTTAATTAAAATGATTCGTCCTTTTCTATCTGTTGCAATCACACCATCTGTCATGTGCGTCAATACCGATTCTAATTTACGACGCTCTCCTTCTGTCGTTGCTTGCGCTTCTTGCAATTTTTTCGTTAAGTTGTTAAAGCTAAGCGCAAGCTGTCCAATTTCATCGTATCCATATACTTTTACTTTTCGGGAAAAATTCCCTTTCGCCATTGCCAATGCTTGTTTACGCATATCTGAAATTGGGCGTGTGATGGTCTGTGCCAACAAAATACCTAACAACGCAGTAATGACTAAAGCAATGCCTGTTCCTGTCGCTAAAATATTATTAATTTGCCTCATTTGCGCAAAAACATTTTCCATCGAAGCAATGACATAAATTGCTCCTTTAATTTCATTTTTCACCTTAATGGGCGTAGAAGAAATATACATACGATGACCTGTTTTTGGATCAACAAGCATTTTTTCTGTCATTTCGCCCGCAACTAATGTTCGTTTAATTAGTAAATCTGTCGTCCGCTTTCCCACAATATTTTGATTATATGGGTTCGACGTTCCTAATACTTTACTTTTATGATCAATGACGCGCACTTCAGAAATATCTTGTGAAACAAAATCTTGTAAAATAGTCCGAATTTCTTCTTCAAGTGTAGGGCTTTTTTTATCGCGTTCTTTATTCATTTCTTGCTCGATGTTATAAGCAAGCAAAATGACACGCTCATTTAATGAGTTTTTAAAAGTTTCAACAAGTTGTGCTTCCAATTGGCGCACGAAATAAGCCCCGATAATTTGCATCGCAATTAAAATAAGCAAAATGTAAATCAAGGCAAATTTCACGTGAATCGATTGAAATATACTTACCTTCCTCATGTGGTTACTCCTGTTCCGGATTTCGCAAATAATATCCTACCCCACGTCTTGTCACAATCCATGTCGGGTGCGAAGGGTTATCTTCGATTTTTTCACGCAAACGCCGCACAGTTACATCAACAGTGCGCACATCACCAAAATAGTCGTATCCCCATACCGTTTGCAGTAAATGTTCACGCGTCATCACTTGTCCAATATGCTTTGCTAAATAATGGAGAAGTTCAAATTCCCGATGTGTTAGCTCAATTTGCTCACCTCGTTTCGATACAGTATAAGCATCTGGATGAATGGTAAGCGAACCTATTTTTATTTCACTCATTTCTTTTACATCTTGTTCTTGTCTTTGTTGGTGACGCCGTAAATTAGCTTTGACACGCGCTAGCAGTTCACGTGTGCTAAATGGTTTCGTAACGTAATCGTCTGCGCCAAGTTCTAGCCCGAGAACTTTATCAATTTCAGAGTCTTTTGCTGTTAGCATAATAATAGGCATATCATATTTTTTACGAATTTCGCGACATACTTCCATTCCATCTTTTTGAGGTAGCATAATATCTAATAAAATTAAATCGGGTTGAATGTCTTCCACTTTTTGCAGTGCTTCCACACCGTCATATGCACAATGTACGTCGTATCCTTCTTTTCTTAAATTGAACTGTAAAATATCAGCAATCGGTTTTTCATCATCAACAACTAAAATTTTTTTCTCCATGTATATTCACTCCCCCAACAGGCATATTTACATATAGTGTACCATGTCACCATTATAAAACAAAAAAGCATAGACACATATACGTATCTATGCTTACAAGTGGCTCGGGACGGAATCGAACCGCCGACACAAGGATTTTCAGTCCTTTGCTCTACCGACTGAGCTACCGAGCCATATAAATAACCCATTGATTATCGTTCATTTGTTTGAAACATGCACGTCCTTCGTCCCGCTCTCAGCTTGTTTACTCAAGATGCGATTCGAGCGGTACGCTGTTGCTTCTCAAAGAAGCTTATTCATTCGTGCTCTACCGACTGAGCTACCGAGCCATATAAATAACCCATTGATTATCGTTCATTTGTTTGAAACATGCACGTCCTTCGTCCCGCTCTCAGCTTG
>NZ_JACHES010000003.1:270510-301331 GCF_014201585.1 Anoxybacillus tengchongensis
CAGCTTGTTTACTCAAGATGCGACTCGAGCGGTACGCTGTTGCTTCTCAAAGAAGCTTATTCATTCGTGCTCTACCGACTGAGCTACCGAGCGATATAAGTAACTATTCCAATAAAAATGGCGGTTCCGACGGGATTCGAACCCGCGATCTCCTGCGTGACAGGCAGGCATGTTAACCCCTACACCACGGAACCGCGTTCAAAAGACATTTATTATTTTACTATATAAGTAACAATAAAACAATAGTTTTTTTAAAATACGTCGATGATTTGCTCATCGACGTATTTTTTATGCATACACATTGCGGACAACATTCGTTTGAGAACGGTCTGGTCCAACCGAGAAAATAGAAAGCGGAATACCTGTTAATTGCGAAATGCGCTCAACGTAACGGCGTGCGTTCGTTGGAAGCTCATCTAAACTTTTGACACCTGTAATATCTTCCGTCCATCCTGGCAATTCTTCATACACCGGCTCACATTCCGCCAACACTTTTAAGCTCGCAGGGAACTCCTCGATGATTTGTCCTTTGTAACGGTAAGCAACACAAATTTTTAACGTTTCAATACCTGTTAACACGTCAATCGAGTTTAATGATAAATCTGTAATACCACTGACGCGGCGCGCATGACGAACAACAACGCTATCAAACCAGCCGACACGGCGTGGACGTCCGGTTGTCGTTCCGTATTCACGACCTACTTCGCGAATACGATCACCAATTTCATTGCTTAATTCCGTTGGAAACGGACCGTCGCCGACACGTGTTGTATATGCTTTAGCTACCCCAACAACATGTTTAATTTTTGTCGGGCCAACACCAGCCCCAATCGTAACCCCACCAGCAACAGGATTTGAAGACGTAACAAACGGATACGTGCCTTGGTCGATATCTAACATGACACCTTGGGCACCTTCAAATAAAACACGGCGTCCTTCATCAAGCGCATCGTTTAATACGACAGATGTGTCACAAACATATTTTGCAATTTGCTGTCCATATTCGTAATATTCATCAAGAATGTGTTCTAACTTAAATCCTTCTACACCGTACACTTTTTCAAAAAGTACATTTTTCTCTGCTAGATTGCGAGCTAATTTTTCTTCAAATACTTCACGATCAAGCAAATCTGCGATTCGGATACCGACACGCGCTGCTTTGTCCATATAAGCAGGGCCAATTCCTTTTTTCGTCGTTCCAATTTTATTAGCCCCTTTTCTTTCTTCTTCTACTTCATCTAGCTTTAAATGATAAGGCAAAATGACGTGCGCACGGTTGCTAATGCGTAAATTTTCCGTGCTTACGCCACGCTCGTGTAAATACGCTAATTCTCGCACGAGCGCTTTCGGATCAACAACCATTCCATTTCCAATGACACAAATTTTATCTTTATAAAAAATGCCAGAAGGGATTAAATGTAATTTATACTTTTCGCCGTTAAATACAATCGTATGTCCGGCGTTATTTCCACCTTGATATCGTGCAATGACTTCTGCATGTTGTGATAAAAAATCTGTAATTTTTCCTTTTCCCTCATCGCCCCATTGTGTTCCAACAACAACAACTGAAGACATAGCGAGCACCTCCGCTTCATCAATTCCAAACATAGTAAGTGTACCAAATCAACTATGAAAAATCAATAAAAAACCGAACATTTATGTGTTCACTCTTTATTTTTATTCGTATAAATTACGCTCCCGGCGGAACGTTTGCATCATCGAAGCGGCGCTCTAAGTTAACAAACTTGTTATACTCTTTTACGAAAGCAAGTTGTACTGTACCAACAGGGCCGTTCCGTTGTTTTGCAATAATAATTTCAATGATGTTTTTGTTTTCTGATTCTTTATCGTAATAATCATCACGATATAAAAAAGCAACAATATCCGCGTCTTGTTCAATACTCCCCGATTCGCGTAAGTCAGACATCATCGGACGTTTATCTTGACGTTGCTCGACACTACGTGAAAGCTGGGATAAAGCAATGACAGGGACATCTAATTCACGAGCTAACGCTTTTAGTGAGCGGGAAATTTCTGATACTTCTTGTTGACGATTTTCACGATTGCGTCCACTTCCTTGAATGAGCTGCAAGTAATCGATCAATATCATACCAAGTCCTTGTTCTTGTTTTAGGCGACGACATTTGGCACGAATTTCACTAACACGAATGTTCGGTGTATCGTCAATAAAAATACCGGCATTTGACAGACTTCCCATCGCCATCGTTAACTTTCCCCAATCTTCTGGCGTCAGTTTACCGGTTCGTAAGCTTTGAGCGTTAATGTTCCCTTCTGCGCAAAGCATACGCATGACGAGTTGTTGCGCTCCCATTTCCAAGCTAAAAATTGCCACATTTTCACCCGTGCGCGTCGCTACATTTTGGGCAATATTTAATGCAAATGCTGTTTTTCCAACAGACGGACGAGCGGCAACAATAATAAAATCGCTTCGTTGAAATCCTGCTGTCATCCGATCAAGTTCAATGAACCCTGTTGGAATTCCGGTAATTTCACCTTTCCGATTATGGAGCATTTCGATGTTGTCGTATGCTTGAACAAGCACATCTTTTATATTTTGGAATCCGCTCGTATTTTTCCGTTGGGATACTTCTAAGATTTTTCGCTCGGCTTCATTTAACACATCTTCTACTTCATCTTCACGCGTATAGCCGTCTTGAGCAATGGATGTAGCCGTACGAATTAAACGGCGCAAAATAGATTTTTCTTCTACAATTTTTGCGTAATAATGCACATTGGCCGCTGTTGGAACGGCATTTGCAAGCTCCGTTAAATACGAAACGCCTCCTATCTCTTCAAGGGCGTTTGCATCTGCCAATTCCGATGTAACCGTCACGAGATCAACGGGCTCACCACGATCAGATAGTTGTAACATCGTTCGGAAAATTTTTTGATGGGCTGCTCGATAAAAATCTTCGGGAATTAATATTTCTGAAGCGGTTGTGAGCGCGGATGGCTCTAATAAAATCGCCCCGAGTACAGCTTGTTCAGCTTCAATATTTTGTGGGGGGAGTCGATCAGCAAATACGTCGTTCATGTACGATCACCATCCTTTCTCATAAGAAAAATGTGATTATATGCACGGAAAACATCCGGCATAAAATCACATTTCATTACTTTTGTTCTTGTACATGTACTTTTAATGTCGCAGTTACTTCTGAATGAAGCTTGATCGGTACATTTGTATAGCCAAGCGCTCGAATCGCATCATCTAGTTCAATTTTACGTTTGTCAATCTTAATGTCATGTTGTTGCTGAAGTGCCTCTGCAATTTGTTTGCTTGTAATCGAGCCGAATAAACGACCTCCTTCACCAGCTTTTGCAAATAATTCAACTGTCAACGTATCAATTTTTTTCTTTAATTGCTTTGCACGAGCTAATTCTTCTTCAGCTTCTTTCTTTTGTTTATTTTTTTGCGCTTCTAATGCTTTCAAGTTGGCTGGTGTTGCTTCAATAGCAAGTCCTTGTTTAAATAAAAAGTTTTGCGCATAACCATCAGCAACGTTTTTTACTTCTCCCTTTTTCCCTTTTCCTTTCACATCTTTTAAGAAAATAACTTTCATGTTTTTGTACCTCCCTCAATATATTCTCGAATTGCTGCCTTCAATCGTTTTTCTGCTTCGTCAATTGTTACATTAGCAAGCTGAGTGGCCGCATTCGTTAAATGACCGCCACCATCAAGCTTTTCCATAATTAACTGCACGTTTACATCTCCTAATGACCGGGCGCTAATTCCAATCGTTTGATCATTTCGTTTTGAAATGACAAACGAGGCAACAACACCATGTAAGGATAGTAGCGTATCCGCTGCTTGGGCAATTAATACAGGATCATATGTTTCATTAGCACTTCCTTTTGCAATTGCGAAACCATGTTCATCAATGATAGCGTTCTCAATTATTTTAGCACGTTTGATGTAGTGCTCAATATTTTCTTTTAACAGTTTTTGGACAAGCGTCGTATCTGCTCCTTGGGCACGTAAATATGAGGCGGCATCAAACGTTCTTGACCCTGTGCGTAATGTGAAACTTTTCGTATCAACAACAATACCAGCTAATAAAGCTGTCGCCTCAAGCATAGACAATTTCAAACGCTTTGGTTGATATTCTAACAATTCCGTCACTAGTTCTGACGTAGATGATGCATATGGCTCCATATAAACGAGAATCGGGTCTTGAATAAACTCTTCTCCGCGACGATGATGATCGATCACTACAACTCGATCTAATCGCAACAATAACCTTTCTTCAATAACGAGCGAAGGTTTATGCGTATCTACGACAACAAGTAACGTATCTTCTGTCGCCAACTCTAATGCTTGCTCAGGAGAAATAAATCGCGACCACAATTCCGTCTGTTTTTTCACTTCCTCAATCAATCGCTGTACACCAGAGTCAATACGGTTTGTATCAATTACAATAAACGCTTCTTTTTGATTTATTTGGGCCACTTTTAAAATACCGATAGCTGAACCGATAGCATCCATATCGGGATATTTATGCCCCATAATAAACACTTGCTCACTTTCTAAAATGAGCTCTTTTAACGCATGCGATATAACGCGAGCTCTAACCCTTGTCCGTTTTTCCATCGGATTCGTTTTTCCACCATAAAATTTTACTTTACCGTTCGGTTGTTTAATCGCGACCTGGTCACCGCCCCGTCCAAGCGCTAAATCTAGACTAGACTGCGCTAACACCCCGAGTTCTGGTAAAGACGGAGAGTTTGTTCCTATTCCGATACTTAACGTTAGCGGCACATGATTTTTCGCTGTTTGTTCACGCACTTCATCTAGAATAGAAAATTTATTTTTTTCTAGTTGCTGTAAAATATGTTCGTTTAACACAGCCACAAATCGATCTGACGACGTACGCTTTAAAAATAAACCGTATTCACTCGCCCATCGATTTAAAATGGACGTCACTTGACTGTTGAGCTGACTCTTCGTTTGGTCATCCATTCCTTGCGTCACATCGTCGTAATTATCAAGAAAAATGACGCCTAATACGATTTTTTCTTGCTCGTATTTTTTCTCCAATTCTGCTTGTTCCGTAATATCAAAAAAGTAAAGTAATCGCTCTTCCCGGCGAATGATTACTTTAAACGTTCGATCGTGAAATGTGATGACTTCTTCCGTTGCCTCTGTTTTCATAAGTGGAACAAGTTGTTCAGCAACATCATATAATGATTGTCCAACTAGCGTATCCACTCCAAAACAAGAAGATAAAAAAGAGTTTGTCCACTCAATTTCTAACTCCTCATTAATGAGCATAATGCCAATTGGCATCCCCATTAAAGCTTCTTCACCAACTTTTTTTATTCGGTAAGAGAGAGTGGAAATGTAGTCCTCAATTTCTTCTTGTGCAACTTTATACGATCGAAAGACGTGAAACAACGTAGGGCCAAGGAGCACAGCACCAACTATCCCAATCATCCATTCAAAGTACGTAACAATCATAAGCAATACAAACGTAATACCGATTAAAACATACAAGGGATAGCGATGCCTCGGCTTTTCATACAAACTAGACATGAACGTCAGCTCCTTGCGTCATTAATCTTTCAGCTTCTTTCGTAAATCAAATCCTAAATCAATTATACCTAATATTCGCACGAGGTGAAGTAAAAAAGGGAAAAATAGCGATAGAACGACAGTGGCAATAGCGCCTTTACGCCCCATTTTTTTATGGTACATCCAATAAAAAATGAACGAAAATCCTTGAATGGTCATCAGTAACTGTAAAATTTGAAACAAATTAAGCAACGCAACGTAAAGGAATGAACCGTGCTCGATTGGGAAAAATAACAAAAGCATAACCGCTAAATAGTACCATAGCAAACTTTTCGGTAAAACAAGTTCACGAAATGGTTGCCAATTTCCGATTTCCATATTTAACCGTTTCAAAATAGGTACGGCAACTTGTTGAGTAATAAAAGCAAAACATGCAGCTGCAAAGACGAATGCAGTCGGTAACAAATCGATGACAATGTCCATCGTTTGTTTCATTGCTTGTTCAAATTGTCCATTTGTTTGCCCAAGTTTCTCTAATATGTTTTGCGCACTTTGAAACGATTGTTGCAACATTTCTTCAATTTGTTTCCCAATATGAATGTCGAAAAATAAGACAGAACTCGCATAAATGATGATCATGCTCACTAAAAAAGAAAGAGTGCCAACAAGCAAAACAGTATATTTTCCACCTTGCTTTCGCCACACATGCCCCATCACAACTCCGCTACTTGCAAACATAAATGTCATCGGAACAGAGAAAAGTGAACCGAACCAAATGGATGGAATAAATGATGTAGCAAGCAAAAATAATCCATTTTTATACGTATGGCGCATCGTAAATAAAAGAAACGGAATTGCCAAAAAAAATGTTGTAACCATTCCAAACACCGGCATATATAAACTGAGCAAAAGGAGAACTGTGAAAATAGAAAGTTGCACAGCTCCTTCCGTTAATACACGCGCGTTTTTCACTTTTTTCCCTCCTTGAAAACAAAAAGCAGTAAGGCTTCGTCCCCCTTACTGCTTTCTCTTTTTATTCGCCCGCAACGTATGGTAATAAAGCCATTTGACGAGCACGTTTAATCGCAATTGTTAATTTGCGTTGATATTTTGCACTCGTACCTGTTACGCGACGAGGTAAAATTTTACCACGCTCAGAAATAAATTTCTTTAATGTGTCTACATCTTTGTAGTCAATATGTGTAATTCCGTTTGCTGTAAAGTAGCAAACTTTACGACGTTTTGTACGTCCACCTTTGCGCCCTGCCATTGTGTATCCTCCTTTCTCCAAATGAATATATATTAAAACGGCAAATCATCGTCCGATATGTCGATTGGTTGTCCATCGTTCGCAAATGGATCATCATCAATTCGACTAAATCCACTACTACGTCCTTGGTTCGGGTTCTGATTTGATCCAAATGGAAACGGCTCGCCATAGCTACCTGATGCCATGCCACGTTGCTCACCGCCACCTCGCGGCTCTAAAAACTGCACACTATCGGCGACAACCTCTGTTACGTACACTCGTTTTCCTTCTTGGTTTTCATACGATCTCGTTTGAATTCGACCTTCCACTCCAGCTAAACTACCTTTTTTCAAATAGTTCGCCACATTTTCAGCTTGTCGGCGCCAAACGATACAGTTAATAAAATCTGCTTCACGTTCACCTTGTGGATTCGTATACGTTCGATTCACCGCTAGCGTAAACGTGGCAACAGCAACTCCATTTGGAGTATAGCGTAATTCCGGATCTTTCGTCAGTCTTCCGACGAGAATTACGCGATTAATCATCAGAACCACTCCTATTCATGAGGAAATTATTCTTCTTCCTTCACGACGATATGACGAATAATGTCTTCGCTGATGCGTGCTAAACGGTCAAATTCTTGCACTGCCGCTGGCTTCGCAACAACGTTTAAAATCATGTAGTAACCGTCACGGAATTTTTCAATTTCATAAGCGAGACGACGCTTACCCCATTCCTTCACATTCGTAATTTCCGCGCCATTTTCAGTTAACACGTTGTTAAAACGCTCAACAACTGCTTTTCTCGCTTCTTCTTCCATGTTTGGACGGATAATGTACATAATTTCGTACTTTCTCATCACAGTCACCTCCTTTTGGTCTACACGGCTCTTTATAGAGCAAGGAGCAATATATCATTACTCACATTTGATGATTATATCACGAACATCGTTCATATGCAATATTAGACGTTAAAACGGAAATGAATAATATCGCCATCTTGCACTTCATAATCTTTTCCTTCTAATCGCACTTTTCCTGCTTCACGGGCAGCTGCCATCGATCCCGCCGCAACTAAATCGTCATATGATACGGTTTCTGCACGAATAAATCCTCGTTCAAAATCAGAATGAATAATACCTGCACATTGTGGTGCTTTCATTCCTTTTCGGAACGTCCATGCGCGCACTTCTTGTTCACCTGCTGTGAAATACGTAGCGAGTCCAAGCAAACTATATGATGCACGAATGAGTTGATCTAACCCCGATTGTTCAATGCCGAGTTCTTGTAAAAATAGCTCTTTTTCTTCATCGTCTAACTCTGCCATCTCCGCCTCCACTTTAGCACAAACGACGATGACCTCTGCATTATCTTCTTTGGCAAATGCTTTTACTTTTTGAACGTACTCGTTGTTGTTTGGATCAGCTAAATCTTCTTCACCAACGTTAGCAACATATAACATCGGCTTGATCGTTAATAAATGTAATTGCTTTACTACTTTCATTTCCTCTTCCGTAAATGAAAGCGTTCTAGCTGGTTTTCCTGCTTCGAATGTTTCTTTTAAGCGACTTAAAATATCGTATTCAAATACTGCTTCTTTATCTTTTTGCTTCGCCATTTTCCCGACGCGATCTATCCGCTTATCTACCGTTTCAAGGTCGGCAAAAATAAGCTCCAAGTTTATCGTTTCGATGTCTGCGATCGGATCTACTTTCCCCGCCACATGCGTAATGTTTTCGTCAGCAAAACAACGCACAACTTGACAAATGGCATCAACTTGGCGGATGTGGGATAAAAACTTATTTCCTAACCCTTCACCTTTACTTGCACCTTTCACAATTCCTGCGATATCTGTAAACTCAAATACTGTAGGAACCGTACGTTTCGGATTAAATAATTTCGTCAACGTTTTTAGTCGCTCATCCGGCACTTCCACAATCCCAACATTTGGTTCGATTGTACAAAACGGATAGTTTGCAGACTCAGCACCCGCTTTTGTAATCGCATTAAACAACGTTGATTTTCCGACGTTTGGAAGACCAACAATTCCTGCTGTTAAACCCATAATGAAACTCCTCTCTTCGTCTATTCCTCGTGCTTTACGAGCACTTTTTTCATTTTTTTCTCAAATTCTTTTCGTGGCAGCAAGACGCTATGACCACATCCTTCACATTTGATCCGAATATCCATGCCCATTCGAATAATTTTCCATCGATTTGTACCACAAGGATGTTCCTTCTTCATTTCGACGATATCATGCATGCCATACTCTTTATTCAATATAGCACACTCCTTTCCGTTGTTTAAGCACGTTCCCCTTGTTGTTCGCGATTATAAAGAACTAAACGAGGAAACGGGATTTCAATTCCCCGCTCGTCCAAACGAAGCTTAATCTCTTTTCGTAACGCACGTGCAATATGCCAATGACGCATCGGCTTTGTCTCACACGTAATGCGCATAACGACTTCAGACGGCCCTAAATTTTGCACTCCTAACAATTCTGGTGGACTGACAATGTCTTCATATTTACTTGGCATTTCTTCTAAAACTTCACGAATGACAGCTTCCGCCTTCTCTAAATCACCTTCATAGGCAATACTTACATCAACGACCGCCACACTATTATTCAAAGAAAAGTTCGTCACTTGTGTAATCGTTCCATTCGGTAAAATGTGCACTTCACCCGTAAAACTTTTCAACTTCGTCGTGCGCAATCCAATTTCTTCAACGTGCCCTTCAAATGTCCCGATACGGACATAATCTCCAACGGCAAACTGATCTTCGAGGATAATAAAAAATCCTGTAATAATATCGCGAACAAGATTTTGCGCCCCAAATCCAACTGCTAATCCAACGATCCCAGCTCCTGCTAAAATGGCGCGAATATCAACGCCTACGGCGTCTAAAATCATCATAAACGTAATAAAGTAAATGGTATACGTCGCCATATTGTTCAGCAATCGCATTAACGTTGCTTCTCTTCGTTCCGATAACCGAATCGGTGCTTTTTGTCGAACAGCAAAAAACTTCGTAATCGCCAACTTGACAACTTTTAATAAAATCGATGCCAATAAAATAATCGTTACGATTTTAAACAAACTAACACCTATTGTAACGAGCCAGTCACCTTCTACCATTTGTTCAACGATACGGACATATATTTTTTTTATTTGCTCCATTCAACCACCTCCATTGTAGCAAATCACCTATACAAGCTTCCCCTTTCACGCATAAGTTATTGTAACAGTATTTTGTTCACATTTGTAGCACGTGAACTTTCTGCACAGCTAAATGTATATATATTCACATTTTTCCGTATACTGTTACCACGCTATTTAATCGGAGGAGGGAACGGACATATGCAAAACAAATTTTTTTACGATGAACCAAATGCAACATCCCAACTTGCATCATCACTTTTATATTTACTTCCAACTTCCAACCATATCCCGATCGTCATCGTTTGTATCGGCACGGATCGTTCAACTGGCGATGCACTCGGTCCACTTGTTGGTACGATGCTGGGGCAAAAAGGAACATTACCTTTTTATGTGTATGGAACGTTAAAAGATCCGATTCATGCCGTTAATTTAGAAGATAAACTACAAGACATTCGCCAACAACATAAACACGCGTTTCTCATTGCTATCGATGCTTGCCTTGGTCGTGTAAAAAACATCGGGATGGTTACAGTTGAAAAAGGCCCATTAAAACCAGGTGCCGCTGTCAATAAAAATCTTCCTTCTGTCGGTGATGCCCATATTACCGGTATTGTCAATGTGAGCGGATTTATGGAATTTTTCGTGCTTCAAAACACTCGCCTTCATCTAGTAATGAATATGGCAGAAACAATTGCTACGGGTATTTATGAAGCCGGAATACAGTTGAAAAAACAACAACGATTTGCATCGTTGCACACAAACGAACTGAAATATAAACTATCCGAATAACATATGCATAAAAGCAACGATCAACGCATTTACTAAAATACTTGGTAGTAAGTTGGCTACACGAATAGATGTAAGACTTAACATGTTCAAACCAATCGCAACAATTAAAATTCCCCCTGTCGCAGTCGATTCAGCAATAAATGCCTCAAGGGCGCTTGGTGGAATGAACCGATCGATTTGCGTAGCCATCAAGGCGATGGATCCTTGATAAACAACAACAGGAATAGCTGAAAAAATAACGCCGATGCCAAACGTAGCGGTTAAGATGATGCTTGCAAAACCGTCTAAAATCGATTTTGTATATAGTACGAGATGATCGCCTCTTAACCCGCTATGTAGCGCACCGACAATGGCCATCGAACCGACGACAAACAGAAGCGTGGCACTCACAAATCCTTTAGAAATCGCCCCTTCTGCGCCATATCCTACTCTTCTTTCTACCCATTTTCCTAACCTTTCAAGCTTTTCTTCAATACCCCATATCTCCCCTAATGCTCCACCAACAACTAAACTAATAATAACAACTAGAAACTGATCGCTTTCTAACCCCATCTTTACACCGAGAACAACAACGGAAAGCCCAATCCCGTTCATCACCGTCGATTTTATGCGCTCTGGAATATGTCGAAACACAGCACCTAATAAAGCGCCAACAATAATACATATGCCGTTAACAATCGTACCGAGTAAAGCCAACGTGTGTCACATCCTATTCATCCTTCAATAGATTCATCGTATACATTGAGCAATTGCAAAATACGTGTTAAATCTTCTTCTGAGAAAAATTCGATTTCAATTTTTCCTTTTTTTCGATGTTTTTTTATGGAGACGGACGTTCCTAATCGTTCACGTAATAACGCCTCACTTTGTGTTAAAAATATATTTTTCTCTTCTTTCTTTTTCGATGTTTCACGTGGAACATTTTCGTTCAGTTGTTGAATGAGCGCCTCAAGTTGGCGAACATTAAGCGATTCACGAATCACGCGTTGAATGACACCTGAAAGCTTTTGTTTGTTTTTTAATGCTAATAACGCTCGACCGTGCCCCATTGATAACATACCTTCTTCAATCATTTGTTGTACATCACTTGGAAGTGAAAGAAGACGAAGATGGTTGGCAATATGCGGACGGCTCTTTCCTAATCGTTTTGCTAGCTCTTCTTGCGTTAATTTGCATTTTGTAAGCAACAATTGATATGCTGTCGCTTCCTCAATCGGATTTAAATCTTCACGCTGTAAATTTTCAAGCAATGCAATTTCCATCATTTTTTCATCCGAAAGTTCACGTACAACGGCTGGGACAGTTTTCAATCCTGCTAATTGTGCTGCTCGAAAGCGACGTTCACCTACGACAATTTCATAACCTTTGATCGTCTGACGAACAATGAGCGGTTGAACGATTCCGTGTTCTATAATGGATTGCTTTAATTCTTCTAACGCTTGTTCATGAAACGTTTTGCGCGGTTGATATGGATTAGGACGGAGTTGTTGAATATCAATTTCTTGAACCGTTTCCCCTTTCTCTGCTTCCAAATTCGTAAAGAGAGCGTGAATGCCTTTCCCGAGCCCTTTAGCCATTCGCGATCACCTCTTTCGCAAAGTCTGCATATACTTCCGCCCCCCGTGATTTCGCATCGTACAAAATAATCGGCTTCCCGTGGCTTGGCGCCTCACTTAGTCGAACATTGCGCGGTATAATCGTTTCATATACTTTTTCACGAAAATACTTTTTCACTTCTTGAATGACTTGAATACCAAGATTTGTGCGCGCATCAAACATCGTCAGCAACACACCTTCAATGCGCAAATTGGAATTTAAATGTTTTTGTACAAGACGAATTGTATTTAATAATTGACTAAGCCCTTCCAATGCGTAATATTCACATTGAACAGGAATTAATACTGTATCTGCTGAAGTTAAAGCATTAATCGTTAACAATCCGAGTGAAGGTGGACAGTCGATAATAATAAAATCGTACACATCTTTGATTGGGCTTAACGCTTTTTGTAAGCGTACTTCCCTTGAAACGATCGGAACAAGTTCAATTTCGGCACCCGCTAACTGAATAGTAGCAGGAATAATATGCAATCGCTCGATATTTGTCGGACGAATCACTTGACGTACGTCCACTTCCTCAACTAATAAGTCATATGCACATTGTTCAATTTCATGTTTTTCCACACCAATGCCACTCGTCGCATTTCCTTGTGGATCGATATCGACAAGTAACGTTTTCTTTCCCATATGGGCTAAACATGCCGATAAGTTTACGGCTGTTGTCGTTTTGCCAACACCGCCTTTTTGGTTGGCAATCGCAATAATTTTCCCCACAACGCTCCCCATCCTTTACCTATAATACTTTTATTGTATCATGAATTTTTCAATATTTTCATATACAAAAAGAAAACCTCATCGTCATTTTGGATGAGGTGTTATTTTTGTTTCTTCGGGATGCGGATTGTAATTTGGTAATAGTCTTCAAATTCTTCTTCTTCTGAATCGATCGCGACACCACTATCAGCAACCATCGTCAATGACTGTCGAATCGTATTGACAGCGATGCGCATGTCTTTGCTTAGCGATTTTCGTTTCGGCCTCGGGCGCTTTCCATCGTCGTTTTCTTCTAGCATTTTCGCAACTCGATCTTCTGTCTGTTTCACGTTTAGTTGCTTTTGGATAATTTCTTCAAGCAATTTCAACTGTTTATCGTAATCTTTCAGCACAATTAAAGCGCGTGCATGACGTTCTGTAATTTGACGCTGTAACAACGCGTCTTGCACTTCTTGGGGCAGTTTTAATAAGCGAAGCTTGTTGGCAATCGTTGATTGTCCTTTTCCAAGCCTTTGCGCTAACGCCTCTTGCGTTAAATGATGCAATTCTAACAAACGAGCATAAGCGATCGCTTCTTCAATCGGAGTTAGCTCTTCCCGCTGTAAGTTTTCAATTAAAGCAACAGAAGCTGTTTCCGTATCATTCAAATTTTTAATAATAGCAGGTATATCCGTCCAGCCGAGTTTTTGTGCCGCTCGCCATCTTCGTTCCCCGGCAATAATTTCGAACTTCCCATCTTCGCATTCTCGAACAACAATCGGTTGAATCATCCCATGTGTTCGAATCGTTTGAGCAAGCTCATCAATTTTATCTTCAACAAAAATAGTTCGGGGCTGAAAACGGTTTGGAACAATTTGTGAAATAGCAATTCTTTTTATTTCTTCATTTGGTACGACGATTTCTTCTTGCTCTTTCTCACCAAAGCTAAAAAAACGCGAAAAAGGATGCTTCATTTCCCCCTAACACCACCTTTGAGAACTCAAAACATTCATTCAATCGGAAGTTTGTTTGGTACCCCTGGTTTGCGTGGATATTTCTTCGGTGTTTTTCTTCTTTTCTCAACAAAAACGATTGCCCGTTCACTTTCCTCAATCGGTAATAAAAATTGTTCCACTTTTACTACTTCACCACCTAGCACACGAATCGCTGTTTTTCCTTGTTCAAGCTCTTCCTGCGCCGATGCACCTTTCATCGCAATAAACGTTCCTCCTACTTTCACAAGTGGCAAACAAAGTTCACTTAGCACAGATAAACGCGCAACAGCACGAGCCGTGACGACATCAAACGTCTCACGGACGCTTTTTTGTCCGAACGTTTCAGCGCGATCGTGATAAAAGGCTACTCCTTCAAGCCCGAGTTGTGCCGCTAAATAATTTAGAAACGTAATTCGTTTTTGTAATGAATCAACAATTGATACATGTAGGTGAGGAAAGCAAATTTTTAATGGTATGCTCGGAAATCCAGCTCCTGCCCCAACATCGCAAATAGATAATGGTTGCGAGAAGTCGTAATAAAAAGCAGGTGTAATGGAATCAAAAAAATGCTTCAAGTATACGCCTTCTTTGTCTGTAATCGCCGTTAAATTCATTTTCTCGTTCCATTCAACAAGCAATTGATAATATGTTTCAAATTGATTGAGTTGTTGAGGAGAAAGTGAAATTCCTTTCTCCTCTAACATTTGTTGAAATACGTTTACATCCATCATTCATCCCTCTTTATTCATTTGACACACGTGCAATTTTTCCCTGCTCTAAATAAACTAATAAAATCGAAATATCCGCCGGATTGACTCCCGAAATGCGTGACGCTTGTGCAATTGAAAGCGGGCGAACTTGCTTCAGTTTTTGTCGCGCCTCTGTCGCTAATCCTGTAATCGCATCGTAATCAATGTCCTCTGGAATTTTTTTGTTCTCCATTTTTTTTAATTTTTCAACTTGTTGTAGCGATTTTTCAATATATCCTTCGTATTTAATTTGAATTTCTACTTGTTCCGCTACTTCAGGATCAACCGGTTGTTCCGCTGGTGCAATCATTTGAATATGTTCATATGTCATTTCCGGACGCTTTAACAAGTCAGCTGCGCGAATGCCGTCTTTTAATTCGCTTCCACCAACATTTCGAATCATTTCTTGCACTTGCGGCGTCGGTTTAATGATGTACGATTTTAAGCGTTTCTTTTCCGCTTCGATCGCTTCTTTTTTCGCTACAAACTTCTCATATCGCTCTTGCGAAATTAAGCCGATTTTATAGCCAATTTCCGTTAAGCGTAAATCGGCATTGTCGTGACGTAATAAAAGACGATATTCTGCACGCGATGTTAACAAGCGGTATGGCTCATTCGTCCCTTTTGTCACAAGGTCGTCAATTAAAACGCCAATATATGCTTCGGAACGACTTAAAATTAACTCCTCTTTGCCGAGCGCTTTACATGCCGCATTAATGCCGGCAATGAGTCCTTGGCCAGCTGCCTCTTCATATCCAGATGTTCCGTTAATTTGTCCTGCTGTGTATAATCGTTGAACGACTTTTGTTTCTAACGTTGGCCATAGCTGTGTTGGAACGATCGCATCATATTCAATCGCATAACCAGCACGCATGAGCTGTGCCCTTTCTAATCCAGGTATTGTCGCTAACATTTGACGTTGAATATGCTCTGGCAAGCTTGTCGATAAACCTTGTACGTATACTTCTTGCGTATGTCTTCCTTCTGGCTCAAGAAAAATTTGATGACGTGGTTTGTCATGAAAACGAACGATTTTATCTTCAATTGATGGGCAATAGCGCGGACCTGTCCCTTTAATCATGCCTGAATACATCGGCGATAAATGTAAGTTTTCATCGATGATTCGGTGCGTTTCCTCTGTCGTATAAGTGAGCCAACAAGGGAGCTGGTCGGTAATGTATTCCTTCGTTTCATATGAGAACGCTCGTGGCACGTCATCTCCCGGCTGAATTTCTGTTTTGCTGTAATCAATCGTATGACTATTCACGCGCGGTGGCGTTCCTGTTTTAAAACGAACAAGTTCAAATCCAAGCTCCTCTAGATGCTCTGAAAGCTTAATCGATGGCTGTTGATTGTTTGGACCACTTGAATATTTAATGTCTCCAATAATAATTTCACCGCGTAAAAATGTTCCCGTTGTAATAACGACAGCTTTTGCATAATAACGGGCACCCGTATGCGTAATGACACCTTTACATACACCGTCTTCTACGATCAATTTTTCTACTTTTCCTTGTAATAATGTTAAATTCTCTTGGTTTTCTAACGTTTTTTTCATTTCTTGCTGATATAAAAATTTATCTGCTTGTGCACGTAACGCTCGCACTGCAGGTCCTTTTCCTGTATTCAACATGCGCATTTGAATATGCGTTTTGTCGATGTTTTTCCCCATTTCTCCGCCTAACGCGTCAATTTCCCGAACGACAATCCCTTTTGCAGGTCCGCCGATAGATGGATTACACGGCATAAAAGCAATCATATCGAGATTCAGTGTAATGACTAGCGTACTTGCCCCCATGCGCGCAGCAGCAAGCGCCGCCTCACATCCCGCATGACCAGCACCGACAACGATGACATCATAAGATCCTGCCTCGTAATGCATAAATACCCTCCTTATTTTCCTAAACAAAATTGCGCGAACAATTGATCAATCAAACTTTCGTGTACCGTATCTCCAACAATTTCACCTAACAATTCCCACGCCCTCGTTAAATCAATTTGCACAACGTCGATCGGCATACCTGCTTCGATGCCGTGAATCGCTTCTTCTATTGCTTTTTTTGCTTGCGTTAACAATGCAATATGGCGTGAGTTTGATACATATGTTAAATCGCGCGCCTCCACATCTCCACTGAAAAACAATGAGGCGATCGCCTCTTCGAGTTGGTCGATTCCTCTTTCTTCTAAAAGCGATGTCGTAATCACTGGTGATCCTTGCGATAGTTGCTTCACTCGATCCATATCGATTCGCTTAGGCAAGTCGGTTTTATTGACGATGACGATGACATCCATCCCTTTTACCGCTTCAAACAGCTGTTCATCTTCTAGCGTTAACGGTTCATTGTAGTTAAGTACGAGTAAAATTAAATCAGCCTCTTTTAACACTTTCCGTGATCGCTCGACTCCAATACGTTCAACAATGTCTTCTGTTTCACGAATGCCCGCTGTATCGAGCAAACGGAGCGGTATACCGCGAACATTGACATATTCCTCAATGACATCGCGCGTTGTACCCGGAATATCGGTGACAATGGCGCGATTTTCATGGGCTAGACTGTTTAATAGCGATGATTTTCCAACGTTCGGACGACCGACAATGACTGTCGCTAACCCGTCCCGTAACACTTTTCCTTGTTGTGCGGTTTGCAATAACCGTTCAATTTCATTTTTTACTTCCGTTGCCTTCTCAAGCAAAAGTCGATGCGTCATTTCTTCGACGTCATCATATTCTGGATAGTCAATATTTACTTCAACATGTGCCAACGTTTCTAAAATCGTTTGGCGCAAGCGACGAATAAGCTTTGATAAACGCCCTTCCATTTGGTTTAACGCGATAGCCATCGCACGATCTGTTTTGGCGCGAATGAGATCCATTACTGCTTCCGCTTGAGATAAATCAATACGACCGTTTAAAAAAGCTCTCTTTGTAAATTCCCCAGGCTCTGCTAGACGAGCTCCGGATGCAAGCACAAGCTGAAGAACGCGGTTGACGGAAACGAGCCCTCCATGACAATTAATTTCAACAACATCTTCACGCGTGAACGTCTTTGGGGCCTTCATCACCGTAACCATCACTTCTTCAATCGTTTCTTTCGTCTCCGGATGCACTATGTGTCCATAATGAATGGTGTGAGAAGGTACGTCTTTTAGCTGTTTCCCTCCGACACCAACAAATAGTTGATCGACAATCTTTATCGCTTCATCCCCGCTTAAACGGACGATCGCAATCGCTCCTTCACCCATCGGAGTTGAGATCGCTGCAATTGTATCGAACTCCACGCGATTCACCTTCTTTCATAAACGAAATTATCCACATCTATATCATGCATGTTTTATTCACAATGCTAATCAAATAAATTTTAACTTATCCACATGTGAATAACAACATACACACTACGTTTGAATTTACAAAAAAAATTCTCTAGGAACGACTTCCCCTAGAGAATGTTTACCTTTTTAATGAAATAACGACATGGCGATGCGGTTCTGTCCCAGCTGAAAACGTTTGTATTCTGTCGTCATCGCTTAACGCCGTATGAATGACTTTCCGCTCCCATGCACTCATCGGTTCTAACGAAATATCTTTTCCCATTTGTATCGCTTTTTTCGCCATATTTTTCGCTAAACGAACAAGTGTTTCTTCTCTTCGTTTTCGATATCCTTCCGCATCAATAACAACTCGAAGCGGACGATCCGTATAACGATTTAAAACTCCTTGTGCCAATAATTGTAAAGCATTCAGCGTTTGACCGTGCTTTCCAATTACTCGCGCAACATCACGACCTGAAAGGAAAACGACTAAACGTTCCCCTTCCACTTGACACGCGAGCTGGACACGGACATTCATTTGTTCGATAACATGTTTTAAAAACGATTCGACACAATGAAATGGATGACTGATCGTCACTTCAACGATTGCTTCTTGTCCACCGAACAAGCCAAGAAACGGCTTTTTTTCTTGTTGCACAACAACAATATCGACCGCTTCTTTCGACACATGTAATCGCGCTAACGCTTTTTCCACTGCCTCTTCTACCGTTTGGCCCCTCATCGTGATTCGTTTCACTTTCCTGTTCCCCCAGCCTCTTTCGTCGCTTTTAAGTCTGGCCCTTTAATGAAATACGTTTGTACAATCATAAATAAGTTTCCAACAACCCAATAAAGCGAAAGCGCTGCTGGGAAGTTGATCGCAAAGACGACGACCATAATTGGCATTAACCAAAGCATCATCGCCATTTGTGGATTTTGTTGCTCTGTACCGGCCATCATCATCTTTTGTTGAATAAATGTTGTGACTCCGGCCACAAGTGGCAAGATAAAAAACGGATCTTTTTCACCTAAGTCAAACCATAAAAAATTATGGCGCGCAATTTCTTCTGTACGCATAATAGCATGGTAAAATCCAATTAAAATTGGCATTTGAATAAGTAATGGCAAACACCCAGCTAACGGATTGACACCGTGTTTTTGAAAAAGCAACATCGTTTCTTGTTGAAGTTTTTGTTGCGTTTGTGCATCTTTTGAACTATATTTTTCACGAAGTTTTTGTAGTTCTGGTTGTAGCGCTTGCATCGCTTTCGAATTTCTCGTTTGTTGAACCATGAGCGGCAAAATAGCTAAACGAATCAAAATGGTTACGATGATAATCCCTAAACCGTAATTGGAACCAAATAACTCAGACGTATATGTAATTAACCAAGATAGTGGGTAGACAATATACTCGTTCCAAAAACCTTTACTTTCTGCAGTAATTGGTTGGTTAATTTCTGAACATCCTGCTAACAAAACAGCAAGAAGTAAAAACAGCCATGCAATCTGCCTTTTTTTCACTCGTTTTTCCCCCTTACTTTATACATTCCATGAAGTATTTTAACATATCGGTCGATCAAACATTTAATGAAAAACGTTTGCTCGTCTTAACACGTGCAATAAACTTTTTTTCGCCTCTTCATATCCCATCGTAGCTACCGGCACTCGCGCAATAATAACATAATCTTTCCCTGCGTCAATCCGACCCAGCTCTTCGTGAAACACTTGGCGAATATACCGTTTTACACGATTGCGGACAACCGCTTTCCCTATTTTTTTGCTAACGGATAACCCGATGCGAAAATACGCTTGCTCTGGTTTATCGAGAACATATAAGACAAACTGCCGATTCGCCACCGATGTTCCTCGTTTGAATACTTCTTGAAATTCGTCATTTTTTTTTATGCGATATTTTTTTTTCATGCGCTCTCATCACACCTCGATCGTAACTCCCGTTAGAAAAAAGACCACTGATCGTTCAGTGGCCTATGCAGATAATACTTTTCTTCCTTTACGACGGCGACGAGCAAGAACTTTTCTTCCGTTTTTTGTGCTCATACGCGCACGGAAACCGTGTACTTTGCTACGCTTCCGTTTGTTTGGTTGATACGTTCTTTTCATATATGACACCTCCCTGAGGAATAACTGTTAAAAGACAGTCTTTCTAATTATAGTGAGAAATTTAGAGAAATGTCAACTACTCCAGGAGTATCTTTTTTTTACTATACTGTGATTATGAATGTGGATAAATTTTTTGTCGCTTTTTCTGTATCCACAACATTTATCGACAAGTTTTTCACATCTTATAACCTTGTGGATAAAATTTTTTCACAACTTTTTCGTTTTGTGGATAATATTTTAAAACCATTGCAACATAAGTATTTATCTGCTATTATATTGTTGTTTTTACTCTGGATAATTATATAAGTTTTTTGCATTATCCACAAAATGTGGATAACGTGTGGACAGTTCCGTCCACATACTGTGTAAATATTTGTCCACAATCCGTGAAAACTGTCGAAAAAAATTTTTTATAGACAAACAAGGTTGTACAAAAGTTAAACACCCGCGCGGAGAAGGAGGGAGAGCGGCGTGGAAAATATTTCGGACTTATGGAGTAAAGCATTAGCCGAAATTGAGAAAAAAATTAGCAAACCGAGCTTTGAAACATGGTTAAAATCAACAACTGCGCATTCATTAAAAGGCGACATACTCATTATTACCGTCCCGAATGAATTTACAAAAGACTGGCTCGAATCACGTTACACCCGGCTAATTGAGCAGACACTTTACGACATTACCGGAGAAGAGTTAAAAATTAAATGCACAATTCCTAATCATCAAACATCAGAGGAATTCGATCTAAAACCAACGAGTAAACCGCGAAAGCATGATGACGAACAAGCAGAATTTCCACAAAATATGCTGAATCCAAAATATACGTTTGACACCTTTGTCATCGGATCTGGAAATCGCTTCGCTCATGCCGCATCTTTAGCGGTGGCAGAAGCACCGGCCAAAGCATACAACCCCCTTTTCATTTACGGTGGTGTAGGCCTAGGCAAGACGCACCTCATGCACGCAATCGGTCATTACGTTCTTGAACATAACCCATCAGCGAAAGTCGTCTATTTATCTTCAGAAAAGTTTACAAATGAATTTATTAATGCCATTCGCGATAACCGTCCAGATGATTTTCGTAACAAATATCGCAATGTGGACGTGCTGTTAATAGATGATATTCAATTTTTAGCTGGAAAAGAACAAACACAAGAAGAGTTTTTCCATACGTTTAATACGCTACATGAAGAAAGTAAGCAAATTGTCATATCGAGTGACCGACCTCCAAAAGAAATTCCAACGTTAGAAGACCGCCTGCGTTCTCGTTTTGAATGGGGCTTAATTACGGACATCACTCCTCCTGACTTAGAAACGAGAATTGCTATTTTGCGTAAAAAAGCAAAAGCAGAAGGGTTCGACATACCAAACGAAGTGATGTTGTATATTGCTAATCAAATTGACTCGAATATTCGAGAATTAGAAGGAGCGCTCATTCGTGTCGTTGCTTACTCTTCTTTAATTAACAAAGAAATTAACGCAGATTTGGCAGCAGAGGCACTAAAAGATATTATTCCAAGTTCCAAACCAAAAGTAATTACGATTCAAGACATTCAACGTGTTGTCGGAGAGCATTTTAACGTGAAACTTGAAGATTTTAAAGCAAAGAAACGAACGAAATCTGTTGCTTTTCCGCGTCAAATCGCTATGTATCTTTCACGGGAGTTAACCGACTGTTCGCTCCCTAAAATTGGTGAAGAATTTGGAGGACGTGACCATACGACAGTCATCCATGCTCACGAAAAAATTTCAGCTCTCATTCAAACTGACGTTCAATTACAGAAACAATTGAAAGAAATTATGGAGAAACTGAAATAATGTGAATAACTGTTTCATGTTTGTGCACAGACTGTCCACATGTGGATAGTCTGTGCTTCCTTTGTTTTATTCACTTATCCACATAATCACAGCACCTAGTACTATGATTAATAGTTTTTTAAAAAAATATAATAAATAAATTGAGGAGGTTTTCTTTGTGAAAGTTATTATTGATCGCGATCACTTAATGAGAAGTGTACAAGATGTAATGAAGGCCGTATCATCTCGAACAACAATTCCTATTTTGACTGGAATAAAAATCGTTGCTTCTGAGCAAGGGGTTACATTGACAGGAAGTGATTCAGATATTTCGATTGAATCGTTTATTCCAGCAGAGGAAAATGACCGCATTATTGTTGATGTCATTAAACAAGGGAGTGTAGTTCTACAAGCGCGATTTTTTAGTGAAATTGTTCGTAAGCTACCAAAAGAAACGGTAGAAGTCGAAGTAAAGGATCAATTTGTCACAACGATTCGTTCTGGAAAAACGGAATTTCATTTAAACGGATTGGATCCGGAAGAATATCCACGTTTACCACAAATTCAAGAGGAAAATATGTTTCAAATACCAGCGGATTTGTTAAAACACGTCATTCGTCAAACAGTATTCGCAGTGTCCACCTCAGAAACACGTCCGATCTTGACAGGTGTCAACTGGCGAATCGAAAATAATGAACTTACATGCATTGCAACAGATAGCCATCGACTGGCTATGAGAAAAGCAAAAGTAGAAACAGAATCAGAAGCATACTACAATATCGTCATTCCTGGCAAAAGCTTAAACGAACTAAATAAAATTCTCGAAGAGTCCAATGAGCCTGTTCACATTGTTGTAACAGAAAATCAAGTATTATTTAAGACAAAACATTTGTTGTTTTTCTCACGTTTGTTAGATGGGAACTATCCAGATACATCTCGACTTATTCCAACAGATAGCCAAACAGATATGATCGTAAAAACGAAGGAGTTTTTACAAGCCATCGACCGTGCGTCATTGCTAGCACGTGAAGGAAGAAATAACGTTGTTCGTTTATCAACACTGTCTGACAAAGTCGTCGAGATTTCTTCAAACTCACCAGAGATCGGAAAAGTGGTAGAAGAAGTGCAGTGTGAAAAAGTAGATGGAGAAGAATTAAAAATTTCTTTCAGTGCAAAATATATGATGGATGCATTAAAGGCGTTAGAAGGAGCAGAAATTAAAATTAGTTTTACTGGTGCAATGCGCCCATTTTTAATTCGGCCACTTCATGACGATTCCATGCTCCAATTAATTTTACCTGTGCGCACATACTAAAAGCTGCTAGATCACCTAGCAGCTTTCCTTTTCTTCACTCTTCTTTTTTAGTACAATGAAAGAATGGACACTTTTTATAGAAAGTGAGCGGATGAGAGATGAAAGAAATAAAAATTTCAACAGAAACCATTACACTTGGCCAATTTTTAAAACTAGCAAACGTCATTTCAACAGGAGGAATGGCGAAATGGTTTTTGCAAACAAACGATGTATTTGTTAACGGTGAGCGGGAACAACGTCGTGGTCGCAAACTAAGAGCAGGAGACGTTGTCGACATTCAAACAATCGGTACATTTACGATTTGTTCGTAAAGGTGGGAGGCACCTTTGTTTTTAGAACAGTTAACTTTAAAAAATTACCGCAATTATGAACAAGGTTGTTGGCAATTTCAAAACAAAGTAAATGTCATTTTAGGGGAAAACGCCCAAGGCAAGACGAACATCATGGAATCGATTTATGTCTTGTCGATGGCAAAATCCCATCGAACGACAAATGATAAAGATTTAATTCGTTGGGACAAAGATTATGCTAAAATAGAAGGTAAAGTAGGAAAGAAAAACGGCCCAATTTTTTTACAGTTAACCGTGTCGAAAAAAGGGAAAAAAGCAAAACTAAATTATATCGAGCAGGCAAAATTAAGCAGTTATGTCGGGCATATGAACGTCGTTATGTTTGCCCCAGAAGATTTAAACCTTGTAAAAGGGAGCCCGCAAATTCGAAGACGTTTTATCGATATGGAAATCGGCCAAGTATCTCCAGTTTATATGCATGAACTTGGTCAATATCAAAAAGTGTTGCAACAAAGAAATCAATATTTGAAACTACTTCAGTCAAAAAAACAAACAGACGAAACGTTTCTTGATGTGCTCACAGAACAGCTTGTGGAGCTCGCAGTAAAAATCACGCTCAAAAGATATGAGTTTATCGAATTATTACAAACATGGGCGAAACCGATTCATGACGAAATTAGTCGAGGTCATGAACAATTGGCCATTCATTATTGTCCTTCGGTCGATGTATTAGACAAACAACAATGGTCGAGAATAGTAGAGGTGTATAACGATAAGTTTACACAAATAAAAACAAAAGAAATCGAACGAGGTACAACGCTCATCGGTCCACATCGGGATGATTTATCGTTTACGATTAACGGAAAAGATGTACAAACGTTCGGTTCCCAAGGTCAACAACGAACGACGGCCCTTTCATTGAAACTAGCTGAAATTGATTTAATTTTTTCAGAAATCGGCGAGTATCCTATCCTTTTACTCGATGATGTTCTGTCAGAACTAGATGATTTTCGTCAAACACATTTGTTAAATGCTATACAAGGCAAAGTGCAAACATTTGTAACAACAACAAGTATAGATGGAATTGAACATCGCGTCGTTCGAGACGCAGATGTGTATGAAGTTGTCTCTGGACAAATGATGAGACGATAGTTGTTCATAAACCTCGAACGTATTGTTCGAAAAGGAAAGCGTAGGTGATCAATAGTGGCGATGGAACAAAGAGATCAAATTGTTTATGATGAAAGTCAAATACAAGTTCTCGAAGGGTTAGAAGCAGTACGAAAAAGACCGGGGATGTATATCGGATCAACCGGATCGAAAGGATTGCATCATCTCGTTTGGGAAATTGTTGATAACAGCATTGATGAAGCGTTAGCTGGATTTTGTACGGAAATTAACGTCATTGTTGAAGAAGACAACAGTATTACAGTAATAGATAACGGTCGAGGGATTCCTGTTGGTATTCACGAAAAAATGGGGAGACCTGCTGTTGAAGTAATTATGACTGTATTGCACGCCGGTGGAAAATTTGGCGGTGGCGGATATAAAGTGTCTGGGGGATTACACGGAGTCGGTGCATCTGTTGTTAATGCGTTATCAGAAGAGCTAGAAGTATATGTACATCGCGACGGGAAAATTCACTATCAAAAATATAAGCGTGGTGTACCTTGCGCAGATTTGCAAGTTGTAGGTGAGACAGATCGGACAGGCACAACCATTCACTTTAAACCAGATCCAGAAATTTTCACAGAAACGACGGAGTATGATTACGACACACTTGCGCATCGCTTGCGAGAGCTTGCTTTTTTAAACAAAGGCATTCGTATTACGCTAGAAGATCGACGCGGTGAAAAACGACGTAACGAATATTACTACGAAGGTGGAATTTCTTCATACGTTAAACATCTAAATCGGACAAAGGAAACGCTTCATGAGGAACCGATTTACATTGAAGGGGAAAAAGACGGAATTCAAGTCGAGATCGCCTTGCAATATAACGATGGCTACACAAGTAATATATACTCATTCGCTAATAACATTCATACGCATGAAGGTGGTACGCACGAGTTAGGGTTTAAAACAGCTCTGACGCGAATTATTAATGATTATGGTCGTAAAAACAATATGTTTAAAGAACAAGATGCCAACTTAACGGGTGAAGATGTACGGGAAGGATTAACGGCCATTATCTCAGTAAAACACCCGGCACCGCAGTTCGAGGGACAAACGAAAACGAAACTTGGAAATAGTGATGCTCGTACGGCGACAGAGTCTATTTTTGCTGAACAATTTGAGAAGTTTTTACTCGAAAACCCAACAGTTGCTAAAAAAATTGTTGAAAAAGGAATTTTAGCGTCTAGGGCACGTCTAGCAGCGAAGCGAGCGCGGGAATTAACGAGGAGAAAAAAT
The DNA here is from genome assembly GCF_014201585.1 of Anoxybacillus tengchongensis. GTDB lineage: Bacteria > Bacillota > Bacilli > Bacillales > Anoxybacillaceae > Anoxybacillus > Anoxybacillus tengchongensis. The sequence continues at coordinate 296,534 of NZ_JACHES010000003.1, forward strand.
GCCCTTGAAGTATCGAGTTTGCCTGGGAAATTAGCTGACTGTTCATCAAAAGATCCAGCAATATGTGAACTATATGTCGTTGAGGGGGATTCAGCGGGCGGTTCTGCAAAACAAGGACGCGATCGCCATTTCCAAGCGATTTTACCGTTGCGTGGAAAAATTATTAACGTTGAAAAATCAAGATTAGATAAAATTTTATCAAACAATGAAGTGCGTGCAATTATTACAGCTCTTGGTACGGGAATCGGAGAAGATTTTGATATTACAAAAGCCCGTTATCATAAGATCATTATTATGACGGACGCGGATGTCGATGGCGCTCACATTCGTACATTGTTATTAACATTTTTCTATCGCTATATGCGCGAGGTAATCGAACAAGGTTATGTTTACATCGCTCAGCCTCCTTTATATAAAATTCAGCAAGGAAAACGAATTGAATACGCGTATAGTGATCGACAACTTGAAGAAATATTAGCTAGGTTACCTGAACAGCCAAAACCAATTATTCAACGTTATAAAGGTCTTGGAGAGATGAATCCAGAGCAACTTTGGGAGACAACGATGAACCCAGAGACGCGAACATTGTTAAAAGTGAGTTTGCAAGATGCGATGGAAGCGGATGAAACGTTCGAAATTTTAATGGGAGATAAAGTGGAACCGCGTAGACAGTTTATCGAGGAAAACGCGAAATACGTAAAAAATCTGGATATTTAAACATGTTGGAGAGTGTTTGGTCACCCTCCCCTTGTTTTATTATTTTGTTAAGTAAGGGAGGTTCGTTGCTGTATGTCTGAAAGAGTAAAGGAAGTGAGTATTAGTCAAGAAATGCGTGCATCGTTTCTCGACTATGCGATGAGCGTCATTGTATCTCGTGCGCTCCCTGATGTGCGTGACGGACTAAAGCCAGTACATCGTCGTATTTTATATGCGATGCACGATCTAGGAATGACTGCGGACAAGCCTTACAAAAAGTCGGCACGTATTGTCGGTGAAGTGATCGGTAAGTACCATCCGCATGGTGATGCAGCGGTATACGATACAATGGTGCGGATGGCACAAGATTTTAACTATCGATATATGCTTGTGGATGGACATGGAAACTTTGGATCAATTGATGGTGATGCCGCAGCAGCAATGCGTTATACAGAAGCAAGAATGTCGAAAATTTCAATGGAGCTGTTGCGAGATATTAATAAGGACACGATCGATTACCAAGATAATTATGATGGTTCAGAACGTGAGCCAATTGTTTTGCCAGCTCGTTTTCCTAATTTACTTGTGAACGGATCTTCAGGGATTGCGGTTGGGATGGCAACGAATATTCCACCGCATCAACTTGGAGAAGTCATTGACGCTTTATTGGAACTGATGAAAGATCCTGACATGACGGTTGCTGAATTGATGGAATATTTGCCAGGCCCTGATTTTCCGACAGGTGCGCAAATTATTGGAAGAGGCGGCATAAGAAAGGCGTATGAAACAGGACGTGGTTCGATCACATTACGTGCCAAAGCGGAAATTGAGCAAAAAGAGAACGGAAAAGAAATGATTATCGTCCGTGAATTACCTTACCAAGTCAATAAAGCGAAGTTAATTGAAAAAATTGCTGAACTTGTACGCGAAAAGAAAATCGACGGCATTACAGATTTACGTGATGAATCTGATCGGAGCGGTATGCGCATTGTCATTGAAGTAAGAAGAGATGTAAGCGCAAATGTAGTGCTCAACAATTTATACAAACAAACAGCTTTACAAACGAGTTTTGGGATCAATATGCTTGCCCTTGTCGATGGACAACCGAAAGTATTAAATTTAAAACAATGTTTACAACATTATTTAGACCATCAAAAAATTGTTATTCGTCGTCGCACTCAATTTGAGCTAAACAAAGCAGAAGCTCGCGCACATATTTTAGAAGGTTTACGCATTGCCCTTGATCACCTAGACGAGGTAATTGAGCTTATTCGTCAATCTGCAACCGTAGACATAGCGAAAGAAGGATTGATGACAAAGTTTCAGTTAAGTGAAAAGCAAGCACAAGCTATTTTAGATATGCGTCTACAACGTTTAACGGGACTAGAGCGTGAAAAAATTGAACAAGAGTATGGAGAGCTAGTGAAGCTCATCGCACATTTAAAAGCCATTCTAGCTGATGAGCAAAAAGTTTTACAAATCATTCGTGACGAATTGCTTGAGATTAAAGAGAAGTTCAATGACTATCGTCGCACAGAAATAGTAAATGGCGGTTTAGAAACAATCGATGATGAAGATTTAATTACTCGTGAAAATATCGTTGTTACATTAACACACAGGGGATATATAAAACGTCTTCCTGTTTCAACGTACCGGAGCCAACGACGTGGAGGTCGTGGTATTCAAGGGATGAATACGAATGAGGACGATTTTGTCGAGCATTTAGTCATTACATCGACACATGATATTGTTTTGTTTTTTACAAACAAAGGAAAAGTATACAAAGCAAAAGGATATGAAATTCCAGAGTTCAGTCGCACAGCAAAAGGTATTCCAATAGTTAACTTATTAAACATTGAAAAAGATGAAGTAATTAACACGGTGATTGCAATCGAACAATTCCATGAAGATGCATTTTTATTTTTTACAACAAAGCAAGGAATTGCTAAAAGATCCCCTTTATCATCGTTTGCTAACATTCGTAACCATGGTTTAATTGCTATTCATTTACATGAAGGCGATGAATTAATATCTGTAAAACTGACAGATGGGCATAAACATATGATTGTAGGGACGAAAAAAGGAATGTTAATTCGTTTTCCTGAGACAGATGTTCGCTCAATGGGACGGACGGCTGCCGGTGTAAAAGCAATTACGTTATGTCCCGGTGACGAAGTGGTTGGTATGGAAAGCTTGAATGGTGATGAGGAGATTTTAATTGTAACGCGAAATGGTTATGGAAAACGAACACCGGCTTCAGAGTATCGGATTCAAAGCCGTGGTGGAAAGGGGATTAAGACGTGTAATATTACTGAAAAGAACGGCGATGTTGTTGCTGTCAAAACAGTTACAGGTGAAGAAGACTTAATGTTAATGACCGCAAGCGGTGTAATGATTCGTATGGCAGTGAGCGATATTTCCGTCATGGGACGAAATACACAAGGTGTTAAGCTCATTCGTCTAGATGAAGAAAACGAACAGGAGTATGTCGCGACAGTAGCGAAGGTACCAAAAGAAGAAGAAAAAGAACAACTGCAAGAAGCATAGAGGGGAAAAACTCCCCTCTATGCTTTACAAAAGGGGGGGGAGAAAGGCATGTTGTTAGTAAAAACAGCTCAATTGCAAGAAGGGTGCATTTTAGCCGAAGATATTATCGGAAAATCGCATCGTGTTATCGTTCCAAAAAATACGGTGTTAAATACGAAACTATTAACTGTATTGCAAAAGTTTCTTGTTGATCAAGTACGTGTACAGTCAGTTCTTGTTGACGGTAGCACATTTCGACCAAGTGAAGTCATTCAAGAAGATGTACCGAAGCCAAAAACAACGGAAAACAAAGATATATTGACCTTATATTTAGAAGTTGTTCAACAATATAAACAAATGTTTCAAGGATGGCAGTCCGGGTTACCTGTCGACATTAGCAAAGTGCGTAAAATGTTTATGCCTTTGTTTGAAAAAGTGTTGGAATCAGAAAAGGAGCTACTCTTTTTTCATCACTACTCTACAAAATCGGAGTACTTCTTTCACCATGCAGTAACAGTCGGTCTTCTCTCAGGTGTATTAGCGAAAAAATTACAATATGCAAAAGGAGATTACACGCAAGTCGCCATCGCTGGGCTATTAAGCGATTGTGGTATGTCGAAAGTGGACCCGAAAATACTTAACAAAAGTACAGCTCTTACTCCAATGGAATATAAAGATATGCGCCAACATACCGTTTACGGTTATAAAATGGTTCAAAAAATTACTGCATTACAAGAAGGAGTAAAGCTCGCTGTTTTGCAACATCATGAGCGAAATGATGGCAGCGGATATTTACTTAGTGTTCAAGAAAAAAAAATTCACCCTTATAGTAAAATTGTTGCTGTCGCAGATGTTTATCATGCGATGATTTCTGAGCGTCCTTATCGTAATAAGCAATCACCTTTTAAAGTGTTTGAACAAGTTCATAAAGATTGTTTCGGAAAATTCGATCTCTCCGTTGTTCAAGCGCTGTCTTCTCTTTTGATGAACCTTTCTTTAGGAGCAAAAGTAAAATTATCAAATGAACAAGTTGGGGAAATTATCTTTTTTGAACAAGACTCACCGTCTTGTCCAATGATTAAGATAATGAATACAAACCAAATCATTTCACTAAAAAACGAAAAAGATTTGTGCATTGAAGAGATTATAAAGTGAAATGACAATGGCGATTGTCCATGTCATTTCATTTTTTTATAAAAAAGTGTTGACAATAATGAAGTGCTCTTGTATGATATATCTTGTGCTTGATGTTCTTTGAAAACTGAACGAAACAGCAGCGTAAAAGCTAAGGATAACTTTTCTATGGAGAGTTTGATCCTGGCTCAGGACGAACGCTGGCGGCGTGCCTAATACATGCAAGTCGAGCGGACGAATCAAAAGCTTGCTTTTGATTCGTTAGCGGCGGACGGGTGAGTAACACGTGGGCAACCTGCCCTGTAGACGGGGATAACACCGAGAAATCGGTGCTAATACCGGATAACACGGAATGTCGCATGACGTTTCGTTGAAAGGCGGCGCAAGCTGTCGCTACAGGATGGGCCCGCGGCGCATTAGCTAGTTGGTGAGGTAACGGCTC
>NZ_JACHES010000004.1 GCF_014201585.1 Anoxybacillus tengchongensis
TTTTCATCTATTTTGCTTACATATCGGACAGGTTCCTGATTATACCAAATCAGGAACCTGTCTTTTTTTCTCCCACAAACATTTTACTCATACTTTTGTTTTTCCGTATAATCAACAAGTCCCATCGCACACACTTGTAAATCAAGTTGAAGTAGTTTGTATACATCTGCATCATCTGGTACTTGCTGTTTACGCAAAAATGTTTGAACGATGTTAAATAAACGTTTGAAAACAGCCTCTGTTTTTTCTGTGAAAGATTTATGCATTTGTTCATTCACGATCTCGTTGCTTTCTTGAACGAAAATAGGTAACCAATAATGAAGTTGTTCCCAAACCGCCTGCGTATGTGTTGACATGCCGAAATGGCCAAAATATATACGATCTGGACGAAATTCCATAAATTTCTCAATCGACGCGCTCATAGCTTCTGGATCAAATTGATTTGGTGATGTAGAAGGCAAGTATAACTCAACGTAGTATGAAAGTAGCTGTGGATAAAAAACCCCAGCCGTATCACCTGTAAAAATTCCATTGCTTTTTTCATCATAAATAGAAAAATGGTGATTCGCATGCCCTGGTGTATGAAGAAATGTCAGCGTGCGATCTTTTCCAATTTGTAACGTTTCCCCATCTTCTTTTACAATTAACCGATCTTCAGGAATGGGAACGATCGGGTCAAATAATGCGTCAAATTTTTCACCATAAACCGCTTTTGCTCCTTGAATGAGACGAGACGGATCGGCTAAATGGCGCATTCCTTTTGGATGGACAAATACGCGAGCATTTGGACAATGTTGCAATAACAAACCTGCTCCACCAGCATGATCTAAATGAATGTGTGTGACAATGATATTTTTTACGTCGCGCAAATCAATCGATAATGCTTCTAATCCTTTAAGTAAGTATGGAATAGATGGACTTGCGCTTGTTTCAATAATCGTCACCTCCTCTTCTCGAAAAACATATGCTCCTGTCCGATGAGAGGTTTGTAAATCATACAAATCAATGAGTGAAATGCCAAATCCTAAATCAACAGGTTGTGACATGGCTATTCTCCTTTCCCTTTTTGAATGAGTTGAGTGAAATGATATACGATTTTTGCTGTTAATCCCCAGATCACTTTGTCTTTGTAGTAATAAAAATGTTCCTCCATGTGTCGTGGATGCCAATTATACTCTCTTCCCCCTGGGATATCATCAAATGGAAAATCTTCCTCCGGTTTTGGCTCAAATGAAACACGATATATTTTTGGTTTCGTTTCTAAAAAGAAAGATAGTGGTACAGTAAACACATCATTTACTTCTTTCTCATTTATTTGCATACAAGTAATATTAGCGAAACCAACAAATGGATAAATAACCATACCAAATGGTGAAAATATATAGTCAAGCGGGACAATATGTGTAATATGTTCTTTTTCAATTCCTAACTCTTCACACGTTTCCCGAATAGCTGTTTCTCTTGGACTTTGATCACACGAGTCCATTTTCCCACCTGGAAAACAAATTTCTCCCGGTTGGCGACGTAGTTGCAGTGAGCGTACTTCAAATAACACAAACACCTCATCATCTTGTTGAATAAGCGGGAGAAGCACAGCATACTGAGCAAATTTGTCGTAATCCATGATTGTTGGCGTCCGTCGTTGCAATTCATTGATCAATGTGGCAATCATTTTATTCATTAGTAAACATCCCTTTTCGTAAATACATAAAAAGAAACAATCAGCGCAACAAGTGCCCAAGTGGCGAGCACCATCATCGAAAAAGAAAGCGTCATTCCATCGATAGGTGGCGCCATCCCACTAATGTAACTTGTAAGACGTAAATTGACCATGAACAAATATTTTGCCGATTCCCACGATGATACCATACTTGATAAAATGGCTCCTGAAATAAGAGCGGCAAGCATAATTCCCATAACTGCAGCGGTACTACGTATTAACACCGATAACATAAATGTTAGTGTCCCGACAACGAGCGAAACAAAAAAAGCAAGTCCAAATTCAATAAGTAAGTATTTCCATTGGGGGATAAGATGAACAGCTGCCGTATTTAATTCTTCGCCTTGGATCGAAAATCCTGTTAAAAGCGGCAAATTCCATCCCCCGTATCCAAATACAATACCAGAAATGGCGTACGATAAAATAGCGACAGAAAACACGATAAACGATGTAGATAAAATCATGGCGATATATTTGCTCATTAAAATTTTCCATCGCTTCACAGGACGTGTCAACAGCAGTTTGATCGTTCCTCCGCTTGCTTCTGATGAAACAAGGTCAGCTGCAATGACCATAACAAGTAGCGGCAAAAACAATTCAATCGAGTTTTCAATAAACATGCGCATAAATGTCGGAGCACCGGGAGCCATCGGATTAATATCGTTATCTAAATAATATTGTTGTTGCTGTAAACGAATTTTGAGAAACTTTTTCCATTCTTCAGAAATTCCTGTTGAGTTTAAGCGGTTTTGTGTATCGATGATTTGTTGTTGCAGTTGTGTGCGCCAATCTGTTGTTCCAATACGTTCTCGAATCGTTTCAATTTGTTTAAGTTGTGCATATGTAAATAAACTAACGAGAACAGCTACGATGGCTGCAATGATAAATAGTCGTTTTTTACGAACAATTTTTAACATTTCATTGTATACGAGATTAATCAATCGTTTCCCCTCCTGTTAATTCAATAAATAAATCTTCAAGTGTTGGAAGTTTTCGCTCGATTCCGCTGACAAGCACTCCTGCTTCAATTAAACGAGCATTGCACCGAGCAATAGTTTCGTTTGATTCATAAATCGTAACGATCGCTCCATCCTTTTCACCGATGACAGTCGTCTCATTTATTAATATTTCTTTAGCTGTATTAATCGGGACAACGTTCCAATATGTCCGTGCTTGTTCTTGTAATAAATGTTCGACCGTATCAATGCGAATAATCTCTCCTTTGGACATAATGGCAACACGGTCGCACATGAGTTGTATTTCACTCAATAAATGCGATGAAACGAGAACGCTTAACTGCTCTTGTTCAGCAAGCGAGCGAATAAACTGTCTCATTTCACGAATGCCGACAGGATCTAAACCATTTGTTGGCTCATCTAAAATGAGTACCGTTGGTTTTCCAAGCAACGCTTGCGCAATACCAAGGCGTTGACGCATACCAAGCGAATATGTACGTACAAGATCATAAATCCGATTTTGTAAACCGACGAGTTCGACTACTTCTTGAATGCGATGCATGGTCACTCCTGGAACCATACGCGCAAAATGCTCAAGGTTTTCCCACCCGCTTAAATATGGATAAAGTTCAGGGTTTTCAACGATACAACCAATGTGTTGAATGGCTTTTGTAAATTGTTTTTGTAAATTGTATCCACAAATTGAGATCGTTCCAGATGTAGGGCGAATTAATCCGACAAGCATGCGAATGGTCGTTGTTTTTCCTGCACCATTTGGGCCTAAGAAACCAAACACTTCACCTTTTTTTAACGAAAACGAGAGACCTTTAATAATTTCCTTTTTTCCAATATTTTTTCGCACATTTTGTACAACTAATGTTTCTTCCATTATTTTTCTCCTTTCGTTAACGTAATGAGTGAAGCAACACGTTCACCAATTCGTTTATATCCTTCTTTGTTTGGATGAAATTTATCTGTATACAAATAGTCGTTGACTTGCAGTTCAAATAAATCATATGTCGGAACGCAAATGATTGATTTATAGTCGGCTGCTACTTCAGATGCTGCATAATTCCAACTGCGCACAATGGCGGATGTTTCTTTCCCATTGCCTAAATCGTTAAACGGATTATATAAGGCGATATAAAATACAGTTGCATCATCATTTACTGTGCGAATAAGTTGGAAAATCGTATGTAGCTGCTCGACAAATTTCTTTTTTTCTTTTTCAATTTGGGCATGGGATAAGTCCCTTAGTGCTTCTCCACCGCGAAACAAGTCGTTTCCTCCAATCGTCATCAAAATGATGTCCGCCTCTTTTAATTGGCGTTGTACCTCTTTTTGTTTCAGTTGATTGATGAGTTGGGGAGAGCGTTGTCCTTTAATTGCTAAATTTGTGAATTGCATGTGTTGATTTGTCCGTTTTTTTAGGTCATCTACAACATATCCAACGTACCCTTTCCCTGTTTCATCTCCTGTTCCGCGTGTTAATGAGTCGCCAAGGGCGACAATAGAAAGACCGTTATTCTGCTTTATGTTTGAAGTTGTTGGTTTTGGTTGTTTGATCGAGGAAGCTTCGTAAAAAAATTGGTCTTGAATAGTGATGATTAAACCGACAGTCCATAGTAGTGTTGTTGCGGTACAAATCGATACGATCATCGTAATTATTCGTTTAGACACAATATCACCCTTTCGCTATTTTCTATGTACCATCATAAACCATTTGTTGTTCAAACGCATAATGAAAACATGCAAAAAGCGAGCACAATCGCTCGCTTTTAAAATTTCGCTTGATAATGTTCGATTTCCCAAGCATGAACTGCTGTTCGATAGCTATCCCATTCGTTCTTTTTCATTGCGACATACTCACCAAATACGTGGTTACCTAACGTATGACGTCCAATTGTTCCATTTTCTAACTCTTCAATCGCTTTCCCTAAACTACCTGGAAGATTTTCGATACCAAGCTCCGCACGGCGTTCAGCCGTCATATGGAAAATGTCTTCATCAATTGGTGCTGGACAAGTGAGTTGTTTTTCTACTCCATCAAGTCCTGCTTCAGCAATGACTGCAAACGCTAGGTATGGATTGGCAGATGGATCAGGACAACGAAGCTCAACGCGTGTTGCCAATCCTCGTTTCGCAGGAATGCGAATAAGTGCGGAGCGGTTCGATGCTGACCATGCAATATAACAAGGTGCTTCATATCCTGGGACAAGACGTTTATATGAGTTTACAAGTGGGTTTGTAATGGCTGCGAAATTTTTCACGTTTTGCAATAAACCAGCAATGAATTGGTATGCTGTTTCAGATAATTGATTGTCGTCCGATGGATCAAAGAAAGCATTTTCGCCGTCTTTAAATAACGAAATGTTCACATGCATTCCTGAACCATTAATACCGAAAATCGGTTTTGGCATAAACGTAGCATGCAATCCGTATTTTTTAGCGATCGTTTTTACAACCCATTTGTATGTTGTGGCATTATCCGCAGCACCGAGGGCATCGGCATATTTGAAATTAATTTCATGTTGCCCTTCAGCAACTTCATGGTGTGAAGCCTCAATTGTAAATCCCATCGCCTTTAATGCGCGATAAATGTCTAGGCGGACACGTTCACCGAGATCTTTAGGTGACGGTTCAAAGTATCCGCCGTTATCTTGTGGCGTCGTTGTAGGATTGCCATTTTCGTCAGTTTTAAATAAGAAAAACTCTAATTCTGGACCGACGGAAATCGTGTATCCTTTTTGTTTCGCACGTTCAACTGTTTTTTTCAGTACGTTACGTGGATCTCCTTCAAATAACGTTCCGTCTGGGTTGACGACAGAGCAAAGAAAACGTGCTTCTGCATATTCATTTTCTACTGTCCACGGTAACACCGCAAATGTTTGTAAATCAGGGAGTAAATATAAGTCGGAGCGATTGATTGGTGAAAAACCTTTAATTGAAGATCCGTCAAACATGATTTTTCCTTCTACTACATCATCTAGTTGCTCCGTTGTAACTGTGACGTGTTTTAAAACCCCTTCAATATCAACAAATTGTAAGTGTAACAGTTCAACGTGTTTTTGTTTTATGATCTCTTTAATTTGTTCAACTGCTGAAATATTTGTTTGTTCAGAAACGAGTAGTTTATTCATGTCACATTACCTCACATTCTTATGTATAGTTTTATAACATGAGTTTATTATATGTAATCATTCTTCTTTTTTCAATAGTTTTTTATCAAATTTTCTGTATTTTTATTTAAAAAGGACACGCTTCCTATGAGCGTGTCCGAACAAACAAAAACGACGGAAACCCTACCTCTCTTCCGTCCTTGCAGCTCCGAAGCTGCGCCAGTGAGAATTTGTTTTGTCGCATATAAAATAAAAACGGGATCTCACGAAGAGCGAGATCCCGTACGTTTGACTATTTATGCTTTTTGCACGTTTGCCGCTTGTGGCCCACGGTTACCATTCACGATGTCAAATGTTACTTTTTCGCCTTCTTCCAACGTTTTGAATCCAGTACCTTGGATCGCTGTGAAGTGAACGAATACGTCTGTACCTCCGTCCGTCTCAATGAATCCAAAACCTTTTTCTGCGTTAAACCATTTTACTTTACCTGTGTTCATGTGAAATTCCTCCAAAACAATTTTAAAAATTGACCACCGTTTCATTACTCATAAAACAAAAGCTGCACTTTTGCCAAGTCCTTATAAGATGAACCTGACGAAGGTGCAGCTTATAACGATCATTGATATAACGAACGAAATGGTACTTCTTTAGTATATAGGTCCGAAACAAAAATGTCAAATGTTTTTTTATTTTTCTTTCCACTTGATACTACAACCGATACTCGGTTTTTGTTCTTTCGGAACAGGTTTACCTGATAGCAATGCGTCTAAAGCTGCTCGAATCGAAGAACCTGTAACCGGGATCTCGTTACCTGGTCGTGAATCATCGAGTTGACCACGGTAAACACATTGTAGTTCACCATCAAATATGTAGAAATCCGGTGTGCATGCAGCTTGATATGCTTTCGCTACCTCTTGTGTTTCATCAAATAAATATGGAAATGGATAGCCAAGCTGTTCAGCTATCTCTTTCATTTTTTCAGGGGAATCATCTGGGTATTTTTCCACATCGTTTGAATTGATTGCGATAAACGAAACTCCTTTTGGTTGATAATCATGGGCTAAACGAACAAGTTCTTCTTGAACATGTTTAACAAATGGGCAATGGTTGCAAATAAACATAATTACTGTTGCAATCTCGGACTTGACATCTTCTAATCGTACCGTTTTTCCGGTAATGACGTTGACAAGCTCAAACGATGGCGCTTTCTCTCCTAATGGAAACATATTTGATTCAACAGCTGGCATAGAAATCACCCTTTCTTTTTTCGTTCATTTACTATTATAGCAAAATGTACACATATGAAAAAATAAGCGAGTCCTAAGCCCGCTTATTTTTTGATTAGCTGTCCGCGCGTGACGCCAAGTTGATTAATGGCTTTTAGTGTACGCCATACGCTTGTACCGCTTCGTTTGCCCTCAAGTGCTTCACGATATAAACTGACGACTTCTTCTACTTTTTTCGGCGACTCTTCCAAAAACTCAATACGATATGAACGGACACCGAGCGATAAAAAGTTCGGAATGTATTCGGCACCAGATTGCTCGATCGCATTGTACACCGTATTGCGACAGCCGATATCGACACGAACAGGATGAAGCATACCGATACGATCTCGCAAGGAGACACGATGTTTTTCACATGGTCGCCCACAGTTTGTAAAATCGGTTCCTTCACTTAAAAATGTACAATATACACAATGCTCAGTATGAAACATCGGCAAATGCTGATGAATGACAATTTCAATATGTTCGGTTGGTGCTGCTTCAAGTAAATCAATCATTTGTTGAATGTTTAAATCGTATGAAGGTGTAATCCGATCAAGTCCTCGGGATAAAAATAATTGTGCAGACAGATGGTTTGAAATATTAAGTGAAAAATCACCAATTAACGTTTGCTCAACTGATTGACTCGTATAATATTGTACAGCTCCCAAACTACGCACTAAAATGGCATCTGGCTCGGCTTTTAAAATTCCTCTCAAAATTCCGTTTTCTCCAGGCATATGAATGCGTGGAGTGGCTAAAGCAATTGGCTTATTTGCAGTTCGGGCGATCCGGACAGCCTTTGGATAATCGGTTGTAAATTCGAAATCAGCATACACCATTTCAACATCTGTATCACATACCGCTTCGACTTGTCCAAGCGTACGGCAAAGCGCCATTAAAGAAGGGGTCTTTGCTTGTTGTTTTTGCCGATAAGGAGATGTTAAATCAATCGGTTGTTTGCTGTATAATCGCGGCCGTTGTCTTTGTTCAATGAGTTGTTCAACAGCTTGTCTTCTTATTCGGTTTAATTCTTTAACAGGAACAATCACATCACCTGTGATATACATATGAACATCTTTTAGTTCAAAAATTGTTCCGCCTAATCTCCCGAATTGTTCTTTTATAAATTCTAGTGTTAACGGTCGTTTTTGAGCAATATCTAACAACTGCTCAGATTGAACAGTTACTTCATTTCCTGTCGTTTCATCGTACCATGTCGAAATGAGCGGTTCCCCTGCTTCACCATACACACGCACAGTTAGCGGAAACAGCCGATATGGTCGCTCGGTTTCAAACGTTTTACGCAAGCGACGTTCAAGTTCTTGATCGCTCGTTTTCCAAATGCGATCTCCGACATGTATACGTGTTAAATTGATGTCATGTCGGCCAGGGATAATTTCAACGACACCTTTTTCGACTTCACCCTCGACTTTTTTTCCGTGTTTTCGTAAGTCATACACGCGACCGCCTTCTTCTTTTTCTTCTGGGCGTCCTGCATCAAATACAATTCCGTCTCCACGTTTTAGCGGAGCTTGCAACTCACATAAAACACCATCTTTTAATACTTTTTTGACCGTTCCAAGAAATACGCCACGACTCTTTGGGAACGTTCCATCAACAAGCTGTTTATTGTTCGTTCCTTTTAAAAATCCATGTGTAAATCCACGACTAAAACTTTGCTGAAGTTCGCGTATCTCTTCTTTCGAAGGGGTATAATGCCGCCCCGCTAAATATTCATCAATCGCTTTACGATATTTACTAACAACATTAGCTACATATTCTGGTGATTTTAATCGACCTTCAATTTTAAATGTGCTAACTCCCGCCTCAATAAGCTCTGGAACGAGATCAAGAGCAGCTAAATCTTTCGGTGAAAGTAAATAAGCAACGTTCCCCATTTCTTTTTGTTCACCGTCAACGATTAAATCGTATGGCAGACGGCAGGCTTGAGCGCACTCACCACGATTGGCAGAACGCCCTCCCCACATTTCTGATGTTAAACATTGTCCGGAATATGATACACAAAGCGCCCCGTGAACGAACACTTCCAACGGTACATTCGTTTTCTCGGCAATTTTTTGAATGTGTGTTAAATTATTTTCCCGACCGAGTACCATGACTTCTAAATGATACGGCTTTAAAAATTCAACCGCTTCTGGAGATGTGATGGTCATTTGTGTCGATCCGTGAATCGGAAAATCAGGTGACATATCACGAATGAGTTGAACAAGTCCTAAATCTTGTACGATGAGCGCATCTACCCCTGCATCTATACATGCTTCAACTAACTGCTTTGCTTCTTCTAGTTCATTTTCAAAAACTAAAATATTAAAAGTGACATATCCGCGAACATTGTATTTATGCAAATAAGCCATGACATCCTTTAATTCTTCCATGCGAAAATTTTTTGCCCGTACACGCGCATTATATTTATCGACACCAAAATAAACGGCATCTGCACCGTTTGCGACGGCGGCACGAAGACAATCCCAATCTCCGGCTGGTGCTAATAGTTCAATTCGTCTCACAGCTAGTCAACCTCTCTATTTTTTATCATGAACAACAATATATTACCGAATATATCCCCTATTTGCCAACAAAGAAAAAGACCTGAATACACAGGCCTTTTAATCAACAAATGGGGGGACGAGATGTTTGGAAAATGACTGTATGTCAATATGACCATTTTTATAGTAAATACCTACAATATAATCCCCTCCTCCTCCACCAGCCATTTGTAAACATTGTTCAATTTTCTTTTTATCATGAACGATTATTTTTTCTTTTTCACGCTCAATCATTTCTGGTGTCCAATCATATATCGGGACTTGTTTTATATTTCTTATAATTTTCACTTCCGCGATATCATTAGCTGTTACTCTCGCTTGTTGCAATAAACCGCGATTTTGTAGCCACTGTTCAATAAGATGGTACGATTTTTTCCATTCAACGCTATCCTCGCGGTATTTTTCATATACTATGCTAATCGTTCCCCAACTTCGATACCCTATTATTTCCCCATCAAACGTTTCATTTAAAAGTTGTTGCTGTAAGATCGTTAAAAACGATTCAATGTCTGCACGATCTTGTAACCGAACGAATTTATCTTCTGAACCAATTTTGATTTGTAAAACATTTTTAAAATGATTTGTGCGCAAAATTGGATAATGATTTTTTTTGAATTCAAGTGAATTAAAAATTGGCGCGTAAAATTGATTGTATATATTTAATGGAACGGTATATTGTCGAACGATTCGGTCTCCATTTTTTAAGTCGTAACCAATCACAACGTGACGTATATCGTTTTCTGTATCTGTATATGTTCGTTGCTCAATAAGTTGTTGATGAAATAAATAAATGTGTTCAATATTTTCTTTTTCGTAAAAAAATGCGTTTTCCTCACTTTCCGTATCATTTTCGAAATAGTATATATGGTCGCCAAAGTAGGCACGCTTCACTTCATCGAGTGAAGGTTGGCGTGACTCGTAACCAAATAGATCGGACGTAAACATCAAGCCGACAACAATGATAAAAATCGTATATCCAACATATTCTTTCCAACCTGTGAATACACGCCATGTTTTTTCTAAAATCATACGGGCAATAACATAACCTAACAATGAAGAAAATACGTAGCCAAAGATGATCCATCCCATCCGTTGTTGCATTTCACCAAAATAAGCTCCACCGACAAGCATGACACAAAATGTAAAACCGTATGTAAACACTGGGCGGAGCGGGCGAAAGGCAATTGCATCTGTCGCTGTTTCCACATGACGTTTTTTGTATAGCCACAAACTTAATACATAAAATATAAAAGTGAGAACAATATATATGAATATTTCAAGCGGTTGGATTCGTCTTGTTTCCCAGTTTAAAGATCGGATAAAAGGCACAATCTCGTTCATGCTATAGGATAAATAATATTCATATGCAAAACCGTATAAAAAATATTTCAAATTAAACATAAGTAAAATGAATATGCCTGCTGGGAAGAAAAAGAGAACGTAAGCAAACACACCTTGTAACACGGACATACCTGTAAGCATTCCAACAAATACAGCCCCAGAAAATAACAATATGTTCATTGCTACTGTACCTGCAAACCAAATGGCTACATGTTTAAATGAATACAACGAAATAGGGAGAAACGGCTTTATTAGTATTAAACATCCCGCCATTATTGCAATGGGTACGATAAGAACGACCATCCCAACAATGATATGCTGAAAAAAAAGCGCTTCCCGCTTGAGTGGCAGACTATGCATGTAATCTACAGACAATTTCACTTGCATATAACGAAATAAAAAAATAGCGAGCAAAATTGGAAGTGTAAACATAAGAGGAAACTGAATTATGCTTCCGATATCAAATATGCGGCCGGTTTGATGGTACATAAGCCAATTTTTATTTTCAGCCATCATAAAAATATGAATAGGCAATGCAAAAAGAAGGCCAACGAAATAAACAAGTGCCACCCATCCAACGTTACGAACAATTTGATTGAAAATTCCACGATTAAACAAGAATGTTTTCAATGTCATACCCTTTTTCCCCCATTTCGTAAATAAAAATTTCTTCTAATGTTAGCGGCAATAAGTCAAATAAAATTGGCTCATGTTTTTGAATATGTGCAATGATTTGTTCCTCTTTTCCTCGGACGATACAAAGTAAGACGCTACCGCGATATTCTTGATAAACAACATCCATCTGTTTAAGGAAAGAAGAGGGAGTTTGCCCGTGAAACGCCACTTGTACTTTATGAATGTTTGTTTTCAAGTTATCTAGTTCTTTTTCAATAATGATTGAGCCATTATGCAAAATGCCAATACGGTCACATAAATCTTCTACTTCAAATAAGTTGTGTGAGGAAATAACAACGGTCATTTCTCGTTCTGCTACGTCTTGAAATAAAATGTTCTTCACTTTTTGCCTCATCACAGCATCTAGCCCGTCAAGAGGCTCATCTAAAATAAGCACATCAGGCATTGCTGAAAATGTTAACCAAAATGCGACTTGGCGTTGCATCCCTTTGGACATCCGATGTATTTTTTGATTCATGTTAATTGGAAATAGCTCTTGCATTTTGTAAAAACGTTCTTCGTTCCATTTCGGATATATATGACGATAAAAATCGGCCATTTGTCGGATAGTGGTGTTTGGAAAAAAATAAAGTGTATCAGGTAAAAAGATCATTCGCTCTTTTTGTTTAATGTTTTCAAAAATCGGTTCACCATCAATAGTAATCGTTCCTTTGTTTTGTTTATAAATCCCTGCCATCATCTTCATAAGAGTTGTTTTTCCGGCACCATTTGATCCAAGTAACCCATAAATTGATCCTTTTGGAACGAAAAATGTTACATCTTTAATCGCCTCGAACTCTCCAAATCGTTTGCTTACATCATGAATTTGAATCATCTTCCTCTCCTCCTCGTATCGCACGTTCTGCGCGTTCAACAATCGAAAAGATTTGCTCCTTTTTTATCCCGATATAAAATGCTTCCTGACATAGTTTAAGTATATTTTCCTCTAGTTGTTTGACTTTTTCATCGTAAATAGCCTCTTTTTTGTTGGCGACGAAATTTCCTTTGCCCGGAATAGAGTAAATATACCCTTCTCTTTCTAACTCTCGATATGCCTTTTGAATGGTATTTGGATTAATGGTTAACTGTTTAGCGAGCAAACGAACAGATGGAAGTTGCTCATTCGGTTTCAGCACATCGTGAATAATCATTTCCTTCATTTTTTCGATCAGTTGTTCATAAATCGGTTTTCGGCTCCGCAAATCAAGATCAAACATATCGTCCCCCCTTTCCTTTTCTGTACTAACTGTAATAACTGTATTATATTAAATAATACGGTTGTTGTAAATAGTCATAAATATTTGTTAAAATTGAATAAAGCACTCGGCTCAAAAGAACAGACCGAGTGCTTCTAACTAGAATGACTTTAAATTAAATTTTTTCATTAATTCCTCTTTAAATTTATAATTCTTTGCTTCTTGAGGCACGCCAACTTTTTCGCCATCATTACCAGGAATATCAATGTTGTGTTTACCCTCATTGACACCAGAAATTACATACAGATCATCGTATTTCAAATCAGGCACAAGAAGCAGCATGTAGCTATGGTTTTTATCCATGTTTCGGTAGTTATTAATTGAAAATTTAGTCTTTCCAGGCATAATACCATTATCGTAAACGTAGCTTGGTTCAGCTACCTTGATAATATCCCCAGCTTTATAATCGTGAGTAGTTCTATTTTCAAGGACCTTATTTATTTTAAACTGAGTAATTGTATACGCATCTACTGTAAACCCTCTCTCATCGAATGTTACGAAGTTCTCACTTTCAATTGGTTTTCCAGTAACAACAAGTTGAGAAAAGGTAATCATTTCATCTACTGTGTTAAAGGATACTTGTTTAGCATCAATAGTTGATAAACTTACTTTTTTATCAGCCGACATATACCATAGACTTGAGCCGAGAGAAATAAAACCTAACAGTGCTATTGAAACAATGATAATCTTATTTTTTTTCATATTCGTAATATCTCCTTTCATCTATTAATTTCCCCATTTTTGTTTTAGATGGTCTTTATCCGTCTGTTGAGGGGATCCGTATGTTGTTAGTTCATACTCCTTCATTACAGAGGCACCTGAATTGTCATTATGTCTCAAGCTTAGTGCGTGTCCAAATTCGTGAATAATAACGTCAGTTGATTCAGCAGAAGTTAGTGTGTTCATTTGAGGTGTATTGAGTCGAATTCTTGAACGATCCCTTGCATCCTCCGGATTTACTTGACGCCATCCGAAAAAGCCATACGTCCAATAATCTGCGGTAGCATAAACGGTTGAGCCTGAGATAGTTCCTGCATAAACAACAATGCTATAATATGTAGGCTCAGAAGTGACTTGTGAAATAGCAACCTTTGAAGAAATGTTATTCCAAGTTGCATATGCGGTGTCTGCACGATTATGGTAACCTGCACTGGAAACACTAGCATCACGCCAATACTTAAGGTTTTGTGCCCCAGTATATCCATTAGGATTATAATGATCTTAGTGGGCGTTAACTAAGATGGTTGGTAGTATAAAAGCTAGCGCGAGAATAAGTAATAAAATTCTTTTGACTTTCATAATTTCATTCCTTTCTATAAAATGTTAATTTCATGGATATCATTCTCCATCGATCCTCTTCATCCCTTTCTTTTTTACAAAAATATTTCGTCACAAGCGAAGAAGCATAGAATAATGGCGAAATGTTATTCTTGGGAATTCTATACTCATTAAGCACCATTTCATTTCAATGTATATATTTCTGATTTATATCTAACAATACGTTGATTGTAGTTTTCAAAAAATTAAAAAGCCGCCCAAAAGGCAGCTTTTAATTATGGCTATGTCCATCGTTGTTCATATTTCCATCTTGATGATCATCTTGTTGCATATTGTCGCTATGACCGTGACCTTGTCCATCATTTTTATTTTGCATCATTTGTTTCTTTTTCATATAACGTTCGTGAGCGACTTTGTCAACATCGGCCCATGATACAATCATTGCATTCGATTGTTCATTTATAAATTTGTCAGCATCTTCTTTCTTTGCAAAAAACGCATATCCGTAGTTCATCGGTGTTTTAATATCTGCTTTCACCACTGTCGCGTTTTGTAATTCAATCCATTCTAATGTATTGTAATCACGTACATATTTTTTTGTAGCTTCACCGTGATCTCGTTCATAGTTAAATAAACAGCCGATGTCATCAAAAAACAATACGTTACCGTTTTCAGTTGCAGATTTGGCAGTAAATTTTCCAAGCTCATGTTCTTTCGGATATACTTTCATATTACAAAATACGCACATCGTGTTTTCATCTGGCTCAGCCGTTGCTGCTTTCCTAAACACATCTTCTTGTTTTGTTTCTTTGTTTTCTTCCGTTTGTTTCGTCTCGTTTTGCTTGTCCTCTGCTTGATTGTTGTTGCACCCTGTTAATCCAAAAACAAAGGCTGCAATCAATAAAATAACCCATTTTTTCATTGTTAAAGATCCCCCTTTTTCGTTCCATCCGTAGTCCAATGTACTACATATTTGTGAAGTTTATTTGAAATGAATGTGTTAAAAATGAAAAAAAGCGGTATTATACCGCTTTTTCTGTAAAATAATGCTTATAATATCCGCCAACTTTGCCACGGTTATCGATAATAAAATAAAAATCATTTGTTTCATTTTTTACTTCATACTCTTTGCCTGGTGTTAATACGTTATGTACGATGTATTTTTCTGCATTCGTATGGTTGCATACAACTATTTTAATTGTTGGACGCTCATGCCAATTCAAATGAATCATCAGCGATCTCCTCC
Organism: Anoxybacillus tengchongensis; assembly: GCF_014201585.1. Taxonomy (GTDB): domain Bacteria; phylum Bacillota; class Bacilli; order Bacillales; family Anoxybacillaceae; genus Anoxybacillus; species Anoxybacillus tengchongensis. Next base: position 15,427 of record NZ_JACHES010000004.1, read on the forward strand.
TTCAAGAACCTTTATATTTATTTAAAAATTTAGCGAGCTCATGTAGCGCTTGCAATACTGCTAAATGTTTATCGTTTCCGCTCGCCTGTGCTGTCGCCACATCTTTAAACTTTGCATGTGCTTCGTATGATCCATTCTTTTTGTATACGTCTACTCGCACGGTTCCTCTCGGATGCGGAACGATAAAAAATTCCATTCGTTTCATTTTGTTCTCCCCACCTTTAAATCAAGCGTTTATTTAATTTAATAATAGTAGAAAATACGTTAGTTTGAAAGCATTGTTTTACGTGGAGAGAAAAAAGATAGACGATTCACATTTTTAGTCAAGGCGGCGAATGGTGTAACCAGATTCGATTAACACATGTTGAATTTGATTAATATGCTCCCTATTTTTTGTTTCAAGAGAGAATCGAACTTCTGCTTGTCCTGGAAGAACGTTTGTGCCCATTCGTTGATGATCAATGGACATGACATTGGCTTCTAAATCGGCGATAATGCGCAACAACTTATTGAGTTGCCCTGGTTTATCGGAAATAATTGTCGCAAATGTAACAAAGCGTCCTGACTCAACAAGTCCTCGTTCAATGATACGTGAAATAAGTGTGACATCGACATTCCCACCGCTTAAAATTGCGACGATATTTTTTCCTTCAAGTGGAATTTTTTTATACAATAAAGCCGCTAGTGAGCAAGCCGCCGAACCTTCAACAAGTAATTTATTTCGTTCGAGTAAATATAACATCGTTCGTGAAATATCGGTTTCTTCAACACAAACAATATCGTCGACATATTTTTGTATGTATGAAAAAGTTAAATCCCCAATTCGCTTAACAGCGATGCCATCCGCAATTGTATTTAATGGATTAATCATAACTGGCTGATTATGTTGTTTCGCTGCTGTCGTGCTTGCGCAAGCAGTCGATTCAACGCCATATACACGGATAGATGTTTTTTTCTGTTTCATCGCAATTGCTATACCGGCGAGCAAACCACCTCCTCCAACTGGACAAATGACTGCATCAATATCATCTAGCTGTTCAAATAATTCTAGTCCAATTGTACCTTGCCCAGCGATAACAGCTGGATCGTCAAAGGGATGAACAAACGTTGCTCCTGTTTTTTGCTGCAACTTTCGAGCGTATTCCAACGATTCATCAAATACGTCTCCGTGTAAAATGACGTTTGCACCATAACTTTGTGTCGCCTGAATTTTACTTAATGGTGCTCCCTTAGGCATAACAATTGTGCATGGGATACCGATCATACTGCTTGAATAAGCGACTCCTTGAGCATGATTTCCTGCGGAAGCTGCAATGACTCCTCGGCTTTTTTCTTTATCACTTAATGACATAATTTTGTTATATGATCCCCGTACTTTGAATGAACCTGTTTTCTGTAAATTTTCTAATTTCATGTATACTCGATTATTCGATAAACGGCTAAATGTTTGAGAAAATTCAAGAGGAGTTTTATGAACAACGGTTTTCATTCGTTGATAAGCTTCTTCAATATGTTGTAGCGAGACCAATAGTTTTCATCCTCCTTTGTGTCTTCTTTATTATATGTTATTTTTAATTAAGCAATCAATTGTTAATTGTTTTTTTCTTTTTGTTTACATTGATTATTTAGAACATAGTTTAATTAATTAAAATGTGCAAAAGAAAAAGCTATGCCCTCGGCACAGCTTATTACAATCCGGCAGATCGTTGCAGACGTTTCGCGATTTCAAGAAAATCTTCGTATGAAATACCTGGGGCAAAGGTTTCCTCAACAGCTTCTAAATCTGGAATTGGGCCACCTGCTGGCGTACCTTGAATAACTTCAAGCTGTCCTCCATCAAGCGGATGCGTACCTTTCCAAATTTGTTTGACATCTTCATAATCATGTTCGCTAAATGTATACAATCTTCGGTGCCATCCTTGCGCTTCATATTTTCTTGCTGCATCAAACTTATCGTTACTTAAATTAGGGATTGGTAACATTTTTGTCATATCAACCCCTGTAACAATTTGAAGAGCTTTGGCATATGCCATAATATGAACCCCTCCTCGTACGAGTAAATAACCAATCATTTCTCGCGCAACAGGATGATCCGTCATCTCATATACACGCATTTTATGTGTGCGTGCACCACACTCGAGGAAAAAATTGTGTAGCAAGTCTAACACTAAGTTTCCACTATTGAAAACGTAATCCCCTGACCATGATTTTCCCATTGAATCTCCAGGCAACGCTGTTTGCGCCGTAGCGATAAAATGATACGTATTTCGTTGATCTACCCCACTTTGCATTGGTGTAACGTCTGGTGCTCCTTCATATGTCGTGCCGGTTAGACATAAATTAATGGCCGCTGTTACAAGTTCTACATGACCTAATTCTTCTGCTGTAATACTCGCAACTAAGTCGTAAAAAGGCTTTAGTTTTTTCTTTTCACGAAAGTTAAATGACTGAAATAAATAATTGTTTAATGTTGACATTTCTCCGAATTTTCCACCAAGCAACTCTTGAACTGCTGCTGCTGCCTTTGCATCTGCGTATGTGGATTTCGGCAGCTCAATTTGTAGTTTATTTATTCTCGTAAACATCTATTCTCCCCCTTTTATTTCGGCATAATCCAAACGATTTGTTGTATACGCACAAAAAAGAGGGTGTCGTTACTTTTTAACACAATATGATCAGGCTTCACGTCTTGGAGTGTACCTTGCACATTTCCGCGCACTGTTTCAATCACTATTTGTTTTCCCCTAATCGTTTGTAACGTCTGATAAACATAAGGGTCAATGAAAGATAGAAACTGAGGTGTCATTTTCTCTCCCCTTTCTTATTTTTCTTTCCCATCTTATTCATTTCTATTTTCGTTTATCACTGTTTTCATTTAGAACATAGTTTTATAAAATTTTATTTACATACTAGTCGATTCATTCATTTTGCGTTAAACTTCAACATAGGAATAGTGAAAATGAGGAGTTAAAAGTATGGAAAGTTATGAAAAACTAAAACAAAAAATAAATGAGCTTGAGGAAGAACTCACATTGTATAAACGTTTTGTTGAACACGTTAACTTTCCGTTTTCATACATCGATTATGCACTTGGAAAAGTAATGAAAAAGGAAAGAAATGTACTTTCTCCAACAATTGAAACAATAGAAAAGGATAACAATCAAACTCCGATTCTAAAATGGAATATTGATTTACAAAAAGATTATCCGTTTGAACAAGTGGAACAATTTTTAGCTCCTATTTTTGATCTTGTTTCTCACCATATCGTTTTTGTTGACGCTGAAGGAATCATTACGTTATGTAACTTGCAAGCCGCGAACGATGTTGGCGTCAATCGGGATAAGATCATAGGCAAACATATTCGGGAATTACTAAACATTCCTGACGAACAAATTATGACGTTAAAAACGTTGCGGACAAAACAACCTCTTTACAATTGCGAAGTGCTTGATCGATATTACGGCATCATTAATACGCGCATTTTATATAACGAAGATGGATCGATTAAACGTGTCATTAGTATGTTTCAATCACTAAATCAAATGAAAGAAGCAGAGAAGCTGGCGATTGCTGGACGAATTGCTGCAGGAATTGCCCATGAAATTCGAAATCCATTAACAACTGTGCGAGGATATTTACAGTTTTTAAAAGAACAACTACCTGAGCATATCGTTCATCTTATTAATCAACTACTTATTCCTGAACTTGATCGAGCAAATGACATTATTACAGACTTTTTAAATATTGCAAAACCAAACGAAGTAAAAGCAGAGTGGATTGAAATGAATGAATTCATTCAACATGATTTAGATCTTTTATTACGAAGCGAAGCGCTTCTTCATAACGTAGAGCTTTCCTATCATCTAGATGAAAAACTACAACATTACGTCGTTTATATTGATAAAAACCAACTGTTGCAAGTGTTCATTAACTTAGTTCGTAATGCGATTGAAGCGAAAACTGAAAAGTCTTTGCACGTAAACATTAGAACGAAATTGCATAATAACCTTGTTCAAATTTCTGTGCACGACAATGGGCCTGGTATTCCGCCCACAATTATCCATCATGTTTTTGATCCATTTTTTTCGACAAAACAAACGGGGACAGGTCTTGGTTTATCTTTGTCCCGAAAAATTATTGAGCTGCATAAAGGATCGATGCGCGTTCAAAGTGAATTAGGACATGGTACGTGCTTTATTATTGAATTACCAGCTTATTCAAAAAAATGAGGCTGCAATCATGCAGCCTCATTTTTACACTTCTTTTTTCATGTTTACTCGTTCTTCTTTCCAACATTCTACTTGATGTTCGACCCCAATATTGCTCGCATAAAATACTGGGTTCTTCCCTTGTTTTCGTTGTGTCATATAGTCTTGTAACGCTGCAAAAGCAACTCGACCAAGCAAGAAAATCGAAACTAAATTCACGATAACCATAAACGCCATAAATAAATCAGCTAAGTCCCATACGATTTGAATGCTTGACACAGAACCCCAAATAACCATTCCTAATACAGCGAGACGATACATAAGCAACGATGTTTTACTTGAACGAATAAATTCAATATTTGTTTCACCGTAATAGTAGTTTCCGATAATTGAGCTGTATGCAAATAAAAACACACTTACTGCAACAAATCCTTTTGCCCATTCACCAATATGTGTACTTAATGCCGTTTGTGTTAAAGTAATTCCATCAAGCCCTTCTTTCATATAATCCCCTGACAGTAAGATCATAAATGCTGTCGCGCTACAAACAACTAATGTATCAACGAACACACCTAATGTTTGAATGAGTCCTTGTTTTACAGGATGTGAAACTTCTGCTGTCGCTGCAGCGTTCGGAGCGCTACCCATTCCAGCTTCATTCGAGAATAAACCACGTTTAATTCCCATCATGATTGCTGCACCGAATCCGCCACCGACTGCTTGTTCAATACCAAATGCATGTTTAAAAATTAAAGCAAAGACGGCTGGTAATTGTGTGATATTTGTAAGTACAACATAAAACGCGATCAATAAGTATAAACCAGCCATCACTGGAACAATAATCGATGACGCTTTCGCTACGCGATGCACACCACCAAAAATAATAAATGCGGTCAAGATTGTAAGTACGACACCAATCACTGTTCGATCCATTTGAAAAGCATGTTCAAATGCAAACGTAATCGTATTTGCCTGAACAGAGTTAAATACAAGACCAAACGAAAACGTAATTAATATGGCAAACAATACACCTAACCAACGTTTTTTTAATCCTTGCTCAATGTAATATGCCGGACCACCGCGATAACTTTTTCCATCTTTAACCTTATAAATTTGGGCAAGCGTACTTTCAACGAAGCTTGATGCGCCACCAATCAAAGCAATTAACCACATCCAAAATACCGCACCAGGCCCACCAACAGAAATGGCTAACGCTACACCGGCTAAGTTACCTGTTCCAACGCGAGACGCTGTACTCATAAAAAACGCTTGTAACGACGAAATCGCCCCTGTTTTTTCTGGCCCCTCTGTGATAACGCGGAACATTTCACCAAAATAGCGAAATTGAACAAATTTTGTACGAAATGTAAAGTACAATCCGAAGATAATTAAAAGAGCGATAAGAACATACGACCATAATATGTTGTTTAAAAATGATACAACTGTTTGGAATAATTGCATATTCGTCACCTCACCTAATGTTCTAAATAAAAAACGACTTTTCTAATGTAACAAAACTTAACATGAAAAGCAAGAGGGTTGTCTATGAATACATAAAAATAGTATGTTATAATATCACTTGTGCACATTTTTTACATGCATTTGGAGGAGCCAATGAGGGAAACATATACGTTAAAAGAAAAAATAAAACAATTTTTACATATACTATTTCCGATTTTTCTCACGCAAATAAGCCTATATATGATGAACTTTTTTGATGTGATGATGACTGGAAAATATGGTGCTGTTGATTTAGCAGGTGTAGCGATCGGATCAAACATTTGGGTTGCTATATTTACAGGGATTGGGGGGATCCTAACTGGTCTAACTCCAATCGTTTCCCAAGCGTTTGGAGCGAAAGAACACAAACATATTTCTAAAGCAGTGGAACAGGCGGTATATGTAGCGATCGTTTTTGCCTGTTTTGTGTTAACCATTATTTATTTTCTCGTCCCTATTTTATTGGAAAACATGTATATCGAGAGCAATGTGCAAACCGTTGCCTATCAATATTTGCAAGCATTATGTATTGGTGTTATCCCAATTTTCATTTATTACGTTCTCCGTTCCTTTATCGATGCTCTCGGTCAAACAAAGGTTACAATGACGTTAACGTTATGCTCATTGCCATTAAATATTTTATTGAATGATATGCTCATTTTTGGACGATGGGGCATCCCAGCGCTCGGTGGAGTCGGTGCAGGATACGCTACAAGTATAACGTATTGGTGCTTATTGATATGTGCACTTTTGCTCGTTCGCTTTCGCAAGCCTTTTTCCACATATAATATACTAAAAAAGCTTAGCCCCGTTTCGTTTTATATTTGGAAGCAATTAGTTTCAATCGGTACACCCATTGGGCTATCAATCTTTTTTGAAACAAGCATTTTTTCTGCTGTCACCTTGTTAATGAGTCAATTCGGAACAATGACAATCGCTGCCCATCAAGCAGCGATGAATTTTGCTTCACTTTTATACATGATTCCACTAAGCATTTCTCTCACTTTAACGATTATTGTCGGCTTTGAAGTGGGAGCCAATCGATTGGAGCATGCAAAACGTTATTGCATGGTTGGCATTACTTTCGCCGTAACAATGGCTATTGCTGCCTCTATCGTCCTATTGTTATTTCGTGAAACGATCGCTTCCCTATATACGAATGATAAACATGTGTTGCAATGGACGAAGCAATTTTTGTTATATGCCCTATTTTTCCAACTTTCCGATGCCATTGCCGCACCAATTCAAGGAGCATTACGGGGGTACAAAGATGTTCGATTTCCTTTTTTTATTGCGCTTGTATCTTATTGGTTAGTCGGCTTGCCGGTTGGATATGCACTATCTCATTATACCGTTGCCGGACCGTTTGGATATTGGCTTGGTCTTATTATTGGCTTAGCTTCAGGTGCTAGTTTATTATTCATACGGCTACGTCAAAAATGGAAACATGCATAAAGGCAAGAGGGAAACCCCTCTTGCTCCTTAGCACCAAGCCGCACCAACGATAATAAGCAAGATAAAGAGTACAACGATGAGCACAAATGTTTTCCCGTATCCTGGATAACCATAGCCATAGCCACATCCATATCCGTACATAACATACTTCCCCCTTTATTGTTTAATTAATATCCCCAGCCACCAATATAAGCACTGCCAACAATGATTAACAAAATAAACAATACAACAATTAACGCAAAGCCACCGCCATGATGATGTCCTCCACTCATCTTTTGACACCTCCTTCTTGTACTAACAACCTATTCAACTACTAAGAAAAACGTTATAGTTTTTGAAAAAATGGGTAAAAAAACGTCTGTCACTTCGAACAGACGCTACATGTTTAATGACTTTTCTTTTCGTTTTTCCCATGTACTAGAAATTGAAAATAAAATCAACGCAGTCCAAATGCAGCTAAATGCATATATATGAGCATTTGTAAACGGCTCATGAAATAAAAACACTCCTAGCAGTAAACTTAATGTCGGTGAAATATATTGTAAAAATCCTAAAAGAGTTAGTGAAATATGTTGTGCCCCTTTAGCAAAATACAAAAGGGGCAATGCGGTTGCTGGTCCAGCCCCTATAAGTAATAGCATCGTTGCAAACGAAAAAGAAGCATCGTGAAATTGTCCAAACGAATGAATAATAAATATGAGCGCCAAAGGGGTCGCAAGCATCGTTTCAACAGTTAAGCCAATTGTTGCATCAACGGAAATAACCTTTTTCACAAGACTATACAATGAGAAACTACATGCAAGCGAAAGCGCAATCCATGGAACTTTCCCATATTCAATCGTCATACCCACAACTCCAGAAGCTGCTAAAATAAGGGATACGATTTGCCATTTATATAGGCGTTCTTTTAATACAACGACACCTAATAGTACGTTTAACAACGGATTCATGTAATATCCTAAACTCGCTTCAACCATATGATCATGATTGACAGCCCATATGTAAATAAACCAATTCGTACTAATGAGCAATGATGCAGCGATTAAAGCTGTTACCCGCTTCTTTTCTTGCCATAACAATCGACATGTATGAAAAAATGCAGGCCCGCTTTTTTGAATAAGCAACAACGCAAGCATAAACAAAAAGGAAGCGACAATGCGATAAGATAAAATCTCTTCCGCTTTGATATGTTCTAACATTTTCCAATATAAAGGCAATATTCCCCACAATACATAAGCAAGCAATGCATAAATCGTTCCGAGTTTTTCATTTTCCATCTTGTAACTCCTTTCTTCATCTCACTCCCCATGAAAAACATGGTCTTGTGCGTAAGGTTCAATATGCACATGGGCATAAACAACGCCATATTTTTGTTCAAGCAACCGCTCCACTTGATCAGCAATGTCATGACTTGTTACAACACTTAAATACGGAGCAACACAAATGGTAACATCTATCACCACTTCATTGCCGTACATCCGCCCTTTAATATCAACCACTTGTTTTACACCGTCAATACGCTCAATCTCCTGTTTATATCGCCTTAACATTTCATCATCAAAACCGTCCGTCAACGTATGGGACGCTTCCCTGAAAATATCCCATGCTGTCTTGCAAATCATAAATCCAATAACAAAAGCAGTAACAGGGTCAAGCCAACGCATATGTAATTGAGCGCCAACCACACCGACGACAGTTCCTACACTAACAAGCACGTCAGATAAATGATCTTTAGCTGCAGCAGCAAGTGCTTGACTATTTGTTACTAAAGCTAAACGTTTATTAAACATATATACAAAAAACATAAATATAGCTGAAGCACCTGCTGTCCATACCGCTATCCAATCTGGTTGAACATACTCTTTATTTTTCAATGTTTGCAACGCATTGATTAGCACATCAACACCGATAGACATCATAATAAACGCTGCAATTAAAGACGAAATATGTTCCGCACGCGAATGACCGTACGGATGGTTGTCATCGCGTGGCTTTTTTGCAATGAGCAATCCAATTAAAATAGCAATCGAACCAAGAATATCAGTAAAGTTATTCCACCCATCCGCTTTTAATGCTTCAGAATTCGACACATATCCAACGTACAACTTCGCTAAAGATAAAACAATATAAGCGCCAATACTGACCCATGCCCCTAATTCTGGTTTCATTTGCGTCATATATTCACCAACTTCTTGAACATTTTTGCGTTAACATTGTAACAAGCATATATTGTGTGGGTCTATAGCAACAAAATTGGTTTATTGAAGAACATTAGGGAAAACGCAATAACATTGCCTTTAACCAAATTTATTGTTGACGGCTGCTTGATAAATATGATAGATTGTTTAGTGTTTCATCACTCTACCAATTTATCAAACTAAAGTATTTTGTGGAGGTCATATTATGAATGCTGTTGTCATCTCAGTACTCGTCATGCTCATTCTTAGTTTAATGAGAACGAACGTTGTATTTTCATTACTAATCGCATCATTAGTAGGGGGATGGATCGGAAATCTTGATCTTTCGAAAACGATTGAAGTATTTTCAGAAGGATTAGGAAATAGCGCGGAAGTCGCTTTAAGTTATGCATTGTTAGGTGGATTTGCGATCGCTATTTCCAAAACGGGATTACCGAATGCCATTGTTCATATCATTATAAAAATCGTCGGAAAACAAGGAGAAGGAAAAAGGGCACAATATTCCAAAGCACTTGTTCTTCTTGTCATTTTATTAATGTCTTGTTTTTCACAAAACTTAATCCCAATCCATATTGCATTTATTCCCATTTTGATTCCACCACTTTTGCACGTCTTAAATGAATTGCAAGTGGATCGTCGGTTAGTAGCATCAATCATTACATTCGGCTTAATTACGCCTTATATGTGGCTACCTACCGGATTTGGAGCCATTTTTCATGACATTGTACAATCAAATATGGCTCAAGGTGGATTAATGATTGCAAAGTCAGATATTCCAAAAGCGATGTTTTTACCTTCACTTGGAATGATCGTTGGTTTACTCCTTGCTTTTTTCACATATCGAAAACCGCGCACATATAAACAAGTAAAATTAGAAAGTGAAGGTACTCAATCGTTCCAACAACGCGGAGTGTGGTTTGCGATTATTGCTGTCATCATCGCTTTAACCGTACAACTTGCTCTCGATTCCATGATTTTTGGAGCATTTGCAGGAATCGTCGTCATTTATTTAAGCGGATGCATTCGTTTAGCAGAGAGCGATCGTCTATTAACAGAAGGTATGCGCATGATGGCGTTCATTGGGTTTGTGATGTTAAGCGCCTCAGGCTTCGCCAATGTATTAAAACAAACTGGCCACATTGAGAAACTCGTTGAACAAGCCGCTTCACTTATTGGCCATAACGCAACGCTTGGCGCATTGCTTATGTTAATTGTCGGACTACTGATCACAATGGGAATTGGGTCTTCTTTTTCTACTGTTCCGATTATCGCAACAATTTTCGTTCCACTCTGTATGAAGCTTGGACTTAGCCCAATGGCAACAATTGCAATTATTGGTGCGGCTGGTGCACTTGGTGATGCTGGATCACCTGCCTCCGATAGCACGCTTGGTCCAACATCAGGCTTGAACGTTGACGGTCAACATCATCACATTTGGGATACATGTGTCCCAACATTTATTCATTACAACATTCCTGTCATTATTTTCGCATGGATTGCAGCGATTGTGTTATAAAAAGGGAGCCACTTTCACACAGTGGCTCCCTTTTTTGTCGAAAATTCACCGCACATTCCGACATTTTTTTTAAATAAAATATGTTAATGTATTGTAAAGTATATTTCAAAATTGTAAATATGCACGAAGGGGGAATGAGAACGATGATTTCGCAATTTATCGATCAAACAGAGGCAACGATCCTTCGCTTTTCATTGTCATTATTGAAAGAAATCGAATTAAAAATTATAAAAAAACAAATGATTTCACAACATCAAGCGATAAAATACGCCAAACAACAAATTGATTTATTTGTTAAACAAATGCATTTCCGTCAAGCACTAATCGCCGTGTATCGATCGGAATTATATATATACATCTCTAGAAAACTGGCCCTTGTATTCGAAAAATATCGCGTATTTAAATGTGTGTAAACTTATATTTTCTTTACGATTTGAAAATATTCTTCCAACGTAATTTGTTTCTCATAAATGACTTTGGCCACTTTTTTACCAACATAACGCAAATGCCAAGGTTCGTATTGATATTTCGTAATATGCTCCTTTCCTTTCGGATAGCGAATAATAAAACCAAACTCATGTGCATGTTGAGCTACCCACTGTCCCTCCGGTGTGTCACCAAATGCGGGTGTAATGGCATATTGAACATTTGGACTTGTAATATCGATCGCTAGTCCTGTTTGATGTTCACTTTTTCCGGGCATCGCGACGGCAACAACTGCTTTCTCTTCCCCTAATCGTTGAACTTCGGATGCGAATAGTTGTTGTTGCCGCTCATATGAACGATATCCTGATACAGCATACAGCTCAATTTGTTGTTGTTTCGCTGCTGTAAATAGCTCTTCTAATGCCTTGGCAGCTTCCGAACGCATGTGGCGTTTTTCGATATTCGTTTCTTTAAACGTAAACGGAACGTTTGGAATGACTAAATCAGCTGGTTTGTAATCAGCTGGTAATTGCTGTTCTTTATTTACTAAAGCTAGCACATTATCTGGATTCATGATGACTTTTACCCCATTTTGTACTTCGATTTGATTCCAAAATCGTTCTTCAAGTACAAGCTCTTCTTGTTCCTTCGTTTCAGAAGATGGTATCGGTGTTTTAGAAGATGGCTCTTCAACTTGTACGGGGGGCTTAGACGGTTGTTGTTCTTGCTCAAGTGATCCAAATGGTTGACATCCACTAACTATAATTAAACAGCAACATATCCATTTTTTCATTTTTCTCCCTCACGAATAGAAGAAAGCTCCGCGGAGTGCCTTCCGCAAGAGCTTTCATTTTTTATTGACGAATCGCTGTTTCAAGTGCGACTTCGATCATTTCATTAAATGTCGTTTGACGCTCTTCAGCCGTTGTTTCTTCCCCTGTTAAAATGTGATCGCTCACCGTTAGGACAGATAACGCTTTTCTACCAAACTTGGCAGCTAACGTGTAAAGAGCTGTCGTTTCCATTTCTACAGCGAGTACACCGTAACGCGCTAGTTTTTCAAATTGGGCATTTTCATTATAAAACATGTCAGCTGTAAATACGCTACCAACTTTTAGTTGCAATCCTTTTTCTTTCCCAATTTCATATGCTGTTTTCAACAAGTCGAAGTTAGCCGTTGGAGCGTAATCAATTCCCCCGAACGTCATACGATTTATTTGTGAGTCTGTTGAAGATGCCATTGCTAAAATGACGTCTCGGACTTTTACATCTTTTTGAATCGCACCGCACGTTCCAACGCGAATTAATGTTTGAACGTTATAACTTTGCATCAATTCTGTAACATAGATAGAGATAGACGGAACTCCCATACCTGTCCCTTGAACAGAAATTCGATGTCCTTTATATGTACCTGTAAATCCTAACATACCACGAACTTGATTATAGCAAGTAGCTCCTTCTAAAAACGTCTCGGCAATATACTTTGCGCGAAGTGGGTCTCCTGGAAGTAAAATTTTATCCGCAATTTCATGTTCTTTTGCACCAATATGAACGCTCATATACATCCTCCTTTAACCTTTACCGTTGCATATATACTATACCACACTTGTATGTTTCGCTAAAGCTTTGTTTTTCATGTATAAAAAAAGAGGGGATTCCCCTCTTTACGATATTTTCCGAAAATACTTTGGTTTTACATATAAAACTTTTTTATCTTCACTTACGACATATTTTTTCTTCGCTTGTTCGTAATGCTCGTATATTAAATAACAAACAACATAAATCGGTAACATTGCTTCCAAAGATGCCAAATAAATGAGGTAAAATGGGTGTGCATTCGTTTCAAACATTCCACTAAACACATAGTAAGCGCTTGCAATAACAACATTAGTGATGCTGATGTTTGCAAAATGAAGTAAGAAAATTTTCTTTCTCTTTCCAATAAGCCTCTCTAATTCAAATTTAATAAACAATGAACAAAAAATCGCAATAATGCCGACAATCGAAGAAATGATGAACGCAAACATCGCTTTTCCCACCCCATATGTATATTTTTTACGATTTTGTCGATGTTAATGGATGTGACTACATGTAAAGGAGGACTACGATTGGGAAAAAAACATCGCAACCGCATCAATAGCTCGAAAAAAAACAATCATGTTCCAAAAGAGACGTTAATCGCTGAAGCTGAAGCACACGATAAAGAGTACAATGCTAATAAAAGAAAAAAATAATCCCCCTTGCACGCACAAGGGGAATTTTTTATGATACTCTAACCTTGTGCTAATTGTCTATATACAATATAGCACAATTTTGTGAACATTTAAAGACATTTTTTAACGTACATGCATGCGATGAATGCGTTCCCATCCATCTGGACTTAAGCGATAGAAAAATTGCCCAAATCTTCCTTCATCAATCATTAAAATGTCCCCCGTACCGACATAGCGTGCTTCATAATCTTTCGGTACTAAATCAGGAACGTTAAACATACGATAAACTTCAGCTAATACATCATCATGATCTTCCCCATCGACCGTCAGCCGATACACTTGTCGATATCCCTTTGTTTGACCGAATTGCGGAGTTTGAAATAGCGTTACGTCGTAACATTGTGTGGGTTTTAATATTTTTCCCATAAACATCCGAATCACTAACATCCACTCCCTTTCTTCTTTACGTAACATATTAGTGATTCGTTTTGTCGATTCCTTTTGCATTTTTTTACTACTTTTGTCGAATATATATCATCTTCCGACATTTCTACACAAAAAAGATTGGGAGCTCCCAATCTTTTAAGCATATCGTCGAATCAATGAAGCAAGATCTGTTTGTAATGTTTGAATATGCTGCTCATGAATGGTGACGCGGATAAATGTTTCATCTAAATCAAGAGCCTCTGCAAATAATCCAGCTAACCCGCGCGCACGTCGATCGACTTGTATAAGCAATTCGCATTCATCTAGTGCATGTGGGAAAAAGATGATTTCCACTTCATCAAGCTTTCCACGAAACTCACCGCTAACCGGTAAAAATTCAAATTCTTGAACAAATGGAAGTCGTTTACGGACAACATAAGCGGCCTCTTTGCACTCCGCTTCTTTTAAGCGAAATCCTAAGTTTTCCATCACTTGAAATACCGCATTCATGACTGTAGTTGGTTGAACGCGAATATAATCTTCGTCTGTTGGATCGATCGCATTTTTTATGTCAAGTCCTGTGTGTAACCATACTCTCGTTCTTCCGACTGTAATGGGCGTATCAAGTGGAAGAGAAAAAGAAAACGGAAATTGTTTCTTTTCCCCAGCGTGAATAACAAAAGACTGAGCAATTTTCCACTTTTCAATGATTGCTTGTTTCGTTACTTTTCGATCATCTACCTCTTTTATATATGTAGCACAAAGAGACAAATATATATCATCAATTTGTTGGTCTATATTTCCTCCTGTCACCTCTACAACTCCCGTGATACGTTCACCAAGTGATAATTGTGACTCATGTAACTTCGTATCTACCTTCGCTGCTCCGATACCAATACTTGCTAAAACTTTATTAAATAGTCCCATAAAACAACCTCCCATTATTTTTCATTCTATATGTTTTACGAATAAAAAAGAAAAATGTTTCAACTTTCAAATAAAAAACGACGGAACAACCGCCGTTTTATTCATCAATTATTTCTTCATCAATAATACATTTTTCGATCAAATAATCAAACATAATATCTGCCATTTCCTCAATTTCACGCTCTGTTGGGACAAAGCCTCGCCGAACAAGTTCATTGTAAAAGAACTCCGCAATTTCTTCCGTATCAATAACGACTTCAATTTCTTTCACAACATCGCCCCCTTTGTATTATGTTATGAAAAAATGATTCATTTATGTCATCCGTTTTTATGTATATTTGCTGCTATGTGCACATACGTTGAAAGTAAAAAGGAACGGAGGACAAGCTTATGGACGAACGAATTGATCAATGGATGGAAACGATCACGAATGCATTATTTTGCATCGTATTCTTTTTTTGTATTCCATATTTCATATATTTGTTATGGCAATGTATATAGCGTTATTCGCGTCGTTTCCGTTGAGTAAACTTTTTTAGTTGTCCAATGACTTGCTTCATCATCTGTTCATACCGTTCGTCACCAAACCATTCGTACAACCATTTATAGTCGTTGTAAATATCTAATAAACCGTCAATAATCTCTTTTTCTTCTTGTTTTCGCCGCAATCGCTCATTTTCAAATTTTCGTGATATCACATGAACTTCACTCCAATGTTGAGCATCGTAATTAGTAATAGTATATGTATAGATAAAAAAGCCGACACAACGTCGGCTTTTTTATCTCGCATAAGATGCTGGAGCAAAGTCAATTTCAAATCCTAAATCTTCGAGCATTTGAAAATCAGCGTGTTTTTCTTGTCCGGCAGTCGTTAAGTAATCACCAACAAAGATGGAGTTCGCAGCATACAAACCAAGTGGTTGCAGGCTGCGTAAATTCACTTCCCTGCCTCCAGAAATACGAATTTCTTTCGTAGGGTTAGTGTATCGAAATAATGCCAACACTTTTAAACAGTAGCGCGGATGTAATTCGTTTGTCCCCTCTAACGGCGTTCCATCAATCGCGTGAAGAAAGTTTACAGGGATCGAATCCGCATCTAGCGCTTTTAAACTCCTCGCCATCGCAATTACATCTTGTTTTGTTTCTTTCATACCGATGATCACACCTGAACATGGGGACATCCCTACTTCCTTGACCGTTTCTACCGTACGTACCCGGTCATCGTATGTATGGGAAGTCGTAATGCGAGGATGATGTTCTTTGGATGTGTTAATGTTATGGTTATAGCGATCGACACCCGCCTCCTTTAAGCGCAACGCTTGTTCTGGCTTTAATATTCCTAGACACGCACATACTTTTAAACCATACATTTCTTTAATTTCTTTCACTACAGATACAACGATATCAATTTCTTTATCGCTCGGACCTCTTCCACTTGCAACAATGCAGTATGTTCCTATTTTCGCTTCATACGCTCGCTTGGCTCCTTGTAAAATCGTATCTTTATTTACCATTTTATATGTCGGAACTGAAGCAGTTGATATAGAAGATTGGGAACAGTATCCACAATTTTCAGGGCATAATCCCGACTTTGCATTCATAATCATATTTAATTTCACTTTATTTCCGTAATACGTTTTCCGAATGCGATAAGCGCCTTGAAGTAATAGTAACAGCTCATCATCGGGGCAATTTAATATAGCAAGTGCCTCATTGTCTGTAATTTCTTCCCCATCTAATACACGATCTGCTAACGATAACCAATCCATTATTCTCCCCCTTTTACTTCTAATTACCAATAATCGTATTCGATCAATAAATTTATGTCAACATTATTTTTATATATGTTAACAAAAGAAAAGCTAGCGAGACTAGCTCGCTAGCTATACGTTTCTACAATATGTCGCGCAATCCATACCCCGCATGCCCCCGCTTGCGCCAGACCACGTGTAATTCCTGCACCGTCTCCCCCAACGTATAGTCCTGTAATTTCCGTTTCAAAACGTTCACTTAACTTTGGACGGGCAGAATAAAACTTTGCTTCTACCCCGTAAAAAAGTGTATGTTCTGACGCAATACCTGGGGTGACATAGTTCAATGCTTCTGTCATCTCAATTAAACTTTTCATCGTATTGTAAGGAAGAACGAGACCTAAATCCCCTGGAACCGCTTCCTTTAACGTTGGTTCGATGAATCCTTCTTTAATCCGTTTTTCTGTTGAGCGTCTACCTTTTAAAATATCTCCGTATTTTTGCACAATAATACCACCGTTAGATAATGCATTGGCTAAGCGAGAAATTTGATGAGCGTATTCGTTCGGTTGATCAAACGGATCTGAAAATTTATGAGAAACGAGAAGCGCAAAGTTTGTATTATTGCTTCCTAGTTTCGGATCTTTATACGCATGACCGTTTGCAAGCATAATGCCAGAATGGTTTTCAACAACAACATGACCAGAAGGGTTACTGCAAAACGTCCGAACTTGTGTCCCGACGGATGTATTAAAAATGAACTTCCCTTCGTACAAATGTGTGTTAATTTCCTCCATAACGACGTTAGATGTTTCGACACGTACACCAATATCAACTTGATTGTTGATCATTTTCAATCCACGTCGTTTCAATATATTCGTTAACCAAGCTGAGCCATCACGTCCTGGGGCGATGACGACACGATCAGCATAGAGCATATCTCCGTTTTTTAATTGAATTCCTTTGACACGATTTTTGCCATCTATTTTTTCAGTCAAAATATCATTTACTTCTGCTTTAAACATCATATCAATGTGTTTACGCAAATATTCGTATATGCTCTTTAAAATCTCTAAATTTTGTTCTGTCCCAAGATGCCGAACTTGTGCGCGTAACAATTTTAATCCAGCTGCATAAGCGCGCTTTTCAATTTCTCTCACTTCATCTGTAAGCGGATCAGTCAACGTATGCGTAGCACCATGCTTCAAGTTGATTTCGTCCACGTAGCGAATAAGTTGTAACACCGTCGAATCAGGCAAATAATCTGTCATCCATCCACCGAACTCGCTCGTAATGTTAAACTTACCATCTGAATAAGCCCCTGCTCCTCCAAATCCATTTGTAATCGAACAAGCAGGTAAACAACCTGCGTAATCTTTTTTTCCAACCGGTGGCGGACATTTTTCAATTTTCTTCTGCAAAATTGGACAATTTCGTCTATAAATATCGTGCCCTTTATCAACTAGTAACACACGTGCTCCTGGTAGTTTTAATGTTAATTCATAACAAGTAAAAATTCCCGTTGGACCTGCTCCAACAACTATCACATCGTAACGATTGTTCACCATTCATCCCTCACCTTCCATTTTCCGAATGTTAATATACTAAATAGCACACAAACAGTCAATAAAAAACGATCTTTTTTAATTTATTTTTTATATAATGTTCGTTTTTATTTAAGACACAAAAAAAGAACGGTACATACCGTCCTTTTAAAAATAACGTTTCTTCCAAAAAACAAACGCCGTAATACTCGAAAGAACGAAAGAAATACTTAAAGCAACTAAATATGCATACGGCTTATCTTGATATGGGATCGGAACATTCATCCCATAAAAGCTTGTCACCATCGTTGGGAAGGAGATGACAATTGTAATTGCAGCTAAAAATTTCATAACAATGTTTAAATTATTTGAAATGACGGAAGCGAATGCATCCATCATCCCACTTAAAATGCTACTATATACTTCTGTCATCTCAATAGCTTGCTTATTTTCAATAATGACATCTTCTAGCAATTCTTGGTCATCTTCATACATCCGCAAATAATTTAAACGAAGTAACCGTTCCATCACGATATTATTTGCTTTTAATGATGTCGTAAAATAAACGAGACTCTTTTCTAAACTGAGTAAAGAAAACAACTCTTTATTTTGCATCGATTGATGCAGCTGTTTTTCAATTTCGCTTGTTTTTCGATTAATTTGCTTTAAGTATCTTAAGTAATACGTAGAAATCATATATAACATTTGTAACGCAAAACGCGTTTTCATATACGTATAAAAATGCTTCACCTTATTTTTTGTAAACTCCTCAAAAATTGGATTTTCTTGAAGGCAAACAGTAATAAAACAGATGTTTGTAATAATCATTCCAATTGGAATGGTTTCATATGTTGGAATGTTTCCCTCATCGTACGTAATAATTGGAATGTCAACGATGATGAGCACATGGTTGTCTTCTTTTTCGATGCGTGACCGCTCTTCATCATCTAATGCATCTTTAATCGAGTCAATCGGAATATTAAGATGCTCTGCGATGTAGCGAATTTCACTTTCTGTTGGAGAAACGAGGTTTACCCAACAGCCGTTTTTGAGCTCATGAATTTCCTCTAATTTTCCTTGATCATTAGATAAATAAATGTTCATCATGGCGTAACTCCCCCTATCTTCTCTACAAGAGGTAAGCGCCACTTTTTTGTCGTTGGAGCGCCTGTTTCGTTTGTGAGCAGTACGTTCCAGCGCCAAAAAACGAAGCTACTTCCCCTATTATTGCTGGTTCTGGTTCATTCGTGTTCGCCCTGCTCATAACGGAACTGTCACTCCTTTCGCTTTCACAGTCATTACGGATTAATGATACATGTTTTGCCACCATTTGTATAGTTCCTTTTTTATTTTTTCTTGAATCGAGTATTCAAAAATAGAAAAATGCTTCTCGTTCTTTTATAATCATTGATGAAGGATGGTGAACATAATGAACATATACATGTGTGATCGAGCGTTTCAGTGGTATAAAGAAGAACTCCAATTACAGCGTGGGGACTATGTTCGTTTTTTCGCTCGATATGGTGGGTGTAGTAACGTACAAAAAGGCTTTTCCCTAGGAGTGAATAAGGAAGAACCAATCGATGTAGCCGTAACGTTAGAAAAAGAGGGCATCATCTTTTTTATCGAACAAAACGATATGTGGTATTTTGATGGTCACGATTTACATATTGAGTTTGATGAAAAACAAAACGAACCGATATTTATATATAGATAAAAGCGGGCTCTCCCGCTTTTATCTCTTTTTTGCGCGTTCATACGCTTCGTGCCAATCGGGAAAATATTTTCTAATTAAAACAGGTTGAAACGTTTCTTTCGTTACACAAACATGTTTCGAAGTTGCTGTTGCTGCGATTTCATTCGTTGGAGTTAATACTTCATACCCATAAACAACTCGAATACCATCGTATGATTCCACCCATGTTTTGACTGTAGCTGTTTCTCCGTATCGTAACGGTTTTTTATAAGAGATTTGTAAATCTATAACCGGGGACACAATTCCCCGTTTCTCCATGTCAGCATATTGAAAACCAAGCTGTTGAATAAAATAAGCTCGTCCTATTTCTAGCCAAATTAAGTAATTCGCATGATAGACAATCCCCATTTGATCTGTTTCTGCATAACGAACCTCAATCTCTTTTTGCGAAATGATCATATTTTTCTCACTCTCCAAAATCACGATACTGTATCATCATTTTACCATAAACATGAGAAATGTAGAAAATCTACCCTTATAACGAAACAAAAGAAAACATACAAAAAGCCGCACGTATGCGGCTTTTACAATTCATATCCATTTTCTCGCGCTTTTGCCTCATCTTTAATTTCCGCTCGCATCGCTTCAATCGCCTCTTCGCGACGGTGATTTTTTTCTCTAATTTTTTCGCGCTCCTCTGGACTAGCAAATGCCATTGTTTCTTCTGCCTTCTCAATATTTTCGAGCGTGTTTTGTACCATGTCTTGTAACTTCTCTACATTATCGCGACGGTCATCATGATTAGGCTTCATTTGATCATCCTCCTTATTAAAATAAAAATGTACACCCTTTATCGTGTACGTTTTTTTTTACGTTATACATATTATTTTGTTTATCATAAAAAAATTATGTAAACTATAATAAGGGCGAACATTCGCCCTTATCATTCCCCTTTCGTTTGAATCACTTGTGGATGTTGACCAGATTGATCTTGCATTTGCTTTCCTTTATTGCCACCGGCTGCTCTCGATTTCGTTCCAATATGTTGCGGCACAAATGGCTGTTGATTACTTTTTGGATTACCCATTTTTCATCCCCCTCTCCTTTGTAGTATGACCACATTACTCTGCTTTATGAAGCCAGCGTGATTCCATTTTCTCTTCCAATTTTTCTAATGCACGTACATCATTCAATAACTGTCGCTTATTTTCCAGTACTAGCTCTGCAAATGTTCGTTTTCTTATTTTCCGCATCACGTATTCACCTACTTTTTGTTTTTTTCTATCTTTTCCAAACATAATGAAAAATATACAAAAAATAGCCGACTGCCTCGGCTATTTCCCCCATTTTTCTGCATATCGCACCATTTGTTCGTATGACATGGGACCAATTTGTTTTTCACGAATAATTCCTTGGTGGTCGATAATAAACGATGTGGGAATCGGTTGAATGTCATATTGTTTCATCACATCGCCATCAACATCTAATACAACTGGAAACGTTAAACGGTAATCTTTAATAAACTCACGTACCTTTTCTTGTGAATCTCTCACCATTACATTTACAGCTAAAATTTCTACTTGTTGACCATACCGTTCATAAAATTTTTGCATATCTGGCATTTCTGCACGACACGGCGGACACCACGTCGCCCAAAAATTCACAATAACCGCTTTTCCGCGCAGTTGTGAAAGTTGAACCGTTTTCCCGTCGGTTGTTTGTAAGGAAAAATCAGGAGCCTTCATTCCTACATGAATACCGGTTTCTATCGTTTGTCTTTCCGTCATATGTTCCCAAAGCATATATGCAAAAAAACTAAATAAAACCATGATGGCAAACCACTTTTTCATCAACATACCTACCCTTCTATTTATCATCTCATAAGAAAAGGCGCATGTGCGCCTTATCGAATATTTTTGTGTTCATTGCTCATTTTTGTTACTTCCACTTCAGCATATGAAGCAAATTCGTTATTGAAGTCATTTTTTTGCTTGGCGTTATTGTTTCGTTGTGCATTTGCGTTTCCTAATTTTGTTCGTCCCATTGTTTCACACCCTCCTTTTCGTACACGAATAGTATGCACGAACGGGACGTTTTACACTACGATGATTGATTATTTAATTTTTGGACATATTCCTTTACCATGTCAACCGTCACATATTTTCGTTGTGGTACGATTCCGTTTTTCGCTAGTTCATTTATTTGTTTTGTCACTTCGTTAATCTTGTGTACAGAAAATGACTCTCCTCGTTGACATAAAGCAACTGCTTCTTCAATATACATCTCCCGTTTCAAATCTAGCTCGACAAATGCTCGAACGAGTGCGTGTTGTTTTTGTGAATGCGCTGTAATTGCTTGATGAACTTCACTCATCATTCATTCCTCCAATCATATCATAAATGCGTTGCAATTCATCTATTGATGCTTGAGCGGTTAATGCCAAAAGCAAACCAGCAAAATGTTCATTCATCTGTTCACACATATGACAATGAAGCCGGTCAATAACGGTATTCCATTGTTTTGTATAATGCGCAAGCAAGCGTTGTTTTTGTTCATTTATATACGTTGCAACCGGCTCGTGTAATTGTCGTTCTAATTGCTCTTTCATCAATCGCTTTTCATCTTTTTCAAAAAATGATTTCGCATTTTTGTACAACGATAGCGCTTGTTTAAATATGCTGCGCTCTAGTTGTTCAAAAGCAAGCGGAAATTCCAATGTTGGAAAAACAGGAAGATCCACTTTTGTTACAATGAGATCATGAACTTCCTTCCACTGTTTCTCTAACGCCATAAAATGAAGATCATAACGTTTGCTTATAAATGCTTCCATTCGCAAGCTAGTCGCCCGCATTTCTTGCGCCAAATCAAATCCAATGGAATACAACAATTCGTCTAAACATAATTGTAACACTTTTTTTATATTTGCTTGTCGATCATGAAGAACGGACGGATTAAACGACTCTTTAAACCAATCTGGCAAACGGAAAAAAACGCGCTGTTGAATGTAATAAACCAACTCGTTCAATTCTTGTTCGATTGCATGAATGTCATGATTTGTTTCGTATTGTTCGATAATCCGCTCAAGCTGTTGTTGCTCTTGTTGCAATGTTTGTAGCTTCTTGCGCTTTATATCATCGCTTTGTTTTGCTTCCGCAATATATTCTGCTAACCGTTTGTGCGCTTGTTTCATTTGTAAACGAACGGAAGCTATCGCTAATGAACCGATTTCTTGACGAATAAACGGATAAAATGCCTGCTCAAACGTGCTCATTCCTGAATTCGATAATACGTCATGTTTGAATGTTTCCCCGTTCTTTTCGGCAAGCGCCCATTTACTCGATAATGGAAAAAGACGAGGATGACGAATACCAAATTGTAAAAGCTGATCTTTCACATAGTGAACAACGGCTTGTAATTCCTCTGTTGTATGAGCTAAATCAGCTGCATTAATGATAAAAAACATTTTATCTAAACTAAACGTATCTTTTACCCGACCAAGCTGAATTAAAAATTCGCGATCCGCTTTTGAAAACGCATGGTTATAATATGTGACAAAGAAAATCGCATCGGCATTTTTAATGTAGTTAAATGCGACCCCTGTATGACGAGCGTTGACAGAATCTGCTCCTGGTGTATCAACAAGAATGATGTTTTCACGAGTTAATGGGCAATCATAATACAGCTCAATCCATTCAACAAAACACGATTTCGTTTCATTCGCTACATATTCGCGAAATTGCTCAAGTGAAATCGTAAGCAAGTGTCCAAGCTTTTCTTTCATTTGTTCATACCCACGCACAACGGCTTGTAAAAACGCCCAATGTACGCGTTCTTTTGCTTCAACATGGTGATTGCAAATCGCATTTGCGCTTTCTTCAATCGCCTCTTGTAATGAGTGAACTTGTATACCGAAAAAACGCAAAGAGTGTTGCAAATCGTTTAAAAGCTGTTGCTCCGTTTTCACTTGTACGACAACTGTTCCATGTGGATGCTCATCTGTTGGTGGAACAATTTTATTAATTGTCGCCGTTGTTGGATGTGGCGAAACAGGTAAGACGTGTTCGCCAATTAACGCATTTGCAAACGAAGATTTTCCAGCACTAAAAGCTCCGAATAGGGCAATCGTAAACGTCCGTTGTTGAAGCTGCCGAACCTTTTCGTTCATTTCTTTCGCTAATTGTTTCAATCCTTCAATCGGAGCAATCATTTGGCTAACCGTACGCAATTTTTCAATCATTTGTTCAACCGTCTCGCTCGTCGTTTGTGCTGGTGGAATTGGATGTTCTTCTTGTATCTTTTCGTTCGCACGGGAAACTTCTTCTGTCTTTCGTTTGCTTTCTCGCATCATAAACGTCTCGTGAATAAACGGATAAACTGCTTCATCGCTTAGTGGCATTGCTGTTTCAACAGTTTTTCGCAACTGTTGACGAGTATGTTCACGTTGACGCGCAAGTTGTTTTAATCGTTCCCAACGCGAATGTTCCTCCGTGAGCTGTGCAAGTTGTTGCTCATACATCGCTAATTGTTGTTGTGCTTTTCCTTTGTTAATCATTTGATCCACTACTTGAAGGGCTACGTCGCGATATAGCCGTTTGATTTCGGTTGCTATATCGTTCGTATACGTTAACACATAATCTCCTGTTACAAGCGGTTGATTCGTTTTCTGTTCAACAAGCCATTGTTTAGAAAATGGAACTTTTAATTGTTGAATGTGATGTAACAATTCATGATCACGGATATCATATTGCTCGTAAAACCGTTTCAACAAGTCACGAATGTGCCATTCCAACTGACTTTCAATTTTTTTATGTAAATCTTTATAAAAAGCACTCAATCTTTTTTCTCGTTCTTCCTCGGTTTTTTTCTTTGTAAATAAAAAGCCGACTTTAAAATCAGGTTGACATGCTTCTAAATAGGCACGCGCATACTCCCTCGTTTCATAAGGCATCATGTAGGCGTTATCTAATGTTGTTGCTAGCTGCTGTTCAACCTGTTGCTTAGCGGTTGACCATGTTTTCTTTATGTCATTAATCGTTTGCTCTATTTCTTCGATCTTTTTCAAAAGTTCCTGTTCATTATTGAACGAAAGCAATTGACGAATGTTTTGTTCTTCTTCTTCCTGTTGCGCAATCACTACTTGCATATGGTTATCAATCATTTGCTCGACCGCAATATGTATACTTTGTTGAAGTCGCTTATTTTTCTCGCCAAAAAGCGACTGTAATAGTTGTTTTAATGCTTCAAACTCGTTATATACATGCTTCTTTTGTTTCAGCGACGTATAAAAAATGCGTTCAAATGCAACTCCCCACTGTTGAAACGCTTCTTCCACCGAGCGAGCAAACAGTGAAAACGGAAGCTCTTCTTCACGATGTTTATCAATTTGATTCACAACTAAGTATATCGTTTTTCCATACTGTGATAACCGTTTTGTAAACTCGAAGTTCATTTCCGCTTGGACATGGTTGTAATCCATCACATAAAATATAACATCCGCTAAATGAAGAGCAGACTCTGTCGCCAAGCGATGAGCATCGTCTGTCGAATCAATACCTGGTGTATCCATCAGTACAATTCCACTTGGGATCGCATCTGTTTCATCGCTAATTTCAATCATATCGATAGTATCACCGTCTCGACAAAACGTTTTTACTTCTTCATAATCGTAAGGAGCAACATATTCAATCGGCTGACTAGCTTTATAATATACGCGCGCATACGGCTTTCCTGCTTTTACTTTTACAAGATTTGCACTCGTTGGAATTGGACTAGATGGTAAAAGCGGAGCCCCAATCAATTCGTTAATTAAACTGGACTTTCCAGCAGAAAAATGACCACAAAAAGCAATCGTAAACTCTCCATCATACGCTTTTTTAATTAATTGTTTTGTTTTTTTAGCTTGCACTGTGTCGCCTATCTCGACAAATTGATCATGAAGTGCAATTAAGCGGTATATCCATTGTTGCAACGGTTCTGTTTGTGTTTTTTGCATTTTTCCCCATACCCCTTTTAAAAAATCTACCTTCATTTTACTGTAGTTCACAAAAAAAATACATAAAAATTCCCCTACTTATGAGGGGATTTTAATAAACGTAGCGCCTGTTCCTCCACACGAATACGGATCGATAAAAGGTACGCGTTCCATACTGTAAATATGAAAGCCGTCCAATATGCTTGAAACATAAGGGGAATAATAATAAATTCAAGGACAACAACAAAATAATTGGGATGTCGAAACCATCGATATGGCCCTTTCTGTATCCGTTCTGTATTTGGCAATACAATAATTTTCGTATTCCAACACCGTCCAAGTGAAGCGATGATCCAAAAGCGAAACAGTTGTAAAATGATAAATATGTTAAACAAAAATGACCATAAAGTCGGTTCGCGTTTCTTCCTACCTTCCAGCAAAAGCGAAACAAAAAATAAACTATGCATACAAACGATATATTTATAATGATGTTGTCCAAATTCTTTTGCTCCTCTCTTCTTCATCCATCGTTCATTTCTTTTTGCCCAGTACAACTCAACAAATCGCTGAACAATTAAAAAGAAAAACACGTTCCATTTCATGATTTTTCTCCCCATTTTAACAATAAAAGCTCACAGCTAAATCCAGGCCCCATCGCCATCATTAAGCCATGTTGTTGAGTGATAGACTGTTGTAAAAAACGCCGTAAAACAGCAAGCACAGTCACAGACGACATATTTCCGTACTCCCGTAAAACATGAATCGCGTAAGTTAACTTATTTTCATCTATATGTAAACTATCTTGATAAGCATCAAGCACTTTTTTACCACCTGGATGTACAACAAAATGTTCAATTTGCGAAACGTCAAACCCATTTTTCCGTAAAAACAATTCTACCATTCCACCAATCGATTGACGAATAATAGTCGGAATATGCCTAGAAAAAACCACGTAAAACCCTTTATCTTTTATATCCCACCCCATGACATCTTCCATGTTACGCATAAACATCGATTGCGTATCGATCACCTGTGGAGCTATACTTCGCAACTGCACATCATCCCCTACAACACACGCACAACCTACTCCATCAGCAAATAGTGATGTGCCAATAAGATTGCTTTTTGACACATCGTCAAGTTGGAAGGTTAGGCTGCAAAATTCTATCGAAAGGACAAGCACTTTCGCTTTTGGATATGCCCGACAATAATCTGCCGCGCGAGCAATGCCGGCTGCTCCCCCTGCACATCCAAGTCCCCATATAGGAATTCGTTTCGTATGTATCGAAAAAGGTAGCTCGTTCATTATTCTCGCCTCAATGCTCGGTGTAGCAATCCCAGTTGTCGAAATATAAAAGATGGCTTCAATATCTTCAAAATGAATATTGGCGCTCTGTAAACAACGTTCGATTGCCTCTTTCCCATATCGAACGGCATGTTCAATATACAGTGCGTTTTTTTCAGCAAATGAGTGCTCTGTCATATACCAATCTAATGGTTGTACAAACGTCCTTGATTGAATATGGTCGTGTTCAAAAATGCACAATAGACGGTCAATATGTTCATAACGATGTTGAAACATACATTTTATTGCATTCATCACTTCTTTTTGTGAAACGCGATAAGGAAGTTCAGCTAATTCCACTGCAGCGATGCTTGGCATTCATTCCCCTCCTTTCATTAATGATAATATTTTTCTTATAAAACAATTTTATACATATTAAGTAAAAAAGCTTTCCTCACGACAATAGGAGGAAAGCTTTCGACGTTTTGAAAGGAGGTATGTTGTTGTGCACTTTCATTATAACGCAATTTATTGTTTCGTCACTATGTTTTTTATGTTTTCTTTGTCTGTATTTGTCGAAAAGTGATGTAATTGAAGTTAAAAATTTGTTATGATGAAGAAAAAGGGGGCTTTTTATGGCTTTAGGTGAAAAAATTACAACGATTTTAAATGGAACGATCGAATCGATTCGTTCTGTCATCCCACTAACGATGACAATTGACAAACCTTCCTTGTTTACACAACCTTTCACCCAAACGTCCATTAGTGTATTGATTGGAATGACCGGAGACTTACGCGGACGTCTTATGATTGAAGGACATGAAACGATGTTTGGGAGTATCGGAGAAACGATGTTCGGTATGCCTTTAGAGGGTGAAATGCTCGAATCATTTACCGGTGAACTTGGTAATATGATTGCAGGAAATTTAGCAACGATCGTATCTCAAAAAGGAATTACAATCGACATTACTCCTCCCACTGTTCTTGTTGGTCAAACAAAAATTTACGGTTTTGATAAAGCATTTCGCGTCCCGATTTACTTCGAAAGCAAAGGAGAATTGCAGCTCATTTTAACGATTGATAATGAGTAGACAAAAGAAGCTTGCGTTTGTGAGCTTCTTTTTTATTTCCCAACCATCTTTTTCTAAATATTTCACACTTTTTTCACAACCTCACAAAATTCATGTGACAAAAGTCACAGCTACTCCTTATTTTTACGGTTATGATGATGGTAAAGTAACGAATGAACAATTTGTGAAATGTATCAAGAAAACGTTTCATTTCGCAAATTGTTTTGTATGATGTAAGTGTATACATTTCTAATTAAGGTTTATTTAGGAAAGGAGGAACACTAATGAAAACCCAATTAAACACAAACACATCAAAAACAAAAGTGGAGAAAGAACCTCCATTAAAAGGTACTCTCGTTTCTGTTTTGTTTTTGGGATTTTTCCTCATTTTCACGTGGGTAAGCGTATATTTCTTGTTTTTGAATCGTTTATAGAGAGAAAGGGGACGGGACATGATGCACATGCATAAGTATGAAAAAATTTGGCTGTTTTTCGGCATCGGTTCATTATTCGTATTTTTAGCTGTCTTAGGGGTTGGTGCATTTGCACAAGGAACACAGCCACCAAGCTGTTTAACAACGATCGATCCAGAAAAAGTCGACCAAACACCACCTTTTGATAAACCAGGCCTTGTTAAAACAGGGGATAATGAATATCAATTAAATATCGTTGCTTCTGCATTTGCGTATACGCCAAATCAAGTGGAAATTCCAAAAGGAGCAAAAGTAACGATTAACGTAGCGACAAAAGACGTCATTCACGGATTTGAAATGGCCGGAACAAACGTGAACATGATGGTTGAACCTGGTTATGTAAGTAGTTATACACAAACATTCGATAAAGTCGGGGAGTATGTGATTTTGTGTAACGAATATTGCGGTGCGGGTCACCACTTAATGACGGCGAAAGTGAAGGTGGTTGAACAATGATGAATGGAACTTGGAAAGTAGATGCGCGTGATGGTAAATTAGCGATGGCCCATATTTATGTCGCTTTCGTTGCACTTGCGTTAGGAGGACTTGCCGGTCTATTACAAGTGCTTGTGCGCTCAGGAAAATTTGAATTACCAGCAGGCATTAGCTATTATACGATTTTAACAACTCACGGTGTATTACTTGGACTTGTTTTAACTACATTTTTTATCATTGGTTTCCAGTTTGCAGCTGTCAGTCGTACGGCCGGAACACTTTCTGATCGCGTCCGATTTTGGGGCTGGGTCGGTTTTTGGCTCATGACAATCGGCACAGCGATTACTGCCTTTTACATTTTAATTGGTGAAGCTTCTGTTTTATATACGTTTTATGCACCTCTACAAGCACATGCAGGCTTTTATATTGGTTTAACGCTTGTTGTCGTCGGTAGTTGGATTAGCGGATTTGCAATGTTTGCTCACTATGCTAAATGGAAAAAAGCTCATCCTGGTCAAGTAAGTCCGTTGCTTACGTTCATGTCTGTTGTTAACATGGTGTTATGGCTTATTTGCTCGTTAGGTGTAGCTGCAACTGTATTATTCCAACTTATCCCTTGGTCATTAGGTTACGTTGACCGTATTAACGTACTTGTAAGCCGAACATTATTCTGGTATTTCGGCCACCCGCTCGTATATTTCTGGTTATTACCGGCATATATGATTTGGTATGCAATTATTCCAAAAATTATTGGCGGAAAAATGTTCTCTGATTCCCTTGCACGCATGTCATTCATTTTATTCTTAATTTTCTCAATCCCTGTCGGTTTCCACCATCAACTTGTGGAACCTGGAATCGATCCAGCTTGGAAGTACTTGCAAGTTGTCTTAACGTTTATGGTTGTTATTCCATCATTAATGACAGCGTTCTCGATGTTTGCAACGTTTGAGATGTACGGTCGTTCTAAAGGAGCAACAGGATTATTTGGATGGTTACGTAAGCTCCCTTGGGGTGATGCTCGTTTCTTTGCACCGTTTATTGGTATGTTGTTCTTTATCCCTGCTGGTGCCGGTGGTCTTGTCAACGCATCACACCAATTAAACCAAGTTGTTCATAATACGATTTGGGTAACGGGCCACTTCCATTTAACATTAGCAACAACTGTTGTATTAACATTCTTTGGTGCAGCTTATTGGCTTATCCCACATTTAACGGGACGTGTGATGACAAAAGCGATGAACCGTTTAGCGATCATTCAAACGATCGTTTGGTCGATTGGTATGATTTTTATGTCTAGTGCAATGCACTTTGCTGGGTTGCTTGGCGCCCCACGCCGTTCAGCATTTTCAACATACGGCGATGCACCACAAGCTCTAGAGTGGGTTCCTTATCAAATCGCTCAAGCAGTTGGCGGAACAATCTTGTTCATCGGTATTATTCTTGTACTCATTATCGTTACGAACTTAGCATTTTTCGCTCCAAAAGGTGAAACAGAGTTCCCTGTTGCAGAAGTTGCTGAACAGGCTGAACGTACACCGCTCGTATTTGAAAACTGGACATTATGGATCGGTATTGCTGTTGTACTCATTTTAATTGCATATACGGTTCCATTTATCGATATGATCCAAAATGCACCTCCTGGCTCAAAAGGATTTAAACTTTGGTAAAAAAACCGGGCATTTGCCCGGTTTTTATAATCGATAAATATGTTTATATTTTTCTTCCAAGTAGCGAATCAAGTAGGTCGGGTTTAACCCTTCTCCAGTTACTTCATGTAAAATGTCAAGCGGCTTTTTCGTCTTTCCATATTGGTGAATATGTTTTGTAAGCCACTCTCGAATATGCACGAATTCTCCATTTTCAATCAACTTATCAAAGTCCAACAATTGTTTTTCCATTGCATATTTAAACTGTGCGGCATACATATATCCAAGGGCATACGATGGAAAATAACCAAAACTTCCCCCAGCCCAATGCACATCTTGAAGAATTCCTTCTGCATCACGTTCCGGACGAACACCTAAATACGCCTCGTATTTTTCATTCCAAATGTGCGGTAAATCCCTCACTTCAATCGCGCCATCAAACAACGCTTTTTCCATTTCATATCGAATAATAATATGTAATGGATACGTCAACTCATCCGCTTCAATGCGAATAAGAGACGGTTTTGACTCATTAATTGCACGATAAAAATCATCCAATGAAACGTCAACAAAATGCGGAGCATATTGTTGCAATAAGCTATAATATCGCTTCCAAAACGAATAATGACGTGCAATAAAATTTTCATAAAACAGCGATTGGGATTCATGAATGCCCATTGACGTACCATCGTAAAGCGGTGTACCTGCCCATTCTTTAGATATGTTCTGTTCATAAAGAGCGTGACCACATTCGTGAATCGTACCAAATATAGCCGTCCGAAAATCGTTTTCGTCATATTTCGTTGTAATTCGGACATCTCCTTCATTTAACGTTATCGCAAAAGGATGTGTGGTTTCATCGAGCCGCCCTGCATCAAAATCGTAACCTAATTCTTTTAAAAGCGCTAAACTAAATGCTCGTTGTTTTTCTTTCGGAAACGGCTGAAATAAAAAGCTTGTTTCTGGCTTGTGTCGCGACTCGCTAATTTGCTGAACGAGCGGAACAATACGATTGCGTAATTTTGAAAACACATCATCTAACAAATCAACGGTCACACCTGGTTCGTATAAATCTAATAACGTATTATATGGGTGTCCATTTGTCCCCCAATATGTGATAAAGCGTTTTGTAAAATCAACAAGCTGCTTTAAATACGGTTCAAAAAGGGAAAAGTCAGATTTCGCTTTCGCTTCTTCCCATACACTTTCCGCTTTGGACTGTAAAATAACATATTGTTTATACTCATCAGCAGGAATTTTTTTATTTCGTTCGTACTCTTTCTGACATTCTACTAACGTATAACGGGTGACCGGTGACAATTGTTCCTGTACGGACTTCGCTGAAAGTTCCGCAATATATGCGGCCATTTGCTCTGAGGTCGACATATGAAATACATCTTGTGATAACATTCCGATCACTTCTGAGCGTTGATCAACCCCTTTTCTGGGAGCACCTGTACGCAAATCCCAATACATAAGCGAAATAGCTTCTTTGTACGCCATCATTTTTTTGACGTACTGCAAAAATTGCTTTTCAACAGCCTGAATATTTTTCTTCATCTTCTTCCCTCCATTCCGTTGTATCGTTATTCTACAATATTTACAAATATTCCTTTATTTTTGCTGTACATCTGTCGGTAATACACGTTTGATCGTTTCAATCACTTGCATTGGCTCATCATCTGTCACAAAAATACATACAATTCCTCGATCGTCTCGTTGACGAATGAGACGCCCTACCCCCTGTCGCAATCGTAAAACCATATACGGAACGTCCACTTCCCAAAACGGATTGTCCGTTTGTTTTCGCTTTGCCTGAAAAACGGGATCATTCGGTGGATAAGGGAGTGCCCAAATGATGACGTTGCTTAGTGACGGACCTGGAATGTCTAATCCTTCCCATAAATGTTGGGCACATAAAATCGTTTCTTCTTCGTTTTGAAAGCGCGAAACGAGTTCGCTAATTTCTTGATCGCCTTCAAATAAAAAAGTGAGTCCTTCTTCTTGTTGCGCTCGAGCTTTAAATTCATTCAATTGTTCGCGTGTTGGGAACAATACAAGCGCACGCCCATTTGTCTCACGTATTTTTTCTATGGCGTACGCATATTTCTCTTCAAATATGCGTTCGTTATTCTCAAATATTGGCATATAAATCGTCATTTGTTCATCATAGTCAAATGGAGAATTAACATGAAATGATAAATATTCGTCGATGCCAAGACTTTTTGCCATATAATCAAATGATTTTTCATTCGATAATGTGGCAGATGAAAAAATAAATGGAATATGTTTAGAAAACACTTTTTCGCGCAACACTTCTTGCACCGTTCTCGGCATAATGACAAGCGTGTTACCATCGAGTGAAGACTCAAGCCATGTAATGGCGTCACGATTATGGATGAATAAATATAGTGAATGATGAATTTGGTCTAAATATTCATCAACAACTTTCAATTGATAATGGTCAATCGTATACGTTTCACTCTCAAATACGAGTTCGTCTCCAATTTGTTCTACTTTCGTTCGTAGCGTTTTTGCCAGTTGTAAAAGGGACGCAGTAAATGTTATTTCTTGACGATTAGATCCCGATACCGCTTTTGCATGATTCATCAATTCATCAAAAAATCGTACACTAAGTTCCAATGTATCTTCGATTAAATAAGCTAATTGTTCGCGAATATCATTTTCTAATAAACGGGAAAGTAACGCTTCTAATGTCGTTTCTTTCATACGATATGTTAACGCTTTTTGAGCAGCAAACTCTAATAAATGCCCTTCATCAAAAATGACACAACTCGCTTCTGGTAACAGTGGTAACTGTCCTTCACGTTTCCGTGCTTCATACGTCCAAATATGTTCCATATAAAAATCGTGAGAACAAATAATTAAATCCGTTGCTTTGCGATAATAATCACGCGATAACGTTTGGCCACAACGATGGCGCTTTTCACATGCTAAACAGTCTTGAAACGGATCCCAAGCAATTTTTGACCATTGCTCATCGCTTAAATGAGCATAATCTTTTCGATCACCGTAATGGTAAAACGTCTGGAGCGGAGCATGATCATGAACAAATGGAGGCAATTCGTCAAAAATTTGCTCGTACAACTCTTCCTCTTCGGTCATTAATATATCGTCCAATTTGTTCAAACATAAATATTGATCTGGTGATTTCGCTAGACGAACATCGATGTTTATGTTTAAAACACGCGAAATTTTAGCAATATCTCCTTCTTTTTTTACAAGTTGTTCAATGAGCGTTTCATCTGCACAAGCAATAATGGCAGGTTTTCCAATATATCTTGCATAACAAATGGCGTAAAGTAAATATACAATCGTCTTTCCCGTTCCTACCCCTGCTTCCGCAAACATCACTTTTTTCTCTTTAAATGCTCGCTCAAGCTGAAATGCCATAAAAATTTGCTCATCACGTAATTCAAACCCTGCTTCAGGTAAAATATCGTAAAACACGTCCCCAATCCATTCGTTTAATTTATCAAAAAAATTTTCATTTTTACTTAATACAAACGGATATTTGCTCATATTTTTTAGCCCCTCCATTAATTTTAACGAAGTACACAAACATTAATTATCGACCAAAAAAAGAAAGAAGTCAATGAAGTTGAAAAGAAAAAGAAGCTGTCAATGAGACAGCTTTTCATATGAATGCGGCGGACGAGGTCCCCAAAATTGATAATATTGCGTTTCAATGAAACCATTGAATAGTTTTCGGCGTTTTGTTGCTTGCTTCCCGTACAACTGCTCAAAGTGACGATGAGATGTTAATATATAAATCGACCAAGTATCGAGTGCAGCGAATGTCTTTCCCATTTCCCGATATAACTGTTCTACTTCTTCTTTTTCCCCTAATCGCTCACTATAAGGAGGGTTGCCGACGATGACACCATACTCGTCTTTCGTTCGAAAATCTTTCACCTGCATCTGTTTAAACGTAATTAAATCAGCTAGTCCTGCTTCTTGTGCGTTCGTTTTCGCGATATCTACCATACGATGATCAATATCAAAGCCGACGATATGTAGCGGTTGATCGTAGTGCGCTAAATCTTCCGCCTCTTCCCTTGCTTCGTCCCAAAATCGAGATGGGATCCAACCCCATTGTTCAGATACAAAATCGCGGTTAAATCCTGGTGCAATATTTTGACCAATCAGCGCTGCTTCAATCGCAATCGTTCCCGATCCACAAAATGGATCAACAAATGGACGATCCGGATTCCAATTCGTTAACTGAACGAGCGCTGCCGCTAACGTTTCTTTTAATGGTGCTTCTCCTTGCTTGATACGATATCCCCTTTTATGTAATCCAGCACCACTCGTATCGATTGTTAATGTAGCGATATCTTTATGTAAAGCGACTTCAATACGAAATTGGGCACCTGTTTCCTCGAACCATGAAATACCATAATGTTGTTTTAAATGTTCAACAATCGCTTTTTTTACGATCGCTTGACAATCGGATACACTAAACAATTTTGATTTAACCGACTTCCCAACAACAGGAAATTGGGCGTCCATAGGTAAAAACTGTGCCCATGGCAACGCTTTTGTTTGTTCAAATAACTCTTCAAACGTCGTTGCACGAAATTCCCCCACCTTCACTTTCACCCGATCGGCTGTGCGAAGCCATAAATTCGTACGACAAATCGCCCGCTCATCTGCAACAAACGTCACTTTTCCATTGTCCACCTGACAGTCATATCCGAGCGCCCGGATTTCATCTGCAACAATGGACTCAAGCCCCATTGCTGCAGTTGCAATTAACGTTATCTGCCCCATATTCATTCACCTTTCATTGATATATTCATTCCATTCTTGAATAAAGTGCTGCACCTCATCTATTGGCATCGGTTTAGCAATGTAATATCCTTGTGCCATATCACATTGTTGTTTATTTAAAAATTCATATTGTTGCTCTGTCTCGACCCCTTCCGCCACGACCGATAAATGCAAATGATGCGCCATCATAATAATTGTTGAGACGATCGTCGCATCATCGCTATATAAAGATAAGCGACGAATAAACGATTGATCGATTTTTAAAATATCAATTGGAAAACGATGCAAATAACTTAATGAAGAAAAACCTGTCCCAAAATCATCAATAGCTAGTTTAAAACCGCACTGTTTTAACTGTACAAGTTTTTGAACAGATTCCTCTGCATTTGGCATAATCGTACTTTCCGTTAGTTCTAATTTAAAAAAGCGTGGATGTACATCGTTTTGTTTGACAATCGTCGATAGTTGCTCAACGAAATCATCTTGTTGAAAATGAACAGCAGAAATATTCATTCCGATTTTCATATGCGGAGCGAATTGGTGAATCGCCTTGATATGTATACATGCTTGTTCGAATAGCCATTTTGTTATTGGAACAATCAATCCCGTTTCTTCTGCAAGCGGAATAAATTGCCCAGGAGAAATGAAACCGATATTCGGTTGTTGCCAACGTATTAACGCTTCAAGTGCTTCAATTTTTTTCGTTTTCATATTAACAATGGGTTGATAGCAAATGAATAATTCATTTCGTTCAATCGCTTTTCGTAAATAATTTTCTAACATGACCACTTCGCTTTGGTAGTCTAACTTAGCTGTATATAACTCAAAGCGATTTCTTCCGCTTTCTTTCGCTTTTTGCATAGCACGATCGGCTCGACGTAATAATGTTTCACCATCACCTCCGTCGTTTGGGTACATGCTTATGCCGATGCTTGCTGACATATATACATCTTTTCCGTTTAACATAAAAGGAGCTTGTAATGATTCAATCATTTGTTCTGCTATGCTAACAGCTTCTTGAACATCCTTTAGTTTAGGTAAAATAACTACAAATTCATCTCCACCAATACGCGCTAACGTATCCTTCGTGCGCAGTAGCTTTTTTAAACGATTGGCTACCTTTTTTAACAATACGTCTCCATTATGATGTCCAAGCTCATCGTTAATATATTTAAAGCGGTCTAAGTCAAGAAACAAAATAGCTAATTGTTGATTGTAGCGACGTGCCATATCAAGTAAATGTTGCAGACGTTTCGTAAATAATTGTCGATTTGGAACGTTGGTCAACAAATCATAGTTCGATAATCGCGCAAGTTGCTCCATCGTCCGCTTATGTTGCGTCACATCTGAAAAAATTGCTACATAATGTGTTGGATTTCCGGTAGCGTCATAGATAGCTTTAATCGTTAACCATTCTACAAACAACTCGCCATTTTTTCGTTTGTTCCAAATTTCTCCCTTCCAAACCCCATGATCACGTATCGTTTCCCACATATTTTCATAAAATACTCGATCGTGTAAACCAGAGCGAAGAATATTCGGTTTTTTTCCGAGCACTTCTTCTTGTGTATAACCTGTTACTGTTTCGAAAGCTGGGTTAGCTAATAAAATATGCCCTTCACTATCCGTAACAATGATTCCCTCGTCTGCTTCTTGAATAACGGCATGAGACACAGATAAAAATGTATCTAAACCAAACAAAGATGCTAATTTTTTGTTCAAGGCAAACTCTCCCCTCATATTCCCAAAAAACAAAAACTCCCCTGACGTTATGCAGGAGAGTGAGACCATGAATCATGTTCTGTAAGCCATGTTCTGTTCCGTCGTACTGCAAACGGCTCGCGCCTCGTACTTCGGTGGTAATCATCTATCTACAGGCTGTATGCCTGTCCTTCTCTCCGTTCATTTCCTTTGAGAAGGTGCCCCTACCATCATTTGGGTTTCTCGCTCGTGGGGTTTACCGCGTTCCACTCTTGCCGTTTCCAGCAAGACTACGTCACTGTGGCACTTTAAAGGTAGTCGAGCCATATCCATTGAAGGACGTAGGCTCTTTCCCTGCCGTCAGCCCAGCTCATCGCCAGACTGCCCTAGCTTATGCATTCGCTAGGCACGAACACTACGGGCATCTCAGCACCGTGCGAGCATGGACTTTCCTCTACGATGCATACACATCGCAGCGATTACCCGAACATGATTCATGTAAGCATATGTTAGTATATCCGAAACGATAAGCCAAATCAATAGAAAAGGTTGGAACATTTATTCGTAAAGTTTGTTTCCAAAAACATGTTTTTCCAAATTGGAAAGACGCTGTAAAATATCAAAGTTCGTCGTTCCCGTTTGAGATGGCTGACGTTTTTGTGCCTCCTGCAATTGGCTTTTCAATTTTGCATTTTCTTGTTGTAATTGTTCAATCATTTGATGAAATGTTTCATAGTCTTTAATGACTAAATCAAGAAAACGATCAACTTCATCTTGATTGTATCCGCGCATACTTATTTTAAACTCTTTTTCAAGAATGTCTTTTGCTGTTAAGTTGATGCGATCTGAAAGCACGTTTGCTCACCTCAATTATCCATGTCTACA
Organism: Anoxybacillus tengchongensis; assembly: GCF_014201585.1. Lineage (GTDB taxonomy): Bacteria > Bacillota > Bacilli > Bacillales > Anoxybacillaceae > Anoxybacillus > Anoxybacillus tengchongensis. Next base: position 53,547 of record NZ_JACHES010000004.1, read on the forward strand.
CCTATTCTTTCAAAAAAAACAGTCCTTGTCAATTTTTCATTTTCACAAACTTCGTCTTTTTTTCGACAAAAAACCGAAGGCGACTTGCCTTCGGTTAAAATGGTCGTGGAAACGGGCTAGCTCCCGGACAAACAACATGTTGATGTGATACATCGTTCACAACAGATTGTGTATGCGGAAAATAATGTTGATGCTGGAACAAATGATGGTTCACATACGTCGTATGTGACGGATGAATGTGTGGCACAATCGTTGTTTGCATTTGATGTTGTGTACAACATTTTGTTGGATGAACGATTGGCGGCATCATATTTGGGCGACAGCGCATATTTCATACCCCTTTCGTATTAAAGTTTGTTACACTTCTAGCATATGTACAAAGGGGTATACATGTACTAATGGAAACACCTATTTTACATGAACGTATAAATGTTATGCTTCATATTCGCAAAAATAACAACTGTAACACCTATTAAAACAAAAAACAAATATAAAATTTTTTTACTCATCGCTTCTCTCTCCGCAATTCATATTGTTCACAAATATACATTCTACTTTATTCTTTTTCGTTCGACAAGCAGGGAAAACTTTGTCATTTTTTGCGCTTCCCTCGGAAATAACATAAAAAATTTCCTTCTTATTTTTACAGTACATGATATAATATTCTAGGGGATTTTTTATAAAAATTGGAGGGAAAATGATGTCAAAATGTCCATTTCACACTCTTTTCAATGAACAGGGGGCTATTCAGCTGTTCCGTAAAAAAAATCAAAAAGAAAATGAAGATACGAATCTTCGTCCTTCTACATCTTCACACGTTACAACGTATTATCGACAACTCCTTTCAAGCGATCGGAAACAACAAGTTTCTTTCGTTCGATTAACAGAAGAAGATGTGCAACGACTTGCTTCGATTCGCCCGCTCTTTGCTAAACATGTCGAACGAATCGTTAATGTGTTTTACAATCAAATTGGACAAATACCAAATTTAAGACGCATTATTGACAATCATTCCACGCTTGATCGTTTAAAACAAACGTTGCGCGCTTATTTAATGGATATGGTCTCTGGGGAAATTGGTGAGCAATATATTATACGGCGAAAAGTGATCGGAAACGTTCATAACCGAATCGGTCTATTCCCAGAATGGTATTTAGGCGCCTATACAATCATTCAAAATGAAGTGCTTCACATATTAATGGAAGAGCTCCCACCAACAGAAGCAACAAATATTTACCGCTCGTTTGCTAAACTTTGTTCATTCGATATGCAAATTGCGATTGAAACGTATATTGAGTCGTATACATCGTCCATGATGAAGTTAAATGAAATTGCAGAGTTGCAACATCGTTTAACAGAATCATCGACAACGCTTGCTTCAAGTGCAGAAGAAACGACCGCTTCCATTTTTGAAGTACAAAAAAATGTCCAAAACATGTTAGATGAAGTAACGACCATCCAGCGTCAATCCGTCCAAATGACAGAGCGTGTTGAAAAAGGAAAAGAAGATGTGAAACAAACATTAACAAAACTCGATGGCGTTGCTAAATTAATCGAAGGAACAAAATCGTTGACAAACGAACTAACAGATAGCTCACGAAAAATTGGGGAAATCGTCAATGCGATTCGCAGCATTTCAAACCAGACGAACATTTTATCATTAAATGCCAACATTGAAGCAGCTCGCGCTGGTGAACATGGAAAAGGATTTGCCGTTGTAGCCAATGAGGTGCGAAAGCTTGCTACGCAAACCGAGCAATCGCTAGACTACATTCAAAATCACATCGATGTTGTCCAACAAACGATTCGAAAATTTGAACATGCGTTTCAACAAATTGTCGACGAAACGAGAGCATTCCGACAAGCAAATGAAAGCATTATTCATATTTTTGATCAGTCTGTCACCGATGTAAAATCAACAAACAAAAAAATCGATCAATTTACTTCACTCATTGGACAGTTTCATCAAATGTTTGATGAAATTTCATCCGCTGCCTCACAAATTGCTGAAATGGCCGAACAGTTAAACGATTTAAATCAAGAACTGACCGAAAAGTTTAATTCGTAATTGTTAAACGGAGGAAGATGACGATGAAGCATCCACGGCTGAAATACGAGCAACGAACGTTTGCTCATATCGACGACATGGCGGAAACGTTGCTTCACGAAGTAAACGAGCAACTCATTCGCATCGATATGGGGCTTCTCCCGAATAATGTACCGTCACGAAATTATGCGAAGTTTCGTCTCATGCATTTACAACGCTCATTTGGAGAGAGCATCCCACTCTCGTTTCGTTCAACATATAACTCTTTATGGAGCCAATTGTATCGTCTCGAGCATCAATGTGATTATAAACATCCTTATATAAAACAACTTTTGATTCAATTAAAAAACAATGATTCAAGCTCAGCTAAATGAAACAAATTATAGCACCATGATTTCAGCGATGCTCGAGCAAATACATGGTCATATGCAACTAGACGACATGCAAAGATATACAATTCAATTAATATTATGGGAGCTCGTCTCAAATGTCATTCGACACTCTAGAAAAAAATATGCTACTGTACACATCAGCTGGTCAGATGAAGCAATCGCCATTGAAGTCATTGATGAAGGAGACGGCTTTCAATGGGAGGAAAAACTCAGCGCTCCTCCTCCTGATTTCACTCGTCAAGGAGGACGCGGACTTTTTCTCGTTCAACAGCTTGCTTCCCATTTTTCATTTGACGAAAAAGGGAAACGTGCTGTCGTCATGATCGCACGAAAAAAGGGGGAAAAACATGATTAACATTGTAACATATGGTGACAAAATCGTTGTCTCTTTTCAGCAAGATATTAACTTTGAAACGTCACGCATGATGGAAGAAACAATTCAATCGCAGCCGTGGGATACATCCCATTTACAAATTGATTTATCTGCCGTTCGGTTTATTGACAGCTCTGGTGTTCGTTTGCTCATCAGCTGGTTATATCCACTGAAAGATCGAGTGCGCATTGAAATGACAGGTGTTTCAGCTCCTATTAAACATATACTATCCATTTGTCAGCTCGATCAAATTGTTGACATCAAATAAGCGATCTTTCGAAAGATCGCTTATTTGATGTGAATGGAAACGAACGTAATATCGTCATTTCCTTTATCATATTGTGCTTTTTCATTTATTTTTTGTACCATCTCATCAAATGTATGAGCCGTTTGCATCATATCGGTAAGCTGTTCTGCACATTCTTCACCTAACACTTCGATTAATCCGTCTGTATAAATCATAAGATAAGTGTCATGTTGAAACGAAACCGTCCCTTTTTTATAAGGGGCATTTGATACAATGCCAATTGGAATGCCCCCTTCTTTAAGAAGCATTGTTTTTCGGTTAGTCATCAATATGGCTTGAGGGTGACCTGCGTTTACATACTCAATGACTTTCTTTTTTACATCAATCGTTCCATAAAAAGCTGTAAAATAATACTTCGTCTCTTTCCCGAACAATTGAAACGCATGGCGATTTAACTCATCTACAACAAGAAGCGGGTCTGTCACTTTCGTCATTAATCCATGTAATAAAGAACGAATCGACATGGCAACAAGCGCAGATGCAACACCGTGCCCCATGACATCAATCACAATAAAAGCATACATATGTGAACGAACTTGTTGCCAAAAATATAAATCACCAGATAGCTGTGAAGAAGGAATATATGTTCCGACAAAATGAATATGTTCATTATTCATCGGTTCAGGAAGTAAACCTTCTTGAACGAGTCGAGCTAAGTGTAAGTCTTCATTCATCTTTTTTTGCATCGTCCACATATGCCGATAACTTTCTGTATACGCTTCATTCGTTCGTTTCAGTTGATCCATCGTTTCTTTTTGGCGATACGCCAATTGAACACGCGAAACGAGTTCGACCATTGTAAACGGCTTGCGAATGTAATCAAATGCCCCCGCTGCAAACGCTTCCACTAACTTTTGTTCATCATCGTAACCTGTAACCATTAATACAGGGACATGATGTAATTGCTCATGTTGCTTCAATCGCCGACACCATTCAATACCGTCTGTTCCAGGCATACAAATATCCATTAAAATGACATCGACATGTTGAGATAAAATATATGCATATGCCTCATCCGCATCTTCAAACGGATGAATGGAAATGCCTTTAATATGTTCGAGCATCGCCTCTATCATTTCTAATGTCGGCACGTAATCGTCAATAATCACTACTTTCATCTTCAGCCGCCCTTTTCAGCATATTTTCCTATACTTCATTTATACACACCGTTCATTCGAAAAGGCTAGTATAAAGATGAAAGTTTTGCAAATTTTTTATTTCCCGATAAAATGTGGACGACGCTTTTCTAAAAAGGCGCGAATACCTTCTTCGTGGTCTTTTGTTTTACGCATTTCTGCTTGATACGTCGTCTCCATTTGTAACGTGTTTAATAACTGTTCTTCGCTTAAATAAGCATACAACTGCTTTGTTGCGATCATCGCACGAATCGGTTTTGCTAGCCACTCCGTTACTTTCTGTTGAATCGCCTGCTCATCACCGATTTCATCAATCAGTCCCACTTCATATGCCTCTTGTGCACTCATTACTTTTCCTTCCCATATGATTTGCTTCGATTTGACATCACCAATTTTTCGTTTTAAAAAGAAATGCCCCCCACCATCTGGAACTAAGCCAATACCGATAAAATTCATTGCAACGCGCGCTTGTTCGTTTGCGATCACATAGTCACAAGCAAGCGCTAAACTAAATCCTAACCCTGCAGCTGCACCGTGCACGTAACTGATCGTTAGTTTCGGCAATTGATGTAACGTTATTGCAATTTGTTTAATCGTTTCCATCACTTCTATGAATGAATGTTCATTCGTTGACTGCAACATCGTTTTAATGTCTCCCCCTGCACTAAATCCTTTTCCACGCCCACGAATGACGACAATATCCGCCTCGCTTTTTTCCACTTCTTTTAACGCTTGTAACAACTCCGCTAACATTTTCTCGTTTAAAGCGTTCAGCGCATCTGGACGATTCAACTCAATTGTTGCAACTCGATCTTCATATGACAATACGATATGTTCCATCTTTCCCATCTCCTTCTTTCGTATGTTCGCTGTTTTTTTCGACATATGTGAGTAAAATCCTGCACAAAAAAATAGAAAAAGACGACATTACCTGTCGCCTTCTTGTTTTGTACGCATGACAATCTCATATAGTCGTTTTGTTTGTTCACAAATATGCTCAGCACGGCAAATGGCAGAAATGACGGCAATTCCATCTGCCCCCGCTTTGATGACTTGTTCCGCTGTTTGTTCTGTAATCCCACCAATCGCAACGAGTGGAACATGTTTTTCGTGCGCACGAATATGTTCAATCATCGTCAGTCCACATGCTTGCTTTGCATCGTCTTTTGAAACGGTTGGGAAAATGGGACCTAGTCCGACATAATCGGCGTGAGCAGCAAGCGCTTTTTTTACTTCAGTCAAGTTATGAACGGATACCCCTAAATATTTATTCCCTATGCGATCGCGAACGCGTTCAGCCGCTTCGTCCTCTTGTCCGACATGAATACCGTCTGCCTGTAAGGCAAGCGCTAAATCAACATCATCATTTACAATAAAAGGAATGTTGTGAGCAAGACATCGCTCAAACAATTTCTCAGCTAAACGATATTTTGCAACTCCTGTAAGTGCCCCTTTTCCTTTTTCCCGAAACTGAAACATCGTAATGCCGCCTTCAATCGCTTCATCCAGCACAGCAAGCGGATCTTTCATACAATCGACGCTTCCCATCACAAAGTATAAAGATAGTTTTTGTTTCATCATTTTATTCCCCTCGAATGCGTGCGTATTCATTCACTTCTTCTGCGCTCGTTTCGTATAAAGCATTAAGAAATGCAAGCTGAAAAGAACCAGGCGCTTTGGCATGTTTCGCCGCTTTTTCAGCTGCTACACCGTAATAAGCAAGCGCAGCGACAGATGACATCACCACATTTTCTCCTACACTAGCAAATGCACCTAACACCGAGCTTAATAAACAGCCTGTTCCTGTCACTTTCGTTAACATGGCATCACCGTTTGAGACGATCATTACTTTTTCACCATCTGTCACCACATCATCTTTCCCAGTCACAACAACTGTACAACGAAACATACGCGCTGCTTTTTTCGCTACATGCACGAGATCCCCTTGCACATCCCCTGCATCGACTCCTTTTGTGCGTGCTTGTTCTCCAGTAATACTTGCAATTTCGGATGCATTTCCACGTAAAATCGAAATGTTCACTTCGTGTAATATACGTTTTGCTGTTTCGGTGCGATACACTGTCGCACCTGCCCCAACAGGATCGAAAACAACGGGAACATTTGCTTCGTTTGCCGCTTTTCCGGCAATAACCATCGCTTCTACGTCTGTTTCGTTTAATGTACCAATGTTTAATACAAGAGCACGTGCTAAACGAACCATATCCTCTACTTCTTCTTTTGCATAAGCCATAACAGGAGATGCACCTAGAGCAAGTAAACCATTCGCAACAAAATTAGTCACCACGACATTTGTCATATTGTGTACAAGTGGTGATTCCTCTCTCACACGTGTTAACCATTGTCCTACATTCATCATTCATTCCCCCTTAAAAAATAAAAACTAGTCGGACAGAATCGACTAGTTTGCACACTCAAAACATAGCCTACTTCCCTCCGCTGGTACAAGCCAGATCAGGTTCAAAGGGTTGGAAAACTGATTACGCGTTTTCCTCTCAGCCATCGCCATCCGGCACCCCTAGTAGTTTGATTGATTCAATTTTCTTTCATTTTAATACATTCTTTTTCATGATTCAATATGGAATATTGTCAAATGTTGTTCACATTTTTATATAAAAGTGTGATATGCATCACTTACGACATACGTATTTTCCCCTATTGTTAAAGTGTTAATAAGAAAAGGAGGGGTTATGATGTTTTGTCATCAATGCGAACAAACGCCAACAGGGGGATGCACAGTCGTCGGTGTTTGCGGAAAAGATGAAACGATTGCAAGCTTACAAGATACGATTGTATTTGCGCTAAAAGGAATTGCTGCATATCGCACGCATGCTCATCAACTCGGATATACAGATCCATTTGTTGATACAACAACGCATGAAGCGTTGTATATGACACTAACAAACTCCAACTTTAACGTGCAAGAACATTTAGATATGGCGATGAAAGTCGGAAAAGCTGCTATTCGTGTCATGGAACTGCTCGATCGGGCACATACAGAACGCCTTGGCATTCCTCAACCTGTTCGCGTAACACAAAATAAAATTGAAGGAAAATGTATTCTCGTTACAGGACATAACTTATTTGCACTTGAACAGTTATTGAAACAAACAGAAGGCAAAGGAATTAACATTTACACGCATTCCGAAATGTTGCCTGCGCACGGCTATCCGCAATTGAAAAAATATAAACATTTAAAAGGAAACGTCGGAAAAGCATGGTACGACCAACGTCGTTTATTTGAAAAATTCCCTGGCGCCATTTTAGCGACAACAAACTGTGTGATGCCGATTAAAGGCTCGTATGCTGATCGCATGTTTTCATACGATGTAGCCGGATTAGAACATGTACAAAAAATCGAGAATGATGATTTCACACCGTTGATTGAGAAAGCGTTACAACTTCCAGAAGCAAATATCGAATCAGATGAAACATTAGTTACTGGTTTCCATCACGAAACAGTCATTCAAATTGCACCAGAAATTATTCAAGCTGTAAAGGAAGGAAAAATTCAACGCTTTTTCGTCATCGCAGGCTGTGACGCGCCTGGAAAAGGCGGTGAATATTATCGTTCATTAGCCACGTCTTTACCGAAAAACACAGTTATTTTAACGACATCTTGCGGAAAATTCCGCTTCAACGATGTAGATTATGGTGTCGTTCCTGGCACAAACATTCCGCGATATATTGACTTAGGACAATGCAATAACTCGATTTCGACTGTCAAAATTGCGATGGCACTTGCAGAAGCGTTTGACTGTGAGGTAAATGAACTACCTGTCAGCATCGTTCTTTCATGGTTTGAACAAAAAGCGGTTGCCATTTTACTCGGATTGTTTAGTTTAGGCATTCAAGACATTCGGATTGGACCAAAAGCACCACACTTTATTTCTGAAGGTGTGTTGCGCGTATTGCAAGATATGTTTGGCCTCAAACTCATCGGCAATGTGGAAGAAGATATGCAAGCGATGTTAGCACATTAAAAGGGCTGTTTCATTCAGCCCTTTTTATATTTATGAAGCTTTATCAAGCCATACGCTCATATCAAATCCTTTTTCTGTTACGTAGCCGTCAACACTCCATATTCGTTTTTTCGCTTTTTTTGCTTGCTCTTGTGCTTCATACAATTGTTTAGCGTATTTTGTATCAGGGTCAAACATATAAGCAACACGAGCAAGTCCTTCTTTTACAATTTTTTCTTGATACAATGTTTGATCCTCCATCCATATGTAAGCAAGCAATCGACCATAACGGTCATATGGCTTCTCTTTTGCACTTAACTCGATCGTCACTTTTTTATGAAGAAGGACATCTTTTGCAAATTGCTTCGCTTCTTCACCGTATGCTTGTTTTTCCCGATACGTTTCTGGCGTGTCGATATTTAATAGACGAACCGTTACTAATTCGCCATCTTTTCGTATTTTCACTGTATCACCATCGATAACATGCTCCACTGTCGTAACAAACGTCGTTCCGTTATTTTGTTGGGCACAACCAGCAATAAAGAAAATTGCAATGAAAAAAATAACCCATTTTCTCACAAATGTGTCAGCTCACTTTCAAGATGTGAAATGTCCGACTCACACTCCACTCCCCACTGTTTGTCGTTAAAAGAAGCGATCGTTACGCTCGTGCCATATACGCGGCTATTTTTCCATAACTCTGCCATTGTTTGTTGTTTCCAATATACAAGAAGTGTGCGAATGACCACGCCATGTGTAACAACAAGAATATGACCATTCGAATGATTTTCAGCTATATGATGGATCGCAGCTACAGCCCGATGTTGTACATCAAAAAATGTCTCTCCAACACTCGGCTTGTATGCGTCTGGCTCATGATAAAAATGATAATGATTTCGTTCGTCCATCTGAGCAATTTCTGCAATTGTTTTTCCTTCCCAATGTCCTAAATGAATTTCACGTAATCGCTCATCAAAATAAAGAGGTACGTCACGTTGGCCTAAAACAATTTGTGCCGTTTCTTTTGTCCGATCGCTCGGACTACAATATACAGCAGTAAACGGAATCGTTCGCAACCGATCATGTAAAAGTGTCGCGTGTTTTCTTCCTGCTTCAGTTAAAGGCGAGTCTTTCCACCCTTGCATTCGCTGTTGTGCATTCCACTCTGTTTCTGCATGACGAATGACATACAATTTTAACATCTTACATTCCCCCTTATACAAACGAAAAAAGCAAGCTATATTCGCTTACTTTTTCAGTATGCCATATGTTGTGAAATTTGCGCAAAAAATATAGACTCTAATGACTTTCCGTCTTGACAAAGTGTAGAAACCGAATCGTATATGAGCATTTGTCCTTGATGAATAAACGCGACAGTATCTGCAATTTCTTCGACCATTGACAACATATGCGTGGAAAAAATGATCGCTCTTCCTTTTTCTTTTTCAGAACGAATAAGCTGTTTAAATTCCCATATCCAATACGGATCTAAACCGTTTGTCGGTTCATCTAAAATGAGTAAAGGAGCGTCCGCTAAAAGCGCTTGCGCAAATGAAAGCCGCTGTTGCATTCCTTTTGAATACGTCTTCACTTGTTTATGTTGATCGTTTTCCAATCCAACGAGTGCTAAACATTGTTTAATGCGCTCCTCATTAGCCCCTTGCCATCGTCCAAATAGAGATAACACTTCGTAACCTGTAAACAAGGGAGGGAATTGCAAATGATCAGGCATAAACGAAAACCATTGTTTGTCGTTGTTTTGAATCGGTTGTCCGTTTATATATATGTCCCCTTTTGTTGGAGAGAGCTGTCCGATTAACATTTTAATAATCGTGCTTTTTCCTGCGCCGTTACCACCGCATAGTGCTAAACATTGTCCCTTCTGAACAGAAAAAGAAATGTTTTCCACTTTATTTTGCTCGTTATATATTTTCGTCAATTGTCTCACTTCAAGCATGTTGTTTCCCTCGTTTCAACCATACGTTCACTAAAAACAATGGAACAATTACCCATACACATGATATTACAATAAATGTAAAATGTCCACTTGCACTTTCTACCCATTTTGACCATTCATATAGTTGTGGTCCAAATATTGCGCTACTTTTCAAAGCGGCTACAGTCCAAATGCGCATGAGTTCAACCGGATTAAATATAATGGATACGGTAAATAAGAAAATGGTCCATTGCTTTGGAACGATTGATAACAAAAATAATACGATAAATTCATAAAATAAAACGAAAAACGCCCAAATAAATAAACTGACACCGAGAGCTTGTAAACGATTAGAGGAAACAAGTCCAACGAATAAAGCAATTGCTAAAAAAATACTCGTTAATACAATGGTTAGTACAAACGAAAGAAAAACAAACGCCGACCACGTCCCTCCTGTTGCAAAAAGAGCGACGCTTGCACTTCCATACCCGAGTGCAACTACTGTCCATAATGATATACAACTTCCCACATATAAACCAACTGTTAAAGAACGAGTAGAGACTGGATATGTTAATATAAGTGATAACCGACCGTCTTCTTTTTCCCCTGCAATAAACAAACTACCTGCTAATAGAGCAACGAGCGGAACAAGTAAAAGGGACAAATTTAATAAAGCTGCTGTCGAACGTGTGAATACTCCTGCTGCCTCGTGTCCGCTACTGGCGATCACAGTTGATGATAGAACAGCAAACAAAACGGCAAAAGTGATGAGCCATTTGCTACGAATCATCATCATCCATTGGTACTTTATCGCTGTATTCATCGTTCAAATCCCCACCGATGTTTTTTTAGTTGCTCATACGTCCATAACTCCCCTTTTCCTTCTTGTTCCATGTACTCTTTGGCATGTTTTTCGTTTGCAAATGAAACGACCCCATAATTCATCGGCGTCCAATAATTTGGATTGTATACGTAAACAGCTTGCTCAAGTTCAATCCACTTCCCGTTTGTTACATCACGAACGTATTTCTTTGCCATGTCCTCATCGTTTTGTTCATTCATCCACTCAATCATGCACCCAATATCATCAAACTTATGCACCGTTCCATCTTTTAAAACGATTTCTGTAGCATATGGCTCTGCTGTTATACTCATATTACAAATTACACACACATCAATATCCGGGTTAATTTCTTCTGGCTCATACGTTTTCGTTCCACCACATGCGGTGAGAAAACATACAAAGAAAAGGCTAGCAATTTTTTTCATATGTCATTCTCCTTCCATATCTAATCATAAACAAACTGCTTATAAATAAAACGCTTCCAAACAATAGTAGCTTCCACGATCTTTCCTTTGTTTCTTTTTTATCTTGATCGATTTTCATCGTCGGAAAATGATCTTCCCCTTGCGCCTGCGCATGCGTAAAAAATGACTCTGTTGTATCAAGAAGTGCTAACGCCGGACTTTGAAAATAAAATTGCACGCTTGGCCATTTCCGCAACAGTCGACTATACATGGAACGAATGCGATGTGGGGTATCACCAATTCCATCATCGTTGAAATCATAAAACCGATAAGTATCCCAATAATTCCCTCTATGTCCATCATCGAATGCAATAGGTGTACCTTGAATAAGTGCGTCTTCCATATTTCCCAAAAATTTATTTTTAAAAACAATTGTGTCGGGGTTTTCATACAAACTATGCAATGCACGATAGTTACCGATAAACTCATTGTCTTTTATATGACAATGACGTGCGTTTTGTAACGATAAAGCTGTGCTATTATAAAGTAATGTATTGTTGTGCATTACGACATATTCGCTATCGTAAATGAGTGCTCCATACCCACGATAGTCTAATTGTCTAACAATCGTATTATGTCCGATATTAAACTGCTTTGACATCATCATCATGATTCCATTAATATTTTCTTTCAGCACATTTTCTTTTGCCGCTCCACCTTCAGAGTACATAAAATGGAGCGCATAGCGGGCATCTGTTACTTTATTTTTTTCCATCACGGTCTGCTTAGCCCAGTCTAAATAAATGCCATCTTGCACACGTGAAATATGATTTTCGCGCACAACAGCGTGGCTTGTCTTCAATAGGTGAATACCGTTTCCTCGTTGAGCAAAGTGAATATCTCGTCCACGAATAGCATTGTTTAAGAGATTGATATGTGTTCCTTTTTCTACATAAACACCGTAATGCACCTGTTCAATACGTACGTGTTTTAACGTGACATGTGAACTTTCTTGAATGAGCACACCAGCCCCTTTTCCATACGCGCTGTTACGAACCGTTAACCCTTCGACATGGACCCGAGGGGCACGAATTGTAACAACATATTCGCTTCCTCCTCCATCAACTACCGCTCCAGGTTCGGCAACAAGATGAAGGGGCTTGCGGATGATAATTGGGCCTTTGTATATCCCTTTTTTCACGATTAGCACGTCGCCAGCATGCGCCTCATCAATAGCTTGTTGCAACTGTTTATGTACTTCAATCTTTTCACCATATACCGTTTCTGTAAACAAAAGTATAACGATCGATATAATCAAAAAAAATAAGCTACGCATGTTCGTTCAGTCCTCATGTTCATCTTTTATACTATCCACATTAATGTAAATTTGTGAAGAAAAAAGAAAATATATGTGAACAAAACGTGAAAAGAGACGCTAATGAAGCGCCTCTTTCGATTGATTATGTTGTTCGAGCCATTGCAATAACTTTTCTGCTTCTAGCGACTGACTAAAGTAAAACCCTTGGGCGAAATCACAATCCATTTTTTGTAATAAAGATACTTGTTCGTCACGCTCCACCCCTTCGGCAAGTACTTGTAAATCTAAGCTTTTTGCTAAGTGGATAATTGTATCGACGATCGTTGCATCTTTCGAATTATCTGTGATGTCACGAATAAACGAGCGATCGATTTTCAATAATGAAACAGGCAAATTGCGAATATAAGCAAGCGATGAAAAGCCAGTACCAAAATCGTCAATCGCAACTTGAATGCCGATCTGTTTTAACTCTGTTAAAATATGTTTTCCTGTTTCAATATTTTCCATTAAACCACTTTCCGTTATTTCTAAAATTAAATAGTTCGGTGGAAACTGTGTTTCTTGCAAAATATTTTTCACATGCGTCACAAATTCTTTTCGATTTAGTAAAAATGGTGATAAGTTCACTGCGAGTTTTAATGTCGGAAAATGAGCTTTCCATTGTTTTACTTGTCGACACGCCTCTTTTAACACCCATGTTGTAATTTCAAAAATGAATCCGTTTTTCTCAGCAATAGGAATAAACTCTAATGGTGAGATCGCGCCGAGCGTCGGATGTGTCCAACGCATGAGCGCCTCAACTCCCATAATTGCTTTGTTATCTAGTGACACTTTCGGTTGATAACATAAATAAAACTGATTGTTCAATAACGCGAGGGGCAACTCTTGTTCAATCATCGTTTTTCGATTTTGCTGTGGATGATAAAAATGATACCCTTTCCCTCTTTCCTTCGCATAGCAAAGCGCTTGGTCAGCTTGTTTCAACAACGTGTCTAAATCCGTACCGTCTTGCGGAAAGAACGTCAATCCAATAGAAAGACCTGATTGGATGACATGCTTTTTATATCGAAACGGCTCTACAAACGATTGAAGCAAATGCTCCATGCGCGCAACAATCGTCTCTTTATTCACATCATGTAACACGATAACAAACTCATCGCCACCGATGCGAGCAAAAAAGTCTTCCTGTTGCAAATGTTTCTGGATGCGACGAACAGATTCTTGCAAAAAGAAGTCCCCTGCTTGATACGAAAAACGATCGTTAATCCACTTAATTTTGTCAAAATCAATGTAACATAAGGCAAATGGTTTCTTTTGTTGAATCATATGTTGCACATACGTTTCAAAATAAAAACGGTTAGGAATATCTGTTAACGAATCGAAATTTTTCAATTTTGCAAGTGCTTCCTCGCAACATTTCCATTTCGTAATATCTTTTGCCACAACAATCACGTGTTCAATTTCATTTCTTTCATTTAGTAATGGTTGAGCATGCATATAAATCCATATAAAGTGCCCTTCACGTGTTCGCCAACGACATTCAATCGTTGTTTCTTTTTCTTTTGTCGCATAAATCGTATGTAACTTTTCCATCAGAAGCGGTATATCATCATGATGCACATAGGAAAATAATTCTTGGCTACACATTTCTTTTTCGTACTTAAGTACGTATTGTGCAGTTGGTGAAACGTACGTAATCTCGCCTTCCGCGGATAAAATAAACGTAAATTCGGATGCAAGTGAAGCCATCGAAGACGTGAGACGCATATCAATAAACGGTTCGTATTGATATGTCACAACAATTGCTCGCAACAGCCCCTCTTTGTCATATAGAGCTGTCGCTTGTACATACACATCTTTTTGTTCATCTTTTTCTTTTACAATTGCGTACGAATACTTCCGACCATTTTTCGCTTGGTGAATAAACTTTTCTAACAGCTCGTGATCCATAGCACGATGATAAAAATGACGAAAAAAACGTTCATCCGCTCCTAAAATTTTTCCATTCGGAGCAATAACAGCGATTGCTTGCATAATTGTATTCATCCTCTTTGTCGTTAAAATTCTATCTTCATTTTCACTAAAAACGATGAAAAAATCAACAACGTTTCGAATATTTCTGAATAGTATCCTTTTTTAGGAAAGCACACAACCTTAGATCGTGCGCTTTTCCCATAAAATGAATAAGCTAAGTATGCTAACGAAAATCGTTGCCCCCATATCCGATAAAATGGCGAGCCATAATGTTAACCAACCTGGAATAGTGAATAGTAGCGCTGTTGCTTTTAACGAAAGAGCAATCGCGATGTTTAAACGAATGGTACGATTTACTCGCCGAGCAACTACGATAGCCTCCGGCAATTTTCCTAGATGATCTTGCATGAGCACAATATCAGCTGTTTCGATCGCACTATCTGTCCCTTTCCCCATAGCGATGCCAAGATGCGCATGAGCAAGCGCAGGGGCATCATTCATTCCGTCTCCTACCATCGCTACCGTATCATTTTTCATTAACTCTTTTATTTTTTCTACTTTTTGTTCCGGAAGAAGTTGCGCGAATGTATGTGTCACTCCAACTTGTTTAGCAACTTGTTCGGCCGTTTTTTCGTGATCTCCTGTCAACATGACTGTGCGCCGGATACCCATACGATGTAGTTGTTGAATGACCTTTTTGCTCTCTTCCCGTATTTCATCAGCGATGCCGAATAAACCAAGTATACGTTGTTCATCTGCTACAAAAACAATCGTACGTCCTTCACATTTTAACTTTTCCGCATCTTTTTGAATTTGTTCGGTGAACAGTTGATGATCAAACATTCTTTCATTTCCGATACAATACCATTTTCCATCGACTTTTCCTTCCATACCACTCCCTGTTCGCGTTGCCATTTGCTCTGGTTGTTTATATGCTATGTGATGTTGTTTCGCTTTTTGGACAATGGCTTGCGCAAGTGGATGGGAAGATACACTTTCTAACGATGCAGCGGTGTAAAGCAGTTTATTTTCATCGATGTATGCAATAACATCTGTTACGTGCGGCTTTCCTTTTGTAATCGTTCCTGTTTTATCAAAAGCAATCGTACGTACACGTCCAAGTGTTTCTAAATGAACGCCGCCTTTCACTAACACCCCTTTTCTCGCGTTTCGCGTCATACCCGCTAACAAAGCAATCGGTGAAGATAAAATAAGTGCACAAGGACACCCAACAATTAGAACGGCTAACCCTTGATATAATGCATCATGCCAAGATGCTTCAAACCATAACGGTGGAACGAGCATGACGAATAACGAAACGATCATAATGAAAGGAGTATAATATTTCGCAAAACGATGAATGAATAATTCAAGCGGTGTTTTTGTCTCTTGCGCTTCTTGCACGAGATGTAAAATTTTTGACAAAGAGCTGTCTTTATATTGTTTTGTAATTTGAACATGTAACATCCCCTCGTTATTCACACTTCCGCCGTACACGCTCATCCCTTTTTCTTTTTCAATAGGCATTGCTTCGCCGGTGATCGCAGCCTCATTGACGGAGCTTTTTCCTTCAATAACAACACCATCCGATGGAATTTTTTCACCAGGGCGAACAAGCACTACATCGCCAACTTGTAACGACTCAATGGGAACGACATGCGTTTGTCCGTTCGATATAAGAAGCGCTTCTTTTGGTGCTTGTTTTAGTAGCATGTCTAGCGAGCGACGCGCTCGTTCCATACCTAGCCCCTCTAAATATTCGTTTACGCCAAATAAAATAGCAACGACAGCCGCTTCTTTCCACTCACCGATTCCAAACGCCCCGATCAAAGCAATCGTCATTAACGTATCCATATTGAAACGAAAACGAATAATATTATTCAATCCTTTAACAAATGTTTTATATCCGCTGAGTGCTATCGCAGCCATATAAATAACAACGCTCGCACCATCTATGTCCAAACGCTCAAGCACGAGCGCCGTCAAAAAAAGAAAAATAGATGCACCTACAAAATAGAGAAGCAGATTTCGTTTTTTTGGCGCCTGCTCATCATCTGCTATATATGCCCCGTCTGTCGCCAAAATCGCACGTACTTTTTCTAAATCAATGCGTTCATGCACACGCAATTTTCCGCTATTGTAGCTTAACGTTGCTCCTTCACCATATGGAAGCGACTGAATTTGCTCTTCTAATGCTCGTGCACAATTCGCACACGTTAATCCTTTGACTTGATATTCTTTCACTTTATTCCCCCCTAATGATCGCGCGCATGACGAATTGTTTGTTCGAGAATGTGCAACACATGTTCATCATCATGCGAATAATATAACGTCGTTCCTTCTCTCCGATATTTAACAAGACGTAAATTTTTTAAAAATCGGAGCTGGTGAGATACGGTCGATTGTAAAAGTGATAAACGATTCGCAATCTCTGTTACTGAAAACTCACCAGATGAAAGTAAATGTAAAATACGAATACGCGTCGGATCACTTAACGCTTTAAACGTTTGCGAGACGATAAAAAGCGTTTCTTCATCTAACTGCTCGTATTGCTGTCCCATGCACTCCCCCTCTTTCAATATATGAATATATGTTCATATAAGTTAATGAAATTGTATAATTTTTCGTAAAAAAAGTCAACATTCGTTTACGAACGTTGACTAAGTAACGCATATAAGTCATGCAACGTATCAATTTGCAACCGTTGCAACTCCGTAAAAACTCGCTTCCAAATTTCAAATAAACTCATGACATCCCCTTTGGCTGTATGACGGTCAATCGGGGAGAGTTGATAAAATGAAAGAGCATCATCGAGCGTTGGAAATGAATCGTGATATATGCATTCCATAATTTTTCTCATTTCTATTGCTGTTTGTTGTAAAACTGTACGATAGTTGCGTGATAAAAATTCATTTAAAAATGCGACATCATGCTGAATATGATAGCCGAGTAAAATGCTGTGGTTCAAAAAAGAAAGGATATGATGAATCTCCTCTTCTAGTAACGGAGCGCATGCGACATCGTCATTTGTTATCCCCGTAAGCGCAACAATATGTTCTGGAATACGGCGTTTTGGTCGGAATTCGGAACAATATAAATCAAGCGATTCGCCCTTTTTTGTTTTTAAAGCAGCAAGCGAGAAAATTTCATCTCCTCTTTGCGGAGAAAAACCTGTCGTCTCTGTATCTAATAAAATAAACATCACGTCAGAAAGTGGCGTTTCAAGTGAATACGTATGTTTCTTTGCTTCTTTCATCATTTTTCGAATCCACGCCTCTTGTTGAAAAGTTGGGCCGACCGCTGTTGCTTGATCATATCGAAGACCAAGCGATAATATGCGACTGATCCATTGAAACGGTCGCTCCATCCATCACACCCACTTCCTTGCATAACGTTGCACTTTCTTGACTACTGTCAACGCTCTTTTTAATCGTTGTTTTTCTTCTTTCGACAAATGACGAATAATCAAACTGTTCCCTTCTAACGAACAACGTAAACGAAAATATAAAAACGTTTGAATCGCTTCTTTTATCCGTTCGAATAACCGTTGTGAACAACCGTTTTTAGCGTGCCAACGTGTTAATCGCTCAAATGTTGAATGCGCATCAATAAATTGTTTTTGAACAGCAACCCATTTTAACATATGATTGAGCGGGACATATCCTCCTTGTTTTATATCAATCATTCCGCTTTTTTCTCCCCAACGTTCTACGTATACGCGACCAAAAGGACCGATGGGAACAAAAGGAATACGAACACTGTCAATCATTCGGTTACGCAAAGAAAAAGTTGTTGCAATTTTTTTATACAACGTTTCTTTCAGTTGGATAACTAATGAATACTCGCCATAAATCGGACGCATATCAACCAACATAGACAAATAACGAATATCATCTATATGCTCATTTTGCACATATTTGTCGATTTGCTCCCCCCAATCGTTTGCCTCCTTCAGCCATCTTTTATTTGTCGCCATCACATGTCCTGTACAATACGGATAGCCGATTTCGTTTAAAAAAAGAACCCCCATGCGTGCATACTCACGCATATATACATAACAATCTTCTTTTTCACTGCACAAACATGAAAAAATCACTCCGTTATCTTGATCTGTCCAAATGGTCGGCTCCTTCCTTCCACTACTCCCCATCACAAACCAACAAAAAGAAGAAGGTTTTTTGCCAATTCCTTTTCGATCAACTTCTCGTTCAGCTAACAACAATGCTTGTTTCATGAGTGTATCATGGTACATACAAAGCGCATCGTATACTTCAAATATACGGGAAAAAGAAATTGAAAAAGAAGAGAGGAGAAAAGCAACTTCATGGTGAAGTTGCTTAAGTTCTGACATATCGTTACATTGTTCCGCCCGAACGATGATTGTTTCAAAACCATTCATGACATCACCATCTTCATGACGAACGAGATGAAACGACTGTTGTCGTTTGTTGATAAGCTGGATCTAAGTGTTCTGGATATCCGTACGAACCATGCTCACTAATATCAAGTCCAGAAATTTCTTGTTCAGGCGTCACTCGTAATCCGATCACCTTTTTTAAAGTATATAAAACAACAAACGAAACAATCGCTACATACATTGCTGCACCTAACACACCGATCGTTTGAACGATAAGCTGATCAACCCCTCCTCCATAAAACAATCCTGGTTTTCCAATTCCAGTAATATCTACTAAACGCGGCGAAGCGAAAAAGCCTGTTGAAATCGTACCAACAATACCTGCTATACCATGAACAGAAAATGCATAAATTGGATCGTCAATGCCTTTTCGTTCAAAATATACAGACGTCCAAAATGTAAATGATCCGGCAACGGCACCAATGACTGCTGCTGCCCACGGTTCGACAAATGCGCATGCCGCTGTAATGGCAACAAGTGCGGCTAATACGCCGTTAACCATCGCTGGAATGTCCGCTTTCCCAACGAGCCATTTTGCTGTCAAAATAGAAGCAATCGCTCCAGCAGCTGCTGCAATATTTGTCGTTAACGCTACATAACCGAAAAATCCATCTGCTGTCCCCATCGTACTTCCTGCATTAAATCCGAACCATCCAACCCATAACACGAAACCACCAATGACTGTATATACTTGATTATGTCCAGGGATGTAATTGGGTGTCCCGTCTTTATTGAATTTACCAATTCTTGGTCCTAATAACATCGTTGCAATGAGCGCCGCAATTGCACCTTGTAAATGAACAACTGTCGAACCTGCGAAATCTTGCATTCCCATTTCTCCAAGCCAACCACCTCCCCATACCCAATGACCGATGACTGGGTAAATAGCAATCGTAAAAATCGTTCCGAAAATAAAGTAAACCGATAGTTTTGCACGCTCAGCGAATCCCCCCCATGCAATCGCTAAAGAGACACCGACAAAAGCAAGTTGGAATAAAAATTTCAGTTCAAGTGGCACACTTGCCCACGAAAGCGAAGAAAACGTCTCCTCTCCTTCTTTTAAAAACCATCCTTCTGTTCCAATAAATCCATTTCCTTTTCCAAATGTAATAGCAAAACCTGCAGCCCAAAATGCAAGCGAAGCGATCGCAAAACTTAATATTTGCTTCCCTGCGACATGTCCAGCATTTTTCATTCGCGTTGAACCTGCTTCTAACAAAGCGAATCCGACTTGCATTCCAATGACTAAAATTGCCCCTAACATAACCCAAAGTGAATCAAGTGCAAAACTCAACTGTGCCTCATTCATTCTCATCTCTCCCTTATGTTATTTTTTATAACATTAATGGTTATAATATATTACATAAACAAAAAGAAATGCAACAGTTTTTCGAAAATTTTTTATTTTTATGTTATATTTTATAACACAAAAAAAGAGTGCCTCCATAGAGACACTCTCTCGAATTAAATAAGAAACATGGCGACAATTGTCGTGACAATTAGTCCTGTAACAACTGGCACAACATTTCGTCTCGCTAACTCAAATGGGCTAACACCACAAATCGCAGCTGCTGGAATGAGCGCCCAAGGTACTAACGTTCCTCCCCCAACCCAAATGGCAGCAATTTGACCGAGTGCTGTTAACGTGGCTAGGCCTGTGCCAATGGCGGTTGCAAACAAATTCGCAATAGAACCGACGAGCGAAATACCCGAAAAGCCTGAACCGTCCAATCCAGTAATTGCCCCTACTCCCGCTAACGTAACTGCTCCTACTTCTTTGCTTAATGGAACAACACTAGATAGAGCAACACCTAAATCATTGACAATGCCATGCGACTGTTTTGGTAAAAACTCTCCAATAATCGCTTGGAATCCCGAATCTCCTAAATAGAAGAACGCCGCAATCGGAATGACCGGACCGAACACTTTAAAACCGAATTGGAATCCTTGAATGAATAAGTCTGTAATTTGTTCTAAGCTGTTCTTTTTGTATGCAACTAATGATAAAAGAGATAAAATAAAAATCGCTGTTCCTCCAATTAATGCGGTTGCATCTCCGCCTTGCAATTGAAAATAATACATAGCTACAACGTCTAACCCAAATAAGATCGGAATAAGAAATGCAAATATCACTTTCATCCGTTTTGTTAATAAGTGAGACTGTACTTCATTTGCCTCGATCGAAACCGCCTCACCTTGCGGAATGTTGCCTTTTTTCATGTCGCGACGCAACAAGAAAAATGCGGTTGTAACAGTGACGATCCCCATAACAAAGACGAGCGGAATGCTTGCTGAGATGACTTCAGACACAGGAATACCAGCTGCATCTGCTGTTAATTTCGGAGCCCCTTGAATAATAAAATCACCTGATAGCGCAATGCCATGGCCGAATAAATTCATCGCCATCGCTACACCGAAAGACAACAAAAGAAACAATAAAAACAAGGTGGCATGATCCACCTTTGAACAATATAAAAATGTTATCAAAGAAAACGAAACCGCTTTGTGAATCCCTTCTCTAACGAGAGGGGATTTTCACATACAATCATTCTCGTCCTCTTCATTGAAAAAAACGGATATTTCAGGAGCATTTTCTGGAATGAACCTTCATCTTTGATTGGGAGCTTGCGCTGCGGAGATTTGTAGTAGCATTTCTGGTGGATGACGGTGTTGATGATGTCGAGGAACACCTTTTCGCCCAGCTGAACCGGCTCCGAACAAATGGGACACCGCAATCTTCCCACAATTTCAAACATGGTATCACCTCCCAATAATCAATTCCACAAAAATAAAAAAAGCCCTGCCAAACGGCAGGGACTACACAATAATTGCTGGGTATCCTTTCTTTTTCAACTCCGCCGCAAGCCGTTCCGCGTTTTTTCTGTCACTGAATGACCCAACTTGCACGCGGTAGAGTTTTTGGTTAGACGCTTTTTGTTGCGGCTTTTGTTGTGTCTGTGGTTGTGGTTTTGCTTTTTGCGGCAATCCTAAAAATTTAGCAACACCTCGTGCGTGCGCTTCTCCTACGGCTTTGAGAAACGCTTCATTTTTCAATAGCTTAGCATCGTTGCTGTCGATGAACAAGTTTTCGGTCAACACGGCAGGCATTTTTGTTTCTCGAAGTACTGCATAGTTCGCTCGCTTCTTTCCACGGTCTGTGATGTTTTCAAATTGTTGTATCGCTGATAGAATCTCGCCGTGCAACACATTTTGCAACGCGACTGACTGTGGCGATGCATTAGGATGTACATAGATTTCAAAGCCCGTGCCCTTACCAGCGTTAATATGCACGCTGATAAATACGTCCGCGCCCCATTTATTAGCCATGTCGGCACGTTGGGACAACGTCAGTGTTTGATCACCTGCGCGTGTCGTTCGTTGTTCAAAACCCGTGTAATTCGCTTCGAGGTAATCCATTGCGTATTCAACAATTCGGTGTGTCAAATCTTTCTCTTTCAGCCCATTCGCTACTGCCCCTGGGTCACTTCCGCCGTGTCCTTTATCCCACTTGATTTTTTTCATTTACGTTCCTCTCCTTTTTCAAGTGCATATTTGATGGCTGCTACAGAACCGATTCCGTAAAGTGCATATTTGATGCCTGCAATTAAAACCTCAAAAGAAAAAGTGTTGTTCTCGAAAACAGAGAAAACAACGCCGAGTACAACTGCAACAATCGGGATATAGCGATTAGGAATGTTTGTTGCTTCACGAATTGCATAAAGCAAGACCGCCAACGCCACATACGCTGTAAATTCAATCGAAAGGATACTTTCCATTACCGCATTCCCCCTTGAAACATGAAAGTTAATAAAGCTCCTACAATACCACCAACAATTAAACGTAAAATCCAAGTTGTGTTGTTTTTGATGGCCGAAATATCTTCACGCATATCTTTGATGTTTGACTCTGCGACTGCTAAGCGTGTTTTTACATCCACCATGTCTGCCTCCAATTTTTGAATGCGTTGTTCCATCCACTCACAACCTTTCCGGAAAGAATACAAAAAGACAGTGAACTACCTCACTGTCTGCATTAACATTATTTAAGTAGACGTTCCTAATAGTAACTAATCACCTCCCTCACAACGGATGTTTTGAAGAACGCTGGATCCATACCGAATATATCCGCTATGTCGTCTTCGCTACGGTCTGCTAGATAAGAAGCTGTGGTTGAAATATCAGAATGATTAGCAAGCGATTTTAACTTTTCAATCTTTGTCATATATTTTCAGTATCAGATTATAAATACATTTTTCTAATATCTGTAATAGTAAATTCACTACTTGATTTCGCCCCTGCGGGAACTCTTACTTGTGCAAGTCCCCAACATGCTTGCGGCACATTTGGGGCAGTTGGGTTGGCTGATGGCGTTCCTGTAATAATGTCGATTTTCCCAACCTCGTTAACATAAACTAAATCAATTCGCGGATTCGTTGGGTTTGCTGCGGAAATCGGCATTACATGATAACTTTGAGATACTGGGATCGTGCCGTTGGTTGCTTCTTTGATTGTCACTTCCCGACCATTTGCGAAAACTGCTCCTACATATACTCGAATATTCATAAAACTATCTGGCGCAACGTTCAATCCCCATAAAACACGTCTGCCTAGTAATCGTTCTAATGCTGAAATCTGTATGCTATCTTCCGCGAAAACATCGAAACCTGTAACGTATAAATAATGCCCGGGCACCCCAACTCGATTAACGAAAGCAACTTTCACTGTGTGGAATCCATAACTTAAATTATCTGCCAAGGTGAACGCACCTTGATGATAGGTCACGTTCGCTCTTGGTGATTGGTTAATTATTTTCGGTGTTCCTCCGTCTACTGTAACCTCAATATACATACCCGGATCATGTTGAAGCGAAAACGGCATGATAAATCTTGCGCCTTTACCGAAGAAAGATAATTCAAATTCTACTCGGTTATTACCTTCCGTGTTTGGCATCCATACTCTTGAGTAGTGGTATTGTTCAGGATTGTTCGTATTTGAAAAGGTGTCTAAAGAGCTGCCAGACGGTAAAGTAGCTTTTACAAGTGGATGGTTTACATCGTAGAATTCCACACGATAATCACGACTTGCTGATGTCGAGATGTTAGGCTTGATATTATCTACAATTAATTGAGCAATCAGTTCATTCATCAGTTTTGATTGATGAAAATTATCCGTGTGGAGTAGTTGCGACCATGCATATTGCCTTGTTTCAACTAACCATTTCATATATGAGTATCGAGGAATAGTAGCAATTCCTAATCGCGCACCTATTTCAGCCATACCCAACATATATTTTTGATAGGAAGCCGTTTCACCTGTACCCGGATAATATTGACTGTCCATCAAAGCTAAATCAATATCACGGGATAATACATATTGCGCTCCTGTTTCTAAGAAGGTCATGTATACATCATAGTTTGAACCGTTGATCGCTTCGACTGTTCCTGTTTGCCAAATAACTAAATCCGGGTTAAGTGCAAAAACATCACTAGAAAAACGGTCTAACATTTGTACAATTGTTTGACCACCAATTCCTTTGTTGTGTACCGTTATGGTGCTGTTTGGAAATGCTGCTTGCAGTTTAGATTGTAATTGACCGGGATACGTCTCCGATTGAGTATTTACCCCATAGCCAACACCTTCTGTCGATGATGAACCAATACAAACTATTGTTACAGGTTGCGCGGAACGTAATTTTTTTATTGTTCTTCGGAACGATTCATCTGTAATAAGATGAGGATGTATCGTTTTGTTTAAAATTCCAATTTTATCGTTAACCTTACTAAACTGATCATCAATTTTATCAAAATTTTCATTGACTTCGATACGTTTGAAATAGTCCGTTTCCGCCCATTTGTTTAGACCGATATTGGGTGTCTGATATGTCGCCATTTATACCGCTCTCCTTTCTCGAAATTAAAAAGTGTCGAGCCCAAAAACTCAACGCCATGTCGTATTTTATTCGACTGTTGGTTTATTCCGATTTATATCCGAATCTATGGAAACGAATTGGAACAATTCTATTTCTGAAAACGGGATTACATCAATTTCGCCCCATGTATAAACCGGCGGAGCCGGCCACGCCTCTTCCATTTCACCCCAAGTGTATTTTTCGTCGAGTTCTCCCCAGTAGAAATATGCATCTTCATATTCTTTCCATGGTGTATAACTGAAATTCAACTGAAAATCAGTATGTGACGGAAAATACTTGTCCAATTTTTCGATAATCCCCTCAACATCTCTCGGCTTTCCTCGGATTTCGGTTATCAAAATATTTATCAGCAAATCATCAAATCGCTCTGTGATCTCACATTCATACCCCACTAACTCCTTAATCCGGTCATTGCGAAATGTCTGGCTTACGAGGATGTCCATAATCCTCTTTCTACGTTTTTCAATCGGATCACCGTTTGACTTTGGATCCCAGTAGTTCAATCCCCATGTTGCCTCATTGACAACAAATTGACGAAAAATATCCTGAATAATCGCTTGAAGTCTAGTGAATTCAGGAGCTAGTGCCTGTCGAAGAGCTTTCATTTGTTTGATTCCTTCATAATACGTGGGCACATATGATGCAAGGTCTTTATATATGTCCCGATCGCAATAGTAAAACTCTAGCTCCGATTCTCCTCGCATTTGAGCCTTAATTCCTTTAAATTTCCACGTTTCCGCATTGATAATGACTCGTCCGATCCCCTGTGCGGAGAGACGGATAAGCGATCGTTTGATAAATTCTCGTGTTGTGACAGTTCCACTTGAAGTTATGTTTGCCTTTGTCTGAAAAATTCTAGAGAACGACCTAGTAGTCACATTACCGACTCCTAGAATGCTCGTTCCAGTCCGTTTTACGGTTATAACTTTAGCTTGGATCGTCCCTCTTCCCGTTACGTTTGACTGAATGTTGTATAAAGACATGTCTCACACTCCTACTAGGCGAGTGTGATCGAGATGTCGCCGGCATTAATTTTAAGCTGGTCGTTCGTGCTGATCGTTTTTGGTGTTGTGACGGCTCCATAAAAAAGCAAATTGCCTCCGGTTGCGGCATCTAAAATGCCGATATGCGTCACTGTCCCCCAGTTGGCCGTCGCGACCGGGAACAGGATTTCATTGCTGTTCGATACCATTCCATCGCTTGGAGCGCTGAATGTGATTTGCTGACGTTGATACGATCCGCCAGTGACCTCTGTGCCTGTGTTGGCGTCTGTCGGATCGCTAGTATATAGCGCCAAATACACAGCTGATGGCGATGTGTATGGTGTGTTTCGCAAAACCGCATTGATTAACGCGTTTTCTAAATAGTTTGAAATAGCACTCATAAAAACCCCTCCTACAATAATGTCACTCGGCCAAGAACAGCAATTTCGTCGCCATTAATCTGAATGTTTCCAGTACCACCGTTTATTTTTAGATTTTCGTAGTCCAAAACATACTCAGCATTTAAAATGGCCTCACCGACTTTGGTGTAGCGAACAATCTGTTCGAAAAAGGCCACGTTTAGTAAATAGTCATTAATGGAGTTTTTGATTTGTTGTAAGGCTGTTTCTGCGTCACCATTCCCGTTCAACGTTACTTTTACATCGATGTCGATGCTAATTTCTCTTGCCCCATCGACTGTAATATCCGCTAATACCGGTCGTTTAGCCTCAATATTTTCTCTCACTTTTTCAATCATCTGTGGACTTGGTGACTTCTTTTTGTCCGTAATAACAACTACACGAACCGTTCCCGGTCCATTCCAGCGTCGAAATACACGAACGTAACCAATACCATTCACTTCCTTGGCCCAACGGATATAATCAGCATCATTGCCACTTGATGATGGCATGGAGATTCGTTCGAAATAACGTTGCCTTAACGAATCATCATTTTCTTCATCTTCGCCAGGGATTAGAACATCTGCTAACACTGCCGTCCCAAGACCTTCAATCGGCTCAACCGGAAGTAAATTCCCAAATTCCTTATTTGTTTCACTTCCCGGAGTCTCTGCTTGTATGCGAAATTGACCATCAGAAATTTTCTCAATAACCACGTAAGTTGTATTATTGAATCTAAACTGACTGCCAATCGGAACATTAAACGGCAAATTATTTTCGTCTGTAAACACGCCTTTTCGAACAGATTTTGTTGCTTTTTTTCTATATACACCAAAGTTGGTTGCAATTCGTTCTAGATATTCGCCGCTCGATGTTTCACTAAAAGTAAGTCGCAAAATTGTGTCTAATTCCATGTATGCTTGTGCAAACTCTATTGCCACCGGTGCTAAAGCATCATAAATGATTGACCCTTCTCTTTTGTCCATATCGTCTGGTATGCGGTCAAGCATACGCCTTAAAATCGTTTCAAACGTTTGATTTTCAAACAACACCGTTCACCTCTTTCGTTAGTTCCACTTTTCCGTAAACGGTGTAACACACGATTTTTGCGACAGCTGAGTCGCCAGAAAATTGCACCGTCACATCTACATCTGTCACTCGCTCATCCTGCAATACAGCTTCTTTGATTCTCCGCGGCAATTCTGCTTGAACGAATAGTCGTTCTTTTCCGATCAAGTTTTCAAAGCCGTAATTGTCGCTATAAATCAAATATTTAAAGCGCTCTGTGCTCAGCATTTTAAAAATGGACTGCTTAATCGCCTCTACTCCATCAATCATTCCACCGCATTGGCCATTTTCAAAATCAAGGCGATACGTTTTTGACGGAATCACCGATGGTTCCATCACTTCTGCTTCTTCGATTGCGATGTTTTCAGAAGGGAGTACCATCATTTCACCACCTTGTCTAAAACAACAAATTGTTGACCACCTTGTACTCTTAATAGGACAACTTTATCGCCTTTTTTCAATCCAGTTCGAATCGGCGTATCTGTTAACATTCCGCTTAATGCTTTTGTTCCTCCGCCGTGATTATGTTCTAAGTTTACTTCATATCGAGTGACACGCTCTGTAATAATTAAAAATTCCTCCGTGAGCTTCAATTTCTGATGTATTTGCACTTCAAGAGGTTTTTCTGACACGACTGTACCAAACAAAACATGGACGGGATTTGTTGCTTCTACAGCTTTTACTGCAACACTCTTAATCAAGTCTATTAAATTCATAATTAGATCACCTTCAGGTCTAACGTCATCGTATGCACGCCGCCTTCCCAGTTGTGCGTGCACTCATCGACGAGAAAATATTGTCTAACACCGATTTTTTCAATGAATACAAAAACAAAACAACCTGCGCGCACTTTCCAATGTCCAAGACAGTTGAGTTTCAATGATTTCGTTTCACGGTTACGCAACTTAATTAACTTGTCCAACAAGTCTTTAATTTGCGCGGCCGTCATCTTTTCATCAACTTTGCGAAACTCTTGTAATCGTCCCCATTTCGCAATGTTCGCGCTGTCTTGGGCAATATAGACTTCACGTTTCCCTGTTTTTTTGTTGTCTTGTACGATTTTGACGCGATTATATGTTTCTTCGTCAATTGATTTTTTGTAATCAAAATCAAAAAGCAGACTCTCTTCCCCAATGTAGAAGTCGTCTGCTTGAATAGCCATGTTATTGATATTGCGCAGCTCTAATTTCCCGAAATTATCGAACAACACATAGTTTCTGTTCGTTGCAATTAGCGTAGAGTCCAAAAATTTCGCTACCACATCGAGCGCTTTTTTGTTGTCTTCGACCATTGCTGGAACTTTGTACCCTGTTTCTTCAAACGTTCCGGTTTTCAAACCTGCATCCGTAGCAATTTTCTTTATACCGGCCGTGGCAGTAGTAGCAGAAAACACAAACGTGTCATTGTACATGAGATATCGCAATTGGTCATATGCCTTTATGTGAAATTCACTACTCGTATTAAATCCTGTTTCAAACACATATCCGTAAAAAATTTTGTGTTGCCCATCAGTTACACGGATAATCGCTCCACTATTGACAGGGAATTTTGTTGGTTGTTCAAGAATTAATTTCGCATCCAACGTTCCAGCTTTTCCGATTCGACTTGTTTTCCATTGCACGCTTGAAACAGGCACGCCCCATACCGTACCATCGCGATTATCAATCAATACTTCCATCATTTCACCCAATCTGCAGGTATTTTTAACACTAATCCGATTGGTAGTTTTCGCAACTGGCTGTCTTTAATCCCGTTTAACCTTTGTAGTTCTGGATATCGGTTGCCGTTACCTGTATAAAGCTTTGCTACTTTCCAAAGATTATCGCCCGCTTTTAACGTGTACGTTGTCGGTTTTGGCTTTGTATTCGGGCGAGTTGGTGCGTTTTTCTTCAAGACTTGAACAGAAGATGACGCTTGTTTTTTGACTACCTGCATCTTTTTCGGACCAAACGGCACATATGTCTTTAATTCAAGTGAAAAATTCACGTCCTCACTACCAAACGATTCGTCATATTCAAAGCGCTCAATCGTCACTAGTTCATTGATTGTAAAAGAGCCGTTGACGTAAATATAGCGCACCGGCTGTTTATTGGTCATCCATTTTTCCAGCAAGTCAATGTAGTATTTCGGTTCCTTAAACACCGTTCCTGAATAATGAGTAGGTTGTGCAGGAAAAAAGGATTCGAGAGAGAAGCTCGACAACTTTTTATCTTTCGGTACGTTTACACGCCCTAACTTTGCAATTGTAAACTCCTCCCCGTCCCCTTCTGTTCTCACACTCACTTTTTCAGGGTTAATCGGCAGACGAAACATTTCGTTATCGTTTACATGAAAATAAATAGCACGTTCCATCACGCATACACCCCTTCTGCCGATCGGGCGATTTCATTTATCATGCTTTCTTCGAAACGACGAACGAGCTGGTCAACATCGACGTTATTTCGAATATCGCCCGTCTTAACTTGTACAGTCGGCGTTAATGTGATGAAATTCTGAATCGACTTAATCGTCGCCAGTTCTTTAAATACTTGCAAATCTTCTTCAGCGATGTTGATTTCATCATCAATTTTCCCGACCTTATCCAACTTACCACCCGTCGGATTTTTGTCGTCTTTTCCACTCGCTAGAGGATTTTTCATTCCTGGGCTATTGGCTAGTTGGCTTCCCAAAGATTGTTTGAATGGATTTTCTGTTTTGCCATTAGGAACTAACGCTTTTGCTTTTTCCATTATTCCAGAAAGCTTCTCCGACATGTTCTTGCTAAATTTCATCCCTGCTGCATTCCCCGCCGCGAACGCTTGTGGAATATTCAACATTTTCATTCTCGGAATATTGACCGTAAATTCGCTACTTGTTGGTGGTTTAAGGTTTGCCGCGAAGTTTTTAAGCCCATTGGATATACTTCCTACCGAACCAGCACTCAACTTGCCAATCGTGCTAATGTTCACACCCGGTATCATGTTTAGGGCTTTGATTAAACCATTAACCGCGCCAATGGCGATATTTGCTCCTTTAACAAATACTTTTGCTAAAAAGCTCGCAGCCGTCTCAAATGAACCAGCAAGAGTTGCCATATTGTCCACGACCATTTTGACCATGTCGTAAAATAGCTTTTTCACCGCATATACAGGGGCGAAAAAGACATTCATAATAAATTCAGCAACCATCGCAAACGCATTCCAAATATTCGCGACGATGTTCCAAATATAAGCCCCCAACGCAGCAAACAACCCTGTAATGAATCCAATCACCACAGCCGTTTGATCCGCCCAAGTTACCGTCGCATAAATAACCAAAGCAAGCAACGCAATAATACCCAACAACACCCACGTGGCTGGGGAACTAAGCATAGCCGCGTTGTAAACCCATTGCGCCGCAGCAGCAATCATTGTAGCTGTTTGCACTACCAACCATTTCGCCGCAACACCAAGCAAAATCGCGCCAATCCCAGCTAAAACAGAGCTAATTACAGTTAAAATTGGCGCAATCCATGACCAATTTTCCTCGAAAAAACGTCCTACAGCTCCGACCATTCGATAGAAAAACTCCAACGTGTCAAAGGCGAGATCCATTCCTGCAATAAAAACTTTGACAAAAAACATCGCATGTTCCGCCATTGTGGCGAACGCATCGGAGTTGACAAACTGGTTAAATCGAATCAACAACGGTTCAAACGCGCGAAGTGACCAGTTTTTAAACATAGTCATCGCGTCACCGAATGTTAACGGCATGTTTTTGAATTTCTTTTCGATGTCGTCTGCCGCTTTGAACAGAGCAGCTTTAATAATGTCAGCTGTAATCGTTCCTTCTGCCGACATTTCTTTTAGTTCACCTTTTGTTTTCCCTGTAAAATCAGCGATTGCCTGTGCAAGCATCGGCGCATTTTCCATAATGGAACGGAATTCATCACCTTGCAATTTTCCTGCCGCCATCGCTTGAGTGAGCTGATACATACCAGCTTGACGCTCAAATGTCGATGCGCCGGATACGGTGAATGCTTTACCCATTAACTCAGAAAATCGAATTACTTCATCATTACTTTTGAAAGCATCTTCTGCCAGCAACCCTAATTTTGCGACCGAGTTCGCCATATCGATATAGCCGCTTCGGCTTCTTTGTGCAGCTTGATAGATTTTTTCTTGCAACTGCATCTGTGTCTGCAAACCATCGTTAATATTTGATAATCGTGCATACGTGGACGCATAAGTATCCGCAGCATTTGCAAACGTTTGAAATCCTTGTTTTAGGGACGCGATCGAAATATAAGCTACAGTGGCACCGGCGAATGCTGCAAAGAAATTGTTTACTGCACTCGTCGCCCGATTGACTGGCGGAGGTAAGTTGGCAAATTTGGAGCCGAGTGGCGTTAAAGAGCTATCCGCCTGTTTGGATGCAACCATTAATCGTTCCAAATCGGCCGATGCGTTCGCAATCGCTTTTCGTGCTTTCGCTAATCCTTTGGTATCTAATCGAGTTGCGGTCGAATCCATCTTTTCCATGACGCGAATGGTCGCATCCATCGCACGAATCATTTTCATGAGTGGTCCTGTCAATTTGTCATTTAACGCCAACGTTGTTTGAACCCCAGCCATTCGCTCACCCCCTCATCTTACTTTTTATGCGGTCATACTCTTCCTTTTCTTTTTTCAATTCAATTTGGATGCTTGCAATGACAAACGCTTTTTCTTTTTGGTCCATCTCCAAAAACTCACGAGGGCGCCAATGAAAACGGTGGAGAGCAATATGCGCATAAAATGCCTCTCCACCTTCTTCAATTAGTTTTTTGCCTCTTCTACCTCTTCATCCATTGTTTTATCAAGCCCAGAAATTTCTGTGACCTTCTCAAGAATTTGGTTCGCTTCTCCTAAAAGAAACATTTCAGCAAACAGCTTGTCCGCGCCCAACACACCGTAAGACTCTTGCAACTCACGATCGTTCAAGTCAGGGTACACAATCGACGCTACGCAAATTTCACGGTTATATCTCACCACATCAAAGACACGTTCCATTTTACCGCCTTTGCCTGGGCGGAATTTGAAGCAACGTTCGTTGATTGCATCAGCTTCGCCCGCAGTCAACGGGCGCAATACAAGTGGTTCGTCAAAACGCTCCAATTTCAATTCCACATTTTCGTATTGTTTCACATTCCCCTTTAAAAACGCCTTAAACTTACTCATATGGCTCCTCCTTAGTTAATCGTTTTAAATTGGTCTAACAAGTCGAAATCATCGAACGTAAACGACACTTCATCTTTTAACACATCGTCGGAATCGCCATCTAGTTTAGCAACAAGCGTGCTGTCTGGTACGATATTTTTGATAATCGCCGTCTGCTTGCCTGCCGCGCTCGTAATATCCGCATTAACGAGCATTGCATCGAAAATCGGCGCCTTTCCTGTCCGCAAATATTCCAATGCCATAGCGCGAATTTCTGGACGATGATAGTAATATGTCATGTTTCCTTTTCCGTTCGCCCCGACAATTTTACTTCCGTTCATACGAGCGCCTACACGTTTCACGTCAGCTTTGATATATTCAATCGTCGCATCGAATTTAATAATTTCCGCAAACTCATATGACTTCCCGTCGATCGTAATGTATAGCGTCCCTTCCTTCGACGAGATCGCGTCTTTTGATTCCATTACACGTGGCATATTGATCACCTCCGTTTATTACTTGCACGCCACTGTCATGTAGAGTTTTTCCATGGCGTCAACAAATTTCAGACCCATGTTCACAAGTACCGCATCTTTCTCATCGCCTTGCTGAACGACAATTTCATCCGGATTGTAGGGCTCTAAAGCGCCGACTCGCACGAGAGGATCTAACACGGTTTTCATCACTTCTTTTTTAAACAAGTTCCGTCCGTCCCCGTTGTTGTTCACTTTTCCAATAAAATATTTGGAATAGATATACTGCGTATTGTCCGAAACAATATCCATTTCACGAATGATTTTGTTTTTACGAAAGTCTTGATTTTTTGTTGGTGTAAATGAACGGAACGTGTTAATATCTTGCTCCACAACAACGGCATCACGATTGAACGTATAGATGATGTGGCCATCTTTTAACGCTTGTTCAATTTCTTCATGCGTTTTCCGCTCGCAATCAATCGCACCAGGATACTCGGCATACGTTAATGAATTTGTGCCAGCGCTCGCATATGCCGCCGCATACCAATACAGTGCTTCTTTAGCCGTTAATTTCTCACCGCCTTCCAACGTGACACCATTTAAAACAGATACTACACCTTCATGATCCGCAGTATTGTAATTGTTCGTCACTAATGTTACGTTTTTACCATAATTAGCACGCCATTCTTTCACTTTCAATGTCAACAAAGCTTTTACCGTCGAATCGTCCGTACCAACTGCAACAACCTTAAATTCTTGCGTATCCAATCCTGCCGCAAATTCAGCATACGCATCGTTTGTTGCCGTTCCTGTTGTTCCTCCAGCAAGCGTTAGTGTCACATCCGATGTCGGCAGCTGACCACTAAACGAAACAAATGCGTTTGGCTGTAAATCAGCAATGGCAGCTACCGTTTGCGTATCGACAACCGCCCCGTCAAAATATGTCTTCACTGTCGCGGTTCCGTCTAAATTTGCTGTAACGACAACCGAAATTTTATTTCCGTCCACGCCCGCATATTTCGCTGTCGCTGTTAATCCACCACCCGTTGCTGTTGCTTTTGTTCCTTCGCTGTTTAAGTTATAGACAACGACTTGACTTGTCGCCTTAAACGCTTCACGGATCGGAACGATTGCGCTTAAATCTTTGCCAAATACTTCTTTAAACTTCGTGTTCGGCGAAACTTTCACAAATTTTCTTGTCTCTCCCCAGTCTAACTTAACTGGAATCACCACGATTGCATTGGAGTCAGGCACCGTCGTGTTTAAACTGTTCGTTTCAAAATTGATATACGCGCCAGGGCGAACTTTGTTTTGCGTCTTCCATGTCCCACCTGCCATTATTGAACCTCCTTCGCTTTCCATTCATTTAACAATGAATCCACTTCTTCTTTCGTGTACGTTTTTGTATCATCCAGCAATACTTCGAGCAATAGGCGGTCTTTTGCGTATTCTGGTGCACGAAGAAAAGCTAATTTTCCATATCGCCCTTGTTTTTCAGTTTGTTTGGCCAATCCAAACACCTCCTAACATCTGCATCTTCGTTTCGGTCGTCACCTCTTGTAGTCGTGCCGACACATCGAATGTAATGACAAGCACATCATCTTGCTTTACTCCTTCTAATCGATGCACATGATATTTGTTGGCGATATACTGAAATTCCGTTTGAAACGTTTCAAACACGTTGTCGCATTCGCCATCCACTTCTGTTGATTGCGGAAAATACACAACATTCCATGAATACGTCCGCCACACTTGACCTTTCAACTTTCTCTCTTGTTCAGACTGAATCATACGTACAAGAAAAGCAGGAGTTTGAAGCCCCTGCTTGACTTTTTCGTCGTATACTTTGACATTTCCGAAAACCTCTTTGATTTGCTGAATGATGAGCGTTTTAATCTCCAAAGATCCGCCTCATCTCCTTTTCCATCTCCCGTTGCCACATGTTTGGAGCGATTTTTTGCATGTCGTTCATCGTCAATTTCAACATGAACCGGCCTTCTACCCAGCCGACGGTCTGTCCAGCCACCACAATACGATGTCCATTTTCCACAAACGACGCATACTCAGCTTGATTGTAAATGTGAATATATATCGTATCGCCCTTGCTCATCACATAATACTTCCAGTTGTTTCGTAAGTTCCCTGTATCAACAGGGGTTAACTTCTTCACTTTCCGAATGGCCAACTGCGCAATACGTTGGGCTACCTTCATTTGCACTTGATGAGCGATTTTATTCAACTCTACTAATTGCTGTTTCAACAATCGGACTTCACTAAACTCATAGCCCATTATGCATAACCCTTTCGAATAAGCAATACTTCTTGGTGGGTGACATACACAAACGGTTCTTTCGCCGATTCATATTTGACGCTATCAATCAAAAAAACATCGCCAGCGCGTACGTCAACGTCGCTAGATAACAAGACTTTGACATCATACTGAATGGTGTTTACGTCACCTTGCGATGCGTTATTTAACGTCTGCATGCCGACAGTAGAAAGGCGACAAGGCACGTTTTCATGCTTTGTCACCCATTGCATTCCATCGGCGCCGTTTGGCTTCTGATACGCCTCATATCGCTGGATGGTAGCTGTCCGATCATACAGCCGTTCGACCGCAGGCTTGGCTTTGAGAAAGATGTCCTGTGCCCACATGCTACCACCTCATTTTGCGAAATTTATATAACGCATGCTTGTATGAATGAACAATGGTATCTACTTCTGTTTCGCCTTGGCTCTTTTCATGAGCCGTAAACGTGACTTGCACGTCCCCTTCTTTGATGGATTGAACAGCTGGTTCAGCATTGGGGGCATTTTTTTGCTTCAGACCAATGAGATCAACCACCATGTTCGCATGGACATACCGCAGTTCGTCCGGTATGTCATCGCGATTACAAAACATTTTGATCGCTTGGCCTACTTCATCAATGTATACAACCAAGCGATCATCTGATGGTGGATTGTCCAGCTTAGTTTTGACAATATCAAGCACCGCCATTGTCATTCAGCTGCCTTTTCTGTTGCTTTCTTCGTTCCTTTTTTCGCTTCTTCTTCTGTCACTTCGTCGTATCCAGCATTTTTAAAGGCATCTTCTTGTACGTCGTTTGTTGCGATTAACACTTCATCGCCTTTTTTAAATTTCTTCATGCCCCATCACCCCTTACGCATTTTTGTGCACGTAAATGGCGTTCTTTTTGTTCTCGAATACGAACGCATCGTAACGAATACGACCTTCTACAAGCGTACCGTTAATGCCTGGTGGGTTTTCATGCGTCACGTAGTCAGTCAATTTAATCGGCGCCACTGTTGCCATCGGATGTGTAATGAAAAATTCGACATTCGCTGGTAAATACGAAGATGGAACGGTGATTAACGGAATCCCATCAATTTGACCGACTTGCCCTTTCATTAATGCATCTTGTGCAATATCAGATGCTTTGATAAAAGATGGATCCAAACGAATTTGCTTGTAAAAATTCGCTCCAATGTACGCCACGCGCCCGACAAGAGGCACTTTTAAGTCTGTGAGTGTTGTTGTTGCATCTAAAAACGCCTCATAGGCGTTGTCTTTTGTAATTGGCGCTGTCGCTGTCGTCCCAGCATTCGCGCAAATGACCGCAAAACGATAGATGTCCACTTCTGGGACAACTACCTCGTCAATTTGACGTGCGAGCGCCTTCCCTGCTTCCATGACACCCATTGTATCTTGTTTCGATTTATTATCGATCGTGAACGTAAATGCGCGGTCGCGCTTTACTTTCATTTCTTGTACGCTGTTTTGCAACTCTTCAGGAACGCCATATCGATTCATTCCTGTTAAAGAGTAATCACGCATTGGAACGGTTGGAATCGAGAATACTTTCACCGTTTCAACTCCGACCCAATCCAAGTCTTGGTTTACTGCCCCATTCGAAAGAGCTTGCTTTTTAAAACGTTCATCTACATATGGTGCATACTTCTCCGCATAGTTAATTGGCATAGTTCATTACCTCCTACATTAAATTGAATTAAATCCAGCTAAGAACGGATCGTCTGGATCGCCACCAGTCGGACTGCCTTCAGCTGGTTTGATACCTGTGATTTTTAGTTGATTGCTGTTTTCAGGCACAAATAAAAAGGACTTGGTTTCTTGCAACGCCTTTAACTGCTCTTCCAGTCCTTTTGTGATATTGCCGTGTTCATCGAGTTCGATTGTATTTTTATCAAGAAGCGACGCAACCAAGTCGGTGTCATGCACTTTTCCGTTGATTGCTAGTTTAATCGCGCTGTTGAGTTGCGTTTCCTTGATTTTCGCCTCATATGCCGCCTTCTCGTCTTTATATTGCTTTTCTAAATCAGCGAGCTTAGCTTGTAGTTCTTCATTCCCTTCAGCTTGCTTTTTTAGTTGTTTTAAATCGTTATCGCGCTGCTCAAGCTGCTTTTTCATATCATCAAGGTTGGCTTTCAACTCATCGACTTTTGTCTTGTGAGCTTCCACCGACTTCCCGTGCTCGGCCATAATTTTATCAATCGTTTCTTTCTCCAGTCCTAAGCTTTCGAGAAATTCACGTTTCATGTTTACTCCCTCCTGGTTACGTTTTTTTACGTGGTTACGGCCACGAACCGCTTTGTTCTTTAACGTCTACAAATGCTAAAAAGACGAGGGAATTATTTATTTTGGTATGAACTTACTAGACCATTCCTCATATGTCATGGAATCCACCAACCCATTCATCGACTGGCGTTTCTCACCGTTCGTATACTCCGATTCATCGAAATACGGAATTGTCGTCGTTCGGCAGCGCACATGAAACGGTGGTGCGTTCGTGCCAGGCTTGTAATCTTTTACGTTATAAACCTTCCCATCTTGATATCTACAAATCTCCGACGTTCGCATATCGAGCGTGGCCAAAATTTCGTATTTCTCCATTCCTGAGTCACGATAGCTGTTGTGCGCCGCCAAGTTATGAAAGAAGCTTGCTTCTGTTCGCACTAGCGCTTCAGCACGCGAGTATGCCACATCCGTTACTTTTACAATTTCTTTTGCTGTTTTGTCAATCGAACGGCCGATAATAAAGCTCTGTTCGAGTGACTTTCGGATTTGTCGCATCGTTTCTTGCTCATGGCCCCAAATTCGCTCGGAAAATTCTTTCCCACTCCAGTTGTACGACATCACTTCACGCATGGTGATGTCGTCAAGTATTTGAACGTTTGTCGGGATGCCGGTCATCGCAAAATCATACATGAAATGATAGTACGAGTTCTGATATACATCGACTAGCCCTGTATATACGTACTCTTGCAAACCATTTTTACCGCCATATAAATGCAGCATCGTCATTTCAATTTGCGCCAAAAGTAATTCCAGTCTCGAGATCCGAACACGATAGCTAATTGCATTCAACAAATTTTCATACTGTGGATTCCCCTCAAGGGCCATGGCGCGAAACCGTTCAAGATCGACTTTTTTAAATTCTTCGAGCTCTTGAGAGTTTAAGAGCTTCCTTGCTTCAAAAAGCGAAATCTTATTATCGTTTGCATACCGAGCATAAAACGCTTCGATCTGATGCAAAATATCTCGCTGTGCTTCTTTCAGTCGTTGTTGCATCTGCGCCAGATATTTTTCTGCAATCAGCTGTGCTTCCTGTTCCCTTTGCGCCGCACGTTGCGCCCAATATTCTCGGCTACTCATTCACGTTCCCATCTTTCATTTGCTGCTGAAACGCTCCTTGATAACCGTTATACATTCGCTCTTGTTCCTGTTGCTTCTTCAATCGTTCTTCCACTAGCTCCGTATACCACGGATGATTTTCACGAATCGTCTGATCATCGAGAATACCAACCGACGCCTGGCAATTGGCGATGACCTCAGACTCATTGATAATAATGTCGCGGTTGAAGATGAATGAAATTGGCTCATTTGTAAAATCACCTTTTCCTGTTATCAGCAAATATTGATCGATAAACCAAATCAATTGTTCTAGGCTCGATTGAAACTCGGTTTCAAGGATGTTGCAATCCATGTCCAAGTCCGAGTATCGATATCGCAGCGCCACGCCACTGGCATTGCCCAAATTCTCATCCTGCGTATCGACACCGCGCCCAAATTCATAGATTGCTTTACGAATACGCAATAACTCTTTTTCGACCGCGTCTGTCTGTAAATCAGCTTGGAGTTTATCCACATTGCCGTTTTCATCTAGCTTCACTGCACGGTATCGGTTTAAATCGTTTAAAAATTCCTGTAAGTCAACGCCGCCATAATTCACAAGCTTGTAAATGAAATTCGGGATGTCTGCAAGTAAATCTGCATTTACGGAAGCTTGCAAGTTGTAATCGTCAATCAATGACTTGATACAGTCGATAAGTGGCTGCTCTTCTTCATTGTACTTGAACGCAATTAACGGCATACGCTCCCACAAATACGGCTTCTCGTTGATTGTGAAGTGATAGTTTGTTTCTACTCCAGCTAACACGTCTGGAATAAGCGAGTCAGCTTGCAGGACGTAATACTTAATGCCTTTCGGATGGTGATACTCCACTTTCTTCTGTTTTTGCTTTTGCGTGTTCGTGTACACCACTTCTTCATATACACGGATAAACGACACAATTTCTTCATGGTCGTTATCTTTCCAGAACGGGATAATTTGCTCGCTCGGAATTTTTTTAAAAGCCAGCTCGCCCTTTTCGTCAATGTACACATATAAAAAAGCGATCCCTTTATTGATCGCTTCCTTCCCCAGATTTTTAATGGTTTTCAACATCCGTTTATCGAACATGTCTTTTATGAGTTTGCGATACTGTACATTCTCGGTAGCAATCGTCGGCTCCTTCGAAAGCAAGTATCCGACTTTCTGATTGACGAGCTTCTTCACAAAATCATGAGCCAGCTTTTGATTCGAACGCCAAGTAATGTCTTGTTGCTTTTTCTCGATGTCCATTTTCGTACGATAATATCGCTCGCCAATCACCATCCATTTACGCTTATCGCTGGTTTCCCAGTCTTTGACGATCGCCGCCAAAAGCTGTTCATCGGTCATCATTCCTTTGGCCAACTCCGCCAATGCTCGCTCATGCCAGGGCGCTCTGAATAAATCCTCAATCAGCATGCGATCACCTCCTATTTCAATATCGATACCGATGGACGTTTCATATCATCTTCAAACGCGTACCGAGTCGCATCGATGGTATGATTATTTTTATCTTCCAACTTCGGTTTCGGATTGCCGTCTGCGTCCACCTGATAGTCAATCGACTCAAATTCCCGCGCAATATTCGGTGTACGTTTTGGATCAATGACAATCGCTTCTAAATCATCTAGCCACTTCTCACCGTATTCCACACTTCCCGATCCCTTCTTAGCGCCTTTAATTCGCGGAATGCCGTGCTCTTTCTTCATCTCATCAACCGATTTCGGTTCGGCACTATCCGCAATAATCGGTTCGAGATGATAGTTTTTTGCTTTGATTTTTTCAGCTGCTTCACGATTCGACAGCTTCACACCGTATATTTCATCGATGGCATAAATGATTCTTCGTGTCTTATCGTAGTGCCAACGCACAAACGCAAACGGATCCACACCATATCCCCAGTCGATGCCTTGTCGGATGTTATCAAATCTCTTCATCTCGTCATCTGTAATGGTTCGGAACACCAAGTTGTCGAATGGAACAACGCCACTACCAATTGGTTCACCAAGATATTCATGACGGTACTTCATCTCATTCGTTCGCTTCGTGTGTTCGGCTTCTTCGATGAAGTCTTTCGACAAAAATGGGTTGTCTAAATACGTGGAGTGATGAACGAATGTGTTCTCAGGAATGAATTGCGTCTCGTACTTTTGGTTGACCCATGACTGTTTTCGCTTCGGCGGGTTATAACTGTAAAAAAACGTGTACCGCAATCCGTCTGGAAGCTCTCCGCGCAGCACAGACTTTTCGATAACAGATACTTCTTCTTCTGTCTTGAACTCGGCGAGCTCCTCAATCCACATCACGGCCAACGGAAAGCGCGACGCTTTAATCGATTTGATTTTTTGCGGATCATCAGCACCACGGAACAAAATACGGTTTCCTCGCGGTAGATACGTGATCCGCATTGGGTTCACGGTGATCTGAAAATACTCAGTGACACCTAGTATTTCCATCGCTTCTTTCAACTGTTCCAACACCGAATCAGCGAGCGTGTTCCCGACTCTACGTACAACAAGTGCTGTAATCGGATACCGCATCACTAGCAACAACACCATCATGGCGATATGTGTAGACTTCGCGCT
Source organism: Anoxybacillus tengchongensis (assembly GCF_014201585.1). Lineage (GTDB taxonomy): Bacteria > Bacillota > Bacilli > Bacillales > Anoxybacillaceae > Anoxybacillus > Anoxybacillus tengchongensis. Next base: position 94,938 of record NZ_JACHES010000004.1, read on the forward strand.
TGCGCGGCCGCCTTTCAACACATAACGCAAATAACGCTGTTCTTTCACCAGTGCCCATACTTTTTGAAACGTTGGCGTAAATACTTCAGACAATCTAATCTTCTTCATCAGTCCCACCAACATCGTCGATAATTTGAACACCAAAATTCGCGTCGATCTGCTGGCGCTCCGTCCACATCGCGAAGCGTTTGCCAAGTAAATCTAAGGCGCGGATTTTATCGGCCAAACGAATTTCTCGCTCAATTCCTTGTCCGTTCTCCGTTGGAATCACTTTCACTCTTACACTTGCAATGGCAGCCATATCGTCAATCGTAGCATCTTCGCGTATTGTAGCATCTTCCATATTGATTAACTCAGGAGCGTTCACAAATGCAATACGAGCCAACTCACGTAAAATGCGCTCTTGGTTGACGCCTGTCCGCCTCGACAGTTCCGCCATTCGTTCGTCTATATACGCGCGAACCTTAGCATTTTTTAACAGACGTGAAGCTTGTTCAGCTGCCGACCTCGGACTATAACCAGCCCGAATCGCAGCTTGAGTGGCATTAAGATCAATTAAATACTCATCTGCAAAACGTTTTTGTTTTTCTGTCAACTGTGCCATATCACAACACCTCCCCAGCTTGCAAAAAACAAAAGAGCATCCCATTATAAGAGATGCTCATCACTCAATTGTTAAGAATATCCGGGTATACAAATGTATCTAAAATTTCACCTGTACTTGCATTTTTTATATTTACAGTTACTTTGAAGTCCTTGACGCCGTTGAAAACTTGGTAGTACATACCACTTATTCCCAACCCGATGGCAGCTAGACCATACATACTATTTTCAGATGATGATACATCAACACTCATGTTGAATTCTGAAAAATTGTCATTATACGTGATATCTTGAATTACAATCAAACTCTTATCTCTTTTTAATTCGTCAATTGTTTTCTTGATTCCATTCTCTAATTCACCTATTAATTCCTTATGTTTAGCCTTCGTCATTTTATACGTCAAAGACCCATCAGCATTTTTTATAACTTCTTTGATCCCGTCTCCCTCAGCTTCAGCTACGACTTCATCAATATCTCGTCCTTCAAATAAAGAGGCTGGAAGAGTAACTTCGACATCCAATAAGTTTTTATCTACAGAAATAGAATCATCCTTGTTAATGTTTTCAGATGCGTTTGTTTCAGCCGCATTGAGCTCTTTTTCATTATTGTTACCACAAGCTGCTAAAAATACAAACATAGAAAAAATTAAAGTTATCAAATAGATTCTTTTCAATACTGACGCCTCCATCTCACGCAAATATTTTTTATAATAATATCTACGACAAAAGGAGGCATCTTCCTACAACATTCGTTCGTCAAATATCGACATTATTTGCGTCGAATCGCCCCACGCACTCGTTTGTACGTCGGACGATTCACACCCATCAACTCCATCACATCACGCATAGACAATTTATCTTTTTTCTTCTTCACCTTTAATTTTTTTATTTCATCATCCGATAAATGATCGCGTAATTTATACATCCTCATCACCTCATGCATAAAATAAGTGCCTAGCTTTTGACTAGGCACTCATGAAAGGAGGAAAACGTCGTTCTACATATTAGTGGCATTTATACGACAAAAAAAGCCTCTTCAGCTACACATGCAGAAGAGGCTTTCGTTTATGCGTTTTTTAATTTTTCTTTCAGCGCGTTCAATCATTGTTTGTACACTACTGGACGATATGCATAGATAGTTCGCAATCTCGCCATATGTGAGGCAATATCCACGTGACATCAAATACACTTCTCGTTCTCGTTCGGTGAGCACCGACAAAGCATCCTCAATTCTTTCCCGATCCCAACTCGTAATGACGCTTTCCCTTTCGTGATCGTCCCATTCGTAAATTGGTTCCGTTGAACGAAAATATTTCTGCATCAACAACGGGTCAAAAAGTTTCTCGCGTTGATAAGCCGCGCGTCGCTCGATGCCACGTTTATGACCAGGACGTCGTCCGGTCGTGAGCCACTCGATAACGAATTCAAGGTCGGCGATCATTTGACGAATGATGGTTTTATCTTGTTCTGGTGCGCGTTCGAGTAGTTTTTTTGTTTGTTTCAACGTTTGTTTATATTCTTTTAAAAGTTCCTCCATCGGACCACTCCCGTGTTATACTTATATTGAGCTGTTAGCCGGGAGAAGTCCTGGCTTTTTTTACTGAACATTGTTGACCCTTTTCAATCTTCAATTCAATCTTCAAAGAATTCGAAACCAACCATACCGTTGAATTCTTGTGTGAATCACTTTGCGTCATAAACATGTTCCACTTTTTCTCCACAGTAAGGGCAATGAAGTATTCCGAATCCATTCGCTAATTGCTTCCACACCTCATTAGAAGATACATAAAATAAAATGAATTCTGCGCGACATTTACTACACACATTAACAGGAAGTTGAATATTGAAACTAACTTCAACCTTATCTCCATGTTTTCTCATTACCATATCCCACCCTCCTAAAACGGCAATTCATCCTCATACGGCCATTTGCAGCAAGCTCCCCAGTTTTGTGGATCGTTGCGCCAGCGCTCGGCTTCTTCATCGAATCACCTTCCAACCTTTTCGAATTCGGCTGTTCAACTCACATTTCTGCAATTCTTCATATAGCCATACTTTTTGTCCGTCCTCAATCCGAAACAACAGATAGCCTTTCCGTTTTCTTTTTCTGCGCTTCACGCACCATACACATCCTTTTGTAACTTGTGTAGCGCATACATACGTAAGGCTCGCAGTTCGCGTTCATTTTCAAGTGTTGTATCATGGTAGCGCTCATTTCGATTCGTCAACTCTTGCACAAGTTCTTTCAATCTAGCAATCTCGTTTTCTAACGTAAGTACTTCTTTGTGCAATTCCTCGTTGCGAGCTAGTACAGCTTCAAGCATGTGTTGTTTTTCTTCACATTCCTGTTCCTTCTCCGTCAGCATTTTGTGTGCATGAATCACCTCACGCTTGAGCCATTCAATGCCTTTATCGTCAATTTCCTCTGTGACAGTCGATTCTTGTCTTTCGGATTCCGTTTCAACGGCAGTCGCTGCAACCTCTTGTTGTGCTTGTTGAATCTGTTCAGTTGCTTGTTGCTCTGCTTCACTTTGTTCCAAAAGCCTCTTTATGTGCCCTTTTCTGAAGTATTTCCAAGAATACAACTGCTGTTTTGTGATACCTTTCGCTTGTGCGATTTCCGTATCTGTCATCCCTTTCTTGTTCATTTCAACGTATTCCTCAACCGTCAGATCGATTTTTTTGTTAGACATGTCCTTTTCCTCCTTCACACTCTTGCAATCTTTTAAAATGTCGTCGATGCTCTCTCCGTTCCGCAGTCGTTCTAACTGTTCTGGGGTCAGTTGATACGTCCGTACCGTTGTATCTATTCCGTGTGGTCGTGTCCCGAACCGTACATCCCATTGTCGATACGGTGATACACTTGTGAGCCTACTCATTCTTTTTCACCTTCTTCCGTATCTTTTTAAGCTTGTCCAATTCAATCCAGCCGTGTGTTTTGTTGTACGTCACGACGCTCAACTTGTGATCGGGATATAGTTTTTCAAACAGTTTACGCTTGAGCGCGAAAACGGGCGTTTCGTACCCCTTCACGTCGACGACTTCAATCGAGCCGTCCAAATGTGTGATTTCAAAGTCCGCGATGTACTCTGTTTTGCGAAACGTCTTGCCATTTTTCTTGAATGACTCCAACAGCGTGTATCGCGGCTGGAGTCTGAACGACCTAATCTCCTTATTCGCAAGTAGCCACTTTAGCTGCTCGTAGTATCGCGCTTCTGCCTTGCTATCGAATGTATGTCCGTCAACCTCTGTCTTTTTTGAACCGTACTTTGTTGCCATGCTACACCTCAGTATCCTTGTTCTTGTCGCTGATGATTGATTTTGTTTTTATCCATGTATTTCTCAAAAATCGTTTCTGGCGCTAACCCAACCATTCGGGACAAAGACAACAGAAAATGCCAAAGGTCAATCACTTCCTCTTGCAACCGATTCAAGTCAATTTCCTTCTCTTGCTTCCACCATTTCCAATTCACTTCTCGACGAATCTCATCGATTTCACTTTCCATCGCGATCGTGATAGCGACTACCCATTCATCAAGTGTTTTTTCGATGTTGCATTCAGCGATGATACGTTCGTCCAATGCTTGTTGCATTTGGAACATCTTTTCGAGTTTCTCAACCTCTTCCTCCTCGAGTATTTCAACCGCAGTTGCTAAACCTGCCACGAAAGTATCAAGTCCATATTTTCCTGCACTCTCAATTAGTTTTTTAAGACGTTCCTTTGCGTTTGAAACTGTTTCTTCAAAATGTTCTAATACCGTTTGTTTCGTCATTTCTCCATCTCTCCTCGCCGTTAGTTATAGTTAGTTGTTGTTAGTTATTGATTTAGCTATAGAACAAGTCCCGATTCCGCCTATCCTCATAACTTCATCCACCACAAACTAACGTTTTCGACCGATTTTTCTTATTTCCCCTTCATAATGTATACCGCGTTCAGAAAACAAGACGGCTCGACACCCTTCTTCTAATTTATTCCCATAACAGTCGTATAAAGGTATCTCGCGCCATTTTGTCACTTTTCATCACCTAACGCCTTCCGCAATACATCTTCCACATACGACCGTGTCCCAGCGCCGCCATACTTCATCCGCCCAAGCGCCTCTCTAATTGCCTGTTCAAGTTCCTGCACCCGTTCCTGCAATTCTTGTGTACGCGCGCATTCCCAACACCTTATGCGCCCGTGATAACACGTGTCCATCTTATCACCTCGCTAGACGCTTTATTTCGCTCTGTGGGACGTTTTTCTCGTCCTTGGGTACTTTTCTATTACCCTCGCAAAAAAACGTCGTGTGGGCTAAAAATGAGCGTATATCATAGTTTCATAGTCGCAAGCAACCATTGCAATGTGTAGTAGTCGAGTTCTGACACGTGCTTGCCGTCATGCTCGCGGATTCCAGCATCGAGCAACTGACGAATCATGATTTGTTTTTTCAGCTCTTGCGTGAAGGTGATTTTCTCATAGAGAATACCCATCACCCACTCACCTCCATCTTCAATCGTTCTTTCGCTTCACGAAGTCTTTTTTTAAACTCGATCGTTTTCTCTTCAGCTCGCTGTCTAACGATTTTTGCGTACTCACAATCACAAGGAGTAAAAGCAAATGCTCCTGGTATCACTTCTTTGACTGAATATCCTTTTCCGTAACACTTTTGGCACATCATTTATCACCCACTTTTCTGTAGCCTGAAGTCGTCACCTTCGACTTCGAGGAGATATGAACCACATTGTCCAAGCAACCGACTGGCAGCTGCATACCCGATTTTTTCGCTTAATGTTCCACGATCTTCGTTAGAATTGAACACGATTGGCTTTTGCTTTCTGTATCTCTCGTTGATAATCTGATAATAGAGTGCCTCTTTTGCCTCGCTCCATTTGGCTTTTCCGATATCGTCCCAGACGAGCACATCCGCGTTGATTGCTCCGTATAGCAGTTTGTTCAGCGTCTCCCCTTCATCGTTCATCATCCTAGCTTGGATCAGTTCGTCCATGAATGTGACATCTGAAACGACGAGTACATTGAATCCGTCCTTAATGAGCCGTTTAGCCAGCGCAATTTGCAAATGAGTTTTGCCAACACCGAAATTGTTATGCTTCTGCTTCATCGGCGCACGTTCATGAGGCGGAAGGTCTCGCAATCGTTGTTCGCCGAAGACCGCAATAAAACCTAAATTGTGTTTCGAGATCACCTTTTCTCCGCCATCCTTCTTGAATTCGTTCAAATACTCAAGCGTCATACCGTACATGGATTGCTGGTACTGCGTCGCTCGTTTGAAGTTCTCGAAATTCGCGTGTACAAACTCGTCTGGGATGAGTGCCTGCTTGAACCGCCGTTTCCAAGCTTTTCGCTCCCGACACTCGCAAAAAACAGCTATCTCATTTCCTTGTTCGTCACGCTTGATAATTAACTCTGTATCTTTGCATTGCGGGCACTCATAGTCATCCCTTCCATCCCCATGCTCTTCTTGCCTCTTCGGCTTCTCGGAGAGCTTGTTCATATGATTTTCCGCCTTCTTTTGAAGATCGGCTAACACCTCGGCGATGCTTGCGAACCTCACGATCGTTCACTCCTTCTCGCTTTCTATGAAACTCTCGCTCGTAGGCTTCAATATCTTCTATCGTGCGCAGATTGTTTTGTACCCACTCGCGAAGTATCCCCTCTGCGTAATTCCATTTCTTTTGTTGTTTAAGTGCTCGTTTCATAGCCTCGATGACAATCTCGTCTCCAACGTCATCTATCCATTGATCGATGCACTCTGATACAAAAGGACTTTCTACACCAAAGTTTTCTTGATAGAAGCGATGAGCGTTTACTACTACTACATTATTTTCTTTATTACTTAGTAAGTTATTATTTAGTTCTTTATTATTTAGTAGTGACGGGTTTTCCGTCGACGGTTTTTCCGTTAACGGATTATCCGTCGACGGATTTTCAGTCAACGGTGAAACCGGACGTTCAAGTACGATGTATTGATTGTTTGAAAATTTCCCTTGTTCCCTTGTCTGTTCCTTAATGATGTAGCCGTGTTCTTGCAATTCCTTAATGATGTTTTTGGTAGAGTCCCGCCCATTTGCACTTCTTTTCTTTAGATCGTCGATGCGGAAGACCCAATCATTTGGCATTGAGAGCATATATGCCAGAAGCCCTTTAGCTTGCCAAGATAATCGTTTATCGTTTAAAAAACCCTTATCCAAAACCACGTAGTTTTCTTTCTTTTCAACGCGGAAAATACTCATGCTGTCACCCTTTCCTAACGCAAATCACAAACCCATCTTTTACGCTTTTCACGGTATAATGTGGATACCGCCGCATATAGTACAAGCTGTTTAAAGTGTTCTTTGTCTTTCGCCTCCTCCCAAATCCAGCGCGGGAGGAGGACTTTATAATATGCTTCGTTATTTAGCATCGAAGACGATCTCCTCTTGTTGCGACGCCTCGGACGCCTCGGACTCCATCGGCACCTCGAACGCTTCGGCTTCGATGTATTCGACTGGTTCTGGCTCTGCCGTCACATCCTTGCGAACCACTTCGTCTTGCGCGGCTTGTTGCTGAATCTCAATCGAAATCGGCAAGTACTTCCACATGTGACGAATGACCGTCTTTTTAGCCATTTCCTCGTAGTCCGTTACCCACGGACCAGCGTTCGCCGCCTTACTGCGTTTGCGACGTTTTTCAATCTCCTCTTTTGGCATGAATTCGAATTGATAGCCACCGCCCTTGAAATGCGCCACGGCATACACGCCGATGAACTCTCCGCGATCTCCATTCATGTAAGGTTTGTGCTTCAATTTCGGTTCGAGGCCTAGTTCATAGTCAAATTCGTCATTTGAGTACACCGCATGCGCGTAGATATTTTCGATTTGGCCGGAACGCCGCGCTAAATCAATCATTCCTTTGTATCCGATAATGAATTGCACATCGGATTGGCCTGTTTTCCCGTTCTTGAACGGAACTAAATAACAATGTCCGACAAGCCCAGGCTCTAGACCGAGCTGCGCCGCCTGCATCACTGCACCGAGAAGCGACGGAACAGAACATTCAAGCAGTTTAGGATTCGTCCGGATAGTTGTAAGAGCGATTCGTGCCATGCGATCGGCATCCATGTGCTTTGGAAGAGCCTTTTCAATCTCCGGACCCATCTTTTTGAGATAAGCCGCAATTGTTTGAGCTGGGGAAGGAGGCGCTGCCTCCGTGTTTTTTGCTTTGTTTGCAAGTTGATTTTTTAGCGTTTGGTTTGTTGCCATTTCTATAACCTCCCCTATTTAATTGAAAATCGTCGCGCCACTGATTCTTTAGCAACCTCTTGATAAATATGCGGATACTTAGCTTTAAGTAGTTTGGTATCCACACGATGACTCACAACGTTTTTCCATGTGATGATTCGCTCTCCAGCAAACGCTCTTTCATAGTCTCCTAGCATGGATTTGAGTTGATTTTCCGCCTCTTTTCGGCGTGTGACAGCTTCCTCTTCCTCCTGCTTTGCCTGTTCATACTTGGAGATCAGTTCTTGAGCAGTAGGCGGTAATTCAATTTCCTCGTCAAATTTTGCTGTAGGATAGAGAGCTTTCAGTAAATCACTTGAAGCATCTGAACCGTCGAACATAGGAGGATTTTTCTTCAATACGTGATTGTTCCAGAAGTTCGATTCAATCTCGATGAGATACTGAATAATCTCCTCATCTCGCTCAATTTTCTTGTAAATGAACTTATTTCCACCAATGAGAACCGCAATCCACCAAGAATCAAAACCAGTGACGGCCATGTAATGCTGGCATTGAATGAGATACTGCGCTGGAACCTCATCGTCTCTCCATTCGCTTTTTAGATGTTCACTCGCTGTTTTACATTCAAGCCCTGCTTTTTCACCAACAATGAGCCGATCAACGTTCGCTAGCATAAACGAATGTTCGGGGTGTTGAAGGATGGCGTTTTTCCGTCGTACTTTCAATCCCGTGCGTTTGCTGAATTCTTGAGCGACCACGTCTTCAAGCATCGTGCCCCAATACGCTGCCTCGTTGCTCACACTTTCTTCTGGTGCTTGTCCCGTCTTTTCGAGATACACTGCAATAGGTGATTTCCATTTGTTCAATCCTGCAATCGCTGCGGCGTCGCTTCCGCCAATTCCATTGCGTCGCGCTGACAGCCATTCCTCATGGCTCATTTCATTTGTGTTTGCAAAAACAACAGCCATTTCCATCCCTCCATTTGATTTTTCGCGGTGATTCTTGTACTATGTAAGTAACTTGTTCAAGTAAAGAACCACCTTTTCCGAAACGTCTCACTCCCTCCAGTGAGGCGTTTTTCATTCGGCGATTTTGCGTGTTGCGCCTAACACGTGGATGAGATACTCGTGAATGTTTTCCTCGAGCACGATTTCCCCGTCTGGAAACTCGTATATTGTATCGCCATACAAAATTTCATCGCCGCAAGCATCTACACCCCAATGTTCTGATTCAATCTGATGCGGGTAGCCTGTCTGCAACGTACGAGTAATGGCTGGATGTTCTAAGTCTCGCATGCCTTTTCGCCTCCTTTCGCATAGTATGTAGTAGATGTGCTAACGCACATCGTCAAGCGCAAGAACGCTGAACGGGGGATGGGTGACTCTCAGCGCTCCTGCACCTGACGACAGGCGCTAGACCTGTCGAGTGAAATGTGGTACAATCATATATGGTTCGGGTTCTGCTAGCTTTCAAGCTAGCTTTTTCTTTTTCACGAGAAACTGCTTGTACAGCACTTCCTTTGCGTATAGTTCAGTCGCTAACAATAACGTTGGATTCTCGCGCATTTCCTCGCACAATCTCCGAACCTCTGAAACTTTCATTAGCCGACTAGCTGAAAAGACGATATTCATCACTCATTCCCCTCCAATGCGTTTTTAGCGTGATACAAAGCAGCAGCAATTTTTTCTTTATCACTAAAGTTTGTGAAAAACTCTAAAGCCTCAATGTTTTCTAACGCTCTCTTGTACTTTTCAGCTTTTTCCTTTTCATTCACGTACTTGCGCATCCAGAATGATTTTTGTCGTTCCAACTCTTGTGTTAACCAATCGATTCTTCTGCATAAATCTGCAAGCACAGCGGCTGTTTTTTCTTCCTCGGAATCTAATAACTTAACAATCTCCTTTTTTAATTGCTTCGAAATTTCATAATCCCCACCACGACAAGCATGCTCAAATTCATCGAGAAGATTGTGAAGATCCATCACTCATTCCCCTTTCTCATCACTATCGCAATATCGATTCCTTTTTCACGCATTGCTTCAACGATCTCAATCAATCTGTCATGTTCCTCTTTCTTCCGTACCAGCTCGTCCAAGTCGCGTTTGCAGCGTTGAAACTCCGTCATCCAGCGCTCCGCATCATCAAAACGAGCGCTTACCCACGCGACTCTTGAACGATCCAAGTATATGCAGCCGCATTCCCATAGCTTCTCTGCTAACTTTTTGTCTTGCTCAAGAACGTTCATTCTTTTCTCTCCTCTCCTTAACGTTCACCAATTTCGGTGAGTGTTATTGCTTGTCCACTTTTTCACCAAAAGGAATGCCTCAATTGAGGCTCAGAATTCGTATTTCGTATCTTCCCAACCGCACTCTTCGCACTCTGCTTCCCAAACGTAGCCTTTCCCTTCGACAATTTCCACCACTTCCCGATGGGCTTCCGCACCGCAACGTGGGCATTCCATGTTCTTTCACCTCCCGCTTGTCCATTTTTCTTCCAAAAGAAGCCCTAGAGGGCAGTTGGATCATATTCACGATCAATCCGCTCATGCAGCTCGCGCTTAAACCGCATGAGTTCGTCGTACCAACTTCTATCGCGCGTTTTTACAACTGCTGCAACCGTACGAGTATAGAACACAACTGCTTCGTCAAGCGTTTTGAAATCATACGCACTTGGTAATGACATCTTGTTTCACCTCCTTTTTCTTCGCTCTTGCTTCCAACCCGGCGTACAACGGCCACCCGTCGCTCGACATCGTATTCCGCGCCTTGTCATATGTGATCGGATGGTACTTCTCACCATCGAACACTTCGATGATGTATGTTTCATCGAGCTTGATTTCGCCGTTCTTTGTCTCAAGAGAAACAGTGTCGCCATCAACAATGAGCGTGCCGAGCGTGTAGTTTTCAAGAAACGCGTCAATTTCACGCGTTGTGCGTTTGATATGGTCGCTGATCATTTGCGGTCACCTCCTTCTTTTGTTCTGAAAGATGACGAATTAGACCAGGAAGTAAATGTTTAATGACTGCATTTGCCAATTTTTCAGCAGGAATTTTTATCACCTGATCACCTCCCCTGTTACTATGTGTATGTGTTATCGATTGTCCGTTATTTCATTGAAGGTTTTTCTCCCTTCGTGTTGAAATATTTATGGAAGGGAGGTGAGTAACCTTGAAGAAGATATATGCTAATCTTCTTGGCGAATGGGTTGATCTATCGTCCGATGATACATGCTTGATGGGTCCGCGCATGGTCAGCCCCTCCGTTTGGTGGGAAGAAAACGCTGAGATTTGGAGCCCTAATAAAAAAGATGAACACACCATGTATCAATTGGACTATGTGAGCATTCACTATAAAGGGAAAGACTATCGAATCAGCCCTATTTTCATTCAAGTCGTTAGCGAATAAAGTTATTTAGTCTTATCTGAATAACGGCGTAAGTTGAACTCAACTTCAAGGTTTCTTTTCAATTCCTCAGAGTCGTCAAGCTCCAGCTTGGCGGCTTTTAATGCAAAATATAGGTTGACTTGTTGCGCAATTCTTTCCCACTCGTATTTTTTAAGTCCTTGAAGTTGCTTAACTAAAGACGCGATTTGCTCTCTTGTCATCCCTCTCACCCCCTTTCACGCTGTTTTGTCGCAGGATTTTCCTCCTTCTCGTCGAATTGACTCGATGGAAGGAGGTGAATTCAAATGAGTTGGAATGCAGAAGTTGTTTTAAAATCTGGAAAAGTTGTTGCTGTTGCCGATTTAGTATCAATCAATCGCATAAGTCAATCCGACAGCTCTGTGTCTAAAAACACTGACTTTGAAAACTTTATACTTCCATCTAAAGGAATACTTTCGTTTGTCGGTAAAAACAATATCGTATGGCTTGAATCGTCTGATATTGAATACTTATCGTTATTCCGAGTTAATTAATTTCAACTTCCACAAAAAGAGTGCAGCGTGTGCTGTGCTCTTTTTCGATTTCCAATAGTTGTTCAACAATCCGTTTTGCTTCTTCTACGTTCGGGCAAGATATCTTCACTTTCACTTCCACTTTAAATTCACTCCCTTTCATACCGTCCACTATTGCAGGATTTTCCTCCTTATCATCGAAATAGGATGATGGAAGGAGGTGATAATACGATGGACAAAAAAACCATGAATGAAATTCCTGCCCTTTTACAGGAACGTGTAGATCTAAAGGCATTGACAGCTAGGGTCTTTGTAAATTCCATCGAAGGATTGAAAAATGGGAAAATTAAAGACGTGAGCATCGACCCTAATACTGAAATTCTGTTTTTTACGCATTTCGGTGTAGTCTCAGGAAGTTTATATAATCCACCAGATGATGAATTTGATCCAGTCTATTCCTTGCATGAAGTCATTTTGAAAGCAAGGGATTCTCTTCTCTCCTCTTACATAGAGGACGGTGTAAAGAGAATGGTAAATGACAAAAGTTTCGTGTTACTTAAAGATGTAACAATTAAACCGTATGCTAATAACGACAATTCGTATAAACTTGCTTATTTCGTGTTATATAGCGATGCAATTCTCGGCTTATCTTTTGGAAATCAGCCGAAGGATCAACATGTAAATGTGGCTGAATAGACACTGATTTTGGAGCCGTCGCCTTGTCGGCGGCTTCTTTTTCCAACTTGGTGATACGCGCTTCTAATTCAGCAATCCGTTGTTCAATGTTCATTCCCCTCACCTCCTTTCACGCTGTTTGCTCTTTCTGTAGCAACAATCGAAACGTCTCTCGCCCTTTTGGTGTAATCAGCGTTTGCACATCAGCTCGTCCGTTTCGTTCCCATTCTTTCAGCTCAAACAGCTCTGGCACATATGCCGCGTACGGTTTGAGTTTCTTTTTCTGGTCGCGATAAATGAATTTGTTTTTCAGTAGCCAGTCGATGAAGAAACGTTCTTTAATCTGCAACTCTTTCGCCGTGTCTCGGAAATTCGTCAAAAGGTTCCGATCGACCAGCGCGTCGAAATACTCCACCTTCGGCTTCATCGCGGCAATCTGTTCGTTTTGTCGCCGCACCGTTTCCAGCACACCGCGAAACATCAGTTTGGTTTGGTCATCAGCAAACGGAAGATACGTATTGATGAACATGTCCTCGTTCGCGACATATCCGCCCGTTTTGCGGATGGTTGGGAGGACTTCATGTGTCACCCAACGCTTGAACTGTTTTGCTTCTGGTTTTCTGCTGCCTAAAATCAAACTGTAGAGACCAGCTTCGTTAACACATAACATTTGTTGCTTTCCGCCAGGGGTGTCGATTGAAACTACACCCTTTTCATCTTCATCTAATCGACCCAAAGCGTCTCGGCTGTTTTTGATTTCAAGGACATCACAAACATCTTTACCAACAAATAAAACTTCCCCGTTTTGAACAACTGTTCTTATCTGTGTTTTCCCATAATTAAAAACTTGTGGGTTCATTTCTGTTTTCCCTCCACTCCGCTAATGAATTTGATTAACTCTTTGTTTTTGTGTTGATACGCAAGCTGTTTTGTCGCTTTTAACGATATGAACCATTTGCCATTACGATAAAGAAACTCACTGTCCGGTACATCTTTAAAAATCGGGAATTGCTTTTTGAACTCCGATAAACTAACTTGATCCAACTGTCCCACACCTCGCATTTAGTGAGTTTATCCTGCATTTTCGCTCTTAATCTCACTTATAGTGAGATTGTGTTTAAAAAAAAGTTCTTCCACACTCTTTTTATAAAACATGGCAATCTTAATCTTTGTTCGGTCGCTCCCTCTTCTCTTCCCTGTTTCTAACATCGCGAGCATCCCGGGAGATATACCGATTTTTTTTGCCGCTTTTGCCTGTGACAATCCCAATGCTTTTCTAGCCTTAATCAACTCCTCGTTCAATCTCATCACCTCACTTTCTGTGACTAATTAAATTTTTACACACTTTAAGTGAGTAGTCAATAGGAATTTTCACTTTTTGTGAGAATTATTTATTCACTCACTAGTTGTAAGTATAATTGATTGATAAGGAGAGTGATTGAATTGGATAACAAGGTAGTCGGCAAAAGAATTGCGTTATTACGGAAGAAAAGAGGGCTTTCACAAGAGGAATTTGCAAAGAAAATCAACGTCTCGCCTTCGACCGTTGCAATGTGGGAAGTAGGCAAAAGAGAGGTTAAATCATCGACTCTCTCTGAGTTGGCTGACTTCTTTAATGTATCAACTGATTATCTTCTTGGCAGAACCGATAACCCTTCCTCATCGCTTCCTGAATTAACTGAAAGAGAAGAACGGAACATTCAAAGAGAACTCGAAAAAATTATTGAGGGATTGAGCAGTAAAAACGGCTTTGCCGCATTCGGCGGAATGGACATCGATGAACTCGACGAAGAAGATCGGGAACTGTTAATTGCTTCGCTTGAAAATTCCCTTCGACTTGCGAAACGAATTGCTAAAGAGAAATTCACTCCAAAGAAACATAGAAAAGATTAAGTTTTTCAGGGGGAGCGCTGGATGGCTAATCAGATAAAACAGATAGTAGAAAAATTAGTCAAAAAGCATGGCACAAATAACCCCTTTGAGATTGCATCACAGAAAGGAATTGTGCTGTTGTTTGAACCATTGGGTGGGATATACGGCTATCATCACAGTTTTAAAAGAATAAAAATCATCCACATTAATTCAGAGTTAGAGGAAACTACACAACGCTTCGTTTGCGCGCATGAGCTGGGACATGCGGTGTTGCATCCTGAACTTAGCACGTCATTTTTGCGAAAAAACACACTTTTCTGTATGGACAAGGTAGAGCGCGAAGCGAATGAATTTGCGGTGGAATTGCTTATTCCAGACGATTGCATTCATACATATCGAAATACCGATATGACCATATATGAGGTTGCAACAACGTATGGTGTACCAAAAGAAGTAATTCATTTAAAGAGAAAATTGAAAAATTAAAAGAGCAACGCAAATGGTTGCTCTTTCTAATGAGCGCGAAACATGCAGCGTAGTTTATAATTTGTTTTTCCATTTACGTCAATGCCAGGATCTGTGTTTTCGTTCATAAAGTCGATAAAATCTTTTAAAAGAAGAGGGGATTTATCGAATGCTCCTTTAGGCGCTTTTTTGGCTACGTCCACGCCGAAAGAAAACAGTACCTGTTGATTTGGTGTTATGTTCATGTCGACAACATTAAAAGAGCTAGCGATGATCGGTAGTTTGTAATGATTGCTGAATCGATGAATAAAATATGTAAATTTATACCCGTCTTCCGTAGCTTGTTTAAAGTTCATTTTTTTTATTTCAAAATTGTCATATGAAGCAATAAAATTACCTTTGTAGTTACTTGATGGTATCAAAAAAAATTCACCATCCGTAGAAATTGTTTGAGTTAAGAACGAAACAATTTCTTTTTCAAACGTTTTGATATCTAGTTGCTTGTGTTTAACGATGAATTCATCTGCTTCTTTGACCATTTGTTGTTCGAGTGTGAGTTTTGGTTTGTTTGATGATGTGGTTACATCTTTAATTCCTTCTTTTGCTGTATAAAATAGAGAAAACAACCCTAGAACAGCAAATAAAATTGCTGGTGCCAAGATGATAAATAATATGATTTTTAAAGCCTTTTTCAAAAGAATCTCCCCCTATAAATATTTTTCCCTTTCATTATAGGGGTTAATTAACTATTTTTCTATAGAAAGGAGAAACCAAATGAAAGTCGCTATTTATGCTCGAGTCAGTACAGACGAGCAAGCAAAAGAAGGATACAGCATCGAATCTCAAAAAGACTCCGTCATTAATTTTGTTAAGTCGCAAAGATGGGAAATTTACGATTTTTACATCGATGACGGATACAGTGCAAAAGATTTAAAACGACCAGCGATGCAACGCCTCATCGAAGATACGAAAGAAAAAAAATTCGATGTCGTTGTATTTTATAAGCTAGATCGGCTTGTGCGGTCTGTCGGTGACTTAGACAAATTATTAAAACTTTTCGATAAACACAACATCGGAATTCGCTCCGTGACAGAGCCTTTTGATACAACAACAGCGATGGGTCGCTTCTTGATTACGCTCGTTGCTGCAATTGCTCAATGGGAACGAGAAACGATTTCTGAACGCGTAATCATCAACATGACAAAAAAGGCAACATTAGGAGAGCGTAATGGTGGTAAGGCTCCTTTTGGATACAACATTGAGGATGGGAAGTTGGTTATAAACGAAGAAGAAGCTCGTTTAGTACGTGAAATGTTTCGTATGTACATTGCTGGAAAAGGCATTCGTCAGATTGTTCTATACTTGCAGCAATTCGGTGTAGACAAGGATATTCGTACAGTATCACGAATGCTCGAAAATCCGGTTTATTGCGGAAAACTTCGCTGGGGGAAAAATTCAAAAATGAATGAAATTATTTCCGATGACATTACTCATCCACCAATCGTTGATATTGAGACCTTTGAAAAAGCTCAAATACTCCGTAAGCAAAGAACTCAGGAAGGAAAAAAAGCAACGTCACCTTATCCTTTCAGTGGGGTATTGAGATGTGCTCGTTGTGGTTCAGCGCTGTCTGGCTATTATAAAAAAAAGAGAGGGTCAAAACATTATATCTGTATTGCCAAAAAGAATAAAGGTACATGCGACCTTCCGATGTTTACAGAGCGTGCATTAACACAAGTATTTCTAGAAAGTCTATCTCCAAGCGATCCGAACAAGTTTTTAAATCTAATACGAAATATAGAAATCCAAACGGAAAACGAAGATCATACAGTGTTAATTGCCGAACTTGAAAAGGAATTAGCAGCAATCAAAACGAGAAAAAGAAACTGGTTATTAGCGTTAGGAAACGGCACGATTACACAAGAAGAGTATAAAGAAATGACGACTGAGGACTCAAAAAGTGAAACACTGATAAAAGAACAACTTGAACAACTAAGCAAAAAAGCAGTTACGTTAGATTTAGAATCCGTTCTTAGCATAGTGCAAAATATCCCAGCGTTATGGGAGACTGCTAATGACTATGAAAAGAAAAGTTTTATCAATGAGTTATTCGAAACCATCGTGGTCGATGTTCCGAGTGATTATTTCCGAGGACGCGGTAAAACTCCATCTGTCATAATTAAGGAAGTACATTTACGTTAAAAAAGTTTCTTTTGATGGCTTTAGCCACCCCTAATGCAGGCAATCCGACACGAACAGCAACCGGTAATAATACCGCCCCAAGCAATGCCACCGCAGGCGACGGCCAAAAAAACC
The DNA here is from genome assembly GCF_014201585.1 of Anoxybacillus tengchongensis. Classification (GTDB taxonomy): domain Bacteria; phylum Bacillota; class Bacilli; order Bacillales; family Anoxybacillaceae; genus Anoxybacillus; species Anoxybacillus tengchongensis. The sequence goes on from NZ_JACHES010000004.1 coordinate 111,985, forward strand.
AAGAAATCATCATCATTAATATTCCTATCGTCCAATAAGCTAACGAAGGCGTCCGAATCAATTTCGCAAACGGCGCGATCATCACTTCATTCATTCCTGTGATCGTAAGAAGCTTACTCATCGATACGATAATCGAGATGACAAGAATGGTTGGAAGAAGTTCAGTTATAGCATAAATAAAACTTTTAAAGATGGTGCTAATAGAAAGCGGCAACGAACCTGTTGCTGTAATCGCTAACAAAAAGATGCCCACCATGCAAACTAAAGATGTATCTTTGCGCCAAACCATCAACGCGATAATGATACAAATAAACGAGACGTAAATCCAATGTAACGCTGTTAGCTCTACACCCATCGTTCTCTTCCCCTTTTCATAAACTGTAATACAGCATATGAAAAAGAGGATGATGTGTGCGAACGCCTATCTATTTTTACGCCCAATCAAAAAATAAAGTTGATCAACAACATTTGGTTTATCGATAAATGGATTGCGATTTCCTTGAATTCGAAAAATTGCCGCATTTCTATGCCTCTCATATGTTGTAACAGGAAATTGTTTATGCCATTGAACAAGTAGCGGAATATAGACTTGATCAATAAAAGGCTGTTTAATTGCTCGTGGATAACGAACAAGAAAGTATAACATCGCTCGCGCCACCGCCCCTTTTCCGTGTTCAGGTTCAAAATGTTCCCCGTATGCCACGCCACAATCGTTTTGAATGATTTCATTAGGAGACTCTGGCTCATAAAACGGAAAATCCGCATACGGAAAATTCGAGCGAATAGAATTGCATCGCGGTTCACAGACAAATAAGTGATGCAAATCCCCTTTCATCGGTTCCTTTGCCCCAAACCACGATTGTGGCACAACATGTTCTGCATTAAATTTCAATTGTTGGTCAACCATTTTCATTTTTTGCTCAAAATCGAGCTCTCCTTTTTTTGCCTTTTTTACAAGTTGGACAAATTGTTCATATCGCTTTTGGATGGTTTCATAGTCTTGTAAAATCACCGTGCGCGGATCTTTCTTTTTCCCCGAATAAATGCTTTTTACTGTTCCGTCTGGCTGCAAATCGACCCATGTGTATAAATAGTAATCTTTGCTTAAAAAATACGGGATGCGGCGTATATGCGTCCGTTTCATTAAATCGTGATACGCTTGAAATAACAACTTTCCTTCCATTCGATCATCTATATGCTCATAATATCGTTCAATAATGCGCGCCTCTTCATTTTCGTTATAATATAAAGCGTTTTGTTGCTGAATTTTTTGTTGATTTTCAATCAATTCTTGAAAAATATCTTTTTGTGCTTCTTCCCACCGCTTCAACTGCTCCGCGTGTTGAAGGATAACATCTTCCACCGTTCTTCTCTCCAATCATTTTTTTACTATAATGTATTCATCTATTGTTCATCATGACGCGGCCATATTCCATCTTCTTCATACATCTATTATAGTCCATGTTAAAAATAAAAAAATAGAACTGAGCACATGTTATGCCCAGTTCCATTTTTCATCAATCCTTTATAAATACGGATGTTCATGCATCGCTTTTAAACGATGCCATCTTCGCTCTACTTCTTGTTCAAAAGAAGCGAATAGTTCGCGATTTTCTTCTTTTAATAAATGCTTTGCCTTACCCATGTATTTCAACCATTCTTGCAACGGCACACGTTTATTTTTTTCTTCTGGATCGTACGTAATTGTCGTTTTCCCACGCTCTACTTCATATAACGGGAAGAAACATGAATCTACTGCTGCTTTCATTATTTTTTCTCCGTATCGTTCTTCTGATTTCCAGTTTAACGGACATGTAATAAGTAATTTACCGTATGCTGTTCCTTCATGTTGTGCATACCATTGTGCTTTCGCCGCTTTTTTAATTAAATCTTGCGGAAATGCTTCTGTTGCTGTGAATACGTACGGAATGTTTGTAGCTGCCATAATTTGCGGCGTATCTTTATGATGGAACGCTTTTCCGTTCTGCGTTTTTCCGACACCCGTTGTACTAGTCATATGTCCAATCGGCGTCGAATACGACATTTGTGAACCTGTATTCATATATCCTTCATTATCGTACTCTAGCATAATCAGTTTATGATTGCGAAGCGCTGTACCAATTGCCGATCCCATCCCAATATCCATTCCGCCGTCGCCTGTAATCATAACAAATGTTACATCGTCAGAAACTTGAATGTCTCCACGGCGTTTCATTTCAAAAAAGGCTTCTACCGCTCCTGATAATGTGGCTGGACCATTTTGGAACAAGTTATGAATCATTGTTTGCTTATGCGAGCTATACGGATAAGCTGTTGTCACCACGTAAGCACAGCCTGTTTGAAATAAAACGACAACATCCCCTTCAATTCCTTTAAAAAACAGCTCGAGAGCTGGGAAAATCCCACATCCCGGACATGCTCCGTGACCAGGGGCTAATCGTTTCGGCTTAGCTGTTAACGCTCGAAGCGGAGGAAGTTTCACTTTTAATCTTTTTGTCTCTTTATCTTCAATCACTTGAATGAGCCCTGTCTTAAATGCGTCGCCATACATAGGCTCGATGACTTGTTCCCATTTCTGTTGTGGATCTCCTGGCATATGCCCAAAATAATCAAATGGCTTTTCCGCAAATCCTTTGTCTAATGTTCGTAACGCGATGTTAAAAAATTCCTTTGCATCATCTGGATAAAAATCTTTTCCACCAAGTCCAAAAATGCGCGTTAAAACAATCGTTTGATTATATGGATCTTCTTTTAACGCTGATTTGATTTCATGCGTCATATTTCCTCCGTGCGCCCCATATGAGTCAGCACGCTCACCAACAAGAAGAACTTTTACATGTTTACACGCTTGGCGAATCGCCTCACTCGGAAACGGACGAATGATATTTGGGCTAATGACACCGGCTTTTATTCCTTTTGCCCGCAACTGATCGACAACATCTTTTGCTGTTTCAGCTGCTGAATTAATTAAAAATAACGCCACTTCGGCATCTTCCATTTTATATAAATCAAGGAGAGGATATTCTCGTCCTGACCATTGCGCATATTCTTTTGCCACTTGTTGAAACACATGAGCTGCCCGATATAACGCTTCTGATTGCTGATAATGATTGTTAATTAAATCGTCACCGTTCATATGCGCACCAATCGTTACCGGTTTACGTGGATCAGATGCGTTTGGAAAATGAGTCGGACGTTCACCGATAAAAGCTTGAACAACTTGACGATCTTTAAAATATTGAACTTTTCGTTTTTGATGCGACGTGAAAAATCCGTCATATGCCACGATGACTGGCAAACGCACATCTTCATGCTCGGCAATTTTTAAAGCCATAATATTCATATCATATACTGCTTGTGGGGTGCGTGCTGTTAAAATGACCCAACCTGTATTTAAAGCAAAATATAAATCCGAATGATCTCCGCGAATATCTAACGGCCCACTAATCGAACGCGTCACTAAATTCATAACCATCGGAAAGCGCGTACCCGATTGAACAGGCAACTGTTCTAACATATACATGAGACCATTGGCACTTGTGGCATTTAATACGCGAGCGCCCATGACTGCTGCACCATAACAAATTCCTGCGGATCCGTGTTCTCCATCGGCAGGAATAAGTACAATATCATGTTCCCCGCGCGCTTTCATTTGATCTAATAACTGAGCAATTTCTGTTGACGGTGTAATTGGAAAATACCCCATCAGATGATAATTAATTTGCGCAGCAGCAAGAGCGGCCATTTCATTTCCTGACTCAAATGTTGTCACTTGCTCTATCATGTGTATTTTCCTCCTTTCACACGCTCATTCGTTTTACCGTATGAGCTTCCGCAAAACCTATTTGTTCACGATATTGCGTTAATGCGTTCGTTGGACATGCTTCCACACATTTCAAACAGCCTTTACAATATTGATAATCAATGCCTTTCAAAAACATTTGTTTTCTACCTTTCCGATCTTCTCCTTCTTCCCAAACGAAGCAAAAATCTGGACAAACCGTATCACATGCTGCACAGTGAATACAGTCTTTCTCCTCCCATTTCGGCAAAAATCCTTGCCGTGAGCCACTCAAATCTTTCAATACGCTATTTCCGTTCGTTACAATTACTCCACCGATCGTTTGCGTTTCATACCCAAACAAAGGGTACGGACGAGAAAACGGTTTTCCTTCTTCTACGGAAGGTTTTTCACTCTCATAAAAACGAACTTCTTCATACCCTCGTTCAAATGTACGAATGTTTGCCTCAACAAGATGCGGATATTTTTTTTCAAACGTTTTGCGAATCACTTGCTTCATTTTTTCAGGATCAAGGAAATGACAAATGCGAAATAGTGCGCCAAGCATGGCGGTATTCACTTTTGTTTTTTCCTCTACTGCAATGCCGAGCGCATCAACAACAGCAAGCGTTCCGTATGACAAACGCAAATCGCGGCGAATATGTTCAGCGCTTCTCACAGAATTGACGAGCACAATGCCATCTGGCCGCAATCCGCTAACGACATCAACCATTTTATAAAGGGCTTCATGGAAAATTCCAATGACGTGCGGTTGTTCAATCGGACTATGATCGCGAATATGTACATGCTCATCGCAAAAACGAACATAACTTTTCACAGGCGATCCTTTCTTTTCAGAACCGTACGTTGAAAAGTTGGCAGCATTTAAGCCGTGTCCGAGCGCCCCGACTTCCGCCAGCATTTTACCTGCTAAATTTGCTCCTAATCCCCCGATAGATTCCAAACGTATTTCAAAAAACCCTAATTCATTTGTTTTTGGTAAAATAGACATCGTATCCCCCCTCGTGCATCTGTCGGTCTTTATTTTATAAAAAATTTCAAAAAAGGGATGTGACAAAAATCAAACATAGACATATTTTTTATTAATACAAACAAAAAAAATAACGAAATTATGTTATATAACAACAAAATATAATATATAACAGATTGTAATATTTGAGTGAAACATCGTTTTTGGAGGAGAAAAAATGAGAAAGCGATATGAAAATTTAGACGGGGTCTCAACAACCAAAACATTTGCTGATTTGCGCCGTTGGTATGCGGAAAGAAAACAAAAACAGAAAGATTGGTCATATACTTTGCCTCGTGAACATATTCATCGTTCGTTGTTACATACAAATAAAGAGCAAACGTTACTTACATGGGTAGGGCACGCTACATTCATTATTCAAATAAACGGGTTGACGATTGTTACAGATCCTGTTTGGGCAAAACGGTTAGGAACGGTGCGCAGACTAACGGATCCAGCTCTTTCGATTGACGACATACCTCCTGTCGATATTGTACTCATTTCCCATAGCCACTACGACCATTTGCACTTTTCAAGTATAAAGCAACTAAAAGGAAATCCTCTCATCCTCGTTCCAAGCGGATTACGTTCATCCTTTCTGAAAAGAGGGTTTGAGCGTGTTGTGGAATGCTGTTGGTGGGAAACGGTTGTCGAACAAAATGTTTCATTTACGTTCGTTCCGGCACAACATTGGTCTAAACGGACGTTATTTGATACAAATACATCCCATTGGGGTGGATGGGTAATTGAAACGAAAGACAAACCGACGTTTTATTTTGCAGGAGATAGCGGATATTTCCGTGGATTTCGCGATATTGGAGAACGTTTTCGAATCGATTATGCTTTATTGCCGATTGGTGCATACGAACCAGAGTGGTTTATGGGCCCTCAACATGTGACACCAGAAGAAGCAGTACAAGCATTTATCGATTGCCAAGCAAAAACATTTATTCCGATGCATTATGGCACATTTCCGCTAGCTGACGATACACCGAAAGAGGCGTTAGAACGCCTTTACGCTGAATGGGAGCGCCGAAACCTTCCGAACGAACAATTGCGCGTGCTGAAATTAGGTGAAATCGTGCATTGCGAACACGAAACCGCCACATAAAACGTGGCGGTTTCAACAAATATGTTCACTTATACATAAGCATCTTCCGTTAATCCATTTTGCAATACGTACATACGATAGTACAACCCTCGTTTTGCAAGCAGCTGTTGATGATTGCCGCGCTCGACAATTTCCCCTTGATGCAAGACGAGAATTTGATCCGCATCTTGAATCGTTGATAAGCGATGGGCAATCGCAATCGTCGTTCGTCCTTTTCGCATTTTTTCAAGTGCCTGTTGAATGGCTTCTTCTGTTTCTGTATCAATATTTGCTGTCGCTTCATCAAGCACTAATATTTTCGGATTCATCGCAATCGTTCGGGCAAACGCAATGAGCTGACGTTGTCCGCTTGAAAATGTCGTGCCTCTCTCTGTCACCGGATGATCATATCCTTTCGGCAACTTTTCAATAAACGAATGGGCTTGAACAAATTTCGCCGCTTGTTCAACATGTTCATTCGTCAAATTTTTGTTATGAAGCCGGATGTTATCGCGCACCGTTCCGTAAAACAAAAACGGGTCTTGAAGCACAAGGCCAACATGTTTTCGCAACTCCTCTTTCGGATACGCTTTAATAGACTGTCCGTCAATGAAAATGTCCCCGCGTTCAAATTCGTAAAAGCGCATAAGCAGTTGAACAATCGAGCTTTTCCCGCTCCCTGTATGCCCGACGAGCGCAACTGTCTCACCTGGTCGAGCAATAAACGAAATGTTTTTTAGCACATCGCGTTTTCCATCGTAGCTAAACGATACGTTACGAAATTCAACCGTGCCCTTTTCAATAACGAGCGGCCGTTCGTCTTGTTTCGGTTCTTCTTCCCGTTCATCTAGCAATTGAAACACGCGCGATGAAGCAACAAGCGCTTGTTGAAACATCGATAAGCGCATCATCATTTGATTAATCGGTTCAAAAAATCGCTCTAAATAGTTGACGAAGGCGTATAACACACCAATTTCAACCGGGCTTTGAAAAGAAGAAAAACCAAAATAACTTAAAACGACAATAAGCGAAAACACATAAACGACGTCTGTCGCCGGTCGGAGCAACAAACTATCTAATTTAATGTTTTTCATCGCCGCCATATAATGTTTTTCATTAATCGCACCAAATTGCTCCCTCATCCGCTTTTGTTGACGAAACGCTTGAATAATTGCCATCCCTTGAAGCGATTCATTTAACTTCGCATTCAGTTGACTTAATCGCTCACGCAAATCGCTATAAAATACTGAACTATACTTTCGATACGTACGAATAATAAAATAAATAATCGGTAAAATGACTAAACAAAAGGCAGCTAAGCGAACATCGAGCAAAAACATCGCAACAAATACACCGATTAAGAAAAAAGCGCTTTGAATGAAGGTGACGAGCACTTCAACGAACATCTCTTTAATCGCTTCCGTATCATTAGTCACGCGCGATACAATGCTTCCCGCTGGCGTGCGATCGAAGTAGCGCATCCCTAACGATTGTACTTTTGCAAATACATCCATGCGCAGTTGTTGAATAATTTTTAATGCGATTTCTTGAAACTTTAGCAATTGAAAATAAGAAAGAACGACTTTTCCGATGTGTATCGTAGCGTAAGCAGTTGCTAGTGCGATCATCGCTTGAAACGGAAACGTCATATGCGTTAAATAATCATCAATGAAAATTTTTACAATAATCGGACCAAGTACTTCTCCTGCGGTCGTTAACGCCAAAAGAAAAAAAGCAAACAATAACGATTTTCGGTGCGGTATAGCATAGCTCATTAGCCGCATAAACACTTGCTGTTGATTCATTGTATCCCTCCACGTTCAACGAGTTGTTCGAGCTGTTGACGAGCATACATATCGCGATACCATCCGTCTTGTGCAACGAGCTCGTCATGCGTACCACGTTGAACAATTTTTCCATTTTCCATCACTAAAATAAGGTGCGCATGTTGGACGGCGCTTAGTCGATGTGTGGCAATCATCGTCGTCTTCCCGGCGCGATTTTCTTTTAACGCCTGTAAAATGCGCTCTTCTGTGTGTGCATCGACAGCCGATAATGAATCGTCTAAAATGAGCACTTCAGGATCAAGCAACAATGCGCGCGCAATCGACAGCCGTTGTTTTTGCCCTCCTGATAACGACACACCTCTTTCACCAACAACCGTTTCGTATTGGTCAGGAAACTGTAAAATATCCTCATGCACGTGAGCGAGTTTAGCGACATGCTCCACCTCTTCTTGACTTGCCTCTGGTCGTGCAAAGGCGATATTATCGCGAATAGAGGCAGAAAAAAGAAAATGATCTTGCGGCACATAACCGATCGATTCGCGCAACCGTTCGATTCGATATTGCGTAATCGAACGTCCACCAAAATAAACATCACCATCCATGCCAACAAACTCGCGCAGTAACACTTTCAAAAGCGTCGTCTTTCCAGATCCTGTCTTTCCAACAATACCTAACGTTTCTCCTTTTTTTAACGTAAACTGAATGTTTTGCAACGTTGGCTTCGTTTCATTTGGATATGTAAAGGAACGAAGATCATACGTGATATCCCCTGTCGGTACTTCATCAAGCAATCCGTCATTTTCTTGTATATCCGGTTGTTCACGCAGCAACGATAACACACGGTCATATGAAGCACGACCGCGTTCTACAATGTTAAATAACCAACCGAACGCCAACATTGGCCAAATGAGAAGTCCTAAATACATCGTAAATGAAACGAGCTGCCCGATCGTTAACTCTCCTTGAACGACAAAACGCGCCCCAAAAACAATCGCTAAAAAAAACGACACGCCGACAATGAGTGAAATCGTTGGATCAAACAATGAATCAACGCGAGCAACCGCCATATTTTTTCGGACGACATCATCTGATTGCATTCGAAACGATTCAATTTCTTCTTTTTCTTGTCCAAACGTTTTTATCACTTTAATACCAGCAATGCTTTCTTGTACTTTATCGTTTAATGCAGAAAACGCCTCTTGCGCCAGATGAAACCGTTGATGAAGCAACGAGCCGTAGTAGCTCGTTAAATACGCCATAAGCGGCATCGGCAATAAACAAATAAGCGTTAGTTTCCAACTAATTGTAAATGCCATCGTCGCAATGACAAAGCCTCCGATACATAATGAATCAACAAGCGTCAAAACGCCAACGCCAGCAGTTTGTTGAATCGCTTGCAAATCATTTGTCGCATGTGCCATTAAATCGCCGATACGGCGATTTTGATAAAATGCCGGAGACATCGTTGTAAAGTGACTGTACAGCCGATCGCGCAACAAGCGAGCAAGCTTTGCCGCTGATCCAAAAATCATCGTCCGCCAAACGTAACGACAAACATACATACAAAGCGCAACACCTGCAAGCAAACTTAACCACATGATAAGCTTTTCTTTCGTCAATTCCCCTGCTTTCACAGCATCTACAACATGCCCAATCACTTTTGGAGGAACAAGTTCAAGCAATGAAACAATTGCAAGCAATATAGTTCCAATCATATACGCTTTTCTTTCTTGCTTAAAAAACCACATTAAGTCGAGAAATACTTTCACACACCATCCCTACCTTCTTGCACTCCTGTTGTCGTTTCATTTTATCAAATATTCCAAAAATAAGAAAGCGTTTTGCTATGTCAATATATAAAGGTTGTTTTTCTTGTCGCATACTTTTACATATGCAGGTCAATCTAAAAAAGACCAAAACAAACAAGGAAGGTGGTTGTCGTCATGGATTTGCAAACAGGAAAGCTATATTGGCCAACGACGTTTCCCGACGCTCCTTCGTATCCACCACTAGACGAGGATATTCAATGTGACGTATTAATTGTCGGTGCGGGCGGATCAGGGGCGTTATGTGCTTATTATTTAAGTGAAACCGATTTAGACGTTGTCGTCATCGACAAACGAAAAGCGGGATACGGGAGTACAATGACAAACACGGCGCTTATTCAATGTCTCGGGGATAAAATGTTTTTTGAACTTGTCAACAGTTTTGGAGAAACGTATGCCGCCCGACATTTGACACTTTGTCAACAAGCAGTCAATGAACTTGAACGAACGGCAAATCAATTACATATTGATACAGAATTTAAGCGGAGAGATAGTTTGTATTATGCGAGCGTTGCCGAAGATGTAGCAAAACTTGAAAAAGAATATGAAGCATTAAAAAAGCAAGGCTATCCCGTTGTTTGGCTAAATGAACAACAAATACGCCAACACTATCCGTTTAAAAAACATGCAGCTTTATATACAACAGGCGATGGGGAACTCAATCCGTATAAATTAACGATAGGACTGTTGGAATATGCAAAAAAACGCGGCGTGCGCGTGTTTGAAGAAACAGAAATGAACGGAAAAAAACTTGAACAACATATGGCAACGTGTTATACGAAAAACGGATATACTATTCGAGCACGAAAAGTCATTTTTGCCGCAGGCTACGAAACGTTAGAAGTGAAGCAAGAAAAGAAGGCGTTGCTCGTTAGTTCGTACGCTGTCATTACAAATCGGATTGAAGATTTTTCAAGTTGGTATAAGCGAACGCTCATTTGGGAAACAGCGCGCCCGTATGTATATATGCGCACAACGGCTGATAATCGCATTATTATCGGTGGACTAGATGAAAATACCGCTTATGCGGATGACCGTGACGCGAAGCTTATGCATAAAAAAGAACGACTGATTGAAGAATTTCATCGGCTATTTCCGGATATTCACGTCGTTCCTGAATTTTATTTAGCTGCCTTTTACGGCGGGACGCATGATGGCCTTCCGATGATTGGTGTATATGATTCCTTCCCGAATTGTTATTTCGTCTATGCTTACGGAGACAACGGAACCGTATATAGCACTGTACTCGCCCAAATTTTACGCGATGTCATAACGGAAAAACAAAATGATGACTTTTATTTATATATGCAAACAAGGCCAAAACTCCCACAAACGTAAGTGGGAGTTTTATGTTGTAATCGCCCATACAAATGTTTTTTTCCTTTTCTTATTTGGCGCGGCTTTTTCACGTTGTGGAATTGGCTCGAGCATCGGTTTTTCAACGACTTGTTCGATCGGTGCTTCAACAGGAACCACAGCTTGTGCAGACGAAAGATCGGTTTGTTCGACATGTTGCCACACATGTAGCAAATCAGAAGCCACGCGTTCCCAACGATAAAGCGACGTAGCTAATTTTCGTCCGTTGTCCCCCATTTTTTTCATTAGTGTGCGATTTGATAAGATTTGTGTCATTTTTTCCACAAAATCTTGCGGATCTTCTGGTCTTTCGACAACGACACCATTTTCATTTGGAACAATAACTTCAGGATTGCCACCACGAGCAGTAGTCACAATCGGAAGCCCTGCCGCCATTGCTTCATAATGGACACGAGCAAGCGGCTCTTGCCATTGCGATGTACAAACGAATAAATCAGCGGCAGCAAACCAGTTTTGAATTTCATTTGGCGGTACAAATCCCGTCGCTACAACGGGAACGGGCAATCTTTTCGCTAACGAACGAACGTAAGCGATATAATCGGTTGTCCCTTCTTCGCTAAACCATTTACTTCCGACAATGACGAGCGCTAAATCATTAAATCGTTTCGCAAGTTCCGGCAGCGCTTGAATGAGTTTGTCAACCCCTTTATTTGGCGATAAACGTCCAGCATATAAAATGACCGTTTTTTGATCAATTCCGTGCGCTTGGCGCAGCTGTTTGCGAGTCGACGCCATATGCGGATGGCTCCCTGGCAAAAACCGCTCGGAGTCAACGCCGGAGTAAATCGTCCGCAGTTTTTCTTCTGCTTCTGGATATAGCTCGCGAATGACTTGACCGATGTAGTTGCTGATCGTCACAATCGCTGATACTTGCCGCACCACTTGTTCTGCTTCTTCACGGTTTATTTTAGCTAGTTGAAACATGTCGTTATGCATGCTGAGCGTAATTTTTGCATGAGGAGCAACTTGGCGAATGGGTAAAACAAGGCGTGGCCTATTGAAAATGTGGATCAGATCAAACGAATGCGCTTGTACGTATTGAACGACATGATCGCAATACGTATCAAATATTCCCCCAGGGACACGCACATAGTGAATGCCGTCAATCGTTTCTTCGTTTGGCAATGTTTCATGTTGTACTCCTAGCACAGTAATGCGATGAGCGCGGCGAAGATGAGGGAGAATCCCCGCAATATACGTTTGAATCGCACCTCCAAGCACAGGTGGAACAGGTAATTTTTCTGTACAAATCATTAAAATGTTCATCGATTTCCGTTCTCCTTCCAATCGTTTTCAATTTCAGCAAGCACTGGCCATTTTGTCGCATCTGTTGCAACAATCGTTTCAATAAGTTGCATCGTTTGTTCATTTAAAAACAGCTCTGGATCATATACTACTTCTTTTAAGTTTTTGTAAAATTCATTCGGAAGTGACAAATCGATCATGAATACTTCATATAATGAAGCGTCAATCGGATTCGCTTCATGATACGCTCGAATCATTTCACGTACCCAATGAACGTCCCAGCGATATAAATCGGCCATTGTGCCAGAAATGAGTTTTCGTAAATCGCGAATCGGCAAATCAAATGCGACACCGTCTAAATCAATAATCCACATACCGTTCGCACCCATTTGTCCATTCGACCAGCCGTAATCTTGATGCACTAATCCCCACTCGCTATGTCCAAGCTCAACTAATTGATTGTACGGGGATTGTTGCAGTCTTGCAAAACTTTCGCGCGCCTGAGCTTGAAAGTGGTCGACAACTTGCAATAGCATGGAGCTTGCTGGCATTTCTTTATATACGTTAGCTAATTGGCGAAACCAGTCCATTTTACTAATCGTTTTTTCATACGTTTTCGGCCATTTATATAACCGCGAAGCGATTTCTGCCCCTTTAGGGGGAACGTATCCTTTGCTTAAGCGGTGGAATTCGCCAAGCGCATAACAAAGTTGCTTTGCTCCTTCTAAATCTTTCGTTACTGGAAATAGCGGTTCAATCCACTCCGCTACAAACCATAGTTTTCCGCCCGCCTCCACATAATCCATTCCGTCTTTTGTTTGTACGATCGGTGGGACATTTGCTTTTTGCACATCGACTAAATATCGTTGGGCTCCAAGGCTAAATAAACTGCGCGTTGGACGGCGATGAAGCAATTTTAAACTTTTCGGACCTTTGTTCGTTTCTAGTTTCCAAATGGCTCCTCCTTTATCTGGCTTCGTCGTGACGACTTGCCTACTTTGAACAGATAAATCGTAATGGCGCAAAACGTCTTCTGCCATTTGTTCAATATAGTCCGGTACGAAAAATTCGTGCATCGTTTCATCGACAATCCATGGTTCAATGAACATATAACCCCTCCTATTTGACATAAATCCCTACTATCTCAACATATGCACTAAAAAAAATTTCGTATAGACATATCCATTACGCCCAACAAAAAAACCGTCTCTTTTCATTCAGAGACGGTTTCACTGAGCAATTGTTCAATATGTTGTTCTAGTTCGAACGGCTTTGTGGTTGGCGCAAACCGCTCGACCACTTTCCCGTTTCGATCCACTAAAAACTTTGTAAAATTCCATTTCACCGCTTTCGTTCCTAACACACCTGGCGCTTGCTCAGTTAAGTAAACAAACAGCGGATGGGCGTTTGGACCGTTTACGTCCACTTTTGCAAACATCGGAAACGTTACATGATAATTCAATTGGCAAAATTGTGAAATTTCTTCTTCCGATCCCGGCTCTTGATTTCCAAACTGATTGCATGGGAAACCGAGCACAACAAAACCACGATCTTTATATTTGTCGTATAGCTGTTGCAATTGTTCGTATTGCGGCGTCAATCCACATTTACTTGCTGTATTGACGATGAGTAATACGTTTCCTTTATAATGCGCTAATGATTGTTCTTCACCTTGAATGGTGCGTACGTGAAAATCGTAAATGTTCATCTCACATTCCTCCTTTAGCGCTATTGTAACATATGGATCATTTTTTCTACACAAACAATGCTTCAATTCAGACAAATGAAAAAATGTTCGTTATAATGGTGAAAAAAGACAAAAAAGAAGGTGTTTTCATTGAAAATGCGCGTTAGTGCGGTTCAATATCATTTACATACGATTCAATCGTTTGAACAGTTCGCAAAACAAGTTGAACATTATGTAAAAACAGCGCAAGAATTTGGGGCTGAATTTGTCCTATTCCCTGAGTTTATGACGACACAGCTCATGTCCATTGGCGATGACACGAAAGAAGCGTTAACGATTGACGAGCTTCCGACGTTTACAGAAGCATATCGCTCGCTATTTACCACGCTTGCGAAACAGACGAATATGCATATCATCGGCGGGACGCATGTCGTGAAAAAAGGAGATCGGCTATATAATGTCGCTCATTTATTTTATCCTGACGGAACGATTGCTGAACAGGCGAAATTGCATATTACGCCGACGGAAGTGAACGAATGGAATATGCATGGCGGCGATACATTGCGCGTCTTTCCAACAACGAAAGGAACGATTGCCATTTTAACATGTTATGATATCGAATTTCCTGAAATCGTGCGCATGGCGCGCGCAAAAGGCGCAGACGTCATTTTTTGCCCGTCATGCACCGATGACCGCCACGGGTTTCATCGCGTGCGCTATACATGCCACGCCCGCGCCATTGAAAACCAAGTGTACGTCGTCACGACAGGCACAGTCGGCTCATTGCCAACCGTCGATTTTATGCGGGCAAACTTCGGTCAAGCAGCGATCATTACACCGAACGATATTCCATTTCCACCGCGCGGCATTTTAGCGGAAGGAGAAATAAATGACGATATGATCATTACGGCTGATCTTGATTTACAGCTTCTTTACGACGTTCGCGAACGCGGATCGGTAACAACATGGCGCGATCGGCGCACGGATTTATATACAGATTGGACATAAGGGGGAGAACGATGTATAAAAAGCAACTTTACGTCTTTCATGGCGACCGTCCAATTCCTGCGATCATTCGTAACTACGAAGAAAAAGACATCGATGCGTTAATTCGCATCCAACAAGAAAGTTTTCCACCTCCTTTCCCATCTGAATTATGGTGGAATAAAGAACAGCTTATGAATCATATCACACTTTTTCCAGAGGGGGCGTTATGTGTCGAAGTGGACGGGGAAGTTGTCGGATCGATGACCGGTTTGATCGTGAACTTTCATCCAAGCGATGCCGATCATACGTGGGAAGAAATAACGGATAACGGATATATTCGCAACCATAACCGAAACGGCAATACGTTATACGTCGTCGACATCGGTGTCCGCCCATCATATCGAAAACTCGGCTTAGGAAAATGGCTGATGCAGTCGATGTACGAAGTTGTCGTCCAGCAAAAGCTTGAACGACTATTAGGTGGCAGTCGGATGCCGGGGTATCATCTGTACGCGAGTGAAATGACGGCCGAACAATATGTACATGAGGTAATCAAAGGAAAACTAAAAGACCCTGTCATTACGTTTTTACTTCGTTGCGGTCGCACGCCAGTGAAAGTCGTCGCCAATTATTTAGAAGATGCCCAATCGTGCAACTACGCGCTACTTATGGAATGGCGCAATCCGTTTTTGTAACCGCCCGTCCACACCGTTCCTCTCTCTCGTTCATACGCTAAAGTAGAGAGGAGGAAACGAAATGAAAAAATGTTGTTGTGCACCGACGCGCCATAAACCAATGCCGCCACAACGCAATGAATGCCCATGCTGTGTCGAAGGAATGAAAGATGTATTAGCACAGCTAAACGGAAAAGAAGTCGATATTGCCACACTCGACCAAACAGGACTAGGACAAGGAAATAATAATTTTATAGTCGGTACGATCGTAAATGACTTAATCGTCACGGGTACGATTCCTGGAAGCGGACAAAATAGACGTTCTGCCGCTTTTCCGATTTGTAATGTCGTTGGGGTGAGAGGAGATGCGCTAAAAAATATTCCTCTTCCCGCCATTGACGAAACGTGCGATTGTTGCGAACGTTCCATTACAAGCTTTTTGCAACGTATTCAAGGACAGACGGTAGATGTCGACACATTAGCTACCGGGCAATTTAACAATGTGCAAAATGTTACAGTCGATGACGTCGGAAAAGGAACTGTGCGTCTGACAACCACAAACGAAACATGGGTCGTAAACAGTTGTTTTATTTCGGGCATATTTGGCTTTACGCGATAAGAGAGCTTCGCTTCACGCGTCGCTCTCTTTATCGTAATGGACACCTTCGTATTTGAACATGTTGTGGGCATATGTCTACTTGTTGTTCAACGCGTGGTGTACATGTCGTTCCTTCCATTTCAATTTTTACCCGTCCGAGCGATTGGATATGTTGACAAAGATGAACAGAAATGAATATTTGCGGGCACGTTGTCGAAAGAAGCGCCGCTTTACAGTCAGCTACAACCGTTTCACAGACGACGTTCGTCCCCGCTGGAGCACATAATAACACGTCTTCGACCGTTGCTAATGAAATCGGCTTTGTCTTCCATACCGTTCCATCTTTCTGTGTACATTGTAATACGACAAAAGTTTCGACGAGAACATATACTTTTTGTAATTCAACCCGTTTTCCGTTTGGCAACGTGACATGCACGGTCTGTCGTTCATCAAGCGTATGACAAGCAATTTGTTCTGGTTCAATCGGCTGTCCGCACGCATCAGTCAATATGCAGCGAATATGTTCACAATCGCCAAGACGATCGAGTTGTTGATGAAGTTGAATGCATACGCGTCCGATGCACGTGCCATTTCCTTTACATTCAACATGCACGTCGCGTAAACGCGCCATCGTCAATGAACGGGATTCCCCTTCCTGTAATGAACATGCGATTTCTCCGTTAATCAAGACGTCCATTTGTTGTCCGCAACCTTGTTCATATACAACCGTCACCGTTCCAAACGCATGCACATGTTCTTCCGCTGACCATACGATCGTTTTTTCCCCGCATGGCGCACAAACGTTAACACAAATATTGTGCTCGACAATCGGTTCGGTCAACGCCTCTCTTTTCGTTAATTTTACCGAACGCGTAACCCAATCAAACACTTTCTCTACATGAACACAATGCTTCTCCACCTGCCACTCCCTCCTTTTCATTCGATATATCATACTATGTGTCGATGTACATTCGTGCATAGGCGTACGGTGAAAAAATGTAATAAAAAATAGGTGCGAAACAAAGGACAAAATCCTATACACATTTTCATTTTTTGCATTGTATATAGAGGAAGATCATTCTTCTAATAAAAGATGAGAAGGAGCGGATACAATGAGCTGTGGCGGATGTTGTCCAGACCGTCCAATCGTGACGGATGAAATTTGTCAAAATTGGGAGTTTCGTTGTGACGGTACAGATCGTACAATTTGGGAAGCAGATAGGGATCTTATTAAACCGTTTGGAACAGTAACGGTATTAGTGGAAAATAGTTGTGATGGTGTCGAGGTACGCGTGAACGATACATTAATTGCTACGTTAACAGAAGGACAATCGTTTTCCAAAACATTCAATAGTTTACGTAAAGTATCAATTAAATGCCTTAAAACAGGAACTGATGACGGGCTTTGTTGTGGAAAGTTATGTATGACGGTACATTACAAAAAATGTTAATAGAAAAGGTGTTCCGCTGGCTGGAACACCTTTTTTAATGAATATACGTTTTCGGCACGGGTTGTTCATCGGTTGCGAGTAATCGTTCAAGGAAGTCAGTACGTTCACGTAGTTGCGCCATTTCTTTTTCTATTTCTTCCATTCGCCTCTCTACTTTAGTCACACGCGCTTCGAGGTTCCACGTTTGTTTTTCGAGAGCGATCATGTAGTTCCACATGCGCATAAATTGTTCATCAGACAGCTCATAAGGGGCTTCAAACTGGATAGGCAGTCGTTTGCCGCAAACTTTTTCAATCGCTTGTTCGATGTGAGACGTATATAACGTTTGAAGCCAATTTTTTTGTAATGGGTTCGTGCAATGAATAACGACTTTATCGTCTTCCATCGTCGCTGTCGTTCCTTCGATCCATGTGTGAAAAGCGAGCGAGGACATCATGCGAGATAAAACGTTTTTCACTTCTGACCACATTGTTCTCCCCCCTTTCACACATGGAATTAAACAAAAATAAAAAAATTCCTTCCTATTTTTTTCGAAACGCCCACCATTGTTTTGTTATTTCATAAGCAATGCGGTCATACAATTCATCCGTCGTCGTCGCTTTGACAACTTCGCCATCGAGTAAAACGAACGGGCAATGTTTGCATGTTTTACATTTGCCAACGCAATCTTTTCGTTTTATTTTTACATGTTTGAACGTTTGTTTGAAAAACGCATATAACGTTTTTGTTGCAAATTTATTTTTCTTGCAAAAATGCATTTTTTTCATGTCGCCACACTCCAAGTATGATAACTATAATCATTTTCATTTCTATCATACTTCGAATGTTTGATTCCTTCAATGATTTTTACGTGGCATATCGTTGTAATTGCTCAAGTGAACGAATGATGTACGGAATCATATGTAATAAGTCGTCGACATGGCTTTCGTTAATCGTGCGTCCGAAATCAATCGTCACTTCATGCGTGTATCGTTCATTTTGTCCATATGTATACGTCAACGTTTGTAAAATGATGTGGTGCTCTCCCCAAATGTGTTTTAACGTTTGTTCTACGTCATCCCCATCGACGTCTGTCGCTAAAAAAGAAAACGAAACGGTTACCGTACAGCCTGCATGCGTGACATCTTCATATAACAGCTCGTTCGCAATATGTTGAAGCGTCATCGCAAGCGAAATGGTGCACGTCACTTCATGCGCATGCCGCAATTGAAAAGAAAGCGCATATGCGCGCGTAAATTTCGCTAAGTCGACAACGTCAGAACGATCCACGACTGTAATAAGCTCATCGCTTATATCTAAATCATATATCGCTCCTTCTACCACCGTTTTTAAATTATCAAAAATCGTCGGGTCAAACATATGATCATCCTTTCGAGCGCTTATATATTTTTGAGCGAACGATACGCCGTTCTACTTCGGCCAAATTGACTGCATAGCCGATTCCATGTTGTTTTTGAACGAAAATTCGCCCACGATGGACAGTCACTTCTGGTTCGATAAAATCACGTTCCCAATAATTTGCGGATGCCGCTGTATCGCTTGGAAGAGAAAAGTGCGGAAGCGTCGCTAAAGCGATGCTATGTGCTCGTCCGACTCCGCCTTCTAACATGCCGCCACACCATACAGGAATACGATGTTGCTGGCATAAATCATGAATGCGTTTTGCCTCTGTTAATCCACCTACTCGACCAATTTTTATATTGATCACGCGGCAACTTTTTAACTCAATCGCTCTTTTTGCATCTTCATATGAACAAATGCTTTCATCTAAACAAATCGGCGTTTGCAATTTCGCTTGTAGCTTCGCATGATCAACGATGTCATCTACAGCAAGCGGCTGTTCAATCATAAGCAACTCATAGTCATCAAGCGCTTTCAGGCGGTCGATATCGCATAACGAGTAAGCGGAGTTTGCATCCACCATTAGCGGAACATGCGGAAAATGGTGACGAATGTCCCGAACAACATCAACATCCCATCCGGGCTTAATTTTTATTTTTATACGTTTGTATCCTTCCGCAAGCGCCTGTTCGATCCGTTTTAATGTATTTGTTATTGGCTGAATGCCGATGCTGACACCCACGTCCACTTCTTGTTTTTCACCGCCCAACGCAACGTGTAATGGCATATGATGCCGTTTCGCAAATGCATCCCAAACGGCCCCTTCAAGCGCTGCTTTTGCCATACAATTGCGGCGAATGAGCGAAAATCGATCACGCAATTCATCCGGATGATAAACAGGCGCTTGAAAAAGAAGCGGGATTAAAAATGCTTCAAGCATATGCCACGTCGTCTCGATCGTTTCTTCTGTATACCACGGAGCGAAAAACGCGACGCCTTCTCCCCATCCGTGCACACCATCTTGATCTATGACTTCAACTAATAAAACCGGACGCGTTTTCATCGTTCCAAAACTTGTCGTAAATGGTGATTTTAATTCCATTTCTAAGTATCGTAAAATAACTGTATGAAATTGCACAAAAATCCCTCCAAAATCATTATACAAAAAGGCGCTAGCTTTTGTCGCCATGCGCCTTTTTGTTCATCCTAAATACGCTTCTCTCACTTGTTCGTTTCCGAGCAACTCTTTTCCTGTTCCTGACATTGTAATTTCTCCTGTTTGAATGACGTAGCCACGATGGGCAATTTGAAGCGCTTGGAATGCGTTTTGTTCAACGAGCAAAATCGTCATTCCTTCATCGTTTAACTCGCGAATAATATGAAAAATTTGTTCGACGATAATTGGGGCTAAACCCATTGACGGTTCATCTAGCATAAGAAGTCGAGGCTTCATCATTAAAGCACGACCGATCGCTAACATTTGTTGTTCTCCGCCGCTCATCGTTCCGCCTTTTTGTTGTAAACGCTCTTTTAGTCGCGGGAAATAATGAAACACCCGTTCCATTCGTTCAGCTATTTCTTTTTTATC
This sequence comes from Anoxybacillus tengchongensis, assembly GCF_014201585.1. Classification (GTDB taxonomy): domain Bacteria; phylum Bacillota; class Bacilli; order Bacillales; family Anoxybacillaceae; genus Anoxybacillus; species Anoxybacillus tengchongensis. Next base: position 132,447 of record NZ_JACHES010000004.1, read on the forward strand.
TTTTACCGAAAAAGCTCCCATTTCTAAATTTTCTTTTACCGTCAGTCTCGGAAAAATTCGCCGTCCTTCCGGAACATGAGCGATGCCTGATAATGACGTAATATGTGGGGGCGTATTTGTGATGTCTTTTCCTTCGTACAAAATGCTCCCGCTTTTCGCCTTCACCTGCCCGCTAATCGTTTTTAACGTCGTTGATTTTCCAGCACCGTTACTGCCGATTAACGTAACAATTTCCCCTTCGCACACTTCTAAATCAATTCCTTTTAACGCATGAACTCCGCCATAAAACGTATGAACACGCTCTAGCCGCAGCAAACTCACTCGCTATCCCTCCCTATGATGCTGTTGTCGCTCCTTTGCCTAAATAAGCTTCAATCACTTTTTCGTTGTTTCGAATGTCATCTGGGGTACCTTCAGCAATTTTTTCTCCGTGGTCTAACACAATAATATGTTCGGAAATTTCCATAACAAGCTTCATATCATGTTCAATTAAAATGATCGTTAGTTGTAGTTGTTCGCGCATATGGTAAATGAGCTTCGTTAATTCCGCTGTCTCTTTCGGGTTCATTCCTGCAGCTGGCTCATCTAACAGCAACACTTTTGGCTTTGTCGCTAATGCGCGGGCAATTTCAAGTTTCCGTTGTGCTCCATATGGCAAACTTTTCGCCTCTTCGTTATAAAGCGACTCTAACCCAACATATTGCAAAAGGCGATACGCTTCTTGCTTCGCTTCTTTTTCCTCTTTGCGCATGAACGGCGTGGAAAACATCGTATGAAATAACCCGCTCCGCAAATGTGTATGCATGCCAACCATGACGTTTTCTAAAACTGTCATCGCTCCGAACAAACGAATGTTTTGGAACGTGCGCGAAATGCCTTTTTGTGCGACTTGATGCGGTTTTAAACCAACGATCGACTCACCGTTTAGTAAAATATCGCCACTCGTCGGCTGATATACACCTGTCACCATGTTAAACAACGTCGTCTTTCCTGCACCGTTCGGTCCAATGACTGCTGTAATTGATCCTTTTTGTACGTCCATATTAATATTGCTGTTTGCCGTAAGTCCACCAAATTGTTTCGTTAATTGTTTAACCGTTAAAATAGACATCTTTCGCCCCCTCCTTTCCATCTACCATATTCGTTGCACCGCTTTTTAACTCTTTTTCGTCAAAACGAGGGTTTTTTGCTGGCAATAACCCTTGTGGCCGGTACAAAGCGAATAAAATTAAAATGACTCCGAAAATAAACCGTTGCATTTTCGCAGGAGATAGCGCATCTGGAATGCTAACAACTCCGCTTAAACTAAGTTGATTCAACCAGTTTGTTAGCTCTGTAAGCACTTGAAGATTTAAAATCGTTACAAGTGCTGCACCGAGTATAACGCCTGGTACGCTACCCATTCCTCCTAAAATGACCATGACGAGAATTGTAATGGATTCAAGCAACGTAAAGCTTGTCGGATCAACAAACGTCTGTTTTGCAGCAAAGACGACGCCCATCATTCCTGAAAATGAAGCGCCAACAGCAAACGCCATCAACTTCGTACGAACGAGTGGAATACCCATCGCTTGCGCAGCAATCTCATTTTCGCGCACCGCTTTCCACGCTCGTCCAATTTTTGAATACTCTAAACGTCGAACGACAAAAATGGTGAGCAGTAGAATAACTAATACGACGTAATAAAATTGGCTTGGGTACATGAACTCTAGTCCAAACAACTTCGGTGGTTGGACAGAAGCAAGCCCCATCGCCCCGTTTGTAATGTTGATCGGCTTATCTAAGTTATTAAAAATAATGCGAATGATTTCTCCAAATCCGAGCGTCACGATGGCTAAATAATCACCTTTTACACGCAACACCGGAATGCCTAGCAATATTCCAAATATCGCAGCGACAATGCAACCGATAATTAAAAATACCCAAAAGCTTTCTCCGGATAACGGATATTGTCCAAATGGCATAAAGTTATTTGCTTGCGTTGTGGCAAAAATACCATACGTATAAGCACCAATCGCAAAAAAGGCAACAAATCCTAAATCTAGTAGACCGGCAAGTCCAACGACAATGTTTAAACCGAGCGCCATGGCGATATAAATCCCGACTAACGTCGCCACTTCCATATACGATTGATATGCTTCTCCTTGGCTAGCGGCTAATGGCAGTAGTACGCTTAATACGACAATGCCTATCACCCATTTCACGCGATGCGAAAACGTTGTGAAATGTAAAAGTAAAAGCGAGGAAAGCAAAAGTAAAAAAGCAACAACCGATTTTTGCGCTAAATATAAGCTAATAAATGTTACGACAATATATACAGCGATCACAATTGCCTGAAGGCGTTTATTTTGCTCTAGTACGTTCAGCCATTTTTTCATGTTGACCACCTACACTTTCTCGATAGACACTTTTCCGAATAGTCCTTCTGGCTTAAAGATGAGAACCATAATTAAAATAGAAAAAGCAAACACGTCTTTGTACTCTGCTCCTAATATACCGTTAGAAATGATTGGTAAGTTCGCCGCCGCAAACATTTCAAGCAGCCCGAGAACAATGCCACCGAACATGGCCCCGCGAATATTTCCGATCCCCCCTAATACTGCTGCAGTAAAAGCTTTCAATCCTAAAATAAAACCAATGTATGGATCAATCGTTCCGTATTGAATCGCAAAAAGAACACCGGTTGCTCCTCCTAGCGCAGAGCCAATAAAAAACGTTAAAGCGATGACTTTGTTGACATTTACACTCATTAGTGCAGCCGTTTCACGATCTTGGGCAACAGCACGCATTGCCATTCCCCATTTTGTTTTATTCACAAAAAAGTCAAGCGTCACCATCATAACAACAGCTGTAACTAAAACGATAAAAAATGAGGACTTAACTGAGGCGTCATGAAATCCTGACCAGATAGAGGAAGCTGAAATACTTACTTGCCCAGTAAACAAACTTGGACCGGTTAAAATGTAGTTTCCTTTCTTCAACTCTGTAATAAAACGGACAAAATCTTGCAATAAAAATGAAATACCGATTGCTGTAATAAGGGTAATTAATTTTGGAGCGCTTCGTAACGGACGATATGCAACTCGTTCAATTCCCATGCCAAGCAATCCTGTCACAATCGATGTCGCCACAAGGACGAGAAGTAAAGACAGCAACATAGGCATAGACGATAGCCAACCAAAAGCGGAAAACGATAAGAAAAGAGCTGTGCCAACAAATGCACCTGTCATAAAAATTTCCCCGTGTGCGAAGTTGATAAGCTCTAAAATGCCGTACACCATTGTATATCCGAGGGCAACAATCGCGTATACAGCTCCTAATGCTAATCCATCAATGACGACTTGAGGCAATGTTTGTAGCACATGTTCGATCATATGTCGTTCCTCCATTTCCTTGTCTTTATCTAAAATTACCTAGTCCCTTTTCCTATCAATAACATGTAAAAAATTATAAGAAAAGGGTACGGCAAATTGTCATACCCTTTTCAAACGTATTTATCTTTATTTGCTTACCTCATCTTCTAATCGTGCTGGATACGTTGCTTCTTCAAATTTATAAATGTAAATTTTCGCGTATTTGTTGTCCCCTTTTTCATCGAAGCTTACTTTCGTCACAACCCCTTCATAATCTTGCACTTTCCGAACAGCATCAGCTACTTGTTCGCGAGTAGGAAGTTTATTTCCATTCGCTTTAATTGCCTCTTCAATCGCTTTTAACAAGACAGCCATTGCGTCATACCCATAAGCAGAGTACGATTCAATATTTTTACCAAACTTTTGCTTGTACTTTTCTGCAAATTGCTTTCCAGCTTCTGTCGCCGTTGCTACACCTGCTGCTGATGTAATGAACGTATTTTTCACCGCGTCGCCTGCAATTTCAACAAGTGTAGAAGAGTCCATTCCATCTCCACCCATAAACGGTACGGTAATGCCTTTATCACGCGCCTGTTTAATTAACATTCCACCCTCTGTGTACATCCCACCGAAATACACGAGATCCGGCTTTTTCGCAAGCACTTGGTTTAGTACACCGTTAAAGTCTTTTTCACCAATTGTAATTCCTTCAAATCCGACAATTTCAGCACCTGCTTCTTCCGCTCCTTTTTTGAATGCTTCAGCTAATCCTGTACCGTATGCCGTTTTATCTTGAATGATAAAAATTTTCTTCGCTCCTAATTTTTCAACAGCAAATTTTGCACCTGCTGGACCTTGGAAATCATCGCGTGCACAAATGCGGTTCACCGTTTTTAAGCCACGATCTGTCACGTCTGTTGCTGTGTTTGCTGGAGAAACCATTGGAATGTTATATTTCTCGTAAATTTCTGAAGATGGAATCGCAACGCCCGAATTCAAATGTCCAACGACACCTAAAACTTGTTGATCCGCTCCAATGAGTTGAGCATTAGCTACCCCTTTTTTCGGATCTGCTTGATCGTCATATGGAACAAGCTCCAATTTAAACCCTAATTTTTCGAACTTTTCTTTTTGTTCTTCTAAAGCAAGTTGAGCTCCAAGTTTAATCGATTCACCTAACGTCGCTGCTCCACCAGAAAGGGGGCTTTGAGTGGCAATTTTAATGACTGTACCCCCTCCAGCTTCCCCGTTGTTTTTCGATGTTTGCGATGTTTTATCCGCCGAACAACCAGTCAACAAACCAATCGCAAGCGTAGCGGATGTGAAAATAGAAAACACCTTTTTCCTTTTCATGCAAATCCCCCTTTTTATTTTCAAAAAATTTAATATTTTCACAACAATAATATAATATGAATCTTCTGAATATACAAGATGTATTTTCAAAAATATGAGAGAAAAGATATAATTTCAATCAAAAACTGATGATTATAACAATACGTGCCATCTCTCTTTCTATTTATTTTCGTTTTCTGGAGTTGAGGAGAAACAAAATGAAATGTATGAATACATTACCGTTAACAATATACCTCTAAAACATTTCCATTTTCATACAAAAAAAACCGGAAAGTCAGCATCGCCTGGCCTTCCGGTCGCACCTCTTTAATCTATTTTTTTAATTTGTTTTCCGCTTTCGACTAGCAATATCAATCCAAACGGCTAAAATTAAAATGCTCCCTTTTACGATATATTGCCAAAATGTTTCCATACCTAACAATGACATTCCATTATCAAGCGATGTCATGACCATGGCACCGATGATCGCACCGATGATTGTACCAGATCCGCCCATTAAGGATGTTCCACCGATGACGCAGGCGGCGATGGCATCTAGCTCGTACATTTGTCCCGCTGAAATCGTTGCCGATGATAAACGTGCTGTTAAAACGAGTGCAGCGATAGCAGAAAGCAAGCCCGTAAAGACAAACAACATCATCGTATGGAGTTGGATATTAATCCCAGATAACCGGGCAGCTTCCACGTTTCCTCCGATGGCGTATACGTGACGACCAAACGTTGTTTTTGTCGCAATGAATGAGAAAATAAGCGCCAAGGCAATGACAAAAATAATCGGAAACGGAATTCCTTTATAACTGTTCATTGTAACAACAAATACTAAAATAAGTGCACTAATAACGAATAATTTTGTTAGTTCAAAAGGTAATGGCGAAACAGTGAAGCCGTATTGTTGGCGCGATTTTCGCTTACGAAACGTTGAAACAAATAGCGCAACGACGGCCATCGCCGCAAGTATAATACCAAAAACATCTGTAAAATATGCGCTTCCTAAAGCAATAAACTGCGCATCAAAAATTGGAATGGTTGTTGACTTTGTGATTCCCATTAATGCTCCGCGGAAAATCATCATTCCACCTAACGTAACGATAAACGCAGGAATGGCTCGATAAGCAACTAACCAACCTTGCACAAGTCCGACAAGTGCACCTGCAAGCAACGTACATAAAATGACGACAGATGTCGGCATCCCCATCCAGTTGCTTAAAATGGCTGCAACACCACCTGTAAGACCGACAATCGAACCGACGGAAAGATCAATATGTCCTGCAACAATGACAAGCACCATACCAATGGCTAAAATAGCTGTAACCGACATTTGTGTAAATAAGTTCGATAAATTGCGGGCACTCAAAAATGTCTCATTTAACATACCAAAGAAAATCCAAATAGCAATGAGTGCACCGATCATCGTATAAGCACGAATATCTATTTTGCCAAATACATTTTTCTTTTTCGGTTGCTGCTCGATGACTGCCTTTATTTCCATAACTCATTCCCCTCCTGTCGCTGCCATCATAATATTTTCTTGTGTTGCTTCATCGTGCGACAATTGTTTCACGATTCTCCCTTCACGCATAACATAAATGCGGTCGCTCATTCCTAAAATTTCTGGAAGTTCAGAAGAAATCATCATGATAGCAACGCCTTCTTTTGCTAATTTATTCATTAAGTGATAAATTTCATATTTTGCTCCAACATCAATACCGCGCGTCGGCTCGTCTAATATTAAAAGTTTTGGTTTCGCCATTAACCATTTCGCCAATACAACTTTTTGCTGATTCCCTCCAGATAACGTACCGACAGCTGTTTCTAAAGATGCTGTCTTCGTTTTTAGTTCATCGACATATTTTTGGCTCCACTTTAATTCTTCATTTTGATTGATCACTTGTAAGCGGCTAATATTTTTTAAGCTAGCTAATGTCGTATTTGTTTTCACATCCATTCCAAGTATAAGCCCCAACCTTTTGCGGTCTTCTGTGACGAGTGCAATACCTGATCGAATCGCATCTTGCACCGAACGAATGTGCACTTGTTTCCCTTCCAACCACACTTGCCCTTCTGCTTTTCCTTCGTATGCACCGAATAAACTCATCGCGAGTTCCGTTCGTCCTGCCCCCATCAATCCTGCAATGCCAACAATTTCCCCAGCGCGAACAGTTATATGGATACTGTCGTTGATTTTCATCGGCTTTTCTTTATGCCAAACAGAGTAGTTTTTCACTTCTAATACGACATGACCTAGCGTTTTTTTGACGTACGGATAACGCTCTGTCAACTCACGCCCAACCATGAGCGCGACAACTTCATCCTCGTTCGTTTCTGCACGTGAAAGCGTCGCAATTGACTTTCCATCGCGCAGTACGGTAATCGAATCAGCAAGTCGAAATACTTCTGGCATTTTATGAGAAATATAAATACATGCAACCCCTTGTGCTCGTAGCTGTTCTAAAATGCCCATTAAAATTTCAACTTCACTTTCTGTTAACGCTGCGGTAGGTTCATCTAAAATTAAAATATTTGCTTGTTTGGCTAGCGCTTTAGCAATTTCAACTAACTGCTGTTGTCCAATACCAAGTGAGTGGATTTTTGTTTGTGGAGAAATCGTTAGTCCCACTTTCTTTAACCATGTTTCTGCCTCATAATATAATTGATCCCATTGAATGACACCGAATTTACGTGGCTCTCTCCCTAAAAAAATGTTTTCACCAACAGTCATTTCTTTTACAAGCGCAAGCTCTTGGTGAATGATCGCAATGCCTGCTTGTTCCGCATCGACAATATTTCGAAAAGAAACAGGTTTGCCATCAATACGAATTTCCCCATCATATGTTCCGGTTGGATACAGCCCGCTTAACACTTTCATCAACGTTGATTTTCCCGCGCCATTTTCACCACAAAGCGCATGAATTTCTCCTTTTTTCACTTTGAAACTGACACGATCAAGTGCTTTCACGCCGGGAAATTCTTTTGTAATATTGATCATTTCTAACGCATACATTCGTTTCACTCCCGTTGTATCATGTTGAAAATAAGGGTCTGGCAAAGCCAGCCCCTTATCTTCATTGTTTTGGCCATTGATCTTTCGGTACGTTTTTAAATACGTCTTCTAATTTGTGATACCCATCTTTAATGACTGTGTCTAATACATTTTCTTTTGTTACAGCAATTGGATCAAGTAAGACAGATGGAACGTCAATTTTGCCGTTTGATACCGTTTGGTTCGTTTCGATTTTCTCACCTTTTGCTAAAGCAACTGCCATTTCTGCTGCTTTTGTTGCAATCGCTTTAATCGGTTTATATACTGTCATCGTTTGCGTTCCTTCAACGATACGTTGAAGTGCTGCTAACTCGGCATCTTGTCCTGAAACAGGTACTTTCCCCGCTAATCCTTGTGCCGCTAAAGCTTGAATAACACCACCTGCTGTGCCATCATTCGCTGCGACAACTGCTTGAATGTTGTTGTTATTTGCTGTTAATGCGTTTTCCATGTTTTTCAATGCTTCTTCTGGTTTCCAATCTTTTGAGAATTGGTCGTAAACAATTTTAATGTCGCCTTTTTCTTCAAGTGGCTTTAATACGTTCATCGCTCCTTGGCGGAATAAATGAGCGTTGTTATCTGTATCTGCTCCACCGATATAAACATAGTTTCCTTTTGGTGCTTTGTCTACAATGGCTTGTGCTTGCATTTCACCGACACGCACGTTGTCAAATGAAACGTAATAGTCTACTTCCGCATTTTTAATTAAACGGTCATAAGAAATAACCGGAATTCCTTCTTTATGTGCCTTTTCTACGATCGCTGCGGACGCCTCGGCGTTATGAGGTACAACAACGAGAACATCAACGCCCTCTGAAATGAGTTGTTCTGCCTGGCTCAACTGCGCAGCATCGTCTCCATTTGCTGCTAGCGTTTTCACTTCTGCACCGAGTTCTTTCACTTTTGCTTCAAATAATTCTTTATCCCGTTGCCAACGTTCTTCCTTTAACGTATCCATCGAAAAACCGATGACAATTTTATCATCGTCTTTTTTCGTCGATTCGCTTCCCCCTTCGTTTCCCGAAGATACAACTCCGCATGCTGTTAATGCAGAGGCTAAGACGAATGTTGCCGCTCCTTTTGCGACATGTTTCCACCACTTCACATGTATTCCCCCTTGTTTTTCATATTGTCTACATGTTCAGCGTACCATAAGAAAAAGAAAGCGTTTTCTTTGTTTTCTTCACTTATTTGCGATATATTCGCACAAATTAAACGCTTTCATTACTATAAAAAGGAACGAATCAGCATTTTTTTGTCGTTGAACAAAAAAGTGCGAGCATTTTTATAAGCGCCCGCACACGTCTTGACGATATTGTGTTGGTGTCATATTTGTTACTTTTTTAAACACGCGGCTAAAATAGTTTGGATCTTTATATCCGACGCGGTAACAAGCTTCTTTCACCGTTAATCCTTCGTCGCACATCAATTGTTTCGCTTTTTCGATGCGTAAATGTGTTAAATAATCAGTAAACGTTTGACCGATTTCTTTTTTGAATAGTTTGCTGAAGTAATACGGTGTTAAATGAACGTATTTTGCTACTTCTTCAAGCGTCACATCATAACAATAGTTTTCCTGTAAAAACATTTCGACTTGCTCGATGACGCTGCCACTTGTTTTTATATGGATATGTTCCACGTCATCCGTTAACGGAACATCATCAATATGCATGACTCGACTAAATGACGATACATAGCGCGCAGCAGTCCACGCCTCTTTATATGAGCGTTTCATTCCATCGATCCCCGACTGAATTGTGCCAATTCCTATTTTTACTCGCTGTTGCAAACCTTTCTCAAGCTGTTTTAACAACGATTGAGCGAACGAAATAGCATGTTCATGTTGCTCAGCTTCAATAAAAACAGTCATTTGTCGTTGACTAAACGGACTACATAAACAACGTCGTTGTTGTTTTATACACTGCTTCACTGTTTCTTCCCACTTTTCACGATTAGATGCATCACTTCTTTCTAACTCAATAACAATGGCATACCCATGTTCAAATTCCATGCCGCTAAATGTATGTGCAGGGCATTCGTCCATTTTCCCCATCAACAACCATGTCCAAGCGATTTCACCTAATGTTTGTAGCTGAACGAGTTTTTCGCGAGCAGTTAATTGTTGTTCACGCATCGCTTGCTCTTCCGAAATTTGATGTAACAATCTTTGCAACAAATCAATCATTTGTTGTTTTTTGGCAGGTTTTAACACATATTCACTTACGCTGAAAGAAATAGCTTCTTTTGCATATGTAAAGTAATCATATGCTGTTAAAATGACGATTTTCGTCTGTGCATCCATTTTGCGTATTTCAGCAATCGCTTCAAGTCCTTGAATGCCTGGCATTTTCATATCCATAAAAATGATATGTGGCCGATGTTCCTCTACTTGCTGAATGGCCCTTCGACCGTGTTCTGCATGAAAAATCGTAAACGTATGTGGAAATGAGCGTTCAATCATCAACTGCAATCCTTCCCGCTCTAGTGGCTCATCATCAGCAATAAGTAGCTTGTACATCGCTTTCCCTCCTTGGCAATCGTAAAATAATAGCCGTTCCTTCGTTTGGCGCACTTTTTATGTCGAGTATTTTTTCTACTCCGTAAAAAAGCTGAAGACGTCGTAACACATTTTCTAATCCAAGTCCTGTTGAATGACCTGTTTTAATCAAGGAATACGATGCATTCATGATGGCTTGTTGTACATCATACGGCATTCCTACACCGTTATCCGCAACCGTTACTTGAATACAATTTCTTTTTTCTTCGATGATTAATTGAATGTTCGCCCCTTCTTCCATCTCTTCAATCCCGTGAATAAAAGCATTTTCGATGAGAGGTTGCAACGTTAAACAAGGAATGGGCTGTTCCAAACATGATTCATCTACCCTTACTTCAAAAGTAACGCGATCGCGAAAGCGGGCTTTTTGAATCGCAAAATACTCTTTCGCATGTTCTACTTCTTCACGCAAAGTGACAGGTTGATCGAGCTTACGTAAATTGTATCGCAATAAATTTGATGTAGATACGGTTAGTTCGCTCGTTTGTTCCGCTCCTTCGAGGTAAGCAAGCTTGGAAATGACGTTCAGCGTATTAAATAAAAAATGAGGATTAATTTGACTTTGGAGTGCTTTTAATTCTAGCTCACGCACAAGTTTTTCTTTTTCTAATATTTCCATATTTTCCGAAATTAATATTCGCAAATTTTCAATCATATGTTGAAACGTTTTACCGAGCAACCCAATTTCATCATGTCCATCAAAGCAAGGAATACGTGTATCGAGTTGGCCAGCTGATATTTTTTTTGCCGCATGAACGAGATGGTGGATCGGAATGACAATCGTCCGTGATAGCCATATCGCAAAAACAATGCTTAAAATAGTTGTTAAAGTAAAAAGCATTCTACCTAGTGCATTCATTTGTGACGTATGCTGTAATATTTGTTTGTATACTGGTTGATATAAGTTCAACTCAACATCAACGAGCGCTTGGCTATCTTCGCGAATAAACGAAGCAATCTTCTCAATTTCATTGTACTGAACGGCATAGCCTGTGAATTGTTGTTTTGTTAGTTGATGAATAATCGCTTGTTCTAAATCGAGAAAGACATAAACCATATTTTTGTAGTTTTCGAGCGTGAACGCGTCATTTCCTTCCAATTGTCTTTCGGTTAATTCTCGACGCAACTTTTCAAGTCTTTTTTTATGTTCGATCAGTTGCTTATAATTGTATTCATCTTGGTGAATTAAGTAGCTACTTAAAAAACGTACATTTTCTTGTGTTTCAAGCGAAATTTGTTTATATAAAAAGATGCGTTGCATCATGACATCATAGCTTTCTTGTACTTTTTTTCCGCTTTGAAAAATAAAAAACGCGATACAATTCAATAGAAGAACGAGAAGCGGAATAAAAACAAACAATTTCGTCCGAATTTTCATTTGTTTCTCCCCTGCTGAATGTTTTGGTAGTCAATCACTCCCGTGGCTGTAAAATGCTCTTTGTCAATTTGTTTGCCAGAAAGGTGATCAGCCATGAGCTTCACTGCCGAATATCCCATATCATAAGGTTTTTGAACGACCGTTGCGACAATATCTCCTTCTTTAATCGCTTCCATCGTTTCTTCTACATCGTCAAAACCGAAAATTTGAATGTCTTCACGGTGCAAGTTTTTTATCGCCATCCGAATACCAATCGCATCTAGCGCACTTGTGCCAACCATAACAGAAATATTCGGCTGTTTTCTTAACATTTGTTCTGCTTGAATAGACGCTTGAATGCGCGAAATATTCGATGAGGCAACGGAAACGACTTTTAAACGTGGATATTCAGTAATAACAGATAAAAACCCTTGTAAGCGCAGACGTTGGTTTTCTGATGTATCCGTCCCAATTATAACCCCAATCTCTTGTTTTCCTTCTACACGGGAAACAACTGCCTGTCCAAGCAATCGACCAGCTTCAAAATTATTTGTTCCAACATAAGCGATGCGGCGGCTCTTTGGAGCATCGGCATCAATTGTAATTACAGGTATATTTCGCGAAATAGCTTTGTCAATAAGTGGTGTAAACGCTTCATCTTTTAAATTTTGAACAATAATGCCATCGACACGAGAAGCAATCGCTTTTTCGAGTAATTTCACTTGCTCCTCGATGCTTGTTCGGAGAGGACCGATGTATTCAATATTTACATCATACTGTTTTCCTGCTTCCTTCGCCCCCTGTTCAATTTTTCGCCAATATGGATTATCAAATTCTTGGGATATTAAAATCACATGTGGGAAGTGTGACATCATTTTTTGTTCATGTTGTAGTTTTGCTACTGTTTTTTCAAGCTGTTTTGTTACGGTGATAAAGTGAAAAAAAACATATAAAAACAAAACGAGCAATATAATAAGGCTGATTGTCCATTTTTTTTGTGCCATTGTCTTCACCTAATTTTACTATAATTCTTTTTGATAACGTTTACAATTATTTTTGAAGCGACAGGTTGTCTGCCGCTTTTATACAATAAATCGATTAGTCGTTTCTTTCATCTTTTCTGCAATATCATACAACCGTTGAGCTGTTGCGGCTACTTCTTGGGCTGATGCAGTTAACTCTTCTGACGAGGCGGTGACTTCTTCTGTTGCTGCTGAATTTTCTTCAGCTACTGCGCTAATTTGCTCAATGCGGACAATGACTTTGTCTTTTTCTTTAACGATTTCATCCATTGCTTGTTCAGTTGAAACAATAAGAGGGGCGATATGGCTAATGGATGTTAAAATGTCAGCAAATGAACGTACCGTTTTTTCAACAGCATTCGCTTGGTCTTTAATAAAGAGATGCACTTCACTTGATGTATAAATGACATCATCTGTATTTTTGCTAATTGAGGTAATGAGTTGAACAATGTCTTCCGTAAATGATTTCGATTGTTCAGCTAATTTACGCACTTCATCCGCAACAACTGCAAATCCTTTCCCTGCTTCTCCAGCACGTGCTGCTTCAATGGCAGCATTTAAAGCTAATAAGTTGGTTTGATCCGAAATCGTCGAAATCATTTCTGTAATTCCACTTATTTTTTGTACGGATGCCGTTAATGTTTGAACGTGGTTTGTTACCGTTTCAAACGCTCGTTTAATTTGATCGATGGTTGCTATTAATACATCCATTTCTTTTTTACCGATATCTGCCCGTTCAGACGTACGAAGTGCTTCTTGCTTTACATTCGCCAGCTCTACATACACACGTTCAACTTTTTCAGTTAAGTAAGAAAGTGAATGCGTCATATCAGCCAAATCGTTCGCTTGTGCTGCTGCTCCTTGCGATACTTGTTCCATCGTTGCCGCCACTTCTTCAGTAGAGGCAGACATTTGTTGTGAAGTAGCAGATAGGGCACTCGATTGTTGATCAATCGCATCTGCTTGCATTTGAATATGAACAGCCATATCCCGAAGCGCTTGTTTTGTTTTAGAAAGCGCGCGTGCCATTTCACCAAACTCATCTTTTGCATCAAGAAGTTTTTCAGGCAGTGGCTTACTAAAGTCACCGCTAGCTATTTGTTCAAGATGTTGTTTTGCAATATGTAACGGCTTCATGATTCGCATCGAAATAAATAAGTGATAGGCAATAATCCCTACAATGACAAACAACACAGAAATGGCAATCACCTTGACAATGACGCTATTAATCTCTTGATTGACGATTTGCTTTGGCATGCCGACAAAAAACATACCAATGACTTCACCACGCTCGTTCTTCATTGGCAAATAACTCGTTACATACGATTTTCCAAGCACGTTCGCTTCACCGATATAGCGATTTTGTTTTTTTATGACTTCTTGTACAACTTTCGGATCAGCTTTTGTCCCTATTTGTCTTTGGCCATCTTTCATGACTGTTGTTGCCACACGTTCGTCGTTCAGAAAAATAGTACTATCTGCACCAACGACTTCCTTTATGTAGTCGACAACTTCCTCGTTTTCGTTCATTTTTATTTCCCCTTTATATAGTGCCCCCTCTTTTATTTGCCATGCTCCAGGAAATTTTGCATCAATCAGTTGCAGAGCAAGTTGAGCGTTCGTCGTCATTACTTTGTTCGCAATCAATGATTGAAATTGAACATAAATGATACCGTTAATTAGTCCAACTAATAAAAAAACGGTAAGAATGTATACAGCTACAATTTTTCCACGCGTTTTCACCATTCTCTCCTCCATTTTTGTGAATTCATGAGCAACACTATTTTATCAAATAAGAAAAAAACAAACATTTATTTTTTACGAAGAGGACGCTATTTTTTGTTTTCCTAAAAGAATAACTGTTGTAATAATTAATAGACTGCCAAGCGTTTGAAAAAAGCCGAACGATACGTGTAAAAATAAAACAGAAGCAATAATAGCCGACAAAGGCTCTACACTAGATAAAATACTTGATTCTGTCGGAGATAAATATCTAATGCTTTCAATAAACAGTAAGAAAGCAAGTAACGTTCCACATATGACAATAAATAAAATCGAAACAATCGTTGGAAAATCTAGCGTGAAAAATGGCCCCAAAAACGAACGTACGATCGGAATCATAACAACTCCTCCAATTACCATCGCCCAACCGACAATAATAAGTGAGTCCCATTTTTTTAATAGTTTTGCTGAACAAATCGTATAAAATGCAAGAAGCACACCTGATACAATTCCCCATAAAAATGCGGGAAAGGAGATACTTAATGCACTTAATTTTCCATTTGTTAACAACAAAAATATCCCACAAGTAGCTAAAATGAGCGCACCCCAGATCGAAACAGATGGATGTTTCCGCTCACGTATCAAAAAATATAAGACAATGTAAATCGGTGCTAAATATTGTAATAACGTTGCAGCCGCAGCGTTTCCATATGCAATGGACAAAAAATACGTATATTGCACTCCAAGCATACCTACTAAGCTGAAAGAAATGAGCAACAGTCGACTATTTCTCTCACGCCAAATATGAAATAAGGGAATACCACGAAACGATGCGAAAGCTAATAAACAAAAACCTGAAGCGATCATTCGTACAAAAACAAGCCACTCTGTTGTTATATGTTTTTGCTGAAACACCCATTGTGCAGCTGTGCCAGAAAGTCCCCACATCGTTGCAGCAATAACAACCATCCATAATCCTTTTGTGCGTGTTGACATATCCCCCAACCTTTCTATCATTGGCTAGTTATCATTATAAAAAAACAAAAAATTTTGTAAATACAAATATTTCTTATTCAAAAAACATACTTGCATTCCTTTTCACCATTTGCCAAAATCAAAATATGTTTAAAACGAAAACATGTGAGGGAGTAAAGCTGTGAAGTCTCGAAAATTATCCCGTCTATCTACCGTTCAGCTTATTGTTTTGTTTTACTTTGTAGCTGTTTGCGTATCCACACTGTTACTATGGCTGCCTTTTTTCCATCAACCCGGTGTGAAACTGAGCTTTGTTGATGCATTATTTACTGCTGTAAGTGCTATTAGTGTAACCGGGCTAACTGTCGTATCAACAGCGCATACTTTTAATACACCTGGTATATTTGTATTAGCTTTTATTCTCCAATTTGGCGGCATTGGCATTATGGCACTTGGTACATTTATTTGGCTGATGTTTGGAAAAAAAATCGGGTTTCGCGAACGTCAACTTATTATGACGGATCAAAATCAATCAACATTTGCTGGTTTAGTGAAGTTAATGAAAGAAATTTTAACGCTCATTATCGCTATTGAACTGATTGGCGCGATCATTTTGGGCATATATTTTCTTCGCTACTTTTCATCATGGCAAAAGGCGTTTTTTCAAGGCTTCTTCGCATCGGTGAGCGCAACAACAAACGCTGGATTTGATATTACAGGACAATCGCTTATTCCATTTGCTGACGATTATTTTGTCCAAACAATACATATGATTTTGCTTGTGTTAGGAGCCATTGGTTTTCCTGTGCTCATCGAAATAAAGGAATTTTTATTTTATCGTCAAAAGCAACAATATCGCTTTTCACTTTTCACAAAATTGACGACCGTCACATTTTTTCTACTCGTTTTATTTGGAGCATGGGCGATTTTATTGATCGAATGGAATCAATTTTTTGCTAATAAAACATGGCACGAATCACTTTTTTATGCGTTATTTCAATCGATTTCTTCTCGCAATGGTGGACTAGCAACGATGAATGTTGCCGATTTTTCTGAACCGACGTTACTTGTTTTAAGTGCACTCATGTTTATCGGTGCCTCTCCAAGTAGTGTAGGGGGAGGGATTCGAACAACAACATTTGCCATTATGATATTAACCATTTTCTTTTATGCCAAAGGGAAAAACTCGATTAAAGTGTTTCAACGAGAAATTCATCATGAAGATATATTAAAATCGTTTATCGTGTTCGGAACAGCTTCCATTCTTTGTTTTTTAGCTGTCGTGCTCCTTTCTTTTTCAGAACCGTTTACAATGACGGAAATTGTCTTTGAAGTATGCTCCGCCTTTGGAACAACAGGCTTATCCATGGGCATCACGTCACAACTAAGCACATTTGGGAAGCTAGTTATTACCGTCTTGATGTTTATCGGACGAATTGGTATTTTATCATTTTTGTTTCTTATCCGTGGCAACAAACAAAAAGAATCGTATCATTATCCAAAAGAACGCATTATTATTGGTTAAAAGCGAAGGTATTTATGCTCCTTCGCTTTTTAACTCTTCTTTTTTACGAAACATCGTGTACATCATTAACAAAAGTGATAAAAATCCAAACAAAACGACCATATTTTCTAATCCAATGGTATCTAACAAAAATCCCGAAGCTAACAATACGGTTTGGAACGTCACGCGATCAAACATATTTTTAAATGAAAAAAATCGGCCGTGATATAACTTTGGGACATTCGTTTGAAAAATCGTCGCAATCATCGGGAAAAAGCAACCGACACATATACCAAACAAACCAAACGAGACAAGTGAAACCCATTTAATATGAGCAAAATGCAAAGATAGTTGCGCAAAAGCAATGAAACAAGTTAATGCATACATCCATTTCACATACGTTTGTTCACGAGCGGCATACTTAATGAAAAAAGCTCCAAATAAAAATCCGATTCCTTCAATGGTATACAGCCATCCTTTAATTGACGAATCATGTTGCAATTCGCTAATGTTTATGACCATTAAATTAAATCCACCAATAAACAACTGTGGTACAATCGTTAAAATAACCGCCATATAAACAATAGGTAGACTCTTAATAATTGGAAATATATCTGTAAATCGTTGCTTTTCTTTTACATAGTTTGTTGTTTCGCGCTTTTCTTCCTTTATATCAATAAAAAACGTAAGCAAAAATAGTAAAATATATGCAATTATTGCTCCAACATATAACATTTGCAAACTCGTAATCATCAGAAGTGCACCACCAAAGGCGGTACCAAAAATACGTGATAAGGCTGAAATGTTCATATGTATACCATTGACAGTCATCAATTGCTTCTCATCTGCTACAACAAGCGGGATGATCGCTTGTAGCGTTGGAAAATAAAAAGCTGCGGCCACTTGAATCAAAACCATAAAACAAACCATAAGAAAAATAGATTCGTATTTTAAAGCGAACAGCATAAAAATGACGCTACATATACGTCCGATTCCAGCGTATAGGAGAATATGTTTTTTCGTATATGTATCAATCCATTTTCCCGCTATCGGACTAACTATAACACCAGCAAACAAACCAGAAAATAAAATAAGCGACTTCACAAAGTCAGATGGAACATGCTTTTGCATAAACTCTAAATTTCCGATAATTCCAAGCCATAAACCAACCCCAACAATAAATTCTCCAATAAAAATGAGTATCACATTTTTATTTTTCCACATATATCGTTCCCCTTCTCTCACTTCCAATACATGTATTTTATTGTACAATAAACAATTAAAAAAGAAAAACCTCTCCATCTCAAGAGAGGTTTAACGAATAAGGAATGTTGATAAATCTTCCCAGATGATAATTAAAACGAGTTGGATAAGCATAATGAGTAAAAACGGTACAATGGCGCGAATGACTTTTTCAAGAGGCTCTTTTGCAATACCGCTCACGACAAACAAGTTTAAACCGACAGGCGGTGTAATCATCGCAATTTCTAAATTGACGGTCATAATGATAGCAAAGTGATACGCGTTAATACCTAGGCTATCAAGTACTGGTAAGAAAATCGGTAGCGTAATTAAAATGATCGCAATCGCCTCTAAAAACGTACCGAGCACAAAGAAAAGTAAGTTTACAAGTAAAATAAACATCCATTTGTTAAATTCATGATCAATAATCCACTGCGCGATCGCTTGTGGTACTTGAGCCAACGTTAAATATTGTTTAAATAAAATAGCAGATGCAATAATCATAAAAATCATCGAACTAATATGAACTGTTTCTCGTAAAATCGGACGCCAATCTCCCCACTTTAACTCACGATAAATAAGGAGCGACACGATTACCGCGTACGCGCTCGCGATCACAGAAGATTCCGTCGGTGTCGCCATTCCTGTGTAAATCGAACCGAGAATTAAAATCGGCATGAGTCCACCTGGAATTGCCTTCCACGTCAATGCCCACCTTTCCGACCATGTTGCCTTTTGTCCGTACCCGAATCCGTTTCTTTTTGCATATACGATCGCAGAGACGATAATGATTGCCGTTAAGCAAAGACCTGGAATGATTCCAGCCATAAATAATTTATTAATCGTTGCTTTATTTTCTGCAACATACCCGTACATGATGAGCGGAATGCTCGGCGGAATTAAAATACCGAGTGTCCCTGCTGCCGCAACGAGACCCATCGCATATTTTTTACTATATCCAGCTTGTACCATAGCAGGAATCATAATCGAACCGATCGCAGCAGCAGTAGCCGGGCTCGAACCAGAAATGGCGGCAAAAATGGCGCAAGCTAGCACGGTCACAACCGCCATTCCACCCGGTAAATGACCAACCCACGCACGCAATCCATCAATTAAATATTTTGAAATTCCTCCTCGTGCTAAAATAATACCTGCAAACACAAACCCCGGAATAGCCATTAACGACGTATGGTTAAGTGCAGAGAAAATTTCAACAACTGCACTCTCATAATGGAAATTAAGAAAAGGTAAAAATAAAAGGGCGGATAAAGCTAATGCAAACGCAACAGGAACTCGGAGTAACATTAACAATATAAATACGACAAACAATCCAATAGTCATCATACTTGTTCCACACCTTTATGTTCATAATCAGATTCTGGTAACCCTTTCGATACACGAACGAGACGAACGATAAAACGAAATAACATCAATACTCCCATCAGCGGCATGACCATATACACTTTCCACAGTTGTACACCTTCACCGATTGAAACGATACCCATTCGATAGGCGCTAAACTCGTCTAAAAAAATACCTTTTACGCCATAAACAACGAGAAATAATGCGAAGATGAGCCCTACGACATTAGCAAATATGTCAACAGCTTTTTTTACTCGCTCTGGAAGTAAACGATAAAACATATCGATACGAATGTGATGGTTATCTCGTAATGCGACGACCGCGCCGATCATCGTTCCCCACACGACCATATATCCTGCATATTCTTCTACAAAACTTAAAGGCGAGTTAAATACATAACGCATAACGACACCTAACAAAATAAGAAACAGTCCACCAACAATAAATAAACCGGCAATCCAATCTTCTAGCGCTTCAACAACATGCTTCAATTTTTGCACGTTCGCCCCTCCTCTTATAGAAACAACCTGGAAAACTCCAGGTTGTTCCAATTCGTTATTCATTTGCTTTTTTCGCTAATTCGATCAAGTCTTGACCGATGCTATCTGCAAATTTATCGTACACTGGCTGCATAGCTTTTTGGAATGCTTCAATATCTTCTTTTGTTAACTCGTACACTTCCATTCCGCTTGCTTTCAATTTTTCATATGACTCTCTGTTTAACTCTTCAGACCATTTTCGTTGTTGCTCAGTCACTTCTGCGATGACTTCTTCTAACGTTTTACGAACGTCTTCTGGAAGGATATCCCAAAACTTCGTATTCGTCAATAAAAGGTAGTCTAAACGACCGTGTCCTGATACCGTTAAATATTTTTGTACTTCTGCATATCCTTGCGTATCAATGTTGTTAAACGTGTTTTCTTGTCCGTCTACTGTACCTTGCTGCAATGCAACATACACTTCAGAAAATCCCATTGGCACCGCAGATGCACCTAACGCGGCAAATTGTTCATCAAGCACTTTTCCTGTTTGTGTGCGGAACTTTAATCCTTTAAAGTCTTCTGGTTTTTTCAACGGACGTTTAGAGTTAGTAAAATGCTTTTCTCCATTCGCCCACATTGCCAACACTTTAATGTTATATTTTTCTAGCTTTTGCGATAAAATTTGTCCACCTTCACCGTCCCAAAATTTATACACAGCTTCATCGCTCGTGAACAAAAACGGCATATCAACGATTTGGAAAGCTGGATCGTAGCTGACGAGCTTTGTCGTCGACGGCGCGATTAACTGTACGGTGTTGCGAGGCAATTCTTGAATTGCTTTGTCGTCGTCGAACAATTGACTAGATGGGTACACTTCTACTTTCACTTTTCCGTTTGTTCTCTCTTCAACAAGCTGCTTGAACAAGTCTGCCGCTTTTCCTTTCGGACTATCTGGGGCAGTAACATGTGAAAATTTAATAACGATCGGCTCACTCGCAACTTCCTCTTTCTTTTCTTCTGTCTTGTTTGTACTTGTACTCGTCGATTGCGAGTTACTACAAGCGAACAACCCCCCAACTAGCAAGACAAGCATAAGCAAAAAGCTCATTTTCCTCATGAAAAATTCCCCCCTATCACTAATTACGATTTTAATGATATCGCTTTCAATGAAAGGAAGGAATATTTTGAACATATTGATCATTTTGTTCTTTTTGGTCTTCGATAGCGGTGAATCGGGCGACCGATCGTCCCGTACTGTACTTCTTTCTCTACTTCACCGATACTATCTAAATATTCTAAGTAACGCCTCGCTGTGACTCGTGCGATACCGATCGCTTCCGCCACTTCATCAGCCGACTGAGCAACCGTTGTTTTAGACATATATTGTTCAATTTGTCGAAGCGTTGTCTCATTTAATCCTTTTGGCAAACTCACTTGTTGTACTTGCGTCGGCTTATACATCCACTCGTCAATTTGTTGTTGCGTCACATGTTTATCTTTTAACGTTTTCCGTAACGATTGGTATCGCTCAATTGCTTGTTTTAACCTCTCGAACTGAAACGGTTTAATAATATAGTCAACTGCCCCGTTGCGCAACATCGTTTGAATCGTTTCTGCATCGCTAGCTGCTGACACGATAATGACATCGACTTCGTAACCGCACTCGCGAAATAAACGAATCGTCTGTACACCATCTAATTTCGGCATATATACATCAAGCAAAATTAAATCTGGGCGCAACTTCTCTAACTTTTCTAACGCATCTTCGCCGTTGACAGCCGTCCCGACGACCGAAACTCCATCCACTTGAGCCACAAATTGCTTATTAATTTGTTGAACCATCGGATCATCCTCTACTAACAGCACGCGAATCATACATCATCCCCCTTATATCTTGAAAATAAAATGGTAATCGTCGTCCCTATTTGCCAACTTGATTCAATATTTATGTCGCCGTGACTTTTTCTCAAAATGTTATAAATAAGATGCATCCCGATACCTTGATGATTCCCTTTTTTTGTTGTATACCCGTAATCAAATAGACGCGCTTTTTCTTCTTCCTTTATCCCAATTCCGTTATCTTCTATTACGATCGTCCAGCTATCTTCCTGTTCTCCGATCCATAACTCGACAAATTTTTCTTCTCGCTCCGTCGCCAAGCATGCATCAAAAGCATTTTCAATCAAATTGCCAAGTAAAACGACAAAATCATGGCGATCTAATCGCGGTGGGAAGGAAAATAACGCACTGGAGCGGTCGATGATGAATGTAATCCCCATTTCTTTTGCCCGCGACACTTTGCTTAAAAGTAAACCCGCAACGCTTTCATCATGAATACGCGTGCGCAAAAAATGCATAAAAGCTTCCTGCTCTTCTCTTTCTTCAAATACGTAAGCGAGTGCTTCTCGCGTCTTACCGAGTTGAATGAGCCCAGCAATTGTATGTAATTTATTCATATACTCGTGGTTTTGAACTCTGAGCGCCTCAATAAAAGCTCTTACCCCTGTTAACTCTTCGGCCATTTTGGCGACTTCTGTTCGATCTTGGAAAATTGCGACCGCTCCTACAATTTCACCACCTACTTCGATCGGAATGCGATTGCTGACGATCAACTGATTACCGACGATAATTTCTTGTTGATATACTGCTTTTTTCGTATATAAAACTTCCGGCAAACGTGTATCAGGGATGACGTCGCGAATATACTCGCCGATAACTTCTCCGCTTACTCCCATCATTTGCTTTGCACGTTCGTTAAAAATCGTAATTCGTTCTTTTTTATCGATTGCGATGACACCTTCATACATCGCATGAAACGTCGCTGTTCGCTCAACGAGCAATCGCGCTAGCTCATACGGTTCAAGCTGAAACATCTCTTCTTTTAAATGATTCGCTAACAAGAGCGAGCCAACGACGCCACAGCTAATCGTAATCATCAACGTCCAAGCAATTTCTCTCTGAAAATCTTTCAATATTTCTTTTATAGATGGCAATACATTCCCAACAACAACGACCCCTACTTGTTGGTGTTCTTCACTCATGATCGGAGTGAACGCCCGTACGGAAACGCCTAATTCTCCTTTTGCTTTCGAAATGTACGTATGCTCCGTAAATGCTTCAATTTCATCTTCACCGTAAGAAACTGTACCTAGTTTATCGTAAGACGGATGAGCGTAACGAACACGGTCCATGTTCATGACAACAATATAATTTGCATGATAAATTGTTCGGATGTTTTCGACAATCGGTTGAATGATAGTCCATCCTTCTTTTTGTTGTACATGTTTTTTTACTTCTGGTATTTGCGCTACTGTTCGAGCGATCAAGAGGGATCGTTCACTAAGTGACTGTTCTTTTAATTGAATGACGTGACTAATGACGATGGCACTTCCGACTCCGATACTCACAAGGACGATGACTGTACATAACATTAAAATTTTCCATCTAATCGACAACTTTTTCATTTATTGTTCATCCATTCAGCATTTTCTTGTATAATGTATAATTAATTATACAACACAGCGCGCGGTGATAAAGATGAAGAATGTAAAATGGGGTGTTTTCTCGATTGCCATAATCATTTTTTGGCTGTATTGGCTCGTTCCTTCGTTTTCATCAACATCTTCTCTTCCGTATGACGACGAGCAAGAAGGACTTGAAGATCAACTAACTATTCGATTCAGTCATGTTGTCGCCGAACATACACCGAAAGGATTAGCAGCACAAAAATTTGCATCGCTCGTAGCAGAAAAGTCAAACGGGAAAATAAAAGTCGAAATATATGCAAATGCAACACTGTTTACAGACGAAGAAGAAGTGAACGCATTAAAGCAAGGCAAGGTAGAAATGATCGCTCCTGCCTATTCAAAGCTAACGTCGCTAATCCCAGAATGGCAAGTGCTCGATTTACCGTTTGCCCTTCCAAATGACCAAGCCGTTGAAGAAGCGCTTCAAGGACAAATCGGTCAAATTTTATTCTCAAAGTTACAATCTTTCCATATTAAGGGGTTAACGTTTTGGGAAAACGGGTTCAAACAAGTGACAAATAGCGTTCGCCCGCTTATACATCCGACTGATTTTCATGGATTACGATTTCGAACGATGCCGAGCGAAGTGATTCAAGAACAGTTTCGTTTGCTTGGCGCTATACCGAAAGTCACCCCTTTTCACGATACATTTCGTGAATTGTACTACAAACAAGTCGATGGTCAAGAGAATACAATTTCTAACATTTACTCAAAAAAGTTTTATGAAGTGCAACCGTACATGACTATTAGCAATCACGGATATCTCGGATATGTTGTGTTAATGAACGAAACGTTTTGGGAACGATTAACACCATCTCAACAACAAATTATTGTCGAAGCACTCGATGAAACGACAACATGGATGAAAACACATGCAAAAATTATTAACGAAAAGCAGCTACATGAAATCGTTCAAACGAAACGAGTAAATATTCATGAATTAACCGATGAGCAAAAAAGAGAGTGGCTAAGTCATCTTTATCCCTTATATGAGCGCGTTCGTCACCAAGTCGGAGAACAGCTGATAAACGAAGTGTTGCGCATTCAACAAAAATATTTGCGATAAAAAATAAGACTGGCACATCGCCAGTCTTATTCCACTTCTCCTTCCCAACTCATCATGCCACCTACCATGTTTTTTACACGGAAGCCTCGTTCCGATAGCCATTCGCACGCTAATGCACTCCGACCACCGGAATGGCAAACGACAATATACGTTTTGTTTGGATCGAGTTCGTTTAGTCGGGCAAACAATTGTCCGAGCGGAATATGGCGTGCGTTTGGAATTTTTCCTGCCGCAACTTCATGCGCTTCCCGAACGTCTAGCACTTCGACATTTGCTTCATGACGCAAGGCATCTGCTTGTTTCGGTAGAATATTTTCAAACATATTTATTCCTCCTACTTTATTACACTCGAATACAATTTATATCCACCGTCTAAATTTTTTGCTTCAAAGCCATGTTCTTTCAAAATGCGAGTGGCTAAATATCCACGCAAACCGACTTGACATGTAACATAAATCGTCTGATTTTTCGGCAATTCGTGAAGGCGATCGCGCAAATCATCAAGTGGAATGTTGATGCTTCCTGGAATTGCCCCTCTTGTTTCTAATTCTTTTGGAGTACGAACATCAATGAGCAACCCGCCGTTAGCGACGATATCATTAATTTCATGCCATTGCACGGTTTCCACCATACCATCTAACACGTTTGATGCTACATATCCGACCATATTGACTGGATCTTTCGCTGATGAAAACGGCGGAGCATAAGCTAATTCTAAGTCTGGCAAATCATATACTGTTAATCCACCTTTTATCGCTGTTGCAATAACGTCAATGCGTTTGTCCACCCCATCTTGTCCAACCGCTTGCGCCCCATAAATGCGACCTTGACGATCAAAAATTAATTTTAACGTCATTTGAGTCGCTCCTGGATAATAGCTCGCATGGCTCATTGGATGAACGTGAACAACTTCATAATCGATGCCGTGGTGCTTTAATATTTTTTCGTTCAATCCTGTGGCTGCTACGGTCATATGAAAAATTTTGGCGATTGACGTACCAAGCGTTCCATTATACTTCACGTCACGACCGTTAATGTAGTCAGCAACAAGGCGACCTTGACGGTTTGCCGGCCATGCAAGTGGAACAAATGTTTCAAATCCATGAATAAAACTTTTTACTTCAATGGCATCACCGATCGCAAAAATGTTTGGATCAGACGTCTGTAAATGTTCATTCACTTTAATCGCACCACGAAAACCGAGCTCTAGTCCTGCCTCTTTTGCCAATTGGCTTTCTGGCTGGACACCAATTGCTAAAATAATCATATCTGTATCGATTGTGCGACCACTTTTTAACACGACGCGCCGTCCTTCGTCTTCAAACGCTTGTACGCCGTCTTCTAAAATTAAATCAACACCGTGCTCTTTCATGTGTGTATGCACAATCGCTGCCATCTCGTAATCGATCGGTGCCATGACTTGATTCGCCATTTCTACAAGCGTCACATGCACACCGCGCTCGGTTAAGTTCTCAGCCATTTCTACACCGATGAAGCCACCACCAATAACGACAGCACGTTTTGGCTTTTCGCTATCGACAAATGAACGAATACGATCCGTATCTGGCACATTACGCAACGTAAAAAGTGCTTTTGCTTCATCAATACCTGGAATTGGTGGTACAATTGGTTTTGCCCCAGGAGACAAAATAAGAACGTCATAAGGTTGTTCATATTGTTCATTTGTTCGTAAATTTTTCACTGTTACCGTTTTTCGATCACGGTTAATGCTTATCACTTCACTTAAATTACGTACATCAATACGAAACCGTTTTGACATACCATCAACTGTTTGAACAAGCAACTTACTGCGTTCTTGAATGACATCCCCAATGTAATAAGGAAGTCCGCAGTTTGCAAATGAAATATATTCGCCGCGTTCAAACATAATAATTTCATCTTTTTCGCTTAACCGACGTAATCGCGCTGCGGCGGAAGCTCCACCGGCTACACCACCAACAATGACGATTTTTCTCATCATATATCCCCTCCATATACAAGTACGTGTAACCGTATTATAACAAACAATTGCTTCATAAAGTTTGAACAGTTAGTGACATTTTACCATATTTAACTCATGTACATGTTCGTATTCCTTTATATAATATCCTTGTACTGAAAAATGATAACGTCTAAGTAACCGAATTGCGACATTTTTCTCTAGTTCATTATGGGCAACGACAACAACTTCACGGTGTGGAATGGCTCTATAGTGACGTTTGAAGTAAGCAATTGGAATACGGACCGCTCCTTTGATTTCATCCTTTTCATTGTAGTCACGCACATCGAGCAATGTCACTTGTCCGTCTATACGTAAAGATTGAAGCTTTTTTACTCCCCGAACAGGTACGTAACGATAATATAATGCATATAACACAAACATCCCGAGAATTGCATAAATCATGTTATTTTACCCCCCCTCACAAATCATACCCTAACAGGTATAAAAAAATCAATAAAAAGAGCTGATTTTATTCAGCCCTTTTTAATATAAGTAACCGTTGTTTTAATTGTTCCTCCATTTCAACAAGCTCCCGTTCCACTTGCTGGCGCTTCATTCGTCCTTCTTGTTGAATTTTTAATGTTTCTTCAAGTGTTTCTAACAAATTTTCTTGCGTTTTCTTTAACGTTTCGATGCTGACGAGCCCCTCTTCATTTTCTTTTGCTGCTTCAATTGTATTGATTTTTAACATTTCTGAGTTGCGTAACAACAATTCGTTCGTCGTTTTTGTTACCGCTTTTTGCGCTTCAACTGCTTTCTTTTGGCGAAGCAACGTTAGTGCGATAACAAGTTGATTTTTCCAAAGTGGAATGGCAGTCAAAATCGACGATTGAATGCGTTCAACTAACGTTTGATTGACGTGTTGGATCAGTCGAATTTGCGGTGCTGTTTGAATCGTAATTTGGCGGCTTAATTTTAAATCATGAATGCGCTTTTCAAGCCGATCAGCAAATTGAATCATATCATTGACTTCTTGCACGTCCATTTGATTTTGTGACTGTAATGCTTTTTTTTCTAACTCCGGAATCGTTTTTGTTCGCAGTTGTTCTAGTTTCACTTCAGCAGCAGCAATGTAAATGTTTAAGGCATCAAAGTATTCTTTATTTTTTTCGTATAACGTTTCTAACATCATAATATCGCGAAATAATATTTGACGATGTTTTTCAAGTTGATCAGCGATACGGTCAATTTCGACACCTAATTTTTGATATTTCGACAAAATATGTTGGACAGACTGGGTGACAGATTGAAACATACGTGCCAAAAAACTTTTTTTATTCATCGCAAAATCTTCTACGTTAACTTCTTTCATTTTTGTCATGAGTTCATGAATCACTTCTCCAACAGGCCCAGCATCTTTTTTTTGTACATGATTTAAAATCGAATGAGAAAAGCGCGATAGTTCGGCTTGGGCTGCCACACCGTATTGCAAAATGGCTTGATGATTGCGTGGATCAATTTGCTCAGCAAGAGCTAACGCTTTTTGCCGATGTTCCTCCTTTAATTGATCGATTAATCGCGGAGATGATGGCTTTTCGTTTACTTCTGTCACTTCGCCAAATGGATTGGCAAGCAACGAATCGATCGAGCTTGTCCAAAGTACTTCATCGTTTTTGTTCATGCTTTTTCTCCTCCATCATTGTTACTGTATGCTTAGTGGATAACGAAAGAGGCTTAGCTGCTGTAATCGTATGTTTCATAAGTTTTACTTCCGTTTGTAAATCAAATAAATCTTCTTCAAGCATGTCCAACAGCTGATTTTCTGCTTTCGTAAGTGCAAGATCAAGCGCTTGTTCCGCTTCACCAATCGCTTGCCGAATTTCATCATTTTTCACCGGCTGCCTCATTAAATAAATGTACTTATTAATAATTGTAACAATCGAATCTAATGTCGTATTAAAAAATGGCTGCGCGACAGCTAAACGATCCGGTTGTTTTTCAACTATTTCAATCATTTTTTGACAAATGGAGTACAGGCGCGAAAGTTTGGAAAACATCGCAACCGAACGAACTCTCCACAAACTTTGTCCAATTGTCCGCACCTTTTTTTTCGCTTCTTTCAACCGATCATCTTTTGAAGGATAATGTTTCTCCTCTTTTTTCTTCATGTAAAATGAATACATTATTCCTATACTTCCCCCGATCAAAAATGAAATAAGAAATGGCAAGCGAAATGCAAACAATGAAATCAGTGCACTAAATAAACCGACATTCCATGACACAAACCATCGCCATATCGTTCGAATGACCCGTTTCATCGTCGTCCTCCCATCGTCTATGATCCTTTATTTTACTACGATTTCATGCGAAATGGAAACGATGACTATACTACGTACGAGCGAAAGAATATGTTTCGACTTTCATAAAAAAAGACGCAACATGTCGTTGCATCTTTTAGTTCGAGTCGAAATGAACGATCCGAATCCGCTCTCCTCCAAAGAGCGATATTTTCTTCGCTTGTTCTCGTTCATCTGTCACCATTTTCACTTCATATAATCCAGGAACATACTCTCCTACTTTCATTAACGATGCATTCGTTTCACCGACGTATGTGTTGTTAATCAAAATACGGGCTCCTTGCTCGTTCGTTTGCACATATACATGGTATAACGCAGGTTCAAATTTGTATGTTCCTTGTGACAATTTCATTAAAAAAATCGGTGGAGTTGATGTTAATCCTTTTATGTAAACTCGATCATCTTTTTGTCGGTCTAACTCTTTTCTTATTTGGTCATAGCCTTCTGGATGTTTACGCAAATACGCAAAAAGCGGTAAAAGCGACGCCTTATTTTCTAATGGAACATCGATGAACTGTTGCAACATATGCATATCTTCTTGGCGCAACGCTGCGATGAATTGCTCGATTGCTTTTTGTTCACTCGTCTTTTGTTTCGCCACTACCCATGCACCGACGACACATGTGCTGACAACGAACAATAAACATACAAAAACAAATAGTCGTTTTTGCTTTCGTCGTTCGCCTCGCGTCATCGCCTCTTTTTGCATTCCCCCTTGTTCATTCACACGTATTTCCCCTCTTTTTCTCAATATTTACATGATTATATGTATGAGAAGAAAAGGGAAAATATGAGAAAAAGAAGGGGCTACACAACATATATGTACATCACGGTATGTGCCTTGTCAACGACAACGTCACAGCTTCCCAATACGCCCATTTTTTCTTTTTTGCAAGCCAACCATATCGTCTGAGTTGCCGACTAACAAGCAAATGAAACCAACCATGTCCAATGACGACAACGGTTCCCGTTCGAGCATAGTGGACGAGCTGTTGTGCCGCTTTCATCGCTCGCTGCTTTGTTTTGGTATAAGGCTCCTCTCCATATCCAAAAAACCATAACAAGCGCAACAAAATAAGCCACATCCATAGCGGATATACACCTTTCATCCACTTTGGCGGTTGAGGGAGTGGGGCTTCATTTAGCCATTTGTGCTCCTCAATTGGACTTGCTGGTTGCAATAAAGACGCTGAATGGCGAGCGCGAGCAAGCGAACTAACAAGGACGACAGATGCGCATTTTATTTTTTCTTTTGCTTCCGCATACGATAGAGGCTCGTCATAAACGATCGCCTCATCGTATGCTTTTAACCAATTGATTAATTGTTCTCTCGTCATCCATCCGCCTCTTTTACAAACAGGCTTTCCGTGCCGAATAAGAATAATCATGCTTGTTTTTCCTCCATCATTTGAAACATGACAGCATACAACCACGCACTGCATATCGCAAGTAACATTAAAATAAAAAACGTCCAATGATACGCAAATGGGAGCGTCAAAACGAGCGGGGCAATCATGCGCCCGAGTGTAAAACGTAAACTCGCTGCGGCAAAATATTGTCCACGCATATGCTCAGGTGCCAATTTAGCTACAAATGTTTGTTGTAAGCCGACTGTCATCAGCTCGGCAAGTGTAAATACAGCAATTAAAATAATCATAATCCATAGCGATGTGGTTTGACCAAAAAGAAAAATAGCAATCCCGTAAAAAAGGGAAGAAAAGACAAATACCCACTTTTCTTTATAGTTCTCCATCCATTTCGTCACAGCGACCGTAAATAAAACGACAAGCAGTCCGTTCTCAGCAATAAGGACACTAAACGCTTTTTCTCCACTTAATGAAAGCGACCAAGAGCCAATGGAAAATAACGTTTGTTGGGACACAACGTCTTTAATGTAAACAGGAAGTAAAATATCAAGTTGCATAAACGTTTGCGCCACGAGAATACCAGCAACAATAAATAAAAGAAACGTGCGATCTTTTACGATGAGACGATAATTGTTTAACTGCTCAATAAAAAACATATACCATGTTCCTGTTGGTTTTCTCCATATCGGTGCTGTCTCATCTAAATAAATAAAAAGAACAATGGCAACGATCGTACAAAACGTCCCTGCAGTCAAAAATAAGAAGAAACGATATTGTGGATAAAATATTCCGCCAAGCAGTGGACCGATGACAACCATCACGTTATTCATCGTATAAAACACAGCAAACACGCGACTTTGATCTTTTTCAGCAACGACATCAGCGACCATCGCTTGACTCGCTGGCCAATAAAGCGACCCACACACACCTACAAGAGCAAAACAAATAAAACTCATCAAAGGTGACGAGAATAACGGTGAGTTGAATAGTGCAAATAAGAAGAAAGCAGCTGCTTGTCCACACGCAGCAAGCACCATCATTTTTTTTCTTCCAAATCGATCCGCAAAATAACCGCCAAGCAAATTCGCAACAACGGAAAATAGTTGCGAAATCACAAGCAATATGCCCGCTTTTTGTCTACCGAACATGTCAGAAAAATATATCGCGATAAAAGGGAATATCATCCAAAATGTAACTCCGACTAATGACTCCCCAATTAAACGAATGCGTAAGTTTCGATCCCAATCCCGTATTCGCATTGTATTCCCCCCCTTTTAAGACAACCATTTTGTTATTATACCATTTTCGTACAAAAATTTCGCTAATAAAAAAGATTGACAAAATGACAGAAAAATAAGAAAATAAATTCAAAAGGAAGTGAGCACGATGAAAATAGTGAAAAATATTATTGTTTCTTATGCAACAGTTGTTGCGATTATTGCATTGCTTCCTGCTTTTTTAATTACAAATGATGTAAGTATTATTGACTCGTTTCTTTCTGTAATAAAAGATTAAATCTCCTGCCTAGGCAGGAGATTTTTTTAACCATTTTCGCAATAACCCATGTTTTGGTGCAATCCATAAAGAGATAAAAAAGAGGACACCTGTCGCCACTGCAATCGCTCCTGAAATGGACACATTGAATGCTGTTGCCCCCATGTAACCGATCACCGACGATAAAACACCAATTAGTGCGCTACATATAAGCATCACGCTTAGTCGATCCGTCCATAAGTAGGCCGTTGCACTTGGTACAATAAGCATGGCTACAACTAAAATTGCTCCAACACTATCAAATGAAGCAACGGTCGTCAGCGACAACATCCCCATTAATACGTAATGAATAAACACGACTGGAATCCCAAGCGTTACAGCCATTTCGCTATCAAATGAGCTAATTTTTAACTCTTTATAAGCAAAAACAATGACAAATATATTGATTGCTAAAACAAATCCAAGCAACCAAACGGCTTTCGAACCGATGCTTTTTCCGCCAACTTCAAGCACATCCCACGGCACAAATGCAATCTCCCCCATTAAAGCGTGTTCAACGTCTAAATGGACGCGATCCGCAAATAAGGAAA
The DNA here is from genome assembly GCF_014201585.1 of Anoxybacillus tengchongensis. GTDB lineage: Bacteria > Bacillota > Bacilli > Bacillales > Anoxybacillaceae > Anoxybacillus > Anoxybacillus tengchongensis. The sequence goes on from NZ_JACHES010000004.1 coordinate 164,759, forward strand.
TCAGAACAACCCCAATAGCAAACAAACATGTAAACACAACACCGATAGCAGCATCGCTTTGTACCCCTTTTTGATGCAACAATTGAACGAGAAATGTCGTTAGCAATCCAACAAGCAAGGCACCGATGAGCATAGACACCCCTTGCAGCTGATGGCTCACCATATATGCGCCTACAATCCCTAGCAACACACTATGGCTGATCGCATCAGACAGCATCGACATTTTTCGTAAGACGAGAAATGTACCAACTAATCCACAATTAATTCCGACAAGAGCTGCGGTGAATAAAATCCAAATCGTATAGCTCATGCTTGTTCCCCTCGCTTATAGAGTTGTTTAGCTCGCAACGTTCGTCTTTGAATATAACGACGAATCATTTTGCTGCATAAGCCGCGTTTAGGGGCGAATAAAAACGAACAAATAAACAACATTGTCGCAAAAATAATGACAAGCGGACCAGTAGGAACATATGCAATCAAACTAATATATGCTCCGGCAACACCTGACAAAGCACCAAATCCTCCTGCTAACCACATCATCCACTCGAGCTTTTCTGTCCAATATCTTGCAGCCAGCGCGGGCGTAATTAACAGCGCAGACATTAACACAACTCCAACTGCTTGTAAACCAATCACAACAACGGAAACGATTAAAAACATAAGCACACCGTTCAACAGTGACACCGGCACACCGATCCCTTGCGCAAACGCCCGATCAAATGTAATAATTTTAAACTCTTTGAAAAAAACGAGGATCGTGGTAATCATAGTTATAGCCGTTACCGTTAACACATTCACATCGCTTCCAGTCAACGACGCTGCTTTTCCAAACAAAAAGTCGTTAATTCCACTTTGATTTCCACCTTCATGTTGATTAATCCACGTTAATAACACAATACCTAAACCAAAAAATACGGATAATACAATGCCGATGGCGGCATCTTCTTTAATGCGCGTATGTTTTACAATAAATTGAATACATACTGTAGCGATATACCCTGAGCAAGCAGCACCAATTAGAAAGACGAGAAGCGATTTTTGTCCGTAGAGAAGAAAAGCGATACAAATTCCTGGAAGCGCAGCATGTGCCATCGCATCTCCTATTAAACTTTGTTTCTTCAGCAATGCAAACGTACCAATCATTCCGCTCGCCAATCCGAGCAAAGCCATGCTTGTAAATACCCATTGAACATTAATGTCCATACGCGATTCACCCCACGATATGTGCCGCAGAGAGGAAAGTGACCTTTCCACCATACGTTTTTTGAATATGATCGTACGTAAATACACTTTCCGTCTCGCCAAATGCAATGACGCGTTTATTTAACAATAAAACGTAATCAAAGTAATCTCGCACCGTTTGCAAATCATGATGAACGACTAATACTGTTTTTCCACGCATTTTTAATTCATTTAACAGTTGGACAATCGCTTTTTCTGTTGCGGCATCGACTCCAACAAACGGTTCATCCATAAAATAAACGGATGCATCTTGCGCAAGCGCACGCGCCAAAAATACACGCTGTTGCTGTCCGCCAGATAATTGGCTAATTTGTCTTTTCGCATATGGTAACATTCCGACTTTGTCTAAACATTGCATAGCAATATCCACATCTTCTTTTCGTGGTCGTTTCCACAATCCAATATGACCGTATCGCCCCATTAATACAACATCAAGGGCATTCGTCGGAAAGTCCCAATCGACAGAATTTCGTTGTGGAACATATCCGACAAGATGACGTTGCTTTTCATACGGCTTACCATATACGAAAACATTTCCATGCATACGCGGAATAAAATTTAACATCGCTTTCATTAACGTTGATTTTCCTGCGCCGTTTGGACCGATAATTCCGACTAACTTCCCTTCTGGAACAGAAAATGATACATCTTCTAATACAAGTTGTCGATCATATGCAACTGTTACCTGTTCAACAACTAGCGGATTCATCGTCATTCCCCCTTCAATGCTTGTGCAATCGTTTTGACGTTATAACGATACATGCCAATAAACGTTCCTTCTTCTGTTCCTTCTCGCCCAAGGGCATCTGAAAATAGTTCTCCACCGATCGAAACGTGATGACCACGTTGTCTTGCGCCCTCGACAACTGCTTCAATCGCTTTTTTCGATACGCTACTTTCAACAAATACAGCTTGAATATTTCGATCAACAATAAAGTCAACAAGCTCTTGCACATCTTTTAGCCCGTATTCAGCATCTGTGCTTAGCCCTTGTAAACCAAGCACTTCAATATCATACGCGCGGCCAAAATAGTGAAAAGCATCGTGTGCTGTAATTAAGACGCGCTGTTTTTTCGGAATGGCGTTCATCTCTTTTTTCGCTTCTTCTTTTAATTGCATAAGTTGAGATTCATATGCTTCCGCTCGTTCTTCGTATATTTGTTTATGTTTCGGATCCATTGCACTTAATTCGTCTCCTACCATCTGTACAGCGTAACTCCATAAATCAAGGTCAAACCATATATGCGGATCATATACTCCATCTATTTCAATTAACTTCTCTTTCGGAATCTCTTCACTTACTGCGACGACTTTTTTCGTTTTTGACATTTTCGTAAATATTTCTCCGAGTTTTCCTTCTAAATGAAGTCCATTGTAAAAAATGATGTCTGCTTGACTTAATTTTTGAATATCTCCTTGCGTCGCTTTATACAAATGAGGATCTACCCCTGGCCCCATTAGCGCTTCCACGTGAACATATTCTCCCCCGACATGTTTAACAAGATCAGCAATTTGCCCTGTCGTTGCGACGACATAGATGACATCTTTTTTATTCTCTTTTGTTTCGCATCCAAATAACAATAACAAAGCGGTCCATATGATCATCCACTTTTTCATATGCTTCCTCCTCCAAATTTGCATCAGGATATAAAAGTTTCCTTAACACAAAACTTAGCGAAAAAAATTTGTTTACTCGCCCATCATATGCATTAGCATAAAACGACGTGATGTGTGGGATAAGTAAACAATGATGATTTGAGTTAAAAAAGTTTCTTTAAACCAAATTTAGTTTTATCTTATTCTTTTCTTTTCACGATGTCAATATTTTAATTTTCAAAAAAAGAAGTTTTTCTTCATCTCATGCTATAATAGCGATTGTTCGATATAAAAAAACATTTGTCCTTTAGGAGTGAACAGAATGACAAACACACAATTGAAACGAAGCATTGGATTCATTACAGCAACAGCGATCGTCATTGGCACTGTCATCGGTTCTGGGATTTTTATGAAACCTGCGATTGTCATCGGAGCAACGGGCAACTCAACACTTGCTCTTCTCGCTTGGGTCATTGGAGGGATTATTACATTAGCAAGCGGATTGACGATTGCAGAAGTAAGTGCAAAAATTCCTGAAACAGGCGGGTTGTATGTATATATCGAAAAAGTGTACGGACGGTTTTGGGGCTTTTTATGTGGATGGGTGCAAACGATCATTTACGGTCCTGCCGTCATCGGTGCATTAGGGTTGTATTTTGGAGCGTTATTTGCAGGGATTTTTGCACTGCCAAAGGAAAGTGAACTTTGGATCGGAATCATCGCTGTTTTATTTTTATCTGTCATTAATATGCTCGGCTCACAATTTGGTGGAATCGTCCAAAGCGTGTTAACTGCGGCAAAGCTATTACCTATTTTTCTTATTATTATCTTCGGAGTCGTAAAAGGAAACGTGCCGATCTTCGGTATGGATAGTGGCAGTAGCCAAGCGATCAGCATGGGGGCAGCAGTTTTAGCAACATTGTGGGCGTACGACGGATGGATGAACGTTGGATTTGTTGCTGGTGAAATGAAAAATCCGGCAAAAACGTTACCAAAAGCTATTATCACCGGTATTCTTATTGTCATGTTTGCCTATGTGGCTGTGAATGTTGCATTGCTTCATGTCCTTCGTGCCGATGAAATTGTTGCGCTCGGTCCAAACGCAGCAAGCGAAGCAGCAACCATTTTATTTGGGGCATTCGGCGGAAAATTAATTGCTATTGGTATTTTAATTTCTATTTTCGGCTGTTTAAATGGAAAAGTTCTTACATTTCCTCGCATGCCATTGGCGATGGCAACAGATAGGTTATTTCCGTTTTCCCGTTATTTTTCTCGTATTCATCCAAAGTGGCGCACGCCTGTATTTGCAACGTTAATGCAAATTACTATTGCGATTGTCATGATGTTACTTGGTAATGCCGATCGCTTAACGGACATTGCTATTTTTAGTGTCTTTTTATTTTACGGCTTTGCTTTTTATGCAGTATTTTTATTACGAAAATCATCACCATCTAACGAACAATTATATCGAGTGCCACTTTATCCATTTACTCCGATCGTTGCTCTTGCCGGCACAGCATATATTATTATGAGTACGGTACTCCACGCACCGCTAGATACGTTTTTATCGATTGTTGTTACGTTATCTGGTATCCCGATATATTATATCATTACAAAAAAGCGACAAGGATAATTCTTTGTCGCTTTTTCAATAATCTCTTCCTTTTCCTGAGTCCGTCACATCAAGTAATGGCTCCGGATAAGGTTGAAAATATCGTTGTTTCAATAAATATTCGTTTTGATAGCGAATCGCCCATGAGCGAATAACTGTTGTTATACTGCTTAACGGTAGCTTGCCTACTCGATATTTTTCTAACAACTCATGAACATACTGTTTTTCCTCACTACTTAATTCATGTTTAAAATAACCGATCATATGTTGACAAACATTAATGTTCGAATTTCGGCGTGAGCGCCGCGCAAACAACTCATATAATGTTTGTTCATATTGCAAAAATACCTCTTCTATCGGTAAACGTGCTTGGTTAGCAACAATATTTCCTAATTTTTTCAATTTTTGTTGATGATAAGCCATAAACAAATATTTATACTCAGCGTGAAATTCAACGAGACGATGGTGTGATTTTGTCTGTTTCACCTCTCGAAACAAAGCAAGTGTAAATAACTTCGTTAAAAAATGCTCTCGAATAACGAAATTCGTTAATCGTCCCTCTTCTTCCACAGCTTTATAGCCAAACATTCGTAATACATGTTCAGCAAACATACCGCTCCCTTTTCCTGCGGCAGGTCCTTTTTGCTTGCTACTGTATATTTTGACGTCTTTTATCCCGCATGACGGTGACCGACTTTTTAAAATAAAGCCATCTACATCTAACAATTGGTTTAAAAATAAAAAAGAAAACTCATTCATTTGCTCGGTAATATCCATTCCAGTTGACGGCTGAACGAGCCGAACATTTTCTCCATCTTTAACGAGTCGGATTGTCTCTCGTGGCGTACCAAGTCCGATTCGCACCTCTGGACATACAGGAATAAATTGAACAAATGGCCATAGTTTGTGGACGACTTCATCATTCAGTTGATCACCGTTATATCGACAAGGAGAAAAACCAAGACATTCACTTACAACGACAATTGGTTTCGCATAATGCCACATCACCCGTCTCTCCTTTACTTATTTTTGCTTATCATATCGCATAAGAAAAAAAAATACACGCATCAATGTGCAAAGAAAAACGAAAAATTTCGAATTTGAACGTTTATACAAAAAAATGATTGATTATATATCAATTTTGTTTTATTATGCTTTATGTTGTTTATTTTACAATAAAACGATTGTTATTGATGCATATTTTTGTATTTGTATAAAGATCTAGTTTTATATTTATGCACATATGAATATTTGTTTAGATTTCTGAATCATTTTGTTATATTGACTATTTTTATTTTTATATTACGATAGTAGTAATGTTATGTATCCGTTTTCAAAACATAAAATGGAAGGTGGTTTCAGAAGATGAATGTTGCACAAAAACATACTCAACGACGTCGCTTATCTGACGTACTTAAGTTTCTCGTCCCATCGCTTATTGGTGTATTTTTGTTTATGATTCCTGTTCCTTATGAAGGTGAAATGACGATTCCTGTAGCCATTCTAGCAAAATGGGTAGAAGGAAACTTTAGCTCAGCCATTCCAACGATTTCCGTTTTATTTATGTTTATCGCTACCATGGGCACGATCATTGCCAAAATCGCTTATCCTTCTTTCATAATGAACAGCCCATTTCTTCGTCGTTTATTTGATGTCAATGGTCTATTTGTTACCGCTCGCATAGTTGGAACGATTTTAGGAGCGATGACGTTATGGAAAATCGGTCCAGAATGGGTATGGTCAGAAAATACAGGTGCGTTGCTATTGTACAGCTTAATTCCTATTTTGTTTTCTGTCTTTTTGTTTGCTGGCTTGTTTTTGCCTTTACTTTTAGATTTCGGCTTACTCGAATTATGCGGTGCACTTTTAACGAAAATTATGCGCCCGGTATTTAAACTGCCTGGCCGCTCGTCCATTGACTGTATTGCTTCTTGGTTAGGGGATGGAACAATCGGCGTATTATTAACGAATAAGCAGTATGAAGATGGCTTTTACACAAAGCGGGAAGCGGCAGTAATCGGAACAACCTTTTCTGTTGTATCAATTACATTTAGTATCGTTGTTATCACGTATATGAAACTTGAACATATGTTTGGTGCGTACTATTTTACGATCGTTGTTGCTGGTCTTGTAGCAGCGATCATTATGCCACGCATCCCTCCATTATCAAAAAAGCCAGACACATATTACCATGAACATCACGTACCAGTTGATGAAACAATACCAGCTGGGTACACACCTTTTCAATGGGGATTAAAACAAGCGGTGGAAGTCGCACAACGCAATAGCAATATAGGAAAACTATTGAAAAACGGTGTACAAACGGTTATCGATATGTGGTTAGGTGTCTTACCGGTCGTTATGGCCATTGGAACGGTCGCATTAATCATTGCTGAAACAACACCGGTGTTTGAATGGCTTGGTAAACCGTTTGTACCAATCTTGACTCTCCTACAAGTGCCAGAAGCATCAGCGGCTGCACAAACGATGGTCGTCGGCTTCGCAGATATGTTTTTACCAGCTATTATCGGTAGTGGCATTGAAAGCGAATTTACTCGCTTCGTTATCGCTTGTGTTTCTGTCACACAACTGATTTATATGTCTGAAGTAGGCGGATTACTTCTTGCATCAAAATTACCAATTACGTTTAAGGATTTAGTTGTCATTTTCCTTCTTCGTACACTCATTACATTGCCTATTATCGTTTTCATTGCACACTTTATCTTTTAATGCAAAAAGGGCGATTGTCTCGCCCTTTTTGTCTTTTTCTAATATTCGTCCAACCCAATACATATATTCCACCATAGTATAAAGGGAGGTGAAGTATATGTTTAAAAAACATATCGGGAAAACAATCGGATTATTCATTAGCCAACTTGTCTTATTTTCGGAAGCAATAGCCATGAGCGATACGATTGATTTAACACAACTACATGGAACAGAGTTATATGTTGTCATTGGTTTTTATGTGTTTCAAACGATTATTGGCATTTATTTTGGTAATCGCTATGACAGAAAAGTTTGCGTAAAAGATTTAATATATCAATTAAAAACCAAAGACTTTGCTACAAGTACATTTGAAAAAATCGCTGCATTAGTTGATCGCGATCCAGATAGTCGCTTAACGATTTACTTACTTCAAACAAAAACAGATAGTCATCCTCAACAACAAACCGCATTTGAACAGCTATTAGTTGAAGAAACTCGAAAAAGCGATATCGTAGCTAAATGGTCAAACGATCAATACTTAATTATCGCTGTCGAAAACGGTGCGAAACCATCTACAATGATTGAGCGGATTAAAAAAAATAGTCCCATATCTTTTCTCGCTGGCTATGCCACATATCCAGTCGAAGGAGAACAATTGCAACAGCTTTTACAAGTGGCAAAAGAGCGTATGTATGCTACACGTACGACAAAATAAGCTAATGCTGAAAATGTTTTGTCGAATCATGATATGATGATGTTAAAGGTTAAAGGCATTTCCACGCGGTCCTCTTTGTCACTTTTCTTTTGGACATGTCATACATTTTCATATAAAAGAGCTGTGAACAAGCATACCAGAACAGCTTCTCCTCCAACTCGTTAACCTCGTTCAAAACGTATCCGAAAACGTGCAATGGATCGAGCAAAAGTTTCAAACAATGAAACAGGAAATTATTGAATTAAAAACAAAAGTGAATAAGCAAAATGAAGATATTCCTTGATTGAAAGAACAAATGAAAGAAAATACCGCAATGATCAAAGCTGTTCGGAACAATCAGCTACAACAACGGCGTATTCACGATGCAGTGCGACACGAAATTGCTCACATCCGCGGAGAAATGGCCACAAAACAAGATATCGCCTACATCCATGAACGACCTGATTACCGACTCGGGCGCACCGTACGCACAGAGGGAGATCTGTATATGTTATAACGATAAAAGCGTCGTTCCACGTTGTGGGAACGACGCTTTTTATGACTAACCTTTTAACATATGAAATACTTGCTCGACATCTTTATCTCCGCGACCTGATAAGTTTACGATAATGATTTGATCGCGATCGAGCGTCGGAGCTAGTTTCATGGCGTACGCAACTGCGTGAGCACTTTCTAGCGCAGGAATGATCCCTTCCGTTTTTGAAAGTGTTTGAAATGCTTCTAATACTTCATCGTTTGTGACTGTATAATATTCTGCCCGACCAGACGTTTTTAAAAAGCTATGTTCCGGTCCGATTCCTGGATAATCGAGCCCAGCAGCAATTGAATATGTTGGTTGCGGATTTCCTTCTTCATCAAGCAAAACGAGGCATTTAAAGCCGTGAATAATCGCTGGGACACCTTTTGTCAACGTTGCCGCTTGCTCTGGTTCGACTCCGATTAAACGTACACTCGGTTCGTCGATATAATGTGCAAAAGCACCAATCGCATTGCTACCACCACCCGCACAAGCGATCACAACATCAGGCAAACGTCCTTCTTTTTCAATCATTTGTCGCTTACTTTCTTCACTAATGACAGATTGGAAATGTTTTACGATCGTCGGATACGGATGTGGCCCAACAGCTGAACCAAGCAAATAAAATGTATGTTCATAATTTTGGACATAGTCATTTAACGCTTCATCGACTGCATCTTTTAATCTTCCTTGCCCTTTTGCTACAGGAACAACTTTCGCCCCTAACAACTCCATTCGAAAAACGTTCAGCGCTTGCCTTCTCGTATCTTCTTCCCCCATATAAATGACACAATCCATTCCAAACATCGCACAAGCTGTCGCTGTCGCTACACCATGCTGTCCAGCTCCTGTTTCAGCAATGATACGTTTGGCTCCCATTCTTTTCGCTAATAAAATTTGCCCGATGACGTTGTTAATTTTATGAGAACCGGTATGGTTTAAATCTTCTCGTTTTAAATAAATCTTCGCTCCACCAAGCTCCTCAGTCAACCTTGAGGCAAATGTAAGCGAACTTTCACGCCCCACATATTCTTTTAAATAAAACGTAAACTCTTCATGGAATGTGGGATCATCTTTGCACTTTAAAAACTGCGCTTCTAAATAGTCTAACGCTTCCTGCAACGCCGGCGGTACGAAACTTCCGCCAAACTCTCCAAAATACCCTCTTCTCTGCTCAACTACACTCATCTTCTTTCCCCTCTCTATTTTTCAAATTTACTACAAGCATACTCATCTTTTTGTTGAAAGTCAATGAATATTCAGAATTTTATTTTCGTACCTTTTCTAAAAATGCTAACATTTTATGAATATATTCCTCTTTATACATGTCAAAACTTTTCACATGTTTCGCTTTTTCGGTGAGCCAAAGTTCAAATACGTCCGGATGTTTGTTGTACATGTTTACGCTTTCTTTGTATGGAATGGACGGATCGGCTTTACTATGAATAAATAAAATCGGGCGTGGGGCAATTGCATCGACCGCTTTGATCGGCACCGACTCCGCTGGGTCTAAATCGGTAATCATCGGAATAAGGGTAATGATTAAATACGTAAACGGCACGTTCGGCAAGTTTGTCCATACAGGCATATATGTCCGCAAATATCCTTCTAAATCGCTAAACGGACTGTCCGCAATAACCGCCTTCACATCTTTATCCATTCCCGCGGCTAAAATCGACGTTACTGCTCCCATGGAAACTCCATACAGAACAATCGGTTCGGAGTAGTGTTGTTTCGCATATTCAATCACACCAAGCAAATCATATTTTTCTTTCGCGCCAATCGTTGTCATATCTCCTTCTGATTCGCCGCTTGCGCGAAAATCAAACATAATGACGCGATATCCTTCGTCTGTTAGTGCTTTAGCAATTGGCAAAAACGGCACGTTCGGCTCGTAGCGATTGCCGCCATAACCGTGCGAAAAAATAACGGTCATTTTCGCTCGTTTTGTCGGCTCGATCACCCAACCTTTCAGCTTCAATCCGCCATCTTTGCTTATAAACGTAACATTGTCATAAGCCATACCGTAAGCTGCTGGCGTTTCTACGACCGCTTTTCGCTCTTTATGCGTCAAATTCCAGCCGACGTAAATCGAAATGGCAACACACGCAATCGCCGCAAGTAACAACACACCAATAAACGATGGTACAAGCCACTTTTTTGTCTTACGTTGCCTTTCTACCTGTATTTGCATCGTCCTCACCTCTCTTTTTTTTCCATTATATCGCGAGCAAAAACAATAATGAATAAAAATGTACGATATGTATGTATATGTGGTAGAATAAATAAAATGTCTTTAACGAAAGGAATGAAATCATTGGCTTTTACGCACACATTTACGAAAGAAGAAGAAATCGTTCATGCGATTACTCATGGGGTTGGAGCGGTATTTAGCATTGTAGCGCTCGTTGTGCTTACCGTTTTTGCATCACTAAACGGAAACGCATGGCACGTTGTGAGCGTTGCGCTGTTTGGTAGCACGATGCTTCTCTTGTATTTGTCGTCGACAATTGTGCACGCGTTGCCGGAAGGACGCTGGAAACGGTTGTTTGAAATTTTCGACCATTCGGCGATTTACTTTTTTATCGCAGGTACGTATACGCCGTTTTTATTTTTAGCAGTGAAAGGTGCGATTGGTTGGACGTTATTTGGCATCGTCTGGGGTCTGGCATTTGTCGGGACAGTATTTAAATGCTTTTTCGTCAATCGCTTTTTATATACATCGACAATCATTTATGTGGTGATGGGCTGGTTGGTTGTGTTTGCATGGAAACCGCTCATTTCTAGCCTTTCGTTGGAAGGTGTCGTCTATTTAGTCATTGGTGGGATTTTATACACGATCGGTGCAATTTTTTACGTATGGCGAGGATTTAAATTTCACCATGCGGTTTGGCACTTGTTTGTATTAGGGGGAACTGTTGCTCATTTTTTAGCGGTGTTTGTTTTGCTCAATTAAAGAAAAAAGAATGAATGATCACCTATCCTTGTTATATAGATGTACTTTGTAGCTTTAATCTGAGCAATCATGATTTTTTCGATTCTCGAGCAATCGAACAACACCGCTCCCCAGACAAATGGATTTGTCAGGGGAGCATTCACCGTTAACGAATACCTTAAAACATTTTAGAGGATACCAAACCATTTTTACAAATTTACATGAATATCCAATCAACCTACTCTTTACTTCAATATACATAGTATTGTATTAAGTCATATAAAACAAAGGAGCGATCAATAACATGAATAATGGTTTTTTAAGGGATTTTGTCCAAATCATCGGAATTGCCTCCCCTTCCACATTTCCTGTTATAGGAAATTTAAATCCACATACGCAGTTTGTTGTTCAAGAACAATTAACAATCCCAGATGCAAAACCAGATGTGGAACAAGTGAATACATTATTAATTGAAGCGGTCGTTACGGAAACAAAAAATATTTTTACGCCTGTAGGAGTAAAAGTAGTTATTGATGGTGTATTACGGCAAAAAGTCATTTATACAGCTGATGTTCCGGAGCAATCTGTTCATTCTGCCCATTTTGAACATCCTTTTTGTGCGTTTATTAACATCCCTTTAGACGTTCCACAAGGTCTCACTGTCCAACAATATTTGTCATCTCTCGGTCTCTCTTTAAATGATATTTTAGATGGTCCTGTACAAGTGTTAATTGAAGATGTAGAAATACAAATGTTAGATCCTAGAACAATTAGCAAATGTGTCGTATTGTTTGCCTACACAACAATAAAACCTCTTCTTTCTTCGTGTGACTGTTCATTCGTTGACACATTAACAGCTAATGGTGTGGATATTACATTAAACGGCTTGGGGGTTACTGCGGACGTTTCTTTAGATATTAGTTTGTGTGAAGGATGCAATCCGACAAATAACGGAATTTCCTTAAATGTCACTGTTCCACTGCTAGGCACAATTAGTTTGAATGTGAATAGCTCTCAAATTACTCAAGTACTGTGTGAAAACAATGTCCTTACTGTATCTGGTACCGGTAGCGTACTCGGTTTATTATCAGGTGTATTAAACTTCACGTTGACAATTAACGCTACTGCAGGAACTGTTACACTACAACTTCGTGATCCAATTACAAATCTTGTCGTACTCTCTATCCCATTAACAGGTTTAACATTAACAATTGCACAATGCTAAATAAAAGAAAGGATGAATGTTTTATGAATGATGGTGTATTAAATAACTTTGTTCAAATTATTGGTATTACCCCTCCATCTGAATTCCCTTTTGTCGGTCCGTTAAATCCAAACAATCAAATCGCGGTTCAAGAAAAGTTAACGATTCCTGCCGCAAAACCAGATGTGGAGCAAATCAATACATTGTTAATTGAAGCGGTCATTACAGGTACGCGTAATATTTTCACCCCCATCGGTGTAAAAGTTGTTGTCGAAGGGGTATTACGTCAAAAAATTATTTATACAGCTAACGTTCCACAACAATCTGTTCATTCCGCTCACTTTGAACAACCATTTTGCTCTTTTATCAACATTCCACTTAACATCCCTGCTGGCGTTACAGTTAACCAACTTCTTGCTTCTGTTGGCTTATCTATTAACAATATTCTTGCCGGACCTGTGCAAGTTTTTATCGAAGATGTTGAAATAAACTTAACTGATCCTCGCACAGTTCATAAGTGTGTAATTTTATTCTTATATACATCACTCAATCCGTCATTACAATCTATATTGCGTTAAACAAAATATGAAGGATGTCCCGTTGTGGGCATCCTTTCTATGTAAGGGCTGCATTTCTCTATATAAGTGTAGCGTTAACATGATCAATTCTTAATTTTCGACAGTCGAAAAAAATGAAGTTAAACTTCCCGATTGTAGGTATATGAGATAATACTTTTATTTTTATCAAAGGACACGCGCAAATTAGTACCCTTACACATACGAAAAAAATAACGAGAGGAGGAGAGTATATGAAATTTGATCATGAACGCCTAACCATTTATGTTGGAATTGCAGAAAGGGATGAATTTCCATCCTGTCCACTCACCTATAAGCAATTCACTGTAACTGAAAAACTAATCGTCCCAAAAATAAAGCCAGATATCGAAAAAGTTATAAAAGTCATGGCTACCATCCATATTCATGACGCAAAAATCATCCGATCCCCATATGATACTAAAATCCTAGTAAATGGTCATATCAAACAGATCATTATGTACACAGCGAGAAAACTTGATCAACCTGTGCATACATTTCACGCATCTACTTCATTTTGTGAAATGGTCATATTACCTTCAGATGTTTGTTTATCAAACGTAAAAGTCGAAGGTTTTCTTGAAGATATGCACATTTTCCATGAAACAGCTCGAAAAGTGCACATTTGTAAAGTTGTGTGTCTAGTTGTTACGGAAGAAGAAAAATGTTGCTCCTAATCAACTTCTGCCCTTACCATTTTTAATCTTCTTCATAATATAAATAACGCGAGAGGGAGGTGAAAAAGTGGGAAAAAAACATATTCACATATATGTCGGCAGCCAATGTTGTTCACAACAGCATCTTCCTTATTACAATCATTGTCCAAATCGTTGTCACCATTATAGAATTAACTTCCATTGTTCTTGCCATTACACACCTCAAAAAAAACATTGTAAAAAACGTCATAATACATGCTATGAAAATCATCAATATAAAAATAAAGACTATGTATGCCCTTGTTGTAACGAAGACGATGATGAATAAAAAACTACAGGAGGATGAGAATGATGAAAAAAATAGGAATTACACCTGATCATTTGTATCCAATCGGTTGCACTCCATTTTTCCTTTATGAAACTGATTCTATCGTTCTTCATCCTCCTCAACCACCTCATTTGCGTACAATTGAAGTAATTATCTCTATATCTATGGATCGAAAAAAGGCATTACAAACTCCCACAGGAAAAAAATTGATTTTTTTAGGAAAAAAACATTTTCGAATAAATTACGAAACAACCAACCATACGATCTCAGTAGTCGAACTTTCGACCCCACTTAGTATTACAGTCCTTCAATGTGAACACATACATGATATTTTTGTTGCTATTGAGGATATAGACGTGATGAAGTCGCACAAACGCTTATTATTTGTATATGCCTTTTTATGTGTCATTCCGATTAACTTAAGAGATAACTGTATTTGCTCAAATCCACCGAAATCACCAATAATCTCTGTACCAAATACTAAAAATAACTTATACTTGTCTCCTAACATTCAAAACATATTAAAAAATCAATGAGCCGGCTTATTGCCGGCTTATTATACTCCCACTTCTTTCGTTTCACTCATGATCACATCAAAATAATGGACAGCTAGCATCTCTTGATCAAATAAATCGCATCCCCAAATATGCTGTAAGAAAAGGCGGGCGATGATTTGTTTTCGTTCGCTTTCTTCCGCTTCTTTTAACGCGACGACGCTTAAATACAAGTCACAAAGGCGGTTGGCGATTTTTTTGGCGTGATACGTTTGTACGTCTTCTCGTTGACCGTGCAATTGTTTTAGCGATTGTATGAGTTCGTTCAGCCCGCTTTCGACCGGTGTAGCAAATGCGCGTATTTCGCCAGGGAGTGCAGCGAGTTGCTCGCTTATTGTTTGAATAAACGTTTCATGGACGCGATATTTACGGATGAGGCGCAGCACTTCAAGCCCTAAAATGTTTGCTGTTCCTTCCCAGACGGTCAATACTTGGGCATCGCGAAGCAAGCGCGGGGTGACAAAGTCTTCAATGTAGCCGTTTCCGCCGTGCATTTCAATCGCTTCATGGGCAAATGCAATCGCTTCTTCTGCTGTTCGCATTTTTAAAAGCGCAATTAACAAGCGGTTCCATGCTTTCTCTTGTTCAGATGCTTGCCCTGGCGTGCGCATCACACGGTCAAAAAAGGAAATGAGCTCAAAACAAGCGCTCGTTTGTACTTCTTGGCGCGCCGTTAAGTTCGCCAATGTTTCTTTTACCATCGGATACGATGTAAGTGTATGCCCAAACGCTTGACGATTGACTGCGTATTGCTTCGCCTCCTCTAGCGCCCGCTTCATAATGCCAATCGAAGCGACGGCATTGCAGACGCGCGATAAATTAAGCGCTTCCATCATATAATAAAACCCTTTTTTTGCATCGCCAATTAAATAAGCTTTTGCCCCTTCAAATACGACTTCCGCCGACGGCACAGCGCGAACACCAAGTTTATCTTTTAAACGCCGAATGTGAATGCCGTTTAATGTGCCATCGTCGTTGCGCCACGGTACTAAAAATAAACTAAGCCCTTTCGTCCCCGCCTCGCTTCCGGCGATGCGGGCAAGCACTAACGCAACCCCGCACATGCCGGCGTTGCTAGCAAAATATTTTTCTCCGTAAATTTCATAATGATCACCGCATAAAACAGCGCGCACTTCATTGGCGCCAACGTCCGAACCGCCTTGCCGCTCCGTTAAAAACGTCGCTCCTTCATACAGCTCGACTTCGCCAGTAGAAATGACGTGCGGCAAATATTTCGCTTTGATTCGTTCATCCGCAAAATGCTCTAATACATATGCAGTCGCCATTGTTAACGTCACCGGGCAATAAAACCCTGGTTCGACTTGCGATAGCAAATAGCCCTGCGCATATGAATAAATGTAGTTGCCAACACGGCCAAGCGCAGGAATCGGCTTATGGACATAGCCGACAATCCCCGTTTCGTACGTTTCTTTTACTGTTTGTTTGTACCCTTCGTTCACCCATATTTCGGAAATGTCGTTGCCAAAGCGGTCGTATTTGATCAGCCGCGGCTGTCCTTCGCGATCCGTATGTACCGCGCGCCGGTCGATATCGGTCATACAGCGTTGCCAAAACTTCTCTAACTCTTCTTCTGCGTACACATAAAACTCTTTATCTAAATATTTTTTTAAATTGGCAAATAAGTTCGGATCAACTTCTCGTAGCTGTTTCATTATGCATCCCTCTCAATACTTGTTTTAATATTTTTCCTGTCGCATTGCGCGGGAGTTCAGGAATGACTTCGTATAGTTTTGGAATTTTATAGTCTGCAAGTTGACTAGAGAGAAAACGTTTACATTCTTCAGCAAGCTGCTCGATCGGCTCTGTCGTGACAACAAACGCTTTGACCGTTTCCCCCCATTCCGGATGAGGCACACCAACTACTGCCACATCAACAATCGCTGGGTGTAGCTTTAGCGCATCTTCCACTTCTTTCGGGTAAACGTTCACCCCGCCAGAAATGATCATATCTTTTTTCCGATCAACGATCCAAATGTACCCGTCTTCGTCACGGCGCGCTAAATCGCCTGTATATAGCCAGCCGTTTTTTACCGTTTCCGCTGTTTTTTCTTCGTCTTTATAATAGCCTTTCATTGTTCCTTCTCCAGCTAAGATGATTTCACCAACCTCGCCAGGCGGAACTTCTTTGCCGTGTTCGTCGACAATTTTTACTTCGCAATGAAGGGCGGCATCTTTGCCAACACTTCCTGCCTTTGTCGCATGTTCTTCCGGTGATAAATACGTTCCGTTCGGTCCAGCTTCCGTTAATCCATACAAACACATCAGTCGATTCGTACGAAACTGTTTAGCGACAAATTGCACTTCATTTGCCGACAACGGTGCGCCGCCATACGTCCAATATTGGACGGACGATAAATCGTATTCGTGAAGACGTGAATGTTTTGCGGTAAGTAAATAAGCGACTGGCGCTCCGAAAAAGTGGGTAATTTCGTGTTTCGTGATTAGTTGTAACAATGCTTCCGGGGAAAACGTTGGTGATAACACATGGGTGGCCCCGACGTACATACCGCCGCCAAAAAATAAATGAAGCGGTGCGGAATGGCTGAGTGGCATCATGTGCAACAGGCGGCTATGCTTATCCATTTTCGTCTCTAGCGCCATCATCGTTGCGACAGCGAAAATATTACGCGCTGTAAACAACACTCCTTTTGGTTTACCAGTCGTTCCGGATGTGTATAAAATCGTCGTTTCGTCATCTTCATTCAACGGACAAACAATTGGGGAAGCATCGCCGGTTGCAATGAGTTGCGTGAGCGAACGCCAACCGTCTGCCGCTTCCCCTGTTTTCACCCAAATGACGTCAACCGTACGAACAAGCGAGGCAAGTTCCTGATAAATCCAATCGTGTGCGATCACTGCTTTTGCTTCGCTATGTTCGATAATGTATTGTACTTCTTGCGCTGTTAACCGCGCATTGACTGGTACGATGATCGCGCCAAGGCGCAAGACGGCAAAATACGCATATACAAATTCTTTCGTATTTGGCATATATAATACGACTTTATCGCCTCGTTTGATGCCAAGTGAAGCAAGCGAAGAAGCGAGCCGATTGACTGTATCGTCTACTTCTTGATAAGAAAGCGACACGTCACCATCAATTAGTGCTACTTTGTTCCGAAACTTTCGTGCATTGCGCGCTAACAACTCAGAAATGTTCATTCGGTTTCCTCCAATTTTTGTAATCGTTCACGAAAATCCGCCAAAATTGACTCCATTTCTTGTTTTAACTGCATTAAGTCCTCAATCCGCTCCGTCACCTCCTTTAACTTTTGCTCACCGTATGCAATTGTTTTTTCCAGTTGTTTTCGACCGGTGCGATCATTGTCAAACAAACTAATCATTTCATGGATTTCTTCTAACGAAAAACCGAACCGTTTGCCGCGTAAAATGAGCTTTAGCACCGCTCGGTCTTTTTTCGTATACAATCGCTGGCCCGAATCGGTGCGAATGGGTGAAATGAGCCCACGTTCCTCATAATAGCGAATCGTTCGTGTGCTAATATCAAACTGCTCAGCCAGTTGGGAGATCGTATAATAGTTCATCGCTTCCACCTTTATTTTTAATTTTCTGAATTTTATTTTAGTTTACGTTTACGTAAAAGTCAATAAGAAAAGAGGCGCACGCCTTTAAGGCTGTTGCCGAACGGCAACAGCCTTGCTTATACGTTTGAATGTTCCCATTGTTTTGCGAGTTCGATAAAGAAAGAAAGCGATTCGGGGTTTGCCATTGAGCCGACGTTCACCGCTTTTTCAAGCGGGAAGCCTAGTAAAAGTTTGCGAATAGGAATTTCCATTTTCTTTCCGTTTAACGTTTTTGGGATTTGGTCGACTTGGTAAATCGCATCCGGAATAAAGCGCGGCGATACGTGCGCTTTAATGGCATCTTTCACTCGTTGTTTTAACGCATCGTCTAGCTCCACCCCTGGTTGAAGGACAACAAACAGCGGCATAAACGATTTCCGCCCCATCACTTCTAAATCAATGACTAAGCTGTCAAGAATGCCATCGACCGTTTCCACAGCACGATAAATTTCGCTCGTGCCCATGCGCACGCCCGCGCGGTTAATCGTTGAATCGGAGCGACCGTAAATGACGCAACTTCCTTCGTTGTCAATTTTAATCCAGTCCCCATGTTTCCATACGCCTGGATACGTATCAAAATAGCTTTCGCGATAGCGGCGATCGTTTTCGTCGTTCCAGAAAAAGAGCGGCATGGACGGCATCGGCGCCGTGATGACTAATTCCCCTACTTCATTGATCAGCGAATGTCCATGTTCATCAAACGCCTGTACGCTTGCCCCAAGCGAGCGGCATTGTAGCATCCCTGCACGAACCGGCAGTATCGGAGACCCACTGACAAACGCGGTACATACATCCGTTCCGCCACTGCATGAGACGAGCCAAACATCTTTTACATGCTCATACACCCAAAGAAATCCCTCGGTCGTCAGCGGCGACCCTGTCGAAAGAACCGCTTGCAAATGTGAAAAATCATAGGTTTCTTTCGGTTGAATGCCTTGTTTCATGCACACGTTAATAAACGCTGCGCTTGTGCCAAAATGCGTGATGTTCGCTTTTTCGGCAAGCTCCCATAAGACGTTTGCATCAGGAAACGTTGGGCTCCCGTCATATAACACAACCGTTGCCCCGACTAATAGCCCGCCAATTAAAAAGTTCCACATCATCCAGCCCGTCGTCGTAAACCAGAAAAACGTGCTGTCTTGTTTAATGTTGCATTCAATCGATAAAATTTTTAAATGCTCTAATAAAATGCCGCCATGCCCTTGCACGATTGGTTTTGGTAGTCCGGTCGTTCCGGAAGAATATAAAATCCAAAGCGGGTGAGCAAACGGTACATGCTCATAAACTAGCTCGCCTTCTTGTTGCAATATGTCCATCCATAATAAAACAGAATCGTCCCACGCGCTTATATCGTCACATAAATACGGAACGACAATCGTCTTTTTTAACGATGGAAGTTTTTGTTGCAACTCTTTCACAACAGGCACTTTATCAAACGTTTTTCCGTTATATTGGCAACCGTCTACCGCAAATAAAACGGTCGGCTCAATTTGTTGGAAGCGATCGATAACGCTATTGGCACCAAAATCCGGTGAACAACTTGACCAAATGGCGCCAATGCTCGCGCACGCCAAAAATGCGACGACGGTTTCTGGAATATTCGGCATATAAGCAACGACGCGGTCTCCTTGTTTGACGCCAAGTTTTTTCAGTGCCGAAGCGACCGATGCTGTTTGTTGTTTTAGTTCTTCCCACGTCACTTCACGGAGCGAAACGCGCTCGGAACGAAATAAAATTGCTGGTTTTTCCTGTATGTTGCGAAAAATATGTTCCGCATAATTTAACCGTGCCCCCGGAAACCAGTTTGCCCGCGGCATTTTTCGCTCTTCTAACACACACGTATACGATGCAGACGACTGAACGTCACAATACTCCCACACCGTTTCCCAAAATTGCTCAAGGTTCTCGACCGACCATTTCCATAGCGCCGCATGCGAATCAAATGAAAGTCCTTTTCTCTTCTGTAGCCAATCCATATACTTTTTCACGCTTGATTGTTCGATTTGCTCTTTCGTTGGAGCCCATAAAATATCTCCTTCTGCAATCGCTTTCATCTTCTGACCTCCTTTTGAAAAGAAAGAAAATTAAGAACATTTACATTATACACTATATGATCATCCGAAAAATATATAAAAAGACGCATCGGCTTTGTTGGCCATGCGTCTTTTTTATCCAAATACAATCTCTTGGCGTTCGTCGTCCCATTTCATTTCAACATATTTTTTTTCTTCATAAAACGTATACATTTTTTTACCAAATTGAACAACTGTTCCTTCCCACGCGTGTTCAATATAAATTATCTCCCCTTTTGGCACAGCTAACACCGTCTTAATGCCGAGGGAAGATCCGACCTCTTTAATTTTCATTCCTTTTTGCGCATACGCTTCACCACCACGTAATACTCCGTGAACAGTCAATGTTCCTCCGGCGTAAATATTACAATTATAACAACCTTTCCCTGTTATAATTACATCGCCACTTCCATGAATGACGCTATTTAAAGCATACGAAAGTTCAATCGCATCGTTTTCTTCGCGATCGTATTGTCCGATAAATGTATTAAGTTCACGAAGCAAATTTGCCATGCCTTCTAAACAGTGAAAATGATTTGGACCATCTGCAAGCAAACAGCCGTCTAACTGCGAACCAATGTCGAACCACTGTTCACCAATTTGTTCACGCTTTTGTTCGCACATCGTTTTATACTGTTTCATCGCTTCCATCATCGTTTGAAACTTGCTTTCAAGTAATCTCTTTGTCAGCGGATAAATATCTTGTTCACGAATTTTAGACATGACCATCAATTGTTGAATGGCAACAATCATTCGTTCAAGCGATTGGCGAATTTGTTGTAATAAACCGATGAGTTGTGTAACGAGCATTTTATTTTCCCCTGATGTGACTGTACCGCTAATGACGTTTTGTTGAATAAAAATAGATTGTTGCGCACGAATTTTTGCTCGATTGACATTTTGTAAAATCATAATGCTACCGAGTGCTTCAACGACCATCTCGTCTTGAACATTGCCTGTAATTTCAACATCGCCTTTAAAATGAATGTTTCCTACCGATAAATCGACATCACCTTGATGGACGAGCTTCGGAATAATGGAAACAACGACTGTCTTTCCTTTTTTCGCAATTTGTGGTCGTCCGCCTGTCATTGCTAAAATGCGATTGTCATCCATCGTTACCCCTTTACCAAGCTTAATCATGACTGGGTGCACTTCACGAACAGGAATCACTTCATTCGTCACCGTTAATCCCGGCTTTCCAGGTTGCGGAGGATGAACAATCGCGATTAAGTCTCCCTCACCGACCGTTGCGATCGTTTCCATTTCACGATAATCAACCGTTCCATCCTCACGAACTTTTGGTTTTTTTCTTCCTTCTCCTACTTTCACTTCTACCCAACCGTCTGTTCCCTCGATCGGTTCAATTCCTTTTGCGATAACAGCCGTTACTTTTTTATCTGACTGCAGCGCTTGACGAATTGCTTCTTCATTTATTCCATAAACAATTTCTAACTCTTGCAGTTTCGCCATCACTTGGTCATATGACACATCATAAATGAGCTCATTCTCCATTTTCGCTTGTATATGCAATTTATTAGATGGTTGCTGATCTTCAAGTACATATCGGCGTCGTATACCGGGGGCAAACGTCAATGTGGCCTCTAACTTTCTAGCATCTATGTCAATTTTCCAGACTGATTGTGCAATACTTTCTTCTTTTGGATAAATGCGAACATCGTCTCCTTCTTGTAACGTGATTGTCCCTTCGATTACTTCTCCATTATGTAAACAAATGACACCTTCACCAATCACAATCGTTGGGCTAACGTCCAAACATTCGTAATACAACAAGCCATCTTCGATCCATACTTTTCCTTCTTTCTGTTGAACAACTTGTTTTATTTGCTGCTTCTTCGTTAGTCGGACAACGGCCGGTTGTGAAACGATACCGAACAACTTTTTACGTTCTTGTTGTATGATTTCAATGACTACTTCTTCGCGCGTTGCTTGAAGCTGTTTTAGCCCATCTTCAATGGCCTCTTCTACCGTTTGTCCTTTTACTTCAATGTACTCCATCCTTTTCCCGCCTTTTTCCTTATCATTTACTGTTGTTTTTATTATAATAGTAAAAGGATAAAAGAAATAGTGAAAAAAGTCGGAACCCTCTATCATTTTAGAAAAAGGATGGTTGAGATGAAAAAACGATTGATGTTTAGCACGATGCTCTCTGTCAGTTTATTGTTTAGTGGATGTGCACAAAAAGAAAATGATCATGCTCAGGAACATCAAATAAAAGATATACGTGAAGAAACAGCTTCCATTCATAGTTTGCCGTCTTTTTTAACTAAACATAACGAATCTATGGCGCATTTATACGAACAAGCTGCGACACATCAAAAATTGCTAGAAAACATTCCTTGTTATTGTGGATGCGGTGAGTCAGTCGGTCATGAAAACAATTATGATTGTTTTGTATATGAAAATAAAAGCGATGGTGCAGTCATTTGGGACGACCATGCGACAAAATGTGGAGTTTGTTTAGAAATTGCAGCTGTTTCGATTGAGCAATATGAAAAAGGTATGTCTGTGAAAGATATTCGCCGGCTTATTGATGAAACATATAAAGAAGGCTATGCCAAACCGACACCGACAAAACCGATGTAAAAAACCGAGCATTCCGCTCGGTTTTTTATTTTTTTGTTAATTGCCATGCCCGCTTGAGATCTTTCCATGAAGATGCTTGATTATACATAAGCACGCCACCACGATATATTTTTGAACCAAACACAAATAAAAAGGCAATTGTCCCGACGAGTAAAACAATACTAAAGGCAATTTCCCAAACCGGAACGTGCAACATTCCAATTCTTAAAAACATAATCATTGGAGCAAAAAACGGAATAAACGACATTGCTGTAATAAACGGAGATTCTGGTGCATTCAAACCAAACATTGCCATAATAAACGCCGCAACAACAAGCATCGTGACAGGTCCTGCCATTTGTTGCACTTCCTCCACTCGGCTAACGATCGAACCAAGCACTGCAAATAACATCGCATACAACAAATAACCGAGCAAGAAAAAGATAATGCCATATATCATCAAAGAAAGTGGTAGTTCGTTCATGCCTAGCAACTGACGTAACATATCACTATTTTTCATCGATGCATAACCAACTGAAAAAATAATAACAAACTGCGTTAAACTTAACAAAGCAATTCCTAAAATTTTTCCGAACAATTGTTGAATAGGTGAGATACTTGAAATTAAAATTTCCATAATGCGTGATGATTTTTCCGTTGCTACTTCCATCATAATCATACTTCCATACATTAAAACGAACATATACATGGCAAACAGTAGCACATATACGATCGCTCTTGCCTGATTTAATTGTTCTTCTGTTTTTGCATGTTCTTCAAGCGCCACTTTCTCCATAGCGATTGGCGCATATAACGCGTTCATTTGATCATACGTTAATCCGATCTGTTTTGCCATCATTGCGATTTTAACGTGCTGTAACGCTTGCTCAACTTCGTAGGTGACATCGGTATCTGCAATATTTTTCGCATAATATGTCACTTTCGGTTGCCCATTTTGTACATGAAGCACGATATACGCATACCACTGTTCTGTCTGGACAAGTTTTTTTGCTTGTTCTTCACTTTTATCATGGCGAATAAGTTTTATTTCTTTATTCGATTGCAATTGCGCTTGCAATGATTCATACCATCCGTTCGTTTCGTCAATAACACCAATCGTCTTTTCACCACCATCACTAAATGCTTCTATAATACGATCTAACTGACTAATACCAAATACAATAAAAGCGGTAATGATCGTTGAAATGAAAAAGGACTTTGATTTTAATTTCGTTACATACGTATGAAGAAAAACGATCCAAAACTTATTGTTCATACGTTGCACCTACTTTCTCAATGAAAATGTCATTCAGCGATGGTTCTTCTAATGAAAACGTACGAATAAATCCTTTTGCATAAATATGTTCAAGGATACGTTGCGATACACTTTCGTCTGCTACTTGTAAGCGAACCCCTTCAACCATTTTCTCCATTTTTAATACGCCGGGAATGTCTGTTAACGTTTCAAACGGAAGTTCTCCGTGAATAATGACATTTTTCTTGCCAAAAGATCGCTTGAGTTCTTTTATCGATCCATGAACAATCGGTTTCCCTTTATGCATAATACATATATGTTCACATAATTGCTCGACATGTTCCATCCGATGACTTGAAAAAACAATCGTTGTTCCTTTTTGCTGCAAATCGATGACTGCCTTTTTCAACATTTCGACATTTACCGGGTCTAATCCGCTAAACGGTTCGTCTAAAATAAGTAATTGTGGACGGTGTAACACCGCAGCGATAAATTGAATCTTTTGTTGATTTCCCTTTGATAATTGTTCTACTTTTTGATTTTCATATTGTGGTATTTTAAAACGCTCGAGCCAATAGCGCATTTCTTTTACAATCTCTTCTTTATGTAATCCTCGCAATCTCCCTAAATAAATGAGCTGTTCTTTTACTTTTAGTTTTGGATACAATCCCCTTTCTTCCGGCAAATACCCAATAAGATGACTATGCTTATATGTGATGCGCTCACCGTTCCACGTAATCTCACCTTTCGTTGGTTCAAGCAACCCTAAAATCATTCGAAACGTCGTCGTCTTTCCCGCTCCATTCGCCCCGAGAAATCCGAACATGTGCTGTTCTGGAATACATAATGTCACATCATCTACTGCTGTAAACGAACCAAACTGTTTTGTTACATGCTGTAACACTAACCCCATGTTTTCCACTCCTTTCTCTTTTATTCCATTATAACGTATAAATACAGGTAAAAGTTTCATACATTTACTTTTTTATGTTCAAAAAATGATGAGAAACATATTTCTTTCTTGTCCATCATTCATTTATAATGGCAAGTAGAGGGGAGGTGAATCGAAGTGGAGAAAGAAACAATTGTAAAAGAAATTGTGAAAGCGCTCGAGCTATTCTCGGACAACATTCATCACGAAATGAAGGAAATGAGCAATCAACTCCGTACTGAAATGCAGGCAATGGGCAACCAACTTCGCTCTGAAATGCAAGAAATGGGCAACCAACTTCGCTCTGAAATGCAAGAAATGGGCAACCAACTTCGCTCTGAAATGCAAGAAATGGGACAGCAACTTCGAGTAGAAATGCAAGAGCTTCGAACAGAAATCCGTGGTGTAGAAAGCAAATTAGAAGCGAAAATCGATGCCCTTAAACAAGAAATGAGAGAACAGCTCGAGCAGCTAAACGAAAAAGTTGATCAACTACGCGATGAACTAACCGACACGCAAGAAACCGTCGATTTGCTTTCTTCTAAAACACTTCAACATGAGCGTAAACTCCGCCTTTTGTCCAAACAGTCGTAAAATCTGTTGACATCTTCGTTTTTTTGTTTCATAATTCTGAAAAAAGGTGTATATGAAACGAGGTACGGGACGAGTAAACCGATGGAATGTGCCAGAGAATGGAACCCATAGGCTGGAAGGTTCCTCACGGAAAGTCGGTTGAACCTACCCTATTACGGCCGCTTATGCAAACATAAGCCGTCTCCCCTACGTTACAGGGTAAGAGGTGGGCGCATTGCGCCAAAAAAGGTGGTACCGCGGAAACAACGCTTTTCCGTCCTTTTCTATAAGGGCGAAAAAGCGTTGTTTATTTTGGAGAAAGGAGTGAAATGGTGAAAAAAAAGCGAATCGTCATCAAAATTGGCAGCAGCTCGTTAACTGAAAAAAACGGAACGCTTTCGGAACAAAAACTACGTGAACATGTTGAAGCACTTGCGTATATGAAACAACTTGGGCACGATATCATTCTCATTTCTTCTGGGGCGGTCGCCGCTGGATTTGGGTTGCTCGGATATCGTTCCCGCCCGAAAACAATGGCGGGAAAGCAAGCAGCCGCAGCTGTCGGGCAAGGAATGCTCATGCAAAGCTACATTTCCGCCTTTCGTTCGTTTCATATCGTTACCGGACAATTGTTGTTAACACGCGCAGATTTTTACGACCGCGAGCGATTTCGTAATTTGTTTGCAACAATTTCTACACTACTTGACCGCGGGGTGCTTCCAATTATTAACGAAAATGACTCAGTCTCTGTCGAAGAGTTGACGTTTGGGGATAACGATTTATTATCTGCTTTGGTGAGTGGATTTTTGCATGCGGACGCCTTAATCATTTTGACGGACATTAACGGCCTATATGATCAACACCCAAGCCACCCGGAAGCGAAAAAATATCATTTTCTCCCTGAAATTACTGACGAGCTAATGGAACAAGCAGGCGGAAGCGGGTCAACGGTTGGAACAGGCGGAATGAAATCGAAGCTACTTGCGGCGCAAAAGGCCCTTTCTTTCGGCGTCAGCGTCTTTATCGGCACCGGGAAAGGAAAAGAAAAGCTCAAACATATTTTAGAAGGAAAAGGTGACGGAACGTATATCGGCACTCCTTTTCACGGACATATGCAAACACGGAAGCAATGGATTGCCTATCACTCAAAAGTGTCTGGAGCAATTGAAATTGATGAAGGAGCAGAAAGCGCCCTTTTGCATAAAGGAAAAAGTTTGTTGCCTGCTGGGGTGACCAATGTGTTCGGTTCGTTTCAAGCGCTCGATGTCGTCAACGTCGTCAATCAAAAAGGCGATGTGATTGCTAGAGGGCAAGTATATTATGCAGCAGATGACTTACAAAAAGTAAAAGGAATGGCAAGTGAACAAGCAAAACAATATTCTTTTCATCACCGTCCAGAAGTTATTCATCGTGATCATTTAGTTTGCTTAAAAAGGATGCCGATCCGCTAAAAACGAAAGGAGCGAAAACGGATGAACGAATTACTAACAAAAGCAAAAAAGTTAACACATGCCGCAAAACATTTAGCGATTTTATCGACGGAAGAAAAAAACGAGGCGCTTTCAATGATCGCGGAAGCGCTAATTGCGCAAATGCCGTACATTTTACAAGAAAACGAAAAAGATATGGCGCTCGGAAAAGAAAACGGGCTCTCTCCTTCCTTGCTTGACCGGTTGCAACTTACCGAAGAACGCATTCATCAAATGGCTGATGGCGTTCGCCAAGTTATCAACTTGCCAGATCCGATTGGAGAAACGATCGAACGATGGACGCGACCAAACGGGCTCCTATTAAAACAAATTCGCGTGCCGCTTGGGGTTGTCGGCATGGTGTACGAAGCGCGTCCGAATGTGACGGTCGATGCAGCTACTCTTTGCTTAAAAACAGGAAATGCCGTCTTGTTGCGCGGCAGTTCTTCCGCTATTCACTCAAATAAAGCGCTTGTTTCCGTTATGCAACAAGCGTTAAAACGGTCTTCTGTTCCAGTTGACTCGATTCAACTACTAGAAGATACGAGTCGCGAAACGGCACAACATATGTTTCGCTTAAAAGAATATGTAGACGTTCTCATCCCACGCGGCGGCGCTGGTCTCATTCAATCCGTCGTCGAAAACGCCACGATTCCTGTATTAGAAACAGGCGTCGGCAATTGTCATATTTTCATTGACGACTCCGCACAAAAAGAAATGGCGATTGATATTGTCATAAACGCTAAACTGCAGCGCCCGTCCGTCTGCAATGCGGTCGAAACGGTCATCATTCACCACCAATGGCCATATATAAGTGCGTTGCTTGAAACGCTGCATGAAAAAGGGGTCGAACTACGCGGTGACAAACAGCTTGCGGCTACATACCCGTTCGTCTGTGAGGCAAAAGAAGAAGACTGGGCGACCGAATTTTTAGCCCCAATTTTAGCGGTGAAGCTCGTCAAAACAGTCGATGAAGCCATTGAGCATATTGAACGCTACGGCACGAAACATTCGGAAGCGATTATTTCCGAATGCAATGAACATGTAGAGCAGTTTTTCGCGCGCGTCGATGCCGCTGTATTGTACCATAACGCCTCTACCCGCTTCACCGATGGCGAACAATTCGGATACGGCGCGGAAATCGGCATTAGCACACAAAAACTGCACGCCCGCGGCCCAATGGGATTGCGCGCCATCACGACAACAAAAACGCTCGTGTATGGAAATGGGCAAGTTCGTAAATAAAAACCAGCCTCTATATGGGGTTGGTTAAAACATATTCAACAACTTTTTCCACTGTTCATAATACACATCTTTCGGGACTCGATACCATGTGTGAATTTTATTATGCTCGCTACAAAACTCATCGCCTTCTAAAACATACACATAGTCACGCTTTTCGAAAATAATAATATGCCAACCTTGTTCAAGGTCAAAAAAAGGGCGATCAATTGTGCCGATCGGAATATCATGTTCATCCCACATCCCCAAAAATTCCTCTGCAAAATCCCACCATGGAAATGTAGTAACAATTTCATTTCGTTTTGCGCTATAAAAGTAAATATGTTTTCCCCATGTTTTGTTACTCTTAGCCGTTATTAAAATTTCAAAATCAGCAATGATAGGAAAAGACTTTAGATCTAATGCCCTTAAGGTAGACTCGTCTACGTTCGTTAGCACTTTTTTATTGTTCAACGTCCGGCTTTTTCTGCGACAATGAAACAATCCACTTTTTGTCCCTTCCACTAACATACATATTCTCCTCTACTTCGTCCTACCGAATCGCTTCTAATACTTCCGCAAACCGCTTGCGCTCTCCATCCCATTTCGCTTCTTCTAATCGTAAGGAAATCGGAATATCGCAATGGATGACCGCAAGTTTTCGCGACAAATGAAGCAAGTCGAGATGTTCGGTTATTTTTTGTTGCTGTGCGTTTGTTAAGTTCGCTAAGTTTTCCAAGATTCCTTTAATCGAGCCGTATTGTTGAATGAGTTTAAACGCTTGTTTTTCCCCGATGCCGCGCACGCCTGGGTAATTGTCGCTTGCATCGCCCATAAGCGCCTTCACATCGACGAGCTGCTGTGGTTGAATCCGTTTTTCTTCAATAAAGCGTCCGAGCGTATACGCCTCGTAGTTGCCGATGCCTTTTGCCAACAAATAGACAGTGACACGCTCTGAAAGAAGCTGAAACAAATCGCGGTCTCCGGTTACAATCGAAATGCCCATCTCATCACGATATTGCTTTACAAGCGAGCCGATGCAATCGTCCGCTTCGGCACCAAGTACGCCGATATTCGGAATACCTAGCATCGCAACCGCTTCTTTCGCTAAATCAAACTGCGGAACTAATTCATGTGGCGGCTCGCCTCGATTCGCTTTATAGTCTGGAAACCATTCGGTGCGAAACGTCGTACTTCCCATATCCCAACAACAAACGACATGCGTCGGTTGGAGCGCATTTGTCGCCGCTTCGATATGCTTTACTACCCCATATACCGCATTCGTCGGTACCTCACGGCTATTCATCATCCAACGTGGTGCTGTCGCATAAAACGACCGAAACAATAACGCCATCCCGTCGATTAATAACAAATGCTTTCGTTCCATCGTGTGCTATCCTTTCTATGTATCGATGCAACAAGTATAACAAAAAAACACCTCATATGGGATGGTGGAAACGTTCAAACATATTTTGTCTAACGTGTCATTTATTGCAGACGTCTTTTTAAAAAACGAACTAACTGTTAAAGCCGATGATAAAATCCCCAATATAGACGGAATAAAATTCCCCACTTACAATAGAACCATAGTGTCGATGAGAGGAGCTATGGTTCGTGATTACGAGAGGGGAATTTTTTATGATCAAAGAGATGTATGAAAGGGGAATGAGTATTTCCGATATTGCGAGGGAGTTGGGGATTGATCGGAAAACCGTTCGAAAATATATTCACTCCCCCAATCCCCCTTCCAAATCTAAGCGAAAACAAAGAAAAAGCAAGTTAGATCCATTTAAAGAGTATCTTCAAAAACGAATGTTAGAGGATGGGGTGTTCAATAGCGAAAAGTTATTTTTCGAAATTCGACAACAGGGCTATACAGGAGGAAAGACGATTTTAAAGGACTATATAAAACCTTTCCGAGAGACGGCGAAAAAGAAATACACCGTTCGTTATGAAACGCTTCCTGGTGAACAAATGCAAGTCGATTGGAAAGAAGTCGGGGAGGTGATAATCGAAGGGAGAAAAGTCAAGTTATCGCTATTTGTGGCCACATTAGGCTATTCGCGGATGAAATACGCGGTATTTACGATCAGCCAGGACCAGGAACACTTAATGGAATGCCTGATTCAGAGTTTCCAATACTTCGGGGGAGTTCCGAAGAAGGTGTTATTTGATAATATGAAGACCGTTACAGACGGCCGGGAACAAGGAGTGGTGAAATGGAATCAACGATTTTCTGAATTTGCGAGTTACTACGGATTTATTCCAAAAGTGTGCCGGCCTTACCGGGCCCAGACAAAGGGAAAAGTCGAACGAGCCATTCAGTATATCACGGATCACTTCTATGTGGGGACAGCGTTTGAAAGCATCGAGGAATTAAATTTCCTTCTCCATCGTTGGCTCGATCAAGTGGCGAATCGGAAGCCAAACGCCACTACCGGCATTCCTCCGCAAGAGCGTTGGGCAGAGGAACAGCTGAAACCTCTCCCGTTGAACGATTACGATACGAGCTATCTTTCCTATCGGAAAGTGCATTGGGATGGCAGTTTCTCATACAAAGGGGAACAATGGCTCTTATCGGCGGAGTATGCGGGCAAAGAAATTCTGGTGAAGGAGCGATTAAATGGGGATATTCGATTGTATTATCGAGGGGAGGAGATTTCTTACTTGAACCAACAGAAAAAAGTGATTTCATTCGCCGAAAAAATCAAAAAGAAACAGACGGAAATGGCCGTCACCATTTCGCCTGTTTCGGTGGAAGTGGATACTCGTCCATTGTCCGTTTATGACACATTCCTGCGAGGGGAAAGCTCATGAAAGAACAAATACACGAGTATTGCCACCGTCTTCATTTGCCTGTCATGGCGGAGCGATGGTCCGCCATGGCAGAATACGCAGCTACTCATAATATACCATATTCGGAGTTTTTATTCCGCTTATTAGAGGCGGAAATCATCGAAAAACAGGAACGATCGATCCAAACGCTCATCAAACTGTCTAAACTGCCATATCGCAAGACGATCGATACGTTTGATTTTAACGCACTGCCTTCCATGGATGAGCGTCGGATTCGAGAGCTGCTTACCTTATCGTTTATTGATCGAAAGGAGAATATCCTTTTTCTCGGTCCGCCGGGGATTGGAAAGACACATCTGGCGATTTCGATTGGAATGGAGGCGATCGCAAGAGGGTATAAAACGTATTTTATTACCGCCCATGATTTGGTCACTCAGTTAAGAAAAGCCGACCAGGAAGGAAAGCTGGAAAAAAAGCTTCGCATGTTTGTGAAGCCAACCGTTCTCATTATTGATGAAATGGGGTACTTAAAACTGGACCCAAACAGCGCCCATTACTTATTTCAGGTCATCGCCCGTCGGTATGAACATGCCCCGATTATCCTCACCTCCAACAAAAGCTTTGGGGAATGGGGAGAAGTTGTGGGAGACTCGGTATTGGCGACCGCGATGTTAGATCGATTACTGCATCATTCCATCATTTTCAACCTAAAGGGGGAAAGCTATCGATTACGGGAAAAGAGGCTCCAACAAGAAAAACAGAAGGATCAATAAGGTCCTTCTGGGGAATTTTAAACCGGCGATTTTGGGGAAAAAATAATCGGCCTTGACACTAACTTCATAATCAACCATACAATAATAAATACGACACCGTAAACAACGACAAAAATAACAATACCTTTTAATAAAAGAAGTAAAATGCCTTTCCAACCTTCTTTAGACCAACTCATATACAAAAGACACATAAGAAATGCAAAAAAAGCAATGTAACTTTTTTTCATGCTATTTCCTCTTTCACACTCTGAAGTCATAAGTAGATAAAACATCGTTAACTCGAAACCCAAATGTTTTTATTTCTAAATCGTACTCTATATTAAAGGGCATGATACGAATTTTCCAAATACCATCTGGTTTATCCAAATGAAGAAAAAAAGAAAAATCTACAATTGAAAATACTTTTTGTATCTTTTTTTCTGATCAAGTTCTATCTTAATCCTAAAAACTGCTTCTCCATGTGGATGATACCATATCATTTCAACAAATCTATCAGTTTTTTCAACATGCGAAATAACACAATGAATGATACAGTATTTGTCAAGTGGAGTAAAAACTTTTTATCCCTAAAGGATTACGCTCACCGTCAAGTTCAGTGCAACTATTTACACTAAATAACGGTAGATGAGCAAATTTTCTAACATAAATTTACAAACAAAAAAGAAGACATGAACCCGATTCCTTGGTTAGAATAGATGTGCCTCAACTACTCACAAGGGGATTCATGTCTCATCGTTCGACAGGTGACAGGCACAACGACATCTTTCCGATGGATCAAGCAATACCTAAACGTTCCGACCTTATTTGGCACCAACGAGCATGCGGTATACAACCAGCTTTTTGCGGCATTTATCGCTTATGTGCTACTGAGATGGCTATATCATCGCACGGAAAAACGGACAACCTCGTCCCTTACCTTTCTTTCGTTTGTTCGTCGTTTTTTCTCTGGACAACTTCCTCTCGAATGGAAATCCGAGATGGCAGCTGTCTTATTTGAGTATGCCCGAATATACGGGAAGAGTATGCCTAATTTTGGATAATCAACAGCCGTGGTTTTTCATCGTATTTAAGTAAAATGGAAGTGGATTAGCCCAAGTAACTGTATAATTAATACAAATATTTGCATATAACCATTAATGATATGAGGATTTTGATTCACTCTATATCGGATACCATCAATAAAGGAACTCTAAAAACAGAGAGGTGTAGGAAACTAAATAGTTTTGTTTACATTAAACTCTATTTTTAGATTCTTTAATGCAACAAAGATTAATATTGAGCTAACTAAGGTCATAAGTGACGCAAGTAAATAAATATTTTGAGGACCCAGTAAATCCGATATTGTTCCCATCAAGAAAATAGAAAAGCCAAAGACCACGCTATTTATTGAACTATAAAAACCATAAAATGCGGTTAAGTCATCATCTTTTACGTGAAGCTGTAGTAAAGTTCTTTGAGCCGAATCTCTTAATTGATAAAACAACCCTAACACAAAAACCAAAATCAGAGACATTAATGGAATTTTGTTAAGTCCAAATATAAAAACAAATACGCTAACTCCTAATGAGCCTAAGGACATACTAATAACCAATTTTCTTCTTATAATAGAAGAAATTATAATTAAAACACTGGAACTCAAAATAGTACCAAGGTAATAGCTTGTATTAATATATCCCCACCAATTTTCTCCTTTATGCAAGACCTCTCTAACAAAAGCAAGAGTAATACCACCAATCCATATACCACTAGCAATACCTTCAATAATATCGACTATCAGCATTTTCAGAAGAAAAGGATTGCTTTTTACAACTCTCCAACCATCTAATCTAAATATTTTCTTCTTTTTATGTTTCATCTTATCAATTTTTATATTCATTGATTTAAAGAGGAGGGCTGGAAACAGATAGGAAAAAGTTATACCAACTAAGATCCAAAGTTTATCAAAGTATACTACCAGTAACCCGCCCATCCCCCAAGATAACAAGCTAACTGTTTGTTCTAAGAAGGAAATAATATTATTTGCCCTAAATAATTGCGTATGTGTCACAACCTTAGGAACTAATGAATTACGGCATGGCAAGATGATACCTTCAATATAACTAATAAAAAATACAAATAAATATATAAATGTTGTTGTGAATGTGTTTAATTCTATTAGTTTAAAATAGACTATAAAAAAACTTAGTAATAGCACTTGAAATAAATAAAAAGAAGAAATTAGTCTAGTAATGTCAAATCTTTCTGTATAAAAAGGAAGTTGCAACCCACTAATAATTTTAGCTATAGTTCTAACCAATGCGACAATTGCTGCAAGAGTTGCAGATTTTGTATATTCGTAAATAAAAGATGTTGCTACAATTGTATATAGAATACCAGAAATATTTGTAATAACATTTCCAAATGCCAACTTATAAAAATTCAAAGTCAATAGTATCACCAACACCTTAATATATTGCTTTATTAGTTATAGGTTTTTTTAATGCTCTCTGTATCAAATAAACAGGAATATTTTTCACACATCTTATTCCCATTTCATTGTGTCGGCAAAATGGGATATCTTTGGCTCTATACGATGGAAACATTAAACCTGGATGAGAGTAAAACGATCCCCCTTTGAGCACTGCGAATGCGTTGGCTTTCGTTTGAGTACTTTCCCATACAGGATGAAACATTCTACGAGTTTTAAAATCACTTCTGGTCCACTCCCAAGTGTTCCCAACCATATCTACAACACCATAAAAACTTATGTTCGTTGGATTTTTTAATGAGATTGTATAGCTATCAAGTGAGGTGTCTTGATGAGCTTTTAATATCGTTTTTCGCCACTCGTCCAAGGAATCAATGTTTGTACCATACAAACTTCCCGAATATCTAACCTTTGTAGGATCAAACGAATTACCCCATGGCCATATTAATCCCTCGGGTCCTCGAGCAGCTTTTTCCCATTGAAATTCAGTAGGAAGCTCCTTCCCTTTCCAACGCGCAAAAGCAAATGCATCATAAAAATCAATACCAGTCACAGGATGGTCAGGTTTGTAACGCGGATCCCAGTAAGTATTACGTCTATGCTCTTTACCCTCTGGTTCATTAGGATGACAAAAAATATGTCCATTTTCTTCAATGAAATCGGTAAACTCATCATATTCTTTATTAGTAACGGGATACTTATCGATAAAAAATGGAGGAAGCCAAACTTTCATTTTTGGAACACTATCATTCCAATTAAATGTTTTGTAAGGAACTTCATTTTCATTTAATCCGTATTCAAAAAAACCACCAGGAATAAAAACCATTCCTTCCTCTTCAATTCTCTCGAACTCTTCTAACAATTCAGTCGGAATTCAAACTGCGGAATTAATTCCTGCGGCGGCTCGCCTCGATTTGCCTTATAATCTGGAAACCATTCGGTGCGAAACGTCGTGCTTCCCATGTCCCAACAACAAACGACATGCGTCGGTTGAAATGCATTTGTTGCCGCTTCGATTTGTTTCACTACCCCATATACCGCATTCGTTGGCACGCCACGGCTATTGATCATCCAACGTGGTGCTGTCGCATAAAACGATCGAAACAATAACGCCATCCCGTCAATTAATAACAAATGCTTTCGTTCCATCGTGTGCTATCCTTTCTATGTATCGATGCAACAAGTATAACAAAAAAACACCTCATATGGGATGGTGGAAACGTTCAAACATATTTTGTCTAACGTGTCATTTATTGCAGACGTCTTTTTAAAAAACGAACTAACTTCATAATTGACCATACAATAACAAATACGACACCGTAAACAACGACAAAAATAACAATACCTTTTAATAAAAGAAGTAAAATTCCTTTCCAACTCTCTTTAGACCAACTCATATACAAAAGACACATAAGAAATGCGAAGAAAGCAATGTAACTTTTTTTCATGCTATTTCCTCTTTCACACTCTGAAGTCATAAGTAGATAAAACATCGTTAACTCGAAAACCAAATGTTTTTATTTCCAAATCGTACTCTATATTAAAGGGCATGATACGAATTTTCCAAATACCATCCGGTTTATCCAACTATCTTCACAATCGGGATAAAAGAAAAAGAAAAATGAAAATACACGTGTAAAACAATATCTTTTCTCGCGGTTTTCCCTTTCGTTCAATAAGCACATACAACAAAAACGTAATAACAAGCGAGTACAGAAGTTGAAATATCATACAAAATAAACCACCTTATTCTCACAATTATTGACTTTTAATTACAGTTGCAAGCTCGTATGCGCGTTCAATATCTGCATGAGCAGAATTTGAAACACTAATCATATTTGCAGCAATAATCGAAGCC
The DNA here is from genome assembly GCF_014201585.1 of Anoxybacillus tengchongensis. Taxonomy (GTDB): domain Bacteria; phylum Bacillota; class Bacilli; order Bacillales; family Anoxybacillaceae; genus Anoxybacillus; species Anoxybacillus tengchongensis. The sequence goes on from NZ_JACHES010000004.1 coordinate 201,023, forward strand.
GATCCTGCAGCAGTTAAGGCACCAAAAATGGTACTAACTGTTAGTACAGCTACTCCTAATGCTCCCATTAATGCGGCAGCTTCAATTAACAAGGTACTCCTAGCTGAGCTAATCGCATCAGCTCTTGTCATAAAAGAAGAAACTAATCCACCTTGACTTCCTTGCAAATAGTTGTGTTTTGAAATGGTGGTTCCCGAAATGACTGCAGAAGAATCTAGCATAAAAGCGTTCAATCCACCTTCCCAATACCCCTTCATTTTAGCTGCTCTCAACCAATAGCCACCTCTAGAAGATTTATAATAGTAAGTTACCCAAGATAATCCTCCACTACTTGTAGAAGTGATAGAATTTTGTTCATGAAACAACTGCTGATTATTATATTTGTTAATGTCTAAAGATAGCTTTTTTATTTCCTCAATATACTTGTCATATGTTAAAATCCCCTGTTTAAACTTTTGTGCAATCGGCTTAATTTTTTTAAAATCTTCCTCACTCAATATAAATGTATACTCATCTTCTAACTCAATATCCTTATTATTAATACGAACTAGCTTATTCTTCTTAAAAGTATATGTTTGCGTGCTATATTCTTCACGAACTTCCCCTAACTGGAAATCTTCTGTAATTATCTTTGTTGAAACGATTACTTCTTCAGTATCATTAGTCTTGTTTTCAATTTTAACACTAGTTTCAAAAGATTTTTGTCCAATCTTTGTTCCATTTTCCATACTATATACAGGCATGACACTTGTATAAAACAACTCCCTATTTGAATGCTTTTCTTTTGCTAAAACTTTTGGAGATATTGAAGCAAAACATAAGACAAAGCAAAAAAACAAAATAATTTGTTTCCTTATCACAGCCATATACATCCTCCCATTTCGAAAAAATTTACAAAATAATCATAAAAAAAAAAAAAAAATGTATATGTCAACCCCTTTTTTAGAATAAAGAGAACATCTCGGGCACGTTTCGCGAAGAAACATTCGCCCAGTCTTTTTGCATCACAAGAAGCATCGTTTCCACACTCGCGAAACACGAAAAAAACGTGTGGGATTCGTTATGTCTTCTGTTGACAGGCGACACGCTCAATCGTATTCTTTCTACCACTTAGGGCATTTTCTATCACGGGGATGCCCTATTTGTGTTGCGCTTCTCTACATACTACTATCGGGGTGAATAGTTACAAACTTTTTTTATCTCTAAAGGATTACGCTCACCGTCAAGTTCAGTGCAACTATTTACACTAAATAACTGTAGATGAACAAATTTACTAACATAAATTTACAAACAAACAAAAAAGAAGACATGAACCCGATTCCTTGGTTAGAATAGATGTGCCACAACTACTCACAAGGAGGTTCATGTCTCATCAAAGTTCGACAGGTGACAGGCACAACGACAAGGTACCTCTTTTTCTCTGAAAATTGTAGATCCTTCAGCGGTTATTTTCACACGTGGGTGATGGCAAAACTTGCTCAACATGCATCTAAAAATAATGAATCCACGTGAGACTACTTTCATGCTTAGATGGGGAACGAAATCTTCTCATGAGCGTTTTTACAAAAATCTTCATCTCATATACTCAACAGATATAACTGCTAAATACACGATAAGACCAACAACTAGTATGACAGCTAACAAATTTCTATCAGATATGTCGTTTGTAAAATTTATCTTTATAATAATTCCCAATAAAAAAGCAAGTACCGTAGTAAGGATAATAGGAAAAATTGAAATGATATTGAACGTTTTTAGAGATTCATAGTGATTAATGCCCCACAATGTTACGAAATATAAACAAAAATAAAAACACGCGCTTATTATCGTAAACAATATAGCTTTTCGCATTATTCCCCCCTTTTTTTGCAAATGAAATTGCAATAAAAATTTCCGATTTTTCGTTTCCAATGTTATCTCTATACAAGTCGACTATAAATACAACACGGCAAGTGATCGACAAGATATAGCGCAAAATGACAACTTGTATAGTTTGTAAAATAATCAAAAAAAAATTATCCGTCAACCCCTTTTTTAGAATAAATTGTATATAAAGAAACAAAAAACCACCCTAAGATAAAGGGTGGCTGATGTTGGAAGAAACGCGAATCGTTTGTTTTTTCGTTAGTTCTTTATCAACCTTCAATAGCTCTTTTTTCTCCCAGCTAACAAAATAGTCTTCCCATAAAACGTGGCACGAGTGATCGTCAACTTCAAGTACGATACCACGCGCACCATCACGCGTAAATACAACGCAGTCTCCGATATGAAACATGGCGATCACCCAAGCCGGAAAACGATGCCGTAGCCACCGCGCGGGTATTCCCAGCGAATGTTTTCGTGCGGACAGCCGATGCGACAGCTGCCGCACTCATGACAGCCTTCATAGCCAACGTGCATCCGAACTTCTTCCCATTTATAAACGGCTGCTGGGCAAAAAATTGTACAAATTTTATCAGGGCATTTCGTTAAACAAATGTTGTCATCAAGCACGTGAAGATGCGATTTCGTATCCGCGTTAAAACGGACTAAATATTGCTTTTCTTCAATCGTTTGCGTCTTCATCATTTCATCACCTTCCATGCTTTCATCATATCGCGTGCCAGCTTAAACTTCTGTTTCGTCGAGCCGAGATCACGCCAAATTTTTTGCTGTTTTTCCCATTTTGATGAACCGTCGACTGTAAACATTTGGCTTGCTGCGCGGTTCATCATCGGGATATATTGCTCAAAATATTGCGGGAATCTCTCAAAATGATGCGTCGCGTCTTTATATTTTTTCAAATCTTGCCCGATAAAGCTTTCCATGAGCTTCATTCGGTATTGGTCAAGCATGCTTTCGGAAAAGTCGTTTTGTTCTTTTGCCATGATGATTGTTTCTGCAGCTAACCGCCCCGAGGTCATCGCCATATTCGACCCTTCGCGATGAATCGCATTGACAAGCTGAGCGGCATCGCCAACAACGAGCACCCCATTCCCTGCCACTTTCGGAATCGAATGATAGCCGCCTTCTGGAATTAAATGCGCTAAATATTCGACCGGCTCGCTTCCTTGAATGTATGGGCGGATCATTGGGTGATTCTTCACATATTCAAGCAGTTCATATGGCTTGATTTTATGCTTAATTAATCCGGATAAAAGTGTACCAACACCGATACTAAGCGTGTCTTTATTCGTATATAAAAACCCCGTTCCTAAAATCCCTTTTGTTGCATCGCCAAAAATTTCGATCGTACAGCCTTGATTCGCTTCAAGATTAAACCGATCTTCAATAACGTTTTTATCTAATTTTAAAATTTCCATCGTCGCTAAAGCGACTTCATCTGGTCGCCATTCGCGATGAAAGCCAAGTTGTTTTGCAAGTAACGAGTTGACGCCGTCCGCTAATACGACGACATCCGCATAAATGTCGCCATCTGGTCGATCCGTCCGAACACCGACGACGCGTCCGTTTTTGACAATACATTCGACCGCTACTGTCTCACAAACGAGAAGCGCTCCTTGTTCGACTGCTTTTTCCGCAAACCATTGGTCAAACTTCGCCCGCAATACGGTAAAGTTGTTGTACGGTTCACGCCCCCATTCTAACCCTTTATAGCTAAACGTGACAGCCGATTCTTTATCCATCATCATAAACCGTTGCTCAACAATCGGGCGTTCTAACGGCGCTTCTTTATAAAACTCTGGAATAATATCTTCCATCATTTTGCGGTACAATACGCCGCCCATAACGTTTTTCGCGCCTGGATATTCGCCGCGTTCTAGAAGCAGCACGTTTACTCCTGCTTTTGCTAGTTCATAGGCACAAGCCGTCCCGGCCGGACCTGCACCAACGACGATACAATCAAATTTTTCAGGCATGGCGGATCTCCTCCTTCACATCGGCAGCTGCTTTTAGCTTCGGAATTTCTTCTTTGAATCGTTCGATTAACAGCGGAACGATTTCAAACGCATCGCCAACAATGCCGTAATGACATGATTGGAAAATCGGTGCGTTCGGGTCTTTATTGATGGCGATAATGAGGTCGGAATTTTGCATACCGACGACGTGTTGAATGGCACCCGAAATGCCGATCGCAAAATAAATTTTCGGCGTCACTGTTACGCCGGTTTGCCCGACTTGGTGATGATGGTCAATCCACCCTGCCTCGACGACATCACGGCTCGCCCCAACTGCACCGCCAAGCACTTCGGCTAGTTGGTGAATGAGTTGGAATCCTTCTTTGCTGCCCATGCCTTTTCCGCCAGCAACAATAATATCCGCTTCATCAATTCTCGCTTTTTTCGTTGCCTCTCTTACAATCTCTAACACTTTCGTCCGCATCTCTTCTTCGCGTAATTCAATGTGTTCTTCCACTATTTTTCCTGTTCTCGACGGATCTGGCGGTAGCGCTTTCATTACTTTTGGACGAACGGTTGCCATTTGCGGACGATATTTTTTACATAAAATCGTCGCCATAATGTTTCCGCCAAACGCAGGACGGCTCGCCAATAATAGCCCGGTGTCTTCCTCAATATCGAGTATCGTTGTGTCGGCCGTTAAGCCTGTCGGTAAATCGGTAGCGATGGCGCTTGCTAAATCTTTTCCAGATGGTGTTGCCCCATATAAAATAACTTCAGGTTTATGTTTATGACAGCAATCTAGTAATGCGCGCATATATGGTTCTGTTCGGTAATGCTCAAAAATCGGATCGTCATATACGTATACAACATCCGCACCGTATTGAAAAAGCGTTGGTGCAATTGTTTTTACACCACTACCAATTAAAACACCAGCGAGTTCTGTTTTCCGTTTATCTGCAAGCGCACGTCCCGCCCCTAATAGTTCTAGCGATACAGGTGCAACGTGTCCATCTTTCACTTCAATGTATATCCATATCCCCCGATAATCATCAAAATTCATCGCTACTCCCCCTATGAAAAAAGCTCTTTTTTCTCAAGTACAATAGATAGAAGTTCGCTCACTTGTTGTTCTTTTGTTCCTGTTAATATTTTTCCACCTTCCGGTTTTGGCGGTGCCCATACTTTTGAAACAATCGTTGGAGATCCTTTTAGTCCTAGTTGTTTGCGGTCAACATTTTCTAAGTCGTCTGCTGTCCAAATCGTTGGTTGGTATCGTGCGGCTTTAATCATGTTTGGCAAAGGTGCAAAGGAGATGTCGTTGATGTCTTTTTCTACGGTAAACAAACAAGGTAACTGCGATTTCACCACTTCATATCCATCTTCTAGTTTGCGATGAACAATCGCATACCCTTTTTCTTTATTTACTTCAACAACTTTGTTTACGCCAGTGAGAGGAGGAATATTTAAACGACGTGCAATGCCTGGCCCGACTTGTCCTGTATCCCCGTCAATCGTCATTTTCCCGCAAATAATAAGGTCAATCGGGCGTTGTTTCGCAATTTTCTCAAGCGCTTTTGTCAATGCATAGCTTGTAGCGAGCGTATCAGCCCCAGCGAATGCTCGATCTGAAATCATATACCCTTCATCTGCCCCAAGCTCAATACATTTTTTGATCGCTTTTACTGCTGGTGGAGGACCCATCGTTAAAACAGATACTATTCCACCATATTTCTTTTTTAAACGAACAGCCTCTTCTACCGCATGAGCATCATACGGATTTAAAATTGCAGGTGCGCTTGCACGGTCCATCGTGTTCGTTTTCGGATTCATTTTAATGATTTTCGTATCTGGGACTTGCTTAATACAAGCTACAATATGTAGCATATATTCACCTCCAAATCCATTTAATGTATAAATATTCTAACATAATCAACAAATTCCTCGTAACAACTATCAGAAAATTTACGATTTTGTTCACAAATTTATCGTACCGTTGCACGAATGACGACACCACGACGAACCATTTCTTCAATATAGCGATCGCCCGGAACAATTTGTTCAGGTGGGTATGCTCCGCGCTTTTGAATCGTTCCATCGCCAATCATTTGGGCAACGACAGAAATGGTATATGCAGTGGAACGTGCCATGGCCGTCACATGTTTTTGGCGATCTTTTTCTGTCACCATTTCGTACTCATACACCCTTTCTTTCCCGTCTTTTTCCCCTGCTACAACGACACGCAATAAAACAACATCGTCTTTTTCTTTTAACTCCAAAAGTGGTGTGAGCACTTTCAATAATACATCGCGTGGACGTACGACTATCCCGTCTACCTCCACTTCATAATCGCGACGTGTTAGTTGTAAATCAACAAGGAGTTGAAATTTTTCCGCATGACCTGGATAGCGAATGGTTTTATATTCTAAACATTTTACATTCGGGTAGGAACGCGGCAACGTTGATGTTCCTCCTGATGTATGAAACGCTTCAAGTGGTCCGAAACGTTCAAAATAAATCGTTTCAACTTCTGATAAAGACGGCACTTGTTGTTTTTGCCCATCACGAATAATAAATGAAGGATCGGTGTAATGATCAAGCAAACCTTCAAGAGAAAAGACGTGATTGTATCCAAGTGGTGGTTCTGGCCGAAGCGGAATGCCACCAACATATAATTTAATAGTATGAACGCGATCAAGTTTACTTGCTCCATATCCTGTTAAAATGTTAATCATCCCTGGAGCAACGCCTAAATCGGGAATTAACGTGACTCCTGCTCGTTTTGCTTGCTCATGTAAAGCGAGAACTCGGTCGGTCACATGTCCGATATGTCCACCTAAGTCTACGGCGTGTACACCCGTTTTAATAGCTGCTTTCGCTACGTTTTCATTAAACGTATAAAAGAGAGCGTTAATAGCTACATCATGTCCTTGCATAGCAGCTTGCAATTCTTGGTCATTTGCTGCGTTCACTCGCTTTACTTTTACTTTTGTTGATGACAACGAATGTTGAACCGCTTTTGCTTTTTCTTCATCGACATCAGCAAGCGTTACCGATGATACCGCTTGCTGTTCAATTAAATCGCGTACAGCTTCTTTCCCCATTAAACCTGCCCCAAGAACAATGACATTCATTTTTCAACCTCCTCACACATCAATTTGTGCACGTTGCAATTTACCACTATAGTCAACGTAAATGCTTTTCCACTCCGTAAACACATCAAGTGCAGCTACACCTGAATCACGATGCCCATTCCCTGTTCCTTTCGTTCCACCGAACGGCAAGTGGATTTCTGCCCCTGTCGTTCCCGCGTTAACGTACACAATTCCTGTATCGAAATCGCGCATCGCTGTAAAAGCTCGGTGAATATCACGTGTGAAAATGGCACTCGAAAGTCCATAATCAACGCTGTTATTGATTTCAATCGCTTCTTCTAAACTGCGAACACATATGATCGATGCGACTGGACCGAAAATTTCTTCACGTGCAATAGTCATTGTTGGGGTGACGTTTGTAAACAATGTTGGGGCATAATAAAACCCGCCTTTATACTGATCACCTTGCATGATATAGCCTCCTGCAAGCAACGTTGCTCCTTCGTTTTTCCCGATTTGAACGTAATGATGAATTTTTTGCAATGCCTCTTGATTAATGACTGGTCCAACTTTCACTCCTTCCTCTAGGCCGTTTCCAACCGTTAATGTGTTCATCGCCGCGAGTAAACGTTCTTCCAATTGTTGTTTCACACGTTCATGAACGATAATTCGACTGCATGCAGTACAGCGTTGCCCAGACGTACCAAAAGCGCTCCATATGATCGCCTCCACAGCAAGTGAGATATCAGCATCGTCCATGACGATAATGGCGTTTTTCCCACCCATTTCAAGCGATACTTTTTTCAACTGACGGCCGCACGTTTCGGCAATTCGTTTTCCAACTTCATTGGATCCTGTAAACGAAATCACTTTGACATTTGGATGTTTAACAACCGCTTCGCCAACAATAGAACCGCGTCCATGTACAACATTGAATACACCATTTGGTAATCCGGCCTGCTCGAATATTTGCGCAAGTTGCTGTGCCATCATTGGTGTTTCAAGCGCTGGTTTCCAAACGACTGCATTTCCGGCAACGATGGCAGGAAACGACTTCCACGTTGCGATCGCAATTGGAAAGTTCCACGGAGTAATTAAACCGACGACGCCAATCGGGGCGCGAACGCTCATCGCAAATTTATTCGGCAACTCTGACGGAGTCGTATCACCAAATAACCGTCTACCTTCTCCTGCCATGTAAAACGCCATATCAATTCCTTCCTGCACTTCACCACGCGCTTCTTCAATGACCTTTCCCATTTCCATCGTTAATAGGCGAGCAATTTGTTCTTTCCGTTCCTGTAGCAACATACCGACTTTATAAAGCACTTCAGCACGCTTCGGTGCAGGAACGAATGCCCATGTTTTCTGTGCCCGTTTCGCCGCCAACACCGCCTGTTCCACATCTTGCACATTTGATACCGTCACTTCTCCAATACTTTCACCGTTAGCTGGATTAATAATTGGAACAAACTGCTCACTTATAGACGGCATCCATCGTCCATCAATATAGTTTAATACTTTCATTGTTTTCCTCCTCTCACTTGTTCAACTGTTAAAAATGGCGATAATACGTGCCGATCTGTTATCACTTCGATGACAGTCGGCTTACTACTTTGAAGCGCCTTGGTGAGCGCATGTGAAAATTGTTCTCCGCTTTCTACACGTATACCATCAGCTCCGAGGCTATGTGCTACGTTTGCGAACGATATATTGCTTAAGTCTGTTCCGATGACGCGGTTTGGGTAACGGAGCTCTTGGTACATACGAATCGTTCCATACATTTGATTGTTAAATACGATACTAATGATAGGAATGTTGTATCGAACGGCCGTTTCTAGTTCTTGCATCGTCATCATAAACCCACCATCCCCACTCAACGAAATGACCGAACGATGCGGATTAGCTAATTTTGCACCAATGGCTGCGGGTAGTCCATAACCCATCGCTCCTGACGTTGGTCCAATATATGTATGTTGCTGAAATTGAAAAAATGAATGAAGCCAACTTGCGAAATTCCCAGCATCATTTGTAATAATCGAGTTTGAGGGGAGAAGGTGTTGGATGTCATCAATGACACTCTCATTTATGTTACGTTTAACAGGTGGAAGCGATGATACGTGTTCATACGCTTCTCGTCGTTCTTTTGTCCACGCCGCCCATGTTGGTTGAAGCTTAATGGTAAGCAATCGCTGTAAAACTTCTTTCGCATCAGAAACAATTCCAATGTGTGGGGAATATGTCACGCCGATAACATCGTAATCAATGTCGATATGGATGAGTTGTTGCGTTGATAATAACTTATAATCTTGTGTCGTCACTTCTGACAACCGTGTACCGATCGCTAAAACAACATCGGCTTGTTCAACTGTTTCAATAATCGCTCGATGCGTTCCTAAACCGAGATGACCAACATACAGCGAGTGATCGTTTGGAAATACATCGTGTCGACGAAAAGACGCCATAACTGGAAGCGACCATTTTTCAGCGAACAAACGAAGAACATCGGTAGCTTTTGAACGTATAACCCCTCCACCGGCAATGACAACTGGACGCTTTGCTGACTGTAGCAATTGCTCGATACGCCCAACGTCTTCTTCGTTTGGTGCTGGTTTTGGAACAAATGTTTTAGAAAATTTGACATCATGAATTTGTTCATGAAGAATATCTTCAGGAAGCGAAACGACAACTGGACCAGGTCTTCCTGTTTGTGCGATTCGAAACGCCCTTGTTAGCAATTCTGGTACTCTTTTTGCGTCGTCAATTTCTACCGCCCATTTTGCTAGCGGGCGAAAAAACGCTTCAACATCTACCTCTTGAAATCCTTCACGTCCCCGAAACGATCGTGCAACTTGTCCTAATAATACAACCATCGGCGTTGAATCTTGCTTCGCTGTATGAATACCGATGGCAGCATTCGTCGCCCCTACCGCTCTCGTTGCCATGACGACACCAACTTTTCCGCTTGCCTTCGCATATCCTTCTGCCATAAAGGCAGCTCCGCCTTCATGACGAGCAGAAATGAGCTCGATCATCTGTTCAGAAAAAAGGGCATCAAGAATCGGCAAATAACTTTCCCCTGGCACGCAAAAAACGTGAGAAATGTCCTCGCTTTTCAAACATTGAACGATCACCTCAGCTGCATTCACCGCAAGCCCTCCTTTCTTTTTGTATCATGTATACACAAATGAATTTGTTTTATGACCTTGCAAACAAAAAGAGGCGCATATTCGCCCCTCTACATTCGATGTACATGTTCTGTTCGTTCCATCGCTTTTTTCTTTATTCGTCCGATAAAAAATGCACCAATGACCCACCATCCAATAAATATGAGCCACTCATATGGCCAGACGAGCTGCGATGGCATACCTGGCATGTATAAAACAATAAATCCGATCGACAACACGAGTGCAATCCAACCAACAGCTGGCGATTTCCCCACTTGGAATGGCCGTGGCATATTTGGTTCTTTTTTACGCAATGCGATAAATGACCAAGCAACAAGGAAATAAGCGATGATGATCGAAAAACCTCCCGCATCTACAAGCCAAACGAGCATTGGTCTGCCAAGTAGAGGAGCAAACGTGGCGAGCGTTCCAATGAATAAAACAGCGTTTGATGGTGTTTTGTATATTGGGTGAATGTGGGCAAACCATTGTGGAAGAAATCCTTCTTTTGCTATTGCATAAAGCACGCGACTACCACCGATAATAAATGCGTTCCAACTTGTCAAAATACCAGCTAATCCACCAATAATAAGTACTTTTGAAAAAAACGAACTACCTAATGCAGCTGCCATTGCATCCGCTGTTGGGAGCGATGAGTTTGTTAGCACATTGTCTGGTAAAATGTACGATACAGCAAAAACAACAGCAACATAAAATAAAACTGCTAAAGCGACGGATAAAATAAGAAGTTTTCCAATAGACCGTTGTGGGATTTTCATTTCCTCTGCTGTTTGAGGAATAACGTCAAAACCGACGAACATAAACGGTGTCATGACTAACACAGCGAGCAAACCAGCGGAACCATCTTTAAATAATGGCTGCAAATTTGCTGTTTCTCCGTTTACAAGCGAGCCACCTAAAAGCGCCATGCCGACAAGAAAAATGACAAATGTTAATATAACTTGTAAAAAGGCGGCACTTTTTACGCCACGATAGTTGATCCACGTAATAATGACAGAACCGAGCATACCAACCATCACCCATGAGGCGTTTACCTCCCACCCCGCAATCGTCCAAAGGTAACCAAACTTAAATGTCGGAAATAAATACTCGATTACAGTCGGAAGCGCAACTGCTTCAAATGCTACAACCGATAAATAACCAAGGGCAATAGCCCAAGCCGCGATAAACGAAGCTTTAGGACCGAGAGCACGTAAAACGAAATAATGTTCTCCTCCCACTTTCGGCATGGCTGATGATAACTCCGCGTACGTTAAACCGACAAAAATAACGAGAATTCCCCCAATTAAAAAGGCGATGATAGCCCCGAGTGCACCTGCACTCGTAATCCACGTACCTGAGAGTACAACCCATCCCCAACCGATCATCGCTCCAAACGCCAATAATAACACGTCTAATTTTGTTAATACTTTATGAAACTGTTGGTCCATGAAATATCCTCCTTTCACATATTTGGATGTGGACGAATAGAAATCGTTTGATACGCTGTAAAAAACTCAATGGCCGCTTGCCCTTGTTCACGCGTACCTGAGCTTGATTGCTTCATCCCGCCAAACGGTGCTTGCGGTTCTGCACCTCCTGTTTCACCGTTCACTTGCACCATGCCTGCTTCGATATGTTCAATAAAGTAAAGCGCTTTCGATAAGTCGTTTGTAAATAGCGAAGCACTTAAACCGTAAATGCTGTCGTTTGCCATGTCAATTGCTTCATCAATAGATGCTGCTTCTACAATTGACAACACAGGCCCAAATATTTCTTCTCTCGCGATGACAGCGTGATGAGAAACAGAGTCAAATACAGTTGGCTCAATATACCAACCTATATCATCGCTAGCACCTCCCCCGACAAGCAACCGCCCTTCTCGTCTTCCAATATGGATATAGCGCTGAACGGTTTCAAATTGTCCTTTCGAAACAACCGGTCCCATCGTCACTTGATCATTCATCCCATTGCCGACACGAATGCGTTTCACATGTTCAATCACACGTTCTCGAAATACGTCCATGACTTCTTTTTCAACAAATACCCGACTCGTTGCTGTACAACGTTGCCCAGTTTGTTTCATCGCCCCTTCCACGACAAGTCGAGCAGCAAAATCGACATCTGCATCACTTAAAACGATGGCTGGATTTTTCCCACCGAGCTCAAGTTGATATTTTGCCCCACGAGCTGCCGCTTTTTTCGCAATTTCACTACCAATCGCATTCGAACCAGTAAACGTAATTGCATCGACCCCATCATGCTCAACAATCGCATCGCCAATGGAACTACCGCGACCAACAACTAAGTTTAAAACACCTGGGGGTAGCCCCGCGTCTGCAAACAATTCAACAATGCGAGCACCAGTCGCACTTGCTTCTAGCGCGGGCTTAAATACGACTGTATTACCGTAAACGAGAGCAGGAGCGATTTTCCATATCGGAATGGCGAGCGGAAAATTCCACGGAGCAATGACTGCGACAACACCGACAGGCACACGCTTCGTAAAAAATAAATTTTTAGCATCAAACGACGGTAGCACTTCACCTATTTTTCGCAATCCTTCCCCGGCGTAATAACGTAAAATGGCTGCGCTGCGATACACTTCTCCTTTCGTTTCAGCAAAACGTTTCCCCATTTCTTTTGTAGCCAATTGTGCCAATTCATCCGCGTGTTGCTCAAATAAATAAGCGACTTTTTGTAAGTACGCCCCGCGCTCCGGGGCAGCGGTTTGGGCCCACGTTTTCTTTGCTTTCGCTGCCGCAAGCACCGCCTCATTTACGTCATGAACAGATGAACCAGCGACAACGGCAATAAGTTCTTTTTTGTCTGCCGGATTGTAGCGTTCAATTATTTCATTTTTTCCTTCGATCCATTGTCCATCGATATAATTTTTCACTTCCCGCATCATTTCACCACCTTTTGTTGTACGTCCGCTAGTAAGTCGCGCAAAATGGAAAATCCGCGCTCTAACTGTTCATCCGTCATGACAAGCGGAGGTAAAAAGCGAACGACGTTGCTATACAATCCAGCACTTAAAAAAATCGCCCCACGCTTCCACGCTTGAGAAACAATATGTGCCGTTTGTTCTTTGGCCGGCGTTTTTTTCTCACGATCTGTCACAAGCTCGATCGCACACATCGCTCCAAGCCCACGTACATCCCCAATGATGTCAAACTGCTGCTTCATTTCTGTTAACAGCATCATCATTTTTTCACCCAAATGACGTGCGCGCTCAATGAGCTGTTCTTCTTCGATCACATCTAAAACAGCTAATGCAGCGGCACATGCAAGTGGACTTCCAGAAAACGTGCCGCCAAGTTGGCCAACTTCTGGTGCATCCATCATTTCACTTCGGCCAACGACCGCACTAATCGGCACACCCGCTCCCATTGACTTTGACAACGTCATTAAATCAGGCGCGACTCCAAAGTGCTCCATCGCAAACATGCGACCTGTTCGCGCAAAACCCGTTTGGATTTCATCCGCAATCATGACAATGCCGTGTTCATCACAAATACGCCGCACGGCTTGCATAAATGTTGCAGATGGAACGACAAATCCTCCTTCTCCTTGAACGGGCTCGATAATGATTGCTGCCACGTGATCAGGTGCCACTTCAGCGACGAAAAATTGTTGCAATGCTTCAATGAGTCGTTCATCCACTTCATCTGCTGTTTGACCGTTTGCACGGTAATAGTATGGATATGGAAATTTATAAACTTCTGGTGCGAACGGACCGAACCCTTTTTTATACGGCATGACTTTACTTGTCAGCGACATCGTCAGTAGCGTCCGACCATGGTATCCCCCTGTAAACGACACAATCGCAGGACGACCCGTATATTTCCTTGCAATTTTCACGGCATTTTCGACTGCTTCTGCACCACTATTTAAAAAGATCGTTTTTTTCGGAAAATCGCCCGGTGTTAACTGATTCAATTTTTCTGCTAATAACACATACGATTCATACGGTGTGACATGAAAACATGGATGAATAAACGCTGCTACTTGCTGCTGGATAGCAGCAACGACTTTCGGATGACAATGTCCGACGTTTTGTACGCCAATTCCTCCTGCAAAGTCAATGTATTCGCGATCGTCTATGTCGCGAATGATTGCCCCCTTCGCTTCTTTAATAAAAATTTCTGTTACATTATACGGGGCTCGCGCAACTGCCTCTCTTCTGCGTTCCATCCAATTCGACATTATCTCTCCTCCTTCGACAAATAAAAAGCCAGTTTAATCATCGTGATGACACAATGACTAAACTGGCTGGTGCTTATGTGCTTCTCGTCGATGAGACGAGTAAAATAAGCTCCACAGTTTTTTTGCTTATTTGCCTCTATTTTAAGACAATCTTTTTCTTTTTGTCAAACTATTTTTAAAATAAAAAATATTTACAAAATAAACATGTTGTTTTATACTGAAAGTAGCTAACCCCACCAAACAACGAACCGTTTGGCTTCGGGTAGCACAACGTCACTATTTCTTAAAGAACTGTTCCGATTCGACCGACTTTTCTTTTCGAAAGGCACGCTCGAATCGTTCATGCCAGTTCCTTTCCTATATGTTTTTAGGAAGGGACTGGTTTTTTTATTATAAAAGTATGGAGGTGAACAAATGACGGGGGCTCTAGATGGCATTCGTGTTCTTGATTTAACGCGCGTTCTTGCAGGTCCATATGCCACGATGATTTTAGGTGATCTTGGGGCAGACGTCATTAAAGTTGAAGCACCCGGTGGATCGGATGATACACGATTTTGGGGACCACCGTTCCAAAACGGCATGAGCGCTTACTATGCAGCTGTCAATCGAAATAAGCAAAGCATGACTGTCAATTTAAAAGAAGAAAGCGGGAAAGAAACGATTCGTCAACTCGCACAAACAGCCGATGTCATCATTCACAATTTTAAAACCGGAACGATGGAACGGCTCGGACTTGGATATGATGATTTATCCTCCATCAATCCGAAACTCATTTACTGTTCCATTACCGGATTTGGTGAGACGGGGCCATATCGCCATTTAGCTGGCTACGATTATATCATTCAAGCGATGAGTGGTTGGATGAGTATTAACGGTACAGAACATTCCGGTCCGTTAAAAGTCGGAGTCGCTGTCACAGATATTTTCACAGGTTTATATGCCGCCATTGCCGTACAAGCAGCGCTCATTGCTCGGGAAAAAACAGGGAGCGGACAAAAAATTGACTTAAGTTTATTTGATTGCGCCATTAGCGCACTTGTCAACGTTGCATCGAACTATCTCATGTCTGACGAAGTGCCAAAGCCGTTAGGAAACGATCATCCGAATATCGTTCCGTATTCAACGTATGAAGCAAAAGATGGTTTGCTTGTTGTCGCTGTCGGAAACGACCGACAATTTCAAGCATTATGTGAATTATTAGAAGATCAAGCAATTGGCGCAGATGAACGGTTTCGAACAAATGCCGGTCGAGTCGCCCATCGTCATGAATTAAATCATCGCCTAAACAATGAGTTAAAAAAGAAAACACGCGCAGAATGGCAACGATTATTTGAACAAAAAAGCATTCCTTGTGGTCCTGTGTATACGCTCGATCAAGTGTTCCAACATCCGCAGACGCTCGCACGCAATATGATTATTCGCATGGATCACCCAGATGTCGGTGAGTTAAAACTTGTCGGAACACCGCTAAAGTTTTCACATACACCGGTCACATATCGATTAGCACCACCGCTCGCAGGAGAACATAACCATTTATTTATTGAAGGAGGAAGCAAACATGATGAACTTTGATTTCACACAAGAACAAGAAATGTTAAGACAAACCGTAAGAAAATTTGTTGATAAAGAAATTTTACCTCATATGAAGGAATGGGATGAACGAGGCTATTTTGATCCGAACATTTTGAAGCGTTTAGCGGAATTAGACTTAATGGGTGTATGTATCCCTGAACAATATGGTGGAATGGGGATGGATTACAATTCGTTAGCTATTGTTTGTGAAGAGCTAGAACGTGGGGATACAGCATTTCGCACCGCTGTTTCTGTCCATATCGGGCTCAATAGTTTAACGTTACTTCAATGGGGAACGGAGGAGCAAAAACAAAAGTATCTCGTCCCACAAGCAAAAGGAGAAAAAATTGGTGCGTTCGGATTAACCGAGCCAAACGCTGGTTCAGATGTTGCAGCTATTTCGACAACAGCTGTGCGTGATGGAGATGACTACATTTTAAACGGTCAAAAAACGTGGATTTCGCTTTGTGACATCGCTGACCATTTTATCGTTTTTGCTTACACAGACAAATCGAAAAAACATCGTGGCATTTCTGCTTTTATCGTTGAACGCACGATGCCCGGTTTTTCATCGCGTGCCATTAAAGGAAAGCTCGGCATTCGCGCAGGCAATACAGGCGAGTTATTTTTCGACAACGTACGCGTCCCGAAAGAAAATTTGCTTGGAGAAGAAGGAGAAGGATTTAAAATTGCCATGTCCGCGCTCGATAATGGACGATTTACTGTTGCCGCCGGAGCGTGCGGCTTAATTATGGCTTGTTTAGAGGCAAGCGTGAAATATTGTCACGAACGAAAAACGTTCGGAAAAGAAATTGGTCGTCATCAACTCGTACAACAAATGATCGCAAATATGGAAGCAGGCTTACAAATGAGCCGCTTGCTCGTGTATAAAGCAGGGTTTTTAAAAAATAAAGGAAGACGAAATACGCGCGAAACATCATTAGCAAAATGGATGGCGTGCGACTTTGCCAACAAAGCGGCTGACGATGCCGTACAAATTCACGGGGCATATGGCTATTCAAATGAATATCCAGTCGAACGATATTTACGCAACTCCAAAGCTCCTGTCATTTACGAAGGAACGCGCGAAATTCATACGATTATGCAAGCAGAGTACGTCCTTGGCTATCGTCAAGACAAACCGCTCCGAAACATGCTTCCAGCTTGGGAAGAAAAATAGAAGGTGCCCAACGCACCTTCTATTTTTCTGTATGCATCTTTTCTTCTAGTTTACAATATTGTTTATACAAATCTTTTAATGCTGCACATAGCGCTTGGTTTGCCTTTCCTAAATATCCTTCGTGCAATTGAGCAAGCGGCTCGTCGATTCCATCTTTTAACGAATGACCTTTTAATAACCGTGCCACATAATCACGACCGTGCTCTGTCGCTAACGTACAAGAAGCATCAACGATGACGCCATACTTTTTATCTACTTCAGCCGTAATCGTAAGTGTATCAAACACGCTTTTTGCTGCCATTCCTGAAGGCAATCGCGCATGACCGGCAATAAATTGCGTATTCATTCCTTCCCCCCCATCATCCCTTTACTTCCTAATTATAATGGAGGCTTGTGTGATTGTTATAAACAACTTTTCGACAAAATCAGCTAAATTTTCATAATTCCGCCTGTGCTTGCGGATGTTACGAGTTTTGAATAACGTGCTAAGTAGCCTGTTTTCACTTTTGGTTCAAACTCTTTCCAGCTTGCTTTTCGCTTTTCCCACTCCTCTTCTGGAACGAGGACGTCAATTGTTCGCTTCACAATATCAATGACAATATGATCCCCATTTTGTACAAAAGCGATTGGACCACCTTCAGCTGCTTCAGGGGATACGTGTCCGATGGATAAGCCTCGAGATGCGCCAGAGAAACGACCGTCCGTAATGAGTGCTACTTTCGTGCCTAATCCCATACCGACGATTTGCGATGTCGGCGCTAACATTTCTGGCATGCCCGGTCCGCCTTTTGGTCCTTCATAACGAATGATGACGACATGGCCCGGTTGTACTTTTCCTGCCGCAATGCCTTCTAGTGCTTCCTCTTGAGAATCAAATACGATCGCTGGTCCTTCGTGGCGTGTAATACCACCTTGAATGCCGCCTGTTTTAATAATCGCACCATCTGGGGCTAAATTG
This sequence comes from Anoxybacillus tengchongensis, assembly GCF_014201585.1. Lineage (GTDB taxonomy): Bacteria > Bacillota > Bacilli > Bacillales > Anoxybacillaceae > Anoxybacillus > Anoxybacillus tengchongensis. The sequence continues at coordinate 219,043 of NZ_JACHES010000004.1, forward strand.
CCAAACAATACAGCCAGTCCGCCTGTTTCTGAATACGGATTGTCAATCGGACGAATGACTTCATAGTTTTTCACTTCACACCCTGCAATGTTTTCACCGAGCGTTTTTCCCGACACCGTCAATGCATCTAAATGAAGCGTACCTTCTTTTTTCGACAATTCATGTAATACAGCAGACACTCCACCTGCTTCATGTAAGTCTTCAATATGCATATCGGACGCTGGAGCGAGTTTCGCTAAATGTGGTACGCGGGCCGCAACTTCATTAATGCGCTCAAGCGGATAATGAATGCCTGCTTCGTTAGCAATAGCTAGCGTATGTAGAACCGTATTTGTTGAACCGCCAAGCGCCATGTCGAGCGCAAACGCGTTGTCAATAGCTTTTTCAGTTACAATATCGCGTGGTTTAATATTATGTTCGATTAAATACATTAACTGTTGAGCAGAACGGCGAACAAATTCTTTTCGTGCCGGATCAATCGCTAAAATCGTACCGTTGCCGGGAAGCGCTAAACCGAGTGCTTCAGCTAAGCAGTTCATTGAATTGGCTGTAAACATTCCTGAGCAAGAACCGCACGTTGGACAGCCGTACTGTTCCAACTCTTGTAACCCCTTTTCATCAATTTTCCCTGCTTGATATGCGCCAACGCCTTCAAATACAGACGAGAGAGAAATTTTTTTGCCATCGCTCGTGACTCCAGCCTTCATCGGTCCCCCGCTCACAAAAATGGTCGGAATGTTTAAACGCATCGCTGCCATCATCATACCAGGCGTAATTTTATCGCAGTTTGGAATGCAGACCATGCCATCAAACCAATGGGCAGAGACGACTGTTTCAACAGAATCAGCGATAATCTCACGGCTCGGCAACGAATAGCGCATGCCGATATGCCCCATCGCGATGCCATCATCGACTCCGATCGTATTCATTTCAAACGGTACCCCACCTGCTTCACGAATCGCTTCTTTGACGATTTTCCCAAACTCTTGTAAATGAACATGTCCTGGAATAATATCAATATACGAATTGACGACGGCAATAAACGGTTTATGAAAATCTTCTTCTTTCACTCCTGCTGCGCGCAATAAACTGCGATGTGGTGCGCGATCGAATCCTTTTTTAATCATATCGCTACGCAAAGTAAATCCCTCCATCTTTTCTGAACTTGTTAAACATTGTAACACTTTTTTAAATAAAATGACAATTCTAAAAATACGAAAGGTGCCCTATCTTTATTAGGACACCTTGAGCGTTTTTGTTTTCATGACATCATCATTAAAAACCGATCAACTTCTTTTGCCGCCTCTCGCCCTTCATGAATCGCCCAAACAACAAGACTTTGTCCACGTCTTGCATCGCCTGCGACAAATACACCTTCTACATTCGTTTTATAGCTCACTGCTTTGACTTTCTTGTTTACTGTCTCAATTCTGAATTGTTGCAAAAGTGGTTGTTCCGGCCCTTCAAAACCGATCGCGATCAATACAAGATCACACGGCCATACTTTTTCTGTACCAGGAATTTCTTTAAATATAACACGTCCATGTTTATCTACTATTTTTTCCATTTGAATGGTATACAACGCTTTTACTTTTCCGCTTTCATCGCCTACAATTTTTTTCGTTTGAATGCAATATTGCCGTGGATCCGCACCAAACTTCGCTTCCGCTTCTTCATACGCATAATCAACGGTAAAAATGAGCGGATATTGCGGCCAAGGGTTATCGTCCGTACGTTCTTTAGGCAATGCCGGATGTTTGCCAAACTGCACAACGCTTTTGCATTGTTGACGAAGTGCTGTTGCTACACAGTCTGCTCCCGTATCACCGCCACCAATGACGATGACATGTTTATGTTTTGCATCAATAAACGTTTCTTCTTTTTTACCAGTCAACAACCATTTTGTTGTTACAGTTAAATAATCCATCGCCAAATGAATGCCGTCAAGTTCGCGTCCTTCTATGACGAGATCACGTTGTTTTTGCGCTCCGATACAAAGCACGACAGCATCATATTGTTTCCGCAACTCATCAGCTGTTATATGCTTGCCAACTTCCGTGTTGGTTATAAACGTAATTCCTTCTTCTTCAAGTAAACGTGCACGCCGTTCAACGACATCTTTTCCAAGTTTCATATTTGGAATGCCATACGTTAACAATCCACCAACTCGATCATCACGTTCATACACAGTCACAAAATGACCTGCTTGATTTAATTCATCTGCACATGCTAAGCCAGCTGGGCCAGAGCCGATAACAGCGACTTTTTTTCCTGTTCGTTTTTTCGGGATGCGCGGTTGAACCCATCCTTTTTCAAACGCGCGATCAATAATGGCTCGCTCAATACCTTTGATCGCGACTGCGCGATCTGAGATAGCCACCGTACACGACCCTTCACAAGGTGCTGGGCAAACACGCCCTGTAAACTCTGGAAAGTTGTTTGTTTTTACTAATCGGTCAAACGCTTCTTTCCACCGTCCGCGATATACAAGATCATTCCACTCTGGAATAAGATTATGAATCGGACAGCCTGACGTTAAACCGTTCAGTTCCATTCCCATGTGACAAAACGGCGTACCGCAATCCATACATCGCGCCCCTTGTCTAACTAACATATCCGTTGAAAATGGGTCCGTATATTCTTTCCAATCACCTAAACGAGAAAGAGGATCGCGCTTCTTTTCTTCTTCCCGCACATATTCCATAAAGCCTGTTGCTTTCCCCATCGTTCTCCTCCTTCCTGCTTCTTTCGGAGCGATCGCTTATTTCGCGATCGCTTCCATCACTTTCGCATCTTTTTTATTTACGACTGTCTCAAACGCCTCCAATATCGCTTCATCATGCGACATCCCGCGTTGCTTCATCGCTTCAATTGTCTCAATCATAAGCTTATAGTTTTTCGGAATGACTTTGACGATGTCTCTCACAACACGTTCCCAATTCGCAAGCACATACGCTGCTTTTGGACTTTCCGTATATTCGTAATGTTTCATAATCATTTGTTGCACATCTCGTATTTCGTTTTCATCTACTAATGATTCAAATAAAACAAGTTCTCGGTTTGCACGTTTTTGCCACGTATCGTCATGAGCAAATACGTAGGCTACACCACCAGACATGCCAGCGGCGAAATTTTTCCCGACCGTACCAAGGATGACGACACGACCTCCCGTCATATACTCACAGCCGTGATCGCCAACTCCTTCAACAACCGCATGAACACCGCTATTTCGGACGCAAAAACGCTCCCCAGCTCGACCGCGAATATACGCTTCTCCGCTTGTCGCACCGTAAAACGCCACGTTTCCAATAATCACTTGATCATTTACAAACTCCGCTTCATGTGGTGGACGAATGATCACTTTTCCACCTGATAAGCCTTTGCCAACATAGTCGTTGGCATCGCCAATTAACGTCATCGTCATTCCTTTTGGTACGAACGCGGCAAAACTTTGTCCTACTGAACCGTGAAAGCTTAGCTGGATCGTATTTTCCGGTAATCCTTCTTCTCCGTACCGCTTGGATATTTCGCTACCAACTATCGTCCCGACGGTACGATGAACGTTGCGAATCGGAACATGTAATTGCACCGGCTTTTTTTGCTCTATCGCTTGCATTACAGCTGGCAAAATAACCGTATCATCAAGCGTTTGATCGAGACGATGGTTTTGCGGTTTAGAAAACGTTCGCGGTCCTTCCACTTGATACAACAAACGAGATAAATCAAGATGTTTCGCTTTCCAATGCCGCTTTGCCCGCTCGCTTATTTTTAATACATCGACGCGTCCAACCATTTCTTCGACTGTACGGAAGCCAAGTTGAGCCATAATTTCGCGCACTTCTTGAGCGATAAAATACATGAAATTCACAATATGCTCTGGTTTACCTGTAAATTTTGCCCGCAGTTTTGGATTTTGTGTCGCTACACCGACTGGGCATGTATCTAAATGACAAACGCGCATCATGACACACCCTAAAACGACAAGTGGAGCCGTCGCAAAGCCAAACTCTTCAGCACCTAATAACGCCGCCATGACAACATCGCGACCAGTCATTAATTTTCCGTCTGTTTCTAATACGACGCGATCACGGAGTCCGTTTAACATCAGCGTCTGGTGCGTTTCAGCTAAACCGAGTTCCCACGGAAGCCCGGCATGTTTAATGCTCGTTTTTGGCGAAGCACCTGTACCGCCATCATATCCGCTAATGACGATCACATCCGCACCACCTTTAGCCACTCCTGCCGCGATCGTACCAACGCCAGATTTTGCGACAAGCTTCACGCTAATGCGCGCATGACGATTCGCATTTTTCAAGTCATAAATGAGTTGGGCTAAATCTTCAATGGAATAAATGTCATGATGCGGAGGCGGTGAAATGAGCTCCACACCGGGTGTAGATCCACGCACTTTTCCGATCCACGGATATACTTTATTCGCAGGAAGTTGGCCTCCTTCTCCAGGCTTTGCCCCTTGCGCCATTTTAATTTGCAGTTCATCCGCATGAACTAAATAATGACTTTTTACACCGAAACGACCGGATGCAACTTGCTTAATTGCACTGCGACGAAGATCGCCATTTTCATCTCGTACATAGCGACGCGGATCTTCGCCGCCTTCTCCACTATTGCTTTTTCCACCGATGCGATTCATCGCAATCGCAAGCGCTTCATGAGCTTCTTCGCTCAACGAACCGTATGACATGGCCCCTGTTTTAAATCGACGAACAATCGCTTCTACCGGTTCGACTTCATCAAGTGGAATTGGCGTACGCGTTTCGTCAAACTCAAACAAATTACGTAAAAAAGTTAATTGTTCTTCATTGGCCATCTTTGAATATTGCTTAAACAAATTATAATCGTTTTTTCGACACGCCCATTGTAACGTATGAATCGTTTTCGGATTAAACGCATGATGTTCACCGTTTTTACGCCATTGCAGTTCGCTTCCTGACTCTAGCGTACGATCATAAGATGGCTGAAACGCTTGCATATGACGCATTTTTGCTTCCTGTGCGATTTCGTTTAAACCGATTCCACCAATTTGTGACGCTGTTCCTGTGAAATATTGTTCAATGACATCATCCCCGATACCGATCGCTTCAAAAATTTGTGCGCCACGATAGCTTTGCACCGTGGAAATCCCCATTTTTGACATCACTTTGACAACGCCATCTGTCACCGCTTTTTTGTACGTTTCGACTGCCTTTTCATATGAGGAATGAAGCACTCCTTTTTCAATCGCTTCTCGAATGGTCGCAAATGCCAAATACGGATTGACCGCATCTGCCCCATAGCCGATTAACGCCGCAAAATGATGCACTTCACGTGCTTCTCCGCTCTCAACAATTAAACTCACTTTTGTGCGCGTTCCTTTTCGAATAAGATGTTGATGTACCGCACTTACCGCAAGGAGCGCTGGAATCGCAACGCGATGTTCATCTATCGAGCAATCGGATAAAATAAGCAACGTTACGCCAGAAGCAATCGCTTCATCCGCCGCTTGACATAATTCATTTAGTGCGTCTTTCAAATCATCTGTAAAGACCGTAGATAATGTGACGCAAGAAAATTCGCGATATGGATTTATGCGCAACGCCTGCAACTGTTTATTCGTCATGATTGGAGAATCCAAGCGAATGCGACGGGCAGAAGATGCATCCGGATTCAACAAATCTCCTTCTTTTCCAAGCAAAGTGACCGTTGATGTGACGATGTATTCACGAATCGCATCGATCGGCGGATTTGTTACTTGCGCAAACAGTTGCTTAAAATAATTAAATAAACTTTGTGGCCGATCTGATAAGACAGCTAATGGAGTATCATTCCCCATCGCGCCCGTCGGATCTTTTCCTTCTGTCGCCATAGGAATAATCGTTTTTTCAACATCTTCATACGTATACCCGAACGCTTTTTGCCATGTCAAAAGGTTGTCAAACGGTTGTTCATGATCATCTCCTGCGCATTCATCAATTGAAACCATTTGTTCGTTCACCCATTGACGATACGGTCGTTCATTGGCGATTTGTTTTTTTACTTCTTCATCAGAAATGATTCGACCTTGTTCGAAATCAATAAAAAGCATTTTCCCAGGGCCTAGTCGTTCTTTATATAAAATGTTTTCTGGTGCTACATCAATCACTCCGACTTCCGATGAAAAAATAATATAGTCATCTTTTGTCACATAGTAACGAGCTGGACGAAGACCATTTCGATCTAAAATGCCACCAATTTGTTTTCCGTTTGTGAACACGATGGCCGTTGGACCGTCCCACGGCTCCATGAGACAGCTATGATATTCATAAAATGCTTTTTTATTGTCATCCATCTCTTTATCCCAATACCATGGCTCAGGAATGAGCATCATCGCTGTTTCAGCGAGCGATTTTCCAGCTAACACAAAAAATTCAAATGCATTATCAAGCATGGAAGAATCGCTTCCATTCGTATCTAAAATCGGAAGCACCTTTTGTAAATCTTCACCAAAAACAAGCGATGAAAATTGTTTTTCTCGCGCCATCATCCAATGAATATTTCCCCGTAACGTATTAATTTCTCCGTTATGAATCAAATAGCGGTTTGGGTGCGCTCGCTCCCAACTCGGAAACGTATTTGTGCTAAAGCGCGAATGAACGAGCGCAAATGCAGAACAAAATCGTTCATCTTGTAAGTCAACATAAAAAGCATCGAGTTGCTCTGGAGTGACTAATCCTTTGTAAACGATTGTGCGACTTGATAAACTGGCAAAATAATATTCATTGTTTTTCACTAACTTTTCCGCACGTTTACGAATGACATACAATTTGCGCTCAAAATGTTGCTCATCGGTTACATCATCGCTCGCTGCAATAAAAAGTTGACGAATACACGGGCGACTTTGTTTTGCTAATGTTCCGAGTTTTTCGATATCTACAGGCACATCTCGCCATCCGAGTAACGTTTGTCCTTCTTCATGGACGATATCATTGATTTGACACTCTAACATCACTCGCTTTTGTTCGTTATGTTCAAAAAAGAAAACCATCCCCACTCCGTAACGCCCTTTTTCTGGAAGTGAAAATGAACAGACAGCTCGAAAATAACTATCGGGAATTTGCACCATGATTCCAGCGCCATCGCCTGTTTGCGGATCGCTTCCTTGACCTCCCCGATGCTCTAATTGGCGTAACATATGAAGCCCTTGCTTTACAATATGATGGGACGCTTCACCTTTTAAGTGAGCGTATAGCCCGATCCCACATGCATCATGTTCAAATTGCGGACAGTACAACCCTTGTGCCTTCGGTAATCCTCTCATGTGAATCCCCCATTCCGTCATCATGTATGTATAATTGTAGGTTTCATTAATCATACAAACAATATATAATTTAGATAATATTCATCTCATTTCGAGAATAATGGAAAGAGGTGGAAAAATGGAATTAAGACAATTGATTTATTTCACGGAAGTTGCCAAACGAGAACATGTGTCGGAGGCTGCTGAAGCGTTACATGTCGCTCAATCCGCTGTCAGCCGCCAAATTGCAAACTTAGAGGATGAACTCGGGGTCAAATTATTCGAGCGAGAAGGAAGAAATGTAAAATTAACACCGATCGGACGCCACTTTCTACAACATATTGAATCAGCATTAAAAGCGATTGACTATGCGAAACAACAAATTGAAGAATATTTAGATCCCGAACGAGGAACGATTAAAATCGGCTTTCCAACAAGTCTTGCAAGTTACACGATGCCGATGGTCATTTCAACATTTAAGCAACAACACCCGCACATTTCTTTCCATTTACGCCAAGGTTCTTATAAGTTTTTAATCGAGGCAGTAAAAAAACGAGAAATTGATTTAGCTTTTTTAGGTCCTGTACCAACAGAAGAAAAAGGCATTCAAGGCGATATTTTATTTACCGAGTCGTTCGCCGCACTCATTCCGACAGATCATCCACTCAATCAAAAACGAAGCATTGCTTTAAGCGAATTACGACATGAGCCGTTTGTCATGTTTCCAGAAGGATTTATTTTGCGTAAAATTGTTGAAGATGCTTGCAAACAAGCCGGCTTTTCTCCAATCATTTCGTCAGAAGGAGAAGATTTAGATGCAATTAAAGGACTTGTCTCGGCAGGGATTGGCGTTACTTTGTTGCCAGAAAGTACATTTTACGAAACAACACCGCGTTATACAGTCAAAGTACCGATTGAACTTCCACTCGTCCGCCGTAATGTCGGCATTATTTTACCTAAATATGAACTTGCACCGTCTGTCAACGTATTTTATCAATTTGTAAAACAATTTTTCACCATGTTAGATCGATACCAGTAAGCCAGCTGATATACTAGCCGGCTTACTGCCTCTTACACAGATAAATCGATCCCGACAACTCCAATGACGTCACCTTCTTGCACAATCGGTGCTGAAATCGTTAAACATGGACGTTTTGTCAATGCTGACGTGTATACGGAAGAAACGTACACATTGCCTTTAGTTGCCTCAACGAACCACGGTCTTGCTTTCGCATTCACGAGACCAGCCGAGGGATTTGAATAAATGAACGTTCCATCGATGCGATTTGACCAAACAGCTTCTATATTCTCGTTCATCCGCAAAAATTCATTTAAATATCTCTCATGTTCTGTCGCATCTAAACGAACGAGTGGATAAAAATGGATAAATGATGTAAGCTTTTCTTTCATCTGCTCAATCACATATACATCTGCAGAAAATGTCTGCTCTCGTTCATCATTTTTTATAATGGCTTGTAATTCATTTGATGTTTGTTCAATGGCTTTATTCACTTGTAACATTTGTTCGACATTTTTATGCTGTATATCCATATGATCCGCAACCTTATGCGCATGCTCTTTGTTTTCTAAGGAAAGCGAGGAAATATATGCAAGTAAAGCCGAAATTTCTTGCACACTCCCTGTTTGTTCTTCGACCGATTGCGATGAATCGTATGCCATAGCTGTCATATGATGGAGCTTTTTTCTAAAATCAGTTAGAGTCGAAAGAACGTTATTCATTTCACTTGACCCATTTTCGATTTGCTCTGTCTCCGATTTCACCATGTGCATCGTTGAAGCAATTTCTGATTGAATAGATGACAAAATATCACGCGTTTGTTCTACCGCAACTGACGTTTGGTTGGCTAATTTTCCAACTTCATTCGCGACGACAGAAAATCCTTTCCCGTGCTCACCCGCACGCGCTGATTCAATGTTTGCATTTAATGCTAAAATACTCGTCCGTTGCGAAATAGAGGCGATCGTTGAAAGAATGTGATGAATTTCTTGTGAGCGCTCGACTAACAATTCCATTTGACGAAGCAGTGCATAATGCCCTGTTCGCAGATCATTCATTTCGCGTTGAAGGTTTTCTAATGAATGTAACGATCGAATAAGCTCATTACAAGACGCTTCGCTGTCTGCATGAATGCACTGGGAAACATCTGAAATTTTCAACGCGGACTGTTCAATCATTTTCATTTTCTCTTCTACTTGTGTCGTATAAATCACTGTTTTTTCCAAACAATCAATGAGCTGTACAGTACTTTGCTGTGTAGCACTTGATGTTTGATCGAGCGACTCAGCAGCCAATTTCATTTGTTCTACAACTGCTTTCAGTTGATCAGCAGCCACTTCAATTTGACCGAGCATCACATTCGATTGCATTTCGTTTTCTTTTTCTATTTTTACTCGTTTTTTTAACGAAAACATGTATAATCCACCCTTCACGTTATATTTTATGACATGATTATAACATCCAAAGAAGTGGAAAGGAATATTTTTTCATATTTTTCAAAATATTATGTTATATATCTTTACGTAACATTCGTTCTGAAAATACCCATTTATAGCTACCTAACCAACTGACGCCCATCCCGCATATTGTTGCAATTAATTTACTTAAAAAAATAGGATAAATTTCGTTTAACACATACAAAAGTAAAAGTGTAACTGTAAAGGAACAAAGATTAACGACAAGAAAACGGGCAAATTGTTTCATGATCGCCCCTTCCGCTCGAAACGTCCACGCCCGATTCCATATGTAGCTATTGATCACACCCGCACTATAGCCAAACATTTGCGCCCACATATACGGCATACCGAGAGCTACAAGCAAGAAAAACAGTCCAAAATCTACAAATGTATTGCCTGCTCCAACAACTGCAAAGCGAAATATCGTAACTACTTTATTCGACATAATGTGGCACCTTCTCAAACATTTATAAGTGTATATTGGATTTTTATGTTAATATAAAAAGGTAAGGAATATCAACTCATATAGAAATATCCATCATATCAACAAAAGGAGCTGTCAAAATGGAGCACAAAATTGAAAAGATTCCATTTGAATTGACCATCGTGGGAAAAAGGTACCGTGTAAGAACAAACGAAGCATTCCAAACGATTTCTTCGCTTTGGGATCATGCCAAAAAGGATGGATTTATGCAAAAACTGATCGCTCTTTCTTGGGAACAGCCAAAATGCATGCTCGCAGGGTTGTTAGGTATTTGTGGGAAAGAAGCTAAAATAACAGACGAAGAGTTTACTTACTTTATGGGGGTGCGTTATGATGGAGAAGTTCCAAGCGATATGCAATATATGACGATCACACACGACACGTGGGCAGTCATTCCAAACGTAACCGAAGCGTGGAATCAATTATATGAATGGCTTCCTACTTCTCATTACGAGCTTGCTAAAATTCCATGCATTGAATGTTATTACCCTCCAAATCACAATCCAGAAAATGAACTATGGGTTCCTGTTACGTTTAAATAATAGAACAAAAATGTTAACGCATGCCAAAGGAGTTGCATAAAAGAGGGTCTTCACCATTTTCTGTGATTTCCACTCAATCCCAGAAACATGTTAGCTGGATGAAATGGGTTCATCAGTCAAGATCCTTCTTCCGCATAC
>NZ_JACHES010000005.1:0-8149 GCF_014201585.1 Anoxybacillus tengchongensis
GACAAGGTAGATAGGTCCGAGGTGGAAGCGTGGCGACACGTGCAGCTGACGGATACTAATCGATCGAGGACTTAACTAAACACATAAGAAAAGCGGAGAACGGTCCTTGGCGAAGCCAAGGAAACGTCCGACGGAGCCGAGAGCTTTTGACGAAGACGTGCGTGCACGTCGAACGGAAAAAGCGAAAGGCGTAGGAGGATGTTAGTTCGAAGCTAGACATCAAGAAAAGCGTAGGCGACTGCTTAACCTGTTATCTAGTTTTGAAGGAATAAAAAAATGCTTGACAACAAAAAATATTCCGTTATAATAACATTTGTCTAAAGCATTATTGCTCGGTGACGATGGCGGAGAGGTCACACCCGTTCCCATCCCGAACACGGAAGTTAAGCTCTCCAGCGCCGATGGTAGTTGGCGGGACACCGCCTGCGAGAGTAGGACGTTGCCGGGCAAGATCAAATGGAGGATTAGCTCAGCTGGGAGAGCACTTGCCTTACAAGCAAGGGGTCGGCGGTTCGATCCCGTCATCCTCCACCATAAATAAAAAATAGTCCCTTCTTATCATCGCGGGGTGGAGCAGCCAGGTAGCTCGTCGGGCTCATAACCCGAAGGTCGCAGGTTCAAATCCTGCCCCCGCAACCAAATTGGTCCCGTAGTGTAGTGGTTAACATGCCTGCCTGTCACGCAGGAGATCGCGGGTTCGAGTCCCGTCGGGACCGCCATATGTGGCTCGGTAGCTCAGTCGGTAGAGCAAAGGACTGAAAATCCTTGTGTCGGCGGTTCGATTCCGTCCCGAGCCACCATTTTCAATAATGTCGGCTTAGTTCGAATATATAATGTGCCGGCTTAGCTCAATTGGTAGAGCAACTGACTTGTAATCAGTAGGTTGCGGGTTCAAGTCCTGCAGCCGGCACCATCTGCGGAGGGGTAGCGAAGTGGCTAAACGCGGCGGACTGTAAATCCGCTCCCTTTGGGTTCGGCGGTTCGAATCCGTCCCCCTCCACCATTTTAGGGGCATAGTTTAATGGTAGAACAGAGGTCTCCAAAACCTCCGGTGTGGGTTCGATTCCTACTGCCCCTGCCAAAAAATATGGCGGCTATGGCGAAGTGGTTAACGCACCAGATTGTGGCTCTGGCATTCGTGGGTTCGATTCCCACTAGTCGCCCCATATAAACTTTAAAACATTGGGGTATAGCCAAGCGGTAAGGCAACGGACTTTGACTCCGTGATGCGTTGGTTCGAATCCAGCTACCCCAGCCATATATGCGGAAGTAGTTCAGTGGTAGAACACCACCTTGCCAAGGTGGGGGTCGCGGGTTCGAGTCCCGTCTTCCGCTCTTCATTTCATGGCGGCATAGCCAAGTGGTAAGGCAGAGGTCTGCAAAACCTTTACCACCGGTTCGAATCCGGTTGCCGCCTCCATTTTTTATGCGCCGGGGTGGCGGAATTGGCAGACGCACAGGACTTAAAATCCTGCGGTAGGTGACTACCGTGCCGGTTCGAGTCCGGCCCTCGGCACTGGAAAATATTGACAAAATAAGGCGATATGTTATAATTTAATAGTCTCATGCCGATGTGGCGGAACTGGCAGACGCGCACGACTCAAAATCGTGTTCCCGTGAGGGAGTGTGGGTTCGACTCCCACCATCGGCACTACAAGGATTCCTGTTGATTACAGGAATCTTTTTTTATTTCCTCCTCTCTTATCCGTTTCTTCTCGATCATTTTAGCTTACCTCTTAATATACATAACGAAAATTTTCGTAGAAAAAAACAATTTTATTGAACAATTAATCATAATTTTTTTTGTGAAAATAAAAGATTTTATTGACTTTATCCGCTAATTTTTATTATGATTAATTTACGAAACAAATGAAAGAAAGCGCTTTTTTAATTATTTGTTAACGAAAATTTTCGAAAGGGGTTCGAAATATGCTTCAGTTTCCGAAAGATTTCATCTGGGGAGCTGCTACTTCATCGTATCAAATTGAAGGAACGGCGACTGGAGGAGATAAAATTTATTCGATTTGGGATCACTTTTCCCGTATCCCTGGTAAAGTAGCAAATGGGGATAATGGGGATATCGCAATTGATCATTACAATCGTTATATTGATGATGTCGCATTAATGAAAGCGCTTCATTTAAAGGCGTATCGATTTTCGACGAGTTGGGCGAGGCTGTATACGGAAACGCCTGGTAAGTTTAATGAGAAAGGTTTAGATTTTTATAAACGTCTTGTACATGAATTGTTAGAAAACGATATTGAGCCAATGTTGACAATTTATCATTGGGATATGCCGCAAGCTCTTCAAGAAAAAGGTGGCTGGGAAAATCGTGATATTGTTCATTATTTTCAAGAATACGCTGCTTTCCTTTATGAGAATCTTGGGGATGTCGTGAAAAAATGGATTACTCATAACGAACCATGGGTTGTCACTTATTTAGGGTACGGGAATGGTGAACATGCGCCAGGTATTCAAAACTTTACATCATTCTTAAAAGCTGCTCATCATGTTCTTCTTTCTCATGGCGAAGCAGTAAAGGCGTTTCGAGCGATTGGTCCGAAAAATGGAGAAATTGGTATTACATTGAATTTAACTCCTGGATATGCGTTTGACCCACAAGATGAAAAAGCAGTTGACGCAGCGAGAAAATGGGACGGTTTTATGAATCGTTGGTTTTTAGACCCTGTGTTTAAAGGACAATATCCAAAAGATATGTTAGAAGTGTATAAAGATTACTTACCAAATATTTATCAAGAAGGAGATTTACAAACGATCCAGCAGCCGATCGACTTTTTCGGATTCAATTATTACTCAACGGCGACATTAAAAGACTGGAAAAAGGGTGAACGTGAACCAATCGTATTTGAGCATGTAAGTACAGGAAGACCAGTGACAGATATGAATTGGGAAGTGAATCCAAATGGTTTGTTCGATTTAATGATACGATTGAAAAATGATTATGGCGATATTCCGTTATACATTACTGAAAATGGTGCTGCATACAAAGATTATGTTAATGAGCAAGGTGAAGTAGAAGACAATGAGCGAATCGCTTATATACGAGAGCATTTAATTGCTTGTCATCGTGCGATTGAACGAGGAGTCAATTTGAAAGGATATTATGTATGGTCGTTGTTCGATAATTTCGAGTGGGCATTTGGCTATGATAAGCGTTTCGGGATTGTATACGTAGACTATGAAACGTTAGCACGAATCCCGAAGAAGAGCGCATTATGGTATAAGGAAACGATCATGAATCATGGAGTTAAATAAAGGAGGTGATGGGGGAAGGGAAAAAGTTTTCTTTGTAATAGCGCGATATGTTGGGGATTGGCCGCTACTACAAAGAAAACTAAAAGAATTATACCGTCAAACAAGCGAATGGGCAAACGAAATGGACAAATTACATGAAGTAAACAGTATGCCATGTGTTGTAAGTAAAAAACAAGGGGGAAAGAATAATGAAGAAACGAGCGCTTATGTTGTTGCTAGCATTCGTCTTTATGTTTGCAACGGCGTGCAGCAATCAGTCCCAAAGTGATAACGAATCAAAAGATAAAGGTTCAAGTGAAAAAGTGAAGTTAGACATGTGGGTATTCGGAAGCACAGGTTATGAAAAGTTAGCTGAAGAATATATGAAAGATCATCCGAATGTTGAAATTAAAATCCAGTCTACACAGTTTGATGATCACCACAACGCTTTATTTACAGCGTTATCAGCTGGAAGTGGTGCGCCGGACATCGCAATGATTGAAGTAAATAACATTGAACGTTATCGTGAGGCGCAAGATCGCTTTTATAACTTATACGATTTTGGTGCAAAAGACATTAAGGATAAGTATTTAGATTGGAAATGGCGCATCGGTGAAAGCGCGGACGGAAGCTTTTTGTTCGGTCTTCCGACAGACATTGGTCCGACAGCTATGTTTTATCGCGCGGACGTGTTTGAAGCAGCAGGATTACCAACGGATCCTGCAGAAGTTGCTAAGTTAATTCCGGACTGGAATGCATATGCTGAAGTCGCTGCAACAATTAAAGAAAAAACAGGAAAACCAATTGCAGACAATGTTGAACTTGTGTACAACGCATTGCGTGACCAAGCGCCTGTGCAATATTTCAATGAAAAAGAAGAATTGTTGATCGAAAAAGAACCGTACATTAAACAAGCGTACGACTATACTGTAAATTTAATTCAAAAAGGTTACCTTGGTAGCAACGGATTGTGGACGCCTGAATGGGGCAATGCGATGGAAAAAGGAAGCTATGCCACACTGCTTGCACCTGCGTGGATGCAAGGGGTAGTTAAAGGAAATGCGCCAAATTCAGCAGGTAAATGGCTTATTACAAACATGCCTGGTGGAGCAGGAAACTGGGGTGGTTCTTATTTAACGATTCCGAAAGAGTCCAAGCATGCCAAGGAAGCATACGACTTTATTCAATGGCTTGTCGCACCAGAACAACAGTTAAAGTCGTTTAAAGATATGGGCTTATTCCCATCCACTCCTTCTGTGTATGATGCACCGGAGTTTAAAGAGTACAAAGATGAGTATTTTGGTGGCGTGAATACAGCTCAAGTATTTGCTGAAGCAGCGCAAAAAGTAAAAACGGTATACATGGGTAAAAACTACGGAATTGTTCAATCAGAAATTGTGAAAGCGTTGACAAATGTACAAAAGAAAAAAGCTGATCCAGAAAAAGAATGGAAAGAAGCAATTAAACGCATTAAACGTCAACTTGAACGTCAATAAAATACATGAGGAAGGGATTTATTCCCTTCCCCTATCATGATTTTTTGGAGGGAAATACAATGGTATCCCATAATCATACGCATACAGCTGTCCGTCCAAAAGGATTAAGTGATAAGAAAAAAACTGCATTAGCCGGCTACTTATTCATATCTCCGTTCTTTCTTTTATTTGCTGTCTTCGGGGTTTTTCCCATGCTGTTTAGCTTTTACTTAGCGTTTCAAAAATGGAACGGATTCGGTGAAATGACGTTTGTCGGATTTAAAAATTTTTCACTCATTTTTACTGATCCACTATTTTGGAAATCAATTTATAACACGATTATCATCGGTCTATTAGGAACAGGTCCACAGTTAATCGCAGCATTAATTTTAGCAGTTGCTTTAAATTCAGCGATTGTTAAATTTAAAAGTGTATTTCGTGTTGCTTATTTTGTGCCAAACGTAACATCGATTGTTGCGGTAGCGATTGTCTTCACCGTTTTATTTAGCGAACAAGAAGCAGGATTGGTCAATGCCACACTTAATTTGTTTGGAATTTCTCCAGTAAGCTGGCAGACATCTGAATGGGGAGCGAAAATTGCGATTGCGACGATGATTTTTTGGCGATGGGTTGGATATAACTCGATTATTTTCTTAGCGGGATTGCAAAGTATACCGAAAGACCTTTATGAAGCAGCTGAAATTGACGGAGCGAAAAAATGGCAGCAGTTTCTTTTCATTACTGTACCGATGCTAAAGCCGATTATCGTCTTCGTTGTATTCACAGCAACGATCGGATCGCTACAAATTTTCGCTGAACCACTCATTTTTGGAAGTGGTTTTAGGGAAGAAAGTATGACGATCGTGTTGTATTTATGGAGGGAAGCTTTTACGAATAATGCGTTCGGAACAGCTTCTGCGACGGCTGTCTCACTCTTTTTACTCATTATTGTATTCACGACGATTAACTTTTTCGCGTCCAATCGTTTAGATAAATCGGGTAAGTAAAAACATGGAGGTGAATGAAGATGGCTACGTTACGTAAAAAAGGACTTGTGAATAAAGTAACGATTCACATTTTACTCATTATCGGTGCGTTGTTATCGGTTTTTCCGTTATACTGGATGTTTGTCATGGCGACGCAACCGAATCATGTCATTAATAAATTACCACCAGCGGTCGTGCCGGGGGATAAACTAGTAGAAAACTTTCAAAACGTATTAGAAAACATCGACTTTTTCGGGGCGATGTGGAACTCGTTTGTTGTTGCTAGTTTAACAACGCTCGGTGTGTTATTTTTCAGTTCTTTAGCAGGTTTTGCGTTTGCCAAGTTGCAGTTTAAAGGGCGTGAGAAGCTATTTACCGTCATTTTAATCACAATGATGATTCCGCCACAATTAGGATTAATTCCGCAATACTTTATTATTACAAAGTTAGGTTGGTTGAACGACTTAAAAGCAATTATCGTTCCAGGATTAATGAATGCGTTCGGTATTTTCTGGATGCGTCAATATATTAAAGATGCGATTCCAGATGAATTAATTGAAGCAGCGAAAATTGATGGATGTAGCATTTTCCGTGTATATTGGAACATCGTCGTTCCTTCCATTTTACCAGCTTTTGCGACGCTCGGTATTTTAACTTTTATGTTCGTATGGAACGATTTCTTATGGCCGTTGACTGTATTAAGGGATGAGTCAAGCTACACGATTCAAATTGCAATTCGTGCTCTTCAAGATGCATATGTGAAGGACTATGGCATGATTTTATCAGGAACATTTTGGGCAACATTACCGCTCATTGTCGTGTTTTTAATTTTTAATAAGTTGTTTATTTCAAGCTTGACTCAAGGATCCGTCAAACAATAGTGACATGGCCGCTAAACGAGGGAAAATTTGTGTTATAATGAAAATAAGATTATGAAGTTAAGAAGGGATCGTATGAAAATCACCATTAAAGAAATTGCAAAATTAGCGGGTGTGTCGCCAGGCACGGTATCGAAAGTGTTGAATAACTATCATGATGTCGGTGAAGAAACGAAAAGAAAAGTGTTAGAAATTATGGAACAAACAGGGTATGTTGCCGCTCGTATTCAAAAAGATACCGCTCATAAGTCGAGAGTTGTCGGCGTCATTTATGCCGGGGAAATTAATGCGGATTTCAACCATCCCTTTTTTATCGAAGTGATGAATTCTTTTAAAAAAACAATGGGAGCGTTCGGTTATGACCTCCTCTTTTTTTCAAATGAGCGATTTGAAGAAGGAGAGGAAGATTATTACGAGCGAGCGATGCGCTACAAAGTCGATGGGGTAATCATTATTAGTGGTGAAAAAGTGCAACCGTCCATTTATCGTTTAGACATGAGCGACATTCCATGTATTGGTGTAGATATTCCGCTTGAGGGAAGCCGTTCGGCATACATTATGACAGATAACTATAAAATTTCCGCGAAAGTCGTAGAACACTTTTATTTATGTGGCTATCGCCATATCGGCTACATTGGCGGTTTGCCTGGGGCACAAGTGACAAAAATTCGCGAAGAAGGATTTCGTAACACGATGAAAGAATTTGGGTTAACTATTCATGATGAATGGTTCGCCCAAGGGGATTTTTTTATGGAAAGTGGCTATGAGGCAATGAAAAAAATATTACAATCGTCACATCATCCTGAAGCGATATTTGCGGCGTCAGATTTAATGGCCTTTGGTGCGATGAAAGCGGCAAAAGAAAGAGGGTTAAAAGTGCCTGAGGATATCGCAATTGTTGGATGTGATGATATCGAGGCATGCAATTATACTGATCCGCCATTAACTTCGGTTCGCCAAGATAAAGAAAAAATTGGACGGCTTGCCGCATATATGTTACGAGATATTATACACCGTCAATTTCAGCCGAAAGCAGTCATGGTTGAACCTGAATTAATTATTAGGGAGTCTTGCGGAAGCAATCGGTTGTACGGATTGATGTCTGGGAAAATGTAAAGAAAGCCCCCTAATTGTTACAAAGGGGGCTACGAATGTTCCTCATTTTCAACCGCATGTTTTAAAATAGATAACTTATTTTCCTAAAACCTTTCATAAAATAACACCCATTATTTCGTTCGGTGAACGGTTCTAGATGGAGAGGATAAATTTTTACGGACTTACGGTTTCGACTTTTATACGAGCGTGGTATGATAGAGCGAGAATGCATTTTTGAAAAAGTTGTGAACAAGGTATTGACTTGTCCTAGTGGAGTCGATATAATGTAAAACGTGATTATGAAACAGGGATTCCTGTTTTTTATTTTTACATTTCGTTCGACAAATTTCTACTTTTTCTGCATACGCGGGTGTAGTTTAGTGGTAAAACCTCAGCCACGAGCGGTGCATCGTCGAATAAGCGACGAGTTGCCTCGACGCATCGATCATCATTGAATAGG